>NZ_JBFDTM010000004.1:760000-2385000 GCF_040719405.1 Enterococcus sp. AN402 | reverse complement strand
ACGCCTATTTAATTGCCAAAGAATTGGAATTAGATTTAATTCATACACATACTGAATTTGGTGCGGGTATTTTAGGGAAAATGGTTGGGAAAAAAATGAAAATTCCTGTCATCCATACGTATCATACGATGTATGAAGATTACTTACATTATATTGCTAAAGGAAAAGTCGTCCGTCCATCACATGTTAAATTCTTTTCAAGAGTGTTTACAAATCATACGACAGGTGTTGTTTGTCCCAGTGAACGTGTAATTGAAAAATTACGGGATTATGGAGTAACCGCACCAATGAGAATTATTCCAACAGGGATCGAAATTGATAAGTTTTTACGTCCCGATATTACTGAGGAAATGATCGCTGGAATGCGTCAACAACTAGGTATTGAAGAGCAACAGATTATGTTGTTATCGTTAAGTCGAATTTCTTATGAAAAAAATATTCAAGCAATTATTCAAGGGTTACCACAAGTTATTGAAAAATTACCACAAACTCGTTTAGTAATAGTTGGAAATGGTCCCTATCTAGAGGATTTAAAAGAATTAGCAGAAGAACTAGAAGTCAGTGAATACGTTCAATTTACGGGTGAAGTGCCAAATGAAGAAGTCGCCATTTATTATAAAGCTGCTGACTATTTTGTCAGCGCCTCAACGTCGGAAACACAAGGCTTAACTTATACAGAAGCGATGGCTGCTGGCGTTCAATGTGTTGCAGAAGGGAACGCCTATTTAAATAATTTATTTGATCATGAAAGCTTAGGCAAAACTTTTAAGACAGACAGTGATTTTGCCCCAACATTGATTGACTATATACAAGCAAATATTAAAATAGACCAAACTATTTTAGATGAAAAATTATTTGAAATTTCTTCTACAAACTTTGGCAACAAAATGATTGAATTTTATCAAGACACATTGATTTACTTTGATCAACTTCAAATGGAAAAAGAAAATGCGGACTCAATAAAAAAAATTAAAGTAAAATTTACATCTTTAAGAAAATAAACTGCAAAACTTTCCTCCTTCGTTTATACTGAAGGAGGAAAGTTTTTTATTTTAAGAACGGAGGAAGCTACTATGTCTAAAATCGGCTTTATTGGAACGGGTGTCATGGGGAAATCAATTATTCGTAATATGATGAAAAACAATTTATCTGTCAATGTTTATAATCGAACAAAAAGTAAAACAGATGATTTAGTTGCTGAAGGAGCAGTTTGGTATGATACGCCAAAAGCAATTGCGGAAGCGAGTGATATCATTTTTACAATGGTTGGCTTTCCTTCAGATGTTGAAGGCGTGTATTTTAATGAAACAGGGATTTTTCAAGCAGATCTTACAGGTAAAATAGTAGTAGATTTAACCACAAGTACGCCAACCTTGGCTGAAAAGATTGCCAAAAAAGCAGCAGAAGTGGGTGCTCATGCGTTGGATGCGCCAGTTTCTGGTGGTGACTTAGGTGCTAAAAATGGTACTTTAACAATTATGGTTGGTGGCGATCAAGAAAGTTATGACACCGTCTTACCAATTTTCAAAACATTTGGTAAAACGTTTATGCTACACGGCTCAGCTGGAAAAGGGCAACACACTAAGATGGCGAATCAGTTAATGATTGCAGGCACAATGACCGGTTTGACTGAAATGCTCGTTTACGCAAATGCGACAGGATTAACTTTAGAAAAAGTTCTGGAAACAGTCGGTGGTGGTAGTGCTGCAAACTGGTCATTAAGTAATTATGGTCCGCGTATTTTAAAAGAAGATTATACGCCAGGCTTTTTTGTTAAACATTTTATCAAAGATTTAAAGATTGCGTTAGATGAAGCAAAAAAACTTGACCTTCCATTGCCAGCGACGCAAAAAGCGACAGAATTATATGAAAGCCTTGCAGATAAAGGGTTTGAAAATGATGGCACACAGGCCTTAATTAAGCTTTGGTGGACAGATGGCAAGCAACCAACGAATAAAAATTAAAGAACAACAAAAAAATCAAAAAAAATGACGAAAAATCATGCAAGTTAGGCAATGTTTTGTTACAATGGTACAGAACTAGTTTGCAAAAGGAGGCCCACTGATGAAACATTCACAACTTGTGGCGATTATTAAGAGACTGGAAGCAATGATCGAAGCAGCAGATAATGAAGTACAAGTACGCCGCTTTGAACGTGAAGGCGTAGAGAAATGTATTGTAAGTTTTGATAAATCAACAGAAACATTTGAATTAACAGAATCTGATACGCACCAAAGCTATCAATTCGATAACATCGATATTGTAGCAATGGAAATTTACGACTTAATTCAATAATTAATCGTCCTACATTTTAATAAGGGAGTGGAGTAGAAGCACCAAAGCTTCTGGTTCACTCTCTTCTCGTATTATCCAGTCAAGTTGTAGCAATAGCTTAGTGGGAATTTAAGAATTATATAACAAAAATCACTGGCACTTCTCAATCAGGGGAGTGCCAGTGATGCTTTTTAGTTGCACTTCTTTCCTTTTTCTGTGAAAATAGTTTGGGTATCAAAGTAATTGATCCTTTTTTTAAAAGCCTCGTCCCTTGAAAATGCGCCTTTTTTGAAATATTTGAAGAATATTTCATTAAAAATATAGAAAATTCTCTTGCATTCTTTGCTTATTTACGATATAGTTTGAACATCAAATGTTTTGATAATCAAAGTATATGGATGGTGCACAGAATGGAACCTAATTTAGAAACAGTCAACGATTACTTAGTCAGTGTCTTTAATGACATCTTAACGATTGAAGAATCTGAATTGAAAAAATCACAATTTAATGATTTATCCATTACGGAGATGCACACAATCGAAGCAATTGGTATGTACAAGAAAAAAACGTCTTCAGAAGTAGCCAAGGAACTTTCAATTACTGTCGGAACACTTACTGTAGCGATTAACAACTTAGTTAAAAAAGGCTATGTTGAACGTTTGCGTAGTGAAGATGATCGACGTGTAGTAAAGCTTGGCTTAACTAAAAAAGGAAAATTACTTTTTAGAGTCCATCAGCATTTTCATCGTGAAATGGTTAAAAACATTTTGAAAGGCATGGAGCAAGAAGAAGAACAAGCGCTGTTAAGAGCACTAAAAAATCTTCATGATTTCTTGCAAGAATACAAATAAAAAGTGAGGATCCCCATGAAGAATTATGCACGAATTAGTTGTACAAGCCGTTATGTTCCAGAGAATTGTGTCACGAATCACCAACTGAGTGAAATGATGGATACCTCTGATGAATGGATACATTCGCGAACAGGCATTAGTGAACGTCGCATCGTTACGCAAGAAAATACGTCTGATTTATGTCATCAGGTCGCAAAACAGTTATTGGAAAAATCTGGAAAGCAAGCAAGTGAGATTGACTTTATTTTAGTTGCAACAGTGACACCAGATTTCAATATGCCTTCTGTTGCTTGCCAAGTGCAAGGCGCAATTGGCGCCACTGAGGCCTTTGCTTTTGACATCAGTGCAGCGTGTTCTGGTTTTGTCTATGCCTTAAGCATGGCAGAAAAACTAGTCTTAAGTGGTCGTTATCAAACAGGTCTAGTAATTGGTGGCGAAACATTTTCCAAAATGTTGGATTGGACCGATCGCTCCACAGCGGTGCTTTTCGGTGATGGGGCTGCTGGCGTCTTGATTGAAGCGGCTGAGACACCGCATTTTCTAAATGAAAAATTACAAGCAGATGGACAACGGTGGGCGGCTTTAACGTCAGGCTACACGATCAACGAAAGTCCTTTTTATCAGGGGCATGAGCAGGCTAGTAAGACGCTACAGATGGAAGGACGTAGTATTTTTGATTTTGCGATTAAAGATGTTTCACAAAATATTTTATCACTCGTGACGGACGAAACCGTGGATTATCTTCTATTACATCAAGCAAATGTGCGCATTATCGATAAAATTGCACGTAAGACGAAGATTTCCCGCGAGAAGTTTTTAACGAATATGGATAAATATGGCAATACCTCAGCTGCTAGTATTCCTATTTTGTTGGATGAAGCAGTTGAAAATGGGACCTTAATTTTAGGTTCCCAACAACGCGTGGTGCTAACAGGATTTGGCGGCGGCTTAACATGGGGCTCACTGCTCCTAACGCTGTAAAAAACTGTTCACATATAAATGAAGAAAATGACTATTTTGGAGGAATATACACATGGTATTTGAAAAAATTCAAGCAATTATCGTAGAAGAATTAGGAAAAGATGCTGAAGAGGTACAATTAACTACAAACATTCAAGAAGAATTAGATGCGGATAGCTTAGATTTATTCCAAATCATTAACGAAATCGAAGATGAATTTGATGTGAAAATCGAAACAGAAGATGGCATCCAAACCGTTCAAGATTTAGTAACATATGTAGAAAAACAACAAGCAAACTAATACATGAAAATAGGGGGCTGGGACATTTAATTGCTAAATGACCCAGTCCCTAAAAAAACAAGTAAATAAGCCGGAAAAATCCTTTTTTACTTGAATGAAGTGTACTTATCTTAGAACTAAAGGACGTATAAAATCAATGAATCAACAGTTATGTGAGTTGCTTGGAATCAATTATCCCATTTTTCAAGGCGGTATGGCTTGGGTAGCCGATGCTTCATTAGCAAGTGCCGTGTCAAACGCTGGTGGATTAGGGATTATTGCTGGCGGCAATGCCCCAAAAGAAGTCGTAAAAAAAGAAATTAAAAAAGTTAAAGAATTAACGGAGCAACCCTTTGGTGTCAATATCATGTTACTTTCACCTTTTGCCGATGAAATTGTCGATTTGGTTTGTGAAGAACAGGTTCCTGTCGTAACGACAGGTGCAGGCAATCCAGCCAAATACATGGCTCGTTTTAAAGAACATAACATTAAAGTAATCCCAGTAGTTCCTTCAGTTGCTTTAGCAAAAAGAATGGAAAAAATTGGTGCCGATGCTGTCATTTTTGAAGGAATGGAAGCTGGTGGACATATTGGCAAGTTAACCACTATGAGTGGCTTACCGCAAATCGTTGACGCTGTGTCAATTCCTGTGATTGCAGCAGGTGGGATTGGTGATGGTCGTGGTATGGCTGCGGCCTTTATGTTAGGTGCTGAAGCAGTCCAGTTAGGCACACGTTTTTTAATTGCCAAAGAATGCAACGTTCATCCAGATTATAAACAGAAAGTTTTAAAGGCACGTGATTTAGATGCAGTAATTACCTGCCAACATTTTGGCCATCCAGTGCGTACTTTAAAAAATAAATTAACCGCTCAATATAATCAATTAGAAAAGCAAGAACTCCAAAAAGAAGTGCCTGATTTAGAAATGTTTGAAAAAATTGGTCAGGGCGCTTTGCGCAAAGCTGTCGTTGACGGGGATATGGATTACGGTTCCGTCATGGCGGGACAAATTGCCGGGTTAATAAAAAAAGAAGAAACAGCCCAAGAAATCATTGATTCACTCATGTCTGAATGCAAAGCGATTGTACATAAGATGAATCAGCGTTGGGGCTAAGTGAATAATTTTAACAAAAAATGAGGTGTCGTATGAA
Source organism: Enterococcus sp. AN402 (assembly GCF_040719405.1). Taxonomy (NCBI): domain Bacteria; kingdom Bacillati; phylum Bacillota; class Bacilli; order Lactobacillales; family Enterococcaceae; genus Enterococcus; species Enterococcus sp. AN402. The sequence continues at coordinate 2,379,484 of NZ_JBFDTM010000004.1, read as the reverse complement.
AACAGCGATTTTATTTAGTGGACAAGGAGCCCAGTATCAAGGGATGGGTGAAGAATTATATCACCAAGAAGCGATTGTTCGGGAAACTTTCGATGAAGCAAGTCATATCTTAGGTTATGAGATGGCAGAACTTTGTTTTACTGAAAATGAACGTTTAAATGAAACAGAATATACGCAACCTGCTATTTTAACAGTCAGTGTCGCATTTTACCGTCTTTTGCAACAAAAAGGACTAACGCCTGATGTCGTAGCGGGTTTAAGCTTAGGGGAATACAGTGCTTTGGTTGCCAGCGGGGCTTTGCGCTTTTCAGAAGCAGTGGCCTTGGTCCAAAAGCGCGGTCAGTACATGACAGAAGCAGCACCACAAGGAACTGGCAAAATGGTTGCTGTTATGAATGCTGAGCGTGAAGTAATTGAGAAAGCCTGCCAAGAAGCCAGTGCTTTCGGAATTGTGGCTCCAGCAAATTATAATACACCACAACAAATCGTGATTGGTGGTGAGGTTGCTGCTGTTGATCAAGCGATGACACTTCTCAAAGAAGCTGGTGTGAAACGAATGATTCCGTTAAATGTGAGTGGTCCTTTCCATACGGCGCTGTTACAACCAGCATCAAAAAAATTGGCTCAGGATTTAGCAAAATTGAACTTTCAAACGATGCAAATTCCTGTCATTAGTAATACGACTGCCGAAATTATGCCCCAAGAGGCAATTCAAGCGTTATTGGAAAAGCAAGTCATGTCTGCGGTACGTTTTGAAGACAGTATCGAAACGATGAAGGCTATGAACGTAGGAACGATGATTGAAGTTGGTCCAGGGAAAACATTAACTGGTTTTGTTAAAAAAATTGACAAAACAATTGAAATGCACCGTGTGGAAGATGTTGCAACATTAAAAGAAACGTTAACAGCACTTACTGGGAGGTAAAAAATGGAATTAACAGGGAAAAACGTATTTATTACTGGAAGCACTCGCGGGATTGGCAAAGCAGTTGCGTTGGCTTTTGCGAAAGAGGGCGCCAATATTGTTTTAAACGGTCGGAGTGAGATTACGCCAGAACAACGACAAGAAATTGAAGCCTTTGGGGTAAAATGTATTGGCCTTTCTGGAGATATTTCCGATTTTGATGCAGCAGGTGAGATGATTCAAGCAACTGTTGACCAATTAGGCTCGATTGATATTCTGGTGAATAACGCTGGGATTACGAATGATAAATTATTATTACGAATGACAAAAGAGGATTTTAATGCCTGTTTAGATATTAACTTGGTAGGAACTTTTAACATGACCCAACAAGCGGTTAAACGTATGATGAAACAACGAAGTGGTCGGATTATTAATATGGCTAGCGTTTCTGGTTTAATGGGAAATGTTGGTCAAGCAAACTACGCTGCGAGTAAAGCAGGTGTCGTTGGTTTTACTAAATCGGTGGCACGAGAAGTTGCGCCGCGCGGTATTACCTGCAATGCGATTGCACCAGGGTTTATCCAAACAGAAATGACGGATGTTTTATCGGAAAAAGTTAAAACACAAATGAATGCGCAAATTCCCTTACAAACGTTTGGGCAAGTCGAAGATGTCGCAGCTACAGCGATTTTCTTAGCTAAAAGTCCCTATATTACTGGGCAAGTAGTGAATGTTGATGGCGGCTTAGTCATGCACGGATAAACGAAAGGAGTCAAAAGGATGAATCGAGTAGTTATTACCGGTTACGGTGTCACCTCGCCGATTGGCAATGAACCTGAGACTTTTTTAGAAAGTTTGAAAACAGGGAAAAATGGTATCGGACCGATTAGTAAATTTGATGTTAGTGAAACAGGTGTCACCTTAGCAGCTGAAGTGAAAGACTTTCCAATGGAAAAATATTTTGTTAAAAAAGATGGCAAACGCATGGATAAGTTTTCGTTATTTGGCATTTATGCGGCCTTAGAAGCAATGGCTATGAGTGGCTTGGATACCAGTCAACTAGATGTGGATCGGTTTGGCGTCATGGTGGGTTCCGGGATTGGTGGTTTGGAAACAATTCAAAATCAAGTAATTCGGATGCACGACAAAGGACCTGAACGTGTGGCACCGTTATTTATTCCAATGGCGATTGGAAACATGGTGGCGGGAAATATTGCTTTACGTGTTGGTGCCAAAGGAATTTGTACGTCAACAGTGACGGCTTGTGCTAGTGCAACCCATTCAATTGGGGAAGCGTTCCGCAATATCAAACATGGCTACTCCGATGTCATTATTGCTGGTGGAGCAGAAGCGCCTATTACAGAAATCGGTATTTCAGGATTTGCTTCCTTGACCGCTTTAACAAAGGCGACTGATCCAGAAAAAGCCTCAATTCCCTTTGATAAAGAACGTAGTGGATTTGTGATGGGAGAAGGTGCGGGTGTCTTTATTTTAGAATCATTAGATCATGCTCTAGAACGAGGCGCAACTATTTTAGGTGAAGTGGTTGGCTATGGTGCTAATTGCGATGCCTATCATATGACATCACCAACACCAGATGGGAGCGGCGCAGCGAAAGCCATGGTACTAGCAATGGAAGAAGCGGGGATTTCTCCAGAAAAAATTGGCTATATTAACGCCCATGGAACAAGCACACAAGCCAATGACAGTGCAGAATCTAAAGCTATTGAATTGGCTTTAGGTAATGCCGCAAAAACGGCGTATGTAAGTAGTACGAAGAGTATGACGGGACATCTCTTAGGCGCCGCTGGTGGGATTGAAGGAATTGCTACCCTAAATGCTTTACAACATCAATTTATTCCGCCAACCATTAATGTGGAAAATCAAGATGAAGCAATTACGGTGAACGTTGTTTTAAACGAAAGCAAAGAGCATAAATTTGATTATGCTTTAAGTAACTCGCTAGGCTTTGGTGGCCACAATGCAGTTATTTGCTTAAAACGCTGGGAGGATTAACATGCAGTTAGAAGAAGTAAAAGCACTATTAACACAATTTGATCAATCAACTTTAACCGAATTCGATTTACGAGAAGGCTCGTTTGAATTATATATGAATAAAAATACAGTTTCTGGACGAAGTGCCGTAGAACCAGTGGCGCAACCACAAGAAACACCAGTAGCCGCTAGTGGTGTGTCAGTGCCTGTTGAAACAGTTTCTGTCGTTGAAGAAACGCCAACCAATACACCGACAGTCAATAAAAAGACAGAAGAAATTACGTCACCTATTGTAGGAATCGTTTATTTACAACCAGCACCAGATAAAGAGAACTTTGTCAAAGTAGGAGACACTGTTAAAACGGGTGACGTTGTGTGTATCGTTGAAGCGATGAAATTAATGAATGAAATTACGGCGACAGTTGACGGTGTGATTACCGAAGTGTTAGTCAACAATGAAGATGTGGTTGAATTTGGTCAGCCGCTATTCCGAGTTGCTAAAGGAGAATAAAACATGAAATTAACAATTACAGAAATTCAAGAAATTTTACCACATCGCTATCCCTTTTTATTATTAGATAGTGTTGAAGAAGTCATTCCCGGGGAACGCGTTGTAGCGAAAAAGAATGTAACGGTTAATGAGCAAGTTTTTCAAGGTCATTTTCCTGGGAATCCTGTTTTGCCAGGAGTTTTAATTATTGAATCGTTGGCTCAAGCAGGCGCCGTGGCATTACTTTCAATGCCTGAATTCAAAGGGAAAACGGCATACTTTGGTGGATTAGATAAAGCAAAATTTAGACAAAAGGTAACACCAGGCGACACATTAATTTTAGAGGTTGAACTTTTAAAAGTCCGTGCTTCTGCTGGAATGGGTAAAGGTGTGGCAAAAGTTAATGGAAAAAAAGTTGCCGAGGCTGAATTAACCTTTATGATTGGATAGGTGAAAAATGTTTTCGAAAGTATTAATCGCAAACCGCGGAGAAATCGCTGTTCGTATTATTCGTGCCTGTCGCGAATTAGGCGTTCAAACAGTTGCTGTTTACTCTGAAGCGGATCAAGAAGCGTTACACACACAGTTAGCAGATGAAGCCATTTGTATTGGACCGGCGAAAGCAACTGATTCTTATTTAAATGTTCAAGCTGTTTTAAGTGCAGCGATTGTTACCAATGCTGAAGCGATTCATCCAGGGTTTGGTTTCTTATCTGAAAATAGTCAATTTGCTTCAATGTGCGAAGAATGTAACATTACTTTTATCGGTCCTAAAGCAGAAACGATTGATGCAATGGGCAATAAAATAAACGCACGTCAACTGATGCAAAAAGCCAAGGTACCTGTTATTCCTGGGAGTGATGGCGTCATTGATTCTGTCGAAGAAGCGTTGACGATTGCTGAAAAAATTGGTTACCCAGTGATGTTAAAGGCAGCTGCTGGTGGTGGCGGAAAAGGAATCCGAAAAGTTCTTTCAAAAGAAGAGTTACCGAAACACTTTACTTCAGCGCAGCAAGAAGCCAAAGCCGCATTTGGTAATGATGATATGTATTTAGAAAAAATTATTTATCCAGCACGTCATATCGAAGTGCAAATTTTAGGTGATCAATATGGGCATGTGATTCACTTAGGAGAACGTGATTGCTCACTACAAAGAAATAATCAAAAAGTGTTAGAAGAATCACCATCGATTGCTATTTCTGAAGAAAAGCGTCAGATGTTAGGCGAAACGGCCGTTCGAGCGGCACAAGCTGTGCATTATGAAAATGCCGGAACCATTGAATTTTTGATGGATCCAGCTGGCGACTTTTATTTCATGGAAATGAATACCCGCATCCAAGTCGAACATCCAGTTACGGAAATGGTAACAGGGATTGATTTAGTCAAAGCACAATTAGAAATTGCTTCAGGTGAACCTTTAGGCTATACCCAAGAGGATGTTATCATGACTGGGCATGCGATTGAGTGCCGAATTAACGCTGAAAATCCTGCCTTTAATTTTGCTCCTTCACCAGGTAAAATTCAAAATCTCTTGTTGCCTAGTGGTGGAATGGGCTTGCGTGTAGACAGCGCTATGTATTCAGGGTATTCAATTCCGCCTTATTATGATTCAATGATTGCAAAAGTCATCGTACATGGTGAAAATCGTTTTGATGCCTTGATGAAAATGCAAAGGGCTTTAAATGAAATTGTAACAGAAGGTATTATTACGAATGCCGAATTCCAATTAGATTTAATTACACATGACAATGTTTTGACAGGTGACTATGACACAAGCTTTTTACAAGAAACATTTCTACCAAATTGGGAGCCAGAAAGCAATCATTAAAGAAAGAACGCCGCAAGAGCTGTGCTCTTGCCGCTAAAATACGAGGAGTAAGCAAATGGCATTATTTAAAAAGAAAAATTACATTCGCATTAATCCAAATCGTGCTGATGCAAATGATGCATCAAAGAAGCCTTCTGTTCCAGATAATATGTGGGCAAAATGCCCTTCTTGTAAGCGAACACTGTATACAAAAGAAATGGGTGCAGAAAAAATCTGTCCGCATTGTGGCTATAGTTTTCGGATTGGTGCATGGGAACGATTAGCGATAACCGTTGATGAAAAAAGTTTCCACAATTGGGACAGTGAATTAGTGACAAAAGATCCACTAAATTTTCCTGGTTATCTTGAAAAAATTGAAAAAATGCAAGAAAAAACTGGGCTAGATGAAGCTGTCTTAACGGGAGAAGCAACAATTGAAGGACAAGCTGTTGCAATTGGAATCATGGACGCTAATTTTATCATGGGCAGTATGGGAACGATTGTTGGTGAAAAAATCACACGCTTGTTTGAGCGGGCGACAGAAAAGCATTTACCAGTAGTGATTTTCACTGCATCTGGTGGTGCCCGTATGCAAGAAGGAATTTTTTCATTGATGCAAATGGCGAAAATTTCGGCCGCTTTGCAACGGCATAACAAAGCAGGGCTGCTGTATCTTACGGTATTGACTGATCCAACGACTGGCGGTGTTACCGCAAGTTTTGCGATGGATGGAGATATTATTTTGGCAGAGCCTCAGAGTTTAATCGGTTTTGCTGGCCGCCGTGTAATTGAACAAACGATTCGTCAAGAGTTGCCAGATGATTTTCAAAAGGCCGAGTTTCTTTTAGAACATGGTTTTGTAGATCAGATTGTGCCAAGAAATCTTTTGCGTCAACGATTGAGCGACTTGTTACGTTTACATTCTTTGGAAGGGTGGCGCTAACATGGAAAAGAAAACAGCCAATGATGTTGTTACCTTGGCAAGAGCCCAAGATCGTTTGACAACTTTAGAATATATAGAAGCCATTTTTGAGGACTTTTTAGAATTTCATGGGGATCGTTACTTTGCCGATGATTTAGCTGTAGTCGGTGGTGTTGCTACTTTGCAAGGGAAACCAGTTACAGTGGTAGGTATCCAAAAGGGTCGAAATCTACCAGAAAATATTGAACGTAATTTTGGTTCACCTAATCCTGAAGGGTATCGCAAAGCGTTACGTTTAATGAAACAAGCGGAAAAATTTAACCGCCCAGTCATTACCTTTGTGAACACTGCTGGTGCCTATTGTGGAATTGGTGCCGAAGAGAGGGGAGAAGGGGAAGCCATTGCGCAAAACCTGTTAGAGATGTCTGATTTGAAAGTGCCAATCATTTCAGTCATCATTGGTGAGGGCGGTAGTGGCGGTGCTTTAGCGTTAGCAGTCGCAGATGAAGTTTGGATGTTGGAACACACGATTTATGCGGTTCTTTCGCCAGAAGGTTTCGCCTCTATTTTGTGGAAAGATGGCAGTCGTGCGAAAGAAGCAGCAGAATTGATGAAAATCACAGCGACAGAGCTGAAGGAATTAGCTATTGTAGATAAAGTAATTCCAGAAGTTATGAACGGTCAGCCTCTGGAACAAGAAAAAATTAATCGCATGTTACAAAAAGCGTTTATTTCAAAATTAACTGAATTAGCTAAATTAGATACGGAAACGTTACTAGAAAAAAGATACCAACGTTTTCGCAAATATTAGAAGTTACTACTCATCAACGAACTTTTCAGGGGTTGATGGGTGGCTTTTTTTATTTTTTCTTTTATTTTACTTGTTCTTTTACAAGGAACGACCGTCCTTTATAGAAATTTTCAGTAAAATGCAGTATAATACAATAGGTAGAGACTGAAGCATAATTGTTTAGTTATGTTTCAGTCTCTTAAAATCGAAGAAACTACATAGTGTCAGTGAGAGGAGTCACGATGTTTTCAAAATATAAACCGACATGGATGATTGATGCGATTTATAAAATTACCCCCGCACAATTAAAAAAACTAGGGATTAAGGCAGTACTAACTGACTTAGATAATACGTTAATTGCTTGGAATAATCCCGATGGAACAGAAGAATTAAAAACTTGGTTATTAGAAATGAAAAATGCAGGAATTACTGTCCTCGTTGTTTCAAACAACAAAGACAGCCGGATTAAACGCGTTGTTGAAAAGTTTGACTTAGATTATGTAGCACGTGCCTTGAAACCAACCGCACGTGGCTTCAAATTAGCAGAAAAAAAATTAGGCTTGAAGCCATCTGAAATGTTAATGGTCGGCGATCAGATTATGACAGATATTCGGGGAGCTAACGCAGCGGGTATACGCAATGTTTTAGTTCAACCGATTGTCGATACAGATGGCTGGAATACTAGAATCAATCGGTTCTTTGAACGGAAAATTATGAAATACTTATCAAAAAAACATCCAGAAATGACATGGAGAGGCGGATTAGAATGACAGAGGCAATTCATTGTATTGGCTGTGGTGCGATTATCCAAACGGAAAATCCTCATGAATTAGGCTATACACCAAAAACAGCTTTCGAAAAAGGAATGGAAACAGGGGAAGTTTATTGCCAACGTTGTTTTCGCTTAAGACATTATAATGACATTCAAGATGTCCAATTAACAGACGATGACTTTTTACGTTTATTGAATGGTTTAGGAACAGAAGATGCACTGATTGTGAACGTAGTGGATATTTTTGACTTTAATGGCTCTCTTATTCCAGGACTACATCGTTTTATCGGAGATAATCCTGTGTTGTTAGTTGGCAATAAAGTGGATATTTTGCCTAAATCATTAAAAAAACCTAAAATGGTTCAATGGATGAGAGAACGGGCCCATGAAGCAGGATTACGCCCTGTTGATGTTTTACTAACAAGTGGCAAGAAACCACAAGAAATGCAAGAGTTATTAGATACGATCGAAAAATATCGTGAAGGCCGAGACGTTTATGTCGTAGGTGTGACCAATGTTGGAAAGTCAACATTAATCAATCAAATCATTCAACAAACAGTGGGTGTTCAAGATGTGATTACGACATCACAATTTCCTGGAACAACGCTAGATAAAATTGAAATTCCATTAGACGATGGCCACTTCTTAATCGATACGCCCGGAATTATTCACCGTCATCAAATGGCACATTACCTAGGTAAAAAAGACTTGAAAATTATTGCACCGCAAAAAGAAATCAAACCGAAAGTTTACCAATTAAATGCTGAACAAACCTTGTTTTTAGGTGGCTTGGCTCGCTTCGATTATGTCCAAGGTGCTAAAAGTTCCTTCATTGCCTACGTTTCCAATGACTTAAATTTACACCGAACAAAAACAGCAACCGTCGATGCTTTTTATGAAAAACATGTTGGTGGCTTATTGCAGCCTCCACGTGCCGATGAAGTCGCTGAGTTTCCTGAATTAGTGCGCTTTGAATTTTCCGTGAAAGAAAAAACGGATATTGTGTTTGCTGGTCTAGGTTGGATTACTGTCACAGAACCTGGTGTAGTCGCTGGTTGGGCGCCTAAAGGTGTCGATGTTTTACGTAGAAAAGCATTAATTTAAATTTTAGAGAGAAGGCAAACAATTTGAAACTTAGAGGAAAACAAAAACGTTATTTACGTAGTCAGGCACATCATTTACAACCTATTTTTCAAGTAGGCAAAGGTGGTTTGAATGACGCAATGATTACACAAATTGATGAAGCGTTGGAAAAACGTGAATTGATTAAAATCACGTTATTACAAAATACAGATGAAGTAGCAGAAGAGGTTGCAGAAGAACTAACAGCAGCCATTCATTGCGATGTGGTACAAATTATTGGTCGCGTGTTGGTCTTATTCAAGCCATCAAGTAAAGAAAAATATCAAAAAATTTCAGCAGCAGTCAAAGAGATTTAATATTGGAGGGATGAACAATGGGAGAAAAAAGACAAGCGCGTCAAGGAGCGGACGTTCTCTTGCAAGAGGAACCGTTACGTTTTCAAACAAGAAAGCAAGTCGGCTTGTTAGGTGGTAATTTTAATCCCGTTCATTTAGCACATCTTGTCATGGCCGATCAAGTTCAAAATCAACTAGGTTTGGACAAAGTTTACTTAATGCCTACGTACTTACCACCACATGTAGACGAAAAGAAAACAATTAGCAGTGAACATCGGTTAGCGATGTTAGAACTAGCAGTGGCTGATAATCCCTGCTTAGATATTGAGCCAATTGAATTAATTCGCAAAGGCAAAAGTTACACATATGATACGATGAAAGCTTTAAAAGAAGCCAATCCAGATACTGATTATTATTTTATAATTGGTGGAGATATGGTGGAATACTTGCCCAAATGGCATCGGATTGATGACTTACTCCATTTAGTTCAATTTGTCGGCATTCGGCGTCCTAATTATCCAACGGAATCTACCTATCCAATTATTTGGGTCGATGTTCCGCAGATGGCGATTAGTTCCACTTTGATTAGACAAAAAGTCAAAAGTGGTTGCTCAACACGCTATCTTCTTCCAGAGAATGTGATAAACTATATTCAAGAGAAGGGACTGTATCAAGATGAGCTGGATAACAAATTATGATGCTGCACAACGTGAATTATTAATGCAAAAAGTTCAAATGCAAATGAGTGAACGTCGTTTTCGCCATGTGTTAGGAGTCGAGGAAACAGCTGTGGCCTTGGCAGCGAAATATGGTGCCGATGAAGCGAAAGCCAGTATTGCTGCTTTGACGCATGATTACGCCAAAGAACGTCCAAACGATGAATTCGAGTTGATTATTCGCCGAGATGGTTTTGATTTGGCTTTATTAAACTATGGCAATGAAATTTGGCATGGCTTAGTTGGGGCGGATATTGTTCAACGGGAATTAGCCATTGATGACGAAGAAATCTTGCAGGCAATTCGTGTGCATACAACTGGGGCTGCTAAGATGAGCTTGCTAGATAAAATTATTTATGTCGCAGATTACATTGAACCAGGACGTGATTTTCCAGGTGTGAAAGAAGCCCGTGAAATTGCCCTTGTTGACTTAGATGCAGCGGTTGCTTATGAAACGAAACATACCTTGTTACATTTGATTGAACAAGAACATAAAATTTATCCAAAAACGTTAGAGACCTACAATCAATGGGTCGTTAATCAAAAATAAAAGAAGAAAGAATTACTAGGAGGGAACTATCATAGATAGCCAGAAAATTTTAGAAATTGCTGTCAAAGCAGCAGATTCAAAACGAGCAGAAGAAATTGTCGCATTAGACGTAAGAGAGATTTCATTATTAGCAGATTATTTTTTAATTTGCCAAGCCAATAGTGAACGTCAAATCAATGCGATTGTTGATGAAATTAACGAACAAGAAGCCAAAAATCAAGTAGAAGTCAAACGTGTGGAAGGTAAAGAAGGCGGAAAATGGATTTTAATCGATTTAGGCGATGTTATTGTCCATGTATTCCAATCTTCAGAACGTGCCTTTTACAATTTAGAAAAATTATGGTCAGATGCCCCAATGGTTGATCTAAGCGCTTGGGTCGACTAAAATGGCCTATGAAACGTTTGCTTTCGTCTATGACGAAGTGATGGACGAAAGCCTATACCAAAAATGGTTGGATTTTTCCAATCGTCATCTCCCACAAGGAACCCAACAAATTCTTGAAATGGCTTGTGGTACAGGCGCTTTAGCAGTTGATTTTGCGAAAAGTGGTTACGATGTGACGGCCTTAGACTTATCAGAAGAAATGTTGATGATTGCTAGTGAACGGGCCTTTGAAGAAGAAGTGCCAGTTCAATTTGTTCAGGGAAATATGCTAGATTTATCTGAAGTGGGACAATACCAAGCCATCACTTGTTTTTCTGATTCACTGTGCTATATGGCTAATCGCCAAGAAGTACAACAAGTGTTCGATGAAGTTTATCAAGCGTTAGAAGAGGAAGGAACGTTCATTTTTGATGTTCATTCTACTTACAAAATTGATTCAGTTTTTCCAGAATATAGCTATCATTATCAAACAGAAGAATTTGCTTTTCTATGGGATAGTTACGCTGGTGAAAAAGAACACAGCATCGAACATTTCTTAACATTTTTTGTGAAAGAACAGGAAACAGATGAGCACTTTGTTCGGTATGATGAATTGCATCAAGAACGAACCTATTCGTTAGATAACTATTTACGAATGTTAGAAAGTGCTGGTTTCATGAACGTCAAAGTTTATGCAGATTTTACAGATGAAGCACCAACTGAAACAAGTGAACGCTGGTTCTTTGTTTGTCAAAGAGATTAATAAGATTTGGCTTATGAGCTTGGGACAGCGCTTAAAAACGTTTGTCTCTTTGCTGATAAGTCCATTTTTTTATAACGGAGGTGGCTAGAGTGAAAGCCTGTGGCATTATCGTGGAATATAATCCCTTTCATAATGGACATCGCTATCATGCCCAACAAGCTCGCCAACAAAGCGGAGCTGAAGTAGTGATTGCTATAATGAGTGGAAATTTTTTACAAAGAGGAGAACCAGCCTTACTAGATAAGTGGGCCAGAGCAGAAGAAGCTTTGCAAAATGGTGTGGATTTAGTCATTGAATTGCCGACAGCTTGGTCGGTACAGTCTGCGGATTACTTTGCCAAAGGCGGTATAAAGTTATTGCAGGCGTTGCAATGTGAGAGCTTATGTTTTGGAACAGATAGTACAAGCGCAATTGATTATGCGGCTTTCGGCCAGTTTGTCCAAGAAAATCAATCCTTAATTGATCAAACGTTCCACGCATTGACAGACAAACAATTGAGTTATCCACAAAAAATGACTGCTGTTTTTCGTCAAGTATATCCTGAAAGCAGGTTCGATTTTTCTTCGCCTAATCATATTTTGGGGATGAGTTATGCAAAGGAAAATGCCACGTATCCAACCCCGATGACGCTCTACCCAATTGCTAGAAAACAAGCGGGCTTTCATGATGCAACGATTTCTGGGAAAGTTGCTAGCGCCACGGCGATTAGGCAAAGTGTTTTTCAACAAGAAATAACGCAAGTACTGCCAACGGTTCCTTCTATAACCGCACAACATTTACAAACACAGGCAATGATTTCATGGGAAAATTATTGGCCCTTCCTAAAGTATAAAATTGTTCAATCCTCGTTAGAAGAGTTACAAGCCATTTACCAAATGACGGAAGGACTTGAATATCGACTAAAAGATCAAATCCAAGCAGCAGGTTCTTTTCACGAATTAATGGAACGTATGAAAACGAAGCGTTATACTTGGACAAGATTGCAACGATTAGCAACCTATATATTGTTAAATATGACCAAAGAAGAAGTTGAAACTGTTTGGCAAGACAGCTATCTCCATGTGCTAGGATTTACGCCAAAGGGACAAGCTTATCTAAAAGAAACCAAAGCACAGATTCAATTGCCGGTAATTTCCAAAGTATCTAAAGAAAACCGCGCAATGCTTTCGTTAGATATTCGCGCCAATCAACTATACCAGATGGGAGATTCTTCTTTAAAAGAACAAAATTTTGGTCGGTTTCCCTTACGATTTTCGCCAGATACCTAAAAAATACTTAACAAAAATCAGTTTCCCCAGTATAATAAACAAGGGATAAGATACTAACAACAAATCAGAGAAAGCGAAGTGAGAATATGGGCCGTAAATGGGCAAATATTAAAGAGAAAAAAGCTGCCAAAGACGCAAACAATAGCCGTGTTTATGCAAAATTCGGGATTGAAATTTACGTAGCAGCGAAGTCAGGAGACCCTGATCCTCATGCAAACCAAAAATTACGGTTTGTAATCGAACGCGCCAAAACATACAATGTACCAAAACATATTATTGATCGCGCTATTGAAAAAGCAAAAGGTTCAGCAGATGAACAATATTCTGAATTACGCTATGAAGGATTTGGGCCAAATGGTTCAATGGTCATTGTTGATGCTTTAACAAACAACGTGAACCGAACAGCAGCAGATGTGCGGGCCGCATTTGGTAAAAACGGCGGAAACATGGGTGTCAGCGGTGCTGTTTCCTACATGTTTGATAATACAGGTATCATTGGCTTTGCTGGTGACGATGCGGATGAAATTTTAGAATACTTAATGGAAAAAGACATTGATGTTCGCGATGTTGTTGAAGAAGACGGTCAAATTATCGTTTACACAGAACCAGAAGATTTCCACCATGCACAAGAAGCGTTAAAAGAAAAAGGCATTGAAGAATTCACGGTTACTGAGTTAGAAATGGTTCCACAAAACGAAGTAACATTAGAAGGCGACGATTTAGCGAACTTTGAAAAAATGTTAGACGTTTTAGAAGATTTAGAAGATGTTCAAAAAGTTCATCATAATGTAGATTTACCTGAATAATCCATTTGTTCGTTTGTTTTAAGATTTAGAAAGTGAGCCATCGGTCATTTTGACTGATGGCTCACTTTTTTTCATATAATACATAGAAAAAAGAAAGTTGATTGATAGGTTCATGTGACACAAAGCATTCAATGACTGGTTCAACTTTTGTCTGTTCCATAAATATTTGTCTAAACAGTTGAATTAATAGTACAATAGTCTAGTAAGATAGATCATTGAACGGGGTGAATAGGCGTGAAAAAGGGAATGTTCGCGTTTTTTGTCGGGCTAGCGGTTTTATCATTAACTGCTTGTCGGGAACCAAAAGAAAAGAAAGTAACCGCTTCAACGGAGGCATCCTCTAAAGTTGAAGAGACGAATACGAATGAAAAAACCAGTGAAACAATTGATAAGACAAATGAACAAGCGAGCAGCAGTATCGAGTCTAACGAATCAGTGAAAAATGAAGAGCAGACAGCTGATGAAAACAATAGTCAGCTAACTGTAGCTGATTTAGATACTACAGCGATTAATGCTGGCGATTTTACTACTTTAGCTGGAACATGGAAAAATGGTAAAGGAGAGAGTTTGATCATTCATCCTGATGGTAGTACAAATACCGGAGGAATGATTACGAAGGATTTACCTACTGATGAGTCGCGACCAATTACAAGCTTAAGTATTAGGTGGGGGCCTACTGGTGCTGCGTTATTATTATATAAAATTGGTGTTGAAAATCCTAACGGCGACCAATCGGATAAGACGAAACCACGATTGTTAATTACTCAAGATAGTGGAAATTATCCTGCGGAAGAGTATTACTATCGTTCTTCTGAAGAGGAAAATCAAGACCAAAATGAAGAGGCAAAAATCATCGATACACAAGAAAAAGCAGAGACATATATTAGAAAGACATTGACTGATGCAGAAAATAATGATACGAACCTTGGATTTTTGGGTATGAATGGAAATGACTTCTTTTTTAGAGCCCAATCGAAACAGATGGTTGCAAATGGAGGGACAGGAACTGTCGGTTTTTACAGAGTATCACCACAAGGAGCAGTCAGAATAACGGATGCACGAGGCAACTAAAGATAGTCTCGTGGCAATCTATTTAATTCCTATAAAAGTAGCAAAATAAGAATGAAATGATCACAAAATCTTCACATTTAGTTTGTAAGATATAAGCATATCAACAAACAACCTTAACAACACAAAACACTTTTTCATTTTTAACTCCTTTCCCGTCCTTACCCAAAGGGCGGGTCTTTTTTTGTGTAAAACTATTCGCTCAAGATACCAAAAAGCCAGCTTGTAGTAAGCTGGCTTTTAACTCTTTACATGTTGGCGCTTGTAGACACGAGATAATATTAAGGTGTTGGAACAGTTGGTGAATAGTTCGTTTTTCGACCATAAAGTTCTTGTGTCGCCGCCGAGATATACGCAGATGAATCTTTTCCTGGGAGGTTATACATTAGATAAATACCATATTGCTCCGCTTTTGTACGTTTGGCATATTGCGCAGCTAGATTTTGATTGACACCAACTTCAACGGCAGAAGCACCTAAACGAGAAGCAGGCATACCTGCAATTTGTGGTGGATTCCAGGTACTATAATAAGGGTTCCAAGCATAATCAATTAAAGAACTCATTTGAGGATTAGCTGAAGAGTTCGCAGCCGCTGGTCCAATATTATAAAAAGTAATTAATTTATCATTACCTAAGCGATTTCTTAAGGCTTGAAGTAACCAAATGAACGAAGAATTATTTGGTTGAGGCGTCCCATTTTTTCCGTATTCAGCATACTCATCATCAAAATCAATACCATCTAAATGATACGTATTAACGACTTGTTCTAATTGAGCTGCAAAGGCATCCGCACTTTCGTAAGTTGGGAAGTTAGCAAAGCCAGCACCTTCATGGTTGCCTAAAATAGACAATAGGACTTTAGTGCCGCGTGCTTGAACTGGACGAATTTGTGTTTCAGCTTCGTTTAAAGTTTGTTGGACCCGTTCATTTAGATATAAGTAAGGTTTTTTATTGACCGTATCATAATTAATATTGGCTGCAAAAATAATCCCCATATCAAAAGCAGGTTGATTGGTTCCAGCTAAAGTATATTTTCCCACATTGTTAAAATCGTGGTTGTTTACTTCTACATACATGACTGTTTTAGGTGTAACAGTTGATGCTGCTTGTACTTCAAATGCAGGTAGTGCAAACAGTAACCCACCGACTAAAAGTATCAAACTTAAAAAAGTTGAAATAATCCCTGTTTTCTTGTTAAAAAAATGAGTGCTCAATTGATGCCCCATAACTTTCTCCTCCTATAAAATAAATATTTTTTGTAAGCGTTAACAAAGATATGTTATCATTTTTATAATTTAAACACAAGAAGAAGAGAACAAAAGTGAGCAAATCCACAGAATATAAAAGCGTCCTTCGCAAAATGGTCTTGCGAAGGACGCTCTTTTACCAATCAAAGAGTAAGGCATAGCCTAAAGAAAGCAGCTCTCGACCAAAATTTTTGATATCTTTTGGAAAAGAAGAAGCCGCAGTGATGCCTGAAACATTTGAGATGCCTGCTCGCTTGGCTAAAAGTTGCGAGCGGTACATGTGAAAGTCACTAGTAACAATCACTAGCCGTTTAAAAGAAAGGAGTTTTTGTGAATTGACAATATTTTCTTTGGTGCGTGTGGCACGATTTTCTAAGAGAATCTGTTTTTCTGGAACACCTTTATTTAGCAAGTATTGTTTCATAACCGCGGCTTCCGTAGCCGGCTCATCTGCTCCTTGCCCTCCGCTAACAATAACGGGTGTCTCGGGGTGTTGTTTAATATAGGGGATAGCCACATCTAACCGAGCTTGCAAAACACGGCTGGGCAGTGCGGTTTCTTTAGACGTCCCTAAAACACGGGCCCCTAAAATTAAAATAGCATCTGGTTTATCGGTGGGTTGCGTATTTTTGCCAGTAAAAATAAGTAGACCTAAAATCAAAAGAATACAAAAGCCAAAACTGACAATGGATAAACTTGTTATTTTTAACCAATGCATGAAACATCCCTCCTTGTAATGTTAGTGTATACGAAGTACCATAGAAAAAGCGATAGAAAACAAAAGACTTATAAAAAAATCTATGTTTTAATAGAAACTTTTGAAGAGAGGGAGCGAATGCATGCGTACAGAAGAAGAAATGTTTCAACTTATTATGGATGTAGCAAAACAAGAAGAACACATTCGAGCTGTGGGAATGGTGGGTTCTCGCACGAATGTGAAAGCGCCAAAAGATAGTTTTCAAGATTTCGACATTGTTTATATTGTAGAACCATGTGCTGAGTTTTTTGAAACAGCAACGTGGATAGCAAAATTTGGACAACCATTAATTATGCAACGTCCCAAGGAAATGACCTTATTTCCCACAGAACCGAAGACGCGGGAAACATTTTTAATGTTATTTGAAGATGGTCAACGTATCGATTTAACGTTGTGTCCTCTCGCAGAAAAAGACAATTGGCATGAAGGCGATTCTTTAGCAATTATCTTGTTAGACAAAGATGAAAATTTGCCACCTTTACCTGTAGCATCTGATAAAAATTATACAGTAACAGTTCCGAATCAGCAGCAGTTTAACGATTGTTGCAATGAATTTTGGTGGGTTAGTACGTATGTAGTTAAGGGGCTTTGTCGGAATGAACTATTTTACGCTGTCACACATCTCTATGAATATTGTCAGCAGGAACTGTTGCGCTTGCTTTCTTGGCAAGCGGCTTGGCAGGAACCGGAGCCAATTTCTATTGGGAAACAATTTAAGTATCTGAAAAATTATGTCACTCCTGACACGATGGATCAATTAGCATCATTGCTGGATTTTTCTAGTAAAGAAGCTTGTTGGAACAGCTTAATAAAGACACAAGCCTTTTTTGACGTCGTCGCTCAGGATTTTGCTAAAATGGCCCAGTTTACGTATCATTTACAAGAAGCAAAAAAAGTCACAGAGTATACAAATTCTTTAAGATTAAAGGATTTACAAGGAAAATAAGCTGAAAACAACGTAAAAATAGTGTATAATTGAAAAAATTAATCTGCGAGAGAAAGGGAACCTTTTTTGATTGTAGATCACCGCAGTTGTTTGTTGCCTAGTCTCTAAGAAATAAACCTAAAATTATTGATATAAAGGATGAACAAATGAAAAAAGAAGAAATGCAAATGCGTAATACACGTCGTCAAAAATCAGGAAAAAATAATAAAAAGAAAGTAATTATTACTTCTTTGGTTGGACTAGCTCTGGTTGCTGGGGGCAGCTATGTTTATTTTCAAAGTCACTTTTTACCAACCACAAAAGTAAATGGAGTTTCTGTAGGCTGGTTAAATGTAAATGCTGCAGAAGAAAAATTAGCGCAAGTTAATCAAACCGAAGAAGTTGTGGTTCAAACGGGGACAAAAGAAGAAAAAATTCAACTTCCTAAAAAATACCAATTGGATCAAAAATTTTTAAAAGACCATTTACACAGTAGCAAGGTGAAGCTACCGTTAAACGAGGCATTCAAAAAAGAACTAGAAGCCAAATTAGCAACTTTGAGTTTTCCAGAGGGGAAACCAAGCAAAAATGCGAGTATCCGTCGAGGCAATGGTACTTTTGAAATTGTTCCCGAAGAAAAAGGCACAGTAGTGGACACACAGCGCTTAAATCAGCAGATTATTGCGGATGTTGAAGCGGGAAAAGGCAACTATCAATACAATGCCAAAGATTTTTATAAAGCCCCTGAAATTACAAAAGAGGATCAAACGTTAAAGGCAACATTGACAACGCTCAATAACAAGTTAAATAAAACAATTACAGTTGATATTAATGGTGAAAAAGTAGCCTTTGATAAAACACAAATTCAAAACGTGCTGAATGATGATGGCACAATCAACAAAGAAAAACTAACTACTTGGGTGACACAATTAGAAACAACATATGGTTCTGCTAATCAACCAGTTTTATTTACAGATGTTCACGGTACGACACGTCGTTTTAAAAACAATGGAAGTTATGGCTGGTCGATTGATGGGGCCAAAACGCAAGAACTACTAGTAAACGCGCTGAATAGCCAAGAACAAATGAATGCAATCACTGCTCCGTTGGTTGGCGATACCAAAGAAAATAGTAAAATTGCCAATAATTACATTGAAATTGATTTAAAAGATCAAAAAATGTATTGTTTCATTGATGGCAAAAAAATAGTCACCACAGATGTCATTACTGGCAGATATAACAAAGGAACCGCAACAGTACCAGGATTCCATACAATTTTATATCGGACAACCGATGTGAATTTAGAAGGTCAAATGCTTGATGGTTCTCGATACAGTGTGCCAGTAAAATATTGGATGCCGTTATTAAGTCAAGGGGGCGTTGTCACACAAATCGGGATTCATGACTCCGACCATAAATTGGATAAGTATGGCGATAAAGAAGCCTTTAAAACCGATGCTGGTAGTAATGGCTGTATCAATACGCCAGGAACAGAAGTTTCAAAAATCTTTGATGTATCCTATGACGGAATGCCGGTAATTATTTACGGACATATCTATGATGATGCACCAGGTGAATTTGATAAACCTGTAGATTACGGCGAAGAAGTATAAAAAGAGATATTAGGCAAGACCGTACTTTGGTCCAGCTGTGTATCTGAAAAGTAAAAATTGGAGACGTCAACCGTAACGACTGACGTCTCCAATTTTTTATTGACAAGCGTCATAACCCGCTCTATGATACAAACAGAACAAGCAATTTAAATTGGGGGAACGAAGATGCCATTTGTACATGTAGAATTAATTGAAGGCCGAACAGAAGAACAGTTAACTAATATGGTCAAAGATATTACAGAAGCTGTGTCAAAAAACGCTGGTGCACCAAAAGAGAATATCCATGTGATTGTCAATGAATTGAAAAAAGACCGCTATGCACAAGGCGGCGAATGGAAAAAATAAGTTTTCAGAGAATTTCTGTTGAATCACTTGCTTTTTCTGAAAATAAGTGGTTAAATAAGTGCATAAATGATTGATGAGAAAGACAACTGAACTTGCCCGCGATCTATTAGAGAGGAAAATCTTGGCTGAAAATTTTCCAGATTGGCACAAGGGATGACCACTTTCGAAACCTTTGTTGAAACAAAGGCGGTCGCACCGTTAACACGCTAGAGGAACACAGATTATTTGTGTTCAAAATTAGGTGGAACCACGATATTTTCGTCCTAGTATTCGTTAGAATACTAGGACTTTTTGTTTTTTAACAAGGGGAACAGGTGGCTGTTTCGTTTAATTGTGAAAAACAGGAACACAATGAAACGCTTCAAATCAAAAAAATTAAAAGGAGAGAATTTTATTATGTCTATTCACATTACTTTTCCAGATGGCGCTGTTAAACCGTTTGATTCTGGGATTACAACATTTGATGTTGCTAAAAGTATTAGCAACAGTTTAGCCAAAAAAGCTTTAGCTGGTAAATTCAATGGTGTTTTAATCGATTTAGATCGTCCTATCGTAGAAGATGGTTCGCTTGAAATCGTGACACCTGATCATGAAGATGCTTTAGGAATTTTACGTCATTCATCAGCTCATTTAATGGCTAATGCCTTACGCCGTCTTTTCCCTAACATTAAATTTGGCGTAGGTCCTGCGATTGATTCTGGGTTCTATTATGATACAGATAATGGAGAATCCCCTGTGACAGCGGAAGATTTACCTGCAATTGAAGCCGAAATGATGAAAATTGTGAAGGAAAATAACCCAATCGTTCGTAAAGAAATCTCACGTGCAGAAGCGTTAGAATTATTTGCTGATGATCCTTACAAAGTTGAATTAATTACAGATTTACCAGAAGATGAAATCATCACTGTCTATGATCAAGGCGATTTTGTTGATTTATGTCGTGGTGTTCACGTCCCTTCAACAGGACGGATTCAAGTCTTTAAATTACTTTCAGTAGCTGGTGCTTATTGGCGCGGAAACTCTGACAATCATATGATGCAACGGATTTACGGCACTGCCTTTTTTGATAAAAAAGATTTAAAAGAATTTATCAAAATGCGCGAGGAAGCCAAAGAACGTGACCACCGTAAATTAGGAAAAGAATTAGATTTATTTATGGTTTCACAAGAAGTTGGTTCAGGGTTACCTTTCTGGTTACCAAAAGGCGCAACCATTCGTCGTACAATTGAACGTTATATTGTGGACAAAGAAATTAGCTTAGGTTACCAACATGTGTATACACCAATTATGGCAGATGTGGAATTATACAAAACATCTGGTCACTGGGATCATTACCATGAAGATATGTTCCCACCAATGGATATGGGCGATGGCGAAATGCTGGTATTACGTCCAATGAACTGTCCACACCATATGATGGTTTATAAAAATGACATTCATAGTTACCGCGAATTGCCAATTCGAATCGCTGAATTAGGGATGATGCACCGCTATGAAAAATCTGGCGCATTATCAGGGTTACAACGTGTTCGTGAAATGACTTTAAACGATGGCCATACTTTTGTTCGTCCTGACCAAATTAAAGACGAATTTAAACGTACTTTGGAGTTAATGGTGGCAGTCTATGCTGACTTTAACATTACGGATTATCGTTTCCGATTAAGCTATCGTGATCCAAATAATACAGACAAATATTTTGATGATGATGCGATGTGGGAAAAAGCGCAAGCGATGTTAAAAGCTGCCATGGATGAATTAGAATTAGATTACTTTGAAGCAGAAGGCGAAGCTGCCTTTTACGGTCCGAAGTTAGATGTTCAAGTAAAAACAGCTTTAGGAATGGAAGAAACATTATCAACCATCCAATTAGACTTCTTATTACCAGAACGTTTTGACTTAACTTATGTTGGCGAAGATGGTGAAAATACACATCGCCCAGTTGTTATCCACCGTGGTATTGTCTCAACAATGGAACGATTTGTGGCTTACTTAACAGAAGTTTACAAAGGCGCTTTCCCTACTTGGTTAGCACCAATTCAAGCAACTATTATCCCAGTTTCTGTAGAAGCGCATTCTGAGTATGCTTATGAAATCAAAGAACGTTTACAAGCACAAGGCTTACGTGTTGAAGTCGATGATCGTAACGAAAAAATGGGCTACAAAATTCGGGCCTCTCAAACCCAAAAAGTACCTTATCAATTAGTGGTCGGGGACAAAGAAATGGAAGATGCAACGGTGAACGTCCGTCGTTATGGAAGCAAAGAAACGTCTGTCGAAGATTTATCAATTTTCATTGACAGCATGGTTGCTGAAGTTCACAATTACAGCCGTTAAAAAAAGAGAAAAAGTCAAAAGGACTTCTGAATTCAGAAGTCCTTTTGACTTTTTTTTAACAAAAAAATAATTAAATATTTCCTTAGAGCTGGGAATAATCCTGATTTTTTGACTATTTTTTGTTACAATGAGAATGCGAAACTTTTTAGTGAAGGGACTAGAGGTATGAAGAAAAACTCATTTATAGATAAAATAAAAAAAACAGATGCCGCAGCAAAGAGTCAACGAGGTAGAAAGCCACATATTCCTTTTCGATTGAACTTATTATTTTTTGTGATATTCACTTTATTTGTTTCATTAATTGTCCGTTTAGGGTATTTACAGATTGTAGAAGGAGAAGAGTTTAACAAAAAAATCACTGCCAATTCTTCACTGCAAATCACGACACCATCCCCTCGAGGACAAATTTATGATTCACAAGGAAAAGCCTTGGTTTCTAACAAAGCCAATTTAGCAATCACTTACACACGAGGAAAAAATATTGAAGGAAAAGATATTTTACCGATTGCGAATAAAGTTAACGAACTTATTAACGTTCCAGTTGATCCAAACTTAACGGATCGTGACAAAAAAGATTATTGGTTAGCGAATCCTGAAAATTTAAAAGCAGCCCAAGCCCGTTTAACCGATCAAGATAAAGAAGATGAAAAAGGCAACAAAATTATGGACGAAGGCACATTGTATGCCAAAGCAGTTGAAAAAGTCACCCCTGAAGAAATTGCGTTTGATGACCGAACCTTACAAGCAGTGACGATTTTTAAACGAATGAATGCCGCGTCACAAATGAACACGGTCTTCATCAAGAATGAAGGGGTAACAGAAGGTGAAATTGCGACAATTGGTGAACACACAGCGGAAATATCAGGTGTTTCAACAGGGACTGATTGGACGCGTGATTATTCTCAAAGTGGTGCATTACGTAGCCTGTTGGGTACCGTTTCAACTGAAAAACAAGGATTGCCAGCCGAAGAAGTCGATGAATATTTGAAAAAAGGCTATGCACGAAATGACCGTGTTGGAACTAGCTATTTAGAAAAACAATATGAAGACGTTCTACAAGGTAAAAAAGCAAAATCAGAAGTCGTTTTAGACAATAACGGAAAGATTGTTTCACAAACCCCAATTTCCAAAGGGGAAAAAGGCTCCAACTTAAAATTAACGATTGATTCAAATTTCCAAAACAAAGTTGATGAAATTTTACAACGAAACTATTCACAAATAGTCAAAACCATTGGACCATACTCAGAAAATGCGTATGTCGTTGCTATGAACCCTCAAACAGGAGCTATTTTAGCGATGTCCGGAGTTAGTCATGATTTACAGACAGGAGAAGTCACACCTAATCCTTTAGGGCCTATTTTAAACTTTGAGGTACCTGGATCTGTTGTGAAAGCAGGTACTTTAACAGCTGGTTATGAGGCGAAAGTATTACAAGGAAATGATACTCTATTAGATGAACCAATTATTTTAGCTGGTACAAATCCAAAAGCTTCTTGGTGGAATAGTGGTGGTCGTAATGCACAAATGCAATTAACTGCTGAACAAGCATTAGAGTACTCTTCTAATGCCTACATGATGAAAGTTGTGTTTAAACTAATGGGTGTAAATTACTATCCTAATATGGTCTTCCCGTATGAAATTGGCGATGACAAAGTTTTCAAAGAGCTAAGAAACGCTTATGCTGAATATGGAATGGGGATTAAGACAGGCATCGATTTACCTGGTGAAAGTCCTGGATATGTAAATAAAGATTTCAAAGATCCTGCTGAAGCGCCTAAAGGCGGAAATCTATTAGATTTATCATTTGGACAATATGATAACTACACACCATTACAATTAGCACAGTACGTTTCCACTGTCGCAAATAATGGTATCCGCGTACAACCCCATGTGGTAGAAGGCATCTATGGCAATGATGAAAATGGAGCTTTAGGAAAAATTTTGAAAGAAATCGAACCAAAAGTTTTGAATAAGGTGAATATTTCTGAAGACCAGATAGGAATTCTTCAACAAGGTTTCTATAATGTGGTAAATGGAACTAGTCAATTGACTACGGCACCAGGTTTAAAATCAGACAAGTTTTCGATTGCTGCTAAAACAGGGACCGCCGAAACGCAAGCAAAGGATGCTAACGGAGTTGTTCACACGACGGTTAATAGTAACTTGGTGGCTTATGCGCCTTACGAAAACCCTGAAATTGCAATTAGCGTTGTTTTACCACACTTAAATGACGAAGAATCAAAACCAAACCAAACGATTGCCAAAGAAGTTTTAGAAGCGTATATGGAAATGTACAAAAAATAAAATTTGTAAAGTAGAACTACTTTACAAATTTGCCCAAAAGGGTAGTCAAATGACAAAAAAAATGGTATGATATTCAAGTCTAAGAAATCTCTTGGAAAGATCAATTATTAGTAGGAGGGGAAAACATGCGCGTAAACATCACTTTAGAGTGTACTTCTTGTAAAGAACGTAACTACTTAACAAATAAAAATAAACGTAACAATCCTGATCGTTTAGAAAAACAAAAATATTGCCCACGTGAAAGAAAAGTTACTTTACACCGTGAAACTAAATAATTTATTTTAATATAGCCTAGAATCCTTGCTTTATAAGGGTTCTAGGCTCTTTTTTTGTTGTTAGGAATTTACTGATTTAGTTATTGATGTAGATTTGCTATTTTAAAAATTTACATAGCTACTGAAAGCATCTGTTGCTTCTTTAGTAACTTCATCAGAAATATGAGTGTAAGTATCCATAGTTATTTGTAAAGAAGAATGTCCTAAACGTTCTTGGATTATTTTAGACCTAACGTTATCTGATTCGAATAATAAGGTTGCGTGGGTATGCCGAAAACCATGACAACCAATAGAATGTAAGTTAGCTTTTTCTGCCAATCTTTTAGAACGTTGGTAAATGTCTTGACTTCGGAACATGGTACCATCAATTTTTGTAAAAATGAGTTGTGTTTTAAATCCACCTTTTTTCATTAAAGCTTCATGCTGTCTAAGTTTCCATTTTTTTAAGATATAAGCAGTCTTGTTATCAAAAGAAATTTTACGAATAGAATTGGGAGTTTTAGGATCGTTTATAGTCAATCCATTTGTACTGATAGCAGTAGTTTTATTTATATTAACTACCTGCTTTTTTAAATCAATATCATTCCAATTCAATGCTAAAGCTTCACCAACACGTATACCAGTAAAAGAAAGTAAGCGAAAAATAGCACAGTCTAAGTCGGCATAGTATTTTAGAACTAAACTTTCTTCTTTGGCTTGATTGGCAATGCTATCAGCTGTATTTAAGAAATGTTCCAGTTCGTCTTTTGTATAGAACTTTCTTTTTGTATTCTTTTCTAATTTCTTTAGCGAACTAGGTTTAGTTATTTTCTTAAATGGGTTTGAGTCTATTATTTCTAAACCAACAGCATAGTCACAAACACGAGAAGCATAACTTAAAAGTACTTTTCCCATTTCATTCTTTTTATACCATTCATTAACAGATTTTTGCACGATCTTGACTGTTAAACGCTCAAGTCGCATTTTCCCGAATGTGGGCAAAATGTGTTTTTTCATACGTCGTTCAGTAGCGATGAATGTGGATTCCCTAACTGTTTTTTTGTATTCGTCCAACCACATATAATAAACTTCTTCAAAAGTGGTTAAACGAGTATGCTCGTTAGCTAGATTTCCATTATCAAAATCTATTTTTTTTTGATTAAGCTTGAGCTGTGCTTCTTTTTTTGTATTACAGTTTCTGATAGTGACATTAATTTGTTTTCCAGTTAAATAATCTACGCCTAAATAGGCAGTTACTTTCCAGTATTTTTTTCCTTTTTTTGTATATTGTTTAAAAGTTGCCATTTTTTATCCTTTCCACTTGGGCAAGCGAATAGAAGGAATGACAAATTTCTAGCACCTCCTTATTAAATTTTAAAGCCCCTAGCATGAATCGAACACGCTAGAACTCACCAGAGAGGGGGATTTATAGTAGAAATTATGTTATAATTGGCCTATGAAGAGGTCATCCAATTGTAAAGGGGTTTTCTATGATGGTTACTGAATACTTAAATATTTTTGCAGTACTTATACAATCTACTGCTACAGGATATTTTACCTATTTCTTAATTAAGAGTAATGACTTGTTAGTTTTATCAAATGCACAAAAAGAAGAAAAAATAGCAGTAGTATCAATATTGTCAGCCATTAATTTAGCTGTATTTTTGTTAGCTCAAAGTATCATTTCTTACAATTTGTCGAATATGGAACCGTACATCCAACAAATTGCGGCTGCAATACTATCATTTGTATTAGTATTAGTAATTGGGTTGTTCGTTTTACCTAAAGCAATTTTATCTTTTTTTTCTTGGATAAATAAACTTAGAAAAAAGAAGGGTAAGCTAGAATTTACACATAGAGCAATTAGAGATACTGCGTTGGATAATTCTTATCATCAATACATCTATGTTTTTGATTTTGCAAACAACTATATCGCTTCTGGCTATTTAAATGTTTATCAATATAATACGGATGAATACAATGAGTTACTATTATATGCACCAAAAGAACCTGAAAAAAGACGAACTGTCGAAGCAGTTGAAATTCTATTTAAAAATAATGATATAAATATTTTGATTGATTATGAGAAAAAAGTGAAATTGTATATAGTGCCTATGGACGAGGCTGTGGGCGAGTAGGTGGCGGAGGAGGTGCTCCTTTGCCACCATTTCTTTTTTCTCCATAATCGGGCATTGTTCTAGTAGTTGGCATTTTTAATATTCCTTTCTAATTTATTTAATTCGTAGTGGTTGACCAGGATAAAAAACAGAGTTGTCAATGCCTGGATTTAATGATAATAGTTGTTCTAAGGTTAAGCCATTTCTTTCAGCTACTTGTCGAGCTCCTTCACCGCTTCGTACTTTGTCATATACAGGTTGTTCAGATTCAGAGCTTTGAGGTTGTTCAATTACTGAAGATGATTGAGTAGATGGCAATGGTTGTTGTGATGTAGAAATTTCCGTGTCAACAGCAGCTAATTCGGTGTACAGGTCTGTTAACTTATTTGCTTCAGCAGTATAAACATCTGTCAGTTTATTTGCCCAAGATTCATATAATGAATAGTCGTCTTTATTAGAAAGTTGTATGTTTGCCATTTCCGAAATTCCAGTATTTGAAATATCTGCTAATTTTCCTATTTTAGAGTTTAAAACCTCAGCTAATGCTGAAACATTGCCTTTTATAGGTTCTCCTTCATTTCGCAGTTCTTCAATCAATATAGGTGTAGTTGTAGTCAACTTTTGAGTATAAGTCTCTAAAATTTGGGAATAGGTAGACCCGCCTAATTCTTTTTGTGTTGTTTCATCTGTTTGTGTACTTGAATAATGTATAGTTGATGACTCACTACTTGAGCTATTAATTTTTTTAGAATCAGAAATATCTTTCTTTTCAGATGTAATTGAGGTAGAACTTGAGTTTTGCTTTGAAACCTGTTTAGTTTCGTTAGAACAAGCAGTAAGCAGTAATAATGATAAACCTAAAGTAACAATTTTTTTCATTTTTAAATTAATCCTCATTTCTGTTATAATATGCTTGTCAGTAAATCTCGAAATGAGGTTTTAAGTCCGTGTTGTCGCATGGGCTTTTTTACTGTGCGTAAGAATAATTCTTTTTGAAGTATGAATGACAAACATCGAAACATTCCGTTCTTAAATTACTATTTATAGAATAAAAATCCATAAAATTATCTAATTTAAATTGTGATTCATCCGTGAGTTCATTTTCTACAAAAATGTTTAATAGAATTATAATTGCTATTTTATTAGCTTCTGCCTCAAATTTTGAATGAAAAGTATTAGAGCGGCTATCATATAACGTTGTATATTTATAGTGTGAAGCGATAAAATGACCGAGCTCATGTGCTAAGTGAAAGGCTTCTGCTCTGTCCTCATGTAATTTTTCGTTTAAAAATACGATTCTTGGCTTAGGGTAGTAGAATCCAGATTCTTCCATTTCCATATAAACCAATTTTAAATTATAATCACTTAGCAATTCTTTCAGTTTTAAATACATACCAACTACCACTCCAATTACTCGTTTTCTTCCAAAGCTTTAGCAATAGCAATTGCTTTACGCATTGTCTCCTTTGAAATTTCTTTTCCATCAAAGGAAAATACAGTATCATCTTCTGATAAATCTACTCTCTTCGATATGTTCTTATTCTCTCTTCCGAGTAAGTAGTCAACAGATACATCAAAGTAGTCTGCTATGCGACTTAATTCATCTGAATTAGGAGTGTTTACTCTCCATTTTGCAAGATAACCGTTCGAATATCCTAAATTCATTTCTAATTGTCTAATAGATAACTTCTTTTGCTTTGCCAATTCTTTTATTATTTCATAAGAGTTCATTGATTTATCAACCTTTCTAAATGCTTACAAAAAAAGTTTAGAAAAATAAGCAGAATTCAGTTGATTAATTCTGAATAATAAGCTATACTATTTTTTGTAAACGAGTTTAACAACTAAAAAGACAACAAAAAATATTATTGATAATAAAACGCCTACCGCCAAGAAAGCTTTTAAATCAATATATTAATGCCTTATTTAACTATGCTCATAGTATAGAGTAATGCTCAGCGTATGTCAACTAAATATAGAAAATAGTTGTTAAATTTGTTTACAAATTTATAGAAGGGAGAAAAATCATGGCAAATGTTCAAGAAACACGTCAAAAAATTTTAGACCATTTTAAATCTAACGATTGGGAAATTCCTGATGTAGCAAGTGCGTTAGGGATTACAGAACAATATCTACGAAAAATCCTAAACAATCCAGAAAAACATCTGAAACAAATGACCGATATTATTGCTTATTACAAAATCAGATAGGAGGTGTAAAAAATGGAAGTGATTTTAACTCCAGAAAATGAAGCTTCTCTAAGAGATTTTGTACACGGAATTATTGTTGATGAAATTGAAAAAGCACGAAGAGATACCGCAGTTGATAAGCGAGTCTTAAATCAAACAGAGATTGCAAAATATTTCAATGTTTCCACAACAACAATAAGGGAATGGGAGAAGCTAGGGCTTCCACATGGATCAGTAAGTAAACAAGGGAAGTTCTACGACAAAGAAGAGTGTCGCAGATGGCTTCTATCACAAAAAAGATAAATCTTGGGCAAGCGAAATTTAGGGAGGAAATAATATGAATACGGATGAAAGAACAGTTATTGCATTGGAAAGCATTGCAAACAGTCTTAGTACTTTGGCAGAAGATACTAAGGCGAAAAATAGATATAAAGAATCTTTGTTTGTTCAAGCATTCATCTTTATTCTCGGTATAGTTGTTGGATGTATGTTAATCCAGCTAGGAACAGACTTGTGGAAATGGTTAATAGTTTAAAAAAGTTATCTGAATCGTTTCTAAAATAAGATGTTGTATTGAAAGAAATATACGCAAAAATAAATGACAAAAGTAGAATATTGTTTGTTCTTTTCCAGTAACTTTTGTAAAGGTCAATCCAGCTACTAGTTAATTGTATTTGATGATTTTTATTTTTTTCATTGTATGCAAAAATTTCAAAATACTTTCGTTCGTAATTGTTCTTGGCTTTATTAGTTAAATAAGAAATATACAGCTTACTTTTCTTTTGGATAACCCAAAATAAAAATAACGCTATCGACACCCAAAAAGAATATTTTTCTAAAAAGGGTATAGATTTTTCTACAACATTATACATTACCTCACCACCTTATCAGTTATTTCAGCAGAGCACTTGCTGATAAGAAAATTATACCAGAAGGGGAAAACAGTAAATGAAAAAATTATATCAATCGAGACTATTTGGCGCATTTCTAGCAATGATTGCATTAGGGATTACGCTAAAAAGTAACTTTACACTTATCGCTTTAATAATAATCGGCACACCCGCATTTATTGTATGGTTTTTCGGTTGGGACGAAGCAAAGTACGAATTAAATGAAAAAAAGACTAACAAGGACGGCCATCCAAGTTAGTCAGTTACAAAAATAAATGTTTACAAAAGTATAACACAAATTAAAACGGAGGAAAAACAATGATTGAAGTAAGAGGTTTAAGTGATGATGTTTACGAATTAATGTTAGCGAATGCTCAAAATAGAATTGTTCAATTAATTCGAACTGCAGCAGCAAATGGTAATACAAGTTGCGTGGTGAATAGTAAAGGTATTACATCAACGTTTTTATTTCAATTAGAAACAGAAGGATTTGATCACGTTGAACTTGAAGAAAACAAAACGAAAATATTCTGGGAGTGGTAAACATGGGAGTAATTGATGTTGCAAATAAAAAGCTTCTATATTTAGAAAATTTGATTAGCCAGATAAAAGAAGCTGAGGAGTATCTAGTAAGTATAAAGAACCCTGCTTTAAATAATAAAAAAGAAGTGATGTCAGATATAGAAATTGGTATACCTACACACTTTATGGGGTCTGGATTTTTCCGAGAAGAAGGACATAGTCGTTGGCACAAAGTTCGGCTAGAAGAAGATTTAGGGATAGTTGGAATTCAAGCAGACATCAAGGAACTAGTTGAAAAGGCTGTAAATGACAGGATAACAGAGATGAAAGACGAACTAAGAAAATCGATTAGTAAATTGGAGGTAGATTGTCACGAATGAATTTGATTCATTAGGAGCTAGACAAGAGCCGCCAGAAGAAAAAGAAGTATTAGAGCCAACGTGGGAATATGACGAAGAAGAGGAGAAACAAATATGAATAGAAAGCAATTGATAATGAGAATGAGTTTAATGGATCAACGTGAAATTTTAGGTTTTGATTTAGATATTGAGGAAACAGCCTTGTACGATGAGTTAAAAAAGGTAATAAAAAAACATGGTCTTAGTTATGAACAAATAAATAGGGTCATCACTGTAATTGATGACCGCTATTTTGAAAATGCGGTTACTAAAAACCGTACTTTTTCTCAATGAGTTTTTCGAGTTCATCCTTAGATTTTTTAATGGGATATTTTTCAGCAGTTTCTTTAGATGCACCCAAAATAAAGAATGATGACGCAAAACCTTGTAACGTCGAAGAACCATCAATAGATTCTTGAACAATTGATAATATTTTCCAACCATGATCAAGCAAAAGATTTACAAGCTCTGTTTCACTAGTATCAATTTTTTCAACTCTATCAACATCATAATTCAGCAACATAATCACCTCACTTTTACGAATAGTATAACAAAGAATAGGAGCAAAAATATATGAGTAACGATTTAGATGTAAAAGCAGATCAAATTATAGTAGCAGTGATTGAACCGTTTTTACCTGCTTTGTATGAATTTCAAGAAAGTACAAAAGATATGATTAAAAAAAATGCAAGAACTTATAAAGAAGCAATGGATTTACAAAGAACGATAGATTCTAAAGTCGACAGCATTTTGTTAGATGTCTTTGGTAATGAGGACATCATGAGAAAGGATAATGCGTTTAGATTACTAAGTGCGACTTTATTATGGACGTACAAAGAAATAGAAAAAGAAGCTATGAATCAAGAAATCAATCCATAGCAAAGTTTGTTGTAAATTTTAGATGTATGCACAATGCTCACTTAAAAATATTATACCAAGAAAGGAACATAAATATGAGTAACGATTTAACACAAATGACACAACGATCTTTAGATGAACAAGTCATCGGAAATTTAAATAGATTGCAAGAGCAGGGATTAGAAATGCCACCAGGTTATAGTCCACAGAATGCATTGAAAAGTGCTTTCTTTGAACTAACCAACAATTCAGGAGGAAACCTTCTTCAGTTGGCAGCTAACAATCCAGAAACTAAAACATCTATTTCTAACGCTTTGCTTGATATGGTCATCCAAGGATTATCGCCAGCTAAAAAACAATGTTATTTCATCAAATATGGAAATAAAGTTCAGCTTATGCGCTCATATTTTGGAACCATGGCTGTATTAGATCGAGTAACTGGAGGGGCAGATATCACGCCTGTTGTAGTAAGAGAAGGCGATGTATTTGAAATTGCTATGGATGGTCCCGACTTAGTTGTTGCTAAACATGAAACGTCCTTCGAAAACCTAGACAACGACATTAAGGCTGCTTATGTGGTTATTAAGCTAGCAAATGGTAAAGAAGTAACAACCGTCATGACAAAGAAACAAATTGATAAGTCATGGAGCAAAGCAAAAACAAAAAATGTTCAGAATGATTTTCCAGAAGAAATGGCAAAAAGAACTGTCATCAATCGAGCTGCTAAATATTTAATCAATACTAGTAACGATAATGATTTATTTGTGCAAGCCGCTAAAGACACACTCGAAAATGAATTCGAACGAAAAGATGTGACACCAGAGCGAGAAGAGCAAGCTGCGGTACTTGAAGAAAAACTATTTTCCAACAATAAAAAAGCTGTTGATCAAGAAAAAGATAATGAACGAATTACACGTGTGGCTGATGTAACAGAGCAACCAGATATCGAACAAGCCAAACCAATTGAAAAAGAAGATTTAATGAAAGCGGCGGACCGAATTTTAGAAGAGCCAGTTCAGGAAACTTTAGATGTGATGGCTGGTTATGAAACCAATCAGAAAGAGAGTGAAGCTGATGTCTCAACGATTGAAGAAGACGATTATCCTTTCTGATGAAAATTATTATTCACAAGAAGCGGACCTAGCTTATATGTCTGTATCTCAATATAAAAAATTTCTAGAATGTGAAGCTGCAGCTCTTGCCAAGTTAAAAGGCGAATGGACACCAGAGAGTGATTCAAAAGCATTGCTAGTTGGTAATTATGTTCATTCTTACTTTGAATCACCAGAAATTCATGAAGCATTTAAAGAAGAAAATAAAAACAAGATGTTTTCTTCAAGAAAACCGTTTGCCCTATTGAAAGATTTCCAAATTGCGGAGCAGATGATTGAAAGATTAAAACAAGAAGAAGCCTTTTTAAATATTTATCAAGGCGAAAAAGAAGTGATCGTCACAGGTGAAATTGGCGGTGCAGTGTGGAAAGGGAAAATTGATTGTTTGAATTTAGAAGAAAAGTATTTTGTAGATATCAAAACAACCAAAGATATGCACGAGAAGAAATGGAATGAACGTTTAAACAGAAAAGCAAACTTCATTGAACGCTTCGGTTACGTGTTGCAAATGGCTGTTTATTGCGAACTGCTTCGACAACAATATGACAAAAATTTCCTTCCTCTCATTGCAGCCGTTTCGAAACAAACACCTAGTGAAGCAAAACTAATCACTCTTAGCGAAGAAAAAATGATTTATGAATTAGAAGAATTAAAAGAAAACATTGAACATGTTGTGCGAGTGAAAAACGGCGAAGAGGAGCCAATTAGTTGTGGAACTTGTGAATATTGTAGAGGACACAACAAAATTACAAATTTTACCAGTATGGACGATTTATAGGAGGTGCATAACGAATGAATACTGGATATATAAAATTGTATCGAAAAGTGACTAATTCATTCGTTTGGACCAATTCCGATATGTTCAAGCTTTGGATACTTTGTTTAATGAAAGCAAGTCATGAAGACAGGAAGTTTTTGTTTAATGGTCAAGAAGTACGCTTGACAAGCGGACAATTCGTCACGGGAGCCCATGCGATAGCAAAAGAGTACAACGAAGGAGCGTCGAGTGACAAAGCGATTGCATGGCGAACGCTATGGAGATGGCTTAAGAAATTTGAAAATGAAGAATTATTGACAATCCAGTCAAACGCTAGATACAGCGTTATAACAATAAAAAATTGGTCTGATTATCAATCAGGTGACAAGCCGTTGACAAGCCAAAGACAATCGAGTGACAAGCCATTGACAACATACAAGAATGAAAAGAATGATAAGAATGAAAAGAATGTTGTAGTAGTAGAAGAGCAGCAGTCAGTTTTTCAACTTTATCAATCAATTTTCGGAATGCTAAATTCGGTCACCACTCAAAATTTAGAGTACTGGTGTAATGATTTATCAACTGAATTAGTAAGTGAAGCTTTAAAAATTTCCGCAAAATCAAATGCTAGAAATTTCAAATATACAGAAAGCATTTTGAGAAATTGGGAACAAGAAGGCGTTAAAACTTTAGATGATGTAAAAGCTTTAGCCGTAAAAAGAGAACGTAATACAACCAAGCAACAGAAATCAAATACAGGTCATTCGGATTATGATGATCTTGGATTTTAGGAAGTGAAAGAATGCAGTCAGCATCAGATGGATTTTCAAAAATGATTAAAACGTTGCTTTATATCACACCTGATCCATGTCCAGAGTGCGGAGGAAATCTTTATGCGTGGCGTGCCAAAAATAAAGATGGGTCCGATAGATGTCCACCAACTTGCATGGAATGTGGCTATAAAGCACGCAAAAAAGCAGAAGACCTCGAAACAGAGAAAATGTTTAACGATAGTTTGAAAGCTAGAGCGATTAATTACTTGAAGTACAGCTCTCTTTATACCGACAAAAATTTAATTAATTGTCGTTTTAAAACTTACAAAACAGTAGACACAGAAACTAAGCTTGCTTTTGAAATTGCCAATCGAGCCACGACTGAAATTCTTTTGAATAAACCAATTCATATGATTCTTTCAGGAAAAAGCGGTGTTGGTAAAAGTCATTTAGCTATGTCAACGGCTTGGGAAGTGTTGGAGAAATCAAACTATGATAAACGCTGCCTATTTATTAGCTATGCGGAACTCTTAGAACAGCTAAGATTTGCCATGAATGATGAGCAAGCTAGAAAAGAGATAACAGGTAGTTTGATGGCAGAGATAAAAAGCGCTGATTTAGTTGTTTTGGACGACTTAGGGGCCGAGTTAGGCGTTAAAGGGAATGACAGTACCAACTTTAATAACGACACCTTAAATCGCATTGTAGAAGCTCGGCAGAATAAAGCAACAGTATTTACAACGAACTTAACAGGTAAAGAAATGAGCCAAGCTTATGGGGAGAGAATCCTTTCTCGCATCATGAGTAATTCACAAGGTTTTGTGATGAAAATTGAGGGAACGTCGGATAAGCGAGTATCAGGTATCTAAAATGTTATTTTTAGCGAATATATTCAGCGTAGGACAGTTTTACAATCAAGCGAATATAAATAGATGTAAAGAAAGAAAAACGGCTTAAAACGCATTTTAAAGCCTTAAAAATAAATCGATAGAAAGGGGAATCATTCAATGCCGTATGTAGTGAAAATTTCAGCCTATCTTGGCAAAGATGGTCGACCAGTAGCCAATTTAAAAGATGCTGTGCTATTTGAGCATAAAGAGACAGCAGCTATTGCAACAATCGTATCTGGCGGAACTGTTTCAGAAGTAAAGGAAGCCATCATAATGCCAGAAAAACCGAATAGGTATACAGCAAAATCTACCAAAGTAGATTTTAAAAAGGAACCAATTGAAAAAGCAACAAAAGATAACCAAGCTTGGATGAAAGGGGCTAAATGAGAATGAAGTGTGTTAGATGTCAAGACCAGCGTGTGATTTGGGGAAAAGACAGATTTAATTATGCAACACCTATTCCATGCCCAGAATGCAACAAAGATGGAAAAGCAGTTCGAGCGGAAACTGCGACCAAGGAAAGGGAGTTAAAACAATGCAATCACCAACAGCCCTGAATAAGCGAGGAAATAAAGTCACGATTGATGGTTACACATTTGATAGCCAGAAGGAAGCTAACTTTTATGTAAAGTTTGTCAAAAATTGTGGGTTGCCTTTTGAAGTTCATCCGCGTTTTAAACTAACTGAACTTACACCAACTGCGGATGGTATAGGCAAAATTTCGGCGATAGCTTATTCACCTGACTTTATCATAAAAAACTTAGATGGGAGTTGGAGACATGTCATTGATATTAAAAACTCTTTTAGCGTGTATGGCATTGACCAATCCGTTAAGCTTCGTTTTCGTCTATTTGCCCTTAGATATGGTCATCCAGTTGAAGCGATTGTTGTTCGTGCTAGAGATTTTAAAGTGATCACACAAGGCGTGACTAAGCCTTTAAACGAAAAAAGACCATTCATAACCGATAATTTCGATTACGAATGGAAAGATGCGACTAATTATTAAACGAAAGCAGGAAAATAAAATGACAAAACAAGTAAATTTTAGACCAGAAGTAAAGAAAGTGACATCTAAATCAAACGGTAATATCGAAGTGTTATTAGTGGTTAGCAACGCTTCATTAAAAGGAAAATATGAAAGTTTAAACGATTTTTTAGGCAAAACAGTATCAACGACCATTGAGCCAGAAACAGTAGAATACAAGGTACCAGTTAACAAGCAGACGAATAAGCCGAATGTCGAATATATTGTGAATAACGACGGAACAGTTGAAGTTCTAAAAGAAGAACAAACTTCTTTAGAAATGGGCGATGATGTGCAAGAAGTCGAAGAAGTTGCTGTGCAAGTATCGAAAGAAACTATTGACGAATTCATCAAGAAGGCAACGACTATCGAATGGCCAGAATCAGTAACAATCAACGTTCGTGGCGTGTTGCATCGAATCGATGAAGGGGAAGCGCTAGAAGAAATTGCGGCTGATCATGATGTTTCAGTTGAAAATTTAATCAACCAAGTTGAACTTGCACGCCAACATTTTGCACCGTTTGCAGATTCTTGGAGCAAAAACAAAGAGAACATCATTTTCCCTGAAAAGACAGTTGAAGATGAAGAAGAAATCGAAGAATAATCTCGTAGAAAGTGAGTGTTCATTTTGCTTGAGATTTATTATACGCCAACATCCGCAATAATTGCGGATGCATTGGCTAAAACATATGAAGTTGTTTCTTTAGAAACAGCTAGAAATATTGCCAAGAAATTTAAAGCTAGTTTGAAGCAGAAGACGGACCTTTATGTGATTGAGGGAATTTTGATTGATGCTGGTTATAAAAATGAGCCAGTGAATTTATAGAAGGGAGTGGAGTTTGTGGCCACAGTAAAGAATTCTTTACTCCTTTGAAATTATGCAGAGAGAAACGAAAATACAATTATTTAACGATCATTTTCAAAATTATAAACGATATGGCATACCAAAAGCACAACTAGTTATTGCAGATATTCCTTATAACCTAGGTAAAAATGCATACGCATCGAGTTCTGCATGGTATGAAGGCGGAAAAATTGAAAATGGAGAATCGGATAAAGCGAATAAAAGTTTTTTTGATACTGATGAAAATTTTAGAATATCTGAATTCATGCACTTTTGCTCAAAAATGTTAAAAAAAGAACCGAAAGAAGTAGGGAAAGCGCCTGCTATGATTGTGTTCTGTGCCTTTCAACAGCTTCAAATGGTGATTGACTATGGTAAAAAGTACGGCTTTAACAATCATATTCCACTAGTTTTTATTAAGAAATCCAGTCCTCAGGTATTAAAAGCAAATATGAAAGTTGTAGGAGCTACAGAATATGCGCTCGTTCTTTATAGAGAAAAACTTCCGAAATTTAATAACGACGGCCGTATGGTTCTAAATTGGTTTGAATGGGAAACGGATAACAGCTACCCAAAAATACATCCGACACAAAAACCGGTACCCGTTATTAAACGATTAATTGAAATTTTTACAGATTATGGAGATGTTGTAATTGATCCATGTGCTGGCAGTGGTTCTACGCTTAGAGCGGCTGCAGAACTTAATAGAAATGCTTATGGTTTTGAAATAAAGAAAGAGATGTATGAAGCTTCTCAGGAAAAAATGTTGTCAAATATCCCAATGGGGCTATTTATATGAACTGGAGAACAGCTGTCATTATTTTAGAAAGTGAGTGAAGAAGATGATTCCCAAAATTTAGAGCGTGGGATAAAAACACCAACGACATGGTGAACGTTAAAACAATTGACCTCGAAAAAGATGGCAGTATTGGTTGCATAGTAGATTATAGTGGTATCAATTTAGATGTGTCTGAATGTGTTCTCATGCAATCTACAGGTTTGAAAGACAAGAACGGCGTTGATGTTTATCAAGGGGACATTATTCGATGTACTCGAGGATGTCCGCATGAAGTAATTTGGTTGGAAGAATATGGCGGCACATTTTTTGGTGGCATGCCTGCATGGTACTTATCAGGATTCAAAAAAGGATATGCGTGGACTGGTGAAGAAGAAGTTATCGGAAATATCCACGAGAACCCAGAGCTATTGGAGGTCGCAGAATGAGTAAAAAAGCCGTTTGGTTATCAGATATTGAATTCATTGAGATGCATAGTAGCGATTGGGAAAGATTGGAAAGTGAAGCGTTTGAAGCAGACGAAAGTGTACAACCACAACTTAATAAAAATCAGGAGCAAGTACTTGGTTGGTTGAAAGTAGACTACTGTAAAAAAGATTCTTTATTTGAGGCACTTGAGCGTATTGGAGAGGTCTACGAAGACCCTAAAACGGAAGAAGCATTCTACTCTTTATCAAGGGTTGAGGAAGCAGAAGTTATTCAGATGTTCGTTGAGTGGTTTTTAGATCAGGAGGGAACAGAATGAGTGAATTGAATCAATTAATTGGTTTTCTTGAAGAACAATTAACAGTAAGCGAACCAACACCTGATTATACTAGGCATAATCAGGAAATTATAACATATATTGAATATCTAAAATTAATGAAGCAGCCGCAGTTCAACGAAAATCAGCAGATTGTACTGGATTGGTTGAAAGAATCATGCAAATTACACGGATTACGTGAAGTTATCGAAATTATGGGGTTTTTATCAACTACTGGTGGAAAAATGAAGTATAAGCAAGTAGCTTATGCATATGGTGATTTAAATGATGATGAATTGAAGCAAGTCTTACAAGCGTTTGTAGATTGGATTGAACAGGAGGAAAAATAATGGAAGAGAAAAAATATACGCTAAATGAGCTTGTGGATCAGTTGATTGGTCCAGTTATGCCTATTGGAGATACGGCAATTGACGAAAAACGAAGCCAAAATTTAGATGAATTAATAAATTTGATTCATCTTTTAAATGGAAAATTGTATGAAGTGACAGTTAGTAATTTAGATATGTATGCTAGTGCGAACGCTGTGATTAACAAAGCTAAAGAAGCATCAAAAGAGCTAAGTGAATGGTTTGTGGAGCAAGAATAGATGAAAGATAAGAAATTTTCACCTCTAACAATTATTTGTGTGATTATAGGCATATGCTGGATTGTCTCAATTGTTGGAATCGGATATTTTATTTCACATCCAGAAATAATTGGCCATTGGTTTAGTCGTTTAATAAGTGGGTTCAAATAGTTTTGAAACTAATGTATTTTAGTTTTTACAATCGATAGTATAAAAAAACTACCTAGTTTCCGCTAGGTAGTTCTGTAAGAAATAATATTAAGTTTATTTTTTATAGTATTTTTATACCAAACCCATTATAAAAAATCAAGTATAAAAAAGCCAACCGACCACTGGTTGACTAAGAAGAATATTTTACCAGAAAAGTGGTAGCTTGTGATATGTGAGGTTACTTTACCCCAAACATTGGTCACAATAAAATTATTTTATCATAAATAGAAAAACTCAACTAGTTTTTTCTAGTCGAGTTTTCCAGATGACATCACTCAAGATGAATTGAGTTGTTTGTATTATATCATGATGAAATAAGGAAATTCAATAAGAGTAAATAAAAAAAGCCGGATTGCTCCGACTGTGAGTAATGTTTTCGACATAGTTATTATACCACAAAAGGAGCGATTCCACTTGATTAAATTGCTAAAAGAAGTAGATTTTCGACAAACAAAAGCGAATGCTAGAAATGTGTTGAAGAATTTTAGACGTTTAGAGCGAATAGCTGGTCGCTCTTTGATAGATTTAAAATCACCAATTATTACAGATATGCCTAAAAGCCAAAGTCACGGGAACAAAGCAGAAGATGCGCTAGTAAAATTAGCAGATGCAGAAGCAGAAAGAGATGCAATTCTATCTGCGCTTATGGCATTAAGCCTAACTAGTAGACAAATTTTGCATTATAGTTTCTGTGTGCAGGACCATTACTCTAATTACAAGATTGCTAGAGAAGTTGGATATTCCGAAAGAAGTATTCAACGAATGAAATCAGAGGCTTTAATTGAATTTGCCGAAGCGTATCGAAATGGAAAAATAATCGCCTATAGATAAAATTTTTGGCGGTTTTTTGGCGGAAAGTTGGCGGTTTTTATCAATATTTAGATGTTATTATGGTAGTGTCAAAAGATAAGGAGACGAGGGTAAGGCATGCATTACCTATCTTAGCTCCGTTTCGCTTATATTTTGAGGCTACCTACAAAAAAATAAAGAATAAGGATGTGGAAAGTCCAGTTCTTTTGGTCTCGTTTAGTCGTAGGTAGCAAATATTGCAATGAACTTGGCATGAAGCTTACACGTAGACGTACGCCGAAAGCACTTGTCAAGAGAGCGCTATGTTAGTTGCAATGCTCACTCACAAATCAGACGTTCTCAAACTAAAGAAATGGGGTGCAATTCCTCTCTCTTTTTTCTACAGGTTTGTGAGTGAGTACTATTAAAAATTGAAAAATCAATAGATTTAAACCTAGTGAAGAGCATTTGAACAATGTGCTAGGGTAGTATGGGGTAAGTCGATAACTAAAATGAATTGGGATACTGATTGATTTTAGTGGTGGATTTTACAGCAATGTAAAAAGGACTAATAGTAAAAGCTATTAATCGCAAAGTACTACGTGGAATTTGTGCAGGTGTAAGGTACGAAACTTTCGGGCGTGACAATAGATGCTCCAGTGGAGAATAATCTAAGTTAGGTGGAAGTGTGAGAAGCTTGGCAGACCTTAGAAACCTCAAACCAAGCGCTTTGCAGAGAAACTGAGAAATCAGTGTTTAACGAAAGAAGTCGGTACGAGTAGCTTAATGCAGCAATTTATTTACAGATGACAAATAATAAAAATGGGACTCTTATGTAAATGCTGAATGTTCAAGTGAAAGTTATTAGCCGTTAGAGCTAGATCATACAGAAAAAGTAAAGAGAAGCTATTAGGTAGCGCCTGATAGTTCAGCCTCTTTGGGTATGTGACTGAATAACACTGTAAACAAAGGAAGCAGAAATAAAAGCCTAAATCTGTTGATTTTTGAGCTTTTAATTATCGCTGTGGCGGAATAGGTAGACGCTCGTACGTGAGATTAGACATTGGAACAACGTATAAGTTCGTATGTAGGGCTTTGGCCCATCGGATAAATCTAATCATGCAAGGTGCAAATCCTTGCCAGCGATATTGAGTTTGCGGTAAATCTCGACTGCCTGTAGCGAAAACCGTACAGAGATTGATCAGCAGTGATGGTATTCAAAGATATAAACCATTCTTATGCTGATGGAATGACAATCTCAAAAATGGCATAGTATAAAAATCCTTTCGGTTGGCGTGTAGCACCTGGGATGCAACGAGCATATAGCGAGATAAGAGGCAGGTTCGATTCCTGTCACGCCAATAGGTAGCTTTGCTACTTAAATAAAAGAATCGTCAATAAATGTTTCTTACTTTAACGGTCGGTTCACCTCCTTTCAGAACAGCCAGCCTGCGAAACAGGATAAAATGGCTAGCAACCTAGTATTGTTATATAAGTGTTAGATTGGCTAGGCAGTCTAATATAAATCTTTAGACTACTCAATAAAAATGAGTGGTCTTTTTTGTACATAAAAAAGCCACTAGACTATGGGTTCTAGTGGCTAGGTAGCATTCGTGCAAAATTTTTGTTGGTTGCTATATTGGATTGTTAATGGTTGCTATTTACAAAAAGGAGTTGCTACCCATAAATAGTATAACAAAAGATAATTTATTGAATCAAGTACATAAAAATAATTAGGAGAGAAAAATATGAAAAGCTATTGGTATGTATCGCTAACACATAAATATCCACAACCGAACCGTACAACTGATTCAGTACGTGTTGTAATGTCGGTGCAGATTAAGAAATACTATTCCATTATTGAGATGACACGAGAAGCTACACCACAAGAAATTGACTATTGTAAGTTGGTATATTGCGGTCATGGATGTTGGAGTGACAAGCATGTACAAGAGAACTTGCAAAAGATTGCTAAAAGATACGTTTAGTTTTATACTTTAGTTATCATGATGAAAAGAAGAGTGAGTCCATGGGGATAATAGGGATTTTAGCATTATTATTTGTCATCTGTTACTTTTGTGGTTGGGGCATCCAATCGTTTGTTAAGTATACAGTGGCTGTTGCAGTATTTGTGTATGGAGGGATAGCGTTAATCATAGTGTCGATAATCAAGGCGGTAACAGGAACAAATCATAATAATCAATCTTAGTAGATCGCTTCGGCGGTCTTTTTTTGTAGGTGATCGTAGATGAGAGTCATTAGGTGCAAACACCAAGGCTGTATTAAACTTGTAGACAGAGAAGAACTGTTTTGTAGTTCACATATAGCCGAACGCAAGAAGTATCTCGAGAAGCGAAAGCAGTGGGGAGAACGAAAC
Source organism: Enterococcus sp. AN402 (assembly GCF_040719405.1). NCBI lineage: Bacteria > Bacillati > Bacillota > Bacilli > Lactobacillales > Enterococcaceae > Enterococcus > Enterococcus sp. AN402. The sequence continues at coordinate 2,337,198 of NZ_JBFDTM010000004.1, read as the reverse complement.
AAACAGAGGCAGCGAAGGTACAATTCTGTTCTACGATACAGCAATGACAGAAGTACACGAGAACGCTTCTACCATTCGAAGGCGTGGAAGTCCCTTCGCCAACAGGTACTAGAACGGGATAACTATCAGTGTCAGTACTGCAAGCTACAAGCGATAGTTAGTCCAGCAAAGATTGTTGACCACATCGTTCCAACGCAATTCAATGAATCAATAATGAACGATGTGAATAACTTGGCTTGTTGCTGTCAAAAGTGCCACGACAAGAAGACACGTTGGGAACAAGCATACTACGGGACAGGTTACAACAAAGATGGTACAACTAAAGGGCTAAAAGAAGTCGAAGAGATAGCTGACCTGAATGGGTTAGCTTTTTTGTTTAGACCCCCGGGGCTATAGGCTTTTGGGAGACAGCTCGCTCAGTGGGCCACAGCTCAAAAAAAACTGAATTTCTGAAAAATTTTTTTCTTGCTATTTTGGAGGTGGTAAAGTGGCTAAGGATACTGTTAAATCAACAAATAAGAAGATGCAGGCAACTAAAAAAACGGCAAAAACTTGCTCACAAAACCCCGTAAAAAATGAACAAGAAAAGCTAAAAATACGAACTTCTGCACCGAATCAATTACCAAGTGAAGGAAAATATCTTTGGACGAAAATTATTAAAAATTTCGAATCTGTAGACAGTCTCACGCGGCTAGATGAACCAAATTTAGAATTATTCTGTGCAAACTATGCTATGTATCGGCAAGCTTTGGAATCTGTCAAAGAATTTGGAGTTGTAATCGAAACGGAAACAGGTATGAAGAAGAATCCAGCAGTAGGTGTAATCGATACAGCTTCTAAGACAATGCGGTCATTGAGCACAGCACTGGGATTTGACTATCAGTTCAGGGAAAAAGTGATCAAGGAAGCGGATGAAGAAGTCACAACAGATATATTGGAGGTGTTCAAATTTTGATTGATGTATTTGAAGAATTCTCAAAACTAAACACGGCGAAAATCAAACGTCGTTTCCGAGATGCTGGAACGGCGTATTGTTTTGCTGTATTAACAAACAAACAAATTGCAGGTTACTATATCCAACTGGCTTGTCTTCGTCATTTACGGGACTTAGAGCGATCGATGAATGCTCAATCAGCTTACACATATAACCTGAAAGCTGTCCAAAGCATTTTAAGTTTTGCAGCTATCTGCCCGAATGTAGATACAGGAGAGCCAACAAAACTCATGCCATGGCAAGAGTTTATTTTAAGTCAAATGTTTGGTTGGCGGGATTCGTTAGGTAACAAGCGTTTTAGTCGTGTATTGCTGTCAGTAGCACGTGGGCAAGGAAAGACCTATCTATGTTCAATTATTAGCTGTTACAGCTTTTTGGTCGAATGTGCGGGTTTAGCCAATCAAGACTTGATGGTTGCCTCAAATATCAGTGAACAAGCTCAAAAATTGTATGGTTATGTTAGAACGATGATGCACCAATTACTAGATGGACCATTTTCCAGAGTAGCGGCTGAGTTAGAGATAGAACCACAACACAATCGAGTGATTCAACGTAAAGGCGGAAATATTTTACGACAGATGTCTGCCGAATCTGGAAAGTTTGACTCTTACCATTTTGTTTCTGCTATTTTCGATGAAGCAGGTGAAACAGAACACTCAGAAGTGACGAAAAAAATCACGAGTGGGCAAGTCAAAGTAAGAAACAAACAATTCATTCAAATCTCTACTGCTTACCCAGACCCAACGGTTCCATTCAAACAGGAAGAAGATTTAGTTATCCAATCTGTCGAAAAAGATGACGGAAAAGCAGAAGAACAGCTTTGCCTTATGTGGTGTCAAGATTCGAAAGAAGAGATTAATCGACCGCAAACATGGGTGAAAAGTAATCCATTGCTTGACTTGGAAAGTGATAGAGAAGTATTGCTAAACGGGCTGTTTACACAACGAGGGACAGCAGAATTGTTAGGAGAAGTAGACTCCTTCATTAATAAGAATCTCAATCTTTGGCTGACAGTGAAGTCAAATTCTTATGTCTCATTAGATGACTTCGAAGATACAACAATTCCTAATTTCGATATTAGAGGCAGAGAAGTCTATATTGGGTTTGACGCGAGTCTTTCGTCCGATAATACTGCTTTTGGATTTGTTTTTCCATATCAAGATGAAAATGGTAGCCAGTTGTATCACTTAATGCAGCATTCATTTGTCCCTTATAAACTTTTAGGAAGTATTGAAGGGAAAGAGAAGTCTGATGGTATTGCGTACCGTGATTTGGCTACTAAAGGACTATGTACAATCACAAATGATCCTGTAGGACTAATCGACTTAGATCAGGTCTATGATTGGTTGTTAGAATTTGTCGAAGCAAACCAATTAAAAGTAAAATTGTTCGCCTACGACACTGCACGAACAAATAAACTCACGCAGTTGTTAGAAGAAAATACGAGTTGGGATATTCTAAATCTCAAACAAACCTCGATGGTATTGTCTGAAAGTATTAAGTTCTTGCAGGATGGATTTGTCCGTAAACAAGTGACACACTTTGAGGATAGAATTATGGAAAAAGCGTTGCTTAACGCGGATTTAGAAGAGAACAAAGGTGGTTTAGTCATTGGGAAAAGTAAGCGATCGTTTAAAATAGACGTGGTCGATGCGCTCGTAGATGCCATGTACCAAGGAATGTATCACTTCGAAGGATTTGCGAAGTCAGATAATCCATATGACAAGTTAAGCAATGAAGAAATAGAAGAGATGATACTGAATGGAAAGGTTGGTTTTTAGCTGATGAAAAAATTGTGGTTATGGTTAAAACGAATACGAGAACTTATCTTCGCACAATTACATTCTATTTTGTTTTTAGGCGGTTTGTACTGCTTGGTACGAATGGTCTATTTTTTTAACTCGATTTTAGGGATGGGCGCTTTAGGAATTGCCTTGATTTTTGTCGCTCTTTTGCTGAATCGAGCGAACGGCGGTGACGAACAATGATTTTTCGAAGCATGAAAAAAGATTACACGACAATTCAAGCTGGATATACAAATGTTGGGATTCAATTCGATGGAAACTCATTAATTTTTTCAGGGGATTATGTGGATGCAAAAAAAGCATTGAAGCACTCGGATATCTTTTCAGTTATCCATTTGTTGAGTAGTGACCTTGCCGCCATAGAGTTCGAAACCAAGCGGAAACAAGTCAGCAAAGCACTAAAGAATCCTAACCAAATAGCCAATGGGTACACCTTTTGGCAAGCGGTATTTGCGCAATTGTTGCTCTCTGGAAATGCATATGCTCGAATTTATGGAGACAATCTAACAGGTCGAATTGATACGATAGAATATCTTTTACCTAGCCAGGTGACGGTGAACAAAGATAGTCAAAATACTGCACTTTGGTATGACATTACGTTTCCTGACTCTGAACGGCCAGATGAACGAGCGACACCTGCGGATCAAGTGTTGCATTTTCGTATTTGTTCTACGGATGGCATGGTTGGAAACTCGCCTCTTATCGCGCTTACAAAAGAACTGAAGCTGCAGGATACGAATCAAAAATTCACACTAAACGCCTTTGTGAATGCACTGAACGTCAAAGGGATATTAGAAATCCAACGAACAGATATTAGCGATAAAGCACAGAGGGCCTTCAAAAAGCGGTTTATGGAAACGTTAAAAGAAGACGGTGTTGGCGTTGTCGACCAGTTATCAAAGTATCACTCAATCGAACTGAATCAAGACTTAGCAAAGTTGCTTCGAGCAACCGATTGGACAAGCGATCAGATAGCAAAAGTTTACGGTATTCCGAAAGACTATTTAGGGTCTGAATCGGAACATTCGAATATCGAAATGGTGTCGAATCTTTATACGACAGCTTTAGCTAGATATATCAGACCCGTGATTTCAGAGTTGAAAAATAAATTAGCGTTCGATATCGAACCAAGTACACGACATATTTTAGATATGAACGGTGAATTGTTGGAAAATCGTGTGGCAAATCTTGTGCAGAAATCTGTCATTACACCAGGTGTCGCACAAGAAGTGCTGTTGCAATCAAATGCAGATTTGTTAACGGAAGACATCCTCAAATCGGTAAAAGTCAAAGGATATCCTACATTGCCACCAATACCAATAAATAAGATGAAGGGTGGTGAGAACAATGAACCAAAAGGAAATCAGAGTACGACAAATCCAAATTCAGACGCGTGATACCATCGAAAAAAACACGAATGTGATAAGTGGATACGCAGTCAAGTTCAATGAAGAAAGCGAAAATTTAGGTGGTTTTGTGGAAACAATTGCACCAACTGCATTTCAAAATGTCAATATGCAAGAAGTTTTGTGTTTGTACAATCATGATACAGCAAATATTCTAGCACGTAGCGATAGCGGAAATTTAACGTTGAAAGTCGATGATACGGGGCTTTACTTTGAAGCAAAATTACCTGACACCACCTTAGCACGAGATGTCTTAGCAAACGTTACGGCTGGCAACATCAAAGGGTGTAGCTTTGGCTTTACGGTAAAACGTGACAGTTGGCAGTGGTCAAAAGGATCAGAACCTGATCTACGCACCGTCGAAGAAATTGATAAGCTATTTGAAATCACGCTGACACCGATTCCGGCTTACAAGCAAACGACCGTAGACAAGCGATCATTAGAACACCAACGATCAACTGTAAATCAACGAAAAAAAATACTAGATTATTACAAAATTGGAGATGAATAGCATGGACAAATTGTTAAAAGAGTTATTGGAAAAAAGAGCAAAATATAATGAAACACTGAAGGAAACTCGTTCTCTAGCAGAAACTGGAGAAGATGTCACGAAACAATTCGAAGAACTAGATGAATTGCGTCAGGAAATTTTAGATTTAGAAGAGCGAAAATTGCAGTTCGAAAAACTTAATCAATTAGACGCAATCGAAGAGGACGAAGAAAAACGATTTTCGCCTAAACTATCAAACGGATCGAACACAATGAGAGAAATTACGAACGAGGATCCTAGAAAAGAAGTACGGGATGGTATTAATGCTTATTTGCGTCATGGGGAATTAAGAGAGAGTGTTACAACAATCAACCAAGAGGTCATCATTCCCAAAGATATTTCTTACATCCCTCAAAAAGAAGTTCAAACAGTTTACGATTTATCGGCAAATTTTAATAAAACTGATGTTGGAACAAAGTCGGGGAGCTATCCAATTTTGGAAAATCCAACAGACGCACTTCCTTCAGTAGAAGAGCTTGCAAAAAATCCAGAATTGGCAGCACCAAAATTTCATGAAGTCAAGTGGGAAGTAGGGACATATCGTGGGGCATTACCGATTTCACAAGAAGCCATTTCAGATGCACAAACAGATTTAACTGCTCTAATATCCAATCAAATTTCCCAACGGATGTTAAATACAACCAACAAGTTTATTGCTGCTAAGCTAAAAGCGTTTGAAAAGGTGACTCCAGGCGCTAAAGATGATTTGGTTGATAGCATTAAGGAAATTTTAAATGTGAAACTCGATCCAGCATATGTACCTCAAATCATTTGTACGCAAAGTTTGTACCAAACATTGGATACACTGAAAGACAAACAAGGACAATATATTTTCCACCGTGATGTAATTTCAGCATCTGGTGGAACATTACTTGGTGTTCCTGTCGTGAAAGTACCAGACACCTTGTTAGGTGAAAAAGTTGGTGATCAAGTTGCTTTCATTGGAGACCGTCGTGCAGTGACTGTTTTCGATCGCAACCAAGCATCGGTTGTTTGGGCTGAAAATGGAATCTATGGACGCTACCTAATGGGTGTTTTACGTTTCGATGTGGAAGTAACAGATAAGAAAGCTGGTTTCTTATTATCTATCAACGATACACCGAAACCCTAAGAACGCCCGATATGATTCGGGCGCAACCTATAGTAGTGGAAAGCAATACAGTTAGGTGGTACGAAGATGAATACGAAACTATTGGATATGCTAAAACTTAGTTTGAGAATAGATGGCGATTATGACGATGAAATTCTCAAACGAAATATCATTGCAGCGTCCACCTATCTCAAACAGGCAATCGGAGAGGAAGATTCTGTGATGGCTGATTTTTACTCATTGCCTGAAGTGGAGTCGTTATTTGAGACGGCTTTGATTGCGCTGGCATCCACCTACTACATGTATCGTGTATCTGTGCAGATATCTTCTGTCAATTCTGTGGAACCGGTTAGCCGTGCAATCATTGGACAACTTCGAACAGTCTATCTCATGGAGAGGAGCAAACGCCTTGAAAAAAGTGAATCCTAGCCGATTAACGTATAGAGTCCAACTTGGGGTCATGAAAGATGTCGATACACCTTCAGGCATCAAAAAACCAAAATTTTCTTCTGAAAAAGAAGTGTGGTGCAGTTTGTTTTCACTGTCCACCGCTGAAATTATTCAGTTGATGGGAACAGAACAACATTTTTCTCGTTCTATACTCATTCGTACATTGAAATACGGACTAGGAGATTGGACACACGCACAATTTCAAGGAGTCGTATACAAAATAGCTTCTTATCATCCTGATGCAGACGATGGCCCTAAATCTTTTGATATGCTCGTTTTGAAGGAATTGAGCAAGAATGGCTGATGAGTTAGAAGAACAACTAGAAGCGTTTTTAGAACAAGTGGAGAGCCGTATCCCAACGCTGGAACAAAAGAAGCGTATCACCAAGGCTGGTGCAAAAGTTTACAAAAAAGCGCTAAAAGAGAATACACCTACTAGTGGACACAAAGAAAACAAGCATGTAGTAGATAGCCTAAAACAGAGTACAGATGGCGCGACCGGCAATAGCTCGGTTTTTTTTAGTGCCAAAAAAGGGGATAAGGGGTATATTGCACGACTTCTAAATGATGGTTACATGTCACACGGCGGTAAGGGAAAATCGGCACACACTGTAAAATTCATACCTGGACGCCATTTTGTGGAAACAACTTACCTTGAGACTCAGCCTAAAATTTTAGAAGCAATGAAACAAGCTTACGATGAGGAGATGAGGCGAAAATGATTGTGACAGATGTTCAAAAACTATTGTCGGGTATTAACAATGTGTTCGCCTATCATCTACCAATAGAGTATAAAATGGACAAAACATTCATTTTGCTAACTGAAGTCTATTCTGTAAGAAGTGTTGCTGGTAGCAATGTAACCACAGCTAAGACAGAAGAAGTGCAGATGACGATTACGTATGACGATGAAACAGAACCAGACGAATACGAAGACAAAATTAATGAATTACTGGAATCGAATAATTTTGTGCAAATTTCAGGATACCACCAATATGACCCTGAAATTGCACAGTTTCAAGCAATTCTAAAGTATCAAAAAACAAAATATTTAAGAAAAGAGAGTGACTAACTATGGCAACATTTGGATTTAGAAAAGCGATTATCGCTATTTATGATGAAAATGAAAAAGTAAAAGACACGTTTGTGATCGATCAAAAATCAGGTTCAACAGTGGATGCAAATATCTCAAACATTGCCCCTTCTGGGCAAGCTATTTATGGTTCAGACGGCATATGGAAAAATCCAACTAAAGGTGTCGGAAACATCCAAGTATCCTTTACGGCAAATGCCATTCCTAAAAACGTCATGGATGTTATCTTAGGAAAAGCACGTCCAGACGGATTTGGGCACATTAATAAAGATACGCAGCCACCACAATGTAGCTTTGAAATGATTTCAGAAGATGCAGCAACTGGGAAGACCGGACATGTCGCAATCTTAAATGGCACTTTCTCGGCAACGTCTATTGATATGAAGACAAATACTGCTAGTCAAGTGCATTCACCGGATAAATTGACCTTCAAAGCGGAAACACGGAAAAGCGATGGAGAGATTTATGTGGATGTAGTTGAAAATGAAAAATTCGACAAAGTGAAATGGGAAGCGTTAGTTCGCCCTGGAGCAAAGCCGGACAACGAATCTAAGTACGATGCACCCGAAAGCAAATACGATACAACAACTACTTATGCCTAAAGGGAAAGGATGACAACGATGAAAGCAAACTATGTACAAGCAAACGAAGAAATCAAACACACAGACCACAATGACTTAGTCGACGATACGAAAGAGTTGGAAATAAAAATTAGTCAAATTCCAGCAGGCCCTAAGGGGGACAAAGGCGACACTGGCGCACAAGGACCAAAGGGTGATAAAGGTTCAGATGGAACTAACGGAAAAGACGGTCTTGGTGTGAAAGCCATCGAACTAACCAAAGACGCTTCTGGTCAAATTGTATCAGGGACAATGACGATGACTGACGGCACGATAGCACCGATTTCAGTAAACGCCAAGAAAGTTGAGGAATTCTAATATGTTAGAAGAAAATTTATTAGAACGTATGCCACAAGAGCCAACCGTGAAACAAGTACGGTTGGCTCTTAAATTTGGGAAAGAATTTAATCAATTAGAAAAAATGAGTAAAGAAACAGAAGCTGAATTACAATCACTAGAATATTTTGAAGACTTACTTAATGTGTCGTTAGATTTTTTAAAAGTAATATTGAGATTAAAGCCAAAAGAAGTAAAAGAGCTGGAAGAATGGCCGATGGCACGAATGACGAGTTTTGCTTTCACCTTATTCTATAAACTAATCAATCCAACAGGAGAAACAATAGAAGAAAATGAAAAAAAGTAACCTCTTTAGATGCTTATAATGATTTTTTAGACTTTGAAAAGCGATTATTAGATGATTCTCAATGGGATTTAGCGACAATAGAAAGACAACCTTATTACGTTCTTATGGAACTATATTCTCAAAGAGAAGATGGAAATTTAAACAAAACAAATGCGAAACAAAGCATGGCATCATTCATCGAAAATGGTGGCATACTCACTTGTTAGAAAGGGCGGATGAACGTGGCAAAAGATGAACGCACATTAGAACAAACCATTGCGTTACAGACAGAAGGTGCGATTGCGTCGTTACGTGGTCTACGTTCTGAAGTCAAGCAAGTGACGGATGAATGGAAATTACAGAATGCGCAATTACGTCAAAATGGAGAGTATGAAGAAGCGTACAGAGTCAAAGTAGAAGGTTTAGAACGGGCAATGCAAGAGCAACGACAAGGAATAGAACGACTCAAGCAAACCATGGAAGGAATCTCAACGGAAACTAAGGCGGGAGCCTTAGCTCACGAAAAATTAGCGCAAGAAGTCCTAAAAGCAGAGCGCAATCTCCAAACGATGACCGAGCAACAAGAAAAAGCGAAGAATACGCTGTCGCTCTATGAATCGGGCATTATCCAAGCACGTAGAGAATTAGAACAGTCTGAACGTGTATCCACTAGTTATCAAGAGAAGCTTAGAGCTGAAGGCAAGGAACTAGAAGCAAATCAAGAAAAACGGCGGTTCTTAGGCGAAAAGATTAAGTCTTTGCAAGAACTCCAAGAAAAAGAAAACAGCATTTTGGAGAAAGTCCGTCATAATTCTGGCGAAACGTCTGATGCCTTCAAAAAACAAGCAGTGCGTGTGAATGAACTTGGCACGAAAGTCGCGCATAGTAAGAAAGAATTCACAGAATTGGATAGTGCCATGTCTAAACGTCCAAGACTTAATTTTGCTTCAGTCAGAGAACAACTTGACAAGGTCAATGAAAAAGCTGAAAAAACGCATCATATTTTCGGAAAGATACTCGGTGCTGAACTTATTGGTCGTGCGGCAATTGCTGGGTTGCAAAGCTTGAAAATCCACTTCACAGAAGCGCTACACGCTGGTATGGAATTCAATCAAGAACAGCAAGTGATGAGTGCTGCGTGGAACACGCTAACCAGTGATGCCGAGAAAGCGCAAGCAATGGTGGCGACGATTAATGATATTTCTGTGGCTACAGGTCGCTCGCGCGACTTGGTTAACGAGTTAGAACAAGGATTTTACCATTTGCATTCCAACAAAGAAGAGTCTGACAATCTAACGAAATCTATGCTCAATATGGGTGATGCCGTCGGATTAACTGATGATCAAATCACCACCGTTACACAAGATATGGTGCACGGACTTGCGACTGGAAAACTCAATTTACAAGAACTCAATCAGTTGAGTCAATATTTCCCAATGTTCTCCGAAAGTTTATTGGAATATGAACGAAAAGTGACAGGCAACAGTGAATTAACAATGGCCCAATTACGTAAAATGACTACACAAGGGAACATTAGTGCAGAAACTGTCGAGAAACTGTTTAACAAATTAGGACAAGACAAATACGGTAAAGCTGCAGATAATATGTTGCAAACCATGTCAGGCATGAAACGTACTATTGATTCTCAAGTACCAGCATTGATCGGTGCTTTTGAAAAGCCTATCCTCACTGCTCAAAATCCTTTTTATGGCGCGATATCTAAGTGGGTATCTGATCATAAAACGCAAGATAAGTTCACGGAAATGGGTAATGCTGCTGAAAAGGGTGTAGAGACTATCTTATCTTCCTTTGGAAAAGTATTTGCTAAAGATAGTGCGGTAAATATGGCGGATGGGCTCCTAGATTGGATAACCCAAAAGATCACTGTGGGATCTGACTGGATTGCAGGGCATGCACCGCAAATCATTGATTTTTTTGGAAAAACAAAAGAAGCAGTAGTTGCATTGTTTACAAGAGGAAAAGAAACACTAAATGGATTTTATGAAATTGCCAAGCCTTTTTTAAGAATTATTCAAAAATATCCAAAACAATTTGGTGAATTAATTGCTGTAATGTATTTAGCAAAACCTGCTATCAGTGGTGTTAGCTTAGCGATGAAAGGATTTAGTATTTTCAAAACAGCGAGTGGCTGGGTAGGGGATTTGCTTGGCAATATGAAAACTTTCGAAGGCCTAAAAATAGGCAATCTATTTGGTGGTGGGAAATTAGCAAAAGAAGCAGAGGGTTCGGTACAGTTAGCAAAAGGTTTGGAAGAATCTGTAGGTTTGATAGGCAAATTGGAAAAAGGCGTTCCGATACTTTCGGGACTAACAAGCCTTTTAGAACTTAAAGGTATGACCAAAAACACTGCTGGAGAACATATCGGAGGGGCTTTAGGTAATTTTGGTGGTGCTCTGGGAGGTGCGGCTATCGGAAGTGCAATTCTTCCTGGAATTGGAACAATTGCAGGAGGAATATTAGGTGCATTAGGTGGTTCGAAAATAGGGAAAACACTAGGCGAACAAATACAGACAGGTCTAAAGAAAGCTTTTGCTAGCAAGACACCGATAAAAGACCATTTTGAAAAAGAGACCCAGGGATTATCAGACAAAATTAATGAAGAACTTGTGAAAATCGGAAGTGGCAGTCAAAAATTTAATGAGAACGAAGAGAAAAAGGTTCAAAGCTTATATGATGATTTACAGAAAAAGACAGATCATTATTTTTCTTCAAAGCAAAACCAGTCAAAAAAAGACTTAGACATTTTAGTTAAAAATGGTGTACTAACGCAAGAACAAGCAGATAAAATGCTGAAAAAAGAACAGGAAAACGATAATAAAAAGAAAAAAAATGTAGAAGATGCCTATAAGAATCAATCAAAAATTGTTCAAGACTATTACAAAACGTATGATGAAACGGTAAAACGCCAACAAGACAATGAACAGAAAACATTGGCTGACTATGCAAAAAAATATGGCAAAAATTCTAAGAAGTACAATGATGAAAAGGCAAGAATTGAACAAGAAAACAAAAAAGAGCTTGAAAAAATCCATACGAATTATTTCTCTAAACTTTCAAAAGCCCAACAACAAACAGATGCAACAGTGGCTAAAGAACTAAATATCTCCGCTAAAAAACAAGAAACAATTTTAACAGATTTGAAAAACGCCAAGCATCAAATCAGTTCCAGCGAAATGAAAGAAGCCATTGTGAATTCTCGAAAAGCTCGAGACAAACAGATTGAGGATGCAGAGAAAACATACGATTCTACGAAAGAAAAAGCAGAAAAGAAATATAAAGCAACGGTTTCAGCTGCTGAAAAGGAATATTTTGAATCAGGGACGATTAGTAAACAAAAGTATGATGAAATAGTCAAGAATGCTAAGCATGAACGCGATGACACCATAAGCGCTGCAGATGAGACAAGAGACAAAACAATTACCAAAGCGAAACAAGCTCACTCTGCCATTGTAGAAGAAGCAGAAAAACAGGCCGGCGAGCACAAAGGGGCAACAGACCAAGAAACAGGAGATGTTATTGGTTCGTGGGATGAAATGAAAGACAATATGGCAGGGGTTATTGAAGCAGTTGCTCATGGAATTGGTCACTTGATTCACGCATTAAATGATGGCTGGGGCAATGATTTGATTAAGTTTAAATTTGGCGCTCATGCACAAGGTACAAGTGGATTATCACAAGACGAAATAGCGCTAGTCGGGGAGGAAGGCTTTGAATTAGCTCATCACCCTTCGTCTGGTATTTTCCCTGTGGGAACAAAAGGACCTGAAATACGACCGCTATTAGCGGGCACTTCAATTCTCCCACATGGTCGTTCAAAAGAATTTCTAGCGATGACGCAAGGCCTACCAGCGCACGCTTCAGGTGTTTGGGGAACAATTAGTAACATTTACGACTGGGTGAAAGACAAAGCAGAAGATGCGATGTCTTTTGTTGGTGAAGGCGCAGACAAGTTATATGAAACAATTATCGATAAATTAGGTGTTTCAAAATTTATTCATTCTTTAGGGAATGGTGCGGGACAAGTTGTAGCACAAAGCGCATTTGATAAAATAAAAGATAAAATGATCGGCTACGTTCAAGGCTTATTTGATCAGTTCCAGAGTGAGACTGGAGGTAGTGGCTCTCGAGGAGATTTTCTAAGGATTGCAAAAGAACAAGCAGGAAAACCTTATGTATTAGGCGCTGAAGGTCCAGATGCATTTGATTGTTCAGGACTAGTGAAATGGGCCCTAAAACAGATAGGAATTGATTTTCCGCATTATTCTGGCGATCAATTCAGTGCTACTACTGCCATTGACGAAGAAAAAGCCATACCTGGGGACCTAGCGTTTTTTGGGCCTAACGGAAGTGAACATGTCGGTATCTTTACAGGTAAAAATCGGATGTTTAACGCCATGAACCCTAGAGACGGAATTGGTATGGCCGATATTCATTCCTTTAGTGATCCATTTGTCGGTATTCATCGAATTAACCAGTTAACAGATGGTAGCAATCCATCAATTGGAAATCATCAATGGGGCAATGCAATTACTGCTGCAGCGAAACAGTTAGGGGTACAATTAGCACCCTGGCAAATTCAAAACTTACTGAAACAGATTCAGACAGAATCTGGGGGGAATGAAAAAATTGTTCAAAGTTCTGCTGTTTGGGATGTAAATACAGCATCCGGAAATCCAGCTAAAGGACTATTACAATTTATCCCTCAAACTTTTGCTCAATGGGCAGTTCCTGGACACACGAATATTTTTAGCGGATTTGACCAGATTTTAGCTGCTATCAGACGGCTAAATGCTATGGGTACTTGGAACTTTATTGGACAAGGTCATGGCTGGGAACGTGGAGGATTCGTTAGTAGACATGGCTATTATGAACTAGGAGAAAATGGTCGTGAGGAAGCGATAATACCGCTACACAAAGGCATGCGCTCTTTAGAGATGCTGTACAAAACGATGGCTAAGTTAGGTGTATCTCCTGTTGTTCAAGTAACAAATGACCAAACAGAATTGATTGAATTGGCCAAAGGTCAGCTAAGAGAGTTGGCAGAACAAAATAATTTTTTGAGAAAAATTGTTGAGTTGATGTTAACGCCAAAGGAACAATCAACAGATGATTATCATACGCTTTTAAGAAAAATGCAAAATAATAAAATGGTAGGTGACTATCAGTGGGGATAGAACGAGAGTTACTCATAAAAAAAGGAAACGAGAAGGAACAAAGCACAAAAGATATTTGTGGCCTGTGGTTTCGAGGAATGGAAATAGGAACACCTCAATTACAAATCCCAACGCAATCTATTGCCGGGATAGATGGAGAATTTTTACAAGCAGGTGGGCGATTTGGGGCTACGACATATAAAGCGGAATTTTTTTTAGATGCAGAAGACGAACAAGATTTAGTCTTGGCTAAACAAAAGCTGTGTCAACTAGTCTATGATCGTAAGCTTATCCGTGTTAGAGATTCTATGGAACCTAATAAGGCTTTTTGGGGATATGCAAAACCTACCACTTTCCAAAGCATTCACTATACGCAACGATTATTTTCCGTTGAACTGATTAACCCCGCTGGATTGAGGCGCTCCATTTTCTATAGTGACGACGCAGATGCGCAACAGTATTTTTCTGGCTTTGGAATGAACTTTCCGTACGATAAAGAGGTTCCTTATGAATTCTCAACGAATCACTTCTATGTATACAACGCTTCGGATATTTCAATAGACCCACTCAGACAACGGCATGAGTTCTTGGTGGCACTGCATGCTGACGGAAGTCCTACAATCGAAAATAAAACAACAAGAACAAAAATTAGTTACAAAGGAAAATTGAAGTCAACCGATCAGTTGACGATAGATGGTGTTCAATTGCTGAAGAATGGCGAAAATGTTGGTAGAGATACCGATTATGGTTTTTTGGTCCTTGCTCAAGGGTGGAATAAATTCTCGATTACAAATGCCACGATTCACCGCGTTCGATTTCATTTCCCTTTTTATTATTTTTAGGAAGTGGTGTACATGGAAGTAATTATTGAAAGTTTAGACAAGAGTCAACGTGAAAATCTGTTACCTTACATTGACCCAGAATCTTTTTGCATCGAAGAGGAAGCAAATACTAAGAACCAAATTAGTTTTACCTTGTCAGTCACTCATGCTATCTCTTCGTTGTTAGCCGATATTGAAGCGGTAGTCTTAGTGAATAATCAAACATATATTATCAAACAGTTAGAAAATAGTTATGAACAAGAAACGAAAAAAAAGAAAATAACCGCTACGCATCTGTTCTTCGAGACACAAAATTATCGAAGCTATAGATATGCCGAAGGAAAGAAGACTTATAGTATCCAACAATTATTGGAACATTATTTCAAAGACAATGAACGAGGATTTCGATGGTCGGTACATGGTGAATTTCCTAAAGTGGAAATAGAGAATCTAGGACATGGATCTTTGCGAGACGGAGTGCAACAAGTCCTAGCCAAATACCCTAAAACATATATTCGCATGGATAATTTGTTTATTCACTTTTATACGGAAAAAGAATGGTTACGAAAAAATCAAAAAGTTTTGCATTACTATCACGATACACAAAATGTGACCTTAGCGGTTAATTCATTGGAAATGTCCAATATTGTCAAGTGTTTTGGTGGAAAAGATGACAAAGGGAAAGAGTATTTCCCACCATTTTTTGTAGAAAATTCACAATCGATAAAAGCATTTGGCAAAAAGTATTTAGAAGATATTTCCGATGAACGATTCCGTAAAAAACAAGAGATGACAATCTTTGCGAAAGGGAAATTAAAACCTGAACCAGATATCTCTTTACAAATGATTTTTGCTGGTAACGTGAATCGGCCTATTCTAGGAGAACAATACCCATTTATCCTCCACATGAACGATTACCAAACAGAAGTCACAATTATGAGTTATCGGTGGTATCCATTAGCCCCTTATAAATTGGCAGAAATCACTTTTAATAATCTTGCGAAAAGCTTTCTACAATATCACAATCAAGTGGAAAAAGAAGTCAAAGAAGTAAAAAAAGAACAAAAAAAAGTGAATCAATCGATTAAAGATGTAGATAATAAGCTCAGTACGGTAACTGAAATCGCAGAAGATGCCAAGCAGACTGCCAATCAAGTAGACCAAAAGGCAACGGATGCACAAGAGAAAGCAGAAAAGGCACTGGCCGGTCAAATTTTTGGAAAGGTGGTTGGGGAAGTTGAAAATTATTGAATTGACAGCTCCAGTAGATGATGAAACCTTAGGTCTAAAAAAAGGGGAGCCCTACTATGTCCTAACCACAGCTAAAGGCGTAGATGGTCTAAAGGAATTCATTTTAAAAATCGCTCCTATCTATGCAGTAGCGACAGAAACCAATGATGGATTGCTTTCAAAAGAAGACAAAACCAAATTGGATCATTTAGATCCTGAAGCATTAGAAAAACGATTAAAGTGGTTAGAAGACCACATCAAGGAGTGAAAAATACATGACAAAATTAAATGAAAATCTCCCGTTAGATGGACGAGACATGCGTCTGGCTTTAGATGGGAATTTTCACTTGCTGAATGAAATCATCGATTTCAAAGATCGACAAACGTTAGAACAGCTTGTACGACAAATTTGTGACCTGTATATTAAAACTTATGATAAAGAAATCCATCAAGAGATTCGAGCGATTATCACACCTGACCTCTCTCCACTACAGATTACCCAAGAAGTACTTGCTTTCAGAAAAGATTCTCAAGGAATCGAACAATCCTCGATGTCCGCGCGTTTAATGGCGGAGATTCAATATCTGATTGCGAAGTATCTGGAATCCTCTGATATTTGGAAAAAACCGATTGCGGTGGACGATAGTGGGAGAATCACAACTAACTATTTAGCGGTTTCCTACGTCAAACAAGCAAAACGAATCGGCATTATTGGGGATAGCGTCGCAAGAGGGTATCTTGCAAAGTATAACTTTGGCGATTTATTCAAAAAAGTTTCGGGAGCAACCGTGACCAATACCGCTGTCAATGGTGCACGAATGACGAACAATAATGAAGCGAGTATTTATGCCCAGTCGAAAAAAGTAGGAGGCTGTGATTTAGTCATCATTCAAGGGACAGACGATGATTGGCTAGGAAATGTGCCAATTGGCTCTAAATATGATGATGAAAATACGTCCTATATTGGGGCTTTTTACCGTGTGGTTGACAATATTCGAGCGCTCAACCCAAATGCAAAAATTCTAGTGATGACAGCGACCCTACAGGCTCCAGCAAGTGGGGGTAGTATTAGCCGAACTGATCGATGGAAAAATAAACTTGGAAAAGATTTGCATGACTATACGGATGCTCAGAAAATGGCTTGTAATGATTTACAGTTACCTTATGCAGACTTCATGAAAACCGAATTATTCGAACCCTTGAATCCTGCTTTTCGCAAAAAAATGATGTCTGAAGGCTTACACCCTAACGAGATTGGCCATCAGATGATCGCCCAAGAATTAGCCAAACAAATTTATTATTTTTATGGATAGGAGTGAAAACTATGGCCAATCAAGAGTTAGTTTTTGAGATTACCAAGCAAGCAGAGATGCAAATTCCGCAACAATATGTGACTGGTCGTTTAGGTGACGGTGGGTTAAAAGCCGTGACAGTGAAAGTATTGTCGAATCAGCTACCGTATGATCTAACCGGCTTAAGCGGAAAATTTTTAGGAATGAAAGCAGACGGGAAACGATTGATTGACGATGCTGGGTTTGTGATTCTGGATGCGCACCAAGGTGTTTTCCGCTACGTCTTTCCTCCAGAAGCCTTCACATTTGAAGGGGAATACCAGGAAGCTTTTTTCAAGCTTTATCGTGGGGAACAATGCGATACCACGTTGTCTTTACAGATTAATGTTTTACCGAACAAAATCGAGATGGGCATTAACAGTACCGACTATATTAGTGATTATGAAAAGCTCATCCGAGAATTGAATGAAAAAACGGAAGTGTTTCTCAAAAAGCTTGCGGACAAAGAAAATAGTTTTGAAGAACAAGTCAAAGTGATCCAAGGCGAAGTGAAAAATCTTCAAGACGCGATTGCGAATTTGGAAGAAAAGATTAAGTCCGATGATTTAGTCACAAACAAAGAGTTGGAAGAAAAACTAGCAAAATTCAATTGTATGATTGCTTATGATACCAACCAACGGGAAATTCTTTAGGAAAAGGGGACAATAAAATGACGGAATATATCGATCAGCTTGTAGACAAAGAGGGATCTCTTACTCATCCGAAAACACTCGTACGAGCAATCAAAGATGCAGAAGAAAAATTATTATTAAATGGTGGGGACCAACTCAATTTCCGAGGAGTAAAAAACTTTGTGGATGGCTTACAAGTCAACGGGAAGGACGTACTAACTGAAAATTTCTTGACTGTTGATACGTGCACCGATTTACATGGTGTAACGAAATCGGGCTTTTACCGATACGACGAAAACACCAAGAACATTCCTTATATGGAAAGTAAAGAGTTTGCCAATGGTTATTTCTTTGCTTTATTCAAAGATGATAGTAATGGGATTGTTGTTTTTTTAGGTTCGTATATGTATGTTGAAAAGTATGGAAATAGTTGGAGACAACCCTTTAGTCCATTTCCAGTAAAGCTTTGGGAAGGTGGTGCACAGACCGGAGATATTATCACTCTGCCTGATGAGGCCAATCATTATAAAAGTTTTCGTTTCTATGTCCATTGTACGAATGGTATTCATGAGCTTGAAGCAAACTTTGACAGTGGAAATAATCTATTTCTTACGCCCGTGGGATTAAGTGACACCGGTAAAGGACTATGGGTAGTGGAAATTACGGTCAACAAAGTAAATGAACGACAATTAAAAATAGTGAGTCAAAAATTTTTGAACACAGATAAAGGGACAACGGTTGACCAAGTTCAAAAAAGTCTTTATCGAATTGATGGCTTGCGGTTTTAGTACACGCGTTGACGTGTATTTTTTATTTTCGGTAGGAAGGTGGCACAGCGGGTGACTATTTTAGGCTATTCCATTGAGGACTGGATTGCAGTTTTGACCTTTCTTGGTGGAATTATTTTTGGGTTAATGAAGTTTTATGCATTATTTACGAGAATGGATAATACGTTGAAACGATTGAATGACACAGTAAATTCTATTGAAGGTAGATTTGAAGCACATAATACACGATTAACCCGTTTAGAAGAACAAAACAAAACAATTTTTAGGAGAATGGAGAAGATGAAAAATGATTAATTGGAAAGTTCGGATACAATCAAAATCTTTTTGGCTGACCCTTGTTCCAGCAGTATTATTACTGATTCAAGTAGTGGCGGTCCCCTTTGGTTATAATTTTAAGATTGATGCAATCAATAAAGAATTATTGGATATTGTCAATGCGGTATTTGTCGTGTTATCCATTTTAGGAATCGTGACGGATCATACGACACCAGGGATTTCAGATAGCCAACAAGTATTAGATAGAAAGGAAGGCGAAAAAGAATGACACTAAATGTCGTTGATGTTTCTTCTAATAATACAATTCAAGCAGCGATCACACCAGGTGCAGACGGCTGTATAGTAAAAGCTACGCAAGGAACCACCTATATCAACCCAAGTTGTGATGCTCAGTATCAACTAGCAAAAGAACATGGTTTAAAATTAGGTGTGTACCACTATGCTAGTGGTGGAGACGCTGTAGCAGAAGCGGAATTCTTCTACCAAAATATCAAAGGCTACATTCATGAGGCAATTTTAATTTTAGACTGGGAAGAAGCTCAAAATGATAATTACGAAGACTGTACTTGGTGTGGTAAATTTGTTAATCGAATTCATGAGTTAACAGGGGTCTGGTGTATCATTTATGGGAATCGGCAAGATATCAATCACTGTACAAACTTAGCTAATACCTGCGGGCTTTGGTTTGCAGGGTATCCAACAAACACAGAATGTAACTGGAATGCCCCTGAATTCACTTACAATATCGCGCCTTGGCAAACGATGGTCGGCTGGCAGTATGCTGCCGTGGATGTCGATCGGAGCAAATTCTATTTAACTAAAGAGCAATGGGAGGCATACGCTAAAGGAGAACCACCAGTGTCTCCTAAACCAAAACGTCGTTATGGATACCGAGTAGACGACTTACAGTTTGTGAACGGTATTTGGCAAGTAAGAAATGATGTCTTAGGTCAACCAGATTTTGACTGGACAGAAAACGGGATTAATGTTGCTTATATTGATAAAATTAATCCAGGTACAGGAGAGAATACATCTGATCAAGAGTTAAAAGTCGGAGACTACTTTTCTTTTCAACCGTCATCTGTAGGGATTATTAACGAACAACATGCTTTGAATGGAAAAACAATCTCACATGTGCAATTCCCAGACGAGTTTATTTGGTTGTACACAGAAAGTGTTGAAAAATTAATTTATGGGTAAAAAAATTCTTGCCTGAAAGTAAAAATAATAGTATATTAGACCTACAATAAAGGAGTCATTCACTTAAACCGTCCTTGCCAAGGGACGGTTTTTGTTTTACATAAAAAAATCTGTATAGTATACTTTCTGTAGTGATGACATTCACTATAGAATCTCAATTAATGGCAAAATCACTCACCGTCATACGACAGATTGTGGGTGATTTTGTTTTTATTCGCCTTCCTCAAGTTGGCCCTTTTTTGTTATTTAATTAAATTTAACAAATATGGCAACCAGCTTATTATTAGGCTTATTTACGTGTTTGTAAGTGAAATAATCTTCTTAAACTTGTTTTTATGCCGTTTTTCAAAGGGCTGAAAGCTATATTTTTATTGCATACAAAACATTTGAGTGTTATATTATATATGAGGAATAGATATCATTACCTCGCTTTCTGAATTAGGTTGGGATGATTTCCAATCAAAGTGGGAACGGAGTGCACCCACGATCCCCAGCAGGTGGGTTAACCTAGCGTTGGTCTGCATGGGACGGTAGCCATGTTTTGCACTCTTTTTTTTTGCCCAAAATTACAGAGGAGTTGTAAAAATGCCTAAAGATTTGCAAAAAACTTATAACTTATTTTTATCAAATCTTGATGGGAAGATGGCTGTTATTACAACGCCATTTGTTAAATTGGACTGTTTTTATGTAAAGTTTGACATTCTACAACTCCCACATTTATTGGGTTTACACAAAATTTACAAGGATTCACCTAGAATAATTTGTCAAAAATTGAATGATGGAGTTATTACATATAAACATCTGCAAAGGCACAGCAATTTTGGCACTATAAAAGATCGAGTAGAGCTATTTGAGTTTATTCTAGAAATATTTTTAGAGGGATACAATGATTCAGTGATATATGTTTCTGAAGCAGATAGGTTTGGTTCATCTATGAAACTAGATATAGCTTTTAGTCATCCACATAAAAATAAAATATTAACACTTGGGTTACGTGAAGTAAACGATTGTGTCTATGCTCCAGTCACTTTCTACGTATCAAAGAGTAGTCGCCCAACATTTACTAAATCAAAAAGAGCAAAAATTCTAACTTTAGAACTTATTTCATTTAATTTATAGATTGCTTTAAAGTTTTCAGGACCATTAGCTCAGCTGGTTAGAGCAAACGGCTCATAACCGTTCGGTCACAGATTCGAGTCCTGTATGGTTCATAATGAATCCCTACTTCTCATTGTGAGAGGTAGGGATTTTTTTATTTATTCGGTATATTTTATATGTCTATTCGCTTGCCTTTTTTTATTTTTTGATGTAGATTTTATCTTGTTGTTATAGTCTATTTTGCTAATTTGAATTAAAATGATATTACGCAAACCCTTGTGAGTTCTAGTCTGTCTAAATATGGTGTTGTAGAAAAATTACACCGTGAAACTAAATAATTTAGTTAGATAGAGCCTAGAATCCTTGTTGTGTAAGGGTCTAGGCTTTTTATCTATTGATTCATTACATGTTCATTTGTAGATGGAATGTAGAGGGAGGATTACCCAAGTTTGGCTGAAGGGGACGGTCTCGAAAACCGTTAGGCGAGTAACATCGTGCAAGGGTTCGAATCCCTTATCCTCCGTACCGAGAAGCAGTTGAGTTATTAGTTGCAAATAAAACGACAGAGACGTACACTTAAAGTAGAAAAATACTTAAGAAGAGGTGTCTATTATGTCAAACTATGAAGAAAAAGAAGCGCAAGCATTAGCAAAAATTGCCGACGTTTTGAACAAATTGGATGCAAGTTTAGAAGAGTTGGGCTCGCTAGATGAGGATACAAAAAAACATAGTATGAAGAAATGGATTGTTGAAAAAAAAGCCATTCATGAGATTAAAAAAATTGCACACGAAGCTGGTAAGTATGATAAGTATGATGAAAAAGAATTAGAAAAAGAAATGGATCTGTTGGAAAAGTTTATGTAAAAAAGTGCTAGCTTTTGTTCAACAGTTATTTAAGTTTGAGCCTAGAATTAATCGTTTTGATTTTTTCTAGGCTTATTTTTTATGAAGTAAGCAAATCGTATCGGGAGAGGTATTGAATTAAGAAATAAAGCATGTATTGATTCAGAAAAAAAGTTGTAGTAAAATGTTCGTCACAACTACTTTTCTTATGATTTCATAGAAGGAAAAGTTGGAATAATGAATTGAGAAGAGTCGATTTTTAGGAGATGATTTTAGGTGACTTTTTATCAATTATTGCAGTTAGATCCATTTATTTTAAAACAAAAAATTCATCAAGCGGACACTAAAAAACAGCGGAGATATTTTTGGCGCGCCTTGTTAATAAGGGATATTTTATTAGTTTCGTTTGCGATTTTATGGGTGTCGACGATTACTTTTTTCTTTGGAAAAGCTGTAGCGCCTTTTTCAATTGTATTATTTTGTTTGCTGTTGAGTATCCGTTTCGTCTCATATGGCTACAGGGAAAAACAGGCCTTGTTTAGTTTAGGAATCGTGTTAACAATTCTAGGTGTTAGTCCACTAATTTCACTGATTTCTGTATCATTTTTACAATGGGGTCTTCATTTTATCTGCTTGCTGGCATTGTTTTTCTTAACTGGTAAAAACCCTAAAATGGGTAATCCTGGCTTGTATACGTTCTCCTACTTATATTTAGTTGGCACGGTTCACTATCAATCGTTTCAGCAATTAGAACAAACTTTCTTTGTATTAGTGTTTGCTTATCTACTTTTAGCTTTTGTTTATCATGTGAAACATAAAAAATTGGATCAAGAGATTACTTTTATACAGATGGTTACAGAAAATGGTTTTTTTAATCAAAGAAATATTTGGTTTGGTTATTACGCTTTAGGCATTAGCTTATTACTTTTTATAGGAACGCACCTTCAGATTGACCGCTTTATGTGGGCAACATTTGCTAGTTCGTCATTATTTTCTGGGTATAATACGTTTAAATTGTCTGAACGAGCCGAAGAACGAATAATAGGGGTCGTTATTGGTTCTCTAGTATCGGCTATCTTGTTATTTTATATACCAACGAACCTACTTGGTATTTTAGGAGGACTTTGTTTAGGCTTATGCACATCTTATAAAAGTAAAACGATTTTTAATTGTGTTGGTGCTATCATGGCAGCTTCTATGATATTTGGGCTAGAAACAAGTCTTTACTTAAGAATTTTGTTAAATATGTTGGGGCTAGCTTACGGTTTGCTTTATCATTTTGTCTTTGTAAAAACTATGTCCTATTGCAATCGCAAAGAGTGGCTGAAATTGTCTGAATAAAAGGAGCCTAACATTCTTTCTTGAAAGAATGTTAGGCTCCTTTTATTTTAAAATAGAACCATTGACTATATTTTTTGTAAATAAGAGTTTAAAAATGGCAGAAGCTGGTTACTAATTTGGCTACCAAATGGCTACACAGGATAGTATAGATAAGGATAGTATAGGTAAGGATAGTATAGGTAAGGATAAAGTAGGATATAAACAAATGAATTCAGTGAACACAAGTTACGTAGTAAAATTGTATTTTTGGAAGATAAGTAGAAGTAACTTCATATTGGGAATTTATTGGGAAATTTTAGTATAGTCAACATGATAAATTAGTAGTATGAAGAATCGCTAAAAATGAATTATCAATGCTATAGATGCTTGTTTATATAGCTAAGTTTTAAAAAATAGAATGTTCAATATCTTTAAATCAAGTTAAGTATATTTAAGTGGAAAAATAGAATCGCTTAAATCTAAGAAAAAAATAAGTTTTGTCATTATAGATCGCTTAAGGAGTGGTCTATTTTTGTATATAAAATAATCTAGGAGGTGGACAGTTATTGATAAAAGGGAAAAATAGGAGAGGTACAAACGAATAAGTTAGATTTTGAAAATGAATGTGATCAAAAATAAGAGTAGATGGATAAAAGGAATACATGGAGGATGAACATACTATTTCTATTATCTGTAAAAGTTCTACAAATAAAATATTAAGTGGTTAGAGGAGAGGTACAATGAAAGCTGGAATAAAAAAACATATTCGACAATTATTATGGGATTATCAACATATTGAAAAAAAATTACAAGAGTACGAGGATGTTATGTTAATGAATCGTAATCCTTTTTTAGAATACCCTGTAGAGCAACCAACTGAAAAAATAACTATCAGTCAAATTGCATTTCATAAATTATTTTTACAAACGGTAGAAGATATCTTAGCTGATTCTACAAGGGATGTACAGGATATCTTTTTAGTGAAATATAAAAATGGTTATCCATATAAAAAGAATGAATTTGTTGCTTGTGAGACGTTTTTGAGCGAGTCTACAATTGCTCGACGAGATACAGAATTTATCCATGAAATTGCTTATCGACTGGGTTGGTACGAAATTTGACAAAACGAAACAGGTCAATTCAACTATACTAGGTTTATGAACATATGTTCGCCGTGGACGCACGGAATAACTTATAGGAGGAACAACAATGGCAACAGGTTTAACAAAAAATCAAGCAAAAACATTTATGCAGAAGTATTTAGATACTAATTTGCCGTCTTATCCAGGTGTCTATTATGGAACTTATGGTGGTTCGCCATCATCACATTCAAATTGTACTCTATTTACTACATGGTTCTTAAAGAATTGTACTAATTTAACTTTGCCAACACAAAGCGGGAATGGTTATCAAACGGTAGATTTTGTGTTAAATGCAAATAAAGGAAAATTAGTAAAGAGTAACATTCCAAAGGCATTTTCTTTATTTTCAATAACACCATGGAATAACAATTACTATACACAAGGTGCTGGACATACTGGTATCGTTCTAGGTATTGATGGAAATACAGTAATTACAGGTGAAGCTAATTTTGGTTCGACATTTGGCGGATTAGATGGAGTATATCCTAACAATGGAACTGTAGTAACTACTCATCCATTGAGTACGTTTAACAGTTTAACGGGTGTTACTTTCATTGACTTAAGTCGCTATTATACTGGATGGAATCCAAATCAAAATACAAAACCAGAAGGAGAAGAAGAAATGGTAGAGATTAATAAAAGAGTTATGGTGAAAAAAGATGTAAAATATACTGTGGATACATTACCTTGGGGAAAGAAAGGTTACATTAAAATCAATGGCATTGATAGTTTTGCTGGAAGAGTTATTGATTTGACACAGCAAATGGGAAGTTACTTATATAGTCCTCAAACAAAAGGCTGGACAGACTTTAAAGGGTTTGAAGAAGTTGAGACTATCAATAAAACAATGGTTGTTAAAAGAGCTGGTTTCACTGTTGACCAATTCCCTTGGTTTAAAGGGGTGACAAGATTTGGTGTCAGTGCTGATTATATCAATAAAGAAGTAAAAGTGACTGGGAAAAAGGGTGCATATTATTACATGGATAATATTGGTTGGATCGACGAAAAAGCATTTTTAGATGATGCACAAGCGACTGATATTAAAATTGGGGATAAAGTTATGTTATTGGAGACTGCTAGTGCATATCAGACTGGGGAAACAATTCCAAGTAGTCTTAAAGGAAAATCATATACAGTGATGGAAATTAAAAATGTCACACAAAGCAAATCTAAAAAAGCATTTTTATTAAAAGAATTAATGTCTTGGGTACTAGAACAGGATGTTAAAAAGTAGTAAAAAAGAACCTAGTGATATGTTAGAAAAAATAGAGCGGTAAATCCGCTCTATTTTTTTCTATTTATATAATACATAGTGACTACTTATTCTAATTCACAGATGGTTTTTGCATTGATTTTCTCTCTCAACCCCAGCCAACCACTCGCTGATAACAAGTACCAAAACGGCATAAACTGGATTAGATAGCGAGAGCGGCCGCCTTCAAAGAGCAATAAATACAGAATAGCTCCAATGAAAGCTAATTTTAAAATCGCGTAGTTATTTTTTGAATCTTTTAGAGGGATACTGAACAATAGACCTAGTAATGTGAGTAAATAGAAAAAATGCATATAAATTCGTAGATAGTTACTTTTTTGATTTTGCGGATAATACAGTGACCGCAAGTGTTCTTGCCAACGATTTTTAGAAGGTGTTTCTGGGATTAAATCACCGCCATCCCAACCCCAGTCAAAATCACCATTGGCAGTATTATGACGATTTTTTTGAGCCAGAAAACGGAGATAACCGAAGAATCCTTTATTTTTTAAACGGTCTTGAATCATTTTTATGGTATAAGCTTTTTTGGCTTCTTGTGTAGGCAACTGATTTACTGCTTGTGTATCTGCATCATTGTAACCGCCAGTTCCCGTCAAACCCATCATTACAAAAAGTGTCCAAGGCTTGGCTTGTTCTTTATCGATTTCCGTAATCGTTTGTTTTTCCACAAAAAATTGAAAACTATAATATGCGCTGACGAAACCAGTCAGTAAAAAGAGGGCAACCACGGTTAATTTTACGATAGACTGTTTGTTCCGATTTACTAAAAGAAGTTGCAGCACTTTGATACAACTAAATGCAATAAAAAAGATAATAGACGAAGGTTTCATTAAAAAACACCAAGCTAAGCCAATTCCAATAAACAGTAATAAACAATATTTTACGAAGGGATGGGAAACTTGGTCAAAAAGGCTATATGCAAAAAAGACTAGGTTGATGAACAATAAGACGGCCGTATCTGTATAAGGCGTGAGTAACCATGGAGACAATCCGAAAGAAAGAAAAAATAAACTGTAAGCAACGAAGGCCGTTAATGGATTAAAGACACGTTTAGAGGCATGATAAAAGAGAAATAAACTGCTATTAATAAACAAGCAATTAACCACTTGCCAACTAAACCAAGTATTGCTCCAGCTCCCTGTTACATCAATGAAACGCAAAAATTTATTCAGGTAATACATCATGAAAAAGAAAAATTCGTTATTGGGGTTTAAAGAAAGTACGATTTTTGAATAATCCTTATTTTCAGTGGTAATACTATGAAAGTTGTCAAAAACATCCCAGCCAATCGGCACAGTAATCTGCGTCAGGAGTAAAAGTTGTAGTAAAAATAAACTGATCAAACTACCAATAATAACCACACGATCATGGGCTTTTATTAAGTGCCAGAGCGCTTGAATCTTAGTGTAAAGAAATTTTTTGTTTTTATAAATAATCAACAATAGAATAATTAATAGAGGAAGTAAAACAAGCAAGTGCTTAGGCTTTTCCCAAAGAATTTTTACCAGCGAATAGGGAGAGTTAATTGCGCCGTAAAAGACAAATAAAATAAAAAAAGTAAAAATATAATTTTCTAGATTCAGAATCCGTTTAAAAGTAGCCATATTTTCTCCTTCCATTTTTTAGCTAGACTAGTTCTTATTTTATCATAAAGATTTTAAAATAAGAAAAAAGCCCTTCTTTTAAAAGAAAGGCTTAAAACTTTTCCTTACTTCACTTCTTTGTAACGGAAGAAGAAGCGTAAGACGCTATTTTGGCTAGTTGTTGTTAGTTTATCTGTCGGTAAGACTGTTAGTAAGAAGAAAAACAGACTAATCACAAGAGTGAAAAATAAGAAGACGGGACTGCCACCTGTTATCACAGTATCTGTTTGAACGTCATATTTAAAAGTTGACATAACAGAGAAAACTTGTGTATAGCTACAGGCAATAGAAAGTAGATATAAAACAAGCACGCCCCAACCTGTCATCCCAGCATCACGATAACGACGTACACACATTGCCCACGTTGGTAATAATAAAGCTAACCATAAAACAAGTGCAAAAAGCATCAACGGTAATAAGTTTCCAAAATCATAGGTTTCAAAATATTCAGCTGCTAAAATTGCTGACACGGCTTTGCCGACAATGGCAATATAAAAAATAAGTGCTAAAATGCTTAATACCAATGTCATCCACCAATAACCAGCACGTGTTGTCCGACCTTTAAAATCAACATATCCACGAAAATAATCTTTAAAAGCTTGTCCAAATGTTACTTTACCTTTTTCCTCAATTTTAACCATAAAAACACCCCTTTGTATTTAATAAAATGATTATAACGGAAAGTAATAAAATAGGGAAATGCGAATTCGCATATTTGTGATTTTTTTGATAAATCATATAAAGAGCAGGTTTTATCAAAAAACGGTAAAATAAGAGAAGATATTTTATAATGGAGGAATCATGAATGAAAATCAGTATTAGACATCGCTACATAGCAAAAATTCCAGCATTAGAAGTGACAACAGAAGAGCAAAAAAACGAAGCATTACCTCTAATTGTTTACTATCATGGTTGGCAATCAGCTAAAGAATTATCTTTAACACAAGCAAGAAAATTAGCACACGAGGGGTTTCGGGTCATTTTACCAGATGCCATGAACCATGGAGAAAGAAAAACAGGACCTATTTCCACGATTCCTTCGATTACATTTTGGAGTAGCATTCAATATAATTTGATTGAATTTCCAGTAATTATCCATCATTTTCATAAATTAGGATTGATTAAAGAAAATTGGATTGGCGTGGGTGGTGTATCCATGGGCGGTATTACTACTAGCGCTCTTATGACCCAACATCCTGAGATTCAAGCTGCTGCTTGCTTAATGGGAACACCCTATCCGGCGCGCTATATTCAGCGAGTGATTCAACGGGCGAAAGAATTTGCTATTTTTGTGCCTAAAGACTTGCCACTGTTGCTAAGTTGGGTGCATCAATACGATTTATCACAAACGCCAGAAAGACTACAAGAACGACCGATGCTGTTTTGGCATGGAACGGAAGATGAAAAAATTCCCTATGAAGACATGGCTGATTTTGAACAATTAGTGTCTGGGAAAACGTATGCGAGAAATACGCAATTTATAACGGAAATCGGTGAGCGGCATTTAGTGAAAGGAGAAACAATGGATTTGGTTGTTGACTTTTTTAAAGAAGCGTCAAAAACGTTAGAAAAATAACGGGATTTTTCAAAGAGAAAAGGGGAATCAGCTTGTTTTTTAAGAACACTTTCTATAAACTTAACAGAAAAGGGGTTGAAGGTGTACATGGAGAAAAATAAGTTGAGAAAAGTGGGCTTAACTGCCCTGGAATGGCTAAAACAACATCCAGAAATTAAACAACATAAAGAATCAAGTCTCTATGAACAGTTGTTTGCTAGTCAGCAATGGCAACAAGCACAAACAATCGGAATGATTCGGTCGTTACCGCTAGAATTATCAACACAGCCAATTTTCGAACGGGCCATGCAAGAGGGCAAGCAAGTGGCGGTGCCGCGAACATTTAAAGGAGGCAAAATGCACTTTTATCAAGTCTTTCCAGAGACGGTTTATGACACCAGTGCATTTGGCGTGGAAGAACCTCCGTTAACAGCGGCAGAAATAACAGCTACAGCGATTGATTTATTGATTGTGCCAGGGATTGTTTTCAATCGTGCTGGCTATCGAATAGGCTTCGGCGGTGGTTTTTATGATCGTTATTTGGAACATTTTTTGGGCCATTCATGTAGTTTAGTTTTTAGTGAACAACTCCATGAACAATGGCAACCAGAAGCGTTTGATCAGCCAATCGAACAATTATTTATACAATAGGAGGAATGGAATGAACTATCAAACAGAAATGAAATTGAAACGGCTAAAAAATCAGCCGTTCATTACGTATGCCCTTTTAGGTATTTCAATCATTGTTTTCCTTGGATTGGAATTAACTGGAGGATCAGAAAATATTTTAAACTTAGTTAATTGGGGAGCAATGGTTCGTCCACTGGTAGCTCAAAATCATGAATACTGGCGGTTTATCACGCCAATGTTTCTTCACATTGGGTTTATGCATATTATTTTGAATATGGTTACTCTTTATTATATCGGCGCACAGGTTGAGGCAATTTATGGGCATTGGCGCTATTTGGGAATTTATTTATTGAGTGGGATTGCTGGAAATATCGCCAGTTTTGCCTTTGGGACACCCAACAGTGTCTCAGCGGGTGCTAGTACAGCGCTTTTTGGTTTGTTTGGCGCATTTGTTATTTTAGGACGCCATTTTAGAGACAATCCAGCGATTATGTATATGGTGCAACGCTATTCAATGTTTATTGTGATTAATTTGTTATTTAACTTGTTTAGTAGCTCTGTAGATATGATGGGTCATGTTGGCGGTCTAATAGGTGGACTATTAGTCGCGACGGCTTTTGCTGTTCCAAATCGTGAAGAAGCATTTAATAAGCACGAGCGAATTATGGCCACGTTAATTTTTATTTTTCTTGTCGTAATTTGTCTGTTATTGGGTTTTAAAAAATACGGTTTACCTGTATAATAAGGAAGTGTTTTCGTATGGAAACGTTATATGATGTACAACAACTTTTTAAACAGTTTGGGATGTATATTTATGTCGGTGCACGGATTTATGATATTGAGTTAATGATGATTGAATTAAAAAAATTGTATGAAGGTCAATTGGTAGACCGAGATACGTATTTACAGGCCCGGCATATTTTGCAAAGAGAGCATCGAATAGAAGAATCTAGAGGGAAGCAGAAAGGAATCGACTAAATGGATAAGAAGATTATTGGGATTGATTTAGGTGGAACGACCATCAAATTTGCTATTTTAACAACCGATGGCGTTGTTCAACAAAAATGGAGTATTGAAACGAATATTTTAGAAGATGGCAAGCATATTGTGCCATCAATTATTGAAAGCATTCGTCACCGTATAGATCTTTATAATATGAAAAAAGAAGATTTTGTGGGAATTGGTATGGGAACACCAGGAAGTGTCGACATTGAAAAAGGAACTGTTGTAGGTGCCTATAATTTAAACTGGACGACTGTACAGCCTGTCAAAGAACAAATCGAATCTGCTTTAGGAATTCCGTTTGCCTTAGATAATGATGCCAATGTTGCCGCTTTAGGTGAGCGTTGGAAAGGCGCGGGGGAAAACAATCCCGACGTGATTTTTATTACTTTAGGAACAGGTGTCGGCGGAGGCATTGTTGCAGCAGGAGAATTGCTCCACGGTGTTGCTGGCTGTGCTGGTGAAGTTGGGCATGTGACGGTTGATCCTAACGGCTTTGACTGTACCTGTGGGAAACGTGGCTGTTTAGAAACTGTTTCTAGTGCCACTGGTGTCGTTCGTGTTGCACGTCATTTATCAGAAGAGTTTGCAGGTGACTCTGAACTGAAACAAGCGATTGATGATGGACAAGATGTTTCAAGTAAAGACGTTTTTGAATTTGCCGAAAAAGGCGATCATTTTGCTTTAATGGTTGTGGATCGTGTTTGCTTCTATTTAGGCTTAGCCACAGGAAACTTAGGCAACACGTTAAATCCAGATAGCGTGGTTATCGGTGGAGGTGTTTCTGCAGCAGGAGAATTTTTACGTAGTCGTGTCGAAAAATATTTCCAAGAATTTACCTTCCCGCAAGTTCGAAATAGTACAAAAATCAAATTAGCAGAGCTAGGTAATGAGGCCGGCGTGATTGGTGCCGCTTCACTAGCATTACAATTTTCAAAAGAGAAATAGAGAGGGCTTTTTAGAATGAGTATTTTATGGGTAATCAATGGCATTTTGCTAGTTATTGTACTAGCGATGGTATTCAATGAATTATATTTGAAAATTATGGTGAAACGTTCAGCAAAAATGCTGACGGAAGAAGAATTTAAAGAAACAATGCGTAAAGCACAAGTGATTGATGTTCGTGAGAAAGATACATTTGATGCTGGGCATATTTTAGGGGCGCGCAGCATGCCATACAGCATGTTAAAAACAACAATTGGTTCTCTTCGTAAGGATCAACCTGTTTATCTTTATGATCAGAAGAAAGCTTTAAGTATCCGAGCAGCTAATTTATTACGCAAAAATGGCTATACTGATATTTATATTTTAAAAGGCGGCTATGATGGCTGGACTGGGAAAGTGAAAAAGAGAAATAGTTAATAACAAAAAGAGTTGGTCTTCATTGAGACCAACTCTTTTTGTATAGGAAAGCTTAATAGAGATGTTGCTTTTTGTCAGTCCTCACTTTTTGAGCTACAATAAAGAGAAGAGGTGAAGGCAGATGATTCAAATCAAGCGAGCATATGAAGCACCGACAGAGCAAGATGGCTACCGTGTTTTAGTTGACCGTATTTGGCCACGAGGAAAATCCAAGGAATCTGAAAAGTTAGATGAATGGCTCAAAGAAGTGGCACCAAGTACAGAGCTACGGAAATGGTTTAATCATGAAGCAAATAAATATCCTGAGTTTAAACAAAAATACCAAGAAGAATTGAAACATGAGCCAACTGCCACAGCGTTTAAGCAGTTACAGACGATTGTAAAAAATCAGCCAGTAGTCACGCTGGTCTATGGGGCGAAAGATACAGTGCATAATCAAGCGGTTGTCTTAAAAGAATTATTAGAAAAATAGAGTAGGTGATTGGATGAAAATTGCAATTGTAGGTGCTGGACCCAGAGGCTTATCAGCTGCAGAACGAGTCATTGAATGGGCTCGTAAAACGGAAATAAATGTTCAGCTCACGTTGTTTGATCCATACGGTCCAGGTGGGAAAATTTGGCGAGCAGAGCAACCTAATTATTTATTAATGAACACCGTGATTAGTCAAGTCACTTTATTTACAGATGAATCTTTTAGTGGCGAAGGACCAATTGTCAAGGGTCCCACTCTCTATGAATGGACCCAAACAGAAGCTGCGCAGTACATTCAACAGCAACAACCCTATAATTATCTTGAGTTGTTGAAAGAATGTCATCGCCTTGGACCGAATGATCACTGCTCGAGGGCTTTTTATGGCATGTACCAAAAATGGTTTTATACGTATTTAGCCACGAGGTGTAACGAACAAACATCGCTGACGTTTTTTAAAGAGCCAGTAACTGCTGTGCGGGCAGGAGAGGATAACTATTATGTGTATACTCAATCCATTGAGTTTACGGCAGACAAAGTAATTTTAGCTTTGGGTCACCAAGAAAATGAATTAACGACTGTTGAACAAGAGCTTGCGGACTACGCCAAGGAGCATCGTTTGTTTTATTCTTCTCCTAAAAATGCGGCGGATGCTTTATTGGCACTTGCCAATATACCTGCAAAACAACCCGTTGTGTTAAAAGGCTTAGGTTTGGCATTTTTTGACTATTTATCTGCCTTGACGATTGGCCGCGGGGGTGTTTTTTCTCGTCAAAATGGCCGCTTACGTTATGAACCTTCTGGAAGAGAGCCCATTATTATTGCTGGTTCTGGTCGCGGTTTTCCTTCTCATCCTCGAGGGATTAATCAAAAAGGTTACGGGGAAACCTATCAGCCTGTTTTTTTAACCGAAACCTATTTAGCTGAATGTCGTAAAAAAGGACAGGTTACAGGTGCAGAGTTTTTTGGGCATTTAAAAAAAGAAGTGGAATATGTGTATTACACTTGCTTAATCGAAGAAAAATATCCGCATCTTTCTAAAGAGGCCTTTCAACAGCTGTTTATTCAAACCAAGGGAGCGCCGGAAAGCTTAGCCCACTTTGAAAAACAAGATTGGTTTGATTGGCAAGCGTTAGAACATCCTGAAACAAAGAAAACCACTCATGAAAGTTTTCGTTCGTTTTTACTAGAGTATTTAAAATGGGATATTCAAGAAGCAGAGAAAGGCAATCTTAGCGGTCCTTTGACCACTGCTTTAGACAGTTTAAAAGATTTAAGAGATCAGATTCGCTTTGTTTTGGATGAAGGGTTATTAACGAATGACGAGAGTCAAAAGTGGTTGTGGCATTGGTTTACCCCGTTGAATACCTTTTTGTCAGTGGGACCTTCTGTTGAAAGAACAGAAGAGCTACAGGCGTTAGTTGAACTGGGATTGGTCACGATTCTGGGGCCAGAAATGCGTGTCGAAATGAAAGCGGGTCAATTTATTACTTATGCTAATTTATTTCCGGAAAATCGGTATAATAGTCACTTTTTAATTGAAGCACGCATTCCCAAAGTTAATAATGAAAAAAGTTTGAATCCTTTAACGAGGCAGTTGTTAGCCGATAAGCTAGCTACGCTTCATCAACTGGCATTAGCTGATGGTCAAATAGTCAAAACAGGCGCACTCTTGATTGTGCCTGCCACGAATCAAGTCATCACAAAAGGTGGACAGGTGGCGACAGGCCTTTTTAGTTGTGGTATTCCAACAGAAGGTATTCATTGGTTAACAGCCGCTGCAGCTCGTCCTGGTGTGGATCCTTGGAATATGCGTGATATGGATCGGATTGCTGCCACTATTTTTAATAGTTAAGAAAAATAGTCAGCTCCTTTGGTAAAAAAGAAAGCATAACAAGTGGTCATCCATCGCTTTGATGGATGACCACTTGTTATGCTTAAGAGAATCAACAGAGCCAGAAGCGCTTCTGTTGATTTCTTGGCGTTAGATTTTTTATCTCAACGTCACAGCTATTTTTTAACGTGCAATACGTTTACGCATCGCTTTTTTACGGTTTTCTTCAATCATATCTTCTTTTTCTTCAATTGGATCAATGACTGTTTTTTTAATAGTTGTAGCCACACCGGCTAAAGCAGCAACTGTGATAGCAGTACCGACTAACATACCTGATACAAATTTTTTCATCGTTCATTCCTTCTTTCAAATTGTATTTGTTTCTATTATGACGGAAAAAAGTAAAAAAATCCAATAGTTACAATGATTTTTCATAAACTCTACGACTAATTTAGAGATTTGTTAAAATTTACCAAGTCTTTTCTGTATTTTTATAGGAAAAATGAATAAGGAGAAATGGCCAAATTAAATCCTGTTTACAAAATGAAATAATTCAGAAGTAAACCTTATTTAATGGTACAATAGAAAAAGAAATTAGAGAGAAAAAGGAGCGTATTTATGTCTATTTTAGTATTAGGTGGCGCAGGCTACATCGGCTCACATGCCGTCGATCAATTAATTTCAAAAGGCTATACCGTTGTGGTTGTTGATAATTTATTAACAGGGCATCGTTCAGCAGTTCATGAACAAGCGACTTTCTATGAAGGCGATATTCGTGATAAAGCTTTTTTACGTAGTGTCTTTGAAAAGGAATCAATTGAAGGGGTGTTGCACTTTGCGGCCAATTCTTTAGTAGGAGAATCCGTGGAGAAACCGTTAATGTATTTCAATAACAATGTTCACGGCACTCAAATTGCCTTGGAAGTCATGCAAGAATTCGGAGTGAAACATATTGTTTTTTCTTCCACAGCGGCCACTTATGGCGAACCAAAAGCAATGCCTATTACAGAAGAAACCCCAACGAATCCTAAAAACCCGTATGGGGAAAGTAAATTAATGATGGAAAAAATCATGAAATGGTGCGACAACGCTTATGGAATGAAATATGTTGCTTTGCGTTATTTTAATGTTGCGGGAGCAAAAAAAGATGCCTCAATTGGTGAGGATCACACGCCAGAAACGCATATTGTACCAATTATTTTACAAGTGGCATTAGGCCAACGAGCAGAGCTAAGCATTTTTGGGGATGATTATGATACACCAGATGGCACGTGCATTCGAGATTATGTTTACATTGAAGACTTGATTGCAGCACATATTTTGGCTTTAGAATACTTGAAAAATGGCGGCGAAAGTGACGTCTTTAACCTGGGAAGCAACAACGGTTATTCTGTTAAAGAAATGTTAGATGCTGCACGCGAAGTGACAGGTCAAGAAATTCCTGCGACAATCGCGCCACGCCGAGCAGGGGATCCTAGTACGTTAATTGCTTCTAGTGAAAAAGCCAAACGAGTTTTAGGCTGGCAACCAGAAGTAACTGAGGTCAAGGACATTATCGCCACCGCTTGGCAATGGCACCAAGCTCATCCACATGGATATCAAGAAAAGTAATAGGAGGAATGAATCGATGACCACGAGTCAAATGATTGCCGATTTTACCACACTTGCTATTCAAGCAGGTGGTTGGATGGAATTGGATCGCTTATATCTTCAGAACCGTTTATTATCAATGATTGGTGAACAAGAATTAGGCGAAGTACACATACGGCCTGTGGCAACAACCGCCGCTGATTTGGCGGAACAATTGTGTCAAGTTGCGAGTGCCAACCAACTTGTAAAAACAGAGCAACAAAAAGAACAGTTCATGGTGCAATTGATGGATTTGTTGACACCGCCACCTTCTGTGGTTAATGCTTTTTTTGCACAACATTATGCCAAAGAGCCACAAGAGGCTACCGAGTATTTTTACCAACTTTGTCAAAAAAACGGTACGGTCATTGAACAGGAAGAACCTGTTGTTTTTTCAACAGTCTATGGTGATTTTTTAGCAAATAAGGTCCACAGTGAGGCGTCAAAAGCAACGCTCTCTGCACAAAGCTATCCCCGCTGTGAATGGTGCATGGCAACAGAAGGCTACCAGGGAAGTCAGCAATTTCCTGCGACTACGAACCATCGAGTGATTCGAATGAACTTAGATGGCGAAAGCTGGGGGTTTTCCTTTGTAAAACAGGCACAATATCAGCAACAAGGTGTGATTGCGTTTGAAAAACATCAGGCAGCGAAACGTTCAGTTAAGACTTTTCAGCAATTGTTGAAAATTGTTGAGGTCTTTCCTCATTATTTTGCTGGGATTGATGCTGACTTTGAACAAAATGAGCATGTCTATTATCAAACGGGTTTGCAACAATTTCCATTAGCCGAAGCGAGCATTTCAGAATATGTTGAGTTAGCTAACTATCCTTTAATCAACGCAGGAATGGTGAATTGGCCAGTTGCGACATTTCGCCTAGAGGGACCGAATGCGTCAGAAGTTGCCCAAGCCGCAAATGATATTTTTGAGCAGTGGCAAATGCTAAAACTGCCAACGGATGAGATACAAATCGTTGCCCGACGAAAAGAACTTTTATATGTCATGGACTTAATTTTTAGTCGACCTCAAGCAAAGCCTTCGTTAACGTTAGCAGAAGTCCAAGGTTTAACGACTTGGAACAACCAGAAAACGCAGGCACTTGAAACTGTCGCTTCAGCGTATCAACAGCGATTAAAAGAAGCCAGTGCGTTTGCAGAAACAAGTGAAGGAAAAGCGGCTTTTTTAGCAATGGTTGCGCCAGTGACTCATTAAAAGAAAAAAGATGCCGAATGACTAAAAATCACGTATAATAGATAAGAATGAAAAATAAGGGAGGGTAAAAAATGGCTTATCAAGCACTTTATCGGGTCTGGCGTTCACAACGTTTCGATGACGTAGTAGGACAAAAAGCAATTACTCAGACACTGAAAAATGCGATAGTGCAAAAGAAAACATCTCATGCCTATTTATTTACTGGCCCTCGTGGTACAGGTAAAACCAGTGCCGCAAAAATTTTCGCTAAAGCGATTAACTGTAAACATAGTCAAGATGGTGAACCTTGTAATGTTTGTGAAACCTGTGTAGCCATTACGGAAGGTCGTTTAAATGATGTCATTGAAATTGATGCGGCGAGTAATAATGGCGTGGAAGAAATCCGTGATATTCGTGATAAAGCAAAGTATGCACCGACACAAGCCGAGTACAAAGTTTATATTATTGATGAAGTTCATATGCTATCAACAGGCGCGTTCAATGCACTCTTAAAAACCTTGGAAGAACCGCCACAAAATGTTATTTTTATCTTAGCAACGACTGAACCACACAAGATTCCGTTAACGATTATCTCACGGACGCAACGCTTTGATTTTAAGCGAATTAGTACGCAAGATATCGTCGATCATATGGCCCATATCATGCAGGAAATGGCTCTCGATTATGAGGAACAAGCCCTTTATGTGATTGGGCGTGCTGCGGAAGGCGGGATGCGAGATGCCTTGAGTATCTTGGATCAAACGATTTCCTTTAGTGATGAAAAAGTAACACTGGAAGATGCAATGCAAGTGACAGGCAGCCTAACCTATGAAATGATGGATCATTATATTCAGTGTTGTGTCGCCGGTGATGTTGAACGAGCATTAGAAGGCTTGGAAAGTATTTTAGGCGAAGGCAAAGAAGCGCGCCGTTTCTTAGAAGATTTGTTATTATATTGTCGAGATTTACTGATGTATCAGCAAGCACCGAAGTTATTAGCAGAAAAAGCAGGAACTTTGACAGAAGCATTTAAGGAACTAGCTACACAAACGCCTGCTGAAAAAATCTACCAACTAATCCAAATTTTAAGTGACACACAAAATGAGATCCGCTTTACCAACAATGCGAATATCTATCTGGAAGTAGCCACTGTCAAATTGGCTAAAACGGTGCAACCCAATAAACACAACACGCCAGAAACAACTAATCAAGGTGGTAGTGCAGAGGGAAATCCAGAATTAGCAGATTTACAAAATCAAATCGGGCAACTGAAGAAAGAACTGGCTGAATTAAAGAAACACGGTGTAGCTGCCAAAG
The DNA here is from genome assembly GCF_040719405.1 of Enterococcus sp. AN402. Classification (NCBI taxonomy): domain Bacteria; kingdom Bacillati; phylum Bacillota; class Bacilli; order Lactobacillales; family Enterococcaceae; genus Enterococcus; species Enterococcus sp. AN402. Next base: position 2,298,807 of record NZ_JBFDTM010000004.1, on the reverse strand, counting down.
AAGCAGATGCGCCACGTCAACAAGCACGACCACAAGCGCCAAAAAGTTCGTTCCGCGTACCCACAGAACGGGTATATCAAGTCTTAAATGAAGCGACAAGAACACATTTAATGAATGTGAAAAATGTCTGGGAAGACTTACTGCAAACATTATCTGTGACTCAACGAGCGATGCTAAAGGCTAGTGAACCTGTCGCGGCGAGTCCTAAGGGCATCGTGGTGGCATTTGACTATGAGATTGTTTGTGCTCGTGCAACAGACGATGAAGAGATGCAGTTAGCTTTCAATAATAATTTAAGCCGTTTGATGGACTATACACCAGAGATGGTCTGCATTACTAGAGAAAGCTGGCCAAAACTAAGACAAAGTTTTATTAACCAAAATCAGGGCAGTTTGAATCATTCTGAACCTGAAAATGAAATGGCTCGTCTAGCGGACGAACCGCCTGTAACAAATGAACATTCACAAGAAAATCCAGTAGTAGATGAAGCAATCGCTATGTTTGGTGAAGAGCTTGTCGAAGTACTAGATGATTAATACGAAGGAGTAGAGGAATTATGATGCGAGGAATGGGCAACATGCAAGGCATGATGAAACAAGTACAAAAAATGCAAAAAGAAATGGCCAAAGCGCAAGAAGCGCTAAATGAAAAAGAATTTATCGGTGAAGCAACCAATCAACTTGTGACAGCGACCTTTACTGGTGATCGCACAATGAAAGATTTGACCATTAAAGAAGACGTGGTTGATCCTGAAGACGTTGATATGTTACAAGATTTAGTCATTATGGCTGTCAACGATGCGTTAGTAAAAATTGAAAAAGAAACCGAAGCAACTTTAGGTAAATACACCAAAGGAATGCCAGGATTCTAAAAAATAAGACAAACGAAAGTATGAAAAACGTCATGCCCAAAAAATCGAACTTTTTGGGCATGACGTTTTTTCTATTTTTGTGGGAAAACTCTTTGGCAATTTTAGTAGTCGCTTCCAAAAAACTATGCTATACTAAAGCCAATTGAAGAGAAACATTTGGGGTGCTATTAGCTGAGATTATACCCATGGAACCTGAAACAGTTAGGACTGGCGCAGGGAAATGTCTTGAAATTTTGACCGATTATTGCACCCAACTACGTTTATTTGTGGTTGGGTTTTTCTGTCTTTTTCAGTCGCGCCTCCTTTTGCTTCTCGCAGAAAGGAGTTTTTTTACGTGGAAAAAAATCGAATCCACAGAGTTACGTTACTAGCTTTAATGATTGCGATGGACGTCGTATTATCGCCGTTAATGCGAATTGAGGGAATGGCCCCTATGTCCAGTGTCATGAACATTATTGCCGGAGTTTTATTAGGTCCTCTTTACGGAACGCTCATGGCACTTGTCTGCGGCTTAATCCGTATGACGTTCTTAGGTATTCCGCCATTAGCGTTAACAGGTGCCGTCTTTGGCGCGTTTTTTGCTGGTTTATTTTATCAATGGGGACAAAAATTAGGCTGGTCGATGCTAGGAGAAATTTTTGGTACAGGCATCATTGGCTCGTTATTGTCCTATCCTGTAATGGTTTGGTTTACTGGCAGTAAGCAGAATTTTTATTGGTTCATTTATACACCACGATTTATTGGTGCCACACTGATTGGTTCAGTGATTGCTTGGCTTGTCTTAGTAAAACTGAAAGAAACTCGGGTATTTAAACAAACACAGGAATTATTTTTGGGAGGGTACTTTTATGAAAACAAGCGTTAAGTTTGAAACGATTTTTCCACTGACAACGGCACCATTAATTCAGTGCATTACGAATGAAATTACGTGTGAATCTATGGCGAATGCATTACTTTATATTGATGCTAAGCCCATTATGGCAGATGATCCACGGGAATTTCCGCAGTTGTTTCAGCAAACCAGTGCTTTGGTTTTGAATTTAGGCCATTTATCACAAGAACGAGAGCAAAGCTTGTTAGCAGCTAGTGATTATGCTCGGCAAGTGAATAAACCGACCGTAGTCGATTTAGTCGGTTATGGCGCCAGTGATATTCGGAGTGAAGTCGGGGAAAAGCTGGTGCACAATCAGCCAACCGTTGTGAAAGGGAATCTTTCAGAAATGCGGACTTTTTGCCAGTTGGTGAGTCATGGCCGAGGAGTGGATGGCAGCCCTTTGGATCAAAGTGAAGAAGCAATTGAGGAGCTGATTCAAGCTTTACGTCAACAAACACAAAAGTTTCCCCAGACGGTATTTTTAGCAACAGGGATTCAAGATGTTTTGGTTAGCCAAGAGCAAGTGATTGTCTTACAAAATGGCGTTCCTGAGTTGGATTGTTTCACTGGCACGGGCGATTTAGTCGGCGCATTAGTTGCCGCTTTATTAGGTGAAGGCAACGCGCCAATGACTGCGGCAGTAGCCGCAGTGAGCTATTTTAATCTTTGCGGAGAAAAAGCCAAGACTAAGAGCCAAGGGCTGGCCGATTTTCGCCAAAATACGTTAAATCAGTTATCTCTTTTAATGAAGGAGAAGGATTGGTTTGAGGCTGTGAAAGGACGAGTGCTATGAGAGAGCAATTGAAAGTTTATTTGGTGACAGGCCGGTATGATTTTAGTGATACTGAATTTTTAAAACGAATTGAAACTGCTTGTCGCAGTGGAGTGACATTGGTCCAACTGCGCGAAAAGGAAGTGTCAACACGGCGCTTTTACGAATTAGCAGTGAAAGTTAAAGCGGTAACAGATGCGTATCAGATTCCGTTGATTATTAATGATCGTGTCGATATTTGCTTGGCAGTGGATGCGGCAGGTGTGCATATAGGGGATGATGAATTACCGGTTGCTCTTGTGCGAAAACTGGTTGGGTCCACAAAAATCGTAGGTGTTTCAGCCAAAACGGTGGCACGAGGAGTTGAAGCGGAAAACGAGGGCGCCGATTATTTAGGCGTGGGCGCAATTTTCCCCACAACGACTAAGGACAGTCCGTTAACTTCTTTGCAGACACTTTCTGAAATTGCTGCAGCAGTCACGATTCCTGTTGTAGCGATTGGTGGAATCAAAGAAGAAAATATAGAACAACTTATGGGAACGGGAGTGGCTGGTGTTTCACTGGTCAGTGAAATTATGCTGGCTGAACAGATAACCGAGAAAGTTCAAGGGTTGATGCGTGTAACGGAGCGAATGTTGGAGGCGAGAAAATGACCGAATATAATTTGACTCCACAAGTAGTCACGATTGCTGGTTCTGATTCTGGTGGGGGAGCTGGCATGCAAGCAGATTTAAAAACATTTCAAGCGCGGCAGGCATTTGGCTTAAATATTGTCATTGCATTGACGGCACAAAATACGTATGGCGTGCAAGAAAGTTTGCCGATTCCTAGTTCATTTATTGATGCACAATTCCAATCACTGGCGGCTGATTTTAAAATTGGGGCAGCGAAAACGGGGATGTTAGCAGATAGTGAGCGTGTCGAAGCTGTTGTTCGCAATTTGCAGAAAGTTGATTTTGGTCCGTTGATTGTCGATCCTGTAATGGTGGCTAAAGGTGGACATCATTTGTTAGAAGCCGAGGCAGTTCAAACGATTAAAGAGCAACTGTTGCCATTAGCAACGGTCGTGACACCTAATTTACCAGAAGCGGAAGTTTTACTAGAGACGACCATCAAGACAGAACAAGAAATGCAGACCGCAGCAAAAAAATTACAGCAATTGGGCACAAAAAATATTATTATGAAAGGCGGACATAGCACAAATCAACAAGCGGCTGATTATGTGTTAATGGAAGACGGTTCGAGCTTTTGGCTAAGTGCACCACGAATTGTAACGAAAAATACTCATGGAACAGGAGATACTTTTTCAGCGTGTATCGCAGCCGAATTAGCAAAAGGTACGCCGTTAGAAGCGGCGATTGTGATTGGCAAACAGTTTATACAAGGGGCCATTAGCCAAGCAATTTCTGTTGGACATGGCCACGGACCTACTAATCATTGGGCCCAATTAACGCAAGATATTCAAGTTATTAAAGCATAAGAAGAGCCTGGGGAAAAATCTAAAATGATTTTTCCCCAGGCTTTAAATAGCTTAAAGTTCCCTCTTAATATAGTTTATAAACGTTTTGTTCACTAATCTTCACATTTTAAATAAATTTCTTGGCCTTGTTCTTGCAAATGAGCCACGTGGGATTCTCCCCAATTACATAAGTTATCTAAGACAGCAGAGAGGCTTTGACCATAATCGCTTAAATAATATTCGACTTTTGGTGGAACTTGGTTGTAAACTTTCCGCTCGATAATGTTGTCTTCTTCGAGTTCCCGTAATTGTTGTGTCAGCATTTTTTGACTAATGCCAGTAATACCGCGTTTTAAATCGCTGGGGCGCATGGCGCCGTGCCGTAAATTACACAGAATAATTGGTTTCCATTTACCGCCAATAACATCCATCGTTGCTTCGACACCAATCGCATATGTACGAGTTTCCAAAAAACATTCCTCCTTAATAGGTTGATAATAACCAAAAGTTACTAAAAGGTACCTATGATACAAAAAAGTAGGTACTTATCAAAATTTCAATCTTAGTATATAGTAATTTTTGTTGAAATTCAAATGTTTTTTAGGAGGAAGAGAATGGAAAAGAAAATTTCACCAAATTTAACGCTCTTTGCATTAGCTATCAATGCTTTCGCAATCGGTTCAACAGAATTTATTAGTGTGGGTTTATTACCAATGATTGTTAAAAGTTTTCATATTAGTCTTTCCCAAGCAGGTTTGACTGTTTCTTTGTACGCTTTAGGTGTGACGATTGGGGCGCCGTTATTAACAATTTTGACAGGAAAATGGAATCGTCGCTCATTAATGCTGGGGATTATGCTTCTTTTCATTAGTGGGAATTTAATTGCTGCGTTTGCGCCAACGTTTATTATTTTATTGGTAGGGCGGATACTTTCTGCATTGGCGCATGGCATTTTCATGTCTGTTTCGACTGTCATCGCCGCAGATGTTGTGCCGCCATCACGTCGTGCCAGCGCCATTGCTATTATGTTTACGGGCTTAACGGTTGCAACAGTGACTGGCGTACCTTTAGGGACGTTTATTGGGCAACAAACAGCTTGGCATATGTCCTTTCTTTTTATAGCCAGTATTGGCTTGGTGGGACTGATTGCTAGTTATTTTTTAGTTCCCAAAAATTTACCGATACCAGGGAAGGTTGACATAAAAGGAATCACGCGGATTTTTACGAACAAACCCCTCGTTTTCTCTTTTCTAATTACTGCTTTTGGTTATGGTGGAACGTTTGCTGCATATACGTACTTGTCACCGTTATTGGAAAATTTAGGCTTTTCAGCCAACGCGGTAGTGATTATTTTAGTTGTTTATGGCGTAATGGTCGCAATTGGCAATACAGTAGGTGGTCACTGGGCAAATAAAAAACCTTTAGATTCGTTAGTAAAAATGTTTAGCTTATTAATTCTGTCCTTAGTCTTTTTATTCATTACTGTTTTAATGGATAACAGTCTTCTAGGCTTATTAGCAAGTTTGATGTTGGGCCTATTTGCCTTTATGAATGTACCTGGTTTACAACTATATGTTGTAGAATTAGCGGAAAAGTATGTTCCAGAAGATATCACTTTGGCCTCAGCTTTTAATATTGCAGCCTTTAATATTGGGATTACCGTCGGCTCAATGACAGGTGGGGTGGTCACAGATCATTTATCAGTAACATATACACCGATTTTTGGTGGTTTTATCGTGCTAATTGCTGTCTTGTTCGTACTTTATATTCGGAAGCAAGAAGAACAAAAAAACAACTATCTTTAGAAAACTAAAAAAAGCAGCTGGTCACTATGGAACTGACCAGCTGCTTTTTTTTTAAGCTTTTTTGCGGAAATAATTCCAGCAAGCAATTAAAACAATTACTAATAAGGTTAACAAGAAAATCAGAGAAATGAGGGAGCCCATCGTTGTCCCCTGAGCAAAATTATCTGCGTGGTCTTGAGCGATATTAATAATCGTCGCTACAATGGCCGTCGCAATAGCGCCAGAAAATTGTTGAAGTGTATTAAATAACGTATTGCCGTCGCCAAAATCTTTCTCCTCTAACAAGCTCATACCAGTCGTCATCATATTACTGTATGCAAAACCTAGACCAATCATATAGGTAACATGTCCAGTGACGAATCCTAATAAAACAGGCATCTCTAGTAAAATTGTTAAAGCTAGCCAACCGATTGTCGCCAAACTTAAGCCAAATAATATAGGTTTTTTAGCGCCGTATTGATCCAACACTCGTCCAGAAAGTGGTGCCAAAATGGCCCCGACTGTAGCACCTGGCAGCATGACTAGCCCAGCTACAAACGCATTTTTTCCAAGGACGATTTGAACAAAGTTTGGTAAGACAAAGGAAATACCTAACAATAAGAATTGACAAACTAAAAAGCCACATAAAAATAAAACAAAGGCGGGATTTTTTAAAATTGTCAAACGAACTAGTGGCTGTTCAGCGGTTGTTGCTCGTTTATAAAAAATAACAAAGCCAATAACGGCTGCCAGAAGTGAAAGCCAGCCAAACAATGTACCAATTTTACTTAAAAACATCAACAAACCACTAAATAACAGGGCAATACCAATTAAACTAACCAAATCAAGAGTGGTGGTTTTTTTAACAGGTATTTCTGGAATAGCAGATAATCCCATAAACAAAGAAAGCAGTAAAATAGGAATTAAGAATAAAAAGATGGCGTGCCAAGATAGGGAAGATGTTAAGATTCCACCATACGTTGGACCAATGGCTGGAGCAATTGAAGTGGTCAATGTGCCTACCCCCATCATCGTTCCTCGTTTTTCTAGCGGGGTAAAGTTCAAAATAATATGAAACATCAGTGGCAAAGCAATCCCAGTGCTAGCCCCTTGGAAGAGTCGGCCTAATAACAAGATACTGAAAGATGGCGAATAGACATCAATCGCTAAACCAATCAAAAAGAAAAGATTCGCAACAATAAATAAGCGTCTTAATGAATAGGTTTTTAATAAATAATTGGATAAGGGCACCATGATAGAAATAACTAATAAATAAATCGTTGTCACCCACTGCACGGTACCGGTGGAAACACCAAATTCCTTTGTTAATGTCGGAAAGGTTACATTCATTGCTGTTTCAATTAATACGCCAGCAAAAGACATAATTCCTGTCGCTAAAACGGCAGGGAATAATCGTACGTTTTTTTGTTCCATTTAATCACCTCTATAGTTTTCATTTTTTCGTAAAAAAATAGAAGCAGTTTCTATAAGAATAGAAACCGCCTCTCTCTCGACACGCAACTTGCGTGTTATCTGTACGATTTGTTTACATGTTGCATTGTAAACAGTTTTTAGGCAATCGTCAAGCAGAAAATAATTAACGTTGCATGAAGAAACTAATAATTGCAAAAATAGCAATGTGAGCTGGATAGAAAATATAAAAGAAATTCCGCATGCCACGGCCTTTTTCACCATTATAAAGAACAATTGGAATCGCTGCTAAAATCATCATCCATTGGTGGTTCACCCCGAATAGTTCTTGGAAATTATAGCTGGCTGCTGAAATCAACGCAACAACGCCAATCGCTGAAATTTGTAACCACTTTTTGCCATGGAATAAATAAAAAGCCACGGCCAAGAGAACAAATAAAAACCCACCTTCTGTCATCATTAGTGATGGCACAATCAGATTGAAAAGTTGGAAACCAATTAAGATAGCAGGGTTGCTTAATATGTCTGGAGAACTAAAAACAACGAGAGGTAGAGCACTGATTAATAAAGGCACAATAAACCAAAGAAGCCCTTTACCAATTTTTTTTTGTTTAAAATAGTCCATAGACTGCATGTAGACCGTACCTAAAAATAACGTCCCAAAAATATTATTGATAATTAAGCCACCTGTTGAAAAATACGCATTTAAAATGCCATTCAGAATCCCCATAATCCAGAAGCCTAACAATAACCGGAACATGTATTTTCGCCGATTGCTTGTGTGAATGAAGCCTTCAGAACTTTCAAATAAGAAAATAGGTGCAGCAATTCGTCCAATCCATCCGAACCAACCAGGCACGCCTAAAAAACTAAAAAATTGCAATAGATGGTCAAAGACCATTGAAATAACCCCAATGACTTTCAAATGAAAGCCAGTTAATGTTTTACCCATAGTATAAACGCCTCTCTTTCATAAAGAACAATATAACAAAGTTCAGAAAAACCAACCATTTATTTGCCTAACAGTTATCTTACAAAATTGTTTGATTTCTTCAGCTTTTGATGAAAGAAAAAAGTGCCAAGACTAGTTTTTATAGTTATTCTATGCTATAGTAAAAGTACATTTTAATAAAAAACATTTGGGGTGCTGTTATGGCTGAGATGATACCCATTGAACCTGATGCAGTTAGTACTGTCGCAGGGAAATGCCGATTTACTTTGATTTTTCACGCACTCATTCTGTCCTAGGATGAGTGTGTTTTCTTTTATCAGGGTTTATTTAAGTCACTCCTTTTGCTTTTTGTTAAGAGAAAGGAGTTTTTTTATTGAAAAAATGGTCATTGCAACAAGTCGTCTTACTCGCTTTTTTAGCCTTTTTGTTTGGCGGTGTTTTTATGGGGGCAGGGTTCCTCTATGCGTTATTGAATGCTGCGCTGTTACCATTAGGACTGAGTCCATTTGCCAATGAGCTTTTATTTGGAATGTGGACCATGGTGGCACCAATTGCAGCGATGCTGATTCCACGAGCGGGAAGTGCTGTTTTGGCGGAAGTTTTAGCCGCTTTGGCAGAAATGCTTTATGGTTCGTATTTCGGACCTAGTGTATTAATTTCTGGTGTGATTCAAGGTCTAGGTAGTGAAAGTGGCTTTTTTGTGACACGCTACAAACGGTACGATACACTAACGTTATTTTATAGTGCGATTGGGACGACTATTTTTAGTTATGTGTATGAATACTTTAAGTTTGGTTATGGCAATTACGGTCTGGGGATGAACATTGCTTTAATTAGCGTTCGGTTCGTTTCTATTTGTTTCTTTGGTATTTTCTTAACGAAAGTTATTTTACGAATGTATCAGTCTGCGCAAGGGTTAGCTGTGAAGGCAAAATGAATAGTATCCAATTAAAAGCTGTGTCCTTTTCACGAGAACAACCCTTGTTTGAAAAGACAAATTTAGCAATTCCTCAAGGAACGTTTTCCTTATTAATTGGCGATAGTGGTAGTGGAAAATCAACGCTCTTACGATTGATTGCCGGATTTGCTTCGCTTGACTATCAAGGAGAAATTTTGATTGAAGGAATGGAACGCCGACAATTATCAACTCGTGAAAAGGCGCAAAAAATTGGCATGCTGTTTCAAAACCCCAGTCAACAATTTACAATGAAAACCTTGGAACGAGAACTGATTTTTGCTTTAGAAAATTTAGGAATCTCGCCTGAAGAAATGAACCGAAAAATCCAAACAGCGCTTCAACTTGTTCAGACTCAAACCTTATTCACACGAGAATTAGCGACGTTATCTGGTGGTGAAAAACAAAAAGCGGCGTTGACAGTTCTGCTAGCAATGAACCCAGATATTCTTTTATTAGATGAACCTTTTGCAAGTATTGATCCAACCTCTCGAAAACAATTTATTCAAATTTTAGCAAGACTCCATCAAGCAGGCAAAACGATTTTGGTGTGCGACCACGATTTCAACGATTACGCTGATGTTGTGGACCAAGTCGTCACGTTGAAAAACGGCCAGTTTGAAAAACAACCGTTGACGTTTATCAAAACAAAACCGCAGACATTTCAGCTCACAAATTCTGTGGTAAAACAACCAATGCTCCAATTGAAAAATTTTCGTTTGTCTCAGGGAAAACGAGTGCTACTTGAAGAAAAAGAAGCGCTTTTGTTTAAAGGAATTACCACGTTGACGGGGCCAAATGGGGCGGGAAAATCCACCTTATTAAAAGCCATCGTTCAGAGACAAAAATATCAAGGAAAAATGTTCTTGGCGGGCCGCCGCTTGCGGGCTTCAAAAAAATTGTATCAACACATGACATTAGCGGTGCAACAAGCCAATCGTCAGTTTGTCACGTTGACTTTACGAGAAGAGCTTTTGTTTGGTCAGAACATGACAGCAGAAAAAAGAAGAAAACAAGAGGAAGCCTTAACTTTTTTAGGTTTAAAAGAAAAACTAGAGCACAGTGTTTTTCAACTAAGTGAAGGGCAAAAAAAGATGGTGCAATTAATTAGTTTGCTGAGCTTAGATTTGGACTGTTTACTTTTAGATGAACCTTTTGCTGGATTAGATGAGCGAGCATGCAATTATTTTGTTGAATGGATCAAAGAAAAAAGTGCGCAACAAGATTTTCTAATCGTCACGCATCGGCTAGAACCTCTCTCTGGCGTGAGCAATTACCGAATAGAATTGCTGCAGCAACAACTGATTATCTGGCAGGAGGGAACCACATGCAAATAAAGCAAACAAATGCAGCAATTTATGCTTCTTTGATTCTTATTTTGACCTTTGAATTATCTTTTTCTCAGTCAATTTTGGCAAATTTGGCGGTTTTTATGGGTTGTGTCATTTTTTTAATAGGCCAGCGAAAATCCCGCTTACTGCTTTGGTTATTTTTCTTGCCACTTTTACCAGCAATCGGGACGTTTTGGTCTATTTATTTGCATGGTACGAGTAGTCAACAAGCCTGGCTTTTGTTTAGTCGAACGTATGCCTTTGCCGGTTTAGGACTAGCTTTTGCTGTAGGCGTTGATTTTGAAGAATTATTGTTGTTATTGGAACAAAAGGGGCTAGCACCAAACTTTGTTTATGGAATTTTAGTGGTGGTTCACGCCTTACCGGAAGTGAAAAGAGAAATTAATGATTTAAAAGAAGCAAGCCTACTCCGTGGCAAAACGTTTCATTTTTGGTCGCCGATGCTTTATGTTAAAACACTGCTCGTTGCTGTTTCTTGGCGAGATAAATATACGGAAGCAATGTCTGCCCATGGCTATGAAGAAGGAGCCACCAGAAGTCGAAAAGAGCATTTTGTGTCAGCAAAAGTCAGTCTTGGGCTTGCTATTTTGATCATCATTTTTACAAATTTGTTTATTTTTCTAACGTAAAGGAGAAACCTATGACATTTACAGAACAAGCCAAAGATCAAGCGCAAGCTTCTTGGCAAGGAAGTTTTCAGCATCCTTTTATCACAGAGTTACATGAAGGAACCTTGAGTCCAATGATTTTTCGCTACTATTTAATTCAAGATCATTACTATTTAAAACACTTTAGTCAACTTTATCGCTTGATTGCGGCACAAACGCAACAACCTCGATTGAAAAAATTACTCTTAACAAATGCGGAAAATCTCGCGTTGGGCGAATTAGCTATTCGTGAAACTTTTTTTGAAGAACTAGCGATTACGGAAGAAGAAGTTGCAGCGACACCGATTGCACCAACCGCTTATCACTATGTTTCTCATATGTATCGCCAACTTATTGAAGGAACGCCTAAGACGGCCGCAGCAAGTATGTTGCCTTGTTCTTGGCTCTATCAAGAAATTGGTGCACAGTTAGTCAAACAACACTCACCAGAGCCACTGTACCAACGTTGGATTGAAACCTATGCTGGGGAGGAAGCGTACCAACACGTCCAAGAGGAACGCCAACTGTTAGACCAATTATATGAAGAAAGTTCACCACAAGAACAAGCAGCTATGATCACCGCTTTTGTTATCAGCAGTGAGATGGAATACGCTTTTTGGGAAATGGCCTATACACACGAAACCTGGATTGGTTAATACAAAAGCAAGTCGTTTAGTGCTCGTAACTAACGACTTGTTTTTGTATTAGAAAGCAGTAATTGTCAGTTGCTTTTTTGACAGGGCGTGATAAGATATTCAGTGACGCAAAATCTGTTATAACTCGTTTAGTAATAACAGAAACGCCTTGCTAAGAAAGGACTGTAGAAGCCTCATGAATTATCCAGAACCGATTGCAAAATTGATTGAAAGTTATATGAAATTACCAGGAATTGGTCAAAAAACAGCGACACGGCTTGCTTTTTATACAATTGATATGAAAGAAGAAGATGCTAATGCTTTTGCAAAAGCGCTAATTAGTGTCAAGAGAGATCTCCATTTCTGTAGTATTTGCGGAAATATTACTGAAGAAGATCCTTGTGAAATTTGCCAAGATAAAAATCGTGACCGTAGTATTATTTTAGTAGTGGAAGAACCAAAAGACGTTATGGCAATGGAAAAAATGCGTGAATATCAAGGCTTGTATCACGTACTCCACGGGGTTCTTTCACCGATGGAAGGAACAGGACCAGAAGATATTAATATTGCCTCTTTGATCAAACGATTGCACGATGATGAAGTGAAAGAGGTCATTATAGCAACCAACGCTACCACTGAAGGAGAAGCGACGGCGATGTATTTATCACGGCTCATTAAACCAGCTGGAATCACCGTTACTCGTTTGGCACACGGCTTGTCTGTCGGCAGCGATATTGAATATGCAGACGAAATAACCTTGCTAAAAGCAGTCGAAGGACGTCGAGAAATTTAAAAGAAACATCGTTGGAAAAAGAAGTTGAAATCGAAGTAGGTCGTTTCTGTGAGAAAATGTCGCAGTTCAAGCTTTCCCGTACTTCTTTTTCAGTTTCTTTTTTTCAGCGGATGCATCACTTTAAATAGGACATAAGGATTTCAATTAGACTGATAGAGCAAGATGAAGTATAATAGATACAAGTAAAAATTGATTGGAGTTTTCGCACGTGCAGGGTATTTTTATCACATTTGAAGGTCCAGATGGCGCTGGCAAAACCAGTGTTTTGAAGGAAGTTTCTGAAAGATTAGCTAAAGAGTCAAAACGAAAAATTGTCACTACAAGAGAACCAGGCGGCATACCGATTGCCGAAAAGATTCGAACAGTTATTTTAGATCCAAGAAATGACAGAATGGATGAGCGAACAGAAGCTTTACTTTACGCAGCTGCTCGTCGTCAACATTTAGTGGAAAAAATCTTGCCAGCTTTGGAAGCAGGTCATTTAGTCCTATGTGATCGTTTTGTTGACAGCTCATTAGCCTACCAAGGCGCTGGGCGTAGAATTGGGATTGCCCCCATTGCTTCAATTAATGCGTTTGCGACAGAAGGTGTCTCACCAGATTTTACAATTTATTTAGACGTTGACTCAGATACTGGCTTACGGCGGATTCAAGAAAATCGAACACAGCAAATTGATCGCTTAGATTCAGAAGGATTAGAATTTCATCAACGTGTTCGTCATGAATATTTGAAATTAGCAGAAGAAAATCCACAACGTATCAAAAAGATTGATGCACGGATGAGTTTAGAACTTGTCGTAGAAGCAACGTATCAGGCGATTATTGAACGTTATCCAGAAAACTTTTAATTATAGGAAGGTGTAGACCATGAAGATTATTTTAGCCATTGTACAAGACAAAGATAGTAACCGATTAGCCAACGAATTTATTGATGCCAATATTCGTGCTACAAAATTATCCTCAACAGGTGGATTCTTAAAAGCGGGAAACAGCACATTTATTATTGGGATTGATGATGAACGTGTCGACGAAACATTAGCTTTAATTAAAGAAACATGTCAATCAAGAAAACAATATGTTTCAACACCTGTGACTTTAGATATCACAATGGATGGCCAAATTCCTTATCCTGTGGAAGTTGAAGTAGGCGGCGCTACTTGCTTCGTCTTACCAGTTGAAGGATTCCATCAATATTAAGATGAATGAAGCACAACAGCTACAGCAAATGCAACCTTTGCTGTACAAGCAACTCCAAAAAAGTTTTGAGCATGGTCGTCTTGCCCATGCTTATCTTTTTGAAGGAGATACAGGAACTGGAAAACAAGAATTTGGCTTATGGATGGCGAAACATGTCTTTTGTACGAATTTAGTAAATCAACAGCCTTGTAACGAATGCCATAATTGTGTGCGGATTAATGAAAATGAACATCCAGATGTTTTAAGAATTGCGCCAGATGGGCAAACCATCAAAGTGAACCAAATCCGTGAATTAAAAGCGGAGTTTTCTAAAAGTGGGGTCGAGACTGCTAAAAAAGTTTTCTTAATTCAAGAAGCAGATAAAATGAGTACCGGCGCAGCCAATAGTCTCTTAAAATTTTTAGAAGAACCAGAAGGACAAATTTTAGCTATTTTAGAAACCACTTCGCTTTCTCGAATTTTACCAACGATTCAATCACGATGCCAAACCTTACATTTTCAACCATTAGTCAAAAAAACATTAATTGATCGCTTAATCAAACAGGGGATTGGTGAAAAGACTGCAACCCTTTTAGCTGAGCTGACAAATAGTTTTGAGAAAGCAGTTGAAATCTCTCAAGATGAATGGTTTAATGAAGCTAGGGAAATCATTTTGCAATGGTTTAATTATCTAAAAAGTAATGATTTACAGGCGTTTATCTACGTTCAGAAGAAAATGGTCAAAGTATTTAAGGAAAAAGAACAACAAGCGCTTAGCTTTGACTTGCTCATGGTTTATTACCGTCAATTATTGGAAGAAAGTGTTGCGACACAGCAAGCCAAAAAAGTAACGGAAGAGCAGGCGGAACGGTTGGCGCTAATTTTGAAAGCACGCCAAAAATGGACTGCCAATGTTAGTTGGCAAAATGTTTGTGAACAATTAGTTATCCAAATGATTCACCCTAAATCATAAAGGAAAAAAGTGCCAAGTGGCATTCAGTTTCATAATATAGTAGGAACTTAGTTGTTTCAGCAAGTTTCTTAACCGATTGAAGCGACGTTCACTTGAACTAGATTAGGAGGAATAAAATGGTAGAAGTAGTAGGAGTTCGCTTCCGTGAAGCCGGTCATATCTATTATTTTGCTCCTGGAAAATCTGAGTATATTTATAATGAGAAAGTACTCGTTGAATCTCAACAGTCAAAACAATTAGCTACTGTTGCTATTCCTAAAAAAACAGTCGATTCAGACGATTTACCAGAGGACCTAAAACCCATTTTAAATAAAGCAACAGCCAATGATTTAGAAAAAGAACAAAAAAATTTGGCTGATGCAGAAGCTGCCAAAAGCATTGCCAATGAAAAAATTCGAGCTCATGACTTAAAAATGAAATTAGTGCGAGTAGAATATACCTTCGATCGTAGCAAAATGATTTTTTACTTTACGGCAGATGGGCGAATTGATTTTCGTGAATTAGTCAAAGACTTAGCGGCTATTTTCCGGACGCGAATTGAGTTACGTCAAATTGGTGTCCGAGATGAAGCGAAAATATTAGGTGGCATTGGCCCTTGTGGCAGACAACTATGTTGCTCAACATTTCTAGGAGATTTTATGCCAGTTTCAATCAAAATGGCTAAAGATCAAGGGTTATCTTTAAATCCTGTCAAAATTTCGGGATTATGTGGCCGCTTAATGTGTTGTTTGAAATATGAAAACGACGAATATGAAGCCGCTAAAAAAGAATTACCAGATTATGGAAAAGAAGTAATAACACCAGATGGCAAAGGCAAAGTCGTCGGGTTGAATCTATTAAGTCGGATTGTCAAAGTTCGTCTGCATGGTCGTGAAATCGCAGCGGATTATGATTACGAAGAAATCAAAGAAGCTACTGCGAAAGTTGCTGCTGAAAAAGGTGATCAAAATGGATAAACGTTCGCTCTATGATGGATTAAATTCGTTGGAAACTGATTTAGACAGTTCCGTGACACAATTAAGAGAAATTAAAGCAGCACTCCATGAGTTGGTAGAAAAAAATACCACGTTGGAAATCGAAAACCAACGCTTACGGGAGCATCTCCAAGAACTGAATAAGTTAGCAGGAAATACAACTGAAACTGAAAAACAAGAGCTATCAAAATCACGTATGAATTTGGAAAAACTTTATGAAGAGGGCTTCCATGTCTGTAATATTTTATATGGTTCAAGACGTGAAAATGATGAAGAATGTGCCTTTTGTCTTGATGTTATTTATGGGGAACGTACGCGTTAAGTCTAGTGGACACTGCAAATAAAAAGGAAAGGTTTGGTTTGACAGTCAATCGATTGTCAAATCAAACCTTTATCTATTTATAGAACGAAAAAGGAAAATGAGGGATGCGCTATGCAAAAACAGAAAAGTTTTGATAAGCAAACAACAAAAGGAAAATTGTATCTTGTCCCAACACCGATCGGCAATTTAGAAGATATGAGTATTCGTTGTTTAAACATATTGAAAGAAGCAACGGTAATTGCTAGTGAGGACACAAGAAACACACAAAAATTGCTAAATCATTTTGAGATTACAACACCACAAATTAGTTTACACGAACATAATTACAAAGAGCGAATTCCTCAACTGATTACACGATTGCTGAATGGTGAAACGATTGCCCAAGTTAGCGATGCAGGTATGCCTTCAATTAGTGATCCTGGCCATGAATTGGTTACAGCATGTCTTGAAGAAGAACTGGCAGTGATTGCCTTGCCAGGACCTACGGCAGGAATGACCGCTTTGATTGCCTCGGGTCTTTTACCACAGCCATTTACGTTTTATGGTTTTTTACCAAGAAAGAAAAAAGAACAGAAAGACGTGTTATCAGCATTAAAAGAAGAGCGGCCGACACAGATTTTTTATGAGTCCCCCTATCGGATTGCTAAAACGGTCGCAACGTTTGCTGAAGTCTATGGTCAAGAACGTCCCGCTGTGATTTGTCGAGAATTAACGAAACTTCATGAAGAGTATTTGCGTGGTACCTTAGGAGAACTAACAGAATATTTAGCAGAAAATACGCTAAAAGGCGAGTGTTGTTTATTAGTTAGCGGATTTACTGGTGAGAAAGAGACAATAGCAGCAATGCCAGCTATTTCCCTCAAAGAACATGTACAAGTTTTAATGGAGGAAGAGGGACGGAGTTCAAAAGAGGCAATCAAAGAAGTGGCCAAATTGAGAAATGTAAAAAAACAAGAAGTATATAAAGAATATCATTCCATTTAAAAAAGGAGAGAAACATGAGTAATTTATTGCGAGCAGAAGGCGTGTCTTATCAAGTAAATGGTCGTAGCATTCTTTCTGATATTGATTTGTCATTTGAAACAGGCAGCAATACAACAATTGTTGGTCCTTCAGGTAGCGGGAAAAGTACATTTTTAAAAATTATATCTTCATTATTAAGTCCTACAGAAGGCGAAATTTTTTATCAAGAAGCGCCAATTACTACAATACCAATCGAAACATACCGCCAAAAGGTTTCTTATTGTTTTCAGCAGCCAACTTTATTTGGTGAAACCGTGTATGATAATTTATTATTTCCATTTACCGTCAGACAAGAAGCGTTTAATCAGGAAAAAGTCGTGGCATTGCTCCAACAAGTGAAATTGCCCGCTGCTTATCTTGAAAAGAAAATAGCCGAACTCTCTGGTGGTGAGCGACAACGGGTTGCTTTGCTACGAAACATTATTTTTGTACCAGATGTTTTATTATTAGACGAAGTTACAACGGGATTAGATGAAGAAAGCAAACAGATTGTCAATCAATTGTTAAACCAATTAAACAAAGAGCAAGGAGTCACGCTGGTTCGTGTCACGCATGATACCGAAGAAATTCAGCAAGCACAGCAAGTGATTCGTATTGTAGCAGGAAAGGTGGCGCCGACAGATGGATTTAGCAGTTAATAATTTATCCTTATTTTTTTCAGCCATGCTAGTGGTGGTCGCATTAATTATTAGTACTAAAGAAAAATTAGGTTTTACCAAAGATATTATTATTAGTGTGATTCGAGCAGTCATTCAATTAGTCGCAGTCGGCTATTTATTAAAATATGTTTTTCAAGTCAATAACCTGATTTTAACGCTCATCATGGTTTTGGTGATTGTTTCCAACGCAGCCTTTAATGCAAAAAAACGCAGCCAGCAATTACAAAAGGGCTTTTTGATTTCTTTCATTGCGATTGGTTGTAGTACAGGAATTACCATTGGTATTTTGATTTTTTCTGGTTCTATTAAATTTATTCCTTCTCAAATCATTCCTATCAGTGGGATGATTGCCAGCAATTCGATGGTGGCAATTGGTTTATGCTATCGCAATTTAGATACTCTTTTTCAAAACCAACGGCAAGCGGTAATGGAGAAACTAGCATTAGGTGCAACTATCAAACTCGCCTCTTTACCAATCATCCAACAAAGTGTGAAAACCGGGATGGCGCCGACGATTGATTCTGCCAAAACTGTCGGAATTGTTAGTTTGCCTGGGATGATGTCAGGCTTGATTTTTGCGGGCGTTGATCCGGTCCATGCGATAAAATATCAGATTATGGTGACTTTTATGTTGCTATCAGCAACAAGTATTGGTTCAGTGATTGCAACTTATCTTGCCTATAAAGGCTACTATAATCAACAAAAACAATTGGTCGTTTAATTAAAAAGCTGGAAATCTGTGTTTATAACTTCACGGATTTTCAGCTTTTTCTGGTTGAAATAAAGAAGTTTCAATCTCCAATTGTCAAATTAAGTGCAACACTTTATCGTAAAAAGGTCATAATTATTCTCTTTTTGTTTCTTTCATTACCAAAGTTTAGTAAAATGAAAGTAGCTTAAATTTCAAGTGAAATAAATTTAATAAAGGAGAACCATTATGAAAGGAAAGATTGTTTCAAGTACGAGTTCAGCCCAAAGTGCTGTCTCAAAGTTGACTGGTATCAACGAACATTTAGAAGCCCCAAAGGTGACCTTTTCAGGAAGTACAGTTTCAGGAATGACCAAAGGCAAACAAGTAAATGCTCAAGCTTTAACAAACTTAACAGATTTAGCCAATTGTGTCTGGAAACAAGCCGAGAAATTCCCCCAAATTGCTGAAAAAATTACTTATCGTGACCAACAATCTGCAAAGCAGTTTGGAGGTGACAAATAGATATGAGTGAAAAAGAGAGAAACGATGAACTCCACGCCACAATCACAAGAAAAATTGCCCAAGTGGAAGAACAGGAAGAGACGTTACGCCGTGAAGAACGTCAGCAAATGGAACAATTAGAGCGCACGGTTCAAGAATTAAAAAGAGAAGAAGCTAAGTACACGGATATTTTTCAACAACTACATTCATTAGGTGATGAAGACGCTCAGAAAATGAGCGATTTTTTGCAAGCGGTTACTCGTGATGTTAGAAATTCCTGTCAGAGTCAGCAACAGACACTTGTTCAACACTATCGCTCATTAAAACTGAAATTAGCTGATGACCGTGAAGCGTTGTTCAGAGAGCGAGGGCAAATGCCATGGTAAGATATGTTCGAGCAGATTCGCAAGCGCTGGTTTCAAGTATGAAAACCACAATTCAACAAGCACGGGAATTGACCATAAAGTTAAATCAAGGCAGTCAACATTTGGTTCAGTCAGTGGATGGCAAACAACTTTCAGGAGCTGCGTATACCGCTGGTAAAGGACTTTTTGAACAAGTCATTATTCCCACAATCAAACGAGCTGATCAAGCCATTCAATCGTTAGAACAGGATTTAGCAAGATATCGTCATGCTGAAATGGCGGTGGAACGCTGGTCGCTGATTGATTCAGAACTGCAACAAGAATTGATTCGTTCGCTACAACGTCAGCTTCGAACCATTGATTATCAAATTGACATGGCGAGACAATTGGAATCTTCTTTGATTGGCGAACTGGCGAAACCGCTTCTTTACGCCATTCATATGGACACACAACGTCTCCATAATGCCAAAGTTGCCTTACTGGACAAGTTGAGAGAAGCCGAACAAAAGCTAAATGGACTCAAACAATTTGACCATCAAACCGCTTTGCTTTTTGAAAATAGTTTACAACAATTGAAAATCGTGACACAATCCATTCAAATACTTAATGGTACCAAAGTGGATTCAGCCACAGGAAAGTATACATTACCAGTTGGTTTTGATCATTCTTGGTTTACTTCCGTGAAAAAACAAAGTGTCACTGATGAACAGAAACAAATTGCGTTAACCAAAGGTATGGTTGAGTTAAACTTGCCTGTAGAAGCCCAGAAATATTATCAAGAGATTATGCAGGAAGCGTTAAAAAACGTTCCTGTGAAGCAATGGGACAAAGCCATTCAAGAACTGAATCAGCTGTTATTGTTTGATGATAAAGGCAACATTTTACGAGTGATGCCGGTTAATTTTGGTGCAGGTAATGGCGTGATTATCCTGAAAAATGGCAAGAATGACAAGGAATTGACCGAGCAAGCCAACAAAGAACTAGACAAAAAACAATGGGAATCATTGAATGACTCATTGTTGCAACTGGCAACAGGCGTAGTGACAACTTTAACTGGCTTAGGGATTACTGGTTTGGACTTGGTAGGCACGTATTTCTCTGGCGGAACGCTGGCAGCTGTTGGTGTCAGCCAAGCAGGAATGGTGGCGGGTGCCACAACTATGGGCGCAGGAGCCATTACTGTCACAGACGCTATTCGGAAAATGGGTGTGGCGACTTCTTCGGTGAGCTATAGCTTTGCACGGAATTATGGACAGCAGCATAAAGATTTGAAACCGAATAATGAATACAAATCAGGGGAACATGATTATGGGTATAAGACAGATGAGTTGGGAAGGGTTTCAAATGCAGATGCTAACTTGAAACTCAAGACACATCAAGGTAGAAAACGACACAATCCGAATACACCAGATAAACAACCTGATGACCATGCGGGACATATTTTTGCAGATATGTTTGGCGGTTCTCCAGAATTAAACAATCTATTGTCGCAAGCTAAAAACGTAAATTTGAAAGAATATGGACGATTAGAACGAATCTGGAAGAAGGCGCTCCAGGAAGGAAAAGAAGTATTTGTAAAAGTGAAAATTAATTATGAAGGAAATTCTTTCAGACCATCAACATATAAAATTGATTACAAAATTGATGGTAATTGGACCAATGAAATTATAAAAAATACAAATTAATTTTAGGAGAATATATATGACTAAAATATTCGAAGATAAAATAACAGATTTACAAGTTGATATGGTTGATAGTGCCTTTCAGTACATTGAAGGAAGAGCTGATAAAATTTATTTATATGCTTCGATTGAAGAAGGAGTACTTTCTTTTAATGTATTTTATCAAATTAACAATAAAATTGTTTTTATGAGTAAAGTAAACGATGCTCTTGAAAACAATGAAAAAAAATATGATGTATCTGATGATGAACAATTAGCCACTTTAGATGCAGGATTAGAATGTTTGCAGAAGCTAGAAAGAGTATTTGAAAAATATGATAAACCTGTTCCTACCCAATTTAAGTTAGTATATGATATAAAAAGTGAACATTTAAAAATGGAATATAAATATGATTTACAGTATTCTAACACTGATGATCTTCATAGTTCAGATATTTTCATGGCTTGGTATGAGGAAGTAAAAAAAGAGGTAGAAAATCCACCATTGGAATTTGGATTTGAATAGAATTTCATTTTTTCTATTTCGATATTTAAAATATTTTTTTATTTAATCGAATAAAAAACTCTCTTTCAGTCAAACTAAAAGAGAGTTTTTTGATGTAAAATGATATTTTTTAGTACTTATTTCGTAGTTTTATAAAATGTTAAATTTTATTATTTTTAATCTAATGTAACGAAACAGGCTCTTCCTTTTGCACCAATAACTGTGTTGGCTTCCCAATGATCTAAGTTCTTTCTATTCTCAGCTTCAAGTGGATACTCATGTATTGTAGGAGTATCATTGAATTTTCCACGGCCTTCCTCTAATCGTTTGCTTCTAGTTTTTCCTTTTCGTCTAAGTTTTCTACGAATACCACGACTGTCTTTAGTGAATCCTTTATTAAACAAACCACGATAAATGGAATGGTAAATAGTATTGTAGCTAATCGTTGTATGTTTTTCCATTTTAATTCTATTCGCTATTTGTTCAGGAGACCATTGATCTTCTAGGAAAAGTTTACAAACCGTTTCTTTAAGCGGAGAAGTATCCAAGACACGTTTTCTACCACATTTTTGTTTGTTTTTTTGATAAGTTTTCTGCGCTAAAGAAGGAGAATACGGTTTTATTTTTGCGGAATGTCGTTTAATTTCCCTCGTAACTGTTGAGGGCGACCATTTGATTAACCGACCTATTTTTCTGAAAGAAAAACCAAAACTATGATATAAAAATATTATCTCTCGCTTTTGTGTAGTAAGATGTGTATATAAATTCCTAGATAAAATTCCCCCAAATGCTCGTGTTAGTCTACACCATTAGACAAGAATTTTATCTATGATTTTTGTGTTGCACTTAAATTGTAAATCTGTTATTTGAAAAAGAACGGACGTTCGTATATAATGGAGGGAGGAGGCGAATCAAAATGATGAGCGAATTACGTTTTCCCTTAAAAAAAGATACGTCGAGAAAAATTATACATATAGATATGGACGCGTTTTTTGCTTCAGTTGAAGAACGAGATCATCCAGAGCTAGTAGGACATCCGTTAGTTATTGCGCGCCATCCAAGTGATACTGGGGGCAAAGGAGTGGTGACCACAGCGAATTATATTGCTCGACAGTACGGTATTCACTCGGCTATGAGTGCTCAAAAGGCGTATGAACTATGTCCAAGTGCCATTTTTAAGCCAGGTAATTATCAGAAATATAGTGAAATTTCTCAAGAAATCCGTGAAATTTTTCGCCGCTATACAGATGTGATTGAACCGGTATCTATTGACGAAGCGTATTTAGATGTAACTGAAAATAAGGTCAACAGTAAGTCGGCTATTAAAATTGCGAAAATGATCCAATATGATATTTGGCATGAATTGCAGTTAACTTGCTCGGCAGGTGTTAGTTACAATAAGTTTTTAGCCAAGTTAGCATCAGATTTCCAGAAACCAAAGGGCCTGACGGTTGTCTTACCAGAAGAGGCCGAAGATTTTTTGAAAGCATTACCGATTGAAGATTTTCACGGAATCGGCAAAAAAACAGTGCCTAAAATGCATGAACTAGGGATTTTTACTGGAGCAGATTTATACAAGCAAGATGAGATGACGTTGATTCGGTTATTCGGTAAAATGGGTTATTCATTGTATCGTAAAGTCCGTGGTATCCATGATGCGCCAGTTCAAGTGACTAGAGATCGTAAGTCGGTAGGCAAGGAACATACTTACGGCACCCCTTTAACGACGGAAGAGCAGGTTACGGCTCAATTGAGACAATTAGCAGCAGGTGTTGAGCATGCATTGCAACGAGTGCAAAAACATGGCAAAACAGTAGTCCTGAAAGTTCGTTATACTGACTATACGACGATTACGAAACGTGTGACATTACCTGAATATATTTCTAAAAAAGAAGACCTTTTCTATCAAGCGAATTTAATTTGGGAAGATATTTTAGGTTTAGAACAAGGAATCCGTTTATTAGGCATTACTTTAACGAATTTAGATCCACTAGCGTATGAAAACATTGTTTTACCTTTATGGGAAAAAAGTTAGCCCTTTAGACACATCCTCAAGAGATGGCTAAAGGGCTAACTTTTTTAAATTGATTTTTTGATTTGTTCATAAGACGTTTCGGCGTCATGACATTTTTCCCAAATAACAGCTTTGCCAGCAGCAAGTGATTTGGGTACATCAATAATCCGTTGATTACTACTGCCACGAAATTGTAAATTTAAATTACGTTTTGCCAGTTCAAAGCGCCCATCAACTAAAATGTCAATTGAATGGAGTAGTTCAAGCTTATCAGGCGTTTCTAAAAGTAGTTCTTCAAAGGTATACCCAGACCAAGACCAGATATCTTTGGCTGAGCCAAATGTTTCCCGCACACGTTTGACTACACTAAGACAAACATCTGTATTCAGAAAAGGTTCACCACCCAAAAGAGTCAAACCTTGGACATAGTCATGGGACAAATCTTCAATAATTTGATTCATTAAAGATTCTGTAAACGGCGTACCGTAATTGAAATTTTGGACAGCTTTGTTAAAACAACCTTCACAAGCAAAGAGACAGCCACTCACATATAAACTATTGCGTACACCTTCGCCATCAACAAAGTTGAACGCTTTGTAATCGGCAATCTTTTTTTGGCTGTAGTCTTCGGTTTTCCATTCTTGTGGTTTCGGATTACGCATCAGCAAAACTTCTTTCTATAGAATAATCGAGTTTAATTTTTTAAATGTTTAACACGAGAGGAAATTTCTTTGTGACGACCATGTACCATTGGGCGAGCTTGCGGGTTACCTAAATAACCACAAGTCCGTTTAACGACATCACAAGTCTTAGGATCATGATTGCCACATTCTGGACATTCAAAGCCACGTTCAGTTGGATGGAAGTCCCCTTCAAAACCACAGGCATAACAATGATCAATTGGCGTATTGGTTCCTAAATAGCCAACTTTGTCATAAGCGTAATCCCAGACAGCTTCAAGTGCTTTGGGATTTTGCTGTAACATGGGGTATTCACAGTAGTGGATAAAACCACCAGAACAGTATTTTGGATAATCCTTTTCAAAATCAAGTTTTTCAAAAGGCGTTGGATTTTTGCGTACATCATAATGGAAACTATTTGTGTAATATTCTTTATCTGTAATATTTTCGACGATGCCAAATTTTTCAGTATCTAAACGGCAAAAACGGTCAGTCAAGCTTTCGCTCGGTGTAGAGTAGACACTAAAATGATAGCCGTATTCATTGCCCCAGTTGTCGGCATTTTTTTTCAGTTCTTTTAAAATATCCAGTGTAAAGTTTTTGGCCTCTTGATTGTCCTCCCAAGCACCGCCGTAAAAGGCAGAAGCCACTTCATACAAGCCAATATAGCCAAGTGAAACCGTGGCACGTTTGTTTTTAAACAGTTCATCTACGGCATCCTGTGTAGCTAAACGTTTTCCAAATGCACCATACATGTATAAAATCGGCGCATTCGCTGGTTTAGCTTCTTTAACACGTTCAACCCGATAAACCAAAGCATCTTTAACGATCGCCAAACGTTCATTTAAAATTTGCCAGAACTTTTCTTGGCTTCCTTGCGCTTCTAAAGCGATTCTTGGTAAGTTCAAGGTCACAACGCCTAAATTCATTCGGCCAACATTTACTTCTTCACCTTGTTCGTCTTTCCAGCCTTGTAAAAAGGAACGACAGCCCATTGGTACCTTAAAACTACCTGTTAGTTCAACGATTTTATCATAGTTTAAAACATCAGGATACATGCGTTTCGTTGCGCATTCCAGTGCCAGTTGTTTAATATCGTAGTTTGGATCAGTAGGTTGCGCATTGACGCCGCGCTTAATTGTGAAAATCAGTTTTGGGAAAATAGCTGTTCGTTTTTCAATCCCTAAACCATTAATTCGGATTTGTAAAATCGCCCGTTGAATTTCTCGCTCAAACCAGTTGGTACCTAAACCAAATCCCAGAGAAGTAAAAGGGGTTTGTCCATTGGAAGTAAATAAGGTATTAATTTCATACTCAAGACTTTGCATGGCATCAAAAATATCTTTTTTCGTTTTCTTCCGAGCGAATGCTTTTTGGCGTTCTTCTCCTTCAATCCATTCTTGCGCATCTGCTAAATGTTTTTCATAATTACGTTCCGCAAAAGGCGCTAATAATTCATCAATCCGATCGGCAGAGCAACCACCATATTGACTGGAAGCTACATTGGCAATAATTTGAGAAATTTGTGCAGTGGCCGTTTGAATTGATTTTGGTGATTCGACATCAGCGTTCCCAATTTTAAAGCCATTGTTTAGCATGCCTTTAAAATCAATTAAACAGCAGTTTGTCATGGGAGTATATGGATGATAATCTAAATCGTGGTAATGAATGTCGCCTTTTTGATGGGCATTAGCCACGTGTGAAGGCAACATCTTTAAACCAATTGATTTTCCAACAATCCCAGCGGTTAGATCACGTTGCGTATTAAAAACGTCACTGTCTTTGTTGGCATTTTCGTTCACGACAGTCTGATCTTTATTAATTAATTTGCCGATAGATACATTAATATCAGTCGCTTTACTACGCTCAAAATCACGTTGGGTTCTGTAATGAATGTATTCTTCGGCTAAGGCATATTCGTTGTTGGATAGCAGAGTATGTTCCACAATATTTTGAATTTCATAAATTTTTACGTTATTGGTAAAACGTTCGGCAATTTCTCGATTGACATCGGCAACAATCGATTGGACTTTTTGATGTGTCAAAGGAGTGACTTGGTCATGTATTTTTTGTTCAGCTTTGATCAAAGCATCGTATATTTTTTGATCATCGAAAGTCACTAAACGACCATCTCGTTTGACGACTTTAATTGTTGAGAGATTAACATCCTCGGCTTTTTCATCAGTAATCTTCATCATTTTATCCAGCTCCTTATATCTCGTTAGTAACTATCCTAATACAAAGGTCGGCTAAATTCAATCGATATATTGCGTATTTTTAGTAAAATATCACTAGACAAACACTATATATTGTGCTTGTGCTGTTTTGAAAAAATATGAAAACAAATGAAGAAAAGGATTGAGCAAATTTTTTTGCGTGAAAAAAATTCTTTGTCCAAATTAAAAAACAGCAAAGAGTTTTTTGCCAAATTGCTAAAAGCAACACTAAAAAATAACAATTATTAAATAATAATTGTTTGCGGATTTATTCACGAAATGCCAATTATTCTTTGACTACCGAACGATATTGTAAGATAAAACGATGTTCATTCAGATTTTTTCTTGGTAAAATAAGAGTAATAACAAAACGTTGGAGCGAGAAAAATGAAAAAAATTGTAGAAGTAAACCATGTCAGCAAGACATATGGTCGTTTAAATAATAAAACAGAAGTATTAGATAATATTTCGTTTACCGTTGATGAAGGCGAATTTGTGGGGATTATGGGTCCCAGCGGTGCTGGGAAATCGACACTGTTGAATGTCTTATCCTCGATTATTTTGCCAACCGCAGGAATCGTGCGCATCGCCGGACAAGATATTTTAAAAATGCGAGATAATCAATTAAGTGATTTTCGAAGAAACGAAATGGGGTTTATTTTTCAATCGTTTAACCTAATTGATACGTTAAATGTGAAGGACAATATTCTGTTGCCTTTAGCTGTAGAAAAAGTTTCATTAGAAGAAATGGATAAACGTTTGTTACATGTGACTTCGATTTTGGGGATTCAGGAGCTTTTATCTGCTTATCCACCAGAGATATCTGTGGGACAAAAACAAAGGGTAGCAGCTGCTCGTGCTTTGATTACGAACCCTAAAATTATTTTTGCAGATGAACCAACTGGCTCGCTGGATTCAAAATCAGCAACAGAATTGTTGAAATATTTAGCTGAAATTAATCTACATGATGATGCCACAATTTTGATGGTGACACATGACCCGTACACGGCCAGTTTTTGCAATCGCATCTTATTCATTAAAGACGGTGCGATTTTCTCAGAAGTTGTTCGTCAAGGATCACGTAAGGAATTTTTTAATCGTGTGATAGATATGCAAGCAACGATTGGTGGAGGCGGGCGCGCAAATGATTTTTAAACTATCATTAAAAAATTTAAAAGCTCATGTACCTAACTATCTGGTTTATTACATTAGTATGACTTTTGCAGCGGTCGTTTATTATTGTTTCCGTGCGATTGCTTACAACCAGCCTCTTGTCGCAGGTGCAGGCCGTGATATCGAAATTAAGCGATCTTTAGGACTCGGTAGTACCTTAGTCACGATTATTATTTTGGGCTTTATGTTGGCAGCAAATCGCTTTTTTATAGGCAAACGTAGCCAAGAAATTGGCTTGTATCGATTAATTGGCTTGAGAAAGAGCCAAGTTTCACTAATTTTTTTAGTGGAAAATTTAGTTTTAGGCTTTGTTTCACTAATTAATGGGATTATTTTAGGAGTGATTTTCACCAAGTTGTTTTCAATGATTTTAGCCAAAGTTATGTTTTTAGAAGTCCCCAGTTTCTTCTATATTTCTTGGCGTTCCGTTATTGAAACCGGTGTAGCTTTTGCATTTATGATTTTGATTGTCTGCTTAAGAAGTATTTGGATGATTTATCGTTATCCATTGTCGCAGCTTATGCACCAAGAAAAAATTGGTCAAATTAATTATAGTCGTTTAACGAAACGGCGGCAGTTTCTAGGTATTTTAGGACCTATTTGTTTACTGGCTGGTTATTTTATTGCGTTTGATTTTCGGAATTTAGCGACAGGTATTGTGTATAAACAATTAAATGATTCATTGGATATCTCGATTCCGATGATTATTACATTGACGCCTTTTATCATTTTGGGTCTATGTGTGGTGGGAACTTATTTATTTTTCCGTTATACCATGTATTTTATCATTCGCTTATTTAATCATAGAAAAAAATGGTATTACCAAGATTTACGCATGATTACTTTAGGCAATGCCAAACGCTACTTATTTAAAAGTAGCAAAACACTCACTGGTTTGACCTTATTAATTGCGACAGCCTTGAGTGGGATTGGCGTGATGGTTTTTGTGTATACGATTAGTATGCACACGGTCAACAGTGATGGCCCCGTGGACTTTTTAGTTTCACAGGAAAGCTATCCTAAATTGAAGAAAGTTCTTGATGAAGCGAAGGACACCAAAATAAAAAATGAAGTGACACTTTCTTATAAAATTACTGGAATTGAACGCAGTTTGCGAATTGGTCAAGCGCAAGAGGAACAAGAAACGATTGAAGCAGTTAATGTTTTATCTTTCTCCAACTACCGTAACTATCAAAAAATTAATCCTTATTTAAACGATTTACATTTAAAAAATGACCAAAGTGTTATCTATATGGATAGCTTTACCAATATTTTAAGTGGTATGTCTCGTTATGAATCGAAACTGCAATTTGTTGAAGGAGAGAAGGCACAACTGCAACAAGTGCTGCCTAACTATCTAGGCAATTTTTTATTGCAATATTCCTTACCAACGATTGTCGTTTCCGATGCCCTTTATCAGAAAGTGACAAAAAATTCCATTCAGTATCAGATTAACGCCGTAAATGTTGACACGAAAAGCCGTGAAAAACTTTATGAAGCCGTAAATAAACAGATTGCCACAGAATGGCAAGCGCCAATTTTGTATAAGTATGAAAAAAATAACCAGCAGTTGAGTGGTTTTGCCAAACAAATGCCTAACGAAGAGGTAAAGAATACGCAAGATGATGTCACAGAAACTTGGCGGCTAAATATGAATGATCGCTACGCCTCTTTACGCTATGAACGAAAAATTAACGGCTTGACTTTATATGTCTCCATGTTTGTGGCGATTTTAGCGTTGTTTATTACGGGCAGTATTTTGATGTTACGACAACTGTTTTCAGCTGTAAGTGAGCGTCAAGATTACGTGACTTTAAAACGGATGGGTGTTTCTAGTAAAGCGATAACTAAGCAAATTTATCGACAGAATAGTTTGATTTTCTTTCCGCCGATGGTCATTGGGATTTTGCATACTACCTTTGCCATTTATTTGCTAAGCCAATTTATTAAGAGTCCAGGATATTTGTTAGTATATCTTTCTTGTGGAATCTTAATAATTGTTTATCTAATTTTTTATATTTTAACGTCTGCCATTTATGCGCGGATGATTCGACACATCCATTTTTAAAAAACTGTAAAAGCCGTTGTGAAGCGGTTTTTACAGTTTCTTTATGCGAAAAAATTATGAGAGTTCCGTTTATGAAAATCATGAAAATTTAAGAAGTGACGAAATTGTTAGTTTTTTTATTAAATTGTAAGAAATTTCAATGGACTTTGCTGAAATATAGCATAAAATAATGGATAGCGATTAACCTTAGGAGGTGAATGATAATGAAAACAACTTTTCAGAAAATTCTCAATAACGAAAGTCTTAAATTCATCGGTAAA
Organism: Enterococcus sp. AN402; assembly: GCF_040719405.1. NCBI lineage: Bacteria > Bacillati > Bacillota > Bacilli > Lactobacillales > Enterococcaceae > Enterococcus > Enterococcus sp. AN402. The sequence continues at coordinate 2,269,022 of NZ_JBFDTM010000004.1, read as the reverse complement.
ACGTTATTTTATTCTTTCATTGTCATTGCATTAATTTATCTTTATCATTACAAGAATATCAATGGAGGAACCTTCATTTATAACGAGTTTTAAGGAGGCGGCTATACATGGAAAAAGTAATTAATATGATTCAAACGATTGATGAATGGGCACGTAAAGAACCCCAACGTCCTGTTTATTTAACCGAAGAAAAAGTCTCTACGTATGGAGAGTTAAAAGAAAAGTCAGACAATCTAGCCGCTTATTTAGCTGAGCTGAAAACGGACAAGTCAGCGATTGTCGTATACGGAGAATTAGATTTTGAAATGATTGTGAGTTTTTTAGGCGCATCGAAAGCTGGTTTTAGCTATATCCCCATTGATGCACATACACCAAAAGAACGTATTGAACTAATTCTAAACGTAGCCAAACCAACCGCAGTGATTGCTGTGCATGAATGGCCTGAGTTAGCCACCGAAGTGCCAGTAATTACGGCGGAAGAATTAACAGAAATGATGATGCATGCACCTCGGCATGCGCCTGCGTTAATACCTGTCACAGGAGCAAGTAATTACTATATCATTTTCACTTCAGGGACAACTGGCGTACCAAAGGGTGTGCAAATCAGCCATGATAATTTAGTTAGCTTTACGAATTGGTTGTTGCAAGATTTTGGTTTAGAAGAAGGGGCCCGCTTTTTAGCACAGGCACCTTATTCGTTTGATTTATCAGTGATGTCTATTTATCCCGCATTGGCGTTAGGCGGCTCATTAACTCCGTTACCCAATGAAATCATTAACGATTTTAAACAATTATTTACGCGTTTGCCACAATTAACAATCGACGTCTGGGTTTCAACACCGTCCTTTATTGAATTGTGTCTAATGGAACCAAGCTTCGATGGTGAACATCTACCAGCACTGTGCACGTTTTTATTCTGTGGAGAAGAATTACCAAAACAAACGGCTGAGAAATTAGCCGCTCGTTTCCCAACTGCGCATATTTATAATACGTATGGGCCGACAGAAGCGACTGTAGCGATTAGTGCCATTGAAATCACTCAAGAAGTTTTAAAAAGTGTCCAACGTTTACCAATTGGGTATGTGAAAGAGGATACGCAAATTTATATTATGGAAGGCATGTCAAAATTACCTGCAGGTGAAATTGGTGAAATCGTCATTGCTGGACCAAGTGTTTCCAAAGGCTATCTAAATAATCCTGCGAAAACAGCTGAAGCTTTTTTCCAATTAGATGGCGTACCAGCTTATCGCACAGGCGATGCTGGAAAGTTAGTCGATAACCTATTGCAGTATGAGGGACGCTTAGATTTTCAAATTAAATTGCATGGCTACCGCATTGAGTTAGAAGAAGTAGATCATCACTTAACGAATGTTTCCTACGTGAAACAAGCAGTCGTTGTGCCGAAATATCAAGGAAATAAAGTCCAACAATTAATTGCCTATGTCGTTCCGAAAGCACATGAATTTTCAAGTGATTTTCAATTAACTAAGGCAATTAAACAAGAATTAGCCACGTTGACAATGGACTATATGATTCCGCAAAAATTTGTATATGTTGAACAATTACCTTTGACAAGTAATGGTAAAATTGATCGGAAAGGGTTGATGAATGAGGTGAATGCCACATGATGAATTTTCCTCATATGATTCCCTATAATGCGCCGTATTACTTTGTTCTGCTAATTGCGGCCTTGTTGCCGATGATTTTAACTTTAGCCATTAAAGGGACACGTTGGCCTTGGTACCAAACACTCGTGACACTGGTCTTTCTATATATCAGTTTTGGTGGCGAATTTTGGCAACAAGGAGTCGCTCTGATTGTATATGTTATTTATCAAACATTACTAACGTGGGGCTATGCGGCTTATCGAAAAAATAAAAATGCAGGTTGGGTCTTTTATCTGGCTGTCTTTTTAGCTATATTACCGCTTGTTTGGGTGAAAGTTTCTCCCTTCATGACAGGCAAAACAACCTTACTTGGCTTTTTAGGGATTTCTTATTTAACCTTTAAAGCGGTCCAAGTGGTCATGGATTTACGGGATGGCGTAATGAAAGAATATCATCCGTTTCGTTACATTCAGTTTCTCTTGTTTTTCCCGACTATTTCTTCAGGACCCATCGATCGTTATCGGCGCTTTGAAAAAGATTTGAAAAACCCGCCGAGTGCGGAGAAATATTTAGACTTTTTAGAAAAAGGAATTTTCTATTTATTTTTAGGATTTTTATATAAGTTTATTATCAGTCATTATCTTGGTGGTGTCTTTTTACCACATGTGGAAAAAATGGCCTTGGCACAAGGCGGTTTATCCTGGTGGACAGTTGGCTATATGTATAATTACAGTTTGTATCTATTCTTTGATTTCGCAGGCTATAGTTTACTGGCCGTTGGCACAAGTTATTTAATGGGCTATGATACACCAATGAACTTTAACAAACCGTTCCTAAGTTGGAATATTAAAGAATTCTGGAATCGTTGGCACATGACCTTATCTTTTTGGTTCCGTGATTACATTTACATGCGCTTAATGTTTTTCTTAATGAAAAAGAAAGTCTTTAAAAGTCGGATCGTGACTTCTAATATTGGTTACTTTGCGTTGTTCTTAATCATGGGCATTTGGCATGGATTAACGTGGTTCTACATCGCTTATGGGCTCTACCATGCAACACTAATTTGTGTGACAGATGCTTGGCTACGTTTTAAGAAAAAACATAAAGACAAGATACCATCAAACAAATTTACACATGCATTTGCAGTCTTTTTAACTTTCCAAGCGGTTTGTGTCAGCTTCCTGATTTTCTCAGGATTTTTAGACAAACTATGGTTTAAATAAATAAAAATAAAAATAAAAATAAAAATATAAAGGGGCAATTTATAATGAACATTCAAGAAACAGTATTAAACATTTTAGAAGATATTACAGGAACAGACGAAGTTGTGAACAATCAAGACATTCAATTATTTGAAGAAGGATTATTGGACTCTTTAGCGACGGTTCAATTATTAGTAGAAATTGAAGGACAATTAGGAATCCAAGTTCCTGTATCAGACTTTGACCGTGAAGTATGGGGAACACCAAAACAAATCATTCAACAAGTGGAAGCTTTACAATAATGTCTAGAAAAAAACGACTAATCAGAATCTTAGGTCCAGTGCTTTGTTCAGCGGTCTTGGTTGCAGTGTTCTTTTTTGCACCGTTCAGAATCAATTTAACTTCCGAAAAAACGTTGAAGGAAGCATCAACGTCAATGGCACCGAACGTTTTAAAAGGCAATGTGATTAAAAACAAAGCAGTGGCTTCTGGTAAATATGTTCCTTTTTTTGGCTCTTCTGAATTAAGTCGATTTAGTGCTTTCCACCCTAGTGTGCTCTCTGAAAAGTATCAACGGAACTACCGACCGTTTTTACTAGGAGAAGCGGGCACACAGTCATTAACCCAAGCGATGGTCATTCATTCGATGGGCGATGCGATTGCCAATAAGAAAGCGGTCTTTATTTTATCTCCGCAATGGTTTGTCAAAAAGGGTGTACCTAATGATAGTTTTGGTGCACACTATTCACAATTACAAACCTATCAATGGTTAGCTAATTTAACCGAATTAACCAGCGGTGACCAATATCTAGCACAACGTTTGACCAAATTTCCAGTTGTTCAAAAAGACAAAGTCTTAATGGAAACCTTGGCAAATCTGCAGGCAGGGCAACTTCCCCAACGCTCTCAACGAGATTATTTTATAATGAATCTCCGTTTCTTGAATCGTGAAGATGAATTGTTTAGCCAAATTGGCATGGTTAGCAGAGAACCAATTGTTGAAAAAGATATGAAACAATTACCTGCTACTTATAATTTTAATGAATTAGATCAGCTAGCTGGAAAAATTGCGGCAAAAGCCATTAATAATAATAAATTTGAAATTAGTAACGGTTTTTATCGCCAACGGATTAAACCAGTTTTACCGAAATTAGCTCATTCACAAAAGAAATGGGATTATCGTTTTTCTCCAGAATATGGTGATTTCCAAGCTGCGTTAGAACAGTTAGCAGAAAAAAATGTCGATGTTTTATTTGTGATCCCACCTGTTAACAAACGTTGGTCGGACTATACGGGCTTGTCACAAGATATGTTGCAACAAGTAGCACGCAAGCTGAAATATCAACTTCAAGAGCAAGGGTTTACTAACATTGCTGACTTCTCAACATGTAGTAATGAACGCTACTTTATGGCGGACACGATTCATTTAGGTTGGCGTGGTTGGCTCGCTGTTGATCGTCAAGTAGATGAATTTATGAAACAACCTGCGTCTAAAAAGTTAGCGTATCAAATTGATGATCGTTTTTATCAGACAGATTGGCAACAACAAAATCCATTGGTCTTACCTCAATTTTAAGAAGGCAAGATGGATCAAGTACCAATTATCTGAAGCGGACTAGAAACGCTTCGTAACAATGAAAATAGCCTGTACCTGCCGTTGAATAACGAGCGTGCAGGCTGTTTTTTCGTTTATTTTTAGTGGAGAACGTTGCTCAATTTATTTTTTTGTAAGTATTTTTTTAGTTCGTGTTATAATGGATAAAATTGGTTTTTGAGGGGAGTTATTTTTATGGATGCAAAAGAAGAAAAAATGTTAATTGATTTAACAAGTGCTAAAGGGATTGCTGGGAATGAAGACGAAGTACGTTCGTTATTTAAAAAGTATGCAGCACCGTATGCGGATAAATTTTTATATGATGGCCTTGGCAGTATTATTGCAAAAAATGTTGGTGATAAAGAAGGACCAAAAGTCTACATTTCTGGGCATATGGATGAAGTCGGTTTCATGGTTACCCAAATCACAGAAAAAGGCTTTTTAAAATTTCAAACCGTTGGCGGTTGGTGGGGGCAAGTGATGTTGGCCCAACAAGTTCAGATTAAAACCACGACTGGTAAGGTTTACCATGGTGTCATTGGGTCTAAACCACCACATGTGTTAACAGCGGAAGTTCGTAACAAACCCTATGAGATTGCAGATATGTTTATTGATATTGGTGCAAGTAGCGATCAACAAGTTGCAGAATGGGGGATTCATCCAGGAGATATGGTGACACCATATATTGACTATCGTCGCATGAATGATACAAAATTTTTATTGGCAAAAGCGTGGGATAACCGAATTGGTACGGCCGTTTCATTAAAAGTTTTAGAAAATTTAGCGACAGAAGGGCACCCCAATATTTTATTTGCAGGCAGTGATGTGCAAGAAGAAGTGGGGCTACGCGGTGCGCAAACAAGTACGCATCTTGTGAATCCAGACATAGCGTTTGCTTTAGACACAGGAACAGCTGGTGACACACCAGGAATGACACCTAAAGAAGCCGACTCTGTTTTAGGTGAAGGGCCACAAATTTTGATTTATGATGCATCAATGATTCCGCATAAAAAATTACGTGATTTTGTTATTCAAGTGGCGGAAGAAAATAACATTCCCTTCCAATATACAGTGATTACAGGGGGAGGTACGGATGCTGGCCGCATGCATTTAACGCGCAACGGGATTCCATCATTAGCCATCACGGTGCCTGTTAGATATCTGCATTCACATACCTCAGTTATTCATGAAGATGATTATTTCAACACAGTCAAATTAGTCACAGAAGTGGTGAAACGTCTAGATAAAGAAACAGTCGCTAAATTGACTAGTTATTAGTTTCAGAAAGGATGGAATGAATGAAAAGTTTAGTAACAAATTCGCAACATCGTGCCAATGCTCGCAGAGCTCTTGATGGGCAATGGGGGATCATGGCTTGGTTAACTTTCTTAGGAGTGGTTTTACAGAGCTTCTTAACATCGATTGTGCAAAATTTATTTTCTGGTGAAAATCAAGTTTTTCAAAGTAGTTTTGCCGCAGTATTACTGCAAATTTTTGTTTTATTCGCGTTAAGTTATGCGCTATATTACGCAGCCTTGAAGGTGTTGCGTGGTGAAAAGGTGCGGGTCAATATTTTAATGAGTGTTTTTCAAGGAAAATATTATGGTCCGCTATTTGTGGTCAACCTACTTCAAAAAGTACTTGAACGTGTAATTGGTTTGTTATTTTTGTTACCAATTTTATTTGGGGCAGGGACAACCTTGTATTTCAAATTGATGTTTAATACAGTTACACCAGAGGAAATCCAAGCCTTTTTCTTAAATGATTTTTCCTTTTTCCTAGCGTTTGGCGTCGCCTCTATCTTAATCTTTTTAATTGGTTTATTTGTGAGTGGCGTTTTTCAATTTGCTGTGTGGCTACGTTTTGATAATCCAGAACTGCCAATTATGATGGCATTGAAACAGGCGTTATATTTAATGAAAAATCGTTTTTGGCAATATTTATGTTTACAATTTTCTTTTATTGGTTGGTATATTGTGGGCTTTTTAGCTATTGGTATCGGTCTATTATGGGTGATTCCTTATAACTATGTAGCGTTAGCTAGTTTTTATCAAACTGCCTTAGAAGAAAAAGGTTTAGCCGAAGAATAAAAAAGAAGCTTGAATCCTTCGTTATCTCGACAAAGGGTTCAGGTTTTTTCTTTGGTCTTTTTGTGAAAATTTAAGCGTTTTAACCTCGTTTTTCCGTTATTTTATGGTAACATGGAAGTATCGTATTGAAGGAGGTTGTCCACACATGAAATTGACTGTCTTAGGCTGTTTAGGTGCTTATCCATACAAAGGAGAAGGAACGAGTTCCTATTTGTTAGAATCTGAAGGCTTTCATTTGCTTATTGATGCAGGCAGTACGACATTAGTGCGTTTAGAAAACTATCTAGATCCATTGAAATTAGATGCTGTCATTCTGTCGCATTACCATCATGACCATATCGCAGATTTAGGTGTTTTACAATATTATCGTCAGCTTTATCCAACGCTGGAACCGACGCCTATTTTGCCAATATATGGCCATACACAAGATCAAATGCATTTCAAAGAACTAACGCTTCCTAACGTTTCCGAAGGGAAAGAGTATTTTGAAGCAGAAGAGTTGGCAGTAGGACCATTTTTAATTACTTTCATGGAAACGATTCATCCTGTCACTTGTTACGCGATGCGGATTGTTGAAAAAGCGACTGGCAAAGTCTTTGTCTTTACAGGAGACTCTGGTTACTTAGCAAGTTTTGAAGACTTTGCAAAAGACGCCGATTTATTCTTAGCGGATACGTACTTATTTGAAGGTAATGAACGACATCATGCACATTTTACGTCAAGAGAAGCGGGTGAAATTGCCAAAGCAGCACAAGTCAAACAATTGATGTTGACCCATTTACCACAACATGGGTCATTGGAACAACTACGGGAAGAAGCGCAAAACTATGCTGGAACGGAAATTCCAGTGACATTAGCCCAACCAGATTTAACAGTTGAGATTTAAAAAAGTAACTATACCAAGGGAGAGAACCGATTGTGATTTTTGTACCGAATGAAAATAATGACCCACGAGTGAACTTAGCAATTGAAACATATTTGTTAACAGAAATGCCTTTAGATGAGCCCATTCTTTTATTTTACATTAACGAGCCGTCAATCATTATTGGCCGTAACCAAAATACAATTGAAGAAATTAACAAAGAATATGTAGATGAGCACGGCATTCATGTTGTTCGTCGCTTAAGTGGCGGCGGCGCCGTTTATCATGATCATGGTAATTTGAATTTTAGTTTTATTATGCCAGATGACGGCAACTCTTTCCGTGATTTCGCAAAAGTTACCCAACCAATTATCCAAGCATTGCACGACTTAGGCGTTGAAGGTGCCGAATTAAAAGGGCGCAATGACCTAGTGATTAATGATATGAAGTTTTCAGGAAATGCGATGTACGCTACCAACGGCCGCATGTTTGCGCATGGAACCTTAATGTTTGATAGTGATATTGATGAAGTTGTAAATACATTGAAAGTACGGAAAGATAAAATCGAATCTAAAGGTATCAAGTCTGTTCGTTCACGGGTAACAAACATTAAACCATTTTTATCTGAAGATAAACAAGATATGACAACGGAAGAATTCCGCCAAGAAATTCTTTTGAAAATTTTCGGCGTAGATTCGATCGACCAAGTTAAAACGTATGAATTAACTGATCAAGACTGGGCGGCTATTAACAAAATTTCAGAGCAATACTATCGCAATTGGGATTGGAATTATGGTAAATCACCTGCATTTAACTTAGAACGTCGCCATCGTTTTCCAATTGGTTCAATTGAAATGAAAATGAATGTGGCGGATGGTGCCATTCAAGAAATTAAAATCTTTGGGGACTTCTTTGGTCTTGGTGAAATTAAAGATGTTGAAGATATTTTAACCGGCGTGAAATATGATAAAGCTTCTTTAGAAGAAGCCATTGATCAAATTGACGTTAAAAAATACTTTGGCAATATCGAAAAAGAAGATTTGCTTGGGTTAATTTATTAAAAAAAAGACAGCCGTTTCAAACGGTTGTCTTTTTTCTAGCTAAAAATAATTTTTAGCTTTTAGAAAGGTAGTGCTATGTGCAAAATCGTCGAAACGATTTTTATCAGGGAACTATCAAATAGCTCGCCTGCATATGTACTTGAACCAAGTCAAGTCCGGGAATTTGGTTATGTGCTTCACTATAAATCACTATCTGTAAAGAGTATACAAGATTTCCTTTCTTTTGTGATATCAAATTTTTACAGACAAAGTAGTAAAATTTGACGTTTCTTATTTTGGCAAGGTTATAGGCTTGTTTTGGGGCTTGAAATAGCAAGAATTAATAGTGATTTAAGGGAAAATATTAACATATGTAGAAGTATTTTTATAAGAAATAACGAGAAAAAATCAATAAGTATGTTCTTGAGGGCTACTTTTTGACGTTTTCTAATTAAAACTTAATAAAAAATAGCAGAAACAAAGAAAAAATGTGCTTACAAGAAGTAATCCGCATTTAGCTAGGAAGTTAAGAATGTGCATGTTATTTTCAAACAAATAATAAGAATCCTATTTCAATCCTTTACAGAGGAACAAGGACTTCGTATAATAAAGGGACGAAAAGGAGCGAAAGTGATGAGAAACGAAATGATGCATCGACCAGTCGTTAAACCAGAATTGGTTGAGTATATGCGTACAAAACAAAAGAAACTTCCCGGAGAATTAGGTGCAGTGGAGGCGGAAGCCAATGAAGCAGGGGTGCCGATTATTCCGCACGAAACAGTAGTTTTTCTACAATTTTTGCTAGGACAACTAAAGCCCAAAAATATTTTAGAAATCGGGGCAGCAATTGGTTTTTCTTCAAGCTTGATGGCCCAATTTGTTGGTGAAGATGGTCACGTGACCACGATTGATCGTTTTGACGTAATGATAAAAAAAGCGAAGAAAACCTACCAACGCCTAGACTTAGAAGAAAAGGTCACTCTTTTAGAAGGACAAGCAGCTGAGATTCTACCAACGTTGGAAGGACCTTATGACTTTATTTTTATGGATAGTGCCAAATCAAAATACATTGAATTTTTACCTGAATGTTTACGGTTGCTACCAGTTGGCGGCGTTTTAATGGTGGATGATGTATTTCAAGCTGGGACAATTTTAGACCCTGCTGAGGAAGTACCGAAAAAAAATCGAGCGATTCATCGTAAATTAAACCAATTTTTAGATGTAGTCATGACGCACCCTGATTTAACTTCTACTTTAGTTCCTCTTGGTGATGGAGTTATTTTAATTACCAAAGAGAAAGAAACGATTATTTTAGATAGTTAAAGAATGTCTTCACAAAAAGAAAGCGAATCATTAAAAAGCAAGTTCTTTTAATGATTCGCTTTCTTTTTTATGTTATTTAAAAAGTTATCTCGCTATTTCTAATTGAGAATGATAATCATAAAATTCTCAATAGGACAGTATTATGTGTTAATAAAACCTCTTTTGTTTATAATTATTCTATTGACGGAATAATTATAAACTGTTATCCTTAAAGAGTAAAAAAACAGAGGAGGAACGACAATGAATTTAATTAATCAAAAACTTTTTGACTTTGAATGTGATGCCTATCACGATGGTGAATTTACACGAGTATCAACAGAAGATATTTTAGGAAAATGGAGTATTTTCTTCTTTTATCCAGCTGATTTTTCTTTCGTGTGTCCTACGGAATTAGGGGATATGCAAGAGCATTATGCGCATTTACAGGAATTAAATTGTGAGGTTTACTCTGTTTCAGAAGATAGTCATTATGTGCATAAAGCATGGGCTGACGCTACAGAAACGATTGGAAAAATTAAATATCCAATGTTAGCCGATCCCAACGGTCAACTTGCTCGTTTCTTTGGCGTTTTAGATGAAGCTTCTGGAATGGCTTACCGTGCTTCATTTATTGTGAGTCCAGAAGGTGAGATCAAATCTTATGAAATCAACGACATGGGTATTGGTCGTAATGCTGAAGAACTTGTTCGTAAATTAGAAGCTTCTCAATTTGTAGCAGAACATGGTGATAAAGTTTGTCCAGCCAATTGGCAACCAGGAGAAGAAACAATTGCGCCAAGCTTAGATTTAGTTGGTAAAATTTAAATTCACTTTGTAAATAGAGGTCAAAGAGTTGGATAAAACAGAGAAAATGTTTTGTTCAGCTCTTTTTCTGAAACACAGAAGAAAGAGGAGAAGCAAGTGACAGAAGAAATCTACGATTTGATTATTATTGGTGGCGGATCAGCTGCTTTATCTGCAGGTATCTATGCAGGTCGCGCAATGATGGATACCTTAATTATTGAAAAAGACAAAATTGGCGGACAAGTAACGACGACTTCTGAAATTGTGAACTATCCAGCGATTCGTCACACAACAGGTCCAGAACTAATGGAAGAAATGCGCATTCAAGCACAAGACTTCGGTGTAGCTTTTACAAAAGACGAGATTATTGATGTTGATTTTAGTCAAACGATAAAAACTGTTCAATCAGCGAGTCAAACCTATCAAGCATATGCAGTATTGATTGCGACAGGGGCCTCTGCTCGTAAAATTGGTTTCCCTGGTGAAAGTGAATTTACAGGACGCGGCGTGGCCTATTGTTCTACTTGTGATGGGGAGTTTTTCCAAGGCCTAGATATTTTTGTGATTGGTGGCGGTTATGCAGCAGCGGAAGAGGCCGTTTATTTGACACGTTACGGTAAATCAGTAACGATGATTATCCGAGAACCCGATTTTACATGTGCAAAATTAACTGCGGAGGCGGCTAAAAATCACCCGAAAATTAAGATTGTTTATAACACAGAAGTGAAAGAAATTACGGGAGATGATTTTGTCCGGAAAGCTGTGTTTGTCAATAACCAGACGGGAGAAGAAACGGTTTATGAAGCGCCAAAAGACAGTACATTTGGTCTGTTTGTTTTTGCTGGAAATAAACCAAGTACAGAAATTTTTGAAGGAAAAATTGCCTTAGACCGTGGGTATGTGCCAACAACTGAAAATATGGAAACCAATATTCCCGGAGTTTATGCAGCAGGAGATTTACGAATAAAAGAATTACGTCAAATTGTGACGGCGGTTGCAGACGGTGCAATTGCCGCCACTCATGCGCAACGTTACGTGACAGAACAAAAAACACAGGCGGGCCAACCGATTGTAACGAAGCGAATGACTGAACGATTAGCTAATCAATCTGCCCCTGAAACAAACAGTCAGCAACCAAAAGAAAAACAGCCAGCGAAAGTTACTGGTAAGCATCAGTGGTTCCCAGAAAGTATGCGCCAACAATTAAGCGGTATTTTCGCTAAACTAACCAAAAAAGTGACATTGCTTCAGTTTTTGGATGCAAGTGATGAAAAATCATTGGAACTTCAGTCATTCTTAACAGAATTTGCAAGTCTGGATCAGAAGATTACTTTAGAAACGATTTTGAAAGATACTGATCCAGCCAAAGAATTGCTGTATGGGATTGAAAAAATGCCTAGCGTTGTGCTCTTAGATGCGGCAGGAAACTATACAGGAATTAAATTTAGTGGTATTCCTAGTGGCCATGAAGTAAACTCGTTGGTTTTGGCGGTTTATAATGTCGGCAGCGAGGGGCAGCCGTTAGAAGCAAGTCTGCAAAAGAACATACTTGCATTGCCAAAAAGAAAAATAGAAATCTTTGTTTCACTAACATGTCATTTCTGTCCCGATGTCGTGGCGGCTTGCCAACATATTGCATCAATTAATCCTCATGTGGAAGCAGAAATGGTGGACATTAGTCTATTTCCAGAGTTGAAAAAAGAAAAGAAAATTATGAGCGTTCCAGCAATGCTGATTGATGGAGAACAAATGATTTTTGGTTCAAAAACAATGACCGAAATTATTGAAGCCTTGGCTTAAAAGAGGCGGAAAAAGTAATTAGCCTAAAGAACCTAAGTCATTCAAAAAAGTGAGAAATACGTCGAGATGACGTATTTCTCACTTTTTTCGCATAGTTAGTCAAGTATCTCTTTTGATTAGGCGATTGAGTTTCCTAAAAAGAATTAAAAAGACACAACAGCAAATGAACAATAGGCTTCCTGTTAGTGGTAAAAAGATACCTTGCATGTAGCTATCGATATGCATTAAACCAGGTACCTCGCTGAAAAAATCATGGATAAACTGTTGAATGGGCTTATTGGCTAGAAAAGCAGCTAAAGGCAAAATAAAAATCAAATAATAGATGGGTTGTAAGGCATAGCTAATTAAAATTTGTAATTTTGTCGTACCTAAAAGAGCTAAGATCAGTAAGTCGTTTTTTTGCTCTAAAAAAGTTAGGAAGAAAGCTCGGCAAATATAACTAATCAGGAAGAAAAAGAGGGTTCCAGCGCTGATTCCAGCCAAACCTCTGAAAATTTTCAATGGAGGAATCACTGCATAATTATCAAGAAGAATCATTTGTGAAAGCCATCGAGAAAACAACAAAGTCAATAATAGAGCAGAAAAAGTCAGAAAACTAATAATAAAGATAAGAATCAACGTACTAAATTGGTTTTTTGAGCGCCACGCATTTTTGAGAGAGTCTGTGAATAAGTAAAGAATCGAATACATCATCGCGTCCTTTCTGAAAAATTTTTGTTTTAGGGGAAAAGTTATGTAAAAGAAAAGACGTTATCTCCTGCCAACTAGCCACTGAAAGAGATAACGCCTTCGCTGGAAACAAGAACTGGATTATTTCACCAATACTAATTTTTTTAAAGGTTCAACCCCAAATCGTTGTTCTTGCTGTAAAAGAATTTCGGCACAAGCACGGCTATCTTCTAAAGCATCATGATGATTATTTAAAGTGATATTGAGGTTTTCACAAACGGTATTTAATTTATGATTAGGAAATTCAGGAAACAGTTTGCGACTCGTTTTGACTGTACATAAAGAAAGGTAATTAGGTTGTTCTAAGCCATAGTAATCTAAACAGCCAGCCAAAACACTACAATCAAAACTTGCATTGTGAGCGACCATTAACCGATTTGGTTGAAAACAATGCTGAATTTGTTGCCATACTTCAGGGAATTTGGGCGCATTGACAACATCTGATTCATGAATGCCGTGAATTTGCGTATTTCGCCAGAAAAAAGGTGTTTCTGGTTTGATTAACGTGTAAAATTCATCCACAATCCGACTATTTTCTACTTTAACAATTGCAATGGAACAGGCACTATGTTTATCATAACTAGCTGTTTCAAAGTCAAAAGCGTAAAAGTTCATTAAAAAAACTCCTTTCAACGCGTTGAGTAACACTTAAAAATCAAGTACAACTTCCACTGGACAATGATCACTACCAAGAATATCTGTATGGATTTTAGCACTGACTAAACGTTCATTCAAGGATTCTGACACAACGAAATAGTCAATCCGCCAACCTGCGTTATTTTTTCGTGCGTTAAAGCGATAACTCCACCATGAGTAGATGCCCTCAGCTTCTGGATAAAAATAACGGAATGTATCAGTGAAGCCACTGTCTAATAACTCAGTAAATTTTTGCCGTTCTTCAGGCGTGAATCCCGCATTTTTTTGATTGGTTTTCCAATTTTTTAAATCAATCTTTTGATGAGCTACGTTTAAATCACCGCAAAGAATTACGGGTTTTTCTTGATTTAATTCGTTTAAATAGGCACGAAAAGCATCTTCCCATGTCATTCGATAAGCTAAACGCTTTAGTTCAGCTTGTGAGTTTGGTGTGTAGCAAGTGACCGTGAAAAATTCTGGATATTCTAAAGTGATCACGCGGCCTTCTTGATCGTGAGCCTCGATACCTAAGCCATAGCGAACACTTAACGCTTCTTCTTTAGCGAAAATTGCTGTGCCAGAATAGCCTTTTTTTTCGGCATAATTCCAATACTGATGATAGCCAGGAAGTTCTAAATCAATTTGCCCAGCTTGTAATTTTGTTTCTTGTAAACAGAAAAAATCTGCATCTAATTCATTAAAAACATCCATAAAATTCTTTTTAACAACCGCTCGTAAGCCGTTGACATTCCAAGAAATACATTTCATTGTTGAAACTCCTTTCAAATAAGAAACGCTTTTGCTCGTTTCAGTGCAAACCAGAACCAAAGAAAAGGTCGCTTGGTGCTTTCTTCTATTCTAATACTTTTTAAAGAAGTTTTAAATACTTGAAAAGAAAAAGAGAAAATGACTGATTTTTGGAAAGAAGTAGTCTATGATAAAATAGTAAAAAGAGCAGAAATGAGGACAAATGAATGAAAATTGGAGTCATTGGTTTAGGAAACATTGCACAAAAAGCGTATTTGCCAACTTATAGTGAATGCCGCCACTTGGCAGAGTTTGTATTGGCAACTAGAAACCCAGAAACACGACAAGAAATCGCTGATCAGTATGGCTTTACAGAAACTGTTGGGACCATAGAAGAATTGATTGAAGCGAAGATTGATGCTTGTTTTGTCCATGTAGCCACAAAAGTGCATGGTGCAGTCGTTCGCCAATTATTGCAGGCTGGTATTCACGTCTTTGTGGACAAACCTTTAAGTGAAGAGCTTGCTGAAGTCAAAGAATTACAAGCATTAGCAGCAGCAAAAAATCTGCGCCTGATGGTTGGCTTCAATCGTCGTTTTGCCCCTTATACGGAAGTATTGAAAAATATTCCTGAAAAACAAACAATTTTTATTAAAAAGAACCGCATCAATACAACGAGAGAAACAAGTTTTATGATGTATGATTTATTTTTACATGTCGTTGATACCGCAGTTTATTTAGCGGAAGGACCGCTCCACGTGGTGCAGTCAAAATTAGTGGAAGAAAACGGTCATTTAAAACGAGCAATTTTACAATTAGAAACCGAACAGACAACGATTGTTTGTTCCATGGATTTACACTCTGGGGCCAATACAGAAACTTTTGAAGTCACCAGCCCCACAGGTACTTATCGCTTGGAAAATTTAACGCATTTGACCATCCAAACAGAAGAAGAATACCAAGTAAAAGAGATGGGAGATTGGACGCCAACATTGGAAAAAAGAGGTTTTTACCAAATGGTTACTGCTTTCATTCAGGCCATTCAAAAACCGCAAGAGCAAGAGTTAAAACAAGAAAAAGTCTATGAAAGTCATGCGTTATGTGAAGAAATGCTACGCCAACAACAACGGCATGTTCTTTAAAGAGGACTAGCAACTTTCTTTCTATCATGCTAGAATAAGACAGATATTTTGAAAAGAAAGGACTAACTTTCGTGAACACTAAAGCTATGTTAGAAACATTAAACGAAATTACTTTATTAGTAGATGAACCATTAAAAAACGTAACCTTTACCAAAACAGGCGGCCCAGCTGATGTGTTGGCCTTACCCAAAACAAAAAAAGAAGTCGAAGAGATTGTGGCGTATTGCCGAGAACAAGGACTTTCATGGTTAGTATTAGGCAATGCTAGCAACTTGATTGTTCGTGATGGAGGTATTCGCGATGTCGTGATTATGCTAACAGAAATGAAAGAAATCAAAGTAGCCGGTACTACCATGATTGTGGATGCTGGTGCCAAGCTGATTGATACAACCTACGAAGCCTTAGCAGCTGATTTAACTGGTTTTGAATTTGCTTGTGGTATTCCAGGAAGTGTCGGCGGTGCTGTTTATATGAATGCTGGAGCATATGGCGGGGAAATTAAAGATGTTTTCCAGTCTGCAGAAGTGCTGTTGGCAGATGGGACTATCCAAACAATGACGAAAGAAGACTTGAATTTCCGTTATCGTCATAGTGAAATTCAAGAATTACATTGTATTGTCTTGCAAGCAACGTTTGCTTTAGAAAAAGGAAACCATGCAGAAATTAAAGCCCAAATGGATGAATTAACGGAACTTCGTGAACTGAAGCAACCGCTAGAGTATCCCTCTTGTGGCAGTGTCTTTAAACGCCCTGTTGGTCATTTTACAGGGAAATTAATCCAAGATGCTGGCTTACAAGGCTTAAAATGGGGCGGTGCTCAAATTTCCGAAAAGCATGCGGGATTTATTGTTAACATCGATCATGCAACCGCAACAGATTATGTGGAATTAATTGCACATATCCAAGAAGTGATTAAAGAAAAATTTGATGTTGAATTACAAACGGAAGTTCGAATTATTGGTGAAGAAGTCTAAAAAATAAGCTAGGGAGGCAAGTCATTTTGACTTGCCTCCCTAGCTTTAAATCCTAAGATAAAGGTCGTAAATTTTACTCGTCTTCTAAATTTTCCAATTCTACAACTTTAAAGTTTTTCCGCTCTAAATGTTCTACAATGGCTGTACACGTTTCGGCAGTTGTGCCGGCTGGCAAAGTAATAAGTGTGCGACGAACAAATTCTTCACTATCAACATCCAATGTAATACAGCTGGCGATGCTGCTATATTTGGCAATGATTTTTGAAATGGCTGCTAAGTCGCCTTGTTGACCAACTGAAGCAATTGTTAAAACGTAGCTCCCTTGTTTTACATTCCAAGATTGCGCTAAAATATTTAATAAGGTGCTGTGTGTTAAAATGCCGTAAAAATAATTATTTTCATCTAAAACAGCAATGTAAGGTAGTTCTTTAATAGTAAAAAATACCTTGAAAAATGAAGTGTTGACATAAATAAATTTTGTGGCATTTTTTAACAAATAGGTAACAGGTAAACTCATATCACCACCGTTTGCTTTATGGCGGTAAATATGCATTTTATAGATATTTCCTCGGAAAATTTTTCCAGATTCGTCTAAAATTGGGACACAACGGTAACCTGAGTCTTCTAAAATAGAAAGAGCTTCTTCTAGAGTACAAGATTCATTGACGGTTGTTAAATTATCTTTTTTAATAACTACAGATTTTAATAACATAAACAGGCCTCCTAAGGGTTCATTTTTAATAAATTTATCATATCATAACTTAGCAGAAAACAATAGCTGAGACCTCAGAATAAAAGCAATTTTGTTAAAATAAATAGAAAATAAAGAAAAATCAGATATTTTATAAAAGAAATCAAGCACGTATTCGCGATAATGGTAAAAAATTACGTAAGAATCGGCACGGCGCTTCTTTAAAAAGTAAATTAAACTTTGACAACTTTTTCGAATAATGGTACTGTTAAGAAGTAAATTTGTGAATAGAGGAGGTCGAAGAACATGGCAACAAAGAAAGCAGCTCTTGCTTGTTCCGTTTGTGGCTCTCGCAACTATTCTAAATCCGTTAGTGAAGGTAAACGTGGCGAACGCTTAGAAATCAATAAATTCTGTAAATATTGTAATCAATACACGTTACATAAAGAAACGAAATAGATTTAGAGGAGGGTATCAACATGAAATTTTTCCGCAGCGTTGCTGATGAGATGAAGCAAGTAACTTGGCCAACAAAAAAACAATTGCGTAAAGATACATTAGTTGTAATTGAAACATCTATTTTATTTGCAGCATTGTTCTTTATCATGGATACTGTTATCCAAACGGCATTTGGCTGGATTTTAAAATAATTAATTCTAGTATTTCCCGACGAGGGGTGCTATAATAGTATTCGAGAAAAAGCTTCGGGAAACTGAGCTTTTTTTATTTGCTCGAAAAAAATAAACTAAAACATTTAAAGGAGCCGAATCAGTAATGGAAACTTTTGAAAGAAATTGGTACGTATTGCACACCTATTCAGGCTATGAAAATAAAGTAAAAGCAAACATTGAATCACGTGCACAAAGCATGGGAATGGGCGATTATATTTTTCGTGTCGTTGTACCAGAAGAAACAGAAAAAGAAGTCAAAAATGGTAAAGAAAAAGAAATCGTTCATAAAACTTTCCCTGGTTATGTGTTAGTGGAAATGATTATGACCGATGATTCTTGGTATATTGTTCGTAACACGCCAGGCGTAACTGGTTTTGTAGGCTCACATGGTGCTGGTAGTAAACCCGCTCCTTTATTACAAGAAGAAATTAACCACATTTTACGTTCAATTGGCATGAGCACCCGTCAATCAGACTTAGAAGTAGCGCTAGGCGATACAGTGAAAATTATCGAAGGTGCCTTTTCTGGTCTTGAAGGTGTTGTGACAGAAATCGATGAAGAAAAACAAAAATTAAAAGTAAACATCGATATGTTTGGTCGTGAAACAAGTACAGAATTAGACTTTGAACAAGTCGATAACATTGATTAATAAACAAGCTGACAAACTATTGTTCAGCTGATTGATACAGATTGTAGGGTCTGGAAAAGCAGTCAACTGACTTCTTTTCCAAGCCCTTTTTTAGTTCATCGCAGAAAGGAATGAAAAAAATGAAACATGCCCAAAAATATCGTTATTTTTCTTTGCTAATGGGTCTTGTTCTATTATTAAGTGCTTGCCAAATTGGAGCAAGCACGAAGAATGACAACCAAGCCGCCACAAAAGAAGCAACTGTTGAGTTAAACCGCACAACAACACCAACACTTTTTTTTCATGGTTACGCAGGAACTAAAAATTCGTTTGGCTCGTTACTGCATCGCTTGGAGAAACAAGGTGCCACAACTCAAGAATTAGTGCTACTCGTTAAACCTGATGGGACCGTGGTTAAAGAGCGAGGAGCTTTAAGTGGCAAAGCGACGAATCCCAGTGTTCAAGTTCTATTTGAAGATAATAAAAACAATGAATGGAATCAAACAGAATGGATAAAAAACACATTACTCTATTTACAAAAAAATTATCAAGTGAACAAAGCCAATATTGTCGGGCACTCTATGGGTGGTGTTAGTGGTTTACGTTATTTAGGAACCTATGGGCAAGACGCATCGTTACCTAAAATTGAAAAATTCGTCAGCATTGGGGCACCTTTCAATGATTTTATTGATACGAGTCAACAGCAAACCATCGAAACGGAACTAGAAAACGGCCCCACAGAAAAAAGTAGCCGGTATTTGGATTATCAAGAGATGATCAATGTTGTTCCAGAAAAACTGCCCATTTTATTAATTGGTGGTCAATTAAGTGCAACAGATTTAAGTGATGGAACGGTACCGTTATCTAGTGCCTTAGCAGTCAACGCCTTGCTAAGACAGCGAGGAACTCAAGTCACTAGCCAGATTATTAAAGGAGAAAATGCACAACATAGCCAATTACATGAAAATCCTGAAGTAGATCAATTGCTAATTGAATTTCTATGGCCGAGTAAAAAATAGCAAAAAGGCACATGTTCCATAAAAAATGGAACATGTGCCTTTTTCTATACTTGGGCTAGCGAAATAGCTTTTTTCAGCTATAATAAATAAAATTATTTATTTTTAGGAGATATTGGAATGTAATCCTCATGATTTAAATAAGCACAAATCAAGGCTTCAAAGGTGATTAATGTTTGGCCAAAAAACATTTGTGGCTGAGCGACACTTGTTGAAAACGGGCTGTAAGAGTCAGTTGAAAAAACGAGATCTGCCAGTCGACCAAGAGTTGAATTTTTGGCGCCAACAAAAGAAATGATAGGATGTTTTTTCTCTTTCGCAAGCAGAGCTGTTTCTTTTAGGTATTTTTCTTCACCAGAATGTGAAAGAATGATAAAAAGAAAATTCTGATTATTTTGACTATTTATCGAATGAGTATAGGCTGTTGTGATACTGGGGATGCCATGAAAATTGAAAACTTCACTAATGTAAGCCGCCAAATGTCGTGAAAAGTCATGACCTAAAATAACAAATAAATGACTCTTGTGTTTGGCAAGCAGTTGACAAAACTCGTTGGTTGTTTCAAATGAAGGCGCTGTTTCAAAAGGGATTGGCTGAGAAAAATGGGCTTCTTTTAATTTGTAAATAAGTTCATTATAACCTGATAAATTTAATTTTTTGGCTAAACGAATGATGGAACTAGGCGAAGAAAAGCAGTGTTTGGCAACTTCCCGAATACTCAAATCGGCCGCATTCGTACTTTGTTGATCCAAATAATACAAAATCTGACTTTCTGTTTTCGTTAAATGATACGTTTCTTTTAAGTAATCTAAGTTCATGAGCAAACCTCCTTTATCAGATTATAAATAATTTTGTGGGAAAAAGGTATCAAAAAATAAAAAAATGAGGTGTTTTTATGAAAAGGGCAACAAAGCAAAGGCTGTCTTTGACAGCAATCATGGTTTTACTTCTCTCGGGCTGTGGAAGTGTTGGGAAAGAAACCAAAAAGCAAGAACAACAGGTATTACGGGTCGGGATTGATTCGGAATTATCAACGGCAGACGTGTCGTTGGCAATGGATAATACAGCAGCAGATGTAATGAGCCAAGTAGGGGAGGGACTTTTCTCCTTTGACGAAAAAGGAGAAGCGAAACCAGCATTGGCAACTGAAAAAGTACAGCCCTCCAATGATGGTTTAAGCTATACTTTTACGATTCGAAAAGATGCAAAATGGAGTAACGGCGAGCCAATCACAGCCAATGATTTTGAATACTCTTGGAAGCGCACAGTGGACCCAAAAACAGCTTCCCCGCAAGCGTATTACTTTGAAGGGCTAAAAAATTATCGTGCTATTGTTGACGGTGGCAAATCTAAAGAAGAGTTAGGAGTAACAGCCATTGATGACCATACCTTGGAAGTAGAGCTAAGCTATCCTATGAGTTATTTTCAACAATTATTGGCGGTGCCAGCTTTTTATCCTTTAAATGAAGCATTTGTCGAAAAAACGGGCAAAAACTATGGTACATCAGCTGAGTCAACACTTTACAATGGCGCCTTCACATTAGAAGGTTGGGATGGCACGAATAATACTTGGTCCTATGTGAAGAATAAAAATTATTGGGATCAAGCGAATGTTTCGCTAGATAAGGTGGATGTCCAAGTCGTTAAAGAAGTCAATACTGGGAAAAATCTTTTCGAAGGGAAAGAATTAGATGTTGTAAAAATTTCTGGAGAAATTGTTGCACAAGAACAAGGCAATGCAGCTTTGAAAATTCGTGAAATTCCTGGAACGTATTATATCCAATTAAATACGCAAAAAGATCTTTTGGCAAATAAGAATGCACGTCGAGCGATAGCATTATCATTGAATTCTGAACGTTTAGCTAAAAATGTTTTAAATGATGGCTCAAAAAAAGCACTTGGCTTCGTGCCAACAGGTTTCACTAATCAAGAAACGCAAAAAGATTTTGCAGAGGAATTAGGAGATTTAAATCCTAGTGAACCAGAAAAAGCGAAAGAGTTATGGCAAACGGCTAAAAAAGAATTAGGAATTGAAAAAGCGGAGCTAACGATTTTAAGTTCGGATACAGAAAATGCTAAAAAAATCAGTGAGTATGTTCAAGGAGCTTTAGCAGATAATTTAGAAAATTTAACAGTCAATGTTTCGCCAGTTCCTTTTAATAATCGTTTAGAAAAAAGTCGCAGCGGAGATTTCGACATTGTGGTTGGTGGCTGGACGCCGGTATATGCTGATCCAATCGATTTTTTAAACTTATTGCAATCAAAAAATTCCAATAATTTTGGTAAATGGTCTAATAAGAACTTCGATCAGTTGCTTCAAGAAGCAAACGTAACTTATGCAAACAAATATGAAGAACGTTGGAAAACATTACAAAAAGTGGATCAATTGGTTGCGGAAGAAGCACCCCTAGTTCCTCTTTATCAATTAACAGAAGCACGCTTAGTGGCCGATTCTGTCCAAAATTTAGTCTATGGTCCATTAGGTTCAGGCTATTACAAATCAGTCTCTATCGGCGACAAGTAAAGGTTGGGAAAAAATGAAAAAAAGTCAAGCTGTTCAATTAATTCAGGAACTTTCAAATGCTAATGGTGTTTCAGGCTTTGAAACAGAAGTCGTTAGAATCCTTCAACACGCAACTGCGGATTTTACTATTCAACGGCTAGATGCCATTAAAAATTTATATCTTGAGAAGAAAAATAATCTAAGTGAAGGTCCAGTAGTGCTTTTTGATGCTCATAGTGACGAAGTGGGTTTTATGATTCAAGCAATTAAAGAAAACGGCTTGTTGCGTTTTCTTCCGTTAGGTGGTTGGGTCCCTAATACGATTTCTGCACAAAAAGTTCGGATTCGTAACCGGGAAGGTACCTATCTGCCAGGCGTAGTTACTAGTCGGCCCCCTCATTTTATGACACCAGAGGAACGTCAGCGACCGTTAACCATTGCTGATTTGACGATCGACATTGGGGCTACCTCAAAAGAAGAAGTAATTGAAACGTACAAAATCGATCTTGGTGCACCGGTCATTCCAGATGTGACGTGCTGTTACAACGAACAGACAGATCTTTTTTTAGGAAAAGCTTTTGATTGTCGCATTGGCTGTGCTTGCTTAGTGGATGTCATGGAGGAGTTGAAAGAAGAGACGCTTCCATTCAAGTTAGTTGCGACAGTAACTGCACAAGAAGAAGTTGGCGAAAGAGGAGCACTTATTGCCGCAAAGCAAGTCAATCCTGATTTAGCTATTGTTTTCGAAGGCTGCCCGGCTGATGATACGGCAGAAACGCCAGAGATGATTCAATCAGCAATGGGAAAAGGACCGATGTTACGTTATTTTGATGTTTCTATGATTACGAATCCGGAATTTCAAGAGTATGCACTAGAGATTGCTAAAATACACAAAATTCCTGTTCAAGTTTCTGTTCGAAGTGGTGGTGGAACCAATGGCATGGCGATTACACAAGTTCAAGGAGCCCCGACGATTGTTGTAGGAATTCCTGTCCGTTACGCTCACACACCCCATTGCTATGTAGATTTTCAAGATTACCAAGCGGCGAAAGAATTAGTCATTCAATTAATCAAAAATTTAGACGCCGACAAAATTCAAGCACTGGTTCAGCCATTGTCAAAGGAGTGGAACAAATGAAGATTTATGTGTCATGCGATATTGAAGGATTAGCAGGTATTGCGACATTTGATATGGAAAAAGAAGACACCGTTTTATTCCGAGAATTATATCACCAACATGTGGCTTGGTTGATTGAAGGGATTCAAAAGAGTGCTAAAAATGAACAAATTACAGAAATTACTATTGCCGATTCGCATAGCCGTGGATTGAATTTAGCTTATGCGCGCTTAGCAGAAATGGATGAACGAATTTCCTTAGTGAGCGGCTTTCCTCGCATGGATTATATGATGAGTGGCTTGGATAGTAGCTATGATGTAGTCTTTTTCTTAGGTTATCATGCCGGTATTGGTAAACAAAAAGGGAATATGGATCATGGGTATAGCGCTAGTGTTGCTTATGATTTAAAAATAAACGACTTAGCGATGAATGAAACGACAATTAATGCAGCTTACGCTAGCGAATTAGGTGTCCCTGTTGGTTTAATTATCGGTGAATCAGGCTTAGAGGAACAACTTTTTCAAGAAAAAATGATGCCCGAAGTTCCCTTTGTTTCCACCAAAGAATCTCTGGGACGTTATGCAATCAAAAATAGACCCATGCAACAAGTTCGAGAAGCTATCGTAGCAACTACAAGTCAGGTGTTAACTTCCTTTGCGTTGTCTGAATTACCCAAATATACTTTGCGAACGCCAGCAACCGTAAAATTGCAATGTGTGACGACAGCACAAGCAGATCGTATTGAAATGTTACCAATGATTAAACGCATTGATGGTAGAACCGTTTCATTTGTGGGTGAAACGATGAAAGATGTCATGAATGGAATTGTCGCTGTGGTTGGTTTAGGCGGAACAAGTTATTAAAGAAGAAGCTTACGGAAAAAACGAATGGACGTTTTTTTCTGTAAGCTTCTTGCTATAGTTATTTCTATTTTTGTTTCTCTAGAATTTCTTTGCTTAAACGTTGTGCAGTTGGTGTCACCGCAAGACCGCCTTCAGCGGTTTCCTTGAAAATTTGTGGCATTTGGCGACCCACTTGGTACATAGCGTGTATGACTTCATCTGGTGGAATGACACTTCGAATCCCCGCTAAAGCCATGTCAGCTGAGATGAAGGCTTGAGAAGAACCTAATGCATTTCGCTTCACGCAAGGGACTTCAACAAGTCCCGCAACAGGATCACAAATGAGACCCATCATATTTTTTATCGTAATGGCTACAGCTTGCGCAGATTGATCAGGCGTACCGCCAGAAGCCGCAACTAAAGCGGCACTGGCCATTGCACTAGCAGAACCGACTTCAGCTTGACAACCACCTTCGGCACCACTGATTGAGGCATTGTTGGCAATCACTAAGCCAAAAGCCCCAGCTGTAAATAGAAAATCCAATTGTTGCTGATGCGTTAACTTTAAGCGATCAATAACTGCCAACAAGACGCCAGAAACTACTCCGGCACTGCCTGCGGTTGGTGTAGCACAAATCAAGCCCATTTTTGCATTAACTTCATTAACAGCAATCGCATTTCGCACGGCTTGTAAAATGGTCTCACCGCTTAAAAAATTGCCTGAATGTATGTAATCATTTAAGCGGGTTGCATCGCCACCAGTTAGCCCTGTTACTGAGGTAACACCAGCGATTCCTTCAGCGACAGATTGTTTCATAACGGCTAGATTTTTTTCCATTGTTTCAATAATTCGTTCACGAGAATACCCGCCATGAGCCATTTCTGTTGCAATCATTAATTCGCTCACAGAAGGGTACTCTTTCGCTTGAGCTACCAAATCTTCAATTGAATAAAACATCGTATTACTCCTTTACGTTCATTTAGTCAAAATAGTTGACGCTATATATATGAGGGATTTCAGTTAATTGCATGACAATGTCACCGACTTCGGCTTGATCAACTTCAATAATCATAATCGCTTTTTCCCCTTTAGATTCTCGGGTAACGGTCATTGTACTAATATTGATATCGCTAGCTGAAAGGATGTTGGTCACCTTAGCAATCATGCCAGGAACATCTTGATGGACAACGATAAATGTTGGCGTGCCCATACTTAAAGACAATTTGAAGCCATTTAATTCAGAAATTTGAATGTTTCCACCACCAATTGAAATTCCTGTCACAGATAGTTTTCGGTCGCCAGAAGAAACCACAATTTTAACGGAATTAGGGTGGTCTGCTTTTTCACTTTTAGGAATAAAACAAACTTCCATTCCTTGTTCATAAGCAATTTCCAAAGAATTGGCTAATTGCTCATCATCTGGTTCCATACCTAAAAGGCCGCCAACTAAGGCGATATCTGTTCCGTGACCACGATAAGTTTTGGCAAAAGACTCATATAAATAAATGTCAACGCTATCAGGTTGCTGTCCAAAAATACTCCGAACCACTTTTCCAATTCTTGCCGCTCCAGCTGTATGAGAACTGCTTGGACCAATCATAACAGGTCCGATAATATCAAAAACACTATTAAAGCGTAACTCTTCCATTTCAGCACCTTCTTCATTAGAATATGTTTTCATTGGAAGTCTAACACAAAAAATGGCGGGGAACTAGGCAATCGCTTGTGTTTTAGCGAATAATTTAAATTTTTATCAGAATGAAAGCAAGGGGCCTTCGTTGACAAATCAGTGAAGAGATGCTAAATTCTAGATAATAAAAGACGAAAAGAGGGATTCGTGCGTTGAAAATTTAAGTTAATTTTTTAGAGAAACTGTATAACTTTGCCTGAATATAGCGGGTGGAGTGTGCGGATTTTCGGAAATTAGCTTAAAGAATTCAGCCACGGGTCTTTTTGTATACCTTGGATTGATGCCGCTGATTTCCGTAAAGCTGCATCAATTTTGCTTTATGGAGGTATATTTATGTCGAAAATTGAACTAAAACAACTATCTTTTGCCTATGATAATCAAGAAGTATTGCTTTTTGATCAGGCAAATATCACGATGGATACCAATTGGAAATTAGGATTGATTGGCCGCAATGGCCGTGGGAAAACAACCTTATTAAGATTGTTACAAAAGCAGTTGGATTACCAAGGAGAGATTCTGCATCAAGTCGATTTCGTCTATTTTCCACAAACAGTTGCAGAAGAACAACAGCTCACTTATTATGTCTTACAAGAGGTGACTTCTTTTGAACAGTGGAAATTAGAACGAGAATTAACGCTTTTAAACGTTGATCCTGAAGTTTTATGGCGTCCCTTTTCTTCTTTATCAGGCGGCGAAAAGACGAAAGTTTTATTAGGTCTTCTTTTTATTGAAGAAAATGCCTTTCCTTTAATTGACGAGCCAACAAATCACTTAGATCTAGCTGGCAGACAACAAGTGGCTGAATATTTGAAGAAAAAGAAACACGGGTTTATTTTAGTCAGCCACGATCGGGCATTTGTTGATGAAGTGGTTGATCATATTTTGGCGATTGAAAAAAGTCAATTGACGCTGTATCAAGGGAATTTTTCTATTTATGAAGAGCAAAAAAAATTAAGAGATGCTTTTGAACTAGCAGAAAATGAAAAAATCAAAAAAGAAGTCAATCGCTTGAAAGAAACCGCTCGTAAAAAAGCGGAATGGTCGATGAACCGTGAAGGTGATAAGTACGGCAATGCTAAAGAAAAAGGAAGCGGGGCGATTTTTGATACAGGAGCCATTGGTGCCCGGGCAGCGCGCGTAATGAAGCGCTCGAAACACATTCAACAACGTGCCGAAACACAATTAGCAGAAAAAGAAAAACTATTAAAAGATCTTGAGTATATTGATCCTTTGTCAATGGATTATCAGCCAACGCATCACAAAACATTATTGACGGTGGAAGAGCTTCGTCTAGGCTACGAGAAAAATTGGCTATTTGCGCCAATTTCTTTTTCAATAAACGCGGGAGAAATTGTTGGAATAACAGGAAAAAATGGCTCAGGAAAATCGAGCTTGATTCAGTATTTGTTGGGGGATTTTTCTGGGGATTCAGAAGGCGAAGCCACTTTGGCTCACCAATTAACCATTTCTTATGTGCGCCAAGATTATGAAGACAATCAAGGAACTTTATCCGAATTTGCAGAGAAAAATCAGTTAGATTACACCCAATTTTTAAATAACTTACGAAAACTTGGGATGGAGCGCGCCGTTTTCACTAATCGAATTGAACAAATGAGTATGGGGCAACGGAAAAAAGTCGAAGTAGCCAAATCATTGTCTCAATCAGCTGAACTTTATATTTGGGATGAACCCCTTAATTACTTGGATGTGTTTAATCATCAACAATTAGAAACGCTAATCTTATCTGTGAAGCCTGCAATGCTAGTGATTGAGCATGATGCGCATTTCATGAAGAAAATAACGGATAAAAAAATTGCCTTGAAATCATAAAAACATCTTGAAAAAGTAAAGGGAATCCTGTATAGTAATAGGGTATGTTTTAAATGTACGTTGAGTGGGAGGGGAAATCTCAACCCCATTAACCACGCACGAGAACTTAAGGAGGTATTTTCGTGGCTAAAAAAGTAGAAAAAATCGTTAAATTACAAATTCCTGCGGGGAAAGCAACACCAGCTCCACCAGTAGGTCCAGCGTTAGGTCAAGCAGGTATCAACATCATGGGATTCACTAAAGAATTCAATGCTCGTACAGCTGACCAAGCAGGCTTGATTATTCCAGTAGTAATCTCTGTATATGAAGATCGTTCATTTACATTCATTACTAAAACACCACCTGCTGCAGTCTTATTGAAAAAAGCTGCAAAAATCGAAAAAGGTTCAGGTGAACCAAACAAAACTAAAGTTGCAACAGTTTCAAGCGATCAAGTGAAAGAAATCGCTGAACTTAAAATGGCAGACCTAAACGCCGCTGACGTTGAAGCAGCAATGCGCATGGTTGCAGGAACTGCACGAAGCATGGGTATCATCGTAGAATAATTTTTATTCCACACTTACTCAAAGAAGTAGCTTCTCAGTTCGTTTCATATTTAAAGATATGAAAGACGTGGGAGGTACAACCGTTATAACCACAATCAAGGAGGAAACAAAATGGCTAAAAAGAGCAAAAAAATGCAAGAAGCATTGAAAAAAGTTGATGCTACAAAAGCTTACTCAGTTGAAGAAGCAGTAGCTTTAGCAAAAGATACAAACATCGCGAAATTTGACGCAACAGTTGAAGTTGCTTACAAATTGAACGTTGACCCTAAAAAAGCAGACCAACAAATCCGTGGAGCAGTTGTGCTTCCAAACGGAACTGGTAAAACACAAACTGTTTTAGTATTCGCTAAAGGCGAAAAAGCTAAAGAAGCTGAAGCTGCTGGTGCAGATTTCGTAGGCGACGACGACATGGTTGCAAAAATCCAAGGTGGATGGTTCGACTTTGACGTAGTTGTTGCGACTCCTGACATGATGGCTACAGTTGGTAAATTAGGCCGTGTCTTAGGACCAAAAGGTTTAATGCCAAACCCTAAAACTGGTACTGTAACAATGGACGTTACAAAAGCTGTTGAAGAAGTTAAAGCTGGTAAAGTAACTTACCGCGTTGACAAAGCTGGTAACATCCACGTACCAATCGGTAAAGTTTCATTTGATAACGAAAAATTGGTTGAAAACTTCAACACAATTAACGACGTATTATTGAAAGCTAAACCATCAACTGCTAAAGGTCAATACATCAAAAACATTTCAGTAACAACAACATTTGGACCTGGAATCCACGTTGACCAAGCTTCTTTCTAATTTGAAAGAAAATAATTAAAAAATTCTTGACTCACTCACTTACCCTATGGTAAAGTGAGTGAGGTTAATAATTAACTGTACCGAAGACAGTAGGTGACGCAAGTCTTAATTTCCTACCGAGGACAATTGTTGAGTTATATACAATTCGGTCCCTCTATGTCTACGGTGGCATGGAGTTTTGTTGTTTTACACGACTTTTTGAAAAAAAGCCGATGTAAAACAATACTTGACGAACGAAGTGAGCGAAGTTTCATTTGATTCTTCTACTTTACATATCGTAAACCAAGTCCAACTCCACCATCAAAATCAGGAGGTGAAATAAATGAGTGAAGCAGCAATCGCTAAAAAAGAAACCCTAGTTCAAGCAGCCGCTGAGAAATTTGAATCAGCAGCATCAGTTGTAATCGTGGACTACCGTGGTTTAACAGTTGAAGAAGTCACTAACTTACGTAAACAATTACGTGATGCAGGCGTAGAAATGAAAGTCATCAAAAACTCAATCCTTTCTCGTGCAGCTAAAAAAGTTGGTTTAGACGGCTTAGACGAAGTCTTTACAGGCCCAACTGCTGTCGCATTCAGCAACGACGATGTAGTAGCACCAGCTAAAATCATCGACGAATTTGCTAAAGATGCAAAAGCATTAGAAATCAAAGGTGGCGTCATCGAAGGAAAAGTTTCTTCAGTGGAACAAATTACTGCCTTGGCAAAACTACCAAACCGCGAAGGTTTACTATCTATGCTATTATCTGTATTACAAGCGCCAGTCCGCAACGTGGCTTACGCTGTCAAAGCAGTGGCAGAGAAAAACGAAGAAGTTGCTTAATTGCAGTCTAATTCAAACAAATAAAAAACAAACAATTTTAATTTAAATGGAGGAAATTCAAAATGGCATTAAACATTGAAAACATCGTTGCTGAGTTAGAAACAGCAACTATCTTAGAACTAAGCGAATTAGTTAAAGCTATCGAAGAAAAATTTGACGTATCAGCAGCAGCTCCTGTAGCAGTAGCTGGACCAGCAGCAGGTGGAGCAGCAGAAGAACAAACTGAATTCACTGTTGAATTAACAGCAGCTGGCGATCAAAAAGTTAAAGTTATCAAAGCAGTTCGTGAAGCAACTGGCTTAGGCTTGAAAGAAGCTAAAGCTGTAGTTGATGGCGCTCCTGCACCAGTTAAAGAAGCTGTTTCTAAAGAAGAAGCAGAAGCTTTAAAAGCTGCTTTAGAAGAAGTTGGCGCTTCAGTAACAGTAAAATAATTATTTTTGATTATTATGAGCTAGAAACCTTGTCATATAAGGGTTCTAGCTCTTTTTTTGTTTTTTGACCATACTTTTGACCATCCCTCAAAAATTAACGTAATTTGAAAACTTTTCTGCTACTACATCTTTTTGTTTTTTAGTTACATGAGTGTAGATATTTAATGTAGTCTGTACATCAGAATGGCCTAACCGATCTTGAACTTCTTTGACTGATAAGCCAGCTTCAAAAAGTAGACTACAATGAGTATGTCTAAACCCGTGAATATTTAAATGTGGCAAATCATGAAGCTCGCATATTCTCGCTAAGATATCATTAAATCTTGTTAATGCGATATAGTTATTATTCTTTGAAGCGAAAACTAATTGATTTGGCTGTAAGGCATTCTGCCCGTATGCTAATAAATACTCTCGTTGATTTTTTCGGTATTGCTCAAGTATTTCAATTGTTTTTCCATCAAGTGAAATTGTGCGATTTGAACTTGGTGTCTTGGGAGTCGTGGCAACAACTTTGTTTTTTTCATTCAAAGCAGCTGTTTTATTGATTATAAGTTGCTTATTCTTAAAATCTACATCATTCCAAGTAAGAGATAATGCTTCACCTTTTCGTATTCCAGTAAAAGCAAGAAGTCTGAAAAAAGGAAGCGTTAATGGGAAAGAATCATTTTCACAGTAAATAAGAAATTGTTTCAATTCGTCTGACTCTAAATAAACTACTCTCTTTTCATTCACTCGATTTTTTCCCTTTGAAAAAGAGACATGGGACATCGGATTATCTACCAAAACATTCATTCTGATAGCAAAATCAAATATTCTGGATACATAAGATTTCAAAGCTCGATGAGTTGCATATTTTTCTTTCCATTCATTAATGACATTTTGACAATAGGGAACGGTGTATTTAGAAATTCGCTTGTTACCAAATTTTTTTGAGATGTTTTTATCAAAGAGAAATTTTACACGTTGATACGTACTTTCTTTCACAGTATCTTTATACTGCCTGATCCATAAATCTTTAATTTGGGTGAAGGTATAATTTTTTTCTGGTGTATATTTATTGTCTTTTACGTCAACATTTAGTCGAGCTAATGCAATTTTTGCCTCTTTTTGGGTTTGGAATCCTCGGCGTGTAGTATACATTTTCTTACCAGTCAGGGGATCAACACCCAAATATGCTTTAAACATATAAGCGGTATTACCATTTTTCTTTTGATATTTTTTTATCATGATTTTCTCCTTTGTAATTCGCCAGTATATCAAAGGATATTTTTTCTCCTCTCTAAATTAATAATAGACAGCTTTCTAAACTCAATCAAGGTTTAAAGTTTTAGTTGGTTCAAGAATTTCTTAATATCTTCACGATCAAACCGCATTTCTTTACCAAACGGGATTACTTTTAATCCACTATCAATCCATCCGTTTAAGCGACCATCTCCAATTTTTAAAATTTGTTTGACTTGCTTACGATTTGGATAGGGTGGTAGTTCATCTATTTCATCATCAAGTTTTTTTGAATCTTGTAGTGCTTGGATAACATTTTGAATGACAAGTTCGATCAGAATATCATCAAACTCAATTGGAACTTCTACTTTCATAATATTTGCACCTCTTACACAAGGAAATTGCCACCACGAATGATGAATTCAATGAACAACTTTTCCTTTGTCTTTCTTTATTTTTGTATAAGTAACATTTGATTCTTCAAATTCAGTAATTTGTTCATACTGACCAGCTTCGTTTAGCACTGTTAAAAATTTTGGTGTTTTGCGAATATAATCAGTCGAGAACAATATATCAAGGTTATTTTTGTTGATCTTTTTCTCTGTCAATCTTTTGGTTTGTTTAGGAAGTTTTAGGTTTTGAGATTTGAAAAAGGCTTTTTTCTTATGTTCCTTGATATCCAAATCTTTATCAAAATATTTGCTGATATATCTTCCTCTATTTTCCACAGCATCCACATCAATCTTATTAATCCAAACAAGTCCATGTCCCCAAATATCCATTAATTGTTCATGTGGAATAAAAGGGAAGGAAAACAGAATAATATGATAGTGAATGGCGCCACGCTTTTGTTTTTCCCACGTTGCTAAACACTTAATTTGAGATTTCTTCGTTTTAAATAATTGATAGTTTAATCGTTTAATAAATTTTTTGAATTCATCATTCGTAGTGGCAATATTTTGTATGTTTTCTTTAAAGGTGAGTGTCAGAAATTTTGTGTTAGAATCAAAATTTTGATCAATTAATCGAGCGATTTCAAAACGCATATTTCGATAATGTTTAGATTTTCGTTTTAGACTGTTATATTGTTTGTCTGCTGATAATTCATTGAATTTTTTCTTCGGTTCTTTTAAGTTTTTAATCCATTCAGGAGTTTTATGTGGATAATCATTGTTTTTCTTTTCATCGAGTTTATAAACTACAGGTTTTTCATATTCCCAAATTTCTATATACGTAGGAGTTTCAATGATTTTTTGATTGTAAATTTTTAACAATCATTATCACTCCTTACTGATGTTTAGAATGTATTCAATTTTTAATGAACAAGGATGAATCTTTCTTTCGACAGATGTTGTTCTATAAATCAAGTAAAGGAGCAGAAATGCTTTGCATTTCCGCTACCCCGCTCATTTATTGTGCGATTTTTTACGTCGCAAGCAGCTTTGGGCTTGGTGCCCAGCTACTCACGACTAAATCACACAACAAACGAGCAGGAAATTTAAGAGTTAGAATTGTTTGTCGAAGAAGTAGGGTTATTGGAATGTTTTTTATGGACTAAATTTACAGAAGTAGCTGTTGCTGAGAGTCCATAGCTGACAAACTGTCCATTAGACCGCCCCCAAGGAGAAACGACAAGATTATCAAATGTAACAAGCGCAGTTCCTTTCTCATCTAATTCTTCTTTGGTTACGATAGGAGATTCACTGGCAACTTTAACGTTGATTTTTTCGAACCTAAGCCTTGGCAATATGCATTCATAGCTCCAGCCTAGAATTTCCCCATCTCGTTGCCATCTTGAAACACTCACAACTTGATATTCTTTCTCTAATTTTTCTTTCGGTAAGGTTAGATCGTTGATTTTAATAGGCATATCGTTGTTCCTTTCTGATGTACGATTTTATATACGATTCATTTAAAAAAATGTAGGGTACCTCTACAACATAGATAATATACGTTTTAGTATACGATGTCAATGGTTTTTGTGAAAAAATATATACGAATCAATATACGTGTGTTATGCTGTATATGAAATCATATAGGAGGAGATAGAAATGTTTGGATTGCTACAACCGAATAAAGAGAAAGTTGGTGCTCGGCTCAAACAGATCAAAGACGAAATGAACATTTCGTTTACGGAGTTTGGCAATCGTTTAGGTCTGAAAAAGCCGACAATTAGCTCTTATGTACAAGGATATAATTTAGCTCCGATTGATGTGATTGAGAAAATTGCGAAAATCAGTGGCAAGTCAGTCGGTTGGTTTTACTTTGGTGATATAGAGGAATATATTGCAGATTATCTTAAATTGAAAGGACAAGCTGATTTAATTAAGGCATATCCAGAAGTAATCAGTCAAATTAAAGAAGAATTTTTTTCTGGAGATTTTAAAAATCCTGGCTGGGAGAATGAAGTAGGATATCCGGTTGAGGAATTTATTGATGATTGCTTTGCGGATATTTTACCAGATATTATGAGTCGCTATGTGTCTGATATCGTAAATGAAAAAATTATAAATTCAGAAAAGCTAAGTGGTTTGACTGAGAAAGAAAAAGAAGAGGCAGCAACTATTATTACTTCGGATACCAACGACTATATTGAAATGAGTGGTGAGATAAAGTACGGAGAAAAAGAAAAGATCGGCAAGATGGTAGAGGATGCAATTGATAATCTTGAAAGAAAAGGAAGCATTGAATTTTCAGAAGAATATATGATTGGAAAATTGATTAATGTGTTAGATGACGATAAAGCAACGGAAAAGCTGATTTCTGGATTGTCACAAGTGATGACAGATAAGCCGTTTTCTACCTTTTTTGGTGGAAAAGAGTTAGTTGAGATATTTCAGACTATGCGACCAGCGTTGATGAAATTGTATGTGGAGAAATCGGTGGATGAGGTTTATGAGTGGTTTGAGAAGTGAGTCTTAAGGCCTTGGGATGTCGCTTTTAAATTAATTATTGTGATATACTCAGTATGACAGAGTTCTGCTTAAAAGTAATAAAATAGAATATTTTTGATAATTTGCGAAAAGGAGAAGTTTTAATGGCCATAAAGAAGCTTACTTTAAAAGAAAGTATGAGTAAAAATGTTCAAGCAATTATGCCTCAAGAAGATGAAAAAAAAGAGTTTGAACAGAAACTGATTTCTTATCTAGAAACATTAAAAGCAAAGGAAAACGAATCCGAAGAACATCAAAAAAATATAATTTCAGATTTTCTGAAAGCTATTCTTCCTAACAATTTCATTAATACAAGTAATCGAATTGATCTAGCCATATATAATGGGCAAGATAGTAACAGTTCTCTTGGTGTTGCTATTGAAACAAAGAGGTTAAAAAATGAAAGTGAAATGATGACAACGAAAAATTTGAATACGAAAGCTTTTCAAGAGGTTATTTCATATTACCTTTTCGAACGTGTTGTTTCGGAAAATTTAGAGATAAAAAAAGCGATTGTTACTAATGGTCTTTCATGGTTTATTATCGAAGCGAGTGAGCTTGAAAAGCATTTTTATAAGAATAAAAGACTTAGAGACTTATACGATAAATGGAGAAAACGTCAATTGGCAAGTCCAAATACAGACTTCCTTTATACAGAAGTTATTAAACCAGAAATTGATAAAGCAATAGAAAAAGGAATTAGAATTGCTCATTTTGATTTGAGGGATGCTTTGATATCTACAAAACCATTCAAATTAAAAAAAAATAACCTCACTCAGCTATACCGTTTTTATTCTTCAGAAAATCTTTTAAATAAGGAGATTTTTACTGATTCGAATAAATTGAATAAAGTATTTTACGATGAGCTTCTCTATATAATGGGATTGGAAGAAGTTAAGGAAGGTTCTTCTAAAGTAATTACACGATTGAAACCTGGGAAAAGACAGTATGCTTCATTAGTAGAATCAATAATTAGTAGGTTAGATCAAATCGATGTACCTGAAAAAAAACAGTATGAGAATGCCATTCAGTTAGCAGTTGTATGGGTAAATCGTATTTTATTTCTAAAGCTCTTAGAATCTCAATTAGTTGCATTTAATAATAATGACAAGAAATTCAAGTTCTTAACCTACGAAAAAATCAAATCTTATGGTGATTTAAGCGACTTGTTTTTTGGTATACTCGCAAGGCGTCATGAAGATAGAAATTCTAGACTAGAAGAAAAATTTAATTATATCCCGTATTTAAATAGTTCTCTTTTTGAAGAAACTGAACTTGAGAAAAGTCGGTATGGAATTAAAATTGATCAATTAAGAGAAGAAAATATAAAAATATATAATAAAACTATTTTAAGAGGTAATAATGGCAAACGTCAAACTGGTGAAATTGATTTTCACAAATATTTATTTAAATTTTTAGATAGTTTTGATTTTTCAACAACAATTACTGGGAAAATAAATTCTAAAAATGAATTGATTAATGCTTCTGTGCTAGGATTGATTTTCGAAAAGATTAATGGTTATGCTGATGGGTCTTTTTTTACTCCAGGAAAAATTACAATGTATATGTCTAGAAAAGCAATTCGATCTACAGCAGTTGATAAAATTAATTTAGCTTTTGGATGGAAAGCAAAAAATATTCAAGATATAAAAAATTATGTAAATGAGATTGAAAGCATTGGTGAGCGTACTGCAAGACGTTTAGAAATCTCAAATGTAATAGACACTATGAAAATATGTGATCCTGCTGTAGGATCAGGACATTTTTTAGTATCAGTATTAAATGAGATCGTTGCACTTAAATCGGAATTACGGGTTCTTTTTGATGAAGATAATCATCCATTAGAGATTAATGCCTATGTTACGAATGATGAGCTGATTATTCAAGATGGGTATGGGGATAATTTTTATTATAATAGAGGTAATGTGAATAGTTTAAAAATCCAAAAGGCTTTATTTATACAAAAGCAGTCGATTATCGAAAATTGCCTATTTGGTGTAGATATTAACCCGAATTCTGTGAACATCTGTCGCTTACGTCTTTGGATTGAACTTCTTAAAAATTCTTACTATGCAGAATCAGGTGAGCTAGTGACGTTACCTAATATTGATATCAATATAAAAATTGGAGATAGTTTGCTTCATAAATTTGATTTTGACTTTAGTTTTGATATGCGAAAAAATGATTTCAAAGAATATTTGAGTTTAGTGAAAGAATATAAAAATACTAATAATAAGCATACAAAGTCAGAAATTTTTGAGAAAATCACAAAAATTAAGAGTTCATTTGATGACACCGCAACAAGTCCAGAACTTAGAAGATTAAAGAAACTTCAAAAAGAATTAAGTGTTGCTGGTCTAGTTGATTTGTTTGGAGATGAAAAAGAGGAACAAAAACGATTTGATGAAATTAGTAAAGAACTTTCAAAAGCACAAAAAGATTTTGATAAAGCTATGCAAAACCCAATGTTTGCAAATGGATTAGAGTGGAGAATGGAATTTCCAGAAATTCTTAGTGAGGATGGGGAATTTGAGGGGTTTGATCTTGTGATTGGTAATCCTCCTTATATTTTTGCACGTAATCAATCGTTTAGTGAAGATATGAAAAAATATTTTTCAGAAACTTATGATGTCAGTGAGTATCAAGCTAACACCTACACACTATTTATTGAATTAGCTTACAAGCTGATGCGAAAAGGAGGAACATTTAGTTACATTATTCCTAATAATTTTCTGACTATACAAACAAATTCTAAAATGCGTAAATTTATTACTGACGAAACTAGTGATGTTGTTTTGATAAATTCTTTAGATAAGATTTTCACCGATGCTAGCGTTGATAATTGTATTCTTTTTTTCAAAAAGAATGCTCCGAACTGGATCGAGGCTTTAGAATTAAAAGCTGGAGAATTTAATCCTGTGGGGCGTGTAGAATCAAACTTTTTTGGGGATAATCCGGTTTTTAGTATTTCTATGATTAAATTTAAAGCGGCTATCAATGCATTTTGGAAAGTTAATTCTTTTCCTATCCTCAATAGACCGGAAATTGCAACAGTAACAACTGGAATAAAAGCTTATCAGATTGGTAAAGGAAAACCGAAACAAAAAAAATATGATAAAGAAAATAGAGTGTATCATTCAAAAAATCAAATAGATGAAACTTATGTCAAGTATCTTGAAGGAAAAAATGTTAGTCGGTATAATTTAACATGGAATGGAGAATGGATTAAGTATGGAGATAACTTAGCTGAGCCACGCTATTCGATCAAATTTGATAGTCCTAGAATATTAGTTCGACAAATCCCCACCAATAAATCATATGCAATTGAGGCCGTGTATACGGATTCCCATTTAATAAATGATATAAATTCGATGGATATAATCAATATTCAAGTTGATCCTTTATATGTATTGGGTATAATCAATTCAAAGTTACTAACTCTATGGTTTATGATGAAATACGATAAATTTCAACGTCGAATTTTTCCTCAGTTTAAAGTTAATGAACTTGGAAATTTTCCAACTCCAACTGCATGTAATGAACAACAAGAAGATATTTCAAAACTTGTTCAACTACTCATGGATCAAATAAAAAAAGAAAAGAAAGATGAAACCAAAATTTTGATGCTGAACAATCAAATAGACGAATTGGTAATGCAACTTTTTGGGCTCACTGAAGATGAAAAAAGAAGTGTTAGAGACTTTGAAGTATAATCCTTCTAGATGTTTGTATCCTGTTAGTTGTTATATCAATGTAAACAAAACTAGGAAAAAAATTCTTGACAGAGTTTTTGGTAGGAACTATTTGATTTTTAGTATTTTTGTCCGTTTTACATTTTTAAGAAACGCTATAAAACAGGTTTTCTCACTTCAATTTATAGTGGCTCTTTCTCCCCACTCAATGTAAATTTCGATATACTGGCGATTTTTTGACTATCTTTTTGACCATACTTTTCAGATTATACTGAGTAATATCAGAGTTTTTCTTTCTATTATAAATCGTAGAAATCCCATTCTAATCAACAATAGAGTTAATGGAGCTTCTATATTATCAACACAGTAAAATAATTCATTCAACTTTTGAATGTTCGAGAACCCTTGTGTGGCAAGGGTTCTTTTTTTATAGCAAACGGTAGTTGTCTTTTGCTAAAACAACTACCGTTAGTAAAATATCTATAAAATTTAATTGTCTACTTTGACAAATTAACAACAATACAATCATCTACCACTCGGATAGAATCTTTGCTAGGCCAGACATTCATTTCCGCTTGTAAAGCTTTGTGTTTTTCAAAATCTTCTGGTGTAGGATCATTAAAATTTAATCCAAATGTTTTCATATAGAGTAAAGTATTTAAACTAGTATGCACCGAGTTAGGCATGAATTCAAATAATGAGACACCGTTTGTTTCCCCTTTTATATTTGAAACATTCCGAGGAGAACGATTTCCATACATTAAAAGTTTATAGGATTCTGGATTCTCAATTTCCATTGAATAAATATTATTTGTAATCATTTCCGCAGTACGTAAATCTTCTTCCGCTGTTAGATACTCAGAATATTCTAGGTTGGTTGTTTCCCGAACTTGAATAAAAGTAAAGAGAATTACTATGCCAACTAATAAATGTTTAAGCACAAAGTTGTATCCCCAGTAAATCATAATAAAGATGAGTAATAACGCTAAAACAGCAGGGAAGTTAGGTACTTCACCTCTAATTGCTGGACGTTTTCCACCTAAAATTGTAAACATGAGTGGGGTGATTAGAATACCTAACAAGGTAATAAAGATGAAGAAAACATTTTTGCGTTTCAGATAGGACATATTAATTAATACAATGACCAGTAAAAGAATACATATCAAAAACAGCGGTGTAAAAAAAGTGTCTCCGACTGGAGGGAAGAATAGTTCTTTGGCGTAATCTTTAATATCGTTGATAGAATCTATCAAGGGGCGTTTACCCCAAAGAATCATATTATCTAGATAGGAGCTTTCAACGTTTAAAACTTTTTTTGCTAACACCGTCATTAGTTGAGATAGAACGAGAGATGAAATAGCTAGTAGAATAAAATGACCAATTTTGAAGGCATAGTCTTTAAAAGAAATTTTAAGGTCATTCAACTGAGCAAAATACAATGCCATTAAAATCTTGAATAAAATTAAGGTACACGCAAATACAAAGAATGATTGGTACATAGTAAGTGTAAATGTCAGCAACAAAAAGCCGAATAATTTAAAAATTTTATTGGGAATATGGTAAATAGCAATGAGAGAAAGTATAACCAAACAGATACCTAATGAAAATTCAAAATTTTGTAGGACGAAGTAAAATTGTTCGCTAAATAATTGACTGGTTGGAAAAATACTTGGGATAATATATAAATACTTTTTGTTATAAATCTGCTTAGTTGAAAGATCAACATAATAGCACAACAAGATAGTGGCAATAGCAAAGAAAATAATAGCTAACAAATTTAAAAAATAAACATTTACATAGTTGTATGTTAAAAGCTTTAAAGCTACTAATCCTGGTCTACCAATCGAAACCCAATGTTTTAAGTAGCCTCTGTAGTTAGTCATTAAGTGCATAGTATCAATAGCGTAAGTATTGTTAAATAGTTTAATACCATAAGTAGCAAAGACGATTAAAAAGCTGTAGATGGCTAAACCTTTGTTTTCTTTAATAAAATGTTTCATTTTTCTCTCCAATATTGTTTATTTGCTAAAACTTGTAAATTATTTATTGATTTTGATTAGTCTATATATCACACTCCCACCTATAATAAAACCCTAATTAATTATAAAATAGATAAATTATAAGAACTACCTAAATTTGAAAATTATTAAATAAATCGTTTTTTTCTTTAACTACAGATAAGCAACAATTTATTTTAAGTCAAAAACTGTTGACGATATTGTCGAGGTGTCATCTCTTTTTTCTGGAAGAAAAATTTTGAAAAATAAGAAGGTGAAGAAAAACCTGCTTCAAAACTGATTTCCGTGATGGTTAAGGAACTTTTTCTTAACAGAGAACAGGCTTTTTGCAATTTTAAGTTTTGTACATAAATACTAGGATTTGTTTGTTCATAACGCTGAAACAGCTTAAATAAATAGCTACGATCAATGTTATATTCAGAAGCTAATTGACTAATTGAAAGATTGTTTGAAAAATTTTCGTGAATAGCCATTTTAATTTGGTTAAATAATTGTTGGCTTTGGTTTTCGTGCTGTGTAACGGAATGATGCTCTAGATAATTCAACAATTGAAAGCTTTCACTTAAACTGCCAAAATGATTATGTTTCTTCGCTTCTTGGTAAATATTTTTAAATAAACTTTCTAATTTCTTATCAACAGTTCCTTTTAAAATACAATTTTCGGTAGTCAGGCCTATTTTTTCTAAATACTGAGACGAAAGATCTCCAACAAAACCGACCCAATGATAGGTCCAAGGATTTTGCCGATTAGGATAATAAATATTGCGACAATTGGCTGGAATCATAAACAAATCGCCAGCGGTAATGTGTTGTTTTTCCATAAAGGGTGTTGAAAAATAGCCTTCACCATCGCTACAATAATGCAAAACCCAATAATTAATGGGGGCAAACTCAGTTGGTTTTGTCGGACGGCATTTTTCATAGCCAGCTTCATAAAGATGAAATTCTTGGCTAATAGGTTGATCATTAATCAGGATGCTGACATTATTTGTAAAAACATTTTGCATGCTATCACCTCTTTATAAGAGTATGTAAAGGCTTTCTAAAAGTCAACATCTTTACAAGAAATAGGCAACATTTTTTATTTTCAAAAAACTGTAAGCGTTTTACAATGTGTGAGTACTAATTAATTTGATAAAGAGAGGATGTAGTAAAATGGCAACACATTCACGGGAACGATTAGGTTCTGTCGCATTGATGCTCATGACTTTTTCAGCGGTTTTTGCCTTTCCCAGCATTGTTAACAACAGTATTCAGATTGGCCTAGCAACTATTCCAGGCTATTTATTCGGCTCTATTTTTTACTTTTTACCATTTATTCTAATGATTGCAGAATTTGCTTCTGCTAATTCTGAAAATGAATCAGGTGTTCACAGTTGGTTGGAATCTGTGTTAGGACCTAAATGGGCATTTTTAGGTGCTTGGTCGTATTTCTTTGTCAACTTGTTTTTCTTCTGTTCATTACTACCGAATACATTGATTTATGGTTCATACGCTTTTTTAGGTCAAAACGTTTTTCAAGGAAACCATAGTACTAAAATAATTGCAGTGATTTCTATTCTGTTATTTTGGTTAATGACATGGGTTTGTATTAAAGGGGTTTCGTGGATTTCGAAAGTGACTAGCTTAGCGGGTGGTGCTCGTTTATTTATGGGCGTGGCTTTTGTGGTTTTAGCCTTTGTCGTCGTGTTTGGTTTTGGCAATGAACCAGCACAAGAGTTTACCACGACGTCAATTATGCCAACTTTTAATTGGACTTTTTTCATGACGATGGCGTGGATTTTACAAGCTGTTGGCGGTGGTGAAAGTATCGGCGTATACATTAAGGATGTTAAAGGCGGCAATAAAACGTTTGTCCGCACGATGATTGGTGCGACGATTGCGGTCGGCATCATGTATATTCTTGGTGCCGTTGCTGTAGGTTTGGTAGTGCCAACGGACGTCTTAAAAGGAAACTTTTCAAATGGTATTTTTGATATCTTTAAAATTTTAGGTACGTATTTCCATATTCCCGCAGCAATGATGGTGCGCTTAGTAGGAATTATCTTATTTGTCGGAAGTCTTGGTTCTTTGGCTCTGTGGACGGCAGCACCAGTTAAAGTATTTTTCTCAGAAATTCCTGATGGGGTCTTCGGTAAGTGGCTAGTGAAAACGAACGAAGAGGGAAATCCAACCAATGCTTTGTTAGTTCAAGGAATTATTGTGACGATTTTAGTTGCCATTCCAGCATTAGGAATTGGAAATATGGATAGCTTTTTAGAAACGTTAATTAATATGACAGCTTCTACGTCATTAGTGCCTGTCTTGTTCTTGTTAATCGCCTATATTGGGCTTCGTTGGAAAAAAGAAACAATGCCGAGAAGTTTCCGCTTTGGTAATCGAACCTTTGGCTTAATTGCGGGGATTTTCTTATTAGCCATTTTTATCTTTGTATTCTTTATGTCAACTGTGCCAGATCCAAAATTAATCATGGAAGAAATCAATGGCACGTTACCGAAAGGAACCGCTAGTCCACTGGGCATGTTGGCGTATAACATCATTGGGTTAATTGTCTTTATGGGCTTTGCTTGGATTTGTTGGAAACGATATGAAACAAAAGAAAAAAATGAAGTTGGTAAAGGAGAAATGGATTATGAAGACTTGGGAAAATTATAAAGTAGATAGTATTAATCGGTTGCCTGGACGAGCACACTTTTCGAGCTTTCCCTCGAAAGAAACAGCGTTACTAAATGAAAATAAATATACACAAGCATACAAAAATTTAAACGGACGCTGGCATTTTCTTTTTTTAGAAGCGCCAGAATACAGCCCAGAAAACTTTTTTGCGACGGACTTTGATACAAGCCAAATGGATCTAATCACTGTTCCTGGAAATTGGCAAGTCCAAGGATATGGCAAAATGCATTACTCTGATTTATGGTACAATTTTCCCATTAATCCGCCGTATGTACCAACGGAAAACCCAACAGGTATTTACAAACGGACATTTGCTATAGATGAAACATTTCACGATAAAAAAATCATTTTACGTTTTTGTGGCGTAGATTCAGCTTATCATGTTTGGGTGAACGGCCATGAAGTTGGCTACAGTAAAGGTGCACGAAATGAAGCAGAATTTGACATTACGCCTTACGCTAAAATTGGTGAAACAAATGATTTAACGGTGCGAGTCTATCAATGGTCAGATGGTACGTATTTAGAGGATCAAGATATGTGGTGGTTAAGTGGTATTTTTCGTGATGTTGAATTACTCGGTGTACCAGAAAATGGGCTGGAAGATTTCTTTATTATTTCCGATTTAGATGATTCGTATCAAAATGGCCACTTGGCAATTACGGGTAAATTTTGGCAAGACAAAGGACAACAAGTTCAATTGGAGTTGATGGATCAGCAGGGAAAAACGGTTCTTAAAGAGACTGTCGCAGGAAATCAAGGTACGGTTGAATTTTCAGCAAGTTTACCGTCTGTCACTGCTTGGTCAGCTGAAAAACCATACTTGTATCAACTATTTATCACTGTTTTTTCTGAAGGGGAAGTCGTCGAAGTTATTCCGCAAAAAGTTGGTTTCAGAAATATTCATGTATCTGGTGAGACTTTCTTAGTCAATGGTGTGGCCATTAAACTAAAAGGAATGAATCGTCATGATTATAATCCGAAAAATGGTCGAGTGGTTAGTCGTAAAGAAATTGAAAAAGATATTCGTTTAATGAAACAATTTAATATTAATGCCATTCGAACCAGCCATTATCCAGCATCTGCTTATTTCTATGATTTATGCGATGAATATGGAATGTATGTGATTGATGAAACTGATTTGGAATGTCACGGCTTTGAATTAACCGGAGAATATGATTGGATTAGCAACGATCCAGAATGGGAAACGGCTTATGTTTCTCGGATGGTACGGATGATTCAACGGGATAAAAACCATCCATCAATTCTCTTTTGGTCGTTAGGAAATGAATCTGCGTTTGGTCATAACTTTATTGAAATGGCCCGTATTGCCAAAGAAATGGATCCAACACGTTTAGTTCATTATGAAGGTGATTTTGAGGCAGAGGTCACGGATGTCTATTCTACAATGTATACGTGGTTGGAACACCCAACTAGAGAATTACTGATGAATACGATTATTGAAAATTCAAAAAAACCGCATATTTTATGTGAATATTGTCATGCGATGGGGAATGGCCCTGGGAATTTAAAAGAATACCAAGAGCTATTTTATGCTCATGATAAATTACAAGGTGGCTTTATTTGGGAATGGTTTGACCATGGCATTGAATCGGTAACAGATAACGGTGAAGTTTATTATCGTTATGGCGGCGATTTCGGCGATGATCCAAGTAACAAAGATTTTTGTATTGATGGGATGTTGATGCCTGACCGTACGCCATCTCCTAGCTTGTATGAATACAAAAAAGTCATTGAACCCATTACAACTAGCGCTATTGACGTTCTGTCAGGTGAATTCTCATTATTGAGTCGGTTTGACTTTGAAAACTTGGCT
Organism: Enterococcus sp. AN402; assembly: GCF_040719405.1. Lineage (NCBI taxonomy): Bacteria > Bacillati > Bacillota > Bacilli > Lactobacillales > Enterococcaceae > Enterococcus > Enterococcus sp. AN402. The sequence goes on along the minus strand of NZ_JBFDTM010000004.1, from coordinate 2,224,530 downwards.
ATCTTTAAGCTGGTTTATACAATTACTGAAGATCAAACAGTGATTCAATCAGGGACAGTAGCAGTGCCAGCAATTGCTGCTAGAGAAGAAGGAAGACTGCACTTACCTTATCATTTAGATTTTCCTAAAAAGGCAGGAGCCGCCTATTATTTAACTCTTTCATATCAATTGAAAGAAACGACCGCCTATGCATCTGCTGGTCATGAATTAGCTACCGCACAGTTTGAATTGCCAATTGCAACACCAGGGATTGAGATCACACCAGTTGGCTCGCTAATGGCAAAGGAAATTGGCCCTCATTTATACATTGAAGGACCAAACTTTTCAATTAATTTTGATAAAGTGAAGGGCGCCTTAACGAATGTGACACGAGATGGTAAAAAATTATTGCATAAAGGGCCGAAATTTACATTTTGGCGGGCACCGATCAGTAATGATATGGAAATTATTGATGAAATGAAGAAGAAATATTTCTTACATTTAGAGCATGAAATTGTCCGTTCTTTTGAGTGGAAAAAAGTTGATGATTTTATCCAAGTCATCGTAAAAACAATTAACGGAACGACTAACAGTGCTTGGCATTATCAATGTACCTATCAGTATTTAATTGCACCAAATGGCGAAATTTTCTTCGATTTAAAAGGTAGTCCTGCTGGTAAAATTGAAAATGCGCCAGATATGTTACCACGTTTGGGTGTGACTCTCCATTTAGACAAGTCTCTATCAGAAGTAAAATATTTCGGTAAAGGGCCGAGAGAAAACTATGTAGATTCACAAGAAGCTGGTTTACTTGGCGTTTATGATGCTACAGTGGCGGAAATGTTCACTAATTATGTTGTTCCACAAGCCAATGGTAACCACATGGCGACTAAATGGTCCGCATTCACGGATGATCGCGGCCAAGGGGTAGTAGCAACAGCGGCTGATTCATATAATTTTAGTGTTTCTTATTTTGAAGAACAAGCGCTAGATGCTGCTAAGCATACCAATGAATTACAAGAAAGTGAGTATGTTGTTTTAAATATCGATTACAAACAAAACGCCCTAGGTAGCTACTCTTGTGGCCAGTGGCAATTAGAAAAATACCGGACTACGTTTGAAGAATTCCAATTGGCATTCCGCTTAACACCTTTTAATAATAAAGAGATTCAAGCAGCGGATGTCGCACATGAACGAGTAAAACGACCAACAATTTCTTAAATAAAAGCTCAGAACAGTGCACTTCGGTCTCCTGTTCTGAGCTTTTTTAATGAAATTATCAGAAATTATTGCTTTTTTTTCATGGAAACAAGCAAACTATTTTGTTATCTAATAAAAGTAGTCCATAATAGTAACGTAGCGAATTATTCGCTAGATAAAGCATTTAGGAGGAATTATTTTATGCATACTTTATGGGTTTTAATCGTTGGTGCTGTTATCGGTGCTATCGCTGGCGCACTTACAAGCAAAGGTCAATCAATGGGTTGGATTGCGAATATCGTTGCCGGTTTAGTTGGTTCATTTATCGGAGAAAAAATCTTAGGTAGCTGGGGTCCTCACGTAGCAGGTATGGCAATTGTGCCATCAATTATTGGGGCAGTAATTTTAGTTGCTGTGGTTTCATTCTTCTTCGGACGAAAAAATAGCTAATTAAGTAAATAATTGTTTAATTAGTTAAAGGCACCAAGTCTCACGAATTTCGTGAAACTTGGTGCCTTTTTTTATTTTCTCGTTAATTTTACGACAACTTCACAACGAGCGGTTTGTGGAAACATATCAACAGATTGTAAATAGTCTACTTGATATACTTTGGCTAATTGAACTAAATCACGTGCTAACGTGGATACATTACAAGAAATATACACCATTTTCTTAGGTGGTTGTTTCAAAAGGGCCGTTAATAATTTACGATCCAAACCAGTCCGTGGGGGATCAACTACAATGGCATCAGGTTTAAAGCCTTCTTTGAACCATTTAGGTAATAAGTCTTCAGCTGTTCCAACAGCATAATGTGTGTTCGTAACACCAAGTCGTTTTGCATTGAATCTAGCATCGTCAATTGCGGCGGGAATGGTATCCATACCACGAACTTGATGCGCTTGTTTCGCTAAACTTAAGCCAATGGTCCCGACGCCACAATAAGCATCAACAACAGTTTCGTTTGGTTGTAAATCTAAGGCCTTGATTCCTTCATTATATAAAACTTCCGTTTGTTCTGGATTCAATTGGAAAAATGCTCGCGGCGATAAATCAAAGACAACGTCGTTAATGTGTTCTTCAATGCTTTCTTTGCCCCATAAGTGAAGGGTATCATCACCCATTACTAGAGAGGTTTTTTTATTTTGGACATTTTGCATAATAGAAACAACTTCTGGTAATTGTTCATTAATTGCGCGAACCATTTTTTCTTTTTGTGGAAATTTCTGCGATTGTGTAATGAACACTACTTGGACTTCGCCAGTTTGGATGCCCACTCGAACCATTAATGTTCGAAAGATACCACTATTTTTACGTTCATCATAAATTGGTAATTGAAATTTATTCAATAAATCAACTAATGTATTCATCACCTTGGTTGTCGCAGGCTGTTGGACCAAACAGTTATCAATCGGTACTAATTGATGTGAATCAGCTTGATAGAGACCAGCTTCTACTTGGCCATCGATTTGGCGTAATTGGAATTGGGCTTTATTTCGATAATTCCAAGGATTCTCCATCCCAATTGTTTTTCGTAGTTCATAGTTTTGATAATTGGCTGGTTTAAATTTGTTAAGTGCCTGCTTTAATAAATCTTTTTTAAAGTCTAATTGTGCTTTGTAGGCTAAATGTTGTAGTTGGCAGCCGCCACATGTTTCATAGACAGGACAAGGAGGGACCACGCGATCTTTAGCAGCTTTTTTGACAGATTGAAGGGTTCCTTCAGCAAATTTTGGTGTAACATTTGTGATCGTGGCAGTCACTTCTTCTTTCGGTAGCGCCCCAGGAACGAAAATAATTAATTTTTTATAATAGCCGATACCTTCGCCATTAATTCCTAATCGTTTAATTTTTAAAGAAATTTGTTGGCCTTTTTTTACTAGTTGTTGGGTCATATTCTTTCATCCTTTAGTCATCTCACATTTTTCACTTCCTCCCATTTTAGCACATTTTTATTTATTTGGCTTCCAAGGATTCTATGGTATAGTAGAATATATGTTCTGATTTAGAGGGGCAGGAGAATAAGATGACAACAATCACACGAATTAGTAAAGATAAAGGTGAATTTTATCTACTTTGGCTATCTTCAGGCGAAAAACTGCGTGTCTCGGAAGATATTTTAGTACGGCAGCGTCTGCTAAAAGGCCAAGAGTTATCAGATACTTTAATAGAAGAAATAAAAAAAGCCAGTTCTTATGATGTCGGGTTACAAATGGCGATGAATTATTTAAGCTATCAATTACGTTCAAAGAAAGAGATTTTTACTTATTTAAAAGAGAAAGAAATTGTACCTGAAGATCGAGTAAAAATCGTTCAACGTTTAGAAGAGCTGCGGTTGTTGGATGATGCAATTTTTAGTGAAAGTTACGTACGGACAGCTATGCGAACCAGTGATAAAGGACCACGAAATGTGGCACAACAATTAAAGCAAAAAGGCATTAGTGAAGAAGATATTCAGCATGGCTTGACCTTTTATACGTTAGATGAACAGCTTAATGTTGCCACAGCAACTGCAGAAAAAGCCATGAAACGCTATCGAACTAAAAGTTTTAAAGATGCACTTCAGAAAACGCGTCTGCATCTGATGCAAAAGGGCTTTACAAATGAAATCATTGATCTAGCTTTGGAATCTTTAGCTTTTGAAAAGGACGAAGAACAAGAACAACAAGCGTTAAACAAGGAAGGCGAACGTTTATGGCGTGCTAATCAGCGATTTGATTTTTCTAAAAAAGTCCAAAAAGTCAAACAAAGCTTATTCCAAAAAGGGTTTGACTATGATTTGATTCAGCAATTTATTAGCGAAAAGGAAGTAGAACATGACGAATAAAGAGCCTTGGGAGGCGTGGAGTCCCGAAAAAGTTAGTTCATTCCAGGAAGATTTTTTAGCTTGGTATGAACGAGAAAAACGCAATTTACCTTGGCGAGCGAATACAGATGCATATCGTATTTGGATTTCTGAAATTATGCTACAACAAACTCGCGTAGATACAGTCATTGATTATTTTTATCGATTTATGGAATGGTTTCCGACGATTCAAGATTTAGCGGAAGCGCCAGATGATAAGTTGTTGAAAGCTTGGGAAGGGTTAGGTTACTATTCACGAGCGCGTAATTTAAAAGTGGCAGCGCAACAGATTGTTTCAGAATTTGGTGGGAAAATGCCTGACACAATCGAAGATATTCGGAGTTTAAAAGGAATCGGCCCCTATACAGCTGGTGCGATTGGCAGTATTGCCTTTAATCTCCCCGAACCAGCAATTGACGGTAACGTCATGCGGGTAGTGAGCCGTTTATTTGAAGTTGATGCAGATATTGCAAAAGCGAGTAGTCGTAAAGTATTTGAAGCGGCGATGCTTAAAATCATCGATCGTGAGCGTCCAGGGGATTTTAATCAAGCCTTAATGGATCTAGGATCAGCCGTCTGCACCCCAACTTCCCCTAAGTGTGAAAGCTGTCCGCTTCAGCAATATTGTGCGGCCTATCAGGCAGATAAAATGACCGCTTATCCAGTCAAATCAAAAAAAGTTAAGCCGAAAGATGTGTATTATGTCGGCACTATTATTGAAAATAAAAAGCAAGAATTTTTATTAGAACAACGCCCTGAAACCGGTTTGTTAGCCAATATGTGGCTGTTTCCGATTGAAGAAATTAGCAAAAAACAATTTCAACAATTGCAAAAAATGGCGCAACCAGTAGAAACGGAAAAACAATTAACTTTAGAGTTAGATCCTGTAACAGAGCCTTTGGTTGCTGAAGAACCTGTCAGCTTTTTTACGGACTATGAAACAGTTGTCTGGCAAAAACGTGCCTTAGGCGAAGTCGTTCATATTTTCAGTCATTTGAAATGGCATATCTTAGTCTTTTATGGCCGAAATACAGGCGAATTAGCCACACTAGAGTCGCAGCGATGGGTGGCAGCACAACAATTTTCGGACTATGTTTTTCCAAAACCACAGCAAAAAATGGTGGAATTGTTCAAAAAAGAACACAAAAATAAATAACAAAAAAGAGAGACTTTTAAACAAACAAGCCTCTCTTTTTTGTTTCCTCTAGGTTATACCCCTATATAAATTCTGCTATGTTTAGTTTTGAAGGGGACTGGTAAGATAGACTTGTCTCTTGTCTGCTTAGAGGAGTAGTAATGATGGTGGAGACTTTTCAAGAGAGAGGAAGTACAGCCAATGAGTAGGAAGCGAAAAATCAGCTTAATTAGTTTAGTCATCATTTTGTTTTTTGTCACAGTCGGCTCAGCATACTTTGCTGTAGCGGGTAGCTATTTAAAGAAAACAATTGATAAAGGCTATGTTCCCATAAAAAATGATTATAATGAAGCGCAAAATAAAGATAGTCAATCGTTTTTGATTATGGGGCTAGACAATACAATTGAACGGAAATTAGGCACAACTAGGACTGATGCTATGATGGTGATTACCGTGAATAACAAGACGAAGAAAATAACCTATTTAAGTTTGCCACGGGATAGTTTTGTGCAAATTGATGCGAAAAATTACCAAGGGATGCAGCGAATTGAAGCCGCCTATACCTACGATGGACCAACAGCTTCTGTTAACACAGTTGAGAAATTATTGAATATTCCAATCAATCATTACGTTGTGTTTAACTTTTTATCTTTTATTAAGTTAATTGATGCGGTTGGTGGCATAGATGTCAATGTCAAGCAGGCGTTTGATGGTGTCACCAAAGACGGGCCAGGATCCATTCATTTTGATGCAGGGAAACAGCATTTAGATGGTACGAAAGCTTTATCTTATGCCCGTGAAAGACATAGCGATAACGATATTATGCGTGGATTCCGACAACAAGAAATTATTCAAGCAGTTGAAGACAAGTTGAAATCTGGTCAATCAATCATGAAAATAATGGACATTATTGATTCGTTAAATGGAAACATTCAAACTGATGTGGATTCCAATGAATTGACTCATTTAGTCAAAGAAGGTTTGACTTGGACCAATTATGATAAACAACAGCTTTCTTTTGACTGGCGCACTTTTAGTAATGAAGGGCGCAGTATGGTTGAACTATATCCAGATAGTATTGAAAATGTCCGTCATCAATTACGTGTGTCTTTAAATTTAGAAAAGCCAGATGAACGAGATCAAGACGGCTATGTCTTCCATACGAACGGTGAATTTTTATATCAAAGTGATTATACCGTTCAAGATGAATCAGCTGAGGAAAACGAAATGACTTCCATCAACGGCAATACGTATATTGGTGTTCCTGGCAATACACAGACCGGCCCGTTGCCATCAGTTAAAACGGAAAATGGCTTTATAAAATAATTTATTTTCCAAGTGTAGAAAATCCGAACATAACAGATTAAATAATCCGCTTACTTATTATTCTTCTAAGGAAAAAACGAAGGATTTTAGCAAGGAAACAGCGTATCATTTGATATAAACCCAACATTCCCTTTATAATGAGAGTAACAAGCAAATTTTTGTTACTTAGAAGGGGAAGGGAGCAAGGAGTTATGTTTAGTTATACAGATACCATTTTGTCAATTATGCAAAGAATTGAAGTATACAACGAAATTTTCAAAGCCATCTCTAAAGAAGTTCAAGAATACGGTTGTAATCAGGCTGCACATCGGAGAGGCCGTGACACTTATATGTTTTGCCGAAATAATGTGAATCGTTTTTTTACAGAAGAAATGATGTTTCGTAAAAATTTAGAGCCGTATTATGATAAAGAAGCAACGAAAATCTTGCTAGAAGGATTAGATACGTATAAAGAAGGAGTATTTTTCTGGTTAGAGGCATTAAGTGAATCTTGCCAAGTGATAGATGAATTGAAATATCAATTAGGAATCCGCCAAAAAGAATCCTCTTATTTATTAATTAATCAAGCTTGTAAAGAAGCCTGTGAGGGCATTCAAAGCGCTCATAGTGTTCATAAGATGTAAAAAGTTAGGGATAGCTGTCAATCTGGCAGTTATCCCTAACTTTTTTATTTCAATATCATCTGATAAGCATAACGTTCGCCATCGTTAACATCTAAAATCACGTCACCTTGATAAACAAAGCCAGCTTTTTTAATCAGGTGCTGCATAGCGAGATTTTGTGGATGTGTATCAATTCGAATATCAGTAGCACCTTGCAAACGAGCGGCTGTAACCAGTGAGCGCAAAAGCACCAAGGCCAGTCCTTGACCTTGAAAGGAACTTTTTAGAGCAACACGATGAATTGCCGTATACGTAGCTTGAGAATGAGGTTGCCAAGAACCATTAAAAATCGCTTCATAAGCAGGATCAATCTCCGAACATAAAACACCAACGCCTGCCAAGGCATCCTCAACCATTAAAATATAGCAAGTTTGCTGGTCGATATCTTTTGCTAAAATTTCTTGATTCGGGCCATCGCCGTTTTGCCATTGGGGAATGCCACTTTTTTGTAAGGTGCGGCGTCCATCTTCAATGATAGCAAGGATGTCAGGCAAATCAGAAGGTTCTGCTTTTCTTAAGTAAACAGTCAAAAAATATTCCCTCCTCTTAGAACCCTGTCGTTGTTTTCAATTGGTAAATTTTTGAAGGGCGGCCAATGCCAACGGGACGTTCACCTAACTCTTCAAAATATTGTGTCATGGCTTTTTTAAAATTTGAATGGTCAATGCTGCGATAATCAACGCCGAGGAACTTCGCAAAAACTTTACGGGCTTCCGTAATGGTGAAATCTTTTCCTAAGACTTGAAGCACTTGCGGTTCATGTTCCATCTTATCAACAACACGATTAAACGCCTTAATTATAATTTCACTATGGTCGAAGGCTAATGTATCTTTACCAAGAGAGGCCGCTGTTTTCAAGTCTAAAGTAATTTCCACATCTTCATGAGATAACGTGATGTGTTGACCATGCCGTTCAAGATTGAACCAATGGACTTCTTTGGCATCGTCGCCAGCAATTAAAGGTTCTTCACCAATAAAGGCTAAATAGCTGACTGTCACGACCCAGCCACGAGGATCTCGATCTGGGCGACTAAAGCTGTGTAATTGTTCAATATTTTCTTGAGAAATCACCACACCAGTTTCCTCTTTTGTTTCTCTTAAAACACTATCTTCAGTAGATTCGTTACGATTAACAAAACCGCCAGGAAGCGCCCATGAGTTTCTAAAGGGGTGACCTTTACGTTGAATCAGTAAGACTTTTAATTGATCAGCTTCCTTGTTGTAACAAAGAAGAACCATATCAACGGTTAAAGAGGGTTTTTCATATTCAGGTAATTCTTGTTGATGATACCAAGTTAAAAACTCTGCTAAGCTAGCTTGGCGTTCATAATAATTTTTTTCTTCGGCTTTAGAAGCAAATTGTGGCACAATTGCTCCTCCTTTCAAAAAGAAACATGGTTTTCTTTTATTGTATCATTAAGTGGCTGAAATACAATATTCAAGCGTAAAAAGAAAAGCAAGCCTGGGACAAAAATCACTTTGGATTTTTGTCCCAAGCTTCTACTATAAGAAGTTTGTTCTAAACGTTGTTTATTGTGTTAATTCTAATAATTTATTTTTCAAATCTTCTTCCATATGGCCAAGTTCGATCTCGGCAGCTTGGCGTTTTTCTTTTCCTTCTTGTTGAATACGTAATGTTTCTTGGATAGTTTCAATTAAATCATTTTGTGTTTTTTGTAATGTTTCAATATCGACTAGGCCACGTTCGTTTTCTTTTGCTGTTTCAATTGCAGAAATTTTTAGCATTTCTGAATTTTTCTTCAGTAAGTCATTGGTGGTTTCAGAGACTTGACGTTGAGCAGTCACAGCATCTTTTTGACGGAGTAAGGTCAAGGCGATGACTACTTGGTTTTTCCATAACGGAATCGCTGTATTCACCGATGATTGAATTTTCTCAGCCAAAGCTTGGTTAGTATTTTGGATTAAACGAATTTGTGGGGCTTGTTGAATCGTAATTTGACGAGCCAAGCGTAAATCATGGGTTCTTTTTTCTAAACGGTCTAGGAATTGGTTATAATCATTAACAATTTGGACATCCATTTGATCTCCAGATTCTTCCGCTTTTTTCATGGCTTCAGGAATAATTTGCGTCCGTAGTTCTTCTGCTTTTAATTCCCCAGCGGCAATATAGATGTTTAAGGCATCAAAATAATCTTTATTTTTTTGATACAATTGATCTAACATGGCATTATCTTTTAAAAGACCATCTTTTTCATGGGTTAATTTGACAGCAATTTTGTCAATTTGCGCACCAATTTTTTGATATTTGGCGGTAATTTCGTAAACGGATTGTTTGACTTTACCTAACATTTTTTGAATAAAGTTGCCTTCGCCAGCACGTAATTCATTGGGATTGGCTTCATTTAAACGAAACATTAAATCGGTCAGTGAATCACCAACAGGACCAATGTCTTGTGCTTGAACGTGGTTTAACATCGCTTGCGAAAATTCGCCAAGTTTGATTTGGGCATTTGAACCATAGGTAATTACTGCTTGTGAATCTTGGACGTCAATTTTTGAAGCTAACTCTTTTGCTTGGGCTTGACGTTCTTGTGGTAATTTATCAATTAAACGAGGAGCTGCTTGCTGTTCTTTTAACTCAGATAGTTCATTTTGTTGCGTTGGTGTTAGTTCATCCATTGATGAAAATGGATTACTTAATAAATCGTCCAATGTATTGGTTACAGATGTTGTTTCTTTGGGTTGTTGCTCAGTCATTTTTTTTCCTCCCTAATGATTATTGCTGGTCTTCGTTTACTTGAGGTGATTCCTCAGTTGCAGCTTTTTGCGACAAGCTGCTTTTAGCGATCGACATTTCGACATCTAAATCGTCTAAGTCATCGGAAACGATTTCCTCATAATCATTTTTAACTAATTTTGACAATTGGTCAATGATTTGTGCGCTTTCTTCTAATTTTTCATACGTTTGTTTGTTTTTTACTTCATGTTGTTCGATTTCTAAATGTTTACTTGTTAAGTCAACGATATTTGGTAAATGTGTATAGAGAAAGTGATTGGCTAAGTGTAACTTTTTAGGTTCTTTCACTAACTCTTTAAACAGAGCTTTAGAAACCTTCGTTGTATCATTACGTAAGTCAATCGCCCGTAATTTAGTTGAACGATTCATGTTTTCTTGTAATTGTATGATTTGTTTTTTGGCTGTGCTCATTGTACTTCTGAAAAAATCAATTTCTTGTGGAGATAACCCCAACTCACGATAATGGGCTTCTTTATCTTTCGTTAAGTAAGGCATTTGATCGCTTTTGTCGGCGGCATTTTTCTTTTTTCGATAGAGAACGAATACTAAAAAGCCTACCAGAATCACAAAAGCGAAGAAGCCATATTCTCTAGCGACAGCAATGATTAAGGCTCCTAAAAGAATATAGCCAATCAGTAATTTTGTATTTAATTTGTTCATTTATATAGTTCCTCCTATCTATCTAATCCTCGAAAGAGTCAGCTCTCGTTACAATAGTTATTTTAGCATACTCTGTGAGAGAAAAGACATACAGCGGAAGATGTATTTTATGATTTAGTGAAATCCTAAGAAAAAAAGTATAAAACGCAAAAAAAGACCCGTCCTAATTGGGGGTAGGACGGGAAAGGAGTTAAAAATGAAAAAGTGTTTTGTTAGGGTTGTTTGTTGGTATGCTTAAATAATACAAGGAAGTTGTGAATTTTTTATGTCTATTTTTTTTCGAAAATGTAATTTTTTTCTAAAGCAATAAATTTTTTTCTTTGAAAAGGGTTTAACTAGAGAAGAAGGGGTGCGATTTTTATCATTTTAGGGTATGATAAACAAGAAAGGTTGGTGAAAGATATGTTAAATTATGAGGACTTCGAAGAAAAAACACTTCAACGTCGAGAAATTTTTAAAGGAAAGATTATTGATGTTTTTTTGGATGACGTGGCTTTACCGACAGGCGGCACAGCTAAACGCGAATTGGTTTTTCATTCAGGCGCAGTAGCTATGATTCCGTTAACCGCAGAAGGAAAAATCGTCTTAGTTAAACAATTTAGAAAACCCTTGGAACAAGTGATTTTAGAGATTCCGGCGGGAAAAATTGATCCTGGAGAAGAAAATCAACTGGAAACGACGGCTATGCGGGAATTAGAAGAAGAAACTGGGTATCGTGCAGGTCAGCTCACCTACATAAATTCAATGTATCTGTCACCAGGATTTGCTAATGAAAAATTGGCTCTCTATTTGGCAACGGATTTGCAGAAAGTCGAAAATCCACGTCCTCAAGATGAAGATGAAATCTTGGAACTTTACGAGCTAACAATAGCTGAAGCCAAAGCAGAAGTGGCAAAGGGCACGATTTGTGATGCCAAAACACTTTTTGCTATACAATACTGGGAATTGTATTTACTGCAGAGACAGTTTAAGGAGGACACGCAATGAGCAAAGGTCCGTTAGTCACTCGGACAGAGCTTCGCAAACGCAGAGAAGCAGAAGAAAAAGAAGCAGAACGTCGTCAGCAGGAAGAACAGAAGCTGGCGGAAAAAGCGTATAAGCGAAAAGAAAAAGAAATTTCGACGTTTTATCGTAAAGAAAAGAAAAAACAAAAACCAATCAACAAGTCACGAGTAGGAGAATACTCGAAGCGTCGAGAACGGAGTACTTGGTTAAACAAGGCAATTATTATTGTAGCGATTTTATTAGCCGTTGTGGCGTATATCGTTTTGAATTTATAGAAAAGAGGAATCACTATGAAAATTGGAATTATTGGAGCAATGGATCAAGAGGTCAAAATTCTAAAAGAAAAATTGACAGACACGATGTCATGGGAACGAGCAGGCGCTTTATTTGTTTCTGGTTCGTTAGGAAGACATGAGGTGATTGTGGTTCGTTCAGGAATTGGTAAAGTGGCCTCAGCTGTGACCACGACTTTATTGATTCATCAATATGGCGTAAATATGGTGATTAATACAGGTTCTGCTGGTGGTATCGGTGAAGGACTAAAAGTTGGCGATTTAGTCATTGCAGACAAATTAGCTTACTTTGATGTTGATGTCACTGGTTTTGGTTATGCCTATGGACAATTGCCTGGTGGTGTGCCTTTGTATTTTGAAACAAGTGAATACTTGCGGATGGAAATTGCGAAAGCCGCTGAAAAAACTGGTTTAGCTATTCGTAAAGGATTGATTGTTACTGGAGATACTTTTGTGGATAGTGCTGAGAAAATCGCCAAAATTAAGAAAGAGTTTCCTGAAGCCTTAGCTTGTGAAATGGAAGGCGCAGCAATTGGCCAAGCGGCTTCACAGTTCAATATTCCATTCTTAGTTGTACGGGCAATGAGTGATACAGCAGATGGCGAAGCAACTCAAAGCTTTGACGAATTCATCGATGAAGCTGGGAAAAAATCAGCCGAAATGGTTATTCATTTTGTCGAGAACTTAGTTTAAAAAGAGAAAGAAACAACCATCATTTCATCAATGAAATGATGGTTGTTTCTTTTTGCTTATTGTCATTTAATGAAAGGTTTTTAAATACTGTTCTTTTTGTTTACGCGTTAATTTTTTAAAGGCGGCTTCGGCTTTGGTGGCCGCGCTACGTGTTTCAAATTTCTCTGTATGAATCATTTTGACTGGGCGGCGTTTGGCTAACCGTGTATATTTTGCACCAGTTCCGCTATTATGTTCGGTTAATCGACGTTCTGGCTCAGTTGTATAGCCACCGTAAAAGGAACCATCTTGGCAAAGTAAAACATAAAAATAATGGGATTTCTTATTCTCCATACAGCATAGCCTTCATTTCTGCTTCGTATTCGTTCTTCTCATTGTATGTAAAAAGAGGTGGTAACACACGAAAACCGTCTTTTTTGCCTTGCTTAATGCCTTCAATTAGTAAAACATTGGCTTCTTTGCCTGGCTTCGGATAAACAAACCGAGCTTTTTTCGGCGCAATATTGGCGTTTTCCATGGCATGTAAAATATCAAGGAAACGATCAGGTCGATGAACCATTGCGAGGCGACCATTTGTTTTTAATAAATCCGCCGACACAGTGACCACTTCTTGAAGAGACGTGTGAATTTCATGACGGGCAATCGCTAAGTGCGGGTTTGGATTTTTTTGGCTAGTTGGTCGTTCTTTAAAGTATGGGGGATTACATAGTACTAAATCGACAGAATCTTTTTTGATGACCTCTGTCGCTTGTTTTAAATCACGTTCATACATCGTTACTTGTTTTTCCAATTTATTTAATAGAATACTTCGTTGACCCATATCCGCCAAACGAGGTTGTAATTCGATTTGGTCGATCATTGCAGCTGTTTTCCGACTAACGAAGAGGCCGACCGCGCCATTGCCAGCACATAAATCGACAATCTTGCCTTTTTTTGGTAGTTGCGGAAAATTAGCCAATAAGACTGCATCAATGGAAAAAGAAAAGACTTCTTTGCTTTGAATAATTTGAATATCATCCGCATATAATTGATCAATCCGTTCGCCGGATAATAACATAGATTAAGAACCTCCAACTTTTCATCTGATTGTTCATGTATTATACTACTTTTAAACCCGTATGACAAAATCTGTTCCCTAGATTAGTAGGGACATGTTATTTCTCTAATTGATAGACGTAAAAAAAGCTTGTCAAAAGGTAGAGCTTTCGGCATACTAGAAAGCGGAGAGAAGAAAGGAAGAAAATTATGTTTTTTACATTTATGCGTGGCGTGGTTCGCGTCATTTTATTTGTGATTAATGGAAATGCACATTATGAAAATAAAGAAAAATTACCAAAAGACCAAAACTATGTCTTAGTTGCGCCGCATCGAACATGGTGGGAACCGCTGTATTTAGCTGTTGCTGGCAGTCCTAAGAAGTTTAGCTTTATGGCAAAAAAAGAGTTGTTTAAAAATCCTGTTTTACGTTTCATTTTAAAACATGCGAATGCGTTTCCGGTGGATCGTGAGAAGCCCGGTCCCAGCGCGATTAAAACACCTGTCAAAATTTTAAAAAATTCTGATTTAAGTTTGATTATGTTCCCCAGTGGCACGCGTCATTCCTCAGAATTAAAAGGTGGGGTAGCCTTGATTGCTAAAATGGGGCGAGTACCTATCGTGCCATCTGTTTATCAAGGTCCGTTAACTTTAAAAGAGTTGTTTAAACGTAAAAAAGTAACGGTTCGTTTTGGGGAGCCAATCGATATTAGCGATATTAAAAAAATGGATAAAGACGGTTTAGCTGAAGTGGAACGTCGGATGCAAGAAGCATTTGATCAGTTAGATAAAGAAATTGATCCAACTTTTAAATATGAATCAACGGAGAAAGAATAAAACAAACCGCTACAGAATAGAAATGTTACTGGCAGGTAGTCTCGTCAAAAGATGATGCTCCCTGTCTTTTTTCTTGCGTTAAGAAAAAAGTTTGTTAAAAATCTAATTCTTCTGTCCGATTTTCTTAAAAAATACCAGAAATTTGTTATAATAATAAGAAGGACTTTTTTAGGCGGTGAAAAAATGAAATTTTTACATACAGCAGATTGGCATATTGGCAAAAAATTACATGGTTTTGATTTATTGGCAGAACAAAGGGAAGCCTTTGAACAAATCTTAGCAATTGCGAAAGAAGAGCAAGTGGATGCTGTTGTAATCGCTGGAGATTTGTATGATCGCTCTGTTCCAGCAGTTGAAGCAGTCGAGATTTTTAATGAAATGATGATTCAAATGAATCTCAAAGAGCATTTCCCCGTGTTAGCTATTTCGGGAAACCATGATAGCAGCACGCGTTTAGAAACAGGAGGCCCTTGGTTTAACCAAACGCAATTTCATTTGAATACGCGTTTAGAACAAGCCTTTCAACCAATTGAAATCGACAATACCCAATTTTATTTGTTGCCTTATTTTGAACCGATTGCGGCTCGCTTATATTTTGAAGATGAAACGATTCGAACGATTCAGGCGGCGATGGAAAAAGTTGTCGCGAAAATGCAGGAATCTTTTCTCCCCAACAAAAAACAAGTGTTAGTTAGTCATTTTTTTGTCGCTGGCAGTGAAAAAACTGATTCTGAAACAAAATTAACAGTGGGTGGTTTGGATGTTGTACCGACGGCTTTGTTAGATCCTTTTGATTACGTCGCGTTGGGCCACTTACATGGAAAAAATGCGTTGCAGGCACCTAATGCTCGATACAGTGGCTCGCCTGTAAAATTTTCTTTATCAGAAATGACACAAGAAAAGGGTGTATGGCTTGTTGAAACAGAAACTGAAGTTCATTTTCAATTCCGTGCTTTGAAACCATTGCGAGACATTCAACAATTGACGGGCTCGTTTCAGCAGTTAACGGATCCCGCTTTTTATCAAGAAGTGAATCGGGAAAATTATTTACATGTCCAATTAACCGACCGAGCGATCATTCCCAACATGATGAATCAATTGCGAAAAATTTACCCCAAAATTATTGGGCTGGAACGTTTGAATGGTCGAGAAACAAGCAGCGGAAATCAGAAAAAAGTGGTACAAATAGAACAACGCTCACCTGAAGAACATCTGCATGACTTCTTTAACGATGTGACAGGAGAGGCCTTGACAGAACAACAAGCACAATGGGTCCAAGAAGAACTGAGTACACTTAATCAATTAGAAAGAGGGAAGTAATAGGATGAAACCATTATCTTTAACATTGAAAAACTTCGGACCGTATATTAATGAAACCATTGATTTTACGAAGTTTGAAGATTCTTCACTTTTTCTAATTAGTGGAAAAACAGGGTCTGGGAAAACAACGATTTTTGATGGAATGAGCTATGCTTTGTTTGGTGAAAGTTCTGGGAAATTACGTTTAGGCAAAGAAATGCGTTCCACATTTGCTGACCCCTCAGAAGCCACTGAAGTTACTTTGCTTTTTAAACATAACGAGTATCTCTATGAACTGAACCGCCTTCCCGAACAAGAACTTTTTAAAAAACGTGGCACAGGAGTCCGTAAACAAAGTGCCAAAATTTCTTTAATTGTCAAAGATGCTCAAGGGAAAGAACTACGAGCCTATTCTAAAAGACGTGAAGTGGACGAACTCATTCAAGAATTATTGCATTTGAATGCCAATCAATTTGCTCAAATTGTATTGTTACCACAAGGAGAGTTTCGGACTTTTTTAATTGCTAAAAGTGATGAAAAAGAAAAGGTTTTGCGTAATTTATTCGGAACAGAATTGTATCAGTTGTTCAGCGAAAATTTAAAAGAACGCTTAAAAATTGCCAATCAAGAGATTCAAGAAACCCAGCAAAAAATTGAACTGAAAACAGAACAGTTGCATTGGTCAGAAGAACCTGAACCGACAATGACACTTTTTGAAAAACTTCAATTATTAGAAAGCCAACAACAAGAGGCTCAGCAACAACTATTAGTTGAAAGAGAACAAATTACAACCTTAAAACAAGCCAAACAAGCAAAAGAGCAAGTTCGTTATGCTATTGAAGAACGACAAAACTTGCAACAGCAAAAAGAAGAATTATTGGAAAAGAAAACAAAACAAGCTGAACAGGAAACCGTCATTGAGCGGTTAGAGGAACAGATTCAGCAATTAAAATGGAGCCAAAAACAGCAATCTTTAGCTGAAAAAGTCTTTGAAAAACGAAGTGAAAAACAACAAAAAGAGCAAGAAACAAAGTCCAAACAACAAGCTCTTATGGAAACGCAACAAGCATTGACAGATTGGCAAGCAATCATGAGTGAGTTGGAAGAACAACAACCATTGATTGCTGAAAAACAAGAACGTTTTCAAACGATTCAACGTCAATTACCACAATACCAAGAATATGAACAGTTAGCCCAACGACAAATAGCAGAACAAGCCAATTATCAAGCCATTCAAAAAGAGTATGAATCTTGCCAACAGGAAAAAACAACATTAGCGGATAAAGTGGCAACAGCCAAACAATTTATTGAACAAGAAGGAACACTTGAAAAAGCAAATTTTGAATGTTCTAGTGTAGCAGATCATTGGCAAAATTTTGTAGAACGTTGGCAAAAAAATCAAAAAGCTTGGCAAAAAATTAGTCAAAACCAAGGGGAATTGCACGAGTTGACACAACGGTTTGCTGTTGAACAGCAACAAAAAAGCGCCGAAGAAGCGAAGTTGCAGACAAAGAAAAGTCAATGGGCCTCTTTACAAATCCAACGATTAAGCTTGTTACTTGAAGAGGGGGAACCTTGCCCAGTTTGTGGCTCTTTAGAACATCCAAAGCAACAAACTCATCAAGAAGTTTCCTTAGAAGAGATTAATCAAGCGGAACGGGAATTAACGGAAGTTGAAAAAACGGTACAACGATTTACTGAAACGCTCTCTGCATTAGGGGCGGAAAAGCAACAGAAAGAAAGCCAATTACAAGAACAGGAAGCTGCGTATACTGAGGAACAAGAACAATTAGCAGCGCAGTTTGCTGACTTGCAGTTGCCGTTAACAGGACTAACTTTTTCACAAGTAACACCTGCAGAAATTGCGGAAGTTGAGTCGCAATTAGCTAAAGAAAAACAACAAATAGCACAAAAACTAACGGAAATTTCAGTCGAAAAGGACCATCTAGCGGAACTAGAAGAACAAGTAGCTGAAA
Organism: Enterococcus sp. AN402; assembly: GCF_040719405.1. Lineage (NCBI taxonomy): Bacteria > Bacillati > Bacillota > Bacilli > Lactobacillales > Enterococcaceae > Enterococcus > Enterococcus sp. AN402. The sequence continues at coordinate 2,206,830 of NZ_JBFDTM010000004.1, read as the reverse complement.
ATTCCCAACGCTTTGAAGTGCTCCGACAACAAGTAGAAACAATGCAACAAAGTCTGGAAAGAATCACTATCCAGCAGCAAATGATTGCTAGCCAATTATTGGATGCAACCGTCACATACGAAGAAATGACTAAACGACAAGCTTTGCTTCAAGAAGAACTCTCTGCATTTGAACGTCAAAAAGAAAACGTGACGACACAAGGAGAAACCTTGAAGAAAGAAGAAATGATCCTTGAAAGTACGTTGACTCATTTGGAGAAAGAACAACAAACACTTCAACAAACAGTCGCACAACTTGAGAGTCAGTTAAACGCAGTTTTAACGGAACAAGGAGTGACAGAGGACCAATTGACGGAGTGGTTGAAAGAGGTACCGACACTAGAAAGTCAGCAAGAACAAATTGCTTTATTTGAACAAGAGCAAACCCAACTGACTATCCAACTCGCTGAAATTGAGAAAAAATTATCTAGTGATACGTTCCCAGAATTATCTTTAATCACCACAGAAATTGAACAAATAACACAACAAATTGAAGAACAAGAAAAAAAATACTATCAACTGCATGAAAAAATGCTGAACAACCAACAGTTGGTTCAAGAAATTAATGCGCAAAGAACAACAATTGAAGACAAATTTGAGGAAGTTGCTGCACTACAACAGTTGGCAGATACGGTGAATGGCAATAATCCTAAAAAAATTAGTTTTGAACGGTATATGTTACAAACGTATTTAGAAAGAGTGCTGACAGTCGCTAATCAGCGTTTAGACCGCCTGACCAATAGTCGTTATCAATTTGAATTGAATCACGAAGCAGGCAGTTATCGGAATCAAACGGGGCTAGAAATCAATATTTATGATGACAATTCAGGGACGGTACGCAGCGCTCACACGTTATCAGGCGGGGAAAGTTTTATAGCAGCGTTAGCTTTGGCACTTTCTTTAGCAGAAGTGATTCAAGAACAAGCAGGCGGAGTCTTAATTGATGCGTTGTTTATTGATGAAGGCTTTGGTTCCTTAGATGAAGAAGCATTGGAAATGGCAATGGAGGCGTTAGAAACGATTGAAAATGAAGGCCGCATGATTGGGATTATTAGTCATATTGGCGAATTAAAAGCACGAATTCCACAACAATTACAAATAAAAAGCAATGGGAATGGTCAAAGTACCGTTCACTATCAGCTAGCTTAGTAGAAGAGGAGGTGAGTCGATGAAATGGAGTATTCCAGAGCGAATCGTTGAACAAGGACGCGAATATATGCAAGAAGGCCGGGTCTTATCTATCGTTCAAAATCCAGAAAAAAGGATCTGGTTGTCTGAGGTTTTAGGGGAAGAACTTTATCTTGTTGAATTGGATGGTACCGCCAAAGAACAAGATGTTTGTGAATGTCAATATTGGATGGAACATGGCTATTGCAAGCATACAGTGGCAGTTGAACTGGCACTGAAACAACGAGGCGTGTCAAGAATTATTCAAGCGAATCAAACAGTCAGTTTTGAGAAAACAAATCGATCAACAGCTGAAATGTTTACCAAAGGCTTTGCCAAATTAAGCAAAGCTTCTGCCGAAGTTCCCTTGCAGCCTTTACGTTTAGAATTTCATTTAGATGTGATCGAAACGAATAATTACTATCCAGAATTATCAACGATTGGTCTTTCTTTAAAAATTGGTTTAGAAGGCACCAAACCTAAAACATATATTGTGAAAAATATTGGTGATTTTTTACAAGCATATGAAAAAGAAATGACTTTTATGGTGAATAAACAACACCAATTTACTTTGCTACATGATTCTTTTTCAATGGAGATTCAAGAAATTTTAACAGAACTTGCGGCAATTTATCATACCAGCCAATTATTAGGTGCAAACGGTATTCAAGTTAAAGGGAAAATCGACAAACGTTATCTATTATTACCAATTGATCGCAGTCAATCGTTAGTTGAAAAAATGAATCGAACGGGTCAGTTTATATTGACCAATCAAACTCATAAGTATCGCTATCTAACGTTCAAAGAAACCAGTTTGCCACTTACGTTTACAGTGCAAAAAACCGAGGAACAAAGCTTCAAATTAACTATTCAGAATCCTATTACAACGTTTCTAGCCCACTATCACTGGGCGATTGCGGATCAAACGGTTTATTTACTAACAGAAGAGCAGGAAGCCATCTACACCACGTTACTTCAATTAATGAAACGCTTGGAAGAGCCGTCAATTATTTATGAAAAAGAAACAGTTTCTGATTTATTTAGTGAAGTGTTACCATTATTGGAAAAAATTGGTCGAGTGTCTGTTGAAGAATCAGTTGAAGAATTAGTCGTCCATCATCCTTTAAAAGCAGTCTTTATTTTTAAGAAAATTAAAGGTCGGATTAACGCTCGGATTGACTATCACTATGGAGAAGTCATTTTCTCGACAAACCCGAAATATGCTCAATTACCTGAAGTCAATCAAGAAATCGTTCGAGATAAAGCAAAAGAAACAGCAATTAAGCAACAATTTCAACAGTTTGCCTATCAGCAAACAACCACAGGCTTTGAAAAAGTCTTACCTGCTGGGGAGTCCTTGTATTATTTCTTTAAAGCCGAAGTACCAGCTTTCCGTCAATTAGGAGAAGTTCGGATGGGACGGAAATTACGGGAATTGTATTTAGATGCCCAGCATCATCAACCAACGATTGAAGTTGCGGAAGGGGATTCTTGGTTGGATATTCGGTTTGATGTCACTGGCATTGATGAAACCGAAATCGATGCAGTATTGACTAGTCTGCTACGTAATGATGCTTTTTATACGTTAAAAAGTGGTGAAATTCTTGCTTTTGACTCAGAGGAATTTTTCCATACAAGTGCAATTTTAACGAAGCTTCGAAAAAATATGCATCAAGAAGACAATGTCATTCATGTGCCCAAAAATCAAGGTCTCATGATCGAAAGTTTATTAGAAGACAACGAGCGGGCACATTTTTCAGATTCCTTTAAAAAAATGGTCACGGATTTAACGCATCCAGAAAACTTTGAAGCGCAAGTCCCCAAATCCTTACAAGCAACGTTACGCCATTACCAAGAAACAGGGTATAAATGGCTGAAAATGCTTAGCCATTATCAATTTGGCGGTATTTTAGCTGACGAAATGGGTTTAGGGAAGACACTGCAAACCATTACCTATTTACTTTCGGAAAAAGAAGAAGAGCGCTTGAAAGGGACAGCTTTGATTGTCGCTCCTGCAAGTTTAACCTATAACTGGTTAGCCGAAGTCAAACGTTTTGCGCCAACCTTAAATGTTCAAGTGGTTTCTGGCAACCGCCAAGAACGAGCAGCGCTTTTACAAAATAGCACCGAAGATATTCTGATTACTTCTTATGCAAGTATGCGACAAGATGTTCAGCTTTATCAGGAAATGCGTGTCGGCTATTTGATTTTAGATGAGGCCCAAATGGTTAAAAATAGTGGGACTAAAACGGCGCAAGCCTTAAAAAGTTTAAAAGTACCCCAACGTTTTGCATTAAGTGGCACACCAATTGAAAATAATTTAGATGAACTGTGGTCAATTTTCCAAATGATCTTACCGGGATTGTTCCCAGGCAAAAAAGCCTTTCGAGAAATTAAGCCGGAAGAAATTGCCAAAATGATTCAACCATTCATTTTACGACGAGATAAGAAAACGGTGCTCGCAGACTTACCAGAAAAAATTGAAAATAATATGTACAGTGTCTTAACAGAAGAACAAAAAACGGTTTATTTGGCCTATCTAAAACAAATGCAAGCAGATGTCAGTCAAATGGATCAGGCGACCTTCAAGAAAAATCGTATGAGTATTTTAGCAGGCTTGACCCGTTTACGACAAATCTGTTGCGATCCGCGTTTGTTTATTGAGGATTACACAGGAGGTTCTGGCAAAGTGGAACAAGTCAAAGACTTTTTAGTGGCTGCCAAAGAAAACAATCGTCGGGTTCTATTATTTTCTCAGTTCACAAGCATGCTTTCTATCTTAGAAAAAGAATTGAATGAATTAGGTTTAGAGACGTTCTATTTACGAGGAAGTACGAAGCCTCAAGATCGGTTAACGATGGCGAATGCCTTCAATGAAGGAGAAAAAGATGTCTTCTTAATTTCATTGAAAGCAGGGGGAACCGGACTAAACTTGACTGGTGCAGATACAGTTATTTTATACGATTTATGGTGGAATCCCGCAGTCGAAGAACAAGCGGCTGGTCGGGCGCACCGCATGGGACAAAAAAAGGTTGTTGAAGTGTGGCGGATGATTGCAGAAGGAACGGTTGAAGAAAAAATGAATTCCTTACAGCAAGAAAAACGCGAGCTGTTCCAAAAAGTGATTCAAGGAAATGAAGAGCAATTAGCGAAAATGACGGAAGAAGATATTCGCACAATTTTAAGCATTGGGGAATAGCCGTTCAACTTAGTTGCTATCTTATTTAAAGAGAAATGGAGTAATTCGTTTGAAACAAAAAGAATATATGGAATATCGGCCGCTAGGTGAAGAAATTGAACGGATTCGTAAAGGAAAAAATATTCCTCTGCGTGTCTTTGATGAAAATGGTGTTTCTAGTCGAAGTTATCAACGCTTTGTCCAAGGAAATAGTGAATTGCGTATTTCGGATTTAGCCATTATTGTCGAAATCTTGTCTATTTCGCCGATGGAAATGACAGAAAAATTAACGCCAATGTCCAAAACAGTTTTAGCTAAGGAGCAGTTTAATCAAGCAATCTTTAGTAAAAATTTTCAAGAAAGTAGTCGAATCGTTGCAGATTATCGGGCGTATTATGATAAATCGTCTTTTGCTTTAGGAAAGCAAGAAGTAATGTATTCGATGTTGGCGTTGGAATATCTTTTTAATCCTCAAACGGTTGTGACAAAAGAGGAAATTATTGCATTAGAAAATCAGATTCTGGAACGATTAATTAATGCCGATGTGTATACTATTTTTAATTTGAAATTTTTAGCATTACAAAAAAACGTTGGCTTGCAGCCGTTTCCAACTTCGTTACTTTTTCGTGTACTACAATCTGTCAATGAGCGGGAAATTATTGATATTCGCTCACTAGAAATTATCGAGCAAGTAATTATTGATTTTTTATTTGCGGCGATTGTCAGCCAAAATGTTCCCCATATTCTTCATGTATTAAGCATGTTTAAAGAATATGAAGTGGGTGAAAATAACTGGCGAATGATCCTCTGGAAAAAAATAGCAGAAAAAATAGAAATGATTTTAACCAATGAAGAAATATTCGCAGATTGGGCAATCTTTAAAGAACAAATCCTTTTATCTATCACATTGTTTTTACCAAAAGCCAAACAAGAATTTTTTGCTGGGCAATTGGAAAAAATAGAGGATAGTTTAAAAGAAATAAAAGAAAATTAGGCATAATTGAGAATTTGTCATAATAAATTCTGGTTGTGTTTAGCGACAAAGAGCGCCAAATAGGGGTAGAAAACCCTATTTGGCGCTCTTTGTCTTGTCTATACAAATTAATTTGGACAGTTTGTCGTAATTGAACCCATTTTCAGTTGATATTCACTATAATTAAGAAAATATCAGGAGGTGAAGTTTATGAAAAAAATGTGCATCTCCGCAGTTAGTGCCTTACTTTTGGGTAATAGTTTGCTACTTCCTGTAACAACTTTCGCCGAAACGACCGAAACAATCGCATCCTCCAGTGAAGAAAATGTTTCATCTGTTTCAGAAGAAAAGATTCCAGAAACTTCATCGGCAGAAGAGCAAAATTCAGCAACCAGTTGTTCGGAGATTCCCCAATCAGAAGAGTTAACGACTGTTGAAACAAGTGAAGAGCCGCCAAATGAAGCACTAGCGATAACGGAAGCACAACTGATGATGCCCCAATTATACGCAGGTGCTGTCTTAGATAAAGCGACGCCTATCAGTACACTATTTCCTGATCCAGCCTTTGCGGAAAATATCAGAAAACAGTTAAGCAAATCTCGGACCTCTAATACTGTCACCCAAGCAGAATTGGATAAACTGAATAAAGTTATTTTAGAAAATGTCGTTGTTTCTAATGTGGAAGGAGTTCAATACCTAAGAAACTTAGAAGAATTATCTTTTCAAGATTCGCTCAATGTAACAGATTTGAGTCCTTTTGCTAAAGGTGAATTTAAGCTATTACGTTTTTTATATATGAGAAACAATAAAATAGCTGATCTTAGTCCGTTAGGTCAAGCAGGATTAATTAGTTTAGAAGGCTTGTATGTTGAGAACAATCAATTAACGACATTAAATGGACTTGAAGGAATGCCTGCTTTAAAAAATTTAAGTATCCAAAATACGACAGATCATCCGTCAAAAATCACGCCGAATAATCGAGTGACTTCCTTCGACCCGCTTCGTTCTCTTCGTAATTTAGAAACCATTTGGGCTGCCAATAATCAGATTGCTACTTTAGATGGGCTTACGGAAGCAAATAACCTACTCCGTCTTTATGTGGAAAATAATCAATTAAAAACAATTGCGCCCTTGGCGAATAAACCACGTCTAGAAGAGTTGAGTATTATGAATCAAACGATTACTAGTCTGGAAGCTTTAAGCACTGTTCCTAATCTGCGTGTACTGTATGCAAGAAACAATCAAATTTCTTCCTTGGCACCGTTAGAGAAAACACTCAATCTAACAGTTTTAGATGTGGGAGAAAATCAAATTTCAGATATCAGTCCGTTAAAAGGTTTAACGGCCATTACAGGGCTAGATGTATCTAATCAAATGATTATCTTATCTTCTGTCGATTATATTGCTGGGAAACCCCTGCAATTAAAAAATAAGGTGGTATCTCGTGATGGTCAACTATTTCCACCGCTGACGATTAGCCCTTATGGAAGTTACGATGCCACAAAAGGACTGTTTGAATGGAAGTTACCCAAAACTCATGAAGGCGTTTCTTATATCTGGGAATCAACAGATAAAGCATACTTAGGGAACTTTTCTGGAACAGTCGTCCAACCTGTCAAAGAAGTTTTCTTAAGTGAAACGAAACTATCTTGGTCAAAAGAGCGTATAGAAAAGTCGATGGAAAAAACAATCGATATTGATGACTTTCAAAAAACAGCCCTGCCTTTTTATTGGCAAGATGTCGATGCTGGGAATAGATTACAATTTATTGTCAAAAAAGAGGGCCAAGAAATCCAGAAATTAGCAGATGAAACAACCACTAATTCTAAAACATTTAAGGAAAAAGCCTTGTTATTACCAGAACTAACTTATGGAAAACAGCAGTTGGTCGTGGAAGTCTATGATAAAGGCTACAAGATTGATGAATTAGCGCTAACAGTCACTGTGGTTGGCTCTGTCAGGTTCAAAACGGTACCAACAGCGATTTCCTTTGGGAATGAGCTACAAATCGCTAGTAGTACGACCCAATATCCAATTGTTTCCATGGATCAACCATTAGTGATACGAGATACTCGTCAAACGGGGAATAATTGGTCGCTTGCACTAACCGTTACTTCTGATTTCAAATCTGAATCAGGTGCTACATTGCCAAATGTTTTAAAATTTAGAACCAACCATCGCTTACAGGACATTCCAGAAGGCCAATCGATTCTTGTTCACAACCAAGTCAATGGACACCAAGAAACAAATATTTCTGATCAATGGAAAGAAAATGACCAAGAGTTGTTATTATCTGTTCCTGGAGGGACGGCCAAAGCAGAAGAATACGAAGCAAAACTAACTTGGCACTTGATGGACGTACCTGATGGCAGTGCAAAATAGGGGGTGAGTCTTATCAAAAAAATAGTTAGCGGCGTATTGCTATTAGGATTGATTTCATCAGTTGATGTATTTGCTGAAACAAATGCCTATCCGACAAATGCAGAAGTTTCTTTTTATGGCGAGTATGAGCCACCAGCCAACAAAGAAAAACCAGATGGTAAGATACCACAGCGTTTCCCCAAGCAGTCGGAAGCAATACCAGCAGTGAGTGGAGAATCATTGAAGCATTCAACAAGTAAAACGGTTGATCAAAAAGGCTCAGGCTTCTTACCTCGAACTGGTACTAAACAGCAACAAATGTTTAATTATCTCGGAATAATAGTCATCTTTATGGCTAGTTTTATTTTAAAAAAAAGAAAGAAGGAACAATAAAATGAAAAAAATTATCTTATCAACAATCCCCGCTATCACTTTAGGCGTGGCTATTGCACCAGAAGTGAATGCAGAAGAAAAAAACTATGAATCAAATGCCATCGTAGAATTTACACCGGATGCCTCTATCAACAAACCTGTCGATCCAGTGAATCCAGATACCGAAAAACCTGTTGAACCCTTTGATCCAACGACACCAGACACAGGCAATAAGCCAAATGAAGGAACAACTGGTCCACTAAGTATCGATTATGCTTCTAGTCTAGACTTTGGCAAAAATAAAATTTCAAATAAAGATGAAAAATATTATGCAAATCCACAATACTTTTTCTTGGCAGACGGTTCTGGTCCTGATTTGACTAATCCTAAACCAAATTATGTACAAATTTCCGACAAACGCGGAACGAATGCCGGTTGGGCCTTAACAGTTAAACAAGAAACACAATTAACAGCGACAAAAGAAACATTAAATAAAGTTTTAGACGGTTCAGAAATTAAATTAAGTCAAAACAAAGCAGTGTCTAATTCCAAAGCAGTCACACCAACTGCGCATGAAGTAACTTTAGTAGCTGGCGATTCATCAAATGTGATGTCTGCCGCTGAAGGTCAAGGTTCTGGAACTTGGCTTAGTGCGTTCGGTGGGATTGAAAAAGTGGAAGTTGACGGTGAAAGCGTAGATAAAAATACAGCGATCACATTAACTGTACCAGGAGCAACACCAAAAGATGCTGTTCAATACAAAACTGTTTTAACATGGACAATCGCTGATTTACCAAGCGTATAATTATTGAAACTATAACAATAGAAGAGAAGGAGCACTAACATGAAAAAAATGACCATCGCAAGCAGCTTAATTTTAGCAACCATCGCGGTAGGCACACTACCAGTTCAAGCAGAGGAAGTGGCTAATCGCGACACAGATGCTATTGTAAAATTTAAAGCACCAGATGAAAAAGATCCTAACAGCAAAAATCCTGTAGTGGATCCAGAAGACAAAGACGGCAAAGATCCTGTGACACCTATCGACCCAGTAAATCCTGACAAACCAGTTGATGAAGGTTCTACAGGCCCCTTAACCTTGGACTATGCTTCAAGTTTAAACTTTGGTGAAAATATCATCAGCACAAAAGATGAAATCTATTTTGCATCAGCACAAGTTTTAAAAGATAAAAATAATGTTGAAAAAACGGGTCCATTATTTGCTCAAATTACAGATAATCGTGGAACTTTAGAAGGCTGGACTTTATCTGCAAAACAAAATTCTGCATTTACTTCTGCTACAAAAGGTCAGACACTTGAAGGAACTGAAATTGTCTTTCAAAATGCTTCAGCTGTGACAGCAGGACAAAGCGCTGCACCAACAAGTTTAGCGAGCGTAACTTTTGGTACAGTGGGTGAAAGTCATAACGTGATGGTAGCTGCAACAGATCAAGGTGCTGGGAAATGGTCATACTTATACGGCAATGCTAGTTCAATTGCTGAAGTTGACGGCCGTCAAGTAATGAAAGATGTTCAATTAAAAGTGCCAGGTAAATCAGTTAAATTAAATGATGCCTACAAAACAACAATTACTTGGACATTAGCTAATACGCCAGTATAAAAAGAACATTTTTGGAGAAAGGAAGAGGGGAACTCAGCCTTTCTCCTTTACATAGAAATGGAGTGTAGAGCGAAATGAAAAATAGATATTTTATTCTGATGATCCTAAGTTTTTATTTCTTTGCTTTTGGGATTGAAACCTCAGCAGCAGAATTACGATTTAGTGTTGAAACAGAAATTCCAGAAAACCAAATAGATAAAACAAAAACATATTTTGATTTAATGATGAAACCAGACCAAGAACAAATTTTGAAAGTTCGAGCGGCCAATAGTACAGATGAAAATTTAGTGATTGATGTTAGTGTGAAGTCGGCCACAACAAACAGCAACGGAGTGATTGAATATGGTGAGTCGTTGACAGCTTTAGATAAATCTGCACCAGCAGATTTATCAGAAATCATTCAACTGAAAGACGGCGGTGAGAGTGTTGAATTGCCTGCTAAAAGTGAAAAAGTAGTTGAATTGCGAGTGAAGATGCCTAAAGAAGAGTTTTCAGGGCAACTAGCGGGCGGGATCACGTTTAGTGAAAAAGTCGATGAAACGAAAGACAAGCAAAAAGAAAATACAAACGGCTTAGCAATTGAAAATCGCTATGCCTATACAGTAGCTGTTTTACTTCGAGAAAATGAAACAGTTGTGCAACCTGAATTGTCTTTAGAGAAAGTTGAACCGACGCAAAGAAATGCGCGCAGTGTTATTTCTGCAACACTGCTAAACCATGAAGCAGCCTATCTTCAATCAATGAAAGTAACGGCAAATGTTAAAAATAAGAAAACAAATAACGTTATTTTAGAGAAAGAACAAGAAGATATGCAAATGGCGCCCAATTCAATTTTTAATTTCCCTATTCCTTATGAAGAAAATGAAATGGAAGCTGGGACGTATGTATTGGCAATGACTGTGGAAGGCTCAGGAAAAAAATGGCAATTTACGAAAGAATTTACGATCTCAAAAGAGGAAGCAAAAACATTTAATGAGAAAGATGTAACCGTCAAAAAAACGGAATCTAAACTTATTTATCTCTTAATCGGTTTATTGATCCTTTTATTGATAATCTGCCTGTTCATCATTTTACGTCTGAAAAAACAAAAAAATAAATAAAAAAAGCCGTTCTTCAATTTGAAGAACGGCTTTTTTTTAAAGATTAAATAATTTCTCCACAGTCGGACAAAGTTCGGTGAAACAAGTGACTTCTGCAAGGTGTGATGCAGGTTGGCAACTTGGTAGTTCACGAGAGCGGTGGTTAAACCAAAGAGAATGCCAGCCACCATTACGTGCGCCTACAATATCATTGTCATAACTATCACCAACATATAAAGTATGTTCAGGTTCCATACAAAATTGATTACAGGCTAAATCAAAAATTTCCTTTTCAGGTTTTTGAAAACCCGTACTTTGAGAAATAATGATATTTTGGTTTGGAACCCATTTTTCAAGATTCAATTGTTTAACTTTTTTAAATTGATGGTCTGTTGGACCATTTGTAATAATCCCCATCGGAATTTCTTTCTCTTGTAAAGTATCAAGAAGCTTAGTAACTTCTGGATGCATCGTAATATTATCCAATTCTTCTTCATAAACTTGTTGGAAAATTTTTCCTTCTTCTTGTGAAATTCCTGGATAGTTTAGATCCTTTAATGTTTCATTCATCCGGAAAAACCGCATGAAATCTAGGGACCATTCATTGGCTAAAACTTTCGGAAACGTTTCATCGCTGTGGTGTCTAAAACGAAGATACAATTCATGCATATCCTCTGTCGCAACGTTTGGGAAAATTTTAGTCATCGCATTTCGAAAGGGTTGTTGCTGATCGTACAGCGTGTCATCAACATCAAAAACAATGGTTCTCATTTAACAAGTGCACCTCTTAACTTTTTTACAAAACTTTTCATATGTTATATTGTAGCCGATATTTTCACAAATAAATAGAGTATTTTTCACTGTATTTCAAGGTTTTGTACAGAAATCAAAGCCTTGCGGGAAAAGACAATTATAGTTATTTTTACCGAAAAAATGGAAACGATAAATGAAAAGTTTGTGAAAATGATTTTGAGTCAAAGTTACTTAAATAACACGTGTTCTGATAGAAGTTAGAATTTTGCAAGAGACAGTCTTTTTCCGTATAATGAATGAGAATGAAGGGGGAGAGTTAAGGAGTTATGTTAAAGCGTTTTTTTGGGTATTATCGGCCGTATCGTCGATTATTTATTTTGGATTTTGGGTGTGCCGTTTTTGCGGGGCTGTTAGAGTTGGCTTTTCCAGTAGCAGTCAACCAAGTAATTGATAAGATTATGCCAAAAGGAGATTTTCGCCTCATTGCATTAGCTAGTGCGGGCTTATTTGCATTTTATATAATCAATACGTTTTTACAATTTATTGTGGTTTATTTTGGTCATATGTTAGGCGTGAATATTGAAACAGATATGCGTGAAGAATTATATCAACATCTTCAAACACAACCGTTTGAGTATTATGATAATCAAAAAACAGGGAAATTAATGAGCCGTTTGACCACTGATCTTTTTGAAATTTCGGAAGTGGCGCATCATGGTCCAGAAGACGTCTTTATTACGATTATGACGTTAGCAGGTTCTTTTTTATTAATGTTAACCATTCACGTGAAATTAGCCATCGCTACGTTTATTTTATTGCCATTTATCACGATTGCGCTAGGCTATTTTAATAAAAAAATGACAAAAGCGAATACGGATATTTACGATAATTTAGGTGAATTTAATGCTGGGATTGAAGCGTCAGTAAGTGGGATACGTGTCACGCAATCTTTTGCAAATGAACCATTTGAACGAAAACAGTTTAATTATTTAAATCAAATGTATCGAAAATCGAAATTATATTTTTATAAGGTGATGGGTGTCAGTTCCGCCTATAATTACTTATTAATTCGTTTGATAAATTTATTTTCATTAATTTTTGGTGCGTATTATACAATTAAAGGAGAAATTACAGAAGGTCAGTTTGTAGGATTTATTTTATTAGCCAATATTTTTATTCGGCCGATTGAAAAAGTCAACAATATGATTGAAAGTTATCCCAAAGGATTTGCTGGTTTTAAACGTTTTACGGAAGAAATGGACAAACAACCGTCCATCAAAGATTTGCCAGGAGCTGTTGCTGTTTCGCATTTAGAAGGAACGATTGCCTATAAAGATGTTTCATTTGCTTATGAAGATGGCACAAAAGTTTTAGACCATATCAATTTAAAAATTCAACCTGGTGAAACCGTTGCTTTCGTTGGACAAAGTGGTTCAGGAAAAACGACCTTGTGCAATCTGTTGCCTCGTTTTTATGAAGTGAGTAGTGGTGAAATTACGATTGACGGTAGAAATATCCAGCAAATGACCTTGGCTTCATTACGTAAGCAAATTGGAATTGTTCAACAAGATATGTTTTTATTCCCTGGAACATTACGAGAAAATATTGCTTATGGGAATTTAAATGCTACAGAAATAGACATTCAACAAGCGGTGAAATTAGCACATTTAGAACATGTATTTCAGCTAATGCCAGATGGCTTGGACACAATTATTGGCGAACGTGGCGTGAAATTATCGGGCGGTCAAAAGCAGCGAGTGGCAATTGCGCGAATGTTCTTGAAGAACCCGCCGATTTTAATCCTAGATGAAGCGACTTCTGCATTAGATACAGAAACAGAGCAAGTGATTCAAGAGTCATTAAACTCGTTAGCTGATGGGCGAACAACATTAATTATTGCCCACAGACTGGCAACGATTAAACATGCTGATCGAATAATCGTAGTGAGTGACCAAGGAATTTTAGAAGATGGAACACATGAAACTTTGTACGCGCAAAGAGGCCACTATCGTCGGCTGTACGATGCTCAATTTAGAACATAAAAACCCGCGAATAAAACTTCGCGGGTTTTTATTATGTTTGGTTAGCGCCGAACTTTTCTTCCCAAACCAACAGCATTTTTCATTCGTTGAAGTGTTTTGTTGGCTACCAGGCGAGCGTTTTCTGCGCCCTCATCTAAAATCATATCTAATTCTTCTGAAGCTAGAAGCTCTTGGTAGCGCACTTGAATAGGTTCTAATAAGGCAACTACTGCTTCTGCTAAATCTGCTTTGAAGTCTCCATAGCCTTTGCCTTCGTATGCTTGAACAAGTTCCTCAACAGTTTGACCTGTCGCAGCAGAATAAATATTTAGTAAGTTAGTAATGCCAGGCTTTTCTTCTTTATTATATTCAATTACACCAGTTGAATCAGTTACGGCAGAGCGGATTTTTTTGCGAATCACTGCTGGCTCATCAAGCATTGAAATAAAGCCCTTCACATTTGTATCGGACTTACTCATCTTTTTCGTTGGTTCCTGTAAGCTCATAATTCGACTACCTTGCTCAGCGATTTTTACTTCAGGCATCGTTAAAATTTCTTGATTTTTTTGGGCGTAACGTTTGTTGAAGCGTTCCACAAAATCACGTGTTAATTCTAAATGTTGTTTTTGATCATCTCCGACTGGCACTAAGTCAGCGTTGTACAACACGATATCACCAACCATTAATGGAGGGTATGTTAAAAGACCAGCGCTTACGCCAGCACGACCATTTTTTTGCGATTTATCTTTAAATTGTGTCATTCGTTCTAACTCACCAATAGAAGTATTGCACTGAATGATCCAACCAGCTTCTGCATGGGCACTCACTTCAGACTGTATGAAAATTGTTGCTTTTTGTGGGTCTAAACCAACCGCTAGGTAAAGAGCTGCTAAGCTACGAATTTGCTGGCGTAGCTTTTGCGGTTCTTGGGGAACGGTAATGGCATGTTCATCCACAATACAAAAATAACAATTGTATTCATTTTGTAATTCGATAAATTGTTTCATCGCACCAATGTAATTTCCGATTGTCGGAGTACCACTGGGCTGAATACCAGAAAAAATTGTTTTCATTAAATAACCACCTGACTTTAGACTTAAGATAGTGAATAGTTCTATTATACATTTTATTAGAAAAAAATACATGGGAACTTCTTGAAAAATCACCAAGAGAAGTAAATTATAACAGCAACCATAAAAATAGAAAACTGTATTACTTTTTTACAGAATCATAACGAATATCCATAAAATTTCATAAAAATTAACCCTAATTTTACACGGATGTAATGAAGGGAAAATAAACAAAGTTAATAAAAAATGTTTAAAAACCCCTAGTATTTTTATTAGAAATTAGGTATACTGGTTTTAAATAGAGGAACAGTACAGTTCCCTGTTTCAGAAACGCGATGATTCGCGAAAAGGAGTGATGCACAATGTTGACACTTTATACTTCCCCAAGTTGCACGTCATGTCGTAAGGCTAGAGCCTGGTTGCAAGAGCACGAAATTCCTTTTAAAGAAAGAAATATTTTTTCTGAACCTTTAAATATTGAGGAATTAAAAGCAATTTTAATCATGACAGAAGATGGAACAGAAGAGATTATCTCTACTCGCTCTAAAGTTTTCCAAAAATTAAATATGGATTTGGACGAGCTTCCACTTCAAGATTTATTAGAGTTGGTTCAAGAAAACCCTGGATTGTTGCGTCGGCCAATTATGATTGATGAGAAAAGATTACAAGTCGGTTTTAACGAAGATGAAATTCGCCGATTCTTACCAAGAGATGTTCGACAACTGGAATTGCGCCAAGCACAATTAATGGCAGGTTTATAAAAAATATAAAATTTTGTTCTTTATTTGTTAATTGTAATAAAGAACGATTCATATGAATTTAGGGCCAGGGATTTTTATCTCTGGCTTTTTAATACATATTTAGAACTTGTATTCATTTGATTTGGCAGAACGTGGTCAAGGAAAAATAGTATCTTTTTTGGAGAGACTGCGTTAAGATGAAGAGGTAGAAGGAGCGAAAAACCAATCGTTAAAAAAGTTCAAAGTTTATAAAACGTTCGCTAGTTTTCGAGGATTTACAGACTTTCCACTTTACTTTTGTGTAGTTTTCGCTACAATGAACGTAAGAAGTTTCCTGATTGAAGCAAAGAGAGGTGTAGCGCTATGGAAATGGAACATATTAATGAAAATACGATTCGTGTGTTAATTGGCAACGAAGACCTGGCGGATAGAGGGATTACTTTTCTTGACTTACTAGGAAACCACAAAGATGTTGAAAATTTCTTTTATAGTATTTTAGAAGAAGTTGATGTCGAAGATGAATTCCAAGGTAGTGAAGCAGTCACTTTCCAAGTCTTGCCTAAAAATGATGGCTTAGAACTGTTTATTAGTAAAAATGTCGCTATGGACGACTTGTCTTCCTTAGAAGGTCTGAGCGAAGTCAATGCAGATGTTAGCGAATTAATTCGCAAACAAATTGAAGCAGACAAAGCAGCCGCCGATGAACTTGACGAGATGGAAGTCACAGATGAAACAAACAGAAATGTAATCTTTGAATTAGATAATTTTGAAGCGATGATCCAATTATCCAAAGAAGTCTTCATGCAATCTGTTTTGACTAACTTATACACGTACAACGATCGTTATTACTTACAAGTTTTGTTCTTAACCGATGAATTAGAAAAAACAAATGTTGACAATGAAATTGCACAGATTTTAGAATTTGCTCATAAAACAACTGTCACTCAGGATACTTTAGTCGAATATGGCACTTGTATTATGGAACGCAGTGCATTGGAATTAACACGTTATTACTTTAATGATTAAGCAAAAAAGCAAAAACTTTCGAGTTTTTGCTTTTTTTTGATGAAAATTAAGAAACTTTGCGTAGTTTATTTATGAGAGGTGAAAATCATGTTAACAGCTTTAACGGCAGACAACCAAGAATTATTTTCTTTAATCGATTGCTCGATTGATGAATTAACACAGATACGAAGCGAACAAGCTTTTGTGTGTCCAATGTGTCATCAATCGGTCATTTTGAAGGCAGGCCCCATTAAAATACCCCATTTTGCTCATCGTAAAAAGAATAGTTGTTGGTACGAAGCAGAAGCTGAAACAGAAGAACACCTCCGCTTGAAGCAGCTTTTTGCGGAAAAGTGTTTACGCGAAAAGCTGTCCTTTCAAGTTGAGGCATACTTACCCACCTTGAAGCAACGCCCAGATTTACTCATTGGGAAGATAGCCATTGAAATTCAATGTAGTCCATTGCCGATTAAACGTTTGGTGGAACGGACGGAGACTTATCAAGCTCATGGCTATCAAGTTGTTTGGATTTTAGGTGAACGATTAGTGCCTAAAGACAAGCTCACGCAATTAACGAAACAATTCCTTTACTTTTCGGAGTCCTTGGGATTTTATTTATGGACGGCCAATAAGAAGCAAGAACGAATAGAGTTACTTTGTCATATTGAAGAGAGTCAATGTCAACAATTTTATAGAAGAAAACAATCATGGGATTTTTACGAAAAAAAATTACTAGAAATCTTCCGACTACCGACCGCTAATTTAAATTTACTGCCAGATAGACGGCATACTGGTCAATTGATGCATGATTATTATCAAAAATTGACGCAACAACTTGGTTACAGAAATGCTCAGTTGCTTAGAACACAGAGCTTTTTATATACGAAAGGTTGTCACCTTCTCCAGTTACCTCCTTGGTTTTACTATCCTGGATTGAAGCTATTACCTTCTTCTGAAGAAGATATTCATTTAAAAATGCTTGTTTGGGAAGCACTAAAAACCAAAGAAGGGTGTTTAGTGACCAAACAGGAACTATGGCGTATCTTGGAAGCTATTTTTTTGGAAGAAGGGAACTTTGTTTGGCAGCCACTGCCGAATATTGGCTTAAAAAAGCTTTTTAAAATTGTGGGAAATAACTTACTGAGATGGTTACAAGAATGTTATGTGTTAATTAAAGTAAACAATAAGTACCTAATAACTAGTATTTTCCTAAGAGAAGATCCTGAAAAGCTCATTCATTGGCTAAAAAAAGTGAAAAAACAACATTTTTTTAGTCACACGTGTTAAATTATGATAGTATAATGAGTAAAACGTTTCTTAAAGGAGAGTAAACTATGAGCGAAATTAAACAATTACCAACACGTGATGAAGTTCCAACTCCATTGACTTGGGATTTAACCAAAATTTTTAAAGATGATGCTGCTTTTGATGTTGCGTATAATCAGTTGACAGAAGAGCTAAATCAAGCAGAATCATTTAAAGGTACCTTAGGGAATGGTGCAGAAGCTTTTCTAGCTGCGTTAGAATACGTTTTAGATGTCTATAGAAAAGTGGAAACATTATATGTCTATTCTCATTTAAAAAATGATCAAGACACTACAAATACAGCTTACCAAGCTTTATATGCCAGAGCTAGTTCTTTATATGCACAAGTTAGTGAAGCTGTTTCTTGGTTTGACCCAGAGGTTTTAACATTAAGTGATGAACAAATCTGGGGATATTTTGAAGAGCAGCCGAAATTAGCTGTTTATCGTCACTATATTCAAAATATTTTAGATGAACGTCCCCATGTTTTATCGATGGAACAAGAAGCTTTACTGGCGGGGGCTAGTGAAATTTTTGGTGCCTCAAGTAATACATTTTCAATTTTAAATAATGCAGACTTAGAATTTCCAACTGTGCAAAATGCTGAAGGCGAAACGATTCAACTTTCTCATGGCGTTTATGGTCAATTAATGGAAAGTGTCGATCCATCTGTTCGTGAAGCAGCATTTAAAGGGTTGTACAAAGTGTACAAACAATTTAGAAATACATTAGCCTCAACTTTAGGTGCACATGTTAAAACGCATAATTATAAAGCAAAAATTAGAAATTATGATTCTGCTCGGGCAGCCTCTTTAGCAAGTAATCATATCCCTGAAAGTGTTCACGAAACATTAGTAGCTATAGTAAATAAACATTTACCTTTGCTACATCGTTATGTAAAATTAAGAAAAAAATTATTAAACGTAGAAGAATTACACATGTACGACTTGTATGCGCCTTTGCTAGGTGAAGCACCAATTCGTTACAGCTATGAAGAAGCAAAAGAAAAAGCAATTGAGGCTTTAAAACCACTAGGTGAAGACTATTTATCTATTGTTAAAGAAGCTTTTTCAAGTCGTTGGATTGATGTGATTGAAAATCAAGGAAAACGAAGTGGCGCATATTCTTCAGGAGCTTATGACACAGCCCCATACATTTTAATGAATTGGCATGATAGTTTGGATCAACTATTTACATTAGTTCATGAGATGGGCCATAGTGTTCATAGTTACTATACAAGAAATAATCAGCCGTATGTTTATGGCGACTATTCAATTTTCTTAGCTGAGATTGCTTCAACCACAAATGAAAATATTTTAACAGAATATTTATTACAAACAGAAACAGATCCTAAAGTACGTGCGTATGTCTTAAATCACTATTTAGACGGCTTTAAGGGAACCATTTTCCGTCAAACGCAATTTGCGGAATTTGAACATTTTATTCACACGGAAGATGCTAAAGGCACGCCATTAACGAGTGAATATTTGAGTGAGTATTATGGCGAGCTCAATGCTAAATATTATGGACCAGAAGTAGTTAGAGACGAAGAAATCAGTTACGAATGGGCGAGAATTCCACATTTTTATTACAATTACTATGTTTATCAATATGCAACTGGCTTCTCAGCCGCTTCGGCATTGTCTAAACATATTTTAGCTGGAGAAGAAGGAGCTTTAGAGAAGTACCTTAACTACTTGAAAGCAGGAAGTAGTGACTTCCCAATTGAAGTGATGAAAAAAGCGGGCGTGGATATGACACAAGCCGCGTATATCGAAGATGCAATGAAAGTTTTTGAAGAACGTTTAACGGAATTAGAAGCTTTGGTTGAAAAATTATAGACAAAAAAAGGCTCTTCGTCAATGAGTGTTGGTGAAGAAATTCAATAGAATAATCGAGATACTCACACGGCTAGACAGCTATCTTGTCTAGCCGTGTTGTTGTTCTGGCTTTAGTCAGTTGGGTAGTATTCTTAGTTTTCTTAAAATATTTTCCTCGATATAAAAAGATTCGTTCTCGGTAGTTTTGAAAGTTTCTAAAGCCATAGGCAATTCGTTTTAGTACTTTGATATGGTTATTCAAACATTCTATAGGGCCGTTGGAATAGGGAACGCGCAACGCTCGTTTGATTTCTGTTTGGTATTTCTTGAAGGTCGTGAACACTGGTTGGTAGTGCTCTGGCAACTCCTTGTAGTCTTCTTTTAGGAGCGCGACGAATTCAGGAACATCTTGTCTTCTGATAACGGAAAGAAAATCCTGGTAGACTTCGTAGCCTCGCTTTAAGGAATCATCATAAGATAATAGCCGATCGACTATCTCTGCTTCTGTCAGATGATCTCGAAATGACGGACGCCAGTAGCGATGCTGACCTTTCAATTCCCACGCATTCTTTTGAAGTAGTCTCCAGTATTTCTTTAAGTGCTTCGACCGACGATCCCCTTTTTTAAAGGTCTTCATTACTTGAATTCGGTGGTTGGTAAAAGCCCGACCAATGTGTTGGCTAATATGAAAGCGATCGGCGACGATTCGGGCATTCGGAAAACACTCTTTCACCAATGTGCGATAAGGTGTATAGAAATCTGAAACCACTAGACGCACTTGTTCACGGACTTTTCTAGGGTAGCGCAAGAAATAGTCGCGTAAAGGATTGAGTTGCCGATTTTCCACAATATCAATCAGTTGATGGGTCTTGCCGTCCATCATGACAAAGCTCATGGCTCCCGAGACGTTTTTCACCGATTTGAATTCATCGAAACACACCACTTCTGGTAACGGCTGGTTCAAAGAAACGGTTTTAGGCCGAAGGCTGCGAAGTATTCGAATGACAGTGGTCGGAGAAATGTGCTTCATACGTGCAATCAAAGACATAGAAATAGGCTCACTTAATAGCTCAAGAATGGCTTGTTTGACTCTGCGGGCGATGGAGCAGCGACGATCACTAACTGAATCTTCTGCTAAAAAAGTCTTTCCACAGTGTTTACATTTGAAGCGCTGTTTGTTAATCCGCAGAATGGTCTTGTAGTTACTGACATCATTCAATAAGATGGATACTTTTTTCCAGCCCCATTTAATGATCGTTTGCTTATTTTGATAGTGACAATGGAAGCATTCCTCTGGTTGATAGGTCAATGTGCCATCAAAAACAAAACATGTTTCGTCATTGATTCGCTCTTTGCGAAAGGCATCTTCATGAAAGATAAGATTTAGGTCTAGAATATCTAGTAACTCTTTGGTAAACTCTGAATAGGACATCTTGAAACACTCCTTTGAATGGTTTTCGTCGACTTTATTCTAAAGGATTTCAAGGTGTCTGTTTGCGTTTATTAGAAAAAAGAAAAAGTATTGGCAACAGAAGGCGTCACCAACACTAGATATTATAGAGCCCAAAAAAAAAGTGGGCTATAAGTCGAAATGACTTATAGCCCACTTTTTAACTCTTAAGATAATCAGTTAACCGCTTTTCTCGCAGCATCTTTTTTATAATAAATGTAAATCTCCATTTGGAAAATGATAATTGGAGCGACGTTTAAATTCAAAGGTTGCGTCACCTTGGTCCAGCAACGGTTCGTTATGTGGATGGACACGACAAAGTTGTTTAATTTCATCCATGTTTTCAAAATTTTCGACTAAAATGCCGAAATCGTTCTCGCAAGTATAGTTGTAAACGACTGCGGTAGGATGTTGTTTAATCCCCATTTCTCGAGCAACTTTTTGGTCGGTTTGGAAAGATTCTTTGACAAAATCGGATTGTCGGTCTTTACGATACATATCAATATCCCCGCCGGCCGCTAGAAGTAGTTCTTCTGATAACTCAGGAGAGTAAGCTAGACCGTCTTCAGCTACTGCTTTTTGTAAGCCAATCAACAATTGTCGGCCTTTTTTTCGGCCTTGTAACTGTGCTGCTTTATAGTCAAGAGCGGCTGAGTATAAATCTTCAAAAATTCGATTCCGTCGTTTAATGTCATTAATCGGAATATGTTGACGACTCAAAAATTCATTGATCGTTTTCATGTTTAATAAAGGGATAAAGCGCAATTGTATTTTCTTCTTGTCGTTAACAGACAATTGTATAATTTCTTTTTCAATTTCTAAACAGACGCCGCCTAAAGGATTGACGAACAAATAAATTTCAACCATTCATACTTCCTCCAATGCCATGCTTTTTCAAATACAGGTGCCAGAACGTCAGTGCTTCGAATACTAAGGGGCAGTGGTCCGCATCATGCGTTGAATCTTGTTAGGTGCAAGCGTAATGGGAATGTTCAAATCAGCCATTAATGTTTGAAACGCTTGCTTGCCGCTTTCAGCTTCAGTAACTTCTAACTCTAATTCAAAATCGTGCTGTTGGTTATACCAACTTTCGTCTAACGCAAGTAGTCCTTGAGGAATTTGTTTTTCTGCACGTGCTGTTTTTAATGAACCAATTAAATGGATCGAGGCGATTTCAATACATAATTCTTGTAATTTCTTCGCCACAGCCCCCTCAGTAGGGAGGTGATTCCTTTTGATAAAGTGGTTCGCCGACTCAAGCGATAAAGGGTCATTGATTTCTAATAATCCTTCTGGCGCAGGAACTTTTAAGGTTAACTCACCACGATCTGCTAATACGCGAATTCTTAAGCCCATTCGTTGTGCTTTTAATTGAAAATCGTCCGTATCAAAATAATGATTTGTTTGCGTAAAAAAGTCCGTTTTTTGAATAGCAAAATGGTCGATTAATCGTTTGAAATCTTGCGGACTAACTAATGTTTTAAATTCAATTTCTAAGTGCTCACTCATGGGGTTCTCTCTCTTTCTTAAATCACTCCAATTTTCACATATTATATAGGTTTCCGTCAAGAAAAGTGGTCTTCTCTGTGAAAAATTTTTCTAATGAAAGGCGTTTGGAAATCAAATAGCGAATAACACCCTATTTTAGGGAGGACTGTGGTAAAATAATCAGTGAATGAAATTCAAGGAAATTGAGGGATCTACCATGGAACGAGAGTGGGAGCTGTTTTTAGCGCCATATGAACAGGCGGTCAGCGAATTAAAAGTAAAACTACGAGGTATTCGTAAACAATTTCGGGAGCAAGATAAACACATACCAATTGAATTCGTTACAGGACGTGTGAAACCAGTAGATAGTATTTTGACAAAGACGGCTATTCGGCATATTCCTTTAAATCGGATTGAAGAGGAAATGCAAGACATTGCTGGTTTGCGGATTATGTGCCAATTTGTGGAAGACATTTACCAGGTAGTCGCACTTTTAAGAAATCGTAAAGACTTAAAAATTGTGGAAGAACGGGACTACATTGAAAATAAAAAAGAAAGTGGCTATCGTTCGTACCATGTGGTAGTGGAATATCCTGTGCAATTAGTCACCGGGGAAAAGATTATTTTGGCCGAAATCCAAATTCGGACACTCTCCATGAATTTTTGGGCAACGATTGAACATTCTTTGAATTATAAATATCAAGGTGTCTTTCCTGAAGAAATGAAAGAACGCCTTCAGCGAGCGGCAGAGGCAGCCTATTTATTAGATGAAGAAATGTCATCTATTCGTGAAGAAATTCAAGAAGCACAACATTACTTCTCTCATGGCCGTGGATTGCTAGAAAACGAATACTATAAGCAAATTAAAAACGAAACACCAGAAAATCAGTAAAGGAGTCTGCTTATGAAAGTGGCGATTGTTCATAACTCGGAAGAAAAATCGAAACAAGTCACAAAACAACTGACAACACTATTAGAGCAAAACCAAATTCAAATAGACAATCGTCAACCTGAACTTGTGATTTCAGTCGGCGGAGATGGTACGCTTCTTTCCGCTTTTCATCGATTTAATCATCTGTTAAACGAAGTAAGTTTCTTAGGTGTACATACCGGACACTTGGGTTTCTATACAGATTGGCGTGATTATGAATTAAAAGAACTAGTTGAGAGTTTGTGTATTCATCGTGAAAAAAGTACGAGTTATCCATTATTAGATGTGCGGATTCGGTTTAGAGATGGGAAACCAGATAAACATTTTTTAGCATTAAATGAATCAACAATTAAACGAGGAAACCGGACGATGGTGGGCGATGTGTTTATTAAAGACGAACTGTTTGAACGATTTCGTGGTGATGGGTTGTCGATTTCGACCCCAACCGGCTCTACTGCGTATAATAAAAGTATTGGTGGAGCTGTTTTGCATCCTAGCATTAATGCGTTTCAGTTAACCGAAATCGCCTCCTTAAACAATCGTGTCTTTCGAACATTGGGGTCACCGATTGTAATCGCACATACGGAGTGGCTGGAGATTAAATTACAGGAAAGTGATGATTATTTTGTCACGGTGGACCAATTAGATATTTATCAAGAAAATATCGCTTCCGTCTGCTATCGAATTGCAGACGAACGGATTCATTTTGCCTCTTATCGGCACATGCATTTTTGGCATCGAGTGAAAGATGCCTTTATTGGTGAGGATTAATTAAACGATGGAATTTCAATGGACATACGACAAAGAAACAACACAACAAGTGAAATATTTTTTAAAGGAACAAGGCGTTTCAAAAGGGTTATTAGCTAAGGTGAAATTTCAGGGTGGTAAAATTCAAGTGAATGGGACCGTTCAAAATGCCATCTATCCTTTACAAACTGGCGATGTCGTTAAAATGACGATTCCAGATGAAGCGGAACATGAGACATTATTAACAGATGATGAACCGATTGAAATTGTGTTTGAAGATGATCATTTTTTAGTAGTTAATAAGCCTGCTGGCATTGCCTCGATACCTGCTCAGTATCATCCTTCAGGAACGATGGCGAATCGTGTTAAGGGCTATTACAAGCGTCAAAATTACGTGAATCAAGTTATTCATGTCGTGACTCGTTTAGATCGAGATACTTCTGGGCTGATGTTATTTGCGAAACACGGCTTTGCTCATGCTTTAATTGACCAAGAATTACGAGAAAAAAAAGTGACAAAAATTTATTATGCCCTTGTTGGTGGAGCGATTGAGCAGTTAAGCGAGCATCAATTGATTGAAAAGCCAATTGGGCGCGACTTGTCCTCTTTATTAAAACGCCAAGTTATCGAAACAGGTCAATTTGCTAGTACAGAATATTGGCTCGCAAAAAGAGGAGCCCAAGCAGCAGCTGTGCGCATTCAGCTCCATACAGGACGAACACATCAAATTCGGGTACATTTTGAAGCAATTGGCTGTTCATTGTTAGGGGATGAGATGTATCATGGAAAGATGGATCAAGGAATTGAGCGGCAAGCGTTGCATTGCATGGAACTAATTTTTACTCATCCTTTTACCAAAGAAACGGTTCATCTGATTTCCCCACTAGCGGAGGATATGAAAAGTGTAGATGATACGTTATAATAATAAAGAGGCAGGAGGGGAAAGTGTAAGATGAATGAAGGCCAAGAAATGGAAGAGCAATTTGCCCTTCTTTTAGAAACGCTAAAAAATCAACAAATGAACGAATTTCGTGAGCTATTTTTAGCGTTACACATTTATGAACAAGGACAATTTTACCAATCGTTAGATGAAAAAGACCGACAACATTTATACAATTACCTATCTCCGAAAGAACTAGCGGATATGTTTGATGTTATCGAAGAAGATAATGAGAATATGAAAGATTATTTAGCTGAAATGCGCCCAAGTTATGCAGCAGATATGTTAGCTGAGATGTATACCGATAATGCGGTGGATTTACTAAATATGTTAGATAAGAGTCAAAAGGCGAAATATCTTAGTTTGTTAAGTAGTGAAGAAGCAGGCGAAATTAAAGAGTTACTTCATTACGAAGATGAAACTGCTGGGGCGATTATGACCACCGAATTTGTTTCGATTGTGGCGAATCAAACAGTGCGTTCTGCGATGTACGTCTTAAAGAATCAAGCGGACATGGCGGAAACAATCTATTACGTTTACGTAGTCGACCAAGAAAATCATTTAGTCGGCGTTATTTCGTTGCGGGATTTAATTGTTAATGATGATGATACCTTGATTGCTGATATTTTGAATGAACGGGTTATTTCAGTTCATGTTGGCGATGACCAAGAAGATGTCGCGCAAACAATTCGTGACTATGACTTCTTAGCTGTGCCAGTTACAGATTATGATGATCATTTGTTGGGGATTGTAACAGTTGATGATATTATTGATGTTATCGATGATGAAGCCGCTAGCGACTACTCTGGTTTAGCCGGGGTCGACGTTGAAGAAGTTAGTGAGAACCCTTTAAAAGCCGCTTCTAAACGATTACCTTGGTTAATTACGCTATTGTTTTTAGGGATGTCTACGGCCTCGTTAATCAGTAATTATGAGTCGTTAGTTAGCGAAGCGAGTATTTTAGCCGTTTTTATTTCTTTAATTACCGGAACAGCCGGCAATGCCGGGACACAATCATTGGCGGTCGCGGTACGCCGTTTGGCTATGAAAGATGAAAAGGATAGTAATTTTGGTCGCTTAATCTTAAGTGAAGTACTCACGGGACTAGTGACGGGGGCTGTGACAGGTTTAACCATTATGATTGTGGTTGGCGTGTGGCAACATAATCTTCCGCTTGGATTTGTGATTGGGATGGCAATGCTCTGTGCAATTACTGTGGCGAATTTAGCAGGGAGTTTAATCCCAATGTTAATGGATAAATTAGGGTTTGATCCAGCAGTTGCCAGTGGCCCGTTTATTACTACCTTAAGTGATTTAACCAGTGTATTAATTTATTTCAATATTGCCAGCATGTTTATGCGTTATTTTGTTTAAAAAATTGCACTTATTTATCATGAGACTGAGGTAAAAGGATTCGTTGGTTTGCTTGAAATCAAAAAAGTGAGGTAGCCGTTAATACGACGGCTACCTCACTTTTTTAGATACAAGAAATTAAACAATTTTTGTGCCATGGACTTCTGTGACTTTTAAAGTGTCCATCACAGTTTGAACGTTTTCTGTGGAAATACCGCCACCTGGTAAAATAAGAATCCGTTGATCTGCGTAGACAATTAATTCTTTTAAATGATCAAAGTTGTCTTCGATAGGGGTACCAGCTGGCCCGCCATGAGTTAAAATACGCGTCACACCACGCTCAGCTAACCAGTCGATCGCCTTAAATTGATTTTCTTTCGACAAGGCATCAAAAGCCATATGGAAAGTGATTTGCAAGCCTTCAGCCGTTTCAATGAATAAGTCCAAAGCTTCTTCATCTAACCAACCGTCCTCAGTTAAACAGCCAATAACAATGCCGTCGGTTCCTAATTTCTTTGCTTCGATTAAATCGGTATGCATAATTTTTAATTCAATATCATTATAGACAAAATTGCCGCCACGAGGACGAATGATTGTCATCACTGGTACAGAATGTTCGCCAGCGTATGCTAAGACTTCTTCAATAACACCAGTACTTGGCGTCGTTCCACCCACGGCTAAGTTATCGCATAATTCGATGCGATTCGCACCTTTTTGAATGGCTTGGGGAATCTTAGTGAAATTTTCGGCACAGAATTCTTTAATCATTTCTTATCGCTCCTTGCTTTTTCTTCACAGGCATTGTACCATAATTCTGCTTACTACCATAGCCCTGAAAAAAAGAGTGCAACTTTTTATAAGAGAAAATGTTCATTTGATGAACGTAAGGAGTTTTAAATGTTAAAGAAAATTGAACGAGCACAACAATTATTAAAAAAAGAAGCAGCCGTTTTTCGCTGTCCAACTTGTCATGAACCAATGCATTTAGAAGGGGTTGGTCTGATTTGTCAACAGAGGCATCAATTTGATTTATCCAAGAAAGGCACGCTATACTTTCTAAATCATAGCGTTCAGACAGAATATAATAAAAAAATGTTTACTTCTCGAGGAAAAATGATTCAAAGTGGCATGTACGCGCCTGTTTTAAACAAAATTATGCACTATCTTCCTCAAAATAAAACAGTAGTCGATGTTGGTTGTGGTGAAGGGAGTTTTCTAGCTGAGTTAAGTCAAGCAGGCTTATCTGGACTGAAAATCGGGTTTGATTTATCAAAGGAAGGAATCTATTTAGCAAGTAATCAGCCAATTGATGCGTTTTGGTGTGTGGCGGATTTAACGAATTTGCCATTTGCGAATGAAGGGCTTGATACGATTTTGAATATTTTTTCTCCTTCACATTATCAAGAATTTCGGCGAGTACTAAAAGCTGACGGGACTGTGATTAAAATTATTCCTGAAGAGAATTACTTAAAGGAATTACGAGCGGCTTTTTATCCCAATGACGAAAAGAAACAAAGTTATTCCAATCAAAAAGTAGTCCAACGTTTTGCCGAGGAATTAGCTGTGGAAGTAGATGAACGAATAACTTATTGCTTTGACATTTCCGAGGAAAGACGGTTGGATTTATTAGAAATGTCGCCATTAGAGTGGCAAGTTTCTCAAGAAGTTAAAGCCGAGCTACAACAGCGACCATTGGAAAAAGTCACGATTGACGTCCGCTTGTTAGTAGGTCGTAAAAGATAGACTTTTTTGTGAAGAAAATCCTAAAAAAGTCTTGCAATAAAGTGACATTGGTGTTATATTACTTACAAGTTGTTTTTTCATTGGTTTTTATCAGGGTCCTGTTCTGATAAAAGTTAGTGAAGAGACCTTCACTAACGTAACGACTCGCCGTGCTAGACACCGAGACGGTACGTTTTTTTTATTGGTTAGAATAGCTGCCGCCTGACATCATCGCGTCATGCGGTTTTTTTTTGAAAATAAGTATTGTGGGCGCTATTTATTTTGAATTTATGCTAAAATGAACACGATTGATATTTGAGGAGCTGAAGATAGTTGACGAACCATATTGTTTTATTTGAACCACAAATTCCAGCAAATACTGGAAATATTGCACGGACATGTGCAGCGACGAATACACCGTTGCATTTAATTGAACCTTTAGGATTTTCAACAGATGATAAACACTTAAAACGTGCCGGATTAGATTATTGGAATGATGTAAATATTACGTATCATAAAGATTTGGCTGCCTTTTTAGCCCATGTGGCAGGAAAACACTTGCATTTAGTAACCAAATTTGCTCACCAAACATACAGCGAGGTCAATTATAATGATGGCGAGGACCATTATTTCCTTTTTGGAAAAGAAACAACGGGCTTACCAGAAACGTTTATGCGAGAAAACGAAGAAAAGTGTATCCGAATTCCTATGAATGATGAACATGTGCGCTCACTGAATCTTTCTAACACTGCCGCACTAATTGTTTATGAAGCCTTACGTCAGCAAAATTTTCCGAACTTAGAACTGACGCATCATTATGAAAATGATAAATTGGATTAAAAAAAGTTAAAACAGCAGCGCTTTTTTCAAAAATGTCAGAAGAAAGTGGTTTTATTTTTACTGTTGCCCAATTTCCAAGCCTAGAACAAAAAACAATTTAGATTTTTGTTCTAGGCTTATTTTGCTTGGATTACTAGAAACTTCCATGGATATTTTCGCAGGGAAGTGATAAACTAGAAAGACATATGAAGAGATAAAGAAGTTTGGAGAAGTTACATGAAATTATATTTTACACGACATGGAAAAACTGAATGGAATCAACAGAAACGATTTCAAGGAATGACAGGAGATTCGCCGTTATTACCAACTAGTTATGACGAAATTAAACAATTAGGCCAATATTTACAAGATATTCCGTTTGAAAAAATTTATTCTAGTCCGCTATTACGTGCCAAAAATACTGCGCGGGGAATTCAACAAGAATTGACTCATCCAGTTGAAATTGTTTATACAGATACCTTAAAAGAATTAGGTTTAGGTCGTCTAGAAGGACAATATATTGAAGAAATGCGTAATTTTTATGGAGAAGAATTAGATCATTTACGGCATCGTTTAGATTTGTATGATCCAACAATTTTTGATGGTGAACCAATCGAGCAAGCGATTCAACGGATTTCAGAAACAGTTGCTGAAGCGGCGAAACAGCACGAAGGTCCAGTTCTATTTGTCGGACACGGAGCAGCGCTGACGGCGGCAATCCAAGCGATGGCTGGTAAACCATTATCAGAATTACGGACAATGGGCGGGCTGTTAAACAATAGCCTCTCAATCCTTGAAACCAAAGAGGCATCAAGGAACATGCCGTACGACTTAACGTTATGGAATGATACGTCTTTTTTAGCTAAAGAAAAAGCACAATAAGCACACAACAGAAAGGAGGGCTTGTAGTGGTAACACTTTTTGGTGAGGACGAAGAAAAAGCCTTTATTGTTGGAACTGTACAAGCAATCTTTTTTGAAAATCCCAGTAATTTTTATAAAGTCGTTCTTGTAAATGTGACCGATACAAATACAGATTATTTAGAAAAAGAAATTGTAGTAACTGGTAGTTTTGGCCAAGTTCAAGAAGAGGAACCCTACCGTTTCTTTGGTCATTTTGTGGACCATCCTCGTTATGGCAGACAGTTTCAGGTGGATAGTTATCAGCAAGAAAGACCGACTTCGGCTAGTGGGGTGGTTAACTATTTATCAAGTGACAAATTTCCTGGCATTGGTAAACGAACTGCTGAAAAAATTGTTGAAGTATTAGGGGAAAGTGCGATTGACCGAATTATTGATGACCCGAGTGTTTTGGAAGAAGTTACTGTTTTAAATGAAAAAAAACGTCAAGTAATCGTCGAAACAATTCGCTTGAATCACGGGATGGAGCAAGTGATTGTGGGACTAAATCGATACGGCTTCGGTAGTCAGTTAGCTTTTTCAATTTATCAAACCTATCAAGAAGAAACCCTTTCTGTGATTCAAGAAAATCCTTATCAGTTAGTTGAAGATATTGAGGGAGTCGGATTTAAACGAGCGGACAATATTGCTGAACAAATCGGCATTCAGGCGGATTCTGCTGTTCGAATTCGAGCGGCGATTTTACATGAAGTGTTTGAACACTCCATTCGCTCAGGCAATACGTATGTTCAAGCAGATGTTTTATTAGAAGAAGCAATTCGGACCTTGGAAGCAAGTCGCCCAGTGGAAATCTCACCTGATCAAGTGGCCAATGAAATCATTACGTTAGTCGAACATGGAAAAATCCAACAAGAAGAGACTAAACTTTTTGAGAACAGTCTCTATTTTTCTGAATGGGGCATTGGTACTTCGATTCAGCGTTTACTTTCTCGTAAAAAAGAAATTCATTATGAGGAAGAAGAAGTCCAAAAAAATATCCGAATGATTGAGAAACGTTTAAATATTCAGTATGGCGACTCGCAACAAGCAGCGATTGAAGAAGCGATTAAATCGCCGTTATTTATTTTAACTGGAGGGCCCGGAACAGGGAAAACAACTGTTATTAATGGGATTGTCTCGTTGTTTGCGGAACTAAATGGTCTTTCATTAGATCTCAAAGACTATACGCAGGAGATGTTTCCAATCTTGCTAGCGGCGCCAACTGGGCGAGCAGCGAAACGTATGAACGAAACGACAGGTTTACCTGCAAGTACCATCCATCGTTTGTTAGGCTTGACAGGTCGTGAAAAAAATCCGAGTTTAACCGCCAAAGAATTAGAAGGTGGTTTGCTAATTGTAGATGAAATGTCAATGGTGGATACTTGGTTAGCCAATACGTTATTAAAAGCTATTCCGACAAACATGCAAGTGATTTTTGTTGGTGATAAGGATCAGCTACCGTCTGTCGGTCCAGGTCAAGTCTTACATGACTTATTGCAAATTAACGAAATTCCCAAATGTGAGCTAAACGAAATTTATCGTCAAGGAGACGGTTCAAGTATTATTCCTCTTGCCCATGAAATTAAAGAAGGAAAGTTGCCTGCTGATTTTCAAAAAAATCAAAAGGATCGCTCGTTCTTTGCAAGTGATATTGGTCATATTGAAGAATACATTCGACAAATCGTCACAAAGGCAAAAGCAAAAGGGTTTACGCCACAAGATATCCAAGTTTTAGCGCCAATGTATCGTGGCGCAGCTGGCATTGATGCCTTGAATAAGATGATGCAAGAAATCTTCAATCCAAATGAGGGGAAGAAAAAAGAAGTCAAATGGAATGACACCGTCTATCGGATCGGGGACAAAGTTTTGCAACTAGTCAATACGCCAGAATTAAATGTGTTCAATGGAGATATGGGAGAAATCGTCGGAATTACTTTAGCCAAAGACTCAGAGGACAAAGTGGACGAGTTGGTTTTACAGTTTGATAATAATGAAGTAACGTATAAAAGAAATGAATGGAATAAAATTACGCTATCGTATTGTTGTTCGATTCATAAAGCGCAAGGTAGTGAATTCCGCATGGTGTTACTGCCAATGGTTCATCAGTATAGCCGAATGCTGCAACGAAATTTGCTGTATACAGCAGTGACACGTAGTAAAGAATTATTAATTCTACTAGGTGAGGTTTCTGCTTTTGAAACATGTGTCAAAAACGAATCGGCTAGTCGCATGACGATGCTAAAAGAACGAATCGTGAACGCAGAACAAATGACCTTAACGACTAGAACTCAGTTAGAAGCCTATGAAGAAGGTTTAACGGCAGACCATCCATTTACTGAAAAGGAAACAAAAGCTGTCTCTTATGAAACTGAACAGCAATCAACGAAAGCCAATCAGATCAAAGAAACAGACGAGCAATTAGTTGACACAACGGTACAAGAAGTTTCACTATTTGCTGATGAAGGGGAAGAGTCAACCCCAGAAACAGCAAAGAAAGCGACAAAAGTTGTCGAAGAACCATTACCAAAAGAACCACGACTAACAGTCGAAATTATTCAAACAAATGCTGTTGATCCAATGATTGGAATGAAGGATACGACGCCTTATCAATTTATGTGAGAAAAGGAAAGAGTGCCATAAGTCGTTTTGACTTATGGCACTCTTTTTCAACCTTAAGGGACTCAGTTAAAACCAAAACAAACGTTTTTGTGTGGTATAAACCATATCAATACTTCGTTTGCCTAAAATCTCGCCATCTGCGTGAATGGTTTGTGGAATCGTCGAAACAATTCGAATTTTGCTTGATTGAAAATGATGAAAATGCTTAGATTTCCCTTGTTTTTGACGAAGCAATAGGAAAATAAGCCACAAAATTTTAAAAATATTGATTCGTTCCACGACAACTAAGTCCACGACTGCTTTGCGAGGATTGGCCGTCGGCATAATTGATACGCCCCCGCCAAAATAAGGATGATTTGTGACCGTACATAGGAAAGCACGATTAAATGTGTATTGTTTACCATTCATTTCAACTAAAATTGGAAAGCCTTTTTGTTTAAAAAAGACATGAATGATTGAAGAAATATAGGAAAGCGAGCCAAGCTTAAATTTATTTAAGGCTTTTTTTGATGACGATTCGTTGGTTTTTTCCACGATTGCCGCATCTAATCCTAAGCCAACATTATTGGTGGCTAAGCCGATTTCTTCTTGGTTGGCTTCTACATAATGAATCGTTTGAATTTCTTTTGGTCGTCTGGTGCGCAGGATTTGATGCAATGCTTTATCAATATTCCTTGATAATCCCACCCCTCGTGCAAAATCATTTCCAGAGCCGCATGGAATATAGCTTAAAGGAATAGCTGAATCATATGGAAGTAATGAATTAATGACATTATGTAGTGTGCCATCGCCGCCTAGCACGACTAGGATTGGAAAAGTTGAAACGTCTAAGTCTTCAGACCAAGGAAGTAAAGTTGTTTCTGCAAGTTCCTTCGTCAATTCTTTTTCATGTCCAGCGTAATCAGTGTAAAGAGCCGTATATTTAAGTTCTTGTTGCTTGAGTTGTTGAATCACTTTTCTAGCGACTTTTCGGCCATTGCCGCTACTTGCCTGCTCGTTGATAATAAGATAGTAGTGAATGTTCATTGAGCTCCTCCTTTGAATCGCTATTGTCCATTATACCAGAGGGAGGAACTTCTGCGAATAAAGATTGCTTAAAAAAGTAAAAAATGACTAGAAAAAGGCACGAAATAATGCATGAGAGGTGAAAACTGCAAATAAGTGCAAAGTAAAACAGGGCTTTCATTGACTATTTTGACGTTCCATATTAGAATGTGAACTGTTGCAATTGTAACCAAGGTTCATCAACCATCCCTTGTAAAAAAACTCGGAGAAAGAAGGAAAAAGTATGCAAAATTCGTTTCAAGCCAATCGAAAGCTAAGAACAGTCTTAGCCAATGGTATCATTATGGGCTTATATATTGTCCTCTCTTTATTGGTTCGGCCAGTTTCTTCTGGTATGATTCAATTTAGAATTTCAGAAAGTTTGAATCACCTAGTCGTTTTCAATCGCAAATTGATGTGGGGTGTTTTAGGCGGCGTTATCTTTTTTAACTTATTTTTTGGTTTCGGTGTAATGGATGCTCTGTTTGGTGGTGCGCAAACATTATTTGCGTTGAGCTTAACAGCTTTTTTACAAAAAAAGGTACCAAGTATTCCTGTTAGAATGTGTCTAAATAGTCTATTTTTCACTGTAAGTATGTTTTTTATTGCCTTTATGCTAGTACCAAGTGGCGGTCAAGCATTTTGGACAACTTATGGTTGGTTAGCATTAAGTGAAGCGATTATTATGACGATTTCAGCACCAATCATGTATTTTATCAACAAGTCATTAAAATTTGAAACACGTATTTAATTGAAAAGATGTGGATAGAAATGATTCATCCTTTGAATGGCAGTGAAGAAAAGTGTCGTTGCTATTAGTGAACTAAGTGATAGAATGAACTGTTTCTACCTCGTCTTTTTTACATAAAGAATAAGATCTACATTTTTTCTAAAAATTTTCATGTAAAACTTTACTAGTCTGTTGGAATACACTATGATAGTGTAAGATAAACGGACTATTGGAAAGTCACAGCAGAGGAGTTTGAACATGTACACATTTAAAATCGGTATTCCGGCAGAAGTACACGATACATTTGTTAAAAATCACCCATTATGTAATTTACTACAGTCATCTTCATGGGCAAAAGTCAAGGATAACTGGGGTTCTGAAATTGTTGGGGTTTATGAAAAGGATACATTAGTCGCATCAAGTTTAGTTTTAATCAAACCATTACCAGCCGGTTTTACGATGTTATATACACCAAGAGGTCCAGTAATGGACTATACAAATGAACGTTTGGTCAGCTACTTTATGGCTGAATTGAAAAAATTTGGCAAGAAAAAACGAGCTTTATTTATAAAAATGGATCCAGCGGTTCACTATCAAGATTTTCATTTGGGAGAAGAACATCAACCGCATGCTGAAGCGACAGCTATTATTGAGACCTTGAAAAAAGCAGGGGCCAAATATCAAGGACTGACAATGGATATGGGGGCCACCATCCAGCCCCGCTTCCAAGCGAATATTTATCGTGAAGATTTTAGTGAAGAACAATTGTCAAAAAGCACCAAGAAAATGATTAAAACAGCTGAAAAAAAAGGGGTTGTTGTGCAGCAAGGGCATGTTGACTTTGTTGATGAATTTGAAAAAGTCATTCAATCAACCATGGAACGCCAACATATTTCTTTACGGAATAGTGATTACTTTAAGAAGCTGTTGAACATTTACCCAGAAGACTCCTTTATTATGCTGGCGCAAGTCAATTTAAAGGAACGCTTAGATAGCACGCGACAACGCTATGACAAAAATCAAAAAGACTTGAGTAATTTGAAAGAAAATCAAGTGAAAAAGCGCCATAATTTAGAAGAATTAGATGCTTCCTTGACTCGGGAACTAAAAGAATTAGAAGAAAATATCGCAGAAGCTGGTGAAATCGTCACGGTTGCTGGCGCTTTGGCTGTGACATTTGGTCCAACAAGTGAAATCCTTTATGCTGGCTTAGATGATCGTTATAAACGCTACATGCCAACATATGTGACTTGGCGAGATGCCATTCAAGAATGTTTTAACCGTGGCTGCGAAAGCTGTAATATGGGCGGCTTAGAAGGTAGTTTAAATGATGGCTTAATTAAGTTTAAAGCGAACTTCAACCCAACGATTAATGAATTTATTGGGGAATTCGATTTACCGGTTAATAAATTATTATTTAAAGCCAGTGAATATGCCTATAAATTACGAAAACAAAAAAAATAAATAAAAAACACAGGGACTAAAAATCAAACTTGATTTTTAGTCCCTGTGTTTTTTTCTATAGTTTTTGCGTTGTATTCCGTTTCATTAAGCGAAGCAAAACGCTAGCAATTGCTGAAGCAGCTACACCAGCAACAAGAGCTTCTGGCACACCAGAACTGAAAATCGTCGCAATAATAGCTAGGTAAACAGCAGTTCCAGCTTTACCAATAATTTCAGCATAAGCTGAATTAAAAAGAAAATAAATCATGTTCATGACTAAAATGGTATTCGTTGCTGAGCCTAAAACACCAGCCACAAATAAGGAGACAGGTTGCGCTTTTTCCTTCGTTAATTTATTTAGCCATTTGTAAGCGAAATAAGGAACGACCCCAATTAAAATCCGCGGAATGAGCACAATTAAAAGTGCCTTCCAACTACCATGATCGGTACCGATCACAGGAATAAATGGAGAAAAAACAAACGACAAAGGTGTTGGTGCTGTCGTATTTTTAATTAAGCTAATGATCCCAAACGTGCCGCCCAACATACTACCGATTTTTGGCCCTAAAACAATGGAACCAATAATTACAGGAATATGCATCGTGGTCGAATTTAAAGGACCTAATGTGATAAATCCTAGCGGGGTTAAAGCCAGTAAAAGTAAGATAGCTAAGAACATTGCTGTTAACGTAAATTTTTTCGTGTTATTCATAAATTACTCCTTGTTATCAGATGCTAAAATTTTCATCACTGTTTGAAGGATATCTTCAACAGTGGCAAGTGCGCCACGACCATAATCGCCACAAGCTAATAGAGCTTCACGTGGGATTATTTCTTGATAGCCGACTTCTTTTAAAATGCCAATATTTCGTTGGACAATGGGGTTTTGGTACATATACGTATTCATCGCGGGCGCAATAATTTTGGGTGTTTCAGGATAAAGTGCCAAAGCAACTGTTGATAATAAGTCGTCGGCAATCCCATGGGCTAATTTCCCAATTGTATTGGCCGAAGCAGGTGCTACTAAAAATAAATCCGCTTTTTTAGCTAACTCAATGTGATTAATTTTACTGGGATCAATTTCCATCATGACATCCGTATGCACTGGATTCTTAGAAAGTGATTGTAAGGTCAGCGGAGTGATGAACGCTGTGCTGCTTTTAGTCATTAAAATTTCCACATTGTAGCCAAGCTTAGTTAGTTGACTTGTAATATCTGCTGCTTTATATGCAGAAATGCTGCCAGAGACGCCTAATAAAATAGTTTTCATTGTTGTTCTCTCCATTTCTTTTCAACATTTTTAACGATCATTGAACCAATCCCTTGTTTTGAACAAGCTTCTTGGACAATGCCCGTTTCGTTAATTAATAATCCTTCGTGTTCTGTTTCATGAACGTTCATCAAGTCATTGGCTAAGACAAAGTCACACCGATTTTTAATCAAAGCGGCTTGTGCAACCTGGACAAGTTCTTCTTGTGAAACGTCGACAAGTAATTTAAAGCCCACTAAAACAGTTTGGGGTTGTTTGTCACGAATCATTTGGATGACTTTAGGATTTTTCTTTAGAAAAATTAATAATCGGTCCGTATCAGATGAAATTTTTGTTGCTGTTTGAGGAATATCAGCAATCTGATTCAATGTGTTTTGAACGATAGTTACCAAGGCTTCTTTGGTCTTTGGCAATGTTTGTTCGCTTAATTGTTGAGCAAAAGAATCAATAAATTGTTCTTCCGTTTGCGCGGTTTCCGTCGTAAAATCACTGACTGCCATTGCGTGAACAATCGCATCAAATTGCTTTTCAGCAAAGAGTTGTTCTAACGTAGTAGCTAATTCAACCGTTGTTTCTATTTCTTTAATTGATAAGTCCAATTGTTGGGTTGGACGTAATGCATGTTTGGTTGTTACGTAGGTTACGGTGTGTCCAGCAGCTAAAAAACTTTCAGCAATTGCTTTTCCTAGTCCGCCAGAAGAATGATTGGTAATCGAACGAACATTATCAATCGGTTCTGACGTTCCACCAGCAGTAACTAAAACATCCATAATCAAAACGCCTCCTTAAGAAATTCGGACAATGGTCCGTCCAATATGTTGGCCTGCTTGTAATGCTTCAAAAACAGGGGGAAGTTCTTCTAAAGTAATCTCTTGATACACAGCTTTTTCAGTGATGTCTAAATCAGTGGCAAGACGTTGCCAAACTATTTTTCGTTTGTCCATACCAACATTAACCGAATCAATGCCCAATAAATGAACGCCCCGTAAAATAAAGGGTAAAACGGTTGTCTCTAATGTAATTCCAGCAGCGCGGCCACAAATGGCTGAACGGCCATCATAACGAAGTTGTGGTAAAACAGCAGAAGTAATTTCCCCACCAGTGGTATCAATTGCAAAAGCAAAACGCTGTTTCATTAATGCTTTAACAGGAGTTGCTAAGAAATCTTCTACTAATAAGCATTCACTAACACCTAACTCTTTTAAAAGCTCAAAAGAATCTGGCTTTCTAGTTAATGCAGTGATCGAAGTGTAGCCTAATTGATGCAACATCGCAATAGACAATGTCGCAACACCGCCTGTCGCACCAGTTACAATAATGGGGGCTTCTTTGTCGTCGCGTAAGCCATCGTCTTCTAAAGCTGTGACAGATAATCCGGCCGTAAAGCCAGCAGTTCCGAAAATCATTGCTTCTTTGAGACTCATTTTTTCAGGAAGTGGAACTACCCAATCGCCAGGAACACGCACATATTCAGAATAACCACCAGTATGACTAACCCCTAATTGATAGCCTGTTACGATCACTTTATCGCCTTCTTTGAAACGAGGATCTTCCGATGTGACAACAGTGCCACTGACATCAATTCCTGGAATCATTGGATAATTGCGAATCACACCGCCGTCTTTTTTTGAAGCTAAAGAGTCTTTAAAGTTAACTGAGGAGTAGGCTGCTTTGATTACTACAGTGCCTTCTGATAAATCGTCTAAAGTAATGGTTTCTAGTTGACCAATAACAGATGTATCTTGTTCTCTTAACGTAAATGCTTGAAATGAATTCATATAAAAACTCTCCTTCCAATTATGTAAAAAAGCAACTCGTCTTATTTTATCATATTCTGATTTTTTCGTATCATTTTTCTTCTTATAAACAGTAAGTTATACAGAAAAGAAAGATTGTGTGACAATTAGACTAGAAAAATAAAGAAAAATGGTTGAAATTTTTCAAAAAGTTCGTATACTAAAAAAGGTAAAACTAAACTGTAAGTTTAGTATTACAAAACTTTTGTTGAAAAGATTAGCTGAAAATAGAAACGAGGTGTGCCATGGAAATTGGTGAGAAGTTGAGAAATTTACGCATTCAGAAAAATTTAACACAAGAAGAATTAGGCGAAAGAACGGATTTATCCAAAGGCTATATTTCCCAATTGGAGCGGGATTTAAGCTCACCATCAATGGAAACATTTTTCTCAATTTTAGAAGTACTAGGCGTGACGCCAGAGCAGTTTTTTAGTCAGCAACCGCTTGAACAGAAAATTGTCTACAATGAAGAAGAAAGTACCCTCTATTATGATGAAGAACATGGCTATGAACTAAAATGGTTAATTCCAGCCTCAAATGAAAAAGAAATGGAACCTGTCATTATTACTTTTGATAAAAATGGCGAATACAAAACGTTTGAACCTTCTCTATCAGAAACATTTATTTATGTGATTGATGGCTCCATTCGTTTGACATTAGGGGAAGCCACGTATATTGCTAAAAAAGGTCAAACCATGTATTACCAAGCAACAGAACCTCACCAAATTAGCAACAATGGTCGAGGAAAAAGTCGTGCGTTAATTGTGGCGACAGAATCGTATTTATAAAGAACGAAATGGAGGAGTTTATCCAGTGAGAAACCATGTGATTTCATTTGAAAATGTTGTCAAACAATTTGACGATGAACCAGTATTAAAAAATGTCAGCTTTGAAATTGAAGAAGGAAAATTTTATACGTTATTAGGACCTTCAGGATGTGGCAAAACAACGATTTTGCGTATTATTGCGGGATTCAATGACGTGACTTCTGGCGATGTTTATTTTGATGGTAAAAGAATAAATGATGTACCTGCCAATAAACGCCAAGTCAATACCGTGTTTCAGGATTATGCTTTGTTTCCTCACATGAATGTTTTTGATAATGTTGCGTTTGGTTTAAAAATCAAAAAACTATCCAAAGCAGAAATTGAAAAAAAAGTGAAAGAGGCATTACGTTTGGTTCAATTACCCGGCTACGAAACACGTGAAATTAGTGAAATGTCTGGGGGCCAACGTCAGCGGGTCGCAATTGCACGAGCGATTGTCAATGAGCCAAAAGTATTGCTTTTAGATGAGCCGTTATCCGCTTTAGATTTGAAATTACGCACAGCGATGCAATATGAACTACGTGATTTACAACAACGTTTAGGAATTACTTTTATTTTTGTGACCCATGATCAAGAAGAAGCATTAGCGATGAGCGATGAAATTTTTGTCATGAATAAAGGTCATATCGTGCAAAGTGGCACACCAGTCGATATTTATGATGAACCGATTAATCACTTTGTTGCTGACTTTGTAGGGGAAAGTAATATTGTGGATGGCGTGATGCTGGAAGATAATTTAGTTTCATTTGTGGGCAAAAAGTTTGAATGTGTCGATGGTGGCATGCGGAAAAATGAACCTGTAGAAGTCGTTTTACGTCCAGAAGACTTAACGATTACCACGCTTGAAAAAGGCAAGCTAACCGTAACGGTGGATACACAGTTATTCCGCGGCGTTCATTATGAAATTATTTGTTTTGATGAACAAGGAAACGAATGGATGGTGCATTCCACTCGAAAAGCCAAAGAAGGCGCTCAAGTAGGGCTCTCTTTTGAGCCAGAAGATATTCACGTGATGCGCTTCAATGAATCAGAAGAAGACTTTGATGCCCGTTTAGAAAGTTACGACGAGTAAACGAAAGGGGAAAATAAAATGAAAACAATGCGTCGAATTTATTCGATTCCCTATGTAATGTGGTTACTTTTATTCGTCATTGCGCCAGTGCTAATGATTATTTATCAATCATTTTTCGATATGAATGGCCAGTTTACCTTGGCGAATTACCAAACGTATTTTACATCAGGAACGTATTTAAGTATGACCATTAATTCGGTTTGGTATGCTTTTCTGATTACCATTTTTACGTTATTGGTAAGTTATCCTACGGCTTATTTTTTGACAAAGCTCAAGCATAAACAGTTATGGTTAATGCTCGTTATTTTACCAACGTGGGTGAATTTATTATTAAAAGCTTATGCCTTTATTGGGATTTTCAGTATTCATGGGAGTATCAATCAGTTTATGAGTTTTATGGGTTTGGGTACGCACCAGATTCTGTTTACAGATTTCAGTTTTTTATTTGTCGCAACGTATATTGAAATTCCATTTATGATTATGCCGATTTTTAATGCCTTAGAAGAGATGAATCCTTCATTGATTAGTGCTAGTCGGGACTTAGGAGCTAGCAGTGCGGAAACATTCCGCCGTGTCATTTTTCCTCTCTCCCTAAACGGTGTGAAAAGTGGCGTTCAAGCTGTCTTTATTCCTTCGCTCTCGCTCTTTATGTTAACGCGTTTAATTGGCGGCAATCGGGTGATTACGTTGGGAACGGCGATTGAGGAACACTTCTTAGTAACGCAAAACTGGGGCATGGGTTCAACAATTGGTGTGATTTTAATTGTTGCCATGTTTATTGTGATGTTGCTGACGGGTGAGAAGAAGAAAGGGCGTGGCAAATAATGCAAAAGAAAAAGTTTAAATGGTCTTATGTGTATTTATTCGTTGTCTTTGCGCTACTGTACGCACCAATCTTTTATTTGATTTTTTATTCGTTTAACGACACGCAAACGATGAATCAGTTTACTGGTTTTACGTTAGATAATTATCGGAACGTTTTCGAAGACACACGCTTGTTAACCATTGTTCTGAATACGTTTTTGCTAGCTTTCTTATCGGCTTTAATAGCAACCATCATTGGAACATTTGGTGCGATGGGGATTTATTATACAAAACGTCGTAAAAACCGGAACACGTTGCTTAGCTTTAATAACATTTTACTCGTTTCACCAGATGTTATTATTGGAGCCAGTTTCTTAATTTTCTTCACGGCAGTAGGGTTTATCAGTTTAGGTTTTACAAGTGTATTATTGTCGCATATTGCCTTTAGTATTCCAATTGTTGTTTTAATGGTTTTACCAAAACTACAAGAGATGAACGATTCTATGGTAGATGCGGCACGGGATTTAGGGGCCAATAATGTTCAAGTGATTAAAAATATTATTTTGCCTTTTTTAGCGCCAGGAATTATTGCTGGCTACTTTATGGCCTTTACTTATTCGTTGGACGATTTTGCCGTAACATTCTTTGTGACAGGCAATGGTTTTTCAACATTATCTGTTGAAATTTATTCACGAGCACGTCAGGGAATTAGTTTAGAAATCAATGCCTTAAGTGCGTTAGTATTCCTATTCTCAATGATTCTAGTTGTCGGTTATTACTTTATCAGTAAAGACAATACGCCAAAACGTTTAAAGAAAATGCGTCGGGAACAAAGTGAGGTGGCCAAGTTAAAATGAAAAAATTACAGTCACTTTTTATTGGCATTATCGCTATTATTGTCATCTTGTTTTTTGGCGTGCGCCAATTGGAGAAAGCAAGTGGCATGGCAGGAGCAGATACCTTAACCATTTACAATTGGGGGGACTATATAGATCCGGCCTTGATTAAGAAATTTGAAAAAGAAACAGGCTATAAAGTCAATTACGAAACCTTTGATTCTAATGAAGCCATGTATACAAAAATTCAGCAAGGTGGTACAGCCTATGATATTGCCATTCCTTCTGAATATATGATTCAAAAAATGATGAAAGCGAAGATGCTTTTACCACTTGATCACAGCAAATTAAAAGGCTTAGAAAACATTGATGCACGCTTTTTAGATCAATCCTTCGATCCCAAAAATAAGTTTTCCGTTCCATACTTCTGGGGCACGTTGGGGATTATTTATAATGATAAATTTATTGACGGTCGTCAGATCCAACATTGGGATGATTTATGGCGCCCGGAATTAAAAAATAATGTCATGCTGATTGATGGCGCTCGCGAAGTGTTAGGATTATCTTTGAACAGTTTAGGCTATTCGTTAAACAGTAAAAACGACCAACAATTACGTCAGGCTACCGATAAGTTAAACCGATTAACGAACAATGTCAAAGCAATTGTTGCCGATGAAATCAAAATGTACATGGCTAATGAAGAAAGTGCAGTTGCTGTAACTTTCTCTGGTGAAGCTGCTGAAATGCTAGAAAACAATGAACATCTACATTATGTGATTCCCAGTGAAGGCTCTAATCTCTGGTTTGATAACATTGTGATGCCTAAGACAGCCAAAAATAAAGATGGTGCCTATGCATTTATGAACTTTATGTTACGACCAGAAAATGCAGCACAAAACGCAGAATATATTGGTTATTCCACACCAAATAAAGAAGCTAAAAAACTATTACCAAAAGAAGTTGCCGAAGATAAACAATTTTATCCAGATGATGAAACCATCAAACATTTAGAAGTTTACCAAGACTTAGGTCAAGAATACTTAGGAATTTATAACGATCTGTTCTTGGAGTTTAAGATGTATCGGAAATAAAAAAGTACCTTTGTAACTTTCGAATCGACCCTAAAAGTTAGATTAAAAAATCTAACTTTTAGGGTCGGCTTTTATTCATACAAGCTTCTAATTGAGGCACAAAGAATCCTGTGCTACACTTTGTATAAAGCATAAAAGGAGCAAAGAAAATGAAGAGGAAAACAATCCGAATACTACTAATCAGTAGCGGTCTTATTTTAATCCTGTTGGTTGGTTACCGTTTGTATCTAGAATATCAAACAGATATTCAATTATTTTTGAATCCTAAAGCCAGTAAGACACAATTATTAGAGCGAATTCGTTCACATGGTTTTTCAGCAGCGCTGTGGTTAGTTTTTTTGACAGTAATTATGTGTGCAGTACCAGGGATTCCGACCTCGGTAATCGGTGTGATTGCAGGATTGAGTTTTGGTCCATTTAG
Source organism: Enterococcus sp. AN402 (assembly GCF_040719405.1). Lineage (NCBI taxonomy): Bacteria > Bacillati > Bacillota > Bacilli > Lactobacillales > Enterococcaceae > Enterococcus > Enterococcus sp. AN402. The sequence goes on along the minus strand of NZ_JBFDTM010000004.1, from coordinate 2,163,022 downwards.
TGGCACACTCATTAACGTTTTAGGGAATAGTTTGGGAAATTTAGTTGCAATCTTTTTGATGCATCATATAAAATTTTTAGATAAAAAAACGGAGACCAATCATTGGGTCCAGTCCATTCGACGGATGAAGCATCCAAAAATTGGGATTATGGTGGGCTACATGATTCCAATTATTCCTTCTTCTGTGATTAATTTTGCTGCGGATACTATGCAGTTGTCATTAAAAAATTTAATAGCCGCGATAGTCGTTGGTGTGATTCCTTCCTCAATACTTTACGCATGTGGAGGCGAAGCGCTCTTTCATGGATATAATAAAACGGCAGTATTGTTAATTGTGAGTGTTCTTTTGTTCGTTGGCTTGGTGGTCATTATTGAGAAAGATAGAAAAAGATTTCAAAAAACTGTTCTTTAAGAACAGTTTTTTGTGCATTTGAACAATAAATCCTGTTAAATTTACAATTTTAAAAAGAAAGGACTTTGATAGAATGAAAGCGTAAACAATTTAAGAAGCTGATTTTGAATGCCAGATATTACAATATCTTGGGTTGCTGCAATTTTAGGATTAGTTGTAGCGATAGTATTAATTTTGAAAAAATTTAATCCTGTGTATTCCTTGTTTTTTGGTGCAATTGTTGGTTGTCTTATTGGAGGCGCTTCCCTGTCAGATACAGTCGCTGTTCTATTAAACGGAACACAAAGTATTATGGGAACCGCAATCCGTGTCTTAGCAGCCGGTATGTTGGCGGGTGTGATGATGGAATCTGGTGCGGCAGAATCAATTGCCAACGCCATTGTACAAAAGCTTGGCGAGAAAAAAGCTATTTTATCTTTGGCATTATCCACAATGGTAATTACAGCAGTGGGCGTATTCATTCCTGTTGCAGTGTTGATTGTTGCCCCGATTGCTCTATCTGTTGGGAAAAGTACGGGTATCAGTAAGTTATCATTATTGATTGCCTTATCAGGTGGCGGCAAAGCGGGCAATATTATTTCGCCTAATCCAAATACTATTGCAGCGGCGAACGGCTTTGATTTACCTTTAAGTGACGTTATGATTGCTGGTTTTATTCCAGCCGTATTTGGCTTAATTACAGCTGTTGTTCTTGCAAATATCATGAGAAGCAAAGGATCAATGGTCAAAGAAACGGATCTTGTAGAGGAACAAACAAAAGAATTATTACCTTTGAAAAAGGCGTTAATCGCGCCAGTGTTAGCGATTGTCTTATTATTACTTAATCCGATTGGCGCCGTTTTAAATATTTCTTTCATCAAAAGTTTGAATATTGATGCTCTGTATATTTTGCCGTTCGCTTCAGTTGTTGGGACAATTGCGATTGGGCAAACAAAACAACTGGCCTTTTATGCATCTTCTGGCTTGAAGAGAGTAACCGATACCGTTTTAATTTTAATTGGTGCAGGTGCAATTGCTGGATTAATTTCTGTTTCTGATTTATCAACACAAATTGTCCACTTAATTTCTGTTATGGGAATTTCTGGAACCTTCTTGGCACCGATTTCTGGTATTTTAATGGGCTTAGCAGTTGGTTCAACATCCACAGCGGTTATTTTAGCGACAGGTTCTTTTGGACCAGCGATTTTAGATATGGGCACATCTTCACTTTCAGCAGCAGTCATGGTGCATACTGGGGCAACTGTGATTGATAGTGTTCCTCAAGGCAATTATTTCCATATTACAGCACAAAGTATGAATATGACGATTAAAGAAAGAATTCGAGTGATTCCTTATGAAATGTGTGTCGGTGGGGTAATGACGATTGTTGCAACCATTTTATATGGCTTTATTTTAAACTAGTTGGAAAGTAGGCGCGAAAAGATGACGAAAAAATTTGTTTTGGCTCCAGACTCATTTAAAGAAAGTATGAGTGCAAAAGAAGCCTGTCTGGCAATGGAAAAAGGGATTTTAGCTGTATTTAAAGATGCAGACATTCAACATGTCCCGATGGCAGACGGCGGGGAAGGAACGGTGGATTCCTTAGTGGATGCAACAGGAGGCACAAGAGTACCAGTGCGTGTGGCAGGACCGCTTCCTGATCAAATCGTTGAAACCTATTACGGCTTATTAGGTGACCAAGAAACGGTGGTCATTGAAATGGCGAAAGCCAACGGAATTGAATTGGTCAAAGCAGCAGAACGTAATCCCTTGATCACTTCTACTTATGGTACAGGAGAAATGATTCAACATGCGCTCAATCATGGGGCAAAAAAAATCATTATCGGCATTGGTGGTAGCGTGACAAATGATGGGGGTGCAGGTATGATTCAGGCACTTGGTGCGCGTTTGTTAGACAAGGAAGGGCAAGAATTGACACGTGGCGGTGGTGCATTAGATAAACTGGCGCAGATCGATTTAACACAGTTTGATCAACGTATTTTTGCTACCGAAGTTCTAGTAGCAAGTGATGTGAATAACCCACTAACAGGGCCAACAGGGGCGTCTCATGTCTTTGGCCCGCAAAAAGGTGCGACAGAAGAAATGGTGGCTCAATTAGATAAAAACTTAGCCCATTATGCAGCGATCATCAAAAAAGAGATCGGCATTGATGTTGAGATGATGCCAGGCGCAGGAGCTGCTGGTGGTTTGGGTGCAGGGTTACTAGCATTCACGAAAGCTCAGTTACGCCCAGGGATTGATATTGTCGTAGAAGTGAATCAATTAGAAGAAAAAATAAAAGCCGCTGATTATGTCTTTACTGGTGAAGGCGGGATGGATTTTCAAACAAAATTCGGCAAAGCCCCTTATGGCGTCTCGCGTTTGGCCAAGAAGTATCAAAAACCGGTTTTCGCTTGTGCTGGCTATATCGGCAAAGATGTGGATGTCCTCTATGAAGAAGGGATGACGGCTATTTTTGGAATTTTGGCCAAAGCCGAACCATTGGAAGCAGCATTGAAAAATGGACCAGTTAACTTAGAAAGAACCGTTGAAAATATTGCTCGTACATTACAGCTGGTGCCTTGTGACTAAGAACTAACCATGGTATCATCAGTAATGAAAGCTGAAATAAAAATGTTCAGTCGTTGATCTGAAGAATTAAGCGTTTGGGACATAAGTCATTGCGGCTTATGTCCCAAACGCTACTCGCTTTTTAGAAAGTTGGCGATAGCAATGTTAAAATTAGACAAAATCCAAGCAAATAAAATTGTTGAAAAGTTGATGGCAGATATTCCTTATAACATCAATATTATGGATGAACGAGGAAAAATTATTGCGAGTGGAGATTCTGCTCGAATTGGGGAGCGCCATCGTGGTGCAGAAAGAGCCATCAATGAACGAAAAAATATTGAAATTTATAAAGATACTTCTTTAGAGAAAAAAGGCACCAATGAACCGATTATTTTGAATAATCACATTTTAGGTGTCGTAGGCATTTCAGGAGAACCAGACGAGGTGCGCAAATTTACCAAGCTTGTGCGCTCGATTGTTCTTTTACTGACAGAAGAATTAAATACACAACAAGAACGCGAAAAAAAGAAGAAACAAAAAAATCAGTTTATTCAGCACTTAATGCATGTTGATTCTGCTTACTCAGAAGCCTTAAAACTTGAAGCGTTGGAACTATATAACCTTCAATTAGATGACCAGAATCATTGTGTACTGACCAAGGACAAGCGCTTATTATCCAGTTATTATCCTGGACATGAAATATTTGAATGGGAAAATTGTTATCTGGTGATTACTTCTGAACCACCTCAGATAACAAAGCCAGTAACAGAATACCTTGTGATAAGTTCGGAAAAAGCCACAATTCAACAAATGGTCCAAGAGGCACAAAACACGTATTTACTTCTATCGTTTCTCCAATTAGAAAAGGCTAAGTTTTACCAAGCAGAAGATTTTTTCATTCAAGGAATTTTTAATTTTCCTTTTCATATTGAATTGGATTTTTTTGAAACCATCCAGACGATTTATGATGAATACTATGAAACCGTTATTTTTTTCGCCAATCATAACTTAAACATCAATGAAACCTCACAAGTATTACATATCCATCGAAATACATTGAATTACCGTTTGAAACGAATTCATGAATTGACGGGGATGGATCCAAAAGTTTGGCAAGATTTTTGGAAATTGTTCTATTATTTTGCCTATTGCTTTAAAGAACGTTTTGAAAAGTAGTGAGGAGCAGGAATGCTTGTTTGTTAAGCAAGTGTCAGCATATTTTTCGCCAGAATCAAAAATATCTTTTATAATAATTGTAAGGAATCAAACGATTTAGATATCAATGAGGAGTGGTACCAGTGAAAAAAGCAGTTTTAATTGTTAACCCCAGTTCTGGTGGTGAAAAAGCCAAAGAATTTGAAACGTTAGCAGAAGAAAAATTAAAGCAGTTATTTGATGAAGTTGTAGTGAAACAAACAGAAAAAGGCGGCGATGCAGAACAATTTGCCCGTGAAGCTGCGGAAAGTCACTTCGACAGTGTTTTCGTAATGGGGGGAGATGGAACCGTTAATGAAGGAATTAGCGGGTTGGCAGAACAAGCTTACCGCCCAAAATTTGGCTTTTTTCCTTTAGGAACGGTGAACGATTTAGCGCGAGCCTTGAATTTACCGATGGACCCTGAAGAAGCGATTCAACAATTAGATTTAGAAAAAACCAGTGCTTTAGATGTGGGGAAAATCAATGACGACTACTTTATGAATGTCGTTGCGATTGGGACGATTCCAGAGTCAATTAACGACGTGGACGTTGAACAAAAAACGAAGTTAGGAAAACTCGCTTATTTTATTTCAGGTGCCAAACATTTAGCGAATGCTCAAACGTATCCTTTTCATTTAAGCTTGGATCAAAAAGAACAAACCATTGAAAGTAGTACCGTTTTAGTTGGCTTAACGAATTCAATCGGTGGGTTTGAAACATTATTACCAGAGGCCCAAGTGGATGATGGCAAACTTCATTTAGTTTATTTAAAAGATCAATCATTGTGGGATGCAGTAAAAGCAGTCCCAGATTTGTTAAAAGGAGTCGACCAGTCCACTGATAATTTAGTTTACCTAACCTTTAAAGAAGGAACAATCTCCTTAGAAAACCAAGAAGAATTAACCACTAATGTGGATGGTGATGAAGGAGCTGCTTTGCCAATTACGCTGGAAATTTTACCTAAACACTTGACGGTCTATTGCGGTGAAGAACAAACAAAATAGCTGATTTTTTGAGAAAAGCTAGAACATTTCTATTTGTTTAAAAAACAGATAAGTTCTGGCTTTTCAAATCATCTAAAAGAGAATCAATCAGGGGCTATGCTATACTTTGTTTCTACATATTGATAGATAAGGGAGTTAATGAGATGAGAAGAAAAAAACATAAAAACAAAAAGAAACAAGAACTTTTTGAAGAGATTGAAAAACAAGAATTAGCAGAACAAGAAACTAAGCAATTGAATGAAGAAATCGAAGACCCAGAATTTCGTTCTTTTTTTCAAGATGTCTTGAAAAAATTTCCACAAAAAACGTCTACGGCCATAATGAATGCTTTCGCAACTTCTAAAGGTAAAGCAGAACAATTAGTGACGAACAGTCAAACACAACTCGACAAAGTATTTGATGAATTTTTGGCTGGTGTTTCACCTGACGTGAAAAAGAAAAGTCATCAAACGATTCATTTTGCTGCATTGTCAGCAGCAATTATTGGGTTTTCACCAATTCCATTTTCGGATGCTTTTTTACTGGTACCTGTTCAATTAACTATGATGTCACGGCTGCATAAAATTTTTGGTCAGTCTTGGTCTGAAAGCTTAGGGAAAAGTTTAACCAAAGAATTAGTAGTGGTTAGTTTAGGTAAGAGCGCAGTCGGAAATATTCTAAAAGTGATTCCTGTTGTCGGAACTGTGACTGGTGGCATGGTCAATGCTTCAGTTGCGGTAGCAATTACGGAAGCGCTTGGCTGGGTTACCGTCAAAATGTTAAACGATGGTGTTGATATCTTTGATGATGTGATGTCTTTCAAAGGACAATTTTCAACATTATTTAAAGCCATCCAAAATGCTAAAAAGAAATAATCGCTGTATCGATTAACTAGGGTGAGACACATTTAAACTTTTTTAAGTAATTCGTAGCAAATTTCCAAGGTTTTCGTCACAAATTATTCACAGGTTCTCGTTAATATATAAGCATACCAACAAAACACCCAACATAAACACTTTTCATTTTTACTCCTCAAGTAAAAATAACTCCTTTCCACTCAGTCTACCCAACTGAGTGGTTTTTTTTGCGAAAAAAGAGGGCGTTGAACAATTTGTTCAACGCCCTCTTTTAAATAGATGGGGAAGTCATTTGTTAAGAATTATTTTTTCCATTCTGATACTTGGTCTTTATGTGAATCAACCCAATCGCGTGCAGCTTCTTGTGGGTCTTTGCCTTCGTTAATTTCTAACATGACAGATTCCATATCCTTAGTTGTCCAATGGAAATTATCTAACACTTTGTAAGCTTCTGGTTGATCTTCTTTTAGGCCTTGGCGAGCCATTGTGTGAATCGCTTCTTCGCCGCCCATAGTGCCTTTTGGATCAGCTAAATATTTTAAATCATATTTTGCAAACATCCAGTGAGGAGACCAGCCAGTAATAACGATGTCTTCGTTGTTTTTAATTGCTTGTCCTAAGGCGACAGTCATGGCACCTGATGAAGAAGTTTCAACAGACCAATCTTTCAAATTAGGATAAGCTTCTTTAGTTTTCTCTGCTGCTGCAACAACACCAGCCCCAGGTTCAATTCCAGTAATCTTTTTCCCAGCTTGATCAGATAAATCTTCGATAGAATCAACATCCATATAAGAAGGGACGACAATTCCTAGCTTCGCACCTTTAAGGTTTTCACCAAGGTCGTCTAATTTATCTTTATATTGTTTATATTGCTCTGCGTGTGTTCCTGGTAGCCACGCACCAACCATGGCATCTGTTTCACCTTTAGCTACAGATTCCCACATAATTGCGTTATCTAAAGGAGTCGTTTTAACATCATACCCCATATCTTTTAAGACTTCGGCAACAACATGTGTGGAGGCTACTTCGGTATCCCATTCCACATAAGAAAGGGAAATTTGCTTATCATTTGTTGTTGTAAAAATTGAAGCACCAACTAAGCCAGCGACAATTACAACAACCGCTGCAATAATCCCATATTTTTTCTTTTTAGAGGTGGCACCAGCTGCTTTAGGGGCTGCTTTTTTATTATTTAAATGTTGAGTAAAACGGTCAATGATAATCGCTAAAATAACTAAAGCCACACCATTTACGAAACCGTTCCCGACTTGTGCACGTTGTAAAGCGGAAAGGACGCCACGTCCTAATCCAGGCGCACCAATCATTGAAGCAATAACTACCATTGATAGAGCTAGCATGGTTGTTTGGTTAACACCAGCCATAATCGTGTTTTTGGCTAAAGGTAATTCTAATTTGAATAATTTTTGCCAGCCAGTACTACCGTAAGAATCAGCTGCTTCAACAAGTTCATTTGGCACTTGTCGAATTCCTAAGTTCGTAAAGCGAACGGTTGGTGGTAAAGCGAAGATAACAGAGGCGAAGACCCCAGGAACCATACCAATTCCGAAGAATGCAACGGCTGGAATCAAGTAAACGAAACCAGGCATTGTTTGCATGAAGTCCAAAATCGGTGTAATAATACTCTTGGCTTTTTCACTTTTCGCCATTAAAATCCCTAGTGGCACACCAATGATAATGGAAATAACACTAGAAAGTAAAACTAACGTAACGGTACTCATTAAATCGTTCCATAAGTTTTGATTATAGATAAACATTAAGCCGATAAACGTGAATAAACTTAAGCCAATTTTTTTATTAGAAATAAAGAAAGCAGCAATCGTTAATAGCACAATCAGCACAAGTGGTGGTACGGCTGTTAGTAAGGCAGTAATGTTGTCCATTACACTTTGACCAATTGTTTGTAAAAAGCTGAATAATCCAGCAAATGTTGAAGTTAACCAATCAGTAAAACTTTCAACCCAAGACGCGACAGGTAATTGATACTTATTCATGTTCGTTCACCTCTGTTTCTGCAAGTGCTTCAAGTACGCTACCACGGATGACCACGCCTAATAGTTTGCCGTTATCAGTCACGGCAAGAGGCGTTTGTGCATCATAAATCAGTGGGAAAATATCATTCACTAACATATCTTTGTCGATTGTTTGAATTTCTGGATCCACACATTCTACAAGAGAAGTCCCGTTTTTACGCGCTTCTAAAGCTTTTTCTGCGCGTACAACACCTTTTAGTTGGCGTTTTTTATCCACGGCAAGTAACATACTCACTTCTTCTTGACGCATCCGTTTTAAAGCAACAGTTGGGCCATCAATTTCAATGTTAGTAGTTAAAGCAGGTACCATAATATTTTGGGCAGTTAAGACTTTTGAACGATCCACATCTTCAACGAAGGTTCGCACATATTCGTTGGCTGGGTTGGTTAAAATTTCTTCTCCAGTCCCAATTTGCATAATTTGACCATCTTTCATCAAAGCAATCCGGTCGCCGATTCGTAAAGCTTCATTCAAATCATGTGTGATAAAGATAATGGTTTTTTTGACATTTTCTTGTAAATCTAATAGTTCGTCTTGCATTTCACGACGAATTAACGGATCAAGAGCAGAGAACGCTTCGTCCATTAATAAAATTTCTGGATCGTTAGCCAAGGCACGAGCAAGGCCGACACGTTGTTGCATCCCACCAGATAATTGACTTGGTAATTGGTCTTTAAAAGCAATTAAGCTAGAATTTTCTAAGGCTTTTTCAGCTTTTGCTTGGCGTTCTTCTTTAGGAACACCACGAATTTCTAAACCATATTCCGTATTTTCTAAGATAGTTCGATGGGGGAAAAGACCAAAGTTTTGGAAAACCATGCTCATTTTATTTCGACGTACTTCACGTAATCCTTCTTTATCTAAAGAAGAAATATCTTGTCCATCAATATAAATATTTCCTGAAGTTGGTTCAATCAAACGATTTAATAAACGAATTAATGTTGATTTCCCACTTCCTGATAACCCCATAATAACGAAAATTTCGCCTTCTTCAACTTCGAAATTTACATCATAAACACCGACTGTGGCACCCGTTTTTTCTAAAATTTCTGTTTTGCTTTTGTTGGCACGAATCATTTCAAGTGCCGGTTTGGTTTTCTTACCAAAGATTTTGGTAAGGTGATTTACTTTTACTTTTGGCAAATCATTGTTCCTCCTCAATAAAAAAAGTGACTACATCAGACTACTATAAAGTTGTCACTTTGTCAAATTAGATGAAAATCTTTCTGAAAATGAAGAAAAACAGTATTTTAACTAGGTTTTATAGTGGTTTTTTATGAAAAATAGAAATAATAAATAAAAAAAGTGACTATTTACCGCAAGATAAGTAGTCACTTTTTTGTTTAAGGATAAAAGAAATTCTGCACTCGTTGTAAGGTTGATTCGTCATGTCCAACAAAATAAAGTGTGTCGTTCAACGAAATCTTTGCATATGGACCAGGTGAGACCAGAAGCTCTTCTTTGTGTTTGATGGCGATAATCGTTGCCGAAGTGTTTTGCCAAAAATTCATTTCGCTAATCGTCGCCTCAAGATAAGCAGCTTCTTCTGTTAAAACTAATGAATAAGGATTCATTGGATTGAAAGAATCAAAACGCTTTGTTTGTTCAACAAGAGTATCTAGAATGCTAGAAAAATGAGTAAGTTCTTCTTTTTGTTTCGCTACGCTATCTAGCAATTCTTCTTTAATTTCAGCAATCGTTTGAACGTCTTGATATTGTGTCACAAAGTCCTGCGCTTTTTCTTTTGATGCCACATAGAAGCCGCTGCCGTGTTTGGCTTTAACGATTTCTAAATCGACTAAAACGATAATGGCTTTGCGGGCTGTTTCTGGCGACACTTGGTATTGGTTAGCTAGGGTGGAACGGGCATGGATTTTATCTCCAACATGTAATTTGCCTTCTGCAATTTTTTCCGCAACATCAACGGCGATTTGTTGATATTTGGGCTTCGTTAAACTGATTTTTTTGGAAGCCATAGTGAATCCCTCCGTTAATTGTTATTTTCCATTTCTTCTAATTCTAAACTGAAATTTTCCCATTGCTCAAGTAGTTCATCTTGTTGCTGACGAGCGTCATCTAATTGTTGGTTTAAAGCCAGCAACTCAACATGATTTTCTAGAATGTCTGGTTGACTCATTTGTGCTTCTAATTGTGCAATTGTCGTATCTAACTGAGCAAGATTTTCTTCGACTTGTGTTATTTTTCTCTGCAAAGTACGGAGTAATTTTTGTTGCTCCTTGTTTTGATAAAAGGTATTTTTGGCTGTAACTGGTTCGGGTTTTTTCGCCGCTTCTTCATTAGCTAAGAGGGCAGCGATTTCTTCTTCCTCTTGTTTCTTTTCTAAATAATAATCATAGTCGCCTAAATAAAGTTTGCTGCCTTTTTCAGAAAGCTCAACAACTTTTGTTGCAATTCGATTGATAAAGTAACGGTCATGGGAAACGAAGAGGATGGTTCCTTCATAATCAATCAGCGCATTTTCTAAAACTTCTTTATTATCGATATCCAAGTGGTTGGTTGGCTCATCGAGAATCAAGAAATTGTCACGATCCATCGCTAATTTTGCTAATGCCACACGTGCTTTTTCGCCACCGCTTAATAAAGGAATCGTTTTTTCAACATCGTCTCCACTGAAGAGAAAGCCGCCTAAAATACTTCGAATCTCTTTTTCAGGTGTGGTTGGGTGTTCATCCCATAATTCCGCTAAGACCGTTTTATTGCCATGTAAATTGGCTTGCTCTTGGTCATAGTAACCTACAGAAACATTGGTGCCAAAAGTTTTACTTCCTTTAATGAAAGGAATGCGATCAATAATTGATTTCAAGAGAGTAGATTTACCAATTCCGTTCGGTCCGACTAAGGCAATGGCTTCTTTGCGACGAATATCCAAATGAATAGGTTCGGATAAAATATGTTCTTGGTCGTAACCAATGGCGGCATCTTCGACTTGTAAAACAACATTTCCCGAGACTTTTTCACTATCGAAAAGAAAATGCGCCGATTTTTCATCTCCTTGAGGTCGGTCTAAACGGTCCATTTTTTCTAATACTTTTCGGCGACTTTGTGCACGTTTCGTTGTAGATGCACGAACCAGATTTTTGGCAACGAAATCTTCTAACTTATTGATTTCTTCTTGTTGCTTTTCATACGCTTTCCATTCACTGGCTAATTGTTCTGCTTTTAACTCTAAGTATTTGGAATAGTTTCCTTTGTAGTGAGTCATTTTTTTGCGGCTCAGTTCATAAACTTCATTAACTACCTTATCTAAAAAATAACGATCGTGGGAAACAATCAATAGGGCGCCGGCATAGCTTGGCAAATAAGATTCCAGCCAAGAAAGCGTCTCGATATCTAAGTGGTTTGTAGGCTCGTCCAGAATTAAAATATCTGGTTTTTGTAAAAGCATTCTCGCTAATGCAAGCCGGGTTTTTTGACCACCAGATAAGGTTTGAATATCTTTCGTGTAAAAGGATTCATCGAAGCCAAAGCCGTGAAGGACTGAGCGAATTTCATTTTCATAGCCGTAGCCATTTTTTTCAGAAAACGTATGTTGCAATTGATCGTACTCTTTTAAAATTCCTTCATAAACGGAAGTGGTTGGCTCCATTTCACTAATTTTGGTTTCTAATTCTCGCATACGCTGTTCCATTTCTAGGATGTCAGCAAAGGCTTTTGTCATTTCATCCCAAACGGTTTTATCTGATTCTAAGCCGGTATTTTGAGCTAAATAACCTAACGTAGCAGTTTTATTTTTGGCAATGGTTCCGCTATCGGGAGCATCAATGCCTGCAATGATTTTTAAAAAAGTCGATTTTCCAGCACCATTACGACCAACTAAGGCAATCCGACTTTTTGTTGCAATTTCTAAATGTATGTTTTCAAACAATGTTTCCGAGCCAAAATGCCGGGCAACTTGATTTGCTTGTAATAAAATCATCAGTAGTCCTCATTTCTAAATTCATTGCCCTTAGTGTAGCATAAAATCTGCTAAAATAGCACGTATCAAAAAATGCTTTGTGAAGGTTTATACCTTTTATCACAAACTTTTGAAGAAAAATGCTATTTTTGAGCCATAGAATTGCTTTTTATTGTGAAAAACTGCTATTATGTTAATGGATAAGATTTAAGTGAAAGTATTGGAGGTCCAATTGTGAAAGATCAAGTTATTCCAAAAGCAACGGCGCGACGCCTTCCTTTATATTATCGCTACTTAAGAATGTTACATGATACAGGAAAAAATAAAGTCTCATCAACTGAATTAAGTGAAGCGGTACAAGTAGACAGTGCGACTATTCGTCGTGACTTTTCATATTTTGGTGAATTAGGTAAACGTGGGTACGGCTATGATGTTGAAAACTTAATGAACTTTTTTGCAAAAACATTGAATGAAGATGAGTTAACCAATGTCGCATTAATCGGGGTTGGTAATTTAGGAAGTGCTTTATTAAAGTACAAATTCCATCAAAGCAACAGTATTCGTGTAAGTTGCGCATTTGATGTGAATGAAGATATTGTGGGACGCATTGTTGACGGTATTCCGGTTTATCCAATGGAAGATATGATGGAACAAATCCGTGTTCAACAAATCGAAGTAGCTATTTTAACTATTCCAGCTCGCAAAGCACAAGAAGTTGTAAACAAACTTGCCGAAGCAGGGGTTAAAGGAATTCTAAACTTTACGGCTGCGCGTTTAGTAGCGCCACCTGAAGTATTAATTCAAAATGTTGACTTAACCAACGAATTACAAACATTAATTTATTTCTTACATCATGACAACGAATTGATTGACGAAGAAGAATAAGCAAAAGAAAAGGGCCTAGTCGTTTAGACGAAGGCCCTTTTCTTATTGAATTGTACCATTATGCAAAAGTAGTTGAACAATAATCACAATCGTATTCATGCCACAATGGGCAATAATTGAGGTCCAAATTTTTCCAGTTTGCTTGTACAAAAGAGCAAAGAAAAATCCCATAAAGAAATAAACAAAAAAGTGACCATCGGCATGTGCGAGTGAAAAAATCGCCGAACTAACAGTAGCCGCAATCCAGAAATTTGTAAAAGGCTGGATTAAATGGATAAATGCATAACGAAAGACGAATTCTTCCATAATCGGGCCACCGATAGTAGTTGCCAAAATAAATAAAGGATTTGCCAAAATCACCGCTACAATAGCTTGTGTATTTTGAGAAGTAGCTTGTTCTCCTGTGATGGCTACTTCAATGGCAAAAGTAACCCCTTGAATCAGCATGGCAATGAAAATCCCACTAACACCTAGTAAAAAAATAAAAATAGGTGATTTCAAGGTTGCTGTTTCCTCTAAAGGAGAAGGTTCTGTTGTTTTTAAAAAGATGCCAATCATTACAAGGGCACCAATAATGTAGAGAGCAGTTGTCACATTAATCGCTGCATTGGGAGAAATACCCGAAAAAAGTAACGGCCCGAAAAAAGCGATAATGTATGTGACTAAAATAAATAAACTTGATTTTCTTAAGGTCATGGTTAATCCTTTCTATAATTATTTTTTACGATTATTGCGATATCCTAATAAAAGAAAAACGAATAAGAAAAAGAAAAGAGATTCCCAAAGTGTCGAAACAATTCCTTCTGTGACACTGAAAACAAGATTTCCTAAATTCGCTATCACAAAATAAACGAATGTTGCTATTAATGCTGTAAGTAAACGTTGTTTCATTTTATTCGCCTCCAATCGTAGTCAATTTATTTTACCATGAATTAAAGGATTGGAAAAACATTCCATGAAAAAAGAATACTCAATAAAAAATGCGTATCTTATAATTGACAAGAAAAAGAGAGAAAAGACTTGCATTTTTAGAGTGAAATGAGTATTATAAATAGTGTGAGTTAGCACTCTTGTGTATCGAGTGCTAAAATAAGCGAAAACTTTTTATTTGGAGGGATTTATTGTGTTAAAACCATTAGGCGATCGCGTCGTAATTAGAGTCGCGAAAGAAGAAGAAAAAACTGTTGGAGGAATTGTTCTTGCATCCGTTGCAAAAGAAAAACCACAAACAGGTGAAGTTATCGCAGTAGGTGAAGGTCGTGTGCTTGAAAATGGCACAAAAGTTCCGATGGAAGTAAAAATTGGTGACACAGTAATGTTTGAAAAATATTCAGGAACAGAAGTGAAATACGAAGGCGTAGAATACTTAATTGTATCAGCCAAAGACATTATTGCCACTGTTGAATAATAAACAACTTTTACAGAATAATATAATAGAAGAAAAAAATTATGAGGTGAAGAAATCATGGCAAAAGAGATTAAATTTGCAGAAGATGCACGTGCAGCAATGCTACGCGGAGTAGATGTATTAGCAGATACAGTGAAAGTGACATTAGGCCCTAAAGGTCGTAACGTTGTTTTAGAAAAATCATTTGGTTCACCATTGATTACTAACGATGGAGTAACAATTGCTAAGGAAATTGAATTAGAAGATCATTTTGAAAACATGGGCGCAAAATTAGTTTCAGAAGTTGCTTCTAAAACGAATGATATTGCTGGTGACGGAACAACAACAGCGACTGTTTTGACACAAGCCATTGTTCGTGAAGGCTTAAAAAACGTAACTGCTGGAGCTAACCCATTAGGTATTCGTCGTGGGATTGAATTAGCAACAAAAACAGCAGTAGAAGAATTACACAATATTTCATCTGTAGTTGATTCAAAAGAAGCGATTGCACAAGTCGCTGCTGTTTCATCAGGTTCTGAAAAAGTCGGCCAATTAATTGCCGATGCAATGGAAAAAGTTGGTAACGACGGCGTAATTACCATTGAAGAATCAAAAGGGATTGAAACAGAATTAGATGTGGTTGAAGGAATGCAATTCGACCGCGGTTATTTATCTCAATACATGGTTACTGACAACGATAAAATGGAAGCTGTTTTAGAAAATCCATATATCTTAATTACCGACAAAAAAATCTCAAATATTCAAGATATCTTACCTTTATTAGAACAAATTCTACAACAAAGCCGTCCACTATTGATCATTGCGGATGATGTTGATGGAGAAGCTCTACCAACATTAGTATTGAACAAAATCCGTGGTACATTTAATGTTGTCGCAGTAAAAGCGCCAGGATTTGGTGACCGACGCAAAGCGATGCTTGAAGATATTGCTATTTTAACAGGTGGTACAGTAATCACTGACGACTTAGGATTAGAGTTAAAAGACACAACTATTGAAAACTTAGGAAATGCTAGCAAAGTAGTTGTCGACAAAGATAACACAACAATTGTTGAAGGTGCTGGTTCAAAAGAAGCCATTGATGCCCGCGTTCATTTAATTAAAAACCAAATCGGCGAAACAACGTCTGATTTTGATCGTGAAAAATTACAAGAACGTTTAGCTAA
Organism: Enterococcus sp. AN402; assembly: GCF_040719405.1. Taxonomy (NCBI): domain Bacteria; kingdom Bacillati; phylum Bacillota; class Bacilli; order Lactobacillales; family Enterococcaceae; genus Enterococcus; species Enterococcus sp. AN402. Next base: position 2,147,599 of record NZ_JBFDTM010000004.1, on the reverse strand, counting down.
ATTAGCTGGCGGGGTTGCTGTCGTTAAAGTCGGTGCTGCAACTGAAACAGAATTAAAAGAATTAAAATTACGAATTGAAGATGCGTTAAACGCAACACGTGCCGCTGTAGAAGAAGGCATGGTTTCTGGTGGTGGTACTGCACTTGTCAATGTAATTGGTAAAGTCGCTGCGCTAGAAGCTGAAGGCGATGTGGCAACAGGGATCAAGATTGTCGTTCGTGCATTAGAAGAACCAATCCGTCAAATCGCTGAAAATGCTGGTTATGAAGGATCAGTGATTGTTGACAAACTAAAAAATGTTGACTTAGGTATTGGATTCAATGCAGCTAACGGTGAATGGGTAAACATGGTTGAAGCCGGTATTGTTGACCCAACAAAAGTAACTCGTTCTGCCTTACAAAATGCAGCTTCTGTGTCAGCTTTATTATTAACAACTGAAGCAGTTGTTGCAGACAAACCAGAACCAGCTGCACCAGCTCCTATGATGGATCCATCAATGGGCATGGGCGGTATGATGTAAAAATAAAAAAGTATTCTAAAAGCTTACGATTGAAAAATCGTAAGCTTTTTTTTACATAAAGAATAAATAATCTAAATAATATCTTTGCTTGTAGTGTTTTCTCAAATATTTACTCATTTAACAAAAAAGATGATAATTTAAAGGTTTCGTTTTAGCTAGACAGCCTTGTTTTTATTCGATAAAATTTAGTAATAACAATCATTTTTTGAAAACTAGTAGTTGGTAATTTTTATTTATTAATAGAATATAAATAAAAATTATTATATTTTGAAGGGGAATATTAGGAAGATTGAGGTGGAAAAATGGAAAAATATACAATTGGTGTCGTTCCTTTGACAATTGAAACAAAAGAATACTGCCAAAATTGGTTTGTTAGTAATCAAGTAGAATGTCAGATCATCCAAGGAACAAATATACTTCTTCATTTGCACCATATTGATGGATTAGTGATTGAAGTTACTGACCACCAGCAAGTAAATACTTGTTGTGAGTTATTAATGACGATTCGCAAGCAGTCAGATTTACCGATTTGGTTATTTTCTCGGACAGAAGTAATTAGTAAAGTCAATCGAATTATTTATTTACAATTAGGTGCAGATGGCGTTTTTGATCATTCTTATGATCGTCAAGAATGCATGTTAAGCATGAGTAATTTATTGCAACGTGTAAAAAGACGTTTTTATCCTAAATTAGCTATTGCAAACGAGGAACAAACAGTTACTAAGAATCTTTCTGAGAGATTGTATTTAATTGCGCCAAATTTGAGTGTTTGCTTGGGAAGTGGAGAAGAAATTCTTTTAACAAAATTGGAATTTTTCACAATAGAGTATTTATACAAACACGCAGGACAAACAATTACATATGAAGAACTCTACAAAAATGTCTGGAAAGATACTGCGAATGAACGAAAATATCGTGTCGCTAATGTGATTTTCCATTTGCGTAAAAAAATTGAACAAGATGTGAACAAACCACAATATATCAAAACAATTCGCTCAAAAGGCTATATGTTAACGGTGTAAAAGGTACGAAGGAGGAGAAACAAATGTGGCAATTTTTGACTAAAAACAATGAAGATGAGGAGTATGAGAAGATGCCGGATTTTGAAAATGAACAATCGATGAAAGCACAACCAACGGTAACAGAAGAAGCAAGCTTTGATGACGAGGTTGTTTATGCAAAAGAGCAAGCTGCAAAAGTTAAGCAGGTCCAGCAACAAGTGCCGACTGAACTGTCAGAAGAATCATTTTCTTTTGTTGAAAAACTAGAAGAAGAAAATCAACTATATCAGCAATCCATTAAAAAGCTAACGGAGCAATTATTAATGCAAACCAATGAAGTGGAAGCATTACAAAAACAAGTAGTCGAAAAAGATGTTCAACTTAAACATGTTAAAGAAACATTAAGTGATAAAGAAACAACTATCACTTCTTTACAGAAACAATTGTCTGAAGAAAAGATGCAACAGAGACAGACCAGTGAAGAGAATTTAGACACAGCCGTTACGCTTTCTCAAAAAGAAATTGGCGAAGTGTTATTAGAAGCCAAACGTCAAGCAAAAGAAACAATTAGTCAAGCCAAACAACAAGTTGCAACAGTTCATGAAGAAATGGAACAACGTTTAGCAACTTTAACACGCATGAAGCAAGTGGCAAGAGAGTACCAAGCTTATTGTGAACAAATGCTGACAATCAAGAATGAATCAACAGGAACGTACCAACAGATAGAGCAGTTATTAGCAGAAATAAAGAGGTAAATGAAGGAGAAATGCGATGAAAAAAAGAAAGGCAAGATATTTGAAGTTGGTATGTATTGGAATTTTAGGGATTTATGCGGGCGCCAGTTACTACAATTCGGAACCATTAATCGCTCAAGAAGAGACCGAAACGAGGGACGAAAGTCGACAGCTATCGCTGGAAGAAAAAAGAGCGGACCAAGCCAATCAAGATCAAGGAACCCTTACTTCTTCAACGCTGAACGAAACAATAATAAGTTCGTCTGAACAACAAGAAAGTTCAACACAAAATGACAGCGGTGACCATCAGGAAAATAATGTGGAACCTTCAGAATCTGAAAATAGTTTACCGCCACAAGAAAAGCCAATTGCTAGTACTAAACTAACCGAATCGTTACAAAGTGAGCAACCAGCGTCTGAAGAGCGTAAAGCACTCACTGAAAAGCCGCCTCATAATCAGGAACCACAAAATTCTACATTAACTGAAAAGACCAAAGAGCCGTTGGTACATTCAGAGATAGACAATAGTCAAGAAAAGGAAAAGCAAGCAGGAATTCAACAACAAGCCGAGGCAAATTTTGTTGTCCAAGGGAATGCTTCTACTTCTGAGTTTATTAGAAAAATTGGTGAAGAAGCACGAGTTATTGGTCAGCAACATGATCTATACGCTTCTGTCATGATAGCTCAAGCTATTTTAGAAAGTGGCTCGGGCAATAGTGCGTTAGCGGCGGCGCCAAATTATAATTTGTTTGGCATTAAAGGAGCTTACCATGGTCAAAGTGTCAGCTTTCCCACACAAGAAGATGATGGTAAAGGGAAGATGACCACCATTCATGCCGATTTTCGTCAGTATCCATCTTATAAAGAGTCATTAACAGACTATAGTAAATTAATCATCAATGGGCTGGCGGGGAATCCGACGTTTTATCACGGCGTTTTGAAAGCAAACACGACGAATTATCAGCAGGCAACAAAATTTTTAACAGGTCGTTATGCAACGGATACATATTACGATAAAAAATTAAACGCGTTGATTGAAACCTATCAATTAACTGAATACGATCAAGAAAAGAAGAAACCAGTAGTGACTAATTTGGCAGAAGAAAAGAAACCTTCGTTTGATAAGGAAGCAGTCAAAGAACAGCTAAAAAAAGAAGCAGTCGTCTATGAAGTAAGCAAAGGAGATTCTCTCGCCACCATTAGCCAGACGTTTGGTGTGTCAGCAACAGCCATTTTAAAACAAAATTCAAAGACTCAAGAAATGTTTTATATTGGCCAAAAAATCACGATTCCTCAGCATACAGCGGCGACTTCTCTAGAACCGAAAGAACAAGCGTTACTTCAATCACTAATAATCAGTAAATCGGTGACTAATGCTTTGAAAACAGCAGAGCAATCAAATGGTAAAGCGAATGACTCAAAAACAGAGTCTACTGAGTATTATGAAGTAAAAAGAGGAGAGACACTCGCAAAAATTGCAAAAAAAACGGGCTATTCCTTAACCGCCCTCAAGCAGACAAATGACTTAACGTATTCTGTATTAACCGAAGGACAAACGATAGCACTTCCTAAGCTAAAGGACTGATGCTGATTTAACTTATTGGTTGATGGAGTCATATATTATTAGACGAAGAGAAGAGGAGAGTTCATCCATGGATGAACTTCTCCTCTTCTCTTACTATGTTTTTCATAAATACCTTAATAAATAGTAAAATTAGCAAGAGAATTGTGTCTTTACACAAAATAGATAGGTTTTCTTGCCGAAGTTTGATAAAATGATTAGTTGAAAGGATGCGTGAAAATTGAAAGAATTATTTCGTAAATACCGAGAAGTACTGGCTTATTTATTTTTTGGTGGTGCAACGACGGTCGTCAACTTAGTTGTATTTTTTGTTTGTCAAAATGTGTTAGGGCTGGATTACAAGATAAGTAACACAATTAGTTGGTTTTTATCTGTTCTATTTGCCTTTTTCACGAATAAATATTGGGTATTCGCAAGTAAGCATGAAAGCATAGCTGGTTTTTTTAAAGAAATGGGCTTATTTTATTGGTACCGAATTTTATCTTTTGTGGCTGATATGGGTTTAATGATTCTCCTAATTGATGGCATTCATTTTTCATCATTTTGGGCGAAAATGATTACACAAGTTGTAGTAGTGATTTTAAATTATTTCTTCAGTAAATTTTTCATTTTTAAAGAAAAAGAGGTCTAAGCAGATTTTAGGCTAAAAAAAATTTTTTTGTTATAATATAAACAAGTTTTTAATACAAAGAATAGAGGTAGAAAACGATGGACTATACATATGCAGATGATAGTTTGACATTGCATACAGATATGTATCAAATCAATATGATGCAAACATACTGGGAATTAGGGAGAGCAGATTTACATGCTGTTTTTGAATGTTACTTTAGAGAGATGCCCTTTAATCATGGCTACGCAATTTTTGCAGGCTTAGAACGTTTAGTCAATTATCTCGAAAATTTAACGTTTACAGAATCTGATATTGCATATCTCCGAGAAGTTGAAGAATATCCAGAAGATTTCTTGACGTATTTAGCAAATTTTGAATTTAAATGTACTGTACGCTCTGCTTTAGAAGGGGATTTGGTTTTTAATAACGAACCGTTAATTCAAATTGAAGGTCCTTTGGCACAATGTCAATTGGTAGAAACTGCCTTGCTAAATATGGTGAATTTTCAAACATTAATTGCGACAAAAGCGGCTCGAATTAAATCCGTGATTGGCGATGATCCTTTATTGGAATTTGGAACACGCCGAGCACAAGAATTAGATGCTGCCATTTGGGGCACAAGAGCCGCCTATATTGGTGGGGCGGACGCGACAAGTAATGTTCGTGCTGGTAAAATTTTTGGTATTCCGGTTAGTGGGACTCATGCCCATTCATTGGTTCAGTCGTATGGAAATGATTATGAAGCATTCATGGCGTATGCCAAAACACATCGGGATTGCGTTTTTCTTGTTGATACGTATGATACTTTGAAAGCGGGAGTGCCAAGCGCAATTCGAGTAGCTCGAGAAATGGGTGATAAAATTAATTTCCTAGGCGTGCGGATTGATAGTGGCGATATGGCTTATATTTCTAAACGAGTTCGTGAACAACTGGACGAAGCAGGCTTTACTGAAGCAAAAATTTATGCATCGAACGATTTAGATGAAAATACGATTTTGAATCTAAAAATGCAAAAATCAAAAATTGATGTATGGGGCGTGGGTACCAAGCTGATTACCGCCTATGATCAACCGGCTTTAGGAGCGGTGTTTAAATTAGTTTCAATTGAAGGTGAAGATGGTCAAATGAAAGATACCATTAAACTATCTAGCAATGCTGAAAAAGTGACAACACCAGGAAAAAAACAAGTCTGGCGCATTACACGTAAATCTGATAAAAAGTCAGAAGGGGACTATGTGACACTTTGGAACGAAGATCCTCGCCAAGAAGAAGAAATTTATATGTTCCATCCCGTTCATACCTTTATTAATAAGTATGTCCGTGATTTTGAAGCACGGCCAGTACTCCAAGATATTTTCGTTGAAGGAAAACGTGTGTATGAATTACCAACTTTAGATGAAATTAAACAATATGCAAAAGAAAATTTAGATTCACTTTGGGAAGAATACAAGCGGGACTTGAATCCGCAGAAATATCCAGTGGACCTTTCAACAGATTGTTGGAACCACAAAATGAATTTATTGGAAAAAGTGCGTAAAGACGTTAAACATTTAACGGAAACGGTGAATAAGGAGGCCTAGAAATGACAACACTTCAAGAAAAAATCATTCAAGAGTTAGGTGTTTTACCGACAATTGATCCAAAAGAAGAAGTTCGTAAAAGTATTGATTTTCTGAAAGCTTATTTAACTAAACATCCTTTTTTAAAAACCTTTGTCTTGGGAATTAGTGGCGGACAAGATTCAACATTAGCTGGTCGCTTAGCACAATTAGCGATGACTGAAATGCGCGAAGAAACAGGAGATATGTCGTATCAATTTATTGCGATTCGCCTTCCATACGGTGAGCAAGCAGATGAAGCTGATGCACAAGCTGCGCTAGCCTTTATCCAGCCAGATGTTTCTTTACGAGTGGATATTAAACCAGCAGTGGATGCAATGGTTGGTTCGCTAGAAAACGCTGGCGTTCAAATTAGCGATTTTAATAAAGGGAACATGAAAGCACGTCAACGTATGATTACACAATATGCAGTAGCTGGCGAAAATGCTGGCGCAGTAATTGGCACAGACCACGCAGCCGAAAATGTGACAGCTTTCTTCACCAAATATGGCGATGGCGGAGCGGATATTTTACCGTTATTTCGTTTAAATAAGCGCCAAGGAAAAGCTTTGCTGAAAGAACTTGGGGCACCAGAAGCCTTGTATCTAAAAATACCAACAGCTGATCTAGAAGATGACAAACCGTTAGTTGCAGATGAAGTTGCCTTAGGTGTCACGTATGATGCCATTGATGACTATTTGGAAGGCAAAAAAGTCTCGGAAACAGATCAACAAACAATTGAAAACTGGTATAAAAAAGGACAACACAAACGGCATTTACCCATTACAATTTTTGATGATTTTTGGAAATAAAAACACAGACCATCGGCGAATGAACGATGGTCTGTGTTTTTTTTACATAACTACTTTTCAGAAAGTAAACGTTGCTACAGCAACTATCCTATGATAATGAAAGTCGTTTTCATTTAGGCGTTTTCACTTTCTTTTTCAAAACAGAAAAGGTACGCTCAATAATGTAAAGTGAATGATGGGAGAGAAAAAGAGATGAAGCATGTAACAAAATTGGGGATTACAATTATAACAGGAGTTTTGGCATTATTATTTGAATTTATTTTACATCAGCCGAATTGGGCGTATGGCATTATTTTAATAACAGGTTCTGTAATGGCGTTAATGATGTTCTGGGAAATGATTCAAACCTTACGTGAAGGAAAATATGGTGTCGATATTTTAGCGATTACCGCTATCGTTGCAACCTTAGCTGTGGGAGAATACTGGGCCAGTTTGATGATTTTAATTATGTTGACTGGTGGTGATTCATTAGAAGACTATGCCGCTGGAAAAGCTAACCAAGAGCTGAAGTCATTATTGGATAACTCGCCACAAAAAGCTCATCGCTTGAATGGCGAAAATTTAGAAGATGTTTCTGTTGAGGAAATCAATGTTGGCGATGAATTAGTAGTAAAACCAGGGGAACTAGTTCCAGTTGATGGCTTGGTAAAAACCGGGACATCAACAGTCGATGAATCTTCATTAACAGGAGAATCAAAACCAATTGAAAAAAATCCTGGGGATGAATTAATGTCGGGTTCCGTGAATGGTGATGGCTCTTTGAAAATGGTTGCTGAAAAAACTGTAGCCGACAGTCAATATCAAACGATTGTGAACTTAGTGAAAGAATCTGCGGCGCGTCCAGCTCATTTTGTACGTTTAGCAGACCGCTATGCGGTACCTTTTACACTAATTGCCTACTTAATTGCAGGTGTTGCTTGGTTTGTTTCAAAAAGTCCGACACGTTTTGCGGAAGTCTTAGTGGTTGCTTCGCCGTGTCCTTTAATTCTATCTGCCCCAATTGCTTTAGTGGCAGGGATGGGTCGTTCAAGTCGTCATGGGGTCGTTATTAAATCGGGAACGATGGTCGAAAAATTAGCTTCTGCAAAAACGATTGCGTTTGATAAAACAGGCACGATTACGCAAGGACAACTTTCTGTTGATCAAGTCCAACCAATCAATGCTGAAATAACTGCTGCTGAATTAGTGGGATTGGCAGCAAGCGTGGAACAAGAATCAAGTCATATTTTAGCTAGATCAATTGTTGCTTATGCCAGAAAGCAAGATGTCCCATTAAAAAATATTACAGATCTAGCGGAAGTTTCTGGTGCTGGCGTGAAGGCATTTGTGGATGGTGCTGAGATACGGGTAGGTAAAAAGAATTTTGTGACACAAGAGTCTCAAGAAACTGAAAAAATTGATAAAACGACTATTCATATTTCACGTAATGGCACATATTTAGGCCGAATTACTTTTACAGACACTGTACGCCCAGAAGCAAAAGAGACTATGGAAAAATTACACCAATTACATCTTCAACGAATTTTAATGCTGACGGGGGATCAAGAATCCGTCGCAGAAACGATTGCTGCAGAAGTAGGAATTACCGAAGTACATGGGGAATGTTTACCACAAGATAAATTAACTATTCTAAAAGAATTGCCTAAAGAAAATCATCCAGTCATCATGGTAGGAGATGGTGTAAATGATGCACCTTCGCTTGCTGCTGCAGACGTAGGTATTGCTATGGGCGCTCATGGAGCTACTGCGGCTAGTGAAACTGCTGACGTTGTTATTTTAAAAGATGACTTAAGTAAAGTCAGCCAAGCGGTCGAAATTGCCCAAGATACCATGAAAATTGCCAAACAATCTGTATTAATCGGAATTTTTATCTGCGTTTTACTAATGTTAATTGCTAGTACCGGGATTATTCCAGCGCTAATCGGGGCTATGCTACAAGAAGTTGTGGACACTGTGTCAATCTTATCTGCTTTGCGAGCTCGTCGAATTGGCAAGTAAGGTGGAACAATTAATTGCCTGAATGTCCAGCTTAGTGGTAAAATAAAGGTACGTTTTTAATATTAATAAGTTACAGGGGAGAGATTGTGCAATGAAAGGAAACCAAATAGATGGGCAACCAGTCACGGAAGAACAACTATTAAAAGAAGGCTACCGTAAATATACTGGGAAAGGAATTGATATCTTTTATAATAAAGATATTTGTGAACATATTGGTAATTGTGTTCGCGGAAATCCAGAAGTCTTTGAAGTTGGTCGGAAACCATGGATTATTCCAGATAACGGAAGTGTTGAAAATGACATGATTGTAGTTGATTCATGTCCAAGTGGCGCTCTAAAATATATTCGGAAAGCAGGGAACGAGTATGCAAATTAAAGAAGAAAACAATCGTTTTGCTCTATATAACGATGAAAACCAAGAAATTGGTGAAATGACTTGGTCAGATGCTGGCGAAAGCATGATGATTATTGACCATACGTTTGTTGATCCAACTTATCGTGGACAAAAATTAGCTGAAAAACTTGTTTTAGCCGGTGTTGAAAAAGCGAGAAAAGAGCATAAAAAAATTATTCCGCTATGTCCATTTGCCAAAAAAGAATTTGATACTAAACCTGAATACGGAGACGTATTGAGAAAATAAAGAAGAAACTAGCAACAGCCGCAAGTAGAAATCTGATTCCTACTTGCGGCTGTTGCTATTAGAGACAAATAGGGAAAGACATTAAATTTCACTGGTGTTTACAGATAAAATATGCTACATTAAAGTAGATGAATTTCGCATATTTGTATAAAAAGGAGAATTAACGCATGTATAATCTAATCTTAACGTTGGTCATCATCTTATCTGTTTTAATCGTCATTACTGTTATGATGCAACCAAGCAAACAAAACAGTGCAGCAAGTGCCTTCACTGGCGGTGCAGATAAATTATTTGGGAAGCAAAAAGCGCGCGGTTTTGAAGCTGTTATGCAACGCTCAACAGCAGTTCTTGGCGCAATTTGGATGATTTTATTATTTGTTTTGGCGTTCTTATCTTCAAAATAAGTACGTAATCTTTTAAAATGACAAGTTTAGAACAGAGAGATGAGTGCGGACACTTATTTTTCTGTTCTTTTTCTTTCTGAAAAAGTCTTTGAAACTTATCATTTCGGAAGGTTTTCTTTTGAGAATATGATAGAATGAAGCTGAGGTGAGCGAAGTGGCAAAAAAAATCAATTTACCGAAGCCGTTATTTTCAGAAAAAGGAAAACGGGCGGTCCTTTTATTACACGCTTATTCTGGCAGCAGTAATGATGTACGGATGTTAAGCAGACGTTTAGAAAAAGAAAATTATACTGTCTATTCGCCTAATTTTTCAGGACATGGCACGCTAGTTCCTGAAGATATTTTAGATCAAACAACGGAACAATGGTGGCAAGATACACAAGAAGCAGTCGCTTTTTTGAGAGAAAGAGGTTACCAAGAAATTGCCATTTTTGGTTTATCAATGGGCGGGATTTTCAGTATGCATGCATTAACGGAACAATTAACAGGATTAATTGGTGGTGGATTTTTCTGTTCACCTATCTACCCTGTCGAAAATAAAGTCCCAGAAAATTTCGTATTATACGCAGAAAATGTGATGAAAATCGCAGAAGTTCCTGCAGAGGAACAACAAAGCCGGTTGCAATCGATTGAGCAACGAGTCAAACAACAATTAGGAGCGATTGAAACGATTGCTAGTCAGACGGCTGACAAACTAAACAAAATCCACGCACCTCTTTTCTTAGCGCAAGCTGGCAAAGATGAAATGATTGAGCCAATGGGCGTCTATCAAACGGCCCAAGCGCTAACACAAGCACGTGTGACCTTACAATGGTACCCAAACAGCGGACATGTCATTACGGTGAGTGGAGAACACAAACAATTAGAGCAAGATGTGGTGCAATTTTTAGCAACACTACCTTGGAATGAGGAGAAATAATGACAAAACAAACAATTAAAGAGCAAATTTTACATTTCATGGAAAGCCAAAAAAAGAAAAGCTTTTCAATGGAAGAAATTGCACAAGGCTTGAATTTAGAAAAAAGTTCAGATTTTAAAATTTTAGTGCAAACCATTGCACAAATGGAACGAGAAAAGTCAGTTAGTTTCAACAAAAAAGGCAAAGTCCTGTTACCAATGAAAGACTTATTAATAGAAGGAACGTTTCGTGCAAATGAACGAGGCTTTGGTTTCGTGACCATCGATCCTGAAGAACCAGATGTTTACATTCCTAAAGAGGCAACGAACTTTGCAATGGATGGAGATACGGTTTTAATCGACGTGATCCAACATGCGGATCCTTTTTCAGATCGCGGCGCAGAAGGTAAAGTCAAAGAAATTAAAGAGCGAGCAGTGAGCCAAGTTGTCGGAGAATTTGTGGCATATAGTGAAGAAGAAATGGCAGAAATGGGACTGTATGGCTACATGATTCCCAAAGATAAGAAATTGAATCAGTATACTGTATCAATTGCACCTGAAGGGATTAAGCCAGTAGATGGTAGCATTGTCATTGCTGAAATTACCTATTATCCAGATCAAGAATATCCAACGAGTATGGAAGGACTAGTCAAACAAGTGATTGGTCATAAAAATGATCCAGGAATGGATATTTTATCAATCGTGGTGGCTCATGGAATTCCCACAGCATTTCCTGATGAAGTTTTGGCTGAAGCGGACCAAGTACCAGAAACTATTGCAGAAAGCGATTTAGTCGGTCGTCGGGATTTACGTGATCAGTTGATTGTGACGATTGATGGAGAAGATGCGAAAGATTTAGATGATGCAGTAACGGTACAAAAGTTAGCAAATGGCAATTTCTTTTTAGGGGTGCATATTGCAGATGTTTCTTATTATGTAACTGAAGGAAGCCAATTGGATATGGAAGCGTATGAACGTGGTACAAGTGTCTATTTGACAGACCGAGTTGTGCCAATGATTCCGCAGCGATTATCAAATGGGATTTGTTCGCTAAACCCACATGTTCCACGTTTAACCATGAGTTGTGAGATGGAAATTACACCAGAAGGAGAAGTTATTTCGCATGAAATTTTCCAAAGTGTAATCCAAACAACGGAGCGAATGACCTATACAGCAGTCAATGAAATTTTAGAAGAGCAAAAACCTGAAACGTTAGAACGCTACAAAGAACTAGTTCCCATGTTTAAAGAGATGGGTGAGCTGCACCATATATTAGAAGAGATGCGTATGCGCCGTGGTGCGATTTCTTTTGAAGATCGTGAAGCCAAAGTCCTAGTTGATGAAAATGGTCATCCCAAAGATATTCTTTTACGCACGCGTGGTGTGGGTGAACGATTAATTGAATCCTTTATGTTGGCAGCGAATGAAACTGTGGCGCGTCATTATCATGACTTAAAACTGCCATTTATTTATCGGATTCATGAACAACCAAAAGAAGAAAAAATGCAACGTTTCTTTGACTTTGCTGCAGTACTTGGCATTCTTGTTAAAGGAACAAAAGAAAACATTTCACCGAAAGATTTACAAAAAGTTTTAGAGCAAGTTGAAAATAAGCCGGAAGAAGTGGTTATCAATACGATGTTGCTAAGAAGTATGCAACAAGCGAAATACTCAGAAGACAACTACGGACACTATGGGTTGGCTGCTGAATATTATACGCATTTCACTTCACCAATACGTCGTTATCCAGATTTAATTGTGCATCGTTTGATTCGCAGCTATAGCCAAGATCAATCTGAAAAAAATCAAGAAAAATGGAACGAAGCATTACCAGAAATTGCCAATCATAGTTCAAGTATGGAACGTCGCGCAGTTGATGCAGAGCGTGAAGTGGACGCCATGAAGAAAGCCGAATTTATGGTAGATAAAGTGGGAGAAACGTATGACGGGATTATCAGCTCAGTCACAAAATTTGGTATCTTTGTGGAACTGCCTAATACAATAGAAGGCTTGATTCACGTGAACAACTTAAAACAAGATTATTTCCACTTTATTGAAAATCATATGGCGTTAGTTGGTGAACGGACGGGAATGACTTTGAAAATTGGTCAGAAAGTTCAAATCCGTGTTGAAAAAGCTGATCCAGAAACAAGAGAAGTTGATTTTGAATTGATTTCAGCTGAGGAAGTCGCGCCAGTCGAAGGACCAAAAGGACGTAAAAAAGGCAAAGCCAATTCTTCAACTCGTTCAAATAATCAACGAAGAAATAAAAAAGATGAATCATTTGATGGTAAGAAAAAGAAAAATAAGAAAAAAGGCAAAGGCAAAAAACAACTTTTTTATAAAGAAGCAATGAAACAAAAAAATAAAAAAGGGAAAAAGAAGAAGTAGAGGAGGTCGCTTATGCCAAAAGGGGAAGGAAAATTAATCGCACAAAACCGCAAAGCTAGACATGATTATTCAATTATCGATACGGTTGAAGCTGGGCTTGTTTTACAAGGAACAGAAATCAAATCTATTCGAAATGGTCGTATCAATTTAAAAGATGGTTTTGCACGAATTCGAAACGGAGAAGCCTTTTTGTATAATGTTCATATTAGTCCATATGAACAAGGCAATATTTTTAATCATGACCCATTACGTACCAGAAAATTATTATTACACAAAAAACAAATTAATAAGTTAATCGGCGAAACCAAAAATACAGGTATCACATTAGTACCTTTGAAGGTCTATATTAAAGACGGCTATGCCAAAGTTTTGATTGGTTTAGCTAAAGGGAAAAAGCAGTACGACAAGCGTGAAGACTTGAAACGTAAGGAAGTTGACCGACAAATCAGCCGAACATTAAAAAATAACCGACGTTAAAAATGTAAATTTATTCTTTTTCGCATATTTGCTTGCCTTTCTTCGGATTAGGTGTAAAATCTGGTAAGTGTTGAGTAAATGAATGTAAATGATTCATTTTTTAATCGCTTCGGAAAGCAGTACCACCCTGCATTAGATTGGTTTATGGAAAAGGTTTTCCAACCAATTTTCAACACATGAAATTTTAAAAGTAAACTATTTGTAAATTATCAACAAGTGGTGGTACGATAGCTTTGCCAGGGATTATCACTCAGGAGTAGGATGAAACTTCTGAAAGATTGTTGGAAAAGAGGTGAATTGATTTGGAAGAGAAGAAATTACTCTTCAATATCGGACCAATTTGGTTTGATGGAACCATTGTTTTGATGGTGCTGTTGACGTGTATCATTGTTTTCGCCTTTGTCTATGCTTGTACGAGAAATATGAAGCTACGACCTAAAGGCAAACAAACGGTCATCGAATGGTTAGTGGATTTTATTCGTGGAATCATTACAGACAATTTACCTCGTAAAGAAGTGAGCAATTTTCATTTAATGGCGTTTACCCTGTTCATGTTTGTACTTGTTTCAAACATCTTGGGTCTCGTTACAAAAATCGTTGTGGGCGACGATCTCAGCGTTTGGAAAAGTCCAACCGCCGATCCAATCGTAACCTTAACGTTAGCGATGATGATGATTGTCTTAACACACTTCTTTGGTATGAAACGCTTTGGTTTTAAAGGCTATCTAGTTAATAGTTATTTAAGACCCGTTGGTTTCTTACTACCGGTAAAATTAATGGAAGAATTCACGAATCTATTAACATTAGGCTTGCGTTTGTACGGAAACATTTTTGCCGGCGAAGTTCTATTGGGCTTGATTGCTGGAACCGTAGCAAGCGTTGGATTATGGGTTATCCCACTAGCAATTCCGCTAGAAATGATTTGGGTAGCATTCTCAATCTTTATTGGATGTATCCAAGCGTTTATCTTTGTGACACTTTCAATGGTTTATATGTCACACAAAATTGAAACAGAAGAATAATCAAGAAATACGAAGGACAAAAATTATCTTTTAGGAGGATTTTACACAATGGAAGGATTAAATTTTATCGCAGCAGCAATTGCAATTTTCGGTTCAGCTATCGGAGCCGCTATCGGTAACGGACAAGTTATTTCAAAAACAATCGAGTCAATGACTCGTCAACCAGAAATGTCTGGTCAATTAAGAACAACAATGTTTATCGGGGTCGCTTTAATCGAAGCTGTGCCAATTTTAGGTGTCGTTGTTTCTTTATTACTTTTATTCAGATAAGCAATAAAATGGAGGCAGGACGCTGATTATTATCGGGACCGTCACTGCTTTCTTCTATCTTTAGCCTTTTCAATAGCTGGTGATAAAGCAGTTGAAGAAGCTAAATCGATTTTTGCAGGAAAGGAAGTTGAGACTTCATGCTACTTACTACATTGGTAGTCGGTGAAACGGCTCCTAGTACCACACTAGGCACGATGATTGTTGTCAGTGGTGCATTTTTAATCTTGATGCTCTTATTAAAGAAATATGCATGGGGAGCAATCGTAGATATTTTGACACAACGTGAAGAAAAAATTGCCAACGATTTAGACTCTGCAGAACAATCTCGCGTAGCAGCAGCGAAAATGGAAAAAGAACGTCAACAACAATTACTTTCTTCCAGATCAGAAGCAGCTGAAATTATTAAAAACGCGAAAGAAAGTGGAGAACAGACTCGCCAAAAAACATTAAAAGAAACAACTGCGGAAGTTACTCGCTTACGCGAAAAAGCTCGGACAGATATTTCTCAAGAACGTGAAGAAGCATTGTCTTCAGTAAAAAATGAAGTGGCAGATCTTTCTCTTCAAATTGCAGCCAAAATTTTAAATAAAGAATTAACACCAGATGCACATGAAGCATTGATTGATTCTTATATTGAAAGTTTAGGTAAAGCAAATGAAACTAGATAAATATACAGTTGGTAAACGCTACGGCAAGGCTTTGTTTGAGTTGGCAGTTGAAAAGAACCAAGCTGAAGCAATTTATCAAGAATTATTGACGCTTCGCGAAGTCTATCACCAAGTACCTGGTATCGGCGATATTTTAAGTGATGATCGCTTAGAACCTTATGAAAAAGACAGCATCATGGAAAAACTAGTAACAGGTTTTAGTGAAATGATGCAAAACTTTTTGCGAGTGGTTTACGAATATCGTCGCATGTACGATCTGCTCTTGATGATTGATGAATATGAACGACGTTATGATGAGCACCAAGGACTAATTTTGGGTTCAGTGACAACAGCCATTCCTTTATCAAAAGAACAACATCAAGCAATGGAAGAAAAAGCTGCCCAATTATTAGGGTATGAACAAGCGCATTTAGTCAATTTAATTGACCCGTCAATTGTCGGCGGAGTGGTTATTGAAGCAAACCATCAAGTAATCGATGGCAGCATCCGCAAACAATTAGAACATATGCAGCAGAAGTTATTAAAATAATCTTTAGGACTACAAAGAGGTGAATTGAATGGCTATCAAAGCAGAAGAAATCAGTGCCTTGATTAAAGAACAAATCGAAAACTATCAACAACAGCTTGCTGTTGAAGAAGTTGGAACAGTCACTTACGTCGGTGACGGAATTGCCCGCGCCCACGGTTTAGAAAATGCCATGAGTGGAGAACTTGTTGAGTTTTCAAACGGTTCATACGGAATGGCACAAAACTTAGAAACAAATGATGTAGGGATTATTATCCTTGGCGATTTTGAAACCATTCGTGAAGGAGATAAAGTACAACGCACAGGCAAAATCATGGAAGTACCCGTTGGGGAAGCTTTGATTGGCCGTGTTGTTAATCCATTAGGTCAACCATTAGATGGTTTAGGCGAAATTAAAACAGACAAAACACGTCCTGTGGAAGCAACAGCTCCCGGTGTTATGCAACGTCAATCTGTTGCTGAACCAATGCAAACTGGTTTAAAAGCCATTGATGCCCTCGTACCAATTGGTCGTGGACAACGGGAATTAGTTATTGGAGACCGTAAAACAGGGAAAACATCGATTGCAATTGATACAATTATTAACCAAAAAGGACAAGATGTAATTTGTATTTATGTAGCGATTGGTCAAAAAGAATCTACTGTTCGTAACCAAGTAGAAACACTTCGTAAATTTGGTGCCTTAGATTATACAATCGTTGTGACTGCAGGGGCTTCACAACCAGCACCATTACTTTACATTGCACCATATGCAGGAACTGCAATGGGTGAAGAATTCATGTATAACGGCAAACATGTCTTAATTATTTTTGATGACTTATCAAAACAAGCCGTGGCTTATCGTGAACTTTCTCTACTATTACGCCGTCCACCAGGTCGTGAAGCTTATCCAGGGGATGTCTTCTATTTACACTCACGTTTATTAGAACGTGCAGCTAAATTAAGTGATGAATTAGGTGGCGGTTCAATGACAGCCTTACCATTCGTTGAAACACAAGCAGGCGATATTTCTGCTTATATTCCAACAAACGTTATTTCAATCACTGATGGACAAATTTTCTTAGAAAGCGACTTGTTCTATGCAGGCACTCGTCCAGCCGTTGATGCTGGGTTATCTGTTTCTCGTGTCGGAGGATCAGCGCAAATCAAAGCAATGAAAAAAGTTGCCGGAACGCTTCGTTTAGACTTAGCTAGTTACCGTGAGTTAGAAGCCTTTACACAATTTGGCTCTGATTTAGATGCGGCAACACAAGCTAAATTAAACCGTGGTCGTCGTACGGTAGAAATTTTAAAACAAAAACTACATGCGCCACTGCCTGTAGAAAAACAAGTCTTAATTTTATATGCGTTAACACACGGCTTTTTAGATAGCGTGAGCGTGGATAAAATTTTACACTTTGAACAAGATTTATTCGATTATTTTGATGGCAAACATGCAGACTTATTGGAAACCATTCGTACTACGAAAGACTTACCAGATACTGATGCATTAGATGCAGCGATTACAGAGTTTTCTGAAATGTTTGCAGCGGCAAACAACAGCGGAGATTCAGCCAAAGAAGCTTTAGAAAAAATCGATAACGCATAAGAGAGGTGAGCGACATTGGGTGCTTCATTAAACGAAATCAAACAACGCATTGCATCAACAAAAAAGACAAGCCAAATTACCAAAGCGATGCAAATGGTTTCTGCAGCCAAATTGACCAAGTCAGAAGGCGCCTCTAAAAGCTTTCAAGAATATTCTTCAAAAATTCGTAGTGTCGTTACGCATTTAGTAGCTGCTCAGTTAAGTGAATTACGTGAAACAGAACAATCTTCTCTTAGTGAAGGGAACTATCATGTGATGTTAGCGCAACGACCTGTCAAAAAAACAGGCTATATAGTTATCACTTCTGACAAAGGGTTAGTTGGTGGCTACAATAGCTCAATCTTAAAACAAACCATGAGTATGATTCAAGAAGACCACGATTCTAATAAAGAATATGCCTTAATCGCCATTGGTGGTACAGGGGCGGATTTCTTTAAAGCACGCGGAATCGATGTTTCCTATGAGCTCAGAGGCTTAACGGATCAACCAACGTTTGAAGAAGTCCGTAAGATTGTGACAACGGCAACGACTATGTACCAAAACGAAGTGTTTGATGAATTGTATGTTTGTTATAATCACCACGTTAACTCACTAACGAGTCAGTTTCGTGTGGAAAAAATGTTGCCAATTACTGATTTAGATCCATCAGAGGCGACCTCTTACGAACAAGAATATCTTTTAGAGCCTTCACCTGAAGCAATTTTGGATCAATTATTACCACAATATGCAGAAAGCTTAATTTATGGGGCGATCATTGATGCGAAAACAGCAGAACATGCTGCTGGGATGACCGCCATGAAAACAGCCACTGACAATGCGCAAAATATTATTAGCGATTTAACAATTTCTTATAACCGTGCTCGTCAAGGGGCGATTACCCAAGAAATTACAGAAATTGTTGCTGGTGCAGCTGCACTAGAATAATCTAGTCTTACGTTTGAACGTTTATAAAAACGTTCAAAGCGTGTGACTTTATGAAGACTGGAGGAAAGAAATTATGAGTTCAGGAAAGATTGTTCAAGTAATCGGTCCCGTTGTTGACGTGGAATTTTCATTAGATCAATCCTTACCCGATATTAACAACGCTTTAGTCGTTTATAAAAATGGCGAAGCAAAACAAAAAGTAGTACTTGAAGTCGCTTTAGAACTAGGTGATGGAGTGATTCGTTCTATCGCCATGGAATCGACAGATGGTTTACAACGTGGAATGGAAGTTATCGATACAGGAAAATCAATTTCAGTTCCTGTTGGTAAAGATACATTGGGTCGTGTGTTTAACGTTTTAGGAGACACAATTGACTTAGAAGCGCCATTTCCTGCAGATGCTGAACGTAGTGGGATTCATAAAAAAGCGCCAGCATTTGATGAATTAAGTACCAGTAATGAAATTTTAGAAACAGGGATTAAAGTTATTGACTTATTAGCACCTTATCTAAAAGGTGGTAAAGTCGGACTTTTCGGTGGTGCCGGTGTTGGTAAAACCGTCTTAATTCAAGAATTAATTCATAATATTGCCCAAGAACATGGAGGGATTTCCGTCTTTACTGGTGTTGGTGAACGGACACGTGAAGGGAACGACCTGTACTATGAAATGAAAGATTCAGGCGTTATTGAAAAAACAGCCATGGTTTTTGGTCAAATGAACGAACCACCAGGTGCACGGATGCGTGTGGCCTTAACTGGGTTAACGATTGCTGAATATTTCCGTGATGTGGAAGGACAAGACGTGCTATTATTTATTGATAACATTTTCCGTTTCACCCAAGCCGGTTCAGAAGTTTCTGCCCTTTTAGGTCGGATGCCGTCAGCCGTTGGTTACCAACCAACCTTAGCGACTGAAATGGGACAATTACAAGAACGGATTACTTCAACGAAAAAAGGATCAATTACCTCTATTCAAGCAATCTATGTTCCAGCCGATGACTATACCGATCCAGCGCCAGCAACAGCGTTTGCCCATTTGGATGCAACAACTAACTTGGAACGTAAATTAACCGAACAAGGGATTTATCCAGCGGTAGATCCGTTAGCTTCATCTTCTAGTGCCTTGGCTCCTGAAATTGTTGGAGAAGAACACTACGAAGTGGCTACCGAAGTGCAACATATTTTACAACGTTATCGTGAATTACAAGATATCATCGCTATTTTAGGGATGGACGAATTATCAGATGACGAAAAAGTACTTGTTGGTCGCGCACGCCGTGTTCAATTCTTCTTATCTCAAAACTTTAACGTTGCTGAACAATTTACAGGTCAACCTGGTTCTTATGTACCAGTTGCGGAAACAGTTCGTGGCTTTAAAGAAATTCTTGAAGGTAAACATGACAATCTGCCAGAAGAAGCCTTCCGTAGTGTCGGTAAAATTGAAGATGCCATCGAAAAAGCGAAACAATTAAACTACTAGAAAGGCGGCAAACACAATGGATAGTCTTACTGTGAATGTAGTAACGCCTAATGGTCTAGTTTATGACCACCATGCAAAAATCGTTGTGGCGAAAACAACAGATGGTGAAATTGGTATTTTACCAAAACATGCGCCAATCATCGTTCCGCTAGCGATTGATGAAGTCCGCATCAAACGGACCGATTCAGATACACATGTTGACTGGGTAGCTGTAAATGGTGGTATCATGGAAGTCCGTGATAATGTCGTTTCTATTATTGCCGATAGTGCCGAACGTGAACGAGATATCGATGTACCTCGTGCTGAACGAGCAAAACAACGAGCAGAGCGTTTAATTGAAGAAGCCAAAGCAAAAGATGACCGCGATCAACTACGTCGTGCGACTGTTGCTTTGCATCGTGCAATCAACCGGATCAACGTATCGAAACATGGGTAAAAAAGGCTGAAGGATTCAGTCACTTTTGTAGAGTTTAAGGCGCTTGCTATTGAGTCAGTTGCCTTAAACTCTATTTCTTCGTATTTTTTAATAAATAGTGTCAAATTTTGGCATTTCAAGTGGATTAATTATCGGTTTTTATTATTTTGTGATAAAATGTTCCTACGTTAGAAAAAAGGAGGCTCCTTATGCAATACTATGGAGTAGATGCTATTGTTCGAATCGTTAGTCATCTTATGTTCATTTACATAAGTTTTTGGGCGTTGCAATCATTGCGTATTGAGCAATTTTTCAAAACCCAATTTACACCGCAAATTAGAATGCTGATGGTATTTTTCGCCATCGCTATCGGATACACAGTTAGCTCGTTTGCTTTAGAATTGATTGCGCTTTGTCGAAATCTTTTCATTGTGTATTTTCCTTAAAAATTGAAAAATAAAAAAAGGTACAATTTTTAGTTGAATAATGGTATAATAGTAAAGATTTTGAATAGGAATACCTATTCTCATTTTTTTGGGGGGAACAAAATGGAACAAATTATTGTTCATGGTGGTAATACAAAATTAGAAGGAACTGTAAAAATTGAAGGCGCCAAAAACGCTGTTTTACCAATTTTAGCAGCTACTCTTTTAGCTGAAGAAGGCGTTACTACTTTAAAAAATGTACCAATTTTATCTGATGTATTTACAATGAATCAAGTAATTAAGCATTTGAATGTAGCCATTGATTTTGATGAAGACGCGAATGAAGTAACAATAGACGCAACACAACCTTTAGGGATCGAAGCAAACTATGAGTACGTTAGTAAAATGCGTGCTTCTATCGTTGTAATGGGACCTTTATTGGCTCGTAATGGCCATGCCAAAGTGGCAATGCCAGGTGGCTGTGCCATTGGGAAACGACCAATTGATTTACACTTAAAAGGCTTCCAAGCATTAGGTGCAAAAATCATCCAAAAAAATGGTTATATTGAAGCAATTGCGGATGAACTAATCGGTAACACTATTTACTTAGACTTCCCAAGTGTCGGCGCTACGCAAAACATTATGATGGCTGCTGTTCGTGCGAAAGGAACAACCATCATTGAAAACGTTGCTCGTGAACCTGAAATCGTTGACTTAGCAAACATTTTAAACAAAATGGGTGCCAATGTTATCGGTGCTGGAACAGAAACGATGCGTATCGAAGGCGTCGATAAATTACATGCCGTAGAGCATTCAATCGTTCAAGATCGAATTGAAGCAGGTACGTTCATGGTAGCTGCAGCAATGACTGAGGGCAATGTTTTAATTGAAGAAGCAATTTCTGAACATAATCGTCCGCTAATTTCTAAATTAACTGAAATGGGTGCAATCATTGAAGAAGAAGAAAACGGCATCCGTGTAATTGGACCAAAACATCTAAAACCAACAGATGTTAAGACAATGCCGCATCCTGGTTTCCCAACAGACATGCAAGCGCAAATGACAGCGATCCAAATGTTTGCTGAAGGAACAAGCATCGTGACAGAAACAGTCTTTGAAAATCGTTACCAACACTTAGAGGAAATGCGTCGAATGAACGCTGACTTAAAAATTGACGGCAACATTGCCGTTATTAATGGTGGCAACGAGTTACAAGGAGCAGCAGTGGAAGCCACTGATTTACGGGCAGCTGCCGCATTGATTTTAGTAGGGTTACGTGCAAATGGCATTACACGTGTCTCTAATTTGAAATATTTAGATCGTGGCTATTATGAGTTCCATAAAAAACTTCAAAAATTAGGCGCGAACGTTGAACGTGTCAATGATGAAAAAATTGAAGAAAAACAAGCAACGACAGTAATCTAAAGGAGTCAAACGTATGAGTTCATTTCGTTATATTTTAGTAACATTATTGAAAATTCTAGTGGTCATTTCGTTAGTCATTATCTTATTTGTTGTGGGAACAATGATTGGTTATGGTTTGATTGGAAATGGGAATCCAATGGATGTCTTTGATGAAAAAATTTGGACTCATATTATGAACTTCTTTAAATAAAAACTTATTTTAAGGCGGTGAACAAAAGTCAATTGACGATTGTTCACCGCCTTTTCTTTTTCCTGAATATCTATTTTATTCTATGCTATAATAATAGAAGTAAGATAATGAAGGAGTGGGATGGAAGATGCAAGCAACCGTAACAGAAATAGGCAAACATGCAATCGATGATTCAGAAAAAATGATTATTCTTTTTGGAGAAACTGCTACCGATACCTTGAAGCAACATGCAGTTATTCAATCATTCCCAGAAAAAGACCAAGTTACCTTGGCAGAAGGAGATCATCTGAAAATTGGCGATACAAACTATACAATTACAAAAGTGGGTTCTTTTGCCAATAGTAACTTGCAAAGTATCGCTCACAGCACTTTAATCTTTGCTGATGCACCAACCGATGAGGATGATGTTATCCGAAATGGTGTTTATTTAACGCCCCATCAGTTACCAAAGATAACCATTGGAACAACAATTGATTATTTAGTAAATGGAGCGTGAATCAATGGATAAAAAACAAACGACTGATAAACGCCTGTCTTGGTTTTGGCGTTGGTTTTTAAATAATCAAGTAGTAACAGCCTTACTGATTGTCTTATTGGTGCTGTTAATTATTCTAACTTTTACGAAAGTTTCTTATTTATTTAAGCCCGTCTGGCAGTTTTTCGGCGTTGTCGGCTTACCAGTAATTATGGCGGGGATTTTATATTATTTATTAAATCCGATTGTCGATTATTTAGAGAAAAAACAAATCTCACGTGTCTGGAGTATTATCGGCCTATTTATTTTAATTGTGGCACTACTCATTTGGGGTGGTATTGTAATCGTTCCTAAAATTCGTGAGCAATCTGTCAGCTTTGTGAATCATTTTCCTCAATATATTGATACAATTGATCAAAAATCGCAGGAAATATTAAGTGATCCACTTTTCGCGCAATTTAGAGAACAACTTGAAGCGGCAGGCGATAAAGTTGTCAGCTCGTTAGGTACCATCATTAAAAACGTCTCAACGTTCACAGTACAAGGAATTGGTAATTTCTTTGGGGCGGTGGCTACGATCTTTGTCGCCATCATTACGATGCCCTTTATTCTATTTTATTTACTGAAAGATGGCAAAAACTTAGCGCCATATTTAATGAAGTTTTTACCAGTGAAGATGCGTAAACCAACCTTAAAAGTTCTTGCAGAAGTCAATGATCAAGTCTCTTCTTATATTAGAGGACAATTAACTGTCGCTTTCGCAGTGGCAATTATGTTTATGATTGGTTTTTCTGTCATTGGCTTAGATTATGCAGTCACTTTAGGTATTGCAGCAGGCTTTTTAAATTTAATCCCTTATTTAGGGTCATTTTTAGCCATGATTCCAGCAGTCTTTTTAGGAATTGTCAGTGGGCCAGCTTTGTTAATTAAAGTCTTGATTGTTTTTGCCATTGAGCAAACGGTCGAAGGTCGGTTTATTTCACCACTTGTCCTAGGCAGTCAGTTATCCATTCATCCAGTCACCATTTTGGTTGTTTTATTAACGTCTGGTAAACTATTTGGGATTGTCGGGGTGATTTTAGGAATTCCTGTTTATGCCGCAGCTAAGGTGATAATTACACACATTTTTGAGTGGTACCAAATTGTTTCCGGTTTGTATGATGAAGATAAGCCAGATCAACAAGAATCTACGTAACAAAAGAGACAAGCAGTGAACGAACTGCTTGTCTCTTTTTGATGTAAATCACTCGGAAAATTTAGAATGTTTTACCGTATTCAGTTGCTTTGGTCATGGCAGTATTTAAAAGTTCTTCCGCGCGATCAGGGAAATGATCGATTCCTTCGATGAATAATCCGTCAACTTGCTCAACACCAATAAAGTTTAGAATCGCTTTAATGTATTGAGAAGCAAAATCTTTTCCTTCGTAGAAGCCGCCATTTGATTGGATGTGTAAGGCTTTTTTACCACTTGTTAGAGGTTTTGGTCCTTCTGCAGTATATTGGAATGTTTTTCCAGCAACGTTGATTGTATCTACCCAAGCTTTTAAGCGTGTCGGTACGTTTAAGTTCCACATTGGATTAGCAATTACTACTTTGTCGGCAGATAAAAATTGATCAGTTAATTCATTAAAACGAGCCACTTTTTGTTGTTGGTTTTCGCTTAATGTTTCAAATGCTGCGCCAGCGCGAAGTGCACCCCAAGCAGATAATAATTCTTCATCGATTTCCGGCATGTTTGTTTCTGGTGCATAAACATCTAAAATTTCGATTTCGTCTGATGGATTTGTTTCACGGTATGAAGCTAAAAATGTTTCTAACGCACGAACTGAGCGTGATTCTTCTTTTGTTAATGGATGTGCTTTAACAACTAATAATTTTGACATTGTGTAATCTCCTTAAAATAAATAGTTTAAAAATTCAACATCTCTATTTTACTAATAAAAAGTAAGAGAAAGCAAGTCTTTTTTTTAGATTTAGTAAACTTTTTTTTAAAATGGATCAAAAGAGTAAAAAATAAATAAAAATATTTTTTGGAAAGGCTTGCATATTAAAAAAAAGCATGCTATTATTACTTTGTAAATAAGGATTGTTACTGCTTTGCAGGCAAAACCAGAGTCTTCCATTAACACAATCAGTGGAGGGATTCTGGGCTTTTTTTATAAAAAAGTGAGGTTGCATTCATCATGAGGATTGAAAAAGTTTTAAATAATAATGTCGTGCTTTCAAGAAATGAGCAAGGCGAAGAAATTGTTTATATGGGACGCGGCTTAGCCTTTCAAAAGAAGATTGGAGACACGATCAATCCAGATTATGTTGAAAAGGAATTCGTGTTAAAGGACTCCGCTATGGCAGGGCAATTCCAGCAGCTGTTTGAAGACGTCCCTACCAAAGAAGTAGAAGTCGTCAAACAAATCGTTGATTTAGCAGAAACAACGCTAGCGATTGAGCTTTCATCAAATATTTATTTAACTTTAACGGATCATATTCACTATGCGTTACTTCGAGCCAAAGAAGGAATTGATATTCCGAATCCTCTTGTATTCGAAACACGCAAATTTTATCCTAAAGAATTTGAAATCGCAAAGCAAGCATTAGCGATTATTGCTGAAAAGCTAGGAGTTCAATTTTCAGAAAATGAAGCGGGCTTCATTGCTTTTCATATTGTGAATGCTGAACAAGGAAATGGCAATATGGAAGTTACCATGGAAGCAACCAAGATGGTTCGTGATATTTTAACGATTATTAGTCGCTACTTTGGACAGGTGTTTGATGAAGATTCATTGAACTATCAACGAATTGTTACACATCTTCAATATTTTGCGCAACGTTATTTAAAACAAGAAGCGCATGATGAGGAGGACGAATTTCTTTTTGCATTGGTCCAAGGAAAGTATCCTAAGGCGT
Organism: Enterococcus sp. AN402; assembly: GCF_040719405.1. Classification (NCBI taxonomy): domain Bacteria; kingdom Bacillati; phylum Bacillota; class Bacilli; order Lactobacillales; family Enterococcaceae; genus Enterococcus; species Enterococcus sp. AN402. The sequence continues at coordinate 2,121,619 of NZ_JBFDTM010000004.1, read as the reverse complement.
TTCAAGCGGTCCAACGTATTAATGAGTATTTATTAAAAAGCTATGATCGACCAATTGATCAAGCGGAAATGATTTATTTAACCATTCATATCCAAAGAGTGGTCAATGATAAAAAAGCATAACAACCAATAATCGCGGATTGTTACTGATAATGCAGGCAAAACCTAGATTGAAAAAACCGATAACGATTTTCGCAGACTGCGCAGCTGTGAAGAGAAGGATCTGGCTCTTTTTCAATGTAGGTTTTTTTGATATTAAAAATTAATGGAAATGAGGATCTAGAGATGAGTAAAAATCAAGAAATTGCAGCACGTGTGTTAAAAGCTGTTGGGGGCGAAGGCAACGTTAATAGTGTTGTTCACTGTGCTACACGCTTACGTTTTAAATTAAAAGATGAAAATAAAGCAGATACAGCTGCATTGAATGCTGACCCAGATGTTATTCAGGTAGTTCAAAGTGCAGGACAATATCAAGTGGTTATTGGCAGTCACGTTAGTGATGTGTATAAGGATTTGATGGCCAACAGTGGACTAGGTAATGATTCTGATAATAGAGAAAAAGAAAGTGGCGGAAATATCTTTAACCGTTTAATTGATATTATTTCTTCTATTTTTACACCGTTTTTAGGTGCAATGGCCGGCGCTGGGGTTCTAAAAGGCTTCTTAACATTGGCTGTAACTATGGGCTGGTTAGCTGACACTTCAGGCGTATATCTTGTTCTCTTTTCGATTGCAGATGGTTTATTTACTTTCTTACCAATTATGTTAGCGTTTACGGCTGCTAAAAAATTCAATACTAATCCCTTTTTAGCGGTTGCTTTGGCGATGGCCTTAGTTCATCCCAGCATTACTGCTTTAGCAGGCAAAACAATTAGCTTTGCTGGTCTTCCAGTGATTATTGGGCCAAGTGGCTATACTTCTTCGGTTTTACCAATTATTTTGGCTGTTTTTGCACAAAGTTATGTGGAACGTTTCTTCAAAAAAGTAATTCCGAGTTTTCTACAAATTATCTGCGTTCCGTTAGCTGTGTTCCTTATTATGGCACCTGTTACCTTCTTAGCTATTGGTCCTATTGGGACGGTCATCGGCGATTGGTTGGGACAAGGATACAACGCAATTTACGCTTTTAGTCCAATTATCGCAGGGTTATTAATGGGTTCGTTGTGGCAAGTCTTGGTAATGTTTGGTATGCATTGGGGCTTTGTACCAATTATGATGTTAAACTTAACACAAGGTGGCGATACGATGGTACCAATGTTATTACCAGCCGTTATTGCACAAGGCGGGGCTGCTTTAGCTGTCTTTTTCCTAACAAAAAATGTGAAACTAAAAGGTTTGGCTTTGTCTTCAAGCATTACAACTATTTTTGGAATTACTGAACCAACTGTATATGGCGTGACTTTACCATTGAAAAAACCATTTATTGCAGCTTGTATTGGTGGCGGTATCGGTGGTGCATTTGTGGCTATGAATCACGTGAAAAACTTTACGTTTGGCTTGGTTAGTATGTTGAGCTTACCTGGGTTTATTCCTGCAGAGACAAAAGATACTGCACCGATGATTACTGGTGCAATTGGTGCCGGAATTGCCTTTATCATTGCGTTTGTCTTAACGTTTGTCTTACGTTTTGAAGATCAACCTAATTCAGAAACAGTAACTGAAAAAACAGAAACTGATAAGATGGTGGCACCTGTAAAAACGAATCAAGAAGACAAAATTATTTTAGCAAGTCCACTTCAAGGTGAAATTTTACCGCTAGAAAAAGTACAAGACCCTGTTTTTGCGTCAGGTGCTTTAGGAAAAGGTGTTGCAATTGAGCCGACTGAAGGCAAACTGTATGCACCCGCAGATGGTGAAATCACCACATTATTTCCGACAGGACATGCTGTTGGCTTGACGACAACAGAGGGCGTTGAATTATTAATGCATATTGGCATGGATACGGTCGAATTAGATGGTAAAGGCTTTGAATTATCAGTGAAACAAGGTGATTCTGTTAAAAAAGGAGATTTGCTGGTTACTTTTGATATTGCTGCCATTAAAGAAGCTGGTTATCCAGTAGTTACACCGATTGTGGTAACGAATACGAATGATTATTTAGATGTTTTGGATATGAACCAAACAGACGTGTTACATGGTGAAGACTTTTTAGCCATTATTAAATAAAAGACAATTGGAGGAGGAACAAGTATGACAACAACGACAAAATTTCCAAAAGGATTTTTATGGGGCGGTGCGACCGCAGCCAATCAATTAGAAGGGGCTTACTTAGCCGATGGTAAAGGGTTATCTGTGGCAGATGCGATGCCGGGAGGAAAACAACGTTTCGCTATTTTAGGAGATGAAGCGTTTGATTGGACGATTGACGAAACGAAATATCGCTACCCTAATCATACAGGAATTGATCACTATGATCGCTTTAAAGAGGACATTGCGTTGTTTGCTAAAATGGGCTTCAAATGTTATCGCTTTTCAATTGCGTGGTCGCGTATTTTTCCAAAAGGAGATGAAACACAACCGAATGAAGCCGGCTTGAAATTTTATGATGCGGTTATCGATGAATGTTTAAGCTATAACATTGAACCAGTAATTACGATTTCTCATTATGAAATGCCACTGCATTTAGCGAAAGAATACGGCGGGTGGAAAAATCGTCAATTAGTTGACTTTTATGAACGTTTTGCGGAAACTGTTTTAACACGTTACCACCAAAAAGTTAACTATTGGATGACATTCAATGAAATTAATTCAGCTTTTCATTTCCCAGCACTTAGTCAAGGATTGGTAAAAAGCAATGGAGCCAATGATTATCAAAACATTTTCCAAGCATGGCATAATCAATTTGTTGCAAGTAGTAAAGCTGTAAAAATTGGCCATGAATTAAATCCAGAATTACAAATTGGATGTATGATTATTTATGCAACAACGTATGGCATTGATTCGAATCCAGTCAATCAAGTTGCTACAATGATTGAAAACCAAGAGTTTAATTATTATTGTACAGATGTTCAAGTTCGTGGTGAATATCCAGCATACGCAGAACGCATATATCAAAAATATGCTGTGAAAGACTTAGTCATTGAAGAAGGCGATTTAGAATTATTAAAAGAATACCCAGTGGATTACATTGGCTTTAGTTATTATATGTCGACTGCTGTCGATGTTACTGGTACTACCAACGATACAGCAGATGGGAATCTTTTAGGCGGCGTTAAAAATCCCTTCTTAGAAGCAAGTGAATGGGGTTGGCAAATTGATCCCGAAGGATTACGAATTGCCCTAAATGAATTATATAATCGTTATCAAAAACCTTTATTTATTGTGGAAAACGGCTTAGGTGCAATTGATAAAGTAGACGAAAATTTCTATGTGGCAGACGACTATCGGATTGATTATTTACGTCGTCATATTGAAGCAATGGCAGAAGCAGTTGCAGACGGCGTCGATTTAATGGGCTATACGCCGTGGGGCTGTATTGATTTAGTCAGTGCTTCCACAGGTGAAATGAGTAAACGGTATGGGTTTATTTACGTTGATTTAGACGATGAAGGAAATGGTACTAAAAACCGTTATGAAAAAAAATCGTTTAATTGGTACAAACAAGTTATTGAAACTAATGGACAAAACTTAGACTAGTTATTGTAATTAAACAAAACAAGATAAGCGTAGTAGGTTGTTGCTTCTGTTCCCGCCGTTTATTAATTTTTAAGCTTGGACCAAAAATCTAAAGTGATTTTTGGCCCAAGCTCTTTTTTGTCAATTTTTCAAAATAGTGCACAATACGTTATAATAGAAACAACTGAGAGGAGCGTTTCTAGTGATTAAGCAATTACAACATCCATTTTTTGTTATTATGGGTCCGAGTGGTTCTGGCAAGACCGCAATTACAAGTAAGGTTTTTCCGAAAAACTATAAAGTTATCTCGCATACTACGAGGAAAAAACGATTGGATGAAGTGGATGGTGTGGATTACTATTTTGAAACAAAAGCAAGTTTTCAAGCCTTGATTGAAACCAATCAGTTAGTGGAGTATGATTTTTACCATGGAAACTATTACGGTGTCGGTGTAGCTGCCATCGTTGAAACAACGAAAGAGCATCCAGCCTATAATGCGTTAACTTTTCCAGGCTTTCAAGCGGTCTTTGAGCGTTTCGGCGAGTCCGTCATTCCAGTTTTTTTTGACGTTTCAAAAGAAAATATTTATCAACGTTTAAAACAACGAGAATCTGATCCTAAAATTATTGAAGAACGTTTAAACCTTTATGATCAAGAAATTCTTATCAAAAACCAATTGGAACAATATCCTAATTATCAACGAATAGATGCCAATGGACCTATAAAAGAGGTCGCTGGCTTGTTACAAGAATGCATCAAACACTATTATTAATCAAGCAACTGGTGAGACAGAATCTAACATCAATTTTGTCTTGCTAGGTGCTTGATTTTTTTTGTAAAAAACTTGCATTCTGAATAGAGAGTGCTATAATGACATGGTGTCATATGACAATGTGTCATAAAAGGGAGGAACACAAATATGCCTACGAATACGTTTTTTCATTTGCCAGAAGAAAAGCAACAACGCTTATTAGATGCTGCGCAAATTGAATTTTCGCGCCATTCTTTACAAGAAGCGTCAATTGCAAATATTGTTAAATTAGCGGAAATTCCGCGCGGTAGCTTTTATCAATATTTTGAGAATAAAGAAGATTTGTATTTTTATTACTTTGCGACATTAAGAAAAAATAGTGAACGAGATTTAGAGAAACAAATTATTGCAGAAAATGGTGATTTAATCGAAGCCATGGATGTCTATTTCTCCAAAATGATTGTCGAAGTGCTAACTGGGGAGAATGCTTCTTTCTATCGGAATTTATTTGTCAACATGGACTATCGTGCTTCACGTCGGGTGACGGATAATTTAGCGACTGGGGAAGAGGAAAAAAATAGGAAACAGAACTGTCATAAGCATAGAGGAAGAAAAGGCCATGCTGCCTATGCAGAACATCTTTATCAAATAATCGATCGTTCGAAATTAACCATTGAAACGCCAAAAGAATTCACATGGTTTATGCAGACGGCGATGCATGCCGTTTTCTCAACAATTGTTGATGGGTATCGTCAACAAAGAGAAAATCCCGCCTATGATTCAACTGAAGCAGTCAAACAATTAAAAATGAAATTAAATTGGTTGAAAAATGGCGCTTATAAGTAGCAAAAAGGAGGAGAAGTTAGTTGATTAAACTAGTCAAACGGATGTCGTTATGGTCGGTCTTTGCAGCGGTTTTATTTATGATCGTGCAAATTATCGCAGATTTATATCTGCCCACATTAACATCTAATATCATTAATGACGGTGTCGCTAAAGGAGATATTAACTATATTTGGAGTACAGGAGTTGTCATGTTAGGCTTTTCTTTGATTAGCATTGTCGCTTCTATTGGAAATACTTTTTTTGCCACCAAAGAATCACAAAGTTTAGGTAAAAAATTACGGACTGATATTTATCGAAAAGTTGAAAATTTTTCTAATAATGAATTTGACAAATTTGGGACAGCTTCGCTAATTACACGAACAACCAATGATGTCAATCAGATTCAAATGGTTATGCAAATGTTTTTACGTTTAATGATTAACGCACCTTTAACGTTAATTGGTGCAAGTTTTATGGCGTATAACAAGGACCCACAATTAACGAAAATTTTTCTATATGTTTTACCAATTATGGCTGTTTTAGTGGGAGGTATCATGTTTTTAGCGGTTCCGTTATTTAAAAGCATGCAAAAGAAAACCGACCGTTTAAATTTAGTTTTTCGTGAAGGACTGACAGGAGTTCGTGTGATTCGGGCCTTTGGCAAAGCAAACTATGAAGAACAACGTTTTGATGAAGCCAATAAGGATTATACACAAACGGCGATTAAAGTGAATACGATTGTCGCTTTGATGATTCCTTTAATGACACTCATTATGAGTGGTACCAATATTGCAATCACTTGGTTTGGCGGTCATTATATTGCGGAAATGCAACTAGAAGTAGGGAACTTAATCGCCTTTATGACTTATGCCATGCAAATTCTGATGAGTTTCATGATGCTATCCATGATTTTTGTCATGGTACCGCGGGCGCAAGCTTCTGCTGATCGGATTAATGAGGTGCTAAATACTGATTCAGAAATCAAAGATGTACCCAATCCAGAACTACTCTCTCTAAAAGGCGACAAAGCAACATTGGCGTTTGAACATGTTAATTATCGTTACCAGCATGCTGAAAACTTAGCACTGGAAGATATAGATTTTTCAGCAAAATCTGGGGAGACGGTCGCAATTATTGGTGGGACAGGTTCTGGGAAAACAACGCTGGTTAATCTTTTACCACGTTTTTATGATGTTGAATCTGGCAAGATTTTACTAAATGGTAAAAACATTAAAGAAACGTCACAGCATAATTTACGAGAAATGATTGGCTTTGTACCGCAAAAGGCTGTTTTATTTACAGGAACGATTCGTGAAAATATGCAATACGGCGCCCCAAATGCGACCGATGAAGAAATTTGGCAAGCTTTAGAAATTGCGCAGGCAAAGGCGTTTGTTTCAGAATTGGCAGAAGGTTTGGATAGTCATGTCGAACAAGGCGGCGGTAATTTTTCTGGCGGACAACGCCAGCGGTTGGCTATTGCTCGTGCTTTAGTAAAACCAGCAGATGTCTATGTTTTTGATGATTCCTTTTCTGCATTGGACTTCAAAACAGATGCTAATTTAAGAAAAGCCTTAAAAGAGCAGATGACGGATGCAATTGTTGTTTTAGTGGCCCAACGTGTAAGTACGGTTATGGAAGCATCGACAATTTTAGTATTAGACGAAGGGAAATTAGTTGGTAAAGGAACGCATGAAGAGTTATTAGCGAACAACCAAACGTATCAAGAAATTGTACATTCTCAATTGAGAGAGGAGGACCTTGCATGAGTAGTCGACCAAAAGGCGGACCAATGGGCGGTGGACCAGGACGCAACATTGGCGCAAAAGGGCCAAAACCAAAAAATTTCTGGAAAACAGTGAAACGTTTATTTCGATACATGTCTAAACGAATGCTGTCAATTATTGCTGTCTTAGTATTAGCAATCGCAGCCGTCGTTTTCCAAATTCAAACACCAAAAGTATTAGGACAGGCAACAACTGAAATTTTTAAAGGCGTCATGAAAGGCGCTGCTGAAATGAAACAAGGCTTAAAAATAACATCTTTTCCAATTGATTTTGACAAAATCGGTCAAATTTTATTAATTGTTATTGCCATGTATCTTATTTCTGCTGTCTTTAATTTCTTGCAGCAAGTAATTATGACACGTGTTTCACAGCGAACAGTTTATGAATTACGTCAAGAATTAGAAGCGAAAATGAACAAAGTTCCAATTTCCTATTATGATACTCATAGTAATGGGGACATCATGTCACGGGCAATTAACGACATGGATAATATTGCGAGTACTTTACAACAAAACTTAACCCAATTAATTACCAGTATCGTGACATTTGTGGGTGTACTTTGGATGATGCTGACCATTAGCTGGCAGTTAACACTAATTGCCTTAGCAACAGTGCCATTAAGTTTAATTGTTGTGATGGTTGTGGCGCCTCGCTCGCAAAAACATTTTGCGGCTCAACAAAAAAGCTTAGGATTATTGAATAACCAAGTCGAAGAAACCTACGGTGGTCACGTAGTAGTAAAAAGTTTCAACCACGAAGAAAGTGATCAAGAAGTATTTGAAAAAGAAAATGAAAAATTATACCATGCTGGTCGCAAAGCACAATTTATTTCAGCGATCATTATGCCTTTAATGAACTTTATCAAAAATCTAGGCTATGTGTTTGTTGCAGTCCTTGGTGGCGTAAAAGTAGCGAATGGTATGATGGATTTAGGGGATGTCCAAGCATTTCTTCAATATACCAATCAATTTTCACAACCGATTACTCAAATCGCTAATTTAATGAATACAATCCAAGCTACGGTGGCTTCGGCAGAACGTGTCTTTGAAGTATTAGATGAAGAAGAAATGGTGGATGAACCTTCTGGCGTACCAGTGGAAACAGATAGTCCTTATCGTGTTTCTTTTGAACATGTTGCTTTTGGCTATTCACCAGAGAAATTATTAATGAAAGATTTCAATTTAAATGTTAAACCTGGGGAAATGGTCGCAATCGTGGGCCCAACAGGTGCTGGGAAAACAACCCTAATTAACTTATTGGAACGCTTCTATGATATTAGTAGCGGCAGCATCAAATATGATGGCGTAGATACGCGCGATTTATCTCGCGAAGAGTTGCGAGCACACTTTTCAATGGTTCTTCAAGATACTTGGTTGTTCACTGGAAGTATCTATGACAATATTCATTATGGTAATGAGCAAGCGAGCGAAGAAGAAGTGATCCGTGCGGCGAAAGCAGCCCATGTGGATGATTTTGTCAGAAAATTACCAGAAGGCTATCAAACGATTCTAAATGAAGAAGCCAGCAATATTTCTCAAGGTCAACGACAATTAATTACAATTGCACGAGCATTCTTAGCAAATCCAGACGTTTTAATTTTGGATGAAGCCACCTCAAGTGTGGACACTCGAACAGAAATACTGATTCAAGCAGCAATGAATCGTTTATTGGAAAATCGGACCAGCTTTGTAGTTGCTCATCGCTTGTCGACTATCCGTGATGCCGATACGATTATCGTTATGGCAGAAGGTTCAATTGTGGAAACAGGAACCCACGATGAATTAATGGGGAAAAACGGTTTTTATGCTGACTTATATAACAGTCAGTTTTCAGAAGAAGTAGCCTAAAAGGCGAAGCAAAAAAATAGTAATTCATGATGAGGCGTCAGGAACCATAGTCGTAAAGACTGGTTCCTGAAGCCTTATTTTTTTAACAAAAAGTTAGCGAAATTGAAAAATTTCTATTTTCTTTTGAGAAAAACAGGATATTACTTGATGAAATAGCAAGAGATGTATAAAATGGGAGAGAAGAAAATGGAGGTAACAGAAAAAATGACTGAATTTCAATTAGAAAAAGCTGCGACATTAAAAACAATTGCCATTCGTGCGAAAAAAGTTGGCGAAATGGTCGACTTTTATAAAAAAGTAATGGGTTTTGTTTTAAAGTCAGAAGAAAATAACCTGTCTATCTGGGGTACACGTGAAGCAGGAACGCAATTATTAATTTTAGAAGAAACTAGAAAAGCCGAAGATTTTCATAATGAAGAAAAGCAAATGGCTTATTTTTCAATTAAAGTTCCTACGGAAAAAGAATTTTTACAAATTGCTCAACGAGTGCTTGAACAAGACTACCCAATTGATGAAAGTTTCCAAATTGGCACACGTCAAAGCATGTTCATTACTGATCTTGAAGGCAATCAATTTGAGATTTTTCACGATGAAGCAACAGCAAATTCGACTTCTGAAAAGCAACCAATTGTGCTTAAAGATCTTATCAGTGAGGACTTAGAGCCACATCAAGGGTTAGCCGCTGGGTCATATTTAGCGCATGTGCAATTAAAAACAAACAATCAAAAAGAAATAAAAGCATACTATGAGGAAGTTCTGGGTTTAAAACGCAATGAAAAAGATCAATTTGTTTTAGAAGATGGCAAAGCAACTATTGGATTCCAAAAACCTGAAACAAGTGAAGTGGATCAATTACCTGATCCACACTTAGGTTTAGATTTCTTTACCATTAAGCTCTCTGATCAAGAACATATTTTAGCAATGGAGCAACAATTAACGGCAAAAAATCAAGAGTTCTTTATTGACCAGAAAAAAGCGATTGTCACTGTGTTTGATCCAATTGGCTTGGAATGGTGGTTTGTCTTAAAATAAACGCTTAGACAGACAAAATAAGCTTGTTTTAGCAAGTCTGGAATAAAGTCGGAATAAAAGTTTAACGCTGCTTTTGTTCGGGACTTATTCTAGACTTTTCCTTTAATATTAAAAATAGTAGGTGAAAAAATGTACGAAAAAACAAAGTGGAAAATTCAAAATATGATGAAAAAAGGTGTTTTTTCGGGGGCTAGTTTTTGTTTCATTGAAGGTGAAAAAGAGGAGAGCAATTGTTGGGGACTCGCACAAGTAAAACCCACCAAAGAACAATTAACCTCGGCCATGCTGTTTGATGTGGCTTCTTTAACCAAAGTAGTCGGCACCACCACCGTTATTTTACAATTAGTGGAAGAAGGAAAAATTATTCTAGATCAATCATTACAAACCTATTATCCCTCTTTTCAAGATCCTAATATTACAATCCGGCATTTGTTGACACATACGGCAGATTTACAAGGCTATATTCCTAATCGTGATCAGCTGAATGCTCAAGAATTAAAAGACGCCTACAATCATTCATTTCACGCAGGCAAAGCAATAGGTAAAAAAGTCGTCTATACAGATGCAGGGACTATTTTATTAGGCTTTATGTTAGAAGAAATGTTCCAACAATCAATGATAGAAATTTTATCTGAGCGAGTATTGCTTCCTTTAGGGATGAACGAAAGTACGTTTCTACCAAAGAATCCTTTAAACTGTGTGCCAACAGAATTACATGAACAACGAGGGTTGATTCGAGGTGCAACCCATGATCCTAAGGCATTTGTTTTACGGGAACATGCAGGGAATGCTGGCTTGTTTAGCAATGTCTATGATTTAACAAAATTTGTTCGAATGTATTTAAATCGAGGCAGTTATCACAATCTCCAATTCTTAAAAAAAGAGACGATTGATTTGTTACTAGTTAACCAAGTGCCAGCTGCAGATAAACCACGTTCTCTAGGCTGGGATTTTAAATATGATGTAGCTACGCAACGGCCATTATTATTCCATACAGGCTATACAGGCACTTTTTTGCTAATTGATGTGCAACAACAATCAGCGTTTATCTTTTTATCTAATCGAGTCCATCCAGAGGACCACCGGAACACTTATATCGAAGAAAGAGATCAGTTGTTGGCAACCTATTTAAAAGAGAAATCATCAGTTTCAGATGAAATGACTAGTTTTTAGTGATATAATGAGAGCGAATTCAATTTGGGAGGTCACAGTCAATGCAAGAACCATTATTTTTACAACCTGTTTTTCAAGAAAAAATTTGGGGCGGCAATCGTCTACACACGCTATTTGGTTTCGATTTACCGAGCGATAAAATTGGTGAAGATTGGGCAATCAGTGCACATCCACATGGCGTTAGTACTGTTTTAAATGGCGAATTTAAAGGAAAAAAATTAGATGAATTGTGGGCAGACCATCAAGAGTTATTCGGCCATGCAGGTGGCGCTGTCTTTCCATTATTAACGAAAATTTTAGATGCTGAAGATGATTTATCCGTGCAAGTTCATCCCGATGATGCATATGGCCAAAAACATGAAGGCGAGCTAGGCAAAACTGAATGTTGGTACATTATTGATGCAGAACCTGGCGCTGAAATCATTTATGGACATCACGCGAAAACAAAAGAAGAACTAGCTGAAATGATTGAAGAAGGTCGTTGGGACGATCTTTTAAGAAAAGTACCAGTGAAAAAAGGCGATTTTTATTATGTACCAAGCGGCACTATTCATGCCATCGGCTCGGGTATTTTAATTTTAGAAACGCAACAAAGCAGTGATACTACGTATCGGGTTTATGATTATGATCGAACAGATGATCAAGGAAAGTCCCGGGAATTGCATATTCAACAATCCATTGATGTGACAACCGTTCCGGCAAAGGATCCTGACCTCTCTATTCAACAAGAAAATCAAGGACAATCAAGCATTGTTACTTATGTAAAAACAGATTTCTTTAATGTCTATGAGTGGCGTGTCAGTGGGATTCTAAAAGTCAAAAAACAAGCACCTTATACATTAGCAACAGTTATTGAAGGTGTGGGTCGATTGATTACAGAAGATGCTGCAAAAGCAGATGTAGCTACTTTTGATTTGAAAAAAGGCGATAGCTTTATCTTTCCAACAGATATTCCGAGCTGGCGTTTTGAAGGTGATTTAACGATTATAGCTTCAGAACCTGGCAGTCGCTAAAAAAATGAGGAGATCATCAACAGATGATTTCCTCATTTTTTGGCATTAAAACAGTTTATTTTGTTATAAAGGAACGTTTAGGTAAGGCAGCGATAACAGCTGTGACGATGATGACTGATAGCAGACGATCCCCGTAATCTGTTATCAATTGAACCAACAGGACGCTTGCTAACTGATTTAAGCCTAAACCATATAAAAATTGGACAATTATGCTGGAGCCAGCAGAAGTAATTCCACCAAATAAACAAACTGTGATTAAGGAAGAAATCACTGTTCCTGGTATCGTTAACCACAACGTTTTAAATGGTAATTTGGTTACTTTTAACTGCTGATGAAGGAGCAAGCCTGCTAAAATTCCTGTGCAGAGTTGGACAGGTGAATAATACAGAGAAAAGATATCCGTTGTCAATCCAGTTAATAGACTTGTTAAAATACCTGTCAGTGCACCAAAGAGTGGGCCTAATAACGCACCTGTAAAAATAGTTCCCACGCTATCAAGATAGATTGGTAAGCGAAGGAGCAATGCAATGGTACTGCCAAGGTAATTTAAAGCAACACTAAAAGCGATAATTGTAATGATTCGTGGTGTTATTTTTTTCATGGTTATCCCATCCTTAAATTTTTGAAATCTCTTTCGATCTCATCTATTTGTACATTTAAAAGAATGGATAGAAACTTCACGAAAAACTGTTGACTATCAACCGTAGTCAAGACATGACAATTAGCTGGTTGCTGCTGGAAATGATACTGATCGATCATTGATTGCCCCATAGCAATGCCGTCAGGAACAATTTGTCCGTAACTGGAAAAGCCTTGGCAGAGCGCAGGATCAATAAAATAAGCAACCGCTAAGGGATCGTTGATAACACACCCTAAAATACGTTCATATTTCCAATGAAAATCAAAATAAAATTGAGTAATCTCAGCGAGGTAATTCCCCATTTTGGGGTTGAGTCGTTGGCAATAATTGAGAATTGTTGGTGTAAAAACAATTTCTCGTGTGACATCTAAGCCGACCATTTCGATTTTTGCACCTAATTTCTCAAAAACCCAAGCTGCTGCATCAGGATCACACCAATAATTAAATTCTGCAACAGGAGAGCAATTGCCGTGGCTTTTAAAGGTACCACCCATTGAGACAAAACGTTGAAGATTTCGCCCCAGAAGAGGTTCTTTTTTTAAAGCCAACGCAATGTTTGTTAAAGGACCAAGGGCAATGATTGAACAATCGGTGGCTTGTTGAAAGGTTTGTGCTAAATAGTCGGCAGCGGAAAGCGCTTGTGCTTGGATTTTGCTAGTTCTGGGGAAATATGTTTCACCTAAACCATCCATGCCATGTGTATCTTGTGCACTAACAAATGGCCGTTTTAAAGGGCTAGCAGCCCCTTGGTAGACAGGAATATCTAAGCGATTAACTTTTTCCAAACATTTAAAAACATTTTCCACGCCAATCTCCACAGGGACATTTCCGCAAACAACTGTAATCGCTTGGACATCTAGCTCTGGTGAAGCAAGTGCGTACAAGAGAGCAAGCGTGTCATCAATTCCGGGATCACAATCAATAATTACTTTTTGCATTTTTTCCAATCCTCCTTTTTCGTTAACTGCAAATGATAACTCTTGTTAAAAAAGCTATGACTTGAGTTAGTATTGAGAGATACTTAGTTTTTTATTCTGGGAAGTTTCCGAACCAGTCCGAGAAATTCTCGATTTTAAATGCACCTCTTTATCTTACTATATTTTGTAAAGATGTAAATAGTTGTCGGAGAAATGAAAAAGAATCTAGCCCTATATGTAGGAACTAGATTCTTCTTTTATTTATAAAGCGTTTCAGGAATAGCGATCGGTTCACCATATTTTTTCTCTAAAGCGGTCCGAATTAACCGAATCCCTAGATTTTTGTTGCGTGCTAAGATTGGACCGTGGAAGTAGGAGCCAAACACATTTTTATAGACAACGCCTTCGCCATTATCTTGACCGTTATTGCCTTTGCCTTGTTTGACTGTTCCTAAAGGTCGTTCACCTTCGCCTAAAAAAGTCATGCCGTTATGATTCTCAAAACCATAATACGTTTCATCAAATTCTTCATTATAAATTTCAATATCACCAATGAAACGATTGTTGTCTTGGCTCAAAGTGTAATGATCTAACGCACCGATTCCTTTAATTTTTTCGCCTTGTGCGCCGACATAGTAATGTCCTAGAAGTTGATAACCACCACAGATAGCTAACAAGACGCCGTCATTTTCAATATAAGAAGTCAAAGCTTCTTTTTTATTCTGAATGTCTTCTGAGATGATCAGTTGCTCGAAGTCTTGACCGCCACCAACAAAGACTAAATCATATTTTTCGGGATCAAACGGTTCGTAGATACTGATAATTTCTGATCGGAAGGTAACGCCCATTTTTTCGGTTAAATATTTAAGCATCAATAAATTTCCGTTATCTCCGTAAGTATTTAATAAGTTGCCATATAAATGACAAACGACTAATTCTTTAGACACCATTCATTCCCCCTTGAATATACCCTTGGGCTGTTAATGATTTTCTTAATTGCAAAACAGCAGTATAGGTTGCCAAAATATAGACATGATCTGTCGGCAACCTTTTAATTTCTGAAATTACTTGCTCTAAATCAGCAATTTCTAGTAATTTTTCTTCAGGAATACCCGCAACTTTTAAACGCAAGGCCATATCTTCATGGCGATCACCGCCAGCAATTACTTTTGGAATGTCCATATCAGCAAAGGCTTCATGATTACCATCCCAAATCCAACTGACATCAATTCCATCTGCATAATTGGCATTTAATAATGAAACTAGCGAGAAAGAATAAGGGGCTAAGCCCATCATATCAATGACCTGATTTAAACCAACGGGATTTTTTACTAAAACTAACGTACATTCTTTATCGCCAACTTTAATGGTTTCTTGACGTCCAAAAACTTTTTCATCATAAGCTAAGCCTGCTCGGATTTTATCTGGTGCCACCTGATAATATTCTGCTACCGCTGTGGCCGCTAGCGCATTATAAACATTATACATCCCACCAACAGCAATGCCGTATTCTTCGCCATCAATCACAAAATCAGCAGATGTATTATCCATCCGGACCATTTCCGTTAACTGCACATCCAACTCAGGCCGTTTGAAGCCACAATTTGGGCAATAGTAATCACCTAAATTAGCATACGTAATCATTTTATAATGAAGAATATGATTACATTTTGGACATAAAACCCCATCTGTATTGTAATGAGCCAATTGCTCTTTCGGTGGTAAATGATTAAATCCATAGTATTTGCGAGGATTTACAGTTTCTTTTGAATTAAAAATTGGCGAATCACCATTGCACAAAATAGTTGCTTCAGGAGCAGCAGCGGCGCCTTCCATAATTAAGCGATACGTCGTATAAATTTCACCATAGCGATCCATTTGGTCGCGGAAAATATTCGTAAAAACAAATAATTTTGGTTGAATATATTTAGTGACACGGCTTAAACTTGCTTCATCAATTTCTAACACCGCAAATTTCTTTTGTCCTTTTTTCGCCTTGGCATTTAAAAAAGTAGAGACAATTCCTTGCTCCATGTTAGCACCCGTTGGATTTGTTAATACCTCATCAAATTCTTGGCGTAAAATGTTAACAGTTAAAGCAGTTGTTAATGTTTTACCGTTCGTTCCAGTGACTACGACAATTTCATAGTCTTTTGCCAATGTATCTAAAATTTTAGGATCGATTTTTAGGGCTAATTTCCCTGGGTAGCTACTGCCGCCTTTAAAAAATGTTTGTAAAACCCATTGCGAAGTTTTTCCTGCAGCAATTGCTAAATGACTTCGAATCCCCATTTGTTGTCCCCCAATTTCTATATCTTTAATTTTTCGTTATTTTAAATTAAACTCAATCTATCATACCATAACTAAAATAAAAAATTAATTCCTTTTACTTTTTCTTACTATTATTTAAAAAGTCTTTTAGAAAAAGTAGAATAGTGAAGGAAAAAAGAGAATAGACGACTTGTCTTAACAACAAATCGTCCATCGATTTCCATTTTTATTTCGCATCAATATAACTGTATAGCGTATATTTAGAAATATTGAAGAAGTTAGAAACTTTGTCCCCAGATTTAGTGACTAAGAAGGCGCCTTTATTATTTAAAAATTGAATACACTTGATTTTATCGTCCTTCGTCATTAATGGGACCGGCTTGCCAACTAATTTGACTGATTCATGAATTAAATCGTCTAACAACTCATTAACATCCTGAGGAATGTAATCAGGGTCTTTATCTTCTTCAGGTTCTGCAGTGGAAATCAAAGATTTTAAGTTCGACTCTGCAGCAATCAATGTAGTGATGTCGTAGTTAATAGCAAAAATACCATCGAGTTGACCATTCTCATCTTTAAAATACATTGTACTAGATTTTAAAATACGACCATCATGGGTACGGGTCAGATAGTTAATATGATCATTCAACTCACTGGGATCTTTTTTTAAGGCTTCTAAAACTACTTGAGAAGGTCCATCGCCCAGATGACGAGAAGAGACATGACCATTTTCGATGGAAACAATAGAATTGTTAATATTGTCTTCATTGATTTGGTGGATAACGACTTCGCAGTTTTCTCCAAATTGACCAGCTAAACCTTTAGCAATTTGTGTTAAAAAAGTAAGTTTTTCGTCGGATAACATAAATAAGCTCCTTTCTAATGTGCCTGGCACAAACAGTTTTTATAAGATTGTGTCAAATTTAACATAATATTTTTAAATGGAATAGGCAGTGCTAAATCCTTTAATGTCGCGTACTACCTGTTCTGAAAAATAATGATAGCATGATAAAAATAATAATACAAGATAACGGCTGTTAAAATTCTAAAAAATATTTTTTAGGTAGCATTGTTTTTTTTAAGGTAAGGTGATATACTTTAATCAAGTTAATGAGTTCGTTAGTAAAAAAATGCAAGCGCTTCAAATGCTTTTCGTAGGGATATAGATTAGCCAAGCTAGTCAAGCTATATTCGTGAATGATTGAGCGATAGATTTGTAAGCGTTTGCCACTTGTGGGGAATAGGTTGAAAAATAGGAGGAGAATACATGTTATTAATTGGAAATGGGCGTTTAATCACTCGGGATGCGCAGAATCATTTTTTTGAAAATGGGTGTGTGGCGATTGATGGTCAAGTTGTGAAACAAGTTGGAACGACAGAAGAATTAAAACAAGCTTATCCAGAAGCGACATTTATTGATGCTAAAGGTGGAGTGATTATGCCAGGCTTTATTAACATGCACAATCATATTTATAGTACCTTTGCACGTGGGTTAAGTTTAACGAATTATCATCCTAAAAATTTCATGGATATTTTGGTAGATCAATGGTGGCGAATTGATCGTGCCTTGACATTAGAAGACACTTATCAAAGTGGTAAGGTTGCTTATTTAGATAGTATTCGCAACGGTGTTACAACTGTCTTTGATCATCATGCTAGTTACGGAGAAATTACAGGAAGTTTAACCCAATTATCTAATGCAGCGGACGAGTTAGGGATTCGGACCTGCCTTTGTTATGAAGTTTCTGATCGCGATGGTGAGCAGAAAATGCGGGAAGCAGTTCAAGAAAATGCCGCCTTTATTAAAGCCAGTTCCTTAAGAAAGGATGATATGCAAAAAGCGATGATGGGTATGCATGCAGCCTTTACTTTATCAGATGCTTCTTTAGAATTATGTGCAGCCAATACGCCAGATGGGATTGGTTATCATATTCATATTGCAGAGGATTTAGCCGATGTTCATGATTCTTTGAAAAAATATGGGAAGCCGATTGTGAACCGATTATTTGATTTAGGAATTTTAGGAAAACAGACAATGGCAGGCCATTGCATCCATATTGGACCTCATGAGATGGAATTACTAAGAGATACAGACACAATGGTGGTCACGAATCCAGAGTCGAATATGGGGAATGCGGTCGGTTGCCCACCTGCGATGCGCATGTTTAATGAGTACGGTATTTTGATGGGTCTTGGCACAGATGGTTATACGAATGATGTGACGGAATCTTATAAGGTAGGAAATGTTATCCACAAACATCATTTAGCTGATCCAAATGCGGCTTGGGTAGAAATTCCCACAATGCTGTTTGATAATAATCCGCAAATGGCTAATCGCTATTTTAAAACAAAGCTAGGCGTTTTAGAACCTGATGCAGCAGCAGACGTCATTATTGTTGATTATCATGGCCCGACACCAATGACAAAAGAGAATTATAACATGCACATTTTATTCGGCATGAATGGTGGGATGGTCACTGACACGGTGATTAATGGAGAAATTCGGATGCGTAATCGTGAAGTTCAAGGAATTGATGAAGAGAAAGTTTGGCATGATGCGCAAACGCAAGCACAATCTTTCTGGAAACGAGTAAATCAATAGCTTTCATTATAAATAAAAGGAGTGACGTTAATGAGTGATATTATGCATCCCATCTCAATTGAGGCTTTATTAAATTGGATTTTTAGTGAGTATCAACAAGATGGCACAATTTTTGGCATTCGTAAATTTTATCATGCGGATCCTACAAAAACGATTTCGTTATTTGGAGAAAAAATGGAAACCCCTTGTGGTCCAGCAGCAGGTCCCCATACACAATTAGCACAAAATATTATTGCGGCCTATTTAACAGGTTCTCGTTTTTTTGAAGTTAAGACAGTCCAGATACTGGATGGAGAAGATTTACCGGTGAGTAAACCATGTATCGCAGCAGCGGATGAATGTTACAACGTTGAGTGGTCCACAGAATTGCGCGTTCCCCAAGCTTATGATGAATACGTCAAAGCATGGTTCGTTTTGAAGTTACTGAGTAAAGAGTTCGAGCTAGGTGACCCGAATGGTTTCATTTTTAACATGAGTGTTGGCTATGATTTGGAAGGGATTCAATCACCAAAAATTGATCGTTATATTAACGAAATGCAGAACGCAGAAGGAACGCCGATTTGGGCGGAATGCCAAGCAGCTGCCAAAAAATATCTATCTTATTTTAAAAAAGTAGATGACTTATATATCGAAGCAATTAGTCCTAAAGTCTGTCATTCTATTACGCTGTCGACTTTACACGGCTGTCCATCAGATGAAATTGAACGAATTGCGGCCTATTTATTAAGTGAAAAAGGGCTCCATTCCTTTATTAAATGTAATCCAACCATGTTAGGTTATGAATATGCGCGTCAAACGATGGATGAGCTAGGGTTTGATTATATGGTTTTTGACGATCACCATTTTAAAGAAGATTTACAATTTGAAGAAGCAGTACCGATGTTACAACGTCTGCAATTATTAGCTAATAGTAAAAATCTAAGCTTCGGAGTTAAAATTACGAACACTTTCCCGGTAACGATTGCAGCAAATGAATTACCTGGTGATGAAATGTACATGTCAGGACGTTCGCTATTTCCTCTTAGTATTTCATTGGCACAAAAATTATCAGAAGCATTTGATGGGAAACTACAAATTTCTTATTCTGGCGGTGCAGATATTTTCAATAGTAAAGAAATATTTGATGCTGGGATTTGGCCAATCACTATGGCAACGACGCTGTTGAAACCTGGTGGCTATCAACGAATGAATCAAGTTGCTAATGTATTGAGCACAGCAGAATATCCTCAGATGGTTCATGTCAACTTGGATAAATTAGCCCAAGTTGTTGAGAAAGCTAAAACACAAGCACGTTACCAAAAATCAATTAAATTACCAGAAAGTACCAAACTAAGAAAAACAGTTCCGTTAACAGATTGTTATATTGCTCCTTGTCGAAGTGACGGTGGTTGTCCAATCAATCAGGATATTCCTGCTTACCTTCGTTATGTAAGTGAAGGTAATTATTTAAAGGCCTTGCAAGTAATTGTCGATAAAAATCCCTTGCCTTTTATTACTGGAACCATTTGTGCACATCCTTGTATGACTAAATGTACACGTCAATTTTATGAAGAATCTATTCATATTCGGGAAGTGAAGTTAGAAGCAGCTGAACATGCTTATGATGAATTATTGACGACACTAGAAAAGCCACAGCCAAAAGAAAATGCACCTAAAACAGCTGTTGTGGGTGGAGGTCCTGCAGGGATCTCTGCTGGGTATTTATTAGCACGTGAAGGCATGCCTGTTACTGTGTTTGAAAAATCCAAGACAATTGGGGGCGTTTGTAGCCAGATTGTACCAGAATTTCGAATTTCTATGGAATCTGTTCAAAAAGACGTTCAGTTAGCGGAATTTATGGGAGCCGAATTCCGTACAGGACAAGAGGCGCCATCATTGGCGGAATTGAAAAACCAAGGCTATACGAATGTTATTTATGCCATTGGTGCATGGAAACATGGGGTCCTTCGTTTAGAATCTGGTCGAGCATTGAACTCGTTAGAATTTTTAAAAGCAAACCGAGAAAATCCAACAATTAATCCTTATGGAGAACAGATTGTCGTCGTTGGTGGCGGAAATACAGCTATGGACTGTGCTCGTGCAGCCACAACATTACCTGGTGTTAAAAAAGTCTCAGTGGTTTATCGTCGGAATAAACGCAATATGCCAGCAGATGAAGAAGAACTTTATTTAGCCTTAGAAGATGGTGTTGACTTTTTAGAATTACTTTCGCCAATTAAACATGAAAATCAACAATTAACTTGTGAAAAAATGGTCCTAGGTGAACGAGATGCCTCTGGACGCCGTCGTCCAATTGGTACAGGAGAAATGATTGATATTCCTGCTGATACAGTGATTGCCGCTGTTGGTGAAAAAGTAGATACAGAATTTTACCAAGCATTAGGCATTCACACAGACAACTATGGGAAAGTCGTTTCAAATCAAGAAACATTGGAAACAAATATACCAGGCGTCTATGTCATTGGTGACGCTAATTTAGGACCAGCCACAATTGTTGAAGCAATCGCTGATGCAACCAAAGCGGCCAATAATATTTGTCTTGTCCACAATCATCACTATGAAAAAGATAATTTAAATAGTGATGTCGCATTTGTTAGAAACAAACGGGGTATCCTTGTGACAGACGAGATGTCTTGTAGTCAAGCTAGTCGTTGCTTAGAATGCTCCACAATTTGTGAATCTTGTATGGATGTCTGTCCAAACCGAGCAAATATTGTTGTGTATGTCGAAGGAAAACCACAAATTGTCCATGTTGATCGGATGTGTAACGAATGTGGTAACTGTGAAACATTTTGCCCTTATGCAAGTGCCCCTTACAAAGACAAATTTACCTTATTTAATAGTGAATCTGATTTTTATGACAGTACTAATTCAGGTTTCTATGTTCAAAATCCTGTGGATAAAATTTGTTTACTGCGTCTATGGGGAACGGTGTCAACGATTCAATTAACAGATCAAGGATTAGATGTACCAGAAGATTTAATTGCATTAATGGTAACTATGATTGAAGAATATGCTTATTGTATGCAAGCATAAAAGGAAATTTACGACTGGGGGATAAATAAATGTCTATTCTGCTCAAAGGTGGAACCGTCGTATCTGCATATAATCGTCGTCAATTGGATATTCGAATTGACGGCGAGCAAATTGTAGAGATGGGGGCAAATTTACCAGTAGAAAATTCTCAGATTGAGGATGTTACGGGGTGTTATGTATTACCAGGCTTTATTGATGCGCATACGCATCTGGAATTAAATAATGGCAAAGGTTCGTTAAGTACGGCGGATAACTTTACCACTGGAAGCCAAGCGGCGGTGGCCAAAGGTACGACTACGGTTATTGATATGGCTACACCTAATAAAGGCGGCTCATTGAAAGACTGTTTAGCTACTTGGAATCAATTGGCTGAAGGCAAGAGTTCATGTGATTATACTTACCATATGTCCATGATTGAATGGAAACCAACGATAGCTGCTGAAATTCAGGAAATGATTGCTGCAGGTATTACTTCCTTCAAAATGTATATGGCTTATGATAATTTGCGAACCACAGATGCGGAAATTTTTGAAGCGATGAAGGAAATAAAAAAAGTTAATGGAATGTTAGGCGTTCATTGTGAAAATGGTGATTTAGTAGATGAATTAATCCAATCATATGTTTCTCAAGGAAAGCTAACCCCGCACTATCATCCGTTATCAAGACCGGCGGCTGTTGAAGCAGAAGCGGTAGCAAGATATTTGATGATAGCGGAAATGGCTGATTTGCCGGTTAATATTGTGCATTTAAGCACAAAACGATCGTTAGAAGCGGTGGAACGGGCTCGTCATAGAGGACAATCAGTTTATGTAGAAACTTGCCCTCAATATCTTTTACTAGATGATCACTTGTACGATGCGCCTAATTTTGAAGCAGCAAAATATGTCTGCTCACCGCCACTACGCAAACGAGAGGATCAACAGGCTTTGTGGCAAGGGATTAAAGAGGGGGCAATCAATACAATATCGACAGATCACTGTAGTTTTAATTTTCACGGACAAAAAACAGTTGGCGAAGATGATTTTAGTAAAATTCCAAATGGGATGCCAGGTGTTGAAACGAGACCAGAATTAATTTACACGGAAGGTGTGGCGAAGGGCCGAATCACCTTGGAAAAAATGGTTGCTTTGCTTTCTGAAAATATTGCTAAACAATTCTCGATGTATCCACAAAAAGGTGTGGTGCAAGAAGGCAGTGATGCCGATTTAGTTGTTTGGGATCCTAGAACAACCGGCGTGATTGCTGCGAGAACGCAGTTACAAAATGTCGATTATACGCCGTATGAAGGATTTGAAACACAAGGACAGGCTCGAATGGTTTATTTAAGAGGTCAAAAAGTTGCTGAAGCTGGGCAAGTCATCTTGGCAAATCAAGGAAAATTTGTTTTTCGTAAAGCAACTTAAAAATAGAAGGAGGAGAAGTATTTTTGGAAAAAATTAAATGGACAGCAAATGAAATGCCGAAGACGGAGGATAAGTACTTACCTCTGATGTCTAAAGAAAAAATTGAGAAAGCTTTGGCTTTTCACAAAAGTTTTCCACAGTATTCAGAAACACCATTAGCAGAATTGAATCATATGGCCGCTTATCTGGGGTTAAATGATTTCTTTGTTAAAGATGAATCTTATCGCTTTGGTTTAAATGCTTTTAAAGTCTTAGGTGGTTCTTTTGCCATGGCTAACTATATTGCCGAAAAATTAAAGAAAGATGTTTCGGAACTAACATATGATGAATTAACTTCTGATCAATTACGATCAGCTTTTGGACAAGCTACGTTTTTTACAGCAACTGATGGTAACCATGGACGAGGAGTCGCTTGGGCTGCGAATAAATTAGGCCAAAAATCAGTTGTACTCATGCCGAAGGGTTCAACACAGACGAGAAAAGAAAATATTGAAAAAGAAGGCGCAACCGTCACAATTGAAGAAGTTAATTACGATGAATGTGTACGAATGGCTAATAAAATGGCCGAAGAAACTGAAAACGGTGTCATGGTTCAAGACACCGCTTGGGACGGATATGAAAAAATTCCAACTTGGATTATGCAAGGATACGGAACGATGGCGTTAGAAGCCTCTCAACAATTAAGAAAATTTGGATCTGAACGACCTAGTCATGTTTTTGTTCAAGCTGGTGTCGGCAGTTTAGCTGGTGCGGTGATTGGTTATTTTGCTAATGCTTTTCCAGAAAACCCACCGATTATGGTCGTAGTTGAGGCACAGGCGGCTGACTGTTTATATCAATCAGCAATTAAAAAAGACGGAGAAATTCGCTTTGTCGATGGTGATTTACAGACAATTATGGCTGGCTTAGCATGTGG
Organism: Enterococcus sp. AN402; assembly: GCF_040719405.1. Classification (NCBI taxonomy): domain Bacteria; kingdom Bacillati; phylum Bacillota; class Bacilli; order Lactobacillales; family Enterococcaceae; genus Enterococcus; species Enterococcus sp. AN402. Next base: position 2,097,792 of record NZ_JBFDTM010000004.1, on the reverse strand, counting down.
AGAACCTAATACGATTTCTTTTGATATTCTAAAAAATCATACATCCTTCTTTGTTTCAGCACCAGATTGGGTTTCTGAAAAAGGAATGCGTATGTTGGGCGCGCCATTAAAAGGGGATCCGCAAGTTGTATCAGGCGAATCTGGGGCAGTAGCAATGGGCTTAGTAGCTACAGTGATGCAAGATCCCGACTATCAAGAATTACGTGAGGCATTGCAACTGGATGAGACGTCAAACGTTTTAATGTTTTCTACCGAAGGGGACACTGATCCAGACAATTATAAAAAAATTTTATGGAGGTAAAAGGAATGGATTTTAATGCAGTAAATGCAGCAGCAGAAGGTTACAGAGAAGATATGGTCAAATTTTTAAGAGACCTTGTCAAAATTCCAGGAGAAAGTACAGAAGAAGGCAACAAAATTGCGCGAGCAAAAGCCGAAATGGAAAAATTAGGTTTTGATAAAATTGACATTGATCCTCAAGGGAATTTACTTGGTTATATGGGGTCTGGTGAAAAATTAATTGCTTTTGATGGGCACATGGATACTGTCGGAATTGGTGAAATGAGTAACTGGAAATTTGATCCTTACGATGGCTATGAAACAGAAACTGAGATCGGTGGTCGCGGTACGTCTGACCAAGAAGGCGGGATTGTTTCGGCTATTTATGGCGCTAAAGTCATGAAAGATTTAGGTCTATTATCAGAAAAATACACTGCTTTAGTAACAGTTACTGTCCAAGAAGAAGACTGTGACGGTTTATGCTGGCAATACATTATCAAAGAAGACGGTATCCGTCCAGAATTTGTTGTTTCAACAGAGCCAACAGATGGTGGGATTTATCGTGGTCAACGAGGCCGCATGGAAATTAAAGTTGATGTCAAAGGCGTTTCGTGTCATGGCTCAGCACCAGAACGTGGAGATAATGCCATTTACAAAATGGCGGATATCTTACAAGATGTTCGTGCCTTAAACAACAATGGAGATACAGAAAGCACAGCGATTCGTGGTTTAGTTCGTATGTTAGATCCTAAGTACAATCCAGAGTGGCAAGAAGCCCGTTTCTTAGGACGTGGTACGGTGACTGTTTCGCAAATTTTCCATTCTTCACCAAGTCGGTGTGCTGTTGCGGATGGCTGTACCGTTTCACTAGACCGTCGAATGACTGCTGGAGAAACTTGGGAAAGTTGTTTAGAAGAAATTCGCAATTTACCAGCTGTTAAAAAATATGGAGATGATGTGACGGTTTCAATGTACAACTATGATCGTCCTTCTTATACGGATTTAACTTATGAAATTGAATGTTATTTCCCAACGTGGGTCATTCCAGAAAATCATGATGTAACAAAAGCCTTGATGGAAACGCATAAAAATCTCTATGGAGAAACACGGAAAGGCTCTGTAGAAACAGTGGAAATGCGTGAAGAACGCCCATTGTTAGATAAGTGGACCTTCTCAACAAATGGCGTTTCAATTATGGGACGTAATGGCATTCCTTGTATTGGTTTCGGGCCAGGGGCGGAAGCACAAGCACATGCACCAAATGAAAAAACTTGGAAAGATGATTTGGTTCGTTGTGCAGCCGTTTATGCGGCATTACCAACGGTTTATTGTGGTTAAGTAAAGGATTATTAGACAAGAAAAAAGGAGCAGATGGAATGGAAACGTTTAAAGAATATATTGAGAAATTAGATAAATTAGAATTTGAAAAAATGTACGAAAATGACTTTTTCCTAACTTGGGAAAAAACAAGAGATGAATTAGAAGCTGTTTTCACAGTTGCCGATACATTACGCTATTTAAGAGAAAATAATATTTCAACTAAAATCTTTGATAGTGGCTTGGGGATTTCTTTATTCCGCGACAACTCTACAAGAACACGTTTTAGTTTCGCTTCAGCGTGTAATCTTTTGGGCTTAGAAGTTCAAGATTTAGACGAAGGAAAAAGTCAAATTTCTCACGGAGAAACTGTTCGTGAGACAGCAAACATGATTTCTTTTATGGCTGATATCATTGGTATTCGTGATGACATGTACATTGGTAAAGGCAATGCTTACATGCACGAAGTATCAGAATCTGTCCAAGAAGGATATAAAGATGGGGTATTAGAACAACGTCCAACGTTAGTGAATTTACAATGCGATATTGACCATCCGACACAAGCAATGGCAGATGCGTTGCATTTAATTCATGAATTTGGTGGTATTGAAAACCTGAAAGGGAAAAAAGTTGCCATGACTTGGGCGTATTCACCATCTTATGGAAAACCATTATCTGTTCCTCAAGGAATTGTTGGTCTAATGACCCGTTTAGGAATGGATGTCGTCTTAGCACATCCAGAAGGTTATGAAATTATGCCAGAAGTAGAAGAAGTTGCGAAGAAAAATGCGGCAGAATTTGGTGGAAACTTTACTAAAACGAATAGTATGGCAGAAGCATTCAAAGATGCGGATGTTGTTTATCCGAAAAGCTGGGCACCTTTTGCGGCAATGGAAAAGCGAACTGAATTATATGGCAATGGTGACCAAGCAGGAATTGATCAATTAGAACAAGAATTACTTTCTCAAAATAAAAAGCACAAAGATTGGGAATGTACAGAAGAATTGATGAAAACAACAAAAGACGGCAAAGCTTTGTATATGCATTGTCTACCAGCTGATATTACTGGCGTTAGTTGTGAAGAAGGCGAAGTGGAAGCTTCTGTTTTCGATCGTTATCGGGTCGAACTTTACAAAGAAGCTAGCTACAAACCGTATGTTATTGCGGCTATGATTTTCTTAAGTAAAGTAAAAAATCCGCAAAAAACCTTAACAGACTTAGCGGATAAAGCGACACCAAGAGAAGTAAAATAATGAATTTGGCATGAAGACAGATGCTTTTTCTTTACACAATGAATCATTAGAAGTTGCCTCTTCAACATGAACAAATAAGACCTTCCCAAGTCTATTCATGAATGTGTGATTGTCTCGAGTCAAGAACGCTTAGTCATGTGCGTTGACTTCATGCAACGACAACAGACAGTTAATACGAAAACTCGTTGTGAAAAAGAAAAAGCATCGTCCTTTTTATAAAACAGAAAATGAGGTGAAGCAATGGGCAAACGCGTCGTAGTAGCTTTAGGTGGCAATGCTTTAGGAAATAATTTGACGGAGCAGATGACTGCCGTAAAACAGACCTCCAAAGCGATTGCAGATTTGATTGAAGCAGGATATGAAGTTATTTTATCTCATGGCAATGGTCCTCAAGTGGGGATGATTCAATTAGCTATGGAAGAATTTTCCTTTAATAATCCACAATATCCAGTTGTTCCGTTATCCATGTGCGTAGCCATGAGTCAAAGTTACATTGGCTATGATTTAGAGAATGCGCTACAAGAAGAGTTGCGTCAGCGAAATATAAGTAAAGCCGTCACCACCATAGTCACTCAAGTGGTCGTGGATGAAAATGATCCGGCGTTCAAAAAACCAACGAAACCAATTGGCCGCTTCATGACAAAAGAAGAAGCAGAACAATTAGTCAAAGAAAAAAATATACAAGTGATGGAAGATGCTGGCCGTGGTTATCGCCAAGTCGTCGCTTCTCCTAAACCAAAAAATATTGTCGAACTTCTCACGATTCAAACATTGGTTGATGCTGGCCAAACAGTCATTGCTGGCGGCGGTGGTGGCATCCCAGTCATTCAAGAAGGGAACCGACTAAAAGGTGTAAATGCAGTCATCGACAAAGATTTTTGTAGTGAACGACTGGCTGAACAAGTGGATGCTGATCTGCTCGTGATTTTAACAGCAGTTGAAAAAGTTTGTATTAATTTTGGTAAAGAAAATCAAGAAGCCTTAGGGAATGTTTCAACAGAAAAAATGAAACAATATGCGCAAGAAGGTCAGTTTGCTCCAGGTTCAATGTTACCAAAAGTTGAAGCAGCGATTAAGTTTGCTGAATCTAAGCCAGGTCGAAAAACATTGATTACGTTATTAGAAAAAGCCAAAGAAGGATTATCTGGAAAAACAGGGACTTTAATTGAAAATAAAGAATCATAGAATGGAGGAAAACGATGACAAACAAAATGATTAATTCTGCACAGGCACCAGCTGCTGTAGGACCTTATTCACATTCTGTCTTAGCGGGAAATACGTTGTACATTTCTGGACAACTAGGATTAGATCCGCAATCGGGCGAAATGAAGGCTACAGTGGAAGAACAAGCAAAACAAGCTTTTATCAATTTAGGTTCGATTTTAAAAGAGGTCGAAATGACCTATGATAATGTTGTGAAAACAACGGTATTTTTACAACATATGTCTGATTTTAGCAAAATTAACGAAATCTATGGGAATTACTTTTCAGAAGTTTTGCCTGCACGTTCTTGTGTAGAAGTAGCCAAGTTGCCAAAAGATGGTTTATTTGAAATTGAAGCAGTTGCTGTCAAAGGATAATTTTTAAGATGTTTCTGAGGGAAAAAGGATTGCATTCTTTACTGATTAAGGGGAACAATCCTTTTAGAATAAAAAGAAGAAGGAAACGATCCTATGAATGAAAAAAAAGAGCAAGCATTATTTGAATATGATGCGAAACTATCAATTTCTGAAGCAATTCCGATGGGATTGCAACACGTTGTCGCAGCAGTAGTAGGGATTGTCACACCGGGAATTATGATTGCCAAAGTTTGCCAATTAAGTCCTAGTGATACGACTATTTTGATTCAAACATCATTGATTTTTTCAGCAGTTGCAACGTTAATTCAACTTTTCCCTATTTTTGGAAAAGTGGGTTCACGGTTACCAGTTATGATGGGGGCAAGTTTTGCGTATGTACCGATTTTGATGGCCATCGGAGCTGATTTTGGGATTGCAGCAATTTTTGGTTCCCAATTAGTTGGCAGTATTCTTGTTATTATTGTTGGTTTGTTCATTAAAAAAATACGTGTGTTGTTTCCGCCTTTAGTAACAGGAACGGTTATTTTAAGTATTGGACTATCCCTGTTTCCAGTTGCGATTAAGTATATGGCAGGAGGAGCTGGTAGTGCTGATTTTGGTTCAGCCCGGAATTGGTTAGTTGCATTATTAACCTTTGCGATTGTCTTTTACTTCAATTATTTTGCAAAAGGATTTTTGAAGTTATCCGCAATTTTAAACGGAATGGTTATTGGTTATTTGATTTCTTTAGCTTTAGGGATGGTTAGTTTTGAGCCAGTTCAAAATGCTAAAATCGTTCAGGTAATTACCCCGTTTCACTTTGGACTGGATTTTCAATTGGTACCAATCTTTACGCTTGTGGTGATGTTTATTGTTGATGCTGTTCAAGCCATCGGTCAATTTACAGCAACAACGGTTGGGGCAATGGATCGGGATGCAACGGATGAAGAATTATCTGGCGGAATTATGGGGAGTGGGTTCACTAACTTTATTGGCAGTTTATTTGGATCAATCCCAGTGGCAACTTTTGGACAAAATGTTGGTCTGGTTACGGTAACAAAAGTGATTAATAAGTATGTTCTGGTTTTCGCTTCAGTTATATTATTAATTGCTGGTTTTGTTCCGAAAGTAGCTGCATTATTAACTACAATTCCTTACGCGGTAATTGGTGGCGCAACGATTTCAGTTTTTGCTTCTATTTCTATGACAGGTATTCGGATGATTGCTTCGCAGGAAATGACTCCTCGAAATACTGGGGTTGTCGGAACAGCTCTAGCATTTGGAATTGGTGTCACATTGTCTACTGGAAGCTTAGCTGGTTTTCCAACTTGGGTAACAACGATTTTCGGTAATTCGGAAGTTATCTTAACCACTTTGGTAGCAGTCCTTTTAAATGTCATTTTAAAACCAAAAAAGCGCGTAGCACTTGAGTGAAGATTGCTTTTTTTGATACGAAAGTGAGTAAGCTTTCGTATCCTTTTTCCCTTACGTTATCTATAAAAAAATGAACGAATAAAGGAGGAGAAGATGTTTACGTATTCCCTAAACTTAAAATTAAAAACAGATCGGAACTTTTTTGGTCCTGGCGTTGTCGAAGTTTTACAAAAAATTCAGCAAACTGGTTCACTAAACTTAGCGGCAAAAGAGATGAAAATGTCTTATAATAAGGCATGGCGGATTGTGCGGGTAGCTGAAGAAGAGCTATCTTTTCCATTAATTATCAAAAGTGTTGGTGGTTGTAATGGTGGCGGGTCAATTGTTACGGATCAAGGAAAAGAGTTGATTAATCAATATCTTTTATTTGAGAAAAAAGTGTATCAACAGGTAGAGGCATGCTTTGAAGAAATATTTAAAGAACAGGATGTAGTATCGGAGGAACTGAAATGAGAGAAGTATTTCAGCGTTTGAAACAGGCAATATTGGAAAAGCAAGACACGATGTTATTAACGATTGGTACAAGTTCAGGATCTACACCACGAAGTCAAGGGGCTAGAATGCTGGTTTCCGCCGAAGGTAGAATAGCCGGAACTGTTGGTGGTGGCGCGGTTGAATTTCAGGCTGAACAAGTGGCAAAAAAGCTACTTATTGAGAAAGAAAATGCACAACGTCAATTTATTTTAGCACCGAATAATATTGCTGATTTAGGCATGGTCTGTGGCGGAAATGTCACGATTTTTTTCCATTATCTTTCATGGGAAACGCCATTTTTAAAAGAGTTGTGTGAGTCCATAGAAACGCATTTTCAAAATAATCAACAAGGTTGGTTAATGACTGAACTAGATCAAAACAATTTAGGAAAAGTATCCTTTTATAGTGAAACAGGCGAATTGATTGGTTCCACTTCTTGGGAGGGGGAATTAAGTTTGCTACCTAAAGGTATCCATTGTGAGCAAAAAGAGAACATAATTTTTTTAACAGAAGCGATCCTCCAAGTAGGGAAAGTGTATATTTTTGGAAGTGGTCATGTCGCACGCGCATTGGTACCTATTTTAAACTATTTATCGTTTTATTGCGTTGTAGTGGACGATCGTCCAGAATTTTTGACGGCACAAGCTTTTCCACAAGCTGAGGAACTACGGGTTATTCCTTTAGAAAATTTAGCTGCGTTTATTGAAATAACGGCGGACGATTATGGTATAGTAATTACCAGAGGACACAATTTTGATTTCATCGTTGCCAAACAGTTATTGGAAACACCAGCCAAATATATTGGTGTGATGGGGAGCAAACACAAAATTGCTTCACAAGTTCGACGGTTAAAAGAGGTCGGTTATACAATGACTGAAATTGAAAGAATTTTCATGCCAATTGGCTTAGATATTGCTGCCGAAACACCAGAAGAGTTAGCGATTAGCATCGCGGGAGAATTAATTCAACAGCGCTATCAATAATGCGGACCTTCAAATTAAATAAAAAACTTTTTTTGCTAAAAAATAATTTTTAGAACGGAGATTTGTGGTATAATCTAGGTGATTGAACACTAAACTATATCAGAAATCGAGGTGCAAGAAATGTATTCAATTATTGTAAATGGTCAAAGTGAAACCTGTGAAACAAACAAAAAATTAATGGACTTTTTGCGGGAGGATCTGGGCCTAACTGGAACAAAAGATGGCTGTAACCAAGGCTCTTGCGGTGCATGTACGGTGTTAGTAAATGGAAAGGCTTCCAAAGCATGTTTGTTTACTCTAGAAAAATTAGCTAGTAAAGAAGTCACGACAATCGAAGGTTTAAGCCAACGGCAAAAAGATGTCTATGCCTATGCGTTTGCAAAAACGGGTGCAGTTCAGTGCGGGTATTGCATCCCTGGGATGGTTATTTCGGCACAAGGATTATTGAACAAGAAACCCGAACCCACAAAAGAAGACATTCAGAAAGCTATACGAGGAAACATTTGTCGTTGTACAGGATATGTGAAAATAATAGAAGCCATTCAGTTAGCTGCTAAAATGTTTTGTGAAGAAACGAGCATTCCAGAAGAACATTCAAATGGTAAATTAGGGGAAGACTTCCAACGGGTCGATGCAGTGGAGAAAACCTTAGGAACAGGGATTTATGTAGATGACATTGACATAGAAGGAATGCTTCATGCATCTGCTTTGCGGAGTGCCTATCCTCGCGCAAAAGTTCTATCAATCGATAGTACCCAAGCATTGGCGCATCCTGACTGTGTGGCTGTGTTCACAGCTAAAGACGTTCCAGGAAATAATAAAATTGGTCATTTAGAATTTATTTCCGATTGGGATGTAATGATTCCAGAAGGAGAAATAACACGGTATGTTGGGGATGCAGTGGCACTCGTTGTTTCAAAAAGAAAAGAAACCTTACCAGAGATAAAAAATTTAGTGGAAGTTGATTACGAAGAAATGATACCGCTTACTTCTTGTGAAGCTGCTTTAGCAGAAGGTGCACCAGCTATTCATGAAAAGGGCAATATCTTGTCTCATGAACACTTGGTACGTGGCAACGCAGATGAAGTATTAGCAAATTCTGCGTTTGTAGTGACAGAACATTATTCCGTACCAATTAACGAACATGCCTTTATGGAACCCGAGTGTGCGATTGCAAAGCCTGAAGGTGAGGGCATTTTACTCTTTAGTGCGGGTCAAAGTATCTATGATGAACAACGGGAAGTGGCTCGGATGTTAGGACTGGATAAGGAAAAAATTCATGTTCAATCAAAACTTGTTGGTGGCGGTTTTGGTGGGAAAGAAGACATGAGTGTTCAGCATCATGCATCCTTAGCCGCTTGGTTATTGAAGAAACCAGTAAAAGTACTGCTAAGCCGTGAAGAAAGTTTGGTGGTTCATCCCAAACGCCATGGCATGGAAATGGACTTTACGACCGGCTGTGATGAAGAAGGCAATTTAACTGCAATGAAAGCAGTGATTTATGCGGATACTGGGGCCTATGCTTCTTTAGGAGGACCAGTATTGCAACGGGCTTGTACACATGCGGCAGGTCCTTACAAGTATCAAACGATTGATGTGGAAGGGTTTGCTGTATATACTAATAATCCGCCAGCAGGTGCATTTCGTGGATTTGGTGTTTGCCAAACGGCTTTTGCAATTGAAAGTAATTTAAACTTGTTAGCAGAAAAAGTCGGACTATCACCATGGGAAATACGCTTTAAAAATGCCGTCGCCCCAGGAGATACTTTACCGAATGGACAATTGGTCTCGAAAAATGCGGCGTTAAAAGAAGCCTTGTTAGCGGTTAAAGACGTCTATGAACAAGCGGAAGTTGCTGGAATTTCTAGTTTCTTTAAAAATAGTGGTGTGGGTGTGGGGCTACCTGATACAGGGCGTTGTATTATTTCTGTTGAAGAAGGAAAAATACATGTCCGCACAAGTGCTGCTTGTATCGGTCAAGGGATGGCAACCGTTACGACGCAAATTGCCTGTGAAACATTAAATTTACCACCAGAAATGATTGTTGCGGAAGCCCCTGATACAAGAAGAACACCGAATTCAGGAACGACAACGGCTTCGAGGCAGTCACTCTTCACAGGAGAAGCAACTAGAAGAGCGGCAATGCAATTACGGTATGAACTTGATATGGGACGTGCTTTAAGTGATTTGGAAGGTGAAGAATTTTATGGGGAATATTCAGCGAAAACGGATCCGTTAATTAATGATAAAAAAAGTCCAGTTAGTCATGCTGGCTATGGTTATGCTGCTGAAGTAGCTATTCTAGATGACAAAGGAAAAGTAGCTAAATTTGTGGCTGCGTATGATATGGGGCAAGTGGTGAATCCACGAGCTGCTGAAGGTCAAATTGAAGGTGGGATTGCGATGGGCATGGGGTATGCTTTAACTGAAAAATTTGCCTTAGAAGAAGGCTATGTTAAAGCAAAATATGCAACGCTAGGATTAGTGAACGCTACTCAAGTACCACCAATCGAAACAATTTTGGTTCATGCTGACAATCTTCACGAAGGTTTAGCCTATGGAATTAAAGGCGTAGGTGAGTTAGCAACGATCCCTACCGCACCAGCTTTAGCAGGCGCATATTTTGCCTTGGATGGTCAGCTCCGACCAAGTCTGCCTTTAGAAAATACCCCTTATCAAAAGAAAAAAAGATAAAAGGAGACAACTCATGTCACTCGTTAGTGTCATTATTCTAGCATCGGGCAATTCACAACGGATGGGCCAAAATAAATTGTTCTTAAAATATCAAGGAAAAACATTTTTAGAGCACACGTTAACCTTAGTGAATCAATTAGACGTATTAGAACGGATTTTAGTTGTTTCGCCTGAGAATCAGCCAGCGTTTCCTTTACCTAAGAACATTCAGGTGATTCTCAATCATCAATGGCAAGAAGGACAAAGTAGCAGTATTCGTTTAGGAACCGAACAAGCTCGGGGAGCTGGCTATTTATACTTACCTAGTGATCAACCATTGTTAACACCTAAAATGCTACAACCCGTGTTAGATAAATGTCAGAGAAATAAAATTGTAGTGCCATTACAAAAAGATGGCTGTCCTAGTAGTCCAGTATTATTCGGTAATCAATTTCGACAAGAACTATTAACATTGACTGGTGAAACAGGCGGACGCATGATTTATGAACGCTTTCCAGAAGCAGTTCAGATGCTGAGAATAGCGACTCCTGGCCGTTTAAAAGATATCGATACGCCAGAAGAGTACAGAAAACTAATTCAAGAAACCAATAGTTAGAGAGGAAAAACGTATGAAGGACTTGGTTTATTTAAATTATGCAGCGACTTCCTATAAAAAATTTCCAGCAACTATTGAGGCTTTGACTGCCTATTTAGCAGAAAATCAGTTCATGAATTACGGAAGAAATGCCCCTTTGCTTAGAGAGGGGCTTCCTCTTTTAGAGACACGTCAATTGTTAGCAGACTTTTTTCAGGCACCCAGTGCGGCTCAGATTACGTTTACGAATAACGCAACAACTTCCTTAAATCTTGCATTAGCGGGGATTTTACAACCTGGCGACCATGTGATTACGACCATGTTAGAACATCATGCAGTAGCTAGACCGCTTCACTTACTTGAGAAAGAACGAGGCATTTCAGTGACGTATGTTGCTTGTCAAAAAACTGGCCTGTTAGATGTAGAAGATATTCAGCGAGCCTGGCGAACGAATACAAAAGCCTTGGTGATGACACACGCATCCAATGTCTTAGGCACCATTTTACCCATTGAAGAATGTTTTCAATGGGCTCAACAGAAAGGCTTACTAACTGTTTTGGATGCGGCTCAAACGGCGGGATTTTTACCAATAAAAATGACCCAGATGGCCATTGATGTGTTAGCCTTTACTGGACATAAAAGCTTATATGGATTAGCAGGTATTGGTGGGTTAGCTTTTAGTGAGCGAGGGGCTGAAGCGGTCAAACCACTGATAACGGGCGGCACTGGTAGCCATTCTAATTCCTTTGATCAACCCTCTTTTTTACCAGATAAATTTGAAGCTGGTACGTTAAACAGTTTAGGTATTCTAAGCTTAAATAGTTCTGTTAAAGAGTTGAATAAAATTGGTTTAGCAGCGATTCAAAAGCACGAACGAACCTTAATGCAGAATTTTTTAAATGGTTTATCAGGGTTACCTGTCACAATTTTAGGAACCAAGGACGTGGCACAAACTGTCCCTGTTGTTTCTATCACACTGTGGAATCAGGAAGAAACAGTGGTGGCACAGCAACTAGCAGAACAATATGGCATTATGACGCGCGCAGGTTTGCATTGTGCACCATTAGCCCATGAAACAGCTGGGACTTTAGCAACTGGCACCTTACGTTTTAGCTTTGGTTGGCAGACAACGCCTGAAGAAATTACTTGGACAATTCACGCTTTACAAGAACTACTAATTTGAGAAGGAGCGGACAGCATGGATTTTTTATCACAATGTACATCAGGTGGCTGCGGGGCAAAAATTGAATCCCGTGTACTGAACCAATTGTTGCAACACTTACCCGAAACACCGGCAAATGAGCGGCTACTCGTCGGATTTGAACATGCCGACGATGCCGCTGTTTACCAAATAACGTCTGAAAAAGCTTTGATTTCAACGGTAGATTTTTTTTCACCAATGGTCAATGATCCGTTATCATTTGGAAAAATTGCGGTCGCTAATGCTTTAAGTGATGTTTATGCCATGGGCGGAACAGTCCTTTATGCGCTAAATCTTGTTTGTTTTCCACAAAAGATGTCAAAAGAATGGTTGGAACAAATGCTCTTGGGTGGCAGTTTAAAATTAAAGGAAGCGGGCGCTTTACTGGCGGGAGGTCATTCGATTTATGACCATGAACCCAAGTATGGCTTAGCGGTAACTGGAGAAGTTCATCCAGAAAATTTGTGGCATAATAATACGCCACAGGTGGGGGATGTCTTGATTTTAACTAAAGCATTAGGTGTAGGAATTATTCAAGCGGCTGTTCGGGGGCAATTAGCGAAGCAGACGGAACAAAAAATCGCGCAAGATTCGATGGAACGTTTAAATAAATATGCCGCTGCGAATGCTCGATCCTACGCAGTACATGCTTGTACTGACGTGACTGGGTTTGGTCTATTAATTCATGCAAAAGAAATGGCTGATAATCAGGTAACATTACTGATTGATACAGAAGCATTACCAACCATTACAGGAGCGTTGGCCTACGCCGGAGAATGTTTAGTCACTGCAGCTGGGCAAAGAAACCGCCAAACAATCGGAACGACAATCGATTATTCAAAAATTTCTATGGAAATGCAAGAACTTTTGTTTGATCCACAAACATCTGGCGGACTGTTAATTAGTGTCGCTGCTGATGAAGCGGCAGCCTGTTTAGCAGCTATTCAAAAAGAGGACCCTGTTGCCAAAATTATTGGCGAGGTTCTGCCAAAAGAACAACAAGCAGTAGTACTTTTATAGAGAGAAGGGCCAAATATGAAATTAGTAGATGCATTGGGGAAACCTTGCCCAATACCTGTGATTGAAACAAAAAAAGCTCTGGCGGAGTTAGGTTTAGCTGGAGGCACTATCGAGGTTTTAGTTGATAACGAAGTAGCTGTTGAAAATTTGAAAAAATTAGCTGCTAAAAAACAGGCCACTTTGACTGCGAAGCAGATAGAAGCCACGGTTTTCTCTGTCAAAATTACGGTACCTGAAGAAGCGACTCAACAAACAAGTCAGTCAGCAACAGATTTAGTAATTACGATTGGCTCCGATCAATTAGGTACTGGAGACGAGCAGCTAGGACGACTATTAATGAAAAGTTATCTTCAATCCTTATCAGAAGCAGAAACTGTTCCTACACAGCTATTATTCTTTAATCGAGGGGCGTTTTTAACGAATCAAGCAGCGAACACCTTAGATGATTTGCAACAATTAGCGGAGAAGGGAACCACGATTCAAACGTGTGGGGCCTGTTTAGATTTTTATCATTTAACAGACACCTTAGCTATCGGATCTATTACTAATATGTACGAAATTGTTGAAACAATGAATCAAGCGGCTAAAGTAATTACGCTTTAACAAAAAAAGAAGGTGAAAAGATGGAGTATTTGCTAACCTTTCCGAATACACATTATGCTGTTCAGGCAGAACAAGTACTGTTGACAAGAAAGGTGGCTGTTCGCGTCTTTACTTTGCCACCATCATTGACGGATGGCTGTGGGATCGGTTTACTCATTAATGAAGCGGAAATAACTCACAGTGTATGTTTTTTAGAAGAAGCAAAAGTACGCGTAGCCTCTATTTTTTCTGTGAAAAATGACCTTGGGGAAAGGAGGTACCAACTGTGGAGTCCTTAAAAAAGTGTTTTGATTTACAAGGAAAGGAAATTGTGTCGATTGTTGGTAGTGGTGGGAAAACAAGCTTAATGTGGGCGCTAGCAAAAACATATCGAAAGGAAGCTGTTCTGGTTAGTACAACCACAAAAATTGGGTTTCCCCAACGTCAATTGTATGATTATTTTTATACAAACCATTTTGAAAAAATAACGCCGAATATCTGCGGAATCACTTTAGCAGGAACCGCTATCAACAATCAAACAAAACTAACGATGCCTGCAATGACCTCGCTTCAAATATTGTTTCAGCACTTCACGAAAGTTTTTTTAGAAGCGGATGGTTCCAAACAACGACCTTTGAAAGGCTGGTCCTCTTATGAACCCGTGATATTAAAAGAAACAACCACCACAATTGGTGTGCTTCCGATTTCTGTGATTGGTCAAAAGATAGATGAAACGACCATTCATCGGTTGCCGCTTTTTTTGGAATTAACCGATGCGCAACAACAAGAACCAATCACAGAAACATTGTTAGCTCAACTGATTGCTAATCCAAAAGGATTGTTTAAAGAGAGCCAAGGCAAACGAATTTTGTGTTTAAATCAAACCCATACGCGAAGAGAGTTCGTTCAAGCGATGAATGTCTGTCTTCAGTTACCCAAAAGCTGTTTTGAAAAATTAGACAAAATTATTGCTTGCAATATGGAATTAGAGAAAGGACTTATTTTATGGGAGAAATCAGTCAAAACATCCAAGAAAAATTAGTGATTGTTCGCGGAGGGGGCGATCTAGCGACAGGCGTTATCCAAAAATTATGGCACGTTGGATTTAAAATACTAGTATTAGAAACAGAATGTCCTCTGGCCATTCGGCGGACTGTTTCAGTTTGTGATGCTATTTTCCAGAAAGAACAAAGAGTGGAAGATTTGGTTGCTGTTCGAATTACTTCATTAAAGGATTGCGCGAAATGTTGGCAGCAAAATAAGCTGCCTGTTTTTGTCGATCAAACAGCAAGTGCTATTCAACAATTGAAACCACTGATTGTTATCGATGCGATTTTGGCTAAGAAAAATTTAGGTACGCATCGAGGAATGGCACCGATTACGATTGCTTTAGGACCAGGCTTTTCAGCACCGCAAGATGTCGATGTTGTGATTGAGACAATGCGTGGACATAGGTTGGGACGTTTATACTTTGAAGGAACAGCTTTACCTAATACAGGTATTCCAGGTGAAATTGGCGGAAAAAGTGCGGAACGAGTTGTCCATGCCCCTGCTTCAGGACAAGTTACCCACCTTAAAAACATAGGGGATTTTGTGTTGAAAGGGGAAGCATTATTTTTTATCGATCAGGTTCCAGTTTATTCGCCTCTGACAGGGACTTTGAGAGGATTGATTTCAGAAAAGGTAACCTGTTATCAAGGGTTGAAGTGTGCAGATGTAGATCCTCGACCAGTTGAGAAAGTCGATTGCTTGACGATCTCCGACAAAGCTCGTGCATTAGGGGGAGCGGTTTTAGAAGCAATTTTTATGATTGGAAGAAGGAAAAACGTTTTATAAAAAAGAACCTAAATAATATTTTTTTTACCTTAAAAATATTGTTAAAAAGGTTTGGAGTGTGGTATAGTAAAGACGTAGTAAAAAATACTCTATCTCGAAAGGAGAAGAGTACATACTTAGTTAGATTAGTTTGTGAATAAAATCATTTGTTAAAAATTTTTTAAGTAGTTAATGTAAGGGGTTACAATTGCATTTGAATGCATTGAAATATTTAGGAAAAAGAAAGGAAATGAATGAAGATGGCACTAGTAAAAATTGTTTATGCAAGTATGACTGGAAACACAGAAGAAATTTCCGAGATTTTGGAAGAACAGTTTCAAGAAGCCGGAGTTGAAGTAGAACGTGAAGAATGTTCAGAAGTTGATGTAGACTTCTTTGATGATGCAGATGCTTGTATTATCGCAACGTATACTTATGGTGATGGGGAACTGCCTTTTGAATTTGAAGATTTCTTTGATGAATTAACTGAAAAGGATTTAGCAGGTAAGCCATTTGGCGTTGTTGGTTCCGGTGATCGTGAATATGGTGAATTTTTCTGTAAATCAGCGCATGATTTTGTAGGAGCTTTTGAAAAAGCTGGTGCTAAAAAAGTAGCTGAAACAGTTGAAATTGAAAACAATGCAGAAGAAGAAGACATCGAAATGCTAAAAACATTTGTTAAAAGTGTTGCCACAACTTTATCTGATAGCGTTGCCTAAAGGTTTAAGAAAGTAGGAGTCAGAATGAAAAGGAATGATGAAGGTAGGTATTTCAATGTTTAATATTCTTCAGTCGACTCAATTATCTAGTAATACATTTGATTTTTGGCTGGAAGCACCAAGAATAGCGACACATGCCCAGGCTGGACAGTTTGTTATTTTAAGAATTGACGAAAAAGGAGAGCGGATCCCTTTAACGATTGCGGAGACAAATCCACAAGCAGGCAGTATTCGAATTATTTTCCAAGTAATCGGTAAGACAACAGCTACACTTTCCCAACTTAAAACTTCAGACTCTTTGTTGGATATCACTGGACCTTTAGGTATGCCCACAGAAGTGAAGCAATATGGAACGGTGATGGTTGTCGGTGGCGGGGTTGGTATCGCGGCTATTTATCCAATTATCAAGGCTTTAAAAGAAGCAGGCAACCGAGTGATTACGATTTTGGGAGCACGAACAGCTGAGTTAGTTCTGTTACAAGAAGAATGCCGTCGTTATTCAGATGAGCTAATCATTACAACGGATGATGGTTCATTAGGTAAAAAGGGCTTAGTAACAGAAGCGATGGAAGAAGTTATTGCACGTGAATCTGTAGCGTGCAGTTGGGCGATTGGGCCCAGCATCATGATGAAATTTTGTACCTTGACAGCTGAAAAACATCAATTACCAATTTATGTTTCCTTGAATCCTATTATGATTGACGGAACAGGCATGTGTGGCGGTTGTCGGGTCACTGTTGATGGCACCATGAAATTTGCCTGTGTTGATGGACCTGAGTTTAAAGGCAATGAAGTAAATTGGGATGAATTCATTAATCGAATGAAGCAATATCAGGAAGAAGAAGCAGTTTGCTTTACAGATCGTTTGAAAGAGCAGGTGGAGAAAAATGGCTAGAAAAAGTCGTATAAAAACACCGATTGCGGAACAAGCACCTACTATCAGAAAGAATAATTTTGAAGAGGTTTGCTTAGGCTATACATTAGCAGAAGGGCAAGAAGAAGCGGTTCGCTGTTTACAATGTAAAAATGCACCTTGTATTGCTAAATGCCCCGTGATGATTGATATTCCTGGATTTATTTTAGCTATTCGTGAAGGAAACATGGAACAAGCAGCCGATATTTTAAGTAAATATACGAATTTACCTGCTATTTGTGGACGCGTTTGTCCGCAAGAAAAACAATGTGAACAAGTTTGTAAATTAGGGAAAGCCAAAAACTTTGAACCAGTGGCAATTGGCAAATTAGAACGTTTAGTTGCCGATTGGGCATTAGAAAATCACATGTTTCCTAAAAAAACAGCGGAACCAACAAAAGGGAAAATCGCAGTGGTCGGTTCTGGTCCTTCTGGGTTAACGGTTGCGGGGGATTTGGCAAAGCTCGGTTACGAAGTAATTATTTTTGAAGCGCTTCATGAAGCTGGCGGCGTATTAACCTATGGTATACCTGAATTTCGATTACCGAAAAAAATTGTTAAACAGGAAATTGCGAGTATTGAAGCCTTAGGTGTAACAATAGAAACCAATGTGGTAGTAGGTAAAACGATTACGATGGAAGAAATAATGACAGAGTTTGATGCCTGTTATCTATCGGTTGGTGCAGGGGCACCAAACTTTATGGGAATCCCAGGGACTAGCTTAAATGGGGTTTATTCTTCTAGTGAATTTTTAACACGAATCAATTTAATGCATAGCTATGAGTTTCCAGAATATGATACACCGATTAAACGTGCTAAAAATGTTGTTGTGATTGGCGGCGGGAATGTTGCAATGGATGCCGCTCGTTCAGCCAAACGATTAGGCGCTGAAAATGTGAACATTGTGTATCGTCGTTCGTTAGAAGAATTACCAGCAAGAATTGAAGAATACCACCATTCCCTTGAAGAAGGAATTAACTATTATTGGTTAACGAATCCAATTGCTTATTTAGATGACCAACAAGGAAATCTAGCCGGTGTTGAATGTGTCAAAATGGTTTTAGGTGAACCAGATGCGTCTGGAAGACGACGGCCAGAACCAATTCCAAACAGCACGTTTACCATTCCTGCTGATGCAGTAATCGAGGCAATTGGCCAAGGGGCAAATCGAGTCTTGTTATCAACATATTCAGAAATAGAACTAAATCAATGGGGGTACATTCAGGCTGATCCTAAAACAGGAGCAACCTCAATACCTGGCATTTTTGCTGGGGGCGACATAGTCACAGGTGCTGCCACCGTTATTTTAGCGATGGGCGCTGGGAAAATCGCAGCTAATGCAATTGATCAGTATGTCAAAACACAAAAAACAACAGTCACAAGCAATGTTTAGGAAAGATAAAAGGTGAAAAAATGAAAAAAACAATGGATGGAAACACCGCAGCGGCTTATATTTCATATGCGTTTACAGAAGTTGCCGCTATTTATCCTATCACACCAAGTTCAACAATGGCTGAGTTGGTAGATGAATGGGCGGAAAGTGGTTTAAAAAATATTTATGGTCAAAAAGTTCAAGTTATTGAAATGCAATCAGAAGCTGGGGCAGCGGGAGTAGTTCATGGTTCGTTAAAAACAGGTGCGTTAACCACTACTTATACTGCTTCACAAGGTTTACTGTTGATGATTCCCAATATGTATAAAATCGCAGGAGAATTGCTGCCTTCTGTGTTCCACGTAGCGGCTCGGGCAGTAACGACAAGTGCGTTGAGTATTTTTGGTGATCATGGCGATGTGATGGCTACCCGCCAAACAGGTTTTTGTATGTTAGCAGAATCGAGTGTCCAAGAAGTAATGGATTTGTCGGCAGTTGCTCATTTAGCTAGCTTAGAAGGTAGTTTACCTTTTGTAAACTTTTTTGATGGTTTTAGAACGAGCCATGAACTACAAAAAATCGAAGTGATTGATTATGATGACCTGAAAGAAATGGTGAATCAGGAAGCTGTAACTCGTTTTAGAATGGGAGGCATGAATCCTAATCATCCCACTGTTTCAGGGACCGCTCAAAATCCTGACATTCATTTTCAACAAAGAGAAACAGTCAATAAAAATTACGAAGAAATGCCAAAAATTGTTCAAAAATACATGAAAAAAATTAACAATCTTCGTGGAACAACGTATGATTTAACCGATTATTATGGGGTTGAAGATGCAACAGAAGTCATTATTTCAATGGGGTCGGCTTCACCAGTAATCAAACAAACAGTCGATTATCTCAATCAACAAGGACGCAAAGTTGGTTTTATCAATATTCATTTATATCGTCCATTTCCTACCGAAAATCTTCTTGAAAAATTACCAGCTACAGTAGAAAAGGTTGCTGTTCTAGATCGAACAAAAGAATCAGGAGCCGAAGGGGAACCGTTATTGCTAGATGTTCAAAGCGCTCTTTATCAACATGAAAATCGACCAATTGTGATTGGTGGACGTTATGGGTTAGGCTCTAAAGACGTAGCGCCTAATCAAATTAAAGCGATCTATGATCATTTGTTATTGCCATTTAAAGAATTAAAACAACGCTTTACGGTAGGGATCGTTGACGATGTAACCTATCAATCATTGCCAGAAGAACCTACTTTAGATTTAACGCCAGATACTACTTTCCAAGCAAAATTTTGGGGCTTTGGTTCTGACGGAACTGTGGGAGCAAACAAGCAAGCGAT
Organism: Enterococcus sp. AN402; assembly: GCF_040719405.1. Classification (NCBI taxonomy): domain Bacteria; kingdom Bacillati; phylum Bacillota; class Bacilli; order Lactobacillales; family Enterococcaceae; genus Enterococcus; species Enterococcus sp. AN402. Next base: position 2,078,255 of record NZ_JBFDTM010000004.1, on the reverse strand, counting down.
TAAAATTATCGGAGATCATACCGACCTTTATGCACAAGCTTACTTTAGTTATGATTCTAAAAAATCAGGCGGTTTAACCGTTTCGCATCTGCGTTTTGGTAAAGAGCCAATTACTTCCACGTATTTAATTGAACAAGCAGATTTCATCGCTTGTCATAATGCTTCCTATTTGCATAAATACGACCTGTTAAAAGGTTTAAAAGATGGCGGAACGTTTTTACTGAATACTATTTGGGATCAAGAAAAGGTTCATCGTTTATTACCGGCTAAGTTAAAAAAATATATTGGGGAGCACCAAATCAAATTTTACATTATCAATGCGGTTGAGTTAGCTCGCAAAGTAGGCTTAGGTCGTCGGATCAATACAGTGATGTCTACTGCCTTTTTTGAAGTAACAAATATTTTAACGAAAGAGCAATATTTACCGTTACTTAAAGAAGAAGTGAAAAAGACTTATGGAAAAAAATCAATGGAAATTGTTGAAAAAAATTACCAAGCGATTGATGCTACCTTTGAATCGCTGCAAGAAATTGTAGTCCCAGAAGATTGGGCCACCATTGTTTTAGAACCAGAAAATCAAGAGTCGGAAGCTCCAGCTTTTGTGACAAATATTTTAGAACCAATCAATCGTCAAGAAGGGGATCAGCTGACCGTTTCAGATTTGATTGAAAACGGAATGAAGGGCGGTGCCATTCCTATGGGCACTGCAGCTTATGAAAAACGTGGCATTGCGTTAGAAGTGCCTGAGTGGCAAATGGATAAGTGTACGATGTGTAATGAATGTGCCTTTGTTTGTCCACATGCGGCTATTCGACCGTTTTTAGCGGATGAAGAAGAACTGAAAGAAGCACCTGCAGGTTTTGCCATGCGCGAAATGCGTGGCACAGATGGGTTGATGTATCGTATCCAAGTTTCTTTAGAAGACTGTACAGGTTGTGGTCTTTGTGTTCAGGCATGTCCCGTGAAAGACAAGGCGATTTTAATGAAACCTTATGAAACTCAGAAAGAGCAAGCGATGAATTGGGCCTTTGCGATGACTCTTAAACAAAAAGCCAACCCAGTCAAAAAACTTTCTGTTAAAGGTTCCCAATTTAATCAGCCATTGATGGAATTTTCAGGTGCTTGTGAAGGCTGTGGCGAAACACCTTATATTAAGTTGTTGACACAATTATTTGGTGATCGAATGATGATTGCTAACGCAACAGGCTGTTCATCAATTTGGGGTGGTTCGTCACCAGTGACACCTTATACAACGAACGAATGTGGCCAAGGACCAGCTTGGAGTAATTCGCTGTTTGAAGATAATGCGGAATATGGTTATGGTATGTATATTGCCAATCGAACGAAACGTCAACATTTAGCTAGTCTGGTTGAAGAAAGTCTTGCTAAAAATGTCGGATCAGATTCACTTCAAGCCTTGTTAAATGATTGGTTGGAACACATGGCTGAAGGGGAAGGAACACAACAGCGAGCAACCAAACTAGCGGCGGCATTAAGTGAAGAAGCCGATGAAGATCCACTTTTAACAAAAATTTACGAACAAAAAGATTTACTAGTGAAAACGAGTCAATGGATTGTCGGCGGCGATGGTTGGGCCTATGATATCGGGTTTAGCGGCATTGATCATGTTCTTGCCAGTGGGGAAGATGTTAATATTTTTGTTATGGATAACGAAGTATATGCCAACACAGGTGGGCAAACATCTAAAGCTACACCAGCTTCAGCCATTGCCAAATTCTCAGCGGGTGGGAAACATACCTCTAAAAAAGATTTAGGGATGATGGCAATCACTTATGGGAATGTCTACGTTGCACAAGTAGCTTTAGGCGCAAACTCAATGCAAACGATTAAAGCAATTGACGAAGCGGAGCGGTACCCAGGCCCATCAATTATCATCGGTTATACCCCATGTATTAATCACGGGGTCAAAGGAGGAATGGTTCGGACGTTAGATCAAGCCAAAGAAGCCGTTGAATCTGGCTATTGGCCACTTTATCGCTATAATCCAGAGTTAGTTAAGAAAGGCAAAGATCCGATGGTCATTGACTACAAGAAAACAGATTTTGACAAAATGCGTGATTTTCTTGAAAAACAAACACGTTACTCTGCGTTGCATACAATTAAAGAGAATCAAGAAGTAGTCGAACATTTACTTGATAAAACTAAAGAAGATGCAATTGAACGCTCTGAAAGTTATAACAAACTAGCCACACATATGAAAAAATAAAAAACAAAGCCTCTTACTTGAGAGGCTTTGTTTTTTTATCCAATAATAATTTTTTCTGAAGGGTATTCGTAGCCTAAGTCACGTGTTTCTTTTGGTACAAAAATCATTAAGGTATAAAGCATACCAATACGTCCAATAAACATTAATAAGGCAATCATTAATTTACCTACTGTTGTTAAATCGTCTGTAATGCCCAAAGAAAGACCGGTTGTTCCAAAGGCAGAAGCGACTTCCACAATGATTGAAATCAAGGGCAGATTTTCAGTGGCTGACAAAAAGACGACAGCGAAAAAGCACATAATCAAAGATAACATGAAGACGACAATCGATTTTTTGACATCATCGTCATCTATTTTACGGCTAAAGACGCTAATATCATCTTCACTTTTTAAAAAGGCTAACAAATACAAGCCAATAATCGCAACAGTCGTTGTTCGAACACCACCACCAACAGAGCTAGGACTACAACCAATAAACATTAACACAGAGAAAATAATCAACGTTGTAATTTGGAAGTCCCCTAAATCATTAATTTGGAGGCCAGCGTTTCGTGTAGTCATCGAATAAAACATCGAACTTACCCAACGGCCACTTTCATTCATTGTCAAAAATAGGTGATCTTTTTCTAATAAGTAAATCAAAATAGTCCCACCAATAAACAGAACAATAAACGCTAGCAAAGCAATTTTACTAAACAATGAGAAGCGGAAAGGCAAGCCTCGTTTCTTCTTACGAAAGTTCTTTTTCTTAAAATGTAACCACTCATGAATTTCCAGTAAAACGGGAAATCCAATTCCGCCGATAAAAATTAAGAACATAATTGCCAGTAAAAAGAGATAATCATGAGCAAAAGGAATAATTGAATCACCTGAAATATCAAAGCCTGAATTAGTCACTGCAGAAATAGCTTGATAAAAGCCATAGAATATCGCATCTCGCCAGTTTGTATAATAACCACTTATATAAAAATAAAGCGAAAAGAGCGAGCCGAAGATTACTTGGAACCAAATTAAAATCAAAAAAGTGGTGCGGATCAGTCGAACAATTCCGCTCAGCCGCGGCTGATTCATGTCAGTCATAATTAACTGACGTTGCTTTAAGGTGATGCGCCGTTTTGATAAAATAAAAAAGACCGTTGAAATCATCATAATCCCTAAGCCACCAACTTGGAAAAGAACCTCCAATAAGACGATCCCACGATCATTAAAAACCGAATTAATATCGACTGTGGTGAGTCCAGTAACACTGACTGTACTGATTGCTAAGAAAAATAAATCAATAAAAGGAACATGCGAGTCAGGTTCTCTGAAAATAGGGAGGCAAAACAATAAATAAGAAATAACCGTCATTAATATGTAATAAGCGACGATGATTTGAATAGATGAAAAATTTTTGCGAATAAATCGATCGCTTTTTCGCTGTGCCAGCCACAGCAAACGTGTATGGTTCACTAGATAACCTCCCAATTCTAATTAAACTAAGTATACCAAAACTTTTCGCCTCAAACGAATAATTCTGCCAGAAAATCCTTGAAATGACAAATAAAAATAAGAAATTCGTTAGAAATAATTGGAAAACATCCACAAACAAGCGAGAACATGATATTTTATGAAAGAATAGAAAAATAAGTTGTTCCCCAAACAACTTATTGCTAATTGGTCAGTTTGTCTAACGATACAACTTTAAAAAGTAGTGGTAGCTTTTTTATTTCGGTTGATATGTGAATGTGTTCACTTTATGTAACAAACTGTTATTTTTATTCAAATGAAAAATAAGAAATTGTGTTGGTAGAAATCAATAGTTTATAAGGTGGGAAAACAATGAAAAAAGTGTTAATGGGAGTTCTTTCCCTAGGGTTATTATTAGGTGCAGCAACAGGTTGTACAAGCGATCAAGAAAAAGCTGCTGGTAAAACAAAAGCATCTTCTGAAAAAACAGAAGCAACATCTGGTGCCTCTGCTAATGGTTATACAGATCCAAGTGAACTAAAAGACAGTTATGATGTTGTTATTGTTGGTTCAGGTGGTGCGGGGATGACCGCTGCATTACAAGCCAAAGAAGCTGGCATGAATCCAGTTATTTTAGAAAAAATGCCTGTTGCAGGTGGGAATACAATTAAATCGTCTTCAGGAATGAATGCTTCACAAACAAAATTCCAAGAAAAAGAAGGCATTAAAGATAGCAACGATAAATTCTTTGAAGAAACACTAAAAGGCGGTAAAGGAACCAACGATCAAGAATTACTACGTTATTTTGTTGATCATTCAGCTGAAGCAATTGATTGGTTAGATACAAAAGGAATTACATTGAGCAATTTAACGATTACAGGTGGAATGAGCGAAAAACGCACACACCGTCCTGCTGACGGATCAGCAATTGGGGGCTATCTAGTTGACGGTTTAGTACGTAACGTTCGCGAAGAAAAAATTCCATTGTTTGTTGATGCTGACGTCACAGACTTAGTTGAAGAAAACGGTCAAATCGATGGCGTAAAAGTGAAAATGAAAGATGATAAAGAAAAAACAGTTAAAGCAAAAGCAGTCGTTGTCACAACAGGTGGTTTCGGTGCCAACGAAAAATTAATTACACAATACAAACCAGAATTGAAAAACTATGTTACAACGAACCAAGAAGGAACAACAGGTGACGGTATCCAAATGATTCAAAAAGTTGGCGGTGCGTTAGTAGATATGAAAGAAATTCAAATTCACCCAACTGTTCAACAAAGCGATGCTTTCTTAATTGGTGAAGCAGTTCGTGGAGAAGGCGCAATCTTGGCTTCTCAAAAAGGAGAACGTTTTGTTAATGAGTTAGATACACGTGACAAAGTTTCTGCAGCAATCAATGCCTTACCAGAAAAATCAGCTTATTTAGTCTTTGACCAAGGCGTTCGCGACCGTGCAAAAGCCATTGATTTCTATGATCAAAAAGGTTTCGTGGAAAAAGGTGAAACGATTGAAGAATTAGCTGAAAAAATTGGCATGCCTGCCGATACATTGAAAGCAACGATTGATACTTGGAACCAAGATGTTAATGCCAAAGATGACAAACAATTTGGCCGGACAACTGGCATGGAAGCTGACTTAAGCACAGCGCCTTACTACGCAATTAAAATTGCCCCAGGGATTCACCACACAATGGGTGGCGTGAAAATCAACACGAAAACAGAAGTTTTACGTGAAGATGGCACACCAATTAAAGGTCTATATGCTGCTGGTGAATTAACAGGTGGCTTACATGGTCAAAACCGTATCGGAGGCAATGCCATCGCCGATATTATCATTTATGGTCGTCAAGCAGGTACGCAATCAGCAGAATTTGCCTCTGCTCAAAAATAACTAGCATTAAAAAGTCTGAAATTGTAGTCAAATAACTACAATTTCGGGCTTTTTTATTGCATACTAGCAGGATCATTAGTTGGAGTATAAACAGCCCTGCTAAAATGACTTTGGCGTAGATTCTGTTTTTTTCAGAAAAATGCACGACCATTTTAGCTAAAAATACTGCTTTTTTGCTGAAAATATAGTAAAATACGTAAGGAACTAACGGAAAGGTGTAGTGAACATGGCTCAATTATTTTTCAAGTATGGCGCAATGAACAGTGGTAAAACCATTGAAATCTTAAAAGTAGCACACAATTACGAAGAACAAGACAAACCAGTTGTTTTGATGACCAGTGGACTAGATACACGTGATGGTGTCGGGAAAGTATCCAGTCGCATCGGATTACGCAGAGATGCTATTCCAATTTTTGAAGAAACCAATGTCTTTGACTTGATTAATGATTTGTCTTACAAACCTTTTTGCGTATTAGTCGATGAATGTCAATTTTTAAACAAGCATCATGTCATTGAATTTGCACGAATTGTTGACGAATTAGATATTCCAGTAATGGCATTTGGGCTAAAGAATGATTTTAGAAATGAATTATTTGAAGGCTCAAAGTATTTACTTTTATATGCAGACAAATTAGAAGAATTAAAAACGATTTGCTGGTTCTGTCATAAAAAAGCAACTATGAACTTGCACTATATTGATGGCAAACCCGTTTATGAAGGGGATCAAGTCCAAATTGGTGGGAATGAAGCCTACTATCCTGTTTGTCGCAAACATTATTTTCATCCAAAAACAGTGAATGAAGAACAGTAAGGAGAGACACTATGTACGATCAATTACAATCTATTGAAGATCGCTATGAGGAATTGGGCGAATTATTAAGTGACCCAGCAGTCATTAGTGATACAAAACGTTTCATGGAATTATCGAAGGAAGAAGCTAATACACGTGAGACGGTTGAGGTTTATCGCCGATATAAACAAGTTGTTGAAGGGATTAGCGATGCCGAAGAACTTTTAAGTGAAAACTTAGATGCGGAAATGGCCGAAATGGCGAAAGAAGAACTTTCTGATTTGAAAAAAGAAAAAGAAGTGTTAGAAGACCGCATTAAAATTTTATTATTACCAAAAGACCCAAATGATGATAAAAATATCATCATGGAAATCCGTGGTGCAGCCGGTGGCGATGAAGCCGCACTTTTTGCTGGCGACTTATTTAATATGTACCAAAAATATGCAGAAGCACAAGGGTGGAAAGCGGAAGTTTTAGAAGCGAACGTCACTGGAATCGGTGGATATAAAGAAGTAATTATGATGATTTCAGGAGATAACGTCTTTTCAAAATTAAAATACGAAAGTGGCGCTCACCGCGTGCAACGAGTTCCTTCAACAGAATCACAAGGACGGATTCATACATCGACAGCAACCGTTGTAGTTATGCCGGAAGCGGAAGAAGTCGAAATCGAATTAGCTGATAAAGATATCCGTGTCGATATTTATCATGCAAGTGGCGCTGGTGGACAGCACGTCAATAAAACCGCTTCGGCTGTTCGTTTAACCCATTTACCAACAGGAATCGTGGTCGCAATGCAAGATGAACGTTCACAGCTAAAAAACCGTGAAAAAGCAATGAAAGTTTTGCGTGCTCGTGTGTATGACCAAATTCAACAAGAAGCACAAAGTGAATATGATGCTAACCGTAAATCGGCGGTGGGGACCGGAGATCGTTCAGAACGAATCAGAACGTATAACTTCCCACAAAATCGAGTAACGGATCATCGTATTGGTTTAACCATCCAAAAACTCGACCAGATTCTTGCTGGTAAATTAGACGAAATCATTGATGCATTAGTCTTATATGATCAAACATCGAAATTAGAAGAGATGCAAAATGGCTAAACGTTACTTTGAAGTCCTTAACTGGGCTTCTTCTTTTTTAGAGGCGCAAGGCAAAGAAGGCTATGCTATTCACTATGTTTTTTTAGAACGTAAAGGTTGGGATAAAACGCAGTGGCTCCTGCATATGCAAGAAGAAATGCCCCAAGAAGAAGAGGAACAATTAAAAACGGATTTAGCCCAATTATTGACAGATTACCCAGCGCAATATTTGCTAGGACAAGCTGAATTTTATGGACATTCCTTTATTGTTAATGAACATACTTTGATTCCTAGGCCAGAAACAGAAGAATTAGTCGAGCGTTGCTTAAAAGCCAATCCAGATACTCCTTTGACGGTCGTGGATGTCGGAACAGGGACAGGTGCCATTGCGATTAGCTTGAAACTGGCACGGCCCAACTGGCGAGTTATTGCCATTGATCTTTCAGAGGAAGCGTTGACTGTCGCTAAACAAAACGCGCAAGCATTAGGTGCTGGCATCGAATTTTATCATGGGAATGGCTTACAGCCAGTTGCTTCTGAAAAAATTGATCTGCTTATTTCTAATCCGCCCTATATTAGTGAACAAGAATGGCATTTAATGGATGCAAGTGTCCGAACGTATGAACCTAAAACCGCTTTATTCGCTGAAAATAACGGTTTGGCTTTATACCAACAATTAATTCATGAAAGTCAAACGATGCTTAAAGCAGACGGTAAAATTTATTTTGAAATAGGGTTTCAACAAGGCGCGGCCCTCCAAGAATTATTGAACGCCGCCTATCCACAAAAAACAATTAAAATTGAAAAAGATTTATCTGGCAACGATCGCCTCGCGATAGCCGAGTAACTAAGGTTCTTCGTCGCCACTTTTCTAGAAGGAGCGATTTGCAATGGAAACAAAAAAATTAACCAAACAAGAAATAGCCCAAGCAGCAGCAGCCATTCAAGCAGGCGAGCTAGTGGCTTTTCCAACAGAAACTGTTTATGGCTTAGGTGCCGATGCCTTAAATGAAACGGCAGTAAAAAAAGTTTACCAAGTAAAAGGCCGCCCCAGTGATAATCCATTGATCGTTCATGTGAACAACGTTGAAATGGTCAAAAAATACGTAGCGACCTTACCAGAAGTCGCTACAAAATTGGTGTCTGCCTTTTGGCCGGGACCATTAACTTTAATTTTTAATGTGCCTAGCGATACATTTTCTAAAACAGTAACAGGTGGTTTAGAGACAGTCGCTTTTCGTATGCCAGATAACCAAGCGACCTTAGCTTTGATTGAACAAGCCAATGTTCCATTGGTCGGACCAAGTGCGAACACTTCTGGCAAGCCTAGTCCAACATCTGCAGAGCATGTTTATCATGATTTGCAGGGGAAAATTGCTGCCATATTAGATGATGGTCCAACTCAGATTGGGGTGGAGTCAACGGTCTTAGATTTAACGGCGGAAGATGGTGTGCCAGTTATTTTACGACCAGGAGCAATTACCAAAGAGCAGTTGGAAAGCATTATTCCTCAAGTGAAAATCGATACACACTTGATTAGTGAAACTGCAGCACCCAAAGCGCCAGGGATGAAATACAAACACTATTCTCCTGATGCGGAAGTTTGGATTATAAGCGGTCAAACAGCAGAATGGCAAGCGGCGATTCAGCAAGCAAAAGAGCAACAGGAAAAAATCGGCTTATTTTTAAGTGATGAACAGGCAGCACAACTAGATACAGAAAATGCGTTTGTTTATTCTTATGGTGCAGAAACGGTTGAAAATGCCACAAAAGAACTATTTGCAGGGTTAAGAGCGTTAGATGAGCAAGGAGCTACCACGATTTTTGCACAAGGATTTGCAGAAACTGGTTTAGGCACTGCTTACATGAATCGCTTGAAAAAATCAGCCAATCAAAAATTTTTTGAAAAATAAGAGGTATTTGTAACGAAGCTGACACAGAAGTATGATACAATCAGACAAAAGAAAACAAAATGGAGTGTTGTTTGAATGGATTACAAAACGTATGACCCAGATTTATGGAATGCAATTGCAAGAGAAGAAGAGCGCCAAGAAAATAACTTGGAACTAATCGCATCTGAGAATGTTGTGTCAAAAGCAGTTATGGCTGCCCAAGGAAGTATTTTAACGAATAAATACGCAGAAGGTTACCCTGGCAAACGGTACTATGGTGGTTGTGAATTTATCGATATCGTAGAAAATTTAGCTATTGATCGTGCCAAAGAATTATTTGGTGCAAAATTCGCGAATGTACAAGCCCATTCAGGTTCTCAAGCCAATACAGCGGCATACCTTTCATTGGTTGAACCAGGTGATACCATTTTGGGGATGGATTTATCAGCTGGTGGTCACTTAACACATGGTTCGCCCGTTAACTTTAGTGGAAAAACCTATAATTTTGTCAGTTATGGAGTGGATCCTTCAACAGAAGTAATCGATTACGATGTCGTGCGAATTTTAGCAAGAGAACATCGTCCAAAACTAATCGTTGCAGGCGCAAGTGCGTATTCACGAACGATTGACTTCAAACGTTTCCGTGAAATCGCTGATGAAGTAGATGCCAAGTTAATGGTTGATATGGCGCATATTGCAGGCTTGGTAGCTTCAGGGTTGCACCCAAATCCAGTTCCGTATGCTGATATCGTAACAAGTACGACCCATAAAACATTGCGTGGTCCTCGTGGCGGTTTAATTTTGACAAATAGCGAAGAATTGGCGAAAAAAGTAAATAGTAGTATTTTCCCAGGCATTCAAGGTGGCCCATTGGAACATGTGATTGCCGGAAAAGCCGCAGCTTTTAAAGAAGCTTTGGATCCAAGTTTTGCTGAATATAGTCAGCAAGTGATTGCAAATGCACAAGCGATGACGAAAGTTTTCAATCAAGCGCCAGAAGCTCGTTTAATTAGTGGGGCAACAGACAACCACTTATTACTGATTGAAGTGACAGGTTTTGGTTTAAATGGAAAAGAAGCAGAAGCTATTTTAGATAGTGTAAATATTACTGTTAATAAAAATTCAATTCCGTTTGAACAACTAAGTCCATTTAAAACAAGTGGTATCCGTATTGGAACGCCTGCGATTACTTCACGTGGTTTTAAAGAAGAAGATGCGGTAGAAGTTGCTAAATTAATCGTTCAAGTTTTAAAAGATCCAGAAAATACAGCAGTTCATGATGAAGTCAAAGCAGCTGTAGCAGCGCTAACTAAAAAATATCCATTATATAACTAACATCAGGGATAGCTGAAGCGCGATTCTCTGTACAAATAAGAGTCGGAGCTTAGGATTTAAGGAATTCAACTTGTGTCCTAGGCTCTTTTGTTTTACAATAAGAAAGAATAAAATAATGAAGGAGAATAGATATGGGAAAATTTCAAGTAATTGATCATCCGCTAATTCAACACAAACTAACAATGATTCGCGAAAAGAACTGTGGGACAAAGGTTTTCCGCGAAGTTGTCAACGAAATTGCTATGTTAATGGCTTATGAAGTATCACGGGATATGCCTTTAGAGGATGTTGTCATCGAAACACCGATGGGTAAATCAACACAAAAAACACTTTCAGGGAAAAAAGTAGCAATTATTCCTATTTTACGTGCCGGCATTGGCATGGTTGATGGGATTTTAGAATTAATTCCAGCAGCGAAAGTTGGACACGTTGGACTTTACCGTGATGAAGAAACATTGCAACCACATGAATACTTCGTGAAATTACCTGAAGACATTGCAAGTCGTCAATTATTTGTTGTTGACCCAATGCTAGCAACAGGTGGTTCCGCAATTATGGCCATCGATTCATTAAAAGAACGTGGTGCTAGCAACATTAAATTTGTATGTCTAGTGGCCGTTCCAGAAGGTGTGAAAGCTTTACAAGAAGCGCACCCAGATGTAGATATTTATACAGCAGCTTTAGATGAGCGCTTAAACGAAGACGGCTATATCGTTCCTGGTTTAGGGGATGCTGGTGACCGTTTATTCGGAACAAAATAATAACAAAAAACCGTTAGGTAACCGATTATGGTTACTAACGGTTTTCTTTTGCTTAAAGAACTTTTCTAGGTGTATAATAAAAAATAAAAAAACAAAGGAGGAGCTATGAAAAAGAATAAAAAAGTCTTACACGCTATCGCTGTGATTGCTAGTGTGATGTCAGTTTTGATGTATGTTTCGTATATTCCGCAAATTTATGGAAATTTACATGGGGAAAAAGGCAATCCGACGCAACCATTAGTGGCAATGATTAATTGTATTTTTTGGACGATTCATGGGTTATATGGAGACGATGGAGAAACACGAGATAAGTCCATTATTTTTGCTAATGTTCCTGGAATTATTTTTGGTTTTTTTGCGTTTATTACAGCATTATAGTTTCCGACGAATTGGAAAGTATTCCAATTCTGTACATAAAAAAGAGCGGGGGAAATTTCCCACGCTTGAAGAATTAAATCTTTTTCAATTGTTTGTAATTAATAACAATCACACCATTGCTGTGCACCATTAAGTGATTGTTTTTTTGCGTTTCGTCAATTTCGACGACAGCGGCATTTTTTAATTGTTTCGTAACAACGCCTGTTTGTGGCTGTCCGTGAACAAGAAAAGTAACATGGGTGTCAACGGCGAAATCCTTACCAGCATCCGATGGAACAACAGGAGTAACCATACCATTAAAATTTGACATACAAAAAACCATCCTTTCTTGATATCTCTATTATACCACATTTTCAGAAAAAAGTTTGTAAAGTCGCTATTTGGCTTATTTTAAAGAGATTTTGCATAAATAAATAACAAACAGACTTTACAAATAAAGTAGAAAGTCCTATAATAGATTTGTTTCAGGCCAGCTTAGCTCAGTTGGTAGAGCAACGCACTCGTAACGCGTAGGTCACAGGTTCGATCCCTGCAGCTGGCATCTAAAAAAACAGACAGGCACTACCAGATGGTAGTGCCTGTCTGTTTTTTTAGATAAAATTTTGGATTAGTGCAAATGAAGCAATGCCTACCAGTACAATAAGTAATAAGTTTTTAGAGAGTATTGCGGCTAAAATGGTAGGAAATGAAGCGAATAAATAAGGAAGATTGAGGCTTGGTAAATGCCCAATTCTTTGTTCAAATAAGCTACTAAACCATAAGGCGGACATAATCACAATGGGAACAAAACTTAGATATTCTAATAATTTCTGTGGCAGACTGATTTTTTTTAAAAGTAAAAATGGCAGTATTCTTGAAAGCCAGGTTGCAACGGTACAGCCTAAAATTGTTAAAAAGAGATACTCAGAAGAAGGCATGTTTTATCATCACTCCTATTCCACACCCGATTAACGTGACAACTAAGACAATTAAATTACTGGGAATAAAAATTAGACCAATAGACATCAAACCAAAAGTAATCAGGACCATGATGAGTTGTAAAGCGATTTTCATGGAACGATCACTAATTATCTGCAGATAGAGTAAACCAATGAACATAGCCACGACCGCAAACTCAAGACCTAATGCTTGAGGGTTTGCAATAAAGCGCCCTAGATAGGCACCGTTGATCGTCGAAAAAACCCAAGTCGCATAGGAAATCAAATTGGCAGCATTAAACCACTCAAAACTTAAACGTCCTTTGGTGTGGTTTAATTTATTCATTCCTAGTGCAAAACTTTCATCCGTCAGTAAGGTTCCCAACCAGAGATTTTTACCGAGAGATTCGGCTTTAAAGTAAGGCGCAATGGTCATTCCCATAAGAATCATACGCGCATTTACTAAGAAAGTCGCTAACACAATAGATAAGATAGGGCTGCCACCAGTCAACATACTAACTGTTACAAACTGAGCAGATCCTGCAAAAATAAAAAACGACATCGCACTAACAATAAGAGGGGAAAAACCTGCTGCTTGTCCTACGATACCAAAAGCAATGCCAATACCAATATAGCCAAAAACCGTTGGCAAGGCTTCACGAATGCCAGTGCGTGCATCTAATTGGTGGTTCATTTTCTTTTTTTCCTTCTTTCTGTATAAAATTTAAACACGTGTGTATGAAAATCTAGACCTTCGATAATAAGACACAACGAGCGAATGAGCGTTTTCATTATTAACCACTCCTTTTGAACAACTAAGATATATATTGTATAATACAATAAAGAATACTTTTGTTCAATATATTAAACTTTTGGATGATAAAAAGAAACAGAAGGAGCAACTATTTTGGAGATTAATACAATTATTGGCAATAATTTAAAAAAAATTAGACAAGAAAAAAAACTTACGTTAGATGAACTAGCTGGGATAACCGGAGTGAGTAAAGGGATGCTTTCGCAGATTGAAAAAGGAACCACCAATCCTACCATAAATACAATTTGGAAAATAAGTAATGGACTCAATGTTCCATATACGTATTTATTAGAAGATGACTATGTTAAAGAAAATCCCGTGGTAAAAAAAACTGAGACGGTAACACAACATTCTGAAGATCACTCCTATCGAGTCTTTAATTACTACTCAGACAACCAGGAAAGAAACTTTGAACTCTTTCAGTTTGAATTAGATCCAGGGAAAAAGTATCAAGCTGTTGGGCATTCAAAACGTTCGACAGAATATGTCATGGTTATTCAAGGAACATTAGCTATTGAAGTGGGCGGTCAGAGATATCTTCTTCCAAAAGACGCCGCTATGTATTTTGATGCTAATCAAGTACACACGTATATAAATGACGGAACAGAGAAAGTCCAAGCAGTCGTCATTAACTATTATACGTAACAGTGGAAAATAGACATTAGGAAATTGCTACATCTGTTATTTTATGGACAAAAAAAGTAAACAATGCTACCCTAAAAATAATAGAAAATGAAAGATAAAAGAAGAGGTCAAAATGAATAAAAAAATTGAAAGTCTTGGTAATACAGCATTAAGTCTACTAAGTAATACGATTATTGTTGTGCCTTATTTGCTTTACATTCAATTGAGTGATGGACACAACCTTTTAACAATTTTACCATTTGTCTTATTTTATACATTGCGTATGACAGGCATTTTTCTGGTTCGAGGAATTAATTTGTCTTTAACTAGTCTAGGTCTACTAAAGATTTCTCTATTGTTAGGCTTGGCAGGCTCCTTAATTGGGATTGCCGGCGCTTATTCTTTCCCGCTTTATAGTATTTCAGGAATGTTGTTAGGACTTAGTGGGGCGTTGTTGCCACCAAGTAATCAATCAATTCGCTTTTTCTTGAAAGAAGAAGGTCAAAAAATTAGTCACAGCAATCTTTTAACGACAGTCTTATTGACCGCTGTTTTATTTGGCGCTTTATTTTTTAAAGCGACTGAGATTGGACTGGCGTTATTGGTGTACGCGCTCTATTTTCTGGTTGCTTTAGTAGCAATCAAGAGCTATCCTGTTTCATTAAACGAGCTAGAAGAAGAATCAGCAGAAGTTTCACGAAAAGAATTAATTCTGTTTGTTATCTTTTTTGTGTTATTACTTTTATTAAGAAGTGGTCGCTTATTAACGAATGCGGTGGAATTTGATTACGCGATTGTTGGCGCCTGCTGTTTCTTTGTGGTGGCTGTCCTTTTCGTTAGTCATTATGGCAAACGCGGCGCGTATAAAGTATCATTAGAAATGAATCTTGCGACCTTGATTAACGGGATTGTGGGGAACTATTTATTTTTATTTGGTTCCATTTATGTTGCAGGGGTTTACGGCAGAGCTCATATGGGCATCTATCTCTATTTACCTTATGTTTTAGGGATGATTTTTGCAATGATTGCAGCTAGTAAAACGAAACAATGGTCAAACAACATACCAATGATTGGTCTGGCGGGAAGTTTGGGAATATTACTTCTTACTTCGTGGACTATTTTAGGCCTGTTTCTCTTGAGTTTTTTCAAAAGCACATTGAACAGCTTTTTAGCTAGGCGATATTATCAAGAGACAGATTTGCCAAAAGATAGCCGCATCCTTATCAAATACACAACACAAACAAAAGGGAGTTTATTCCATCAATTTATTTTGATGGCGCTTATGTTAGTCACTGTAGTAGGCAAAGGTGGCACGACACAATTTTTATTAGAATTGACTGGCGGCAAAGGCATTTCAATGCAAACAAGTCAATTTTTAACTTTCATTAAAAATAGTAACTCGCTCTTAGTGTTATTGTTTATTGCAGTTTATTTCGTGGTCGTTTTTCGTCAAAAGAAACGATAATTTACAAATATTCATAAAAAAATACTTGGAAAAACAGTGATTGTGGCTGATTTTCCAAGTATTTTTTTATGAAAAGCTGTTTTTTTTTTTCGAAGATTCAAAAAAAATTAATCAATTGTTTCATTTTTAACAAGCTATTATTAGGTTATATGAATTTTATTGAAAGGGGATTAGTATGAAGAAAAAAACTTTTTCTTTTGTGATGTTGAGTATACTTCTCGCACAAAATTTCGGGTTTGCCGTAAATGCCTATGCTGTAACAACGACAGAAGCACAAACAGAGACCACTGATACAGCAAAAAAAGAGGCAGAGTTATCGAACTCAACACCATCTTTACCTTTAGCAACAACGAATACTTCAGAAATGAATCAACCAACTGCAACAACTGAATCGCAAACCACAGAGGCGAGCACAACAGCTTCCAGTGATGCTGCTACACCATCTGAACAACAAACAACGGAGGACAAGGACACCTCACTTAATGAAAAAGCCCTACCAGATGTTCAAGCGCCAATTACAGATGAACTACTTGACAGTATGAGTCTTGCGCCGATTGGTGGAACAGAATACAGCCAAACAGAAGTTCACCGCGAATTAAATACAACACCGGTAACCGCTACGTTCCAATTTGCTGTTGGAAACACAGGTTATGCACCTGGATCAGTTTATACAGTTCAATTACCAGAACATTTAGGTTATTCAACTGTTAGCGGAGATGTGACGGGCATTGGCGCAACTTGGGCAGTCGATGCGGCAACCAAAACATTAAGTATTACGTTTAATCAACGAGTTTCAGATACTTCCTTTAAAGTAGAACTAAAAAGTTATCTAACAACAGAGGCGGAACCATTAATCAAAATTGAAACTCCAGGAAAAAATAAAAAAACCTACTCGTTTGATTTATATGAACAAGTGGAACCAATTCAATATAACGAACGAACCAGAACGACAGGGTTAGATGGCGAAATTTTTTATAATTTAGACCGGACGTTAACTGGCAATCAAACATTAGAATTATTAACAACAGAGACGCCAGGCGCTGTCTTTGGAAAACAAGATAACTTGGAACCTCAAGTTTTCAGTTACGATGTCGACATTAATGGTCAAATTTTACCAGAAACGCAAACCCTGTTAACACCTGGCAAAGATTATACATTAAGCGATAATTCACTAGGGCGGATTGCTGTAACTGTTCCAAACATGAATCAACAAAAAGCCTATTCTTTATCGATTAATCGAACAATTTATTTAGAGAGTGTTTCGGACTACAGTTATTCATTTGATCAGCAATATCCAACAACCAAGTTAGGTTCTCTTTCGTTAAAAAATACGACAGGAACGAATAAAACAACCGATTTTACTGCTAAGACGAGTCAAACAAGTAAAGTAATTGCTGACCGTGAAATGCGTAGTATATCCTATATCAGTTTTCGAAGCAAAGGGAAATATTATGTAACAATTTATGGCACGTTAACAGAAACAAAAATGGGTCAACAAATCGTATTAGAAAGTACAAACGGTCAAGAAATTAAGAATCCTAAATTTATGGCGTATGGTCCTTTATATGAATATGTAAAATTGGAAGACTATTTTGATATTAAAACTGAAGGGGGCAAGCTTATCTTAACGGCCACAAAAGATAGCTATTTAAGAATAAATATTTCTGATTTAACAATGGATTTTGACAAGAAGGACATTAATCTATCATTAAGTACCCCTGTAATTGGTCCCAATAAAGCCATTCAATTAGTATCCGATCAATATATTGAACCAATCGCTATGTTAAATCCTACGAATGCGGAAGCGACATGGGGAAATTATGATCGAAACGGTGCTTATATGAGTGATACCGAAATAGCTGTAGCAGGTAGTAAGGCCAACCCCATTGAAAATTTAGAGATTAAAATAAAGCATCCGCAATATCTATCTGTTAGAGCCACAAAAGATATTTATTTTTCATATTATGTTTTAGGGAAAGATTATACAGTCACACCAACCTCAGATGGTTCGATCATTAAGTTCACTACGCCAATTACAAATGAACTTGAAATTCCAATTGGCTTTAATTACGTGCCAGATAGTTTACCAAAAGATAAAAGTATTCCTTTTGATAAAATTCCTGTGACAATGAGTGCTGATGGCATTTCCCCTATAGAAACAGAAGTAAATACCAATCGACACATTGGTTCTGAACGAACACTTCAAAGTAGTAAAAATCAATTCCTTGTCAATGCACGAAATGATTCTTTTGACTCACTAAGCGTCCGCACAAAAATTCCAGCTGGCGCCGATGTTCTTTTTGACATTTATGATGTTTCAAACGATCAGGTAGATTCAATTTATCCACAATACTGGGATCGTGGCTATTATTTTGATAAACCAATGACACCAAACAGTCCTGGATACCCAACGATTACTTTTGACGAAAATACCAATAGTTACACGTTTGATTTTGGAAAAACCAACAAACGTTACATTATTGAGTATAAAAACGCCAATGGCTGGATCGACGTGCCAACTCTTTATATAACAGGGACAGCTAAAGAACCACAATCGAATAATAATGAAAGGTCTGCTTCGGTTTCTGTTCAAAATGAAGCGTTAGACATTTTGAGTGCAACACAAGCGGCGAATCCAACATTAAAAAATGTAACAAAAACAACAGTAACAACAAAAAATATTGATAATAAAACACATCGTGTGAAAAATCCAACGATTGAATTAACACCAAAAGGCACAACCAATGCACAAATCGATTTGAATTCTATTACCGTGAAAGGTGTGCCAGAAGATGCTTATTCATTAGAGAAGACTACAAACGGTGCGAAAGTCATTTTTAAAGACTATACATTGACAGAAAACATTACGATTGAATACAATACTGTCTCTGCAAACGCTGGCCAAATCTATACAGAAACAACAATCGACTCTGAAACATTGGACCAGATGTCTGCTAACAAGAAAAAAGTCACCACTGCACCAATCACATTGAAATTCTCAGAAGGCGATGCGGAAGGTATTGTTTATTTAGCAACTGCCACATTCTATACGCATAACATAGAGGATGAAAACCAAGCAATTGCGAAGGTTTCTTTTGAACTAATTGATAATGTCACGCATACAGCAACCGAATTTACAACAGATGAAAAAGGTCAATACTTCTTTGATGCCATCATGACAGGTGATTATACTTTGCGAGTAACGAATGTACCGCAGGAATATTCCGTGGATGAAGAGTATTTGACAGGAAAAGCCATTAAGCTGGTCAAAGGAGACAATCAACTAAAAATTCCATTAACGAAAACAATTGATCACAGTCGTTTACAAGTCAAAGATTCAACGATTTATGTCGGCGATTCATGGAAACCAGAAGAGAACTTTGTTTCAGCAACAGATAAAACAGGTCAAGATGTCCCATTCGAAAAAATCACTGTTTCAGGTCAAGTTGGTAACACCAAAGCAGGCGTTTATCCAATTATTTACAGTTACGAAGGTAAAGAAGAAACAGCCCA
Source organism: Enterococcus sp. AN402 (assembly GCF_040719405.1). Lineage (NCBI taxonomy): Bacteria > Bacillati > Bacillota > Bacilli > Lactobacillales > Enterococcaceae > Enterococcus > Enterococcus sp. AN402. The sequence goes on along the minus strand of NZ_JBFDTM010000004.1, from coordinate 2,059,116 downwards.
TGTGACCGTCAAACCCGACCAATCTAAGTTAGAGGTTAAAGATTCAACGATTTATGTTGGTGATTCGTGGAAACCAGAAGATAATTTCGTTTCAGCAACAGACAAAACAGGTCAAGATGTCCCGTTTGAAAAAATTGACGTTCAGGGAACAGTGAATGTTGATAAAATAGGCGATTATGAAATTGTCTATAAAAATGGCACAAAAGAAGCGAAAGCAATCGTTCATGTCCGTGATGACAGTCAGTTAGAGGTCAAAGATACAACAATTTATGTGGGTGATAAATGGGAAGCAGAAGATAACTTCGTTTCCGCGACAGACAAAACAGGTCAAGACGTTCCTTTTGAAAAAATTGATGTTCAGGGAACAGTGAATGTTGATAAAATAGGCGATTATGAAATTGTCTATAAAAATGGCACAAAAGAAGCGAAAGCAATCGTTCATGTCCGTGATGATAGTCGTTTACAAGTCAAGGATACAACGATTTATGTGGGAGATTCATGGGAAGCAGAAGAGAACTTTGTTTCAGCGACAGATAAAACAGGCCAAGATGTCCCATTCGAAAAAATCACTGTTTCAGGTCAAGTTGATAACACCAAAGCAGGCGTTTATCAAATCGTTTACAGTTACGAAGGTAAAGAAGAAACAGCCCATGTGGCCGTCAAACCCGACCAATCTAAGTTAGAGGTTAAAGATACAACGATTTATGTTGGTGATTCGTGGAAACCAGAAGATAATTTCGTTTCAGCGACAGATCGTGATGGTCATGCTATATCCTTTGATAAGGTTCAAGTAAAAGGGGAAGTTGATACAAAGAAAACAGGAGAGTACCAGATTTCCTATACCACTGAGCCAGTTAATGAAACCAAACCAGCTGTGCAGTCACGACTTTTCTCAATGTTTTCAAACGAAACACCTCGTCAATTAACGACAGTAGCAACTGTTCATGTGATTGATCGTAATCCTACACCGCTACCAGATAAAAATGAGAACAACCAGACTAGTTCTTCAACGAATCAAACCACGATAAAAAGTAGTCAGTATGTCACACACATTGTGAAACCTGACAAGCAAGGACGTTATCCCAAAACGGGAGAACAAACTAATGGTCTATATCGTGTGCTAGGACTTGTTGTATTACTTATTGTGATTATTAGTGGTATAGTCATCAAGAAGAAACGAAAATAATTAAATGAGCGTGGGGCAAAAGTTTAAAGTAACTTTTGTTCCACGCTTAAAAGATGAATAAGTGCATGAATGAGGGTAGCTGTTTCCTTGGAAAATAGGAAGTTTTACAAGTGACTTTTATTTTAAGAACACCTATTAGCAGGTTTTTCTGTTAAGATAGTTATTTTTATGAAATAGTTTGGAGGAATAATAAACGAGATGAACCAGCGAACTATTTATTATGGTAGTATCGGCACAGCCTTATTTCTTTCTTCAGGAATGTTGATTGCTTCAGTGAATAGCTATGCAAACGAAGCGACAACACCAGGCAAATACACCGTGACTTATGAAGTGGATGGCAAAATTGAAACAGCAACCATTACGGTCAAAGAAAATCAAACGGAACTTAAATTAAAAGACACGTTTTTAGGAGTTAATCAAGCATGGTCACCATTAGACAATGTCGTTTTTCTAAAAGATAAAGAGGGTCGCCCTTTAAATTTAGAAAATGTAATTATAGAAAATAATGTAAATACTCAAAAAGTAGGCCTTTATTTTGTAACCTTCCGTTACGAGTCATACCTTTCTATTGCGAAGGTGTATGTCAACCCTACTAATTTTGCTGCAGAGGGGAATATGCTTGCAGAGCTTCCTTATAGTCAAGCAATGATTGGCCCAGAAAGATCAATTATTGCCTCGAGACAGGACAAGGAGCAACAAACAAAACAGGAGAAAAAGAAAAATAAAATTGAACAGGAACGAGTAAATAAAAAGGTGCTGTTAAATGATGAGTTGTTGAAAAAAATAGATACGATAGCCCCAGTGGAAATTACTGGAGGAGCGGCAAGTGGGTCCTCTCAATTTGGCACCACTTTAAGCTTCCTGTCAGGCTCACTTTTGTATGGAACAAGGAGAGTTTAAATGGAATTCTTGTTATTAGATGATCGAGAAAATTTAAAATTAGCGATTATTAGAAAGTTAGAGCAACAATATTCATTTTCTGAACGAAAAGATCGTTTATGTAAGCAATTAGCTATTTCTCCTTATTTGCTAGAACGGAACATAACAGAAATCAATGCAGATTTGCAACGCTTTGGTCTGATTAATGAGATGGAAATCAGTGAAAAAAATAATGAAATTTTGTTATCTCAAAGCCTTCGTATTTCTTCAAGTATTATTGAAGAATATTATTTAAAAGACTCGTTAGAATTTAATCTATTAAAAACGATTTTCTTTCATCAGTTTACCTCAATCAAAAAATACGGTGAAAAGCACGGGATGAGTCGAACGGTTGTATACAAAATTGTTGACCATATCCGGAAAGAATTAGGTCAATACGGTATTAAGTTATCCAAAAATTTACAACTTAGCGGCAATGAAATGGCGATTAGACAATATTTTACTATGCTTTATTACCGAATTTACAAAGATTCTGAAGAATTATATAATCAAACAGATCTTCGCGCAGTTAACCAATTATTGGCTCAATTGAAAGGCTCTTATGAAAATATCACTAATTTTCATTTATTTAAACATTATGTATTGGTGGCGTTAGAACGAACGCAAAGAAAAGCTAATTATTTTTTATCCCAAGAAGAAAATCCATTCGCTTTTGATGAAGAAAGTTCGATTTATCAAGAAATTCAAAGTTGGATCAACGAAGTGATGAAGGCGACTCATGCAGAGAAAAACGCAGAAATTCAAGGAATTATCGGCAATTTATCGGTCTATCAAAGTGAACTTATTTCGGAACATTTGCTGAGTTCTCACAATGAGGCAATTACGGCTACGAAAACATTATTCTTTTCTTATATGCCGTTTACAATTTCGGACGAAGAATTTTATCAAGAAATTGTTCCGATTATTTATCAACATCGTTTTATTACGCCGTTCATCGATATCACCTTACGAATTATGGATTTAGAATTTTTTCAGGAACGCTACCCAATTGTTTTTAATAGCTGTCGTCAGTTTTTATTTGCGTTGGATTGCTCGGCGTTTGAGTTTAGTAAGCTTTCTTTATTTTTTGATTTGCTATTAGTGTTATCCCGTCTTTATGACCAAAGGAATGAAAAAAGCACGATCAATCTTTATGTGAATTTTACGCAAGGAGAAAAATATACTCAGTTTATCAAAGAACAAATCAAAATATTCGAATCTTTCAGCATTCACTTTCATTCAGCGATTCGACCAGATACTGATTTAGTAGTTTCGGATTATTTACCAAAAACGTTATTTTCAGTAAAATGTTTAATTTGGTTAGCGCCCCCGCGAGCCAGTGACTGGCAAAATTTTGGCAACGAAATTGTCCGAATTAATAAAGAGCTACAACAAACGAAACAAAGAAAAAGCGAATAAAAACAGTCGCAACGTGTTTTAGTTGCGACTGTTTTTTGTTACTGAATGTTTATAGTAAACTTTCTCATTATCACTGATGTAAAAAATTTTAAATAAAAGCCAAATAGGATTGAAGAAAAAGAAAAAATTGCTAGTGAAGGACCAATTCTCTAAAGTTTTTCTCAAATATAGTAGAATTCCTTTCTTTTCTTCTGTGAGAAAGATATAATAAAAAACGTATGAACAAAGGAAAAGGGATGACGAATGAATAGAAAAGAGAAAACAAATTTAGATAGTCGAATTGATTACGGCGTGATATTACCAGTTTTTCTTTTATCACTAATTGGTATGCTATCGCTTTACGTAGCGCTTTACAATGATCCAAGCAAACCTAAAATTGGAAGCTTGTTAATGAAACAAGGACTGTGGTATTTAGTCGGAGGATTAAGTATTGTCATTATTATGCATTTTAGCTCAAAATTACTCTGGCGGTTAACGCCCGTTTTTTATACACTTGGATTAGTATTAATGGGATTACTACTGAAATTCTATGACCCCGTGCTAGCAGAGCAAACAGGTTCTAAAAACTGGATTCGCTTTGGTGGCACCACATTCCAACCATCGGAATTGATGAAGATTGCGTTTATTTTGATGTTGGCCTATATAGTGACCATGCATAATGTCAAATATGTGGACCGAACACTCAAAAGCGACTTTTGGCTAATTGCTAAAATGCTATTAGTGGCGATTCCGGTAATTGTTTTAGTACTTTTACAAAAAGACTTCGGGACGATGTTAGTTTTCTTAGCCATTTTTGGGGGAGTTTTCTTAATGTCTGGCATTACTTGGAAAATTATTGTGCCAGTTTTTATTTTAGCTGCTCTAGTCGGAGCTGGAACTATTTACTTGATTACAACAGAAACAGGTAGAGATTTATTGTCTAAGTTAGGGGTCGAAGCCTATAAATTTGATCGGATTGATTTATGGCTAAATCCTTTCCATACAGATCCAGATCGCTCATTCCAACCAGCGCTAGCATTAACAGCAATTGGTTCTGGGGGCCTTTTCGGAAAAGGCTTTAACGTGAGTGATGTGTATGTCCCTGTTCGTGAGTCAGATATGATTTTTACAGTTGTTGGTGAAAACTTTGGCTTTATTGGTGGCTGTTTCATTATTTTGTTGTATTTTATTTTAATCTACCGCATGATTCGCGTTTGTTTTGATACAAATAATGAATTCTATGCCTACATTGCCACAGGAATTATCATGATGATTTTGTTCCATGTTTTTGAAAACATTGGAGCGAATATTGGTTTACTACCATTAACTGGGATTCCATTACCGTTTATTAGTCAAGGTGGTTCTTCCATTTTAGGTAACATGATTGGGGTGGGCTTAATTATGTCCATGCGTTACCAACAAGAAACGGTTCGTACCAGAAGTGGTCGTTAAAGAAAGAAGAAAGAAGGGGTAGAAATGTACACACTTTATGAATATCCTAAATGCTCAACTTGTAAAAAAGCGAAAGCGTGGTTAGACCAACAAGGCGTTAAATACCAAGCAATTGATATTAAAGCAACACCGCCTAGTAGTGAACAATTAGCAAAATGGATGAAAGAGACCGGCTTGCCTGTTCGTCGTTTTTTTAACACAAGTGGGGTTTTATATAGAGAACAAGGCTTAAAAGATCTTGTTGACAGTTTTTCTATTGAAGAAGCAAGTCAGCGTTTAGCTGCGGATGGCATGTTGATTAAGCGTCCAATTCTCTTAAAAGACAATACATTTCTAACGAATGGTTTTAAAGAAGCAGATTACGAAGGAGTGCTTGGAAAATGAGTGAAATGAAACAAATCGATCAATTATGGATCGTACCAACAGAAGCAGGTTATAAAATTGGTTTAACCGCCGAAGCCCAAGAGGATTTAGGAAAGATTACTTTTGCAACGTTTCCAAAAGTCGGACAAACATTAGCTAAAGGTGATTCTTTAATTGAATTAGAAGCAGAAAAAGCAGTCAGTGAATTCAGTAGTCCATTATCTGGTAAGGTAGTCGCGATTAATGAAGCGGCTGATCAAGAGCCAAGTGCGTTAGATGAAGAAAATGCCTGGATTGCTGTTTTAGCAGATGTTGAACCAACAGAATTTGAAAATCTTTAGTCTTACGTTGACAAGGCCAATGTTTATTGCTATAATTTTCTCAATCTAATCAAAAGAAAGCTTTGAAAAGAAGAGTACATGTTAAGGACGTTTGAAGAGAGCCCTGTTTGCTGAGAATGGGTAACAGATTTAAGATGGAAGATGGTCTTTGAGCAGAGTAAGTGAGCGAAGCAGTGAACTTACTACGGGGCGCCCGTTACAGCCAACGGTATGCGAAGAATCAAGTACCGTATGAGGTTATTATTGAGAAATAATAGCGAATTAAGGTGGTATCACGAAATGACAAACTTTCGTCCTTTTTGCTGTAATAGCAAAAGGATGGAAGTTTTTTTGTTTTTATTAAGCAAATTCGTTTCATAAAAAGTGCTAAACCTTCAAAATAAGAAAGTAGAACAGAAAGAAGAGGAGAACAAAATGGCATTAATTGAATTACGTCATGTAAAAAAAGAGTTTTCCGGTAAAGCGGGTAAAGTCACGGCTTTAAAAGATATTGATTTAACGGTTGAATTTGGTGATATTTATGGCATTATTGGCTATTCGGGTGCAGGAAAAAGTACGTTGGTTCGCTTATTGAATGGACTTGAAACACCTACAGAAGGTGAAGTAGAAATTCAAGGACAAGATATTGCATTGTTGCCAAATAAAGAACTACGAAACTTCCGTAAAAAAATTGGGATGATCTTTCAACATTTTAATTTATTATGGTCACGGACGGTCCTAGAAAATATCATGCTCCCATTGGAAATTGCTGGCGTTCCAAAACAAAATCGGAAAAGCCGCGCAGAAGAGTTAATCAAGTTGGTTGGTTTAGAAGGACGGGAAACCGCCTACCCAAGTCAACTCTCTGGTGGGCAAAAGCAACGAGTGGGGATTGCCCGTGCCTTAGCTAACAATCCTGACATTTTGCTTTGTGATGAAGCAACGAGTGCTTTGGATCCGCAGACAACTGATGAGGTGCTAGAATTACTACTAAAAATCAACCAAGAATTAAATTTAACGGTTGTATTAATTACCCATGAAATGCACGTGATTCGTAAAATTTGTAATCGCGTAGCCGTGATGGAATATGGTGAAATTGTTGAAGAAGGTAAAGTAATCGATATTTTCAAAAAGCCTCAAACAGAAATTGCGAAACGCTTTATCCAACAAGAAGCGGATAAAAACATTGAAGAAACGGAACTGGTTGTTGAAGAAATGTTGGAACAATATCCGAATGGAAAAATTGTTCGCCTACTTTTCCACGGCGAACAAGCGAAATTGCCAATTATCTCGCATATTGTCCGAGAATATCAAGTAGAAGTCAGTATTATTCAAGGGAACATTCAGCAAACAAAGCAGGGTGCAGTGGGTTCTCTTTATATTCAATTATTAGGCGAAGAGCAAAATATTCTAGCAGCCATTGAAGGATTACGTAAACTTCGTGTAGAAACAGAGGTGATTGGAAATGAATAATCGTGGCTTAGCAAGTTTCTTTGATTTTTCGCAAATTGATATAAGTAAACTACAAGAAAAAACGATTGAAACACTTTATATGACAGGGATTTCAATCATAGTGGTCGCCATTTTAGGGCTGATTTTAGGACTACTACTTTTTGAAACGTCAGGCAGAAAAGGGATTTTGAGCCGATTACTGTATTGGCTAGTGGCCATTTTTGTAAATATTTTCCGTTCGATTCCGTTTATTATCTTAATCGTTCTGTTAATTCCTTTTACAAAAATTATTTTAGGAAGTATGTCTGGTGTCAAAGGCTCCTTACCAGCATTGATTATTTCCGCAGCACCTTTTTATGCTCGCATGGTCGAAATTGCTTTTCGTGAAGTCGATAAAGGCGTGATTGAAGCAGCCAAAGCAATGGGGGCCAATCGTTTCCAAATAATTTGGAAAGTTCTATTACCAGAAAGTCTGCCAGCGCTTGTTTCTGGCTTAACCGTTACAACCATTTCCTTAGTGGGATATACTGCAATGGCAGCTGCTATTGGAGCGGGCGGTTTAGGAAGTTTGGCGTATCAAGATGGCTTCCAACGTGGTCAAAATACAGTTACCTTAGTAGCAACGATTTGTATCTTAATTATTGTCTTTGCGATTCAATGGATTGGGGATACAGTCGCTAAAAAAATAGATAAACGATAAATGGAGGGAATAAGATGAAAAAACGTACATTATGGTCAGTAATTACTGTAGCAGTAGCTGTCTTAGTTTTAGGGGCTTGCGGCAATAAAAAGAGTGATGACTCGGTCTTGAAAGTTGGAGCTTCACCAGTTCCACATGCAGAGATTTTAGAACATGTAAAACCTTTATTAGAAAAAGAAGGCGTAAAATTAGAAGTGACGACTTATACAGATTACGTGCTACCTAACAAGGCGTTGGAAAGTGGCGATATCGATGCCAACTATTTCCAACATGTGCCGTTCTTTAATGAAGCGGTTAAAGAAAATGATTATGACTTTGTGAATGCAGGTGCGATTCATTTAGAACCAGTTGGGCTTTACTCGAAAAAATACAAATCGTTACAAGAAATTCCTGATGGTTCAACGATTTACGTTAGCTCTTCCGTTTCAGATTGGCCACGCGTATTAACTATCTTAGAAGATGCTGGTTTAATCACGCTGAAAGAAGGGGTAGACCGGACAACTGCTACTTTCGATGATATTGATAAAAATACTAAAAAGTTGAAATTCAATCATGAAAGTGATCCAGCAATCATGACCACTCTTTATGACAATGAAGAAGGGGCTGCGGTTTTAATTAACTCAAACTTTGCCGTGGATCAAGGATTAAATCCGAAAAAAGATGCGATTGCCTTAGAAAAAGAAAGTTCACCTTATGCCAATATTATTGCGGTTCGTAAAGAAGACGAAAACAACGAAAATGTAAAAAAATTAGTCAAATTGTTACGTAGCAAGGAAGTCCAAGATTGGATTACGAAAAAATGGAACGGTGCCATTGTTCCAGTCAATGAATAAAAAGAAAAAGACAATAGAATAAAAACTTGAGGTCGGGACAGGCGTGTTAAGCTTCAAGAAATAAGAAGAAAGTTCTGAAAGATGCTTTTTGTCTCTCAAGGACGTTCAGCTTATTTCCGAAGAAGCTGCTCCTGTCCCGTTGTTTATTTAAAATTTTAGGGCTAGGCAGATACATCATGTTGATTTACCTGCCAAGTCTAAGTTTTTTTCTTTTAAAAAAGGACTATAAATGATAAAGTTACAAGGAATTTCTTAATTATCAGGAAAATTCAGGGACTATGCATAGGCATTTGCATTAGTTATTGTTATAATAATTAAGATAGATTTTTTGGAATGGAGGGAAAAAGATGTTACGTTTTTTTCCGCAAAAAAATAAATATGTAGAAGAAGCAAGCCAGTACGCCTTTGATAAAGAAGGCCAAATTCCGCAGCACATTGCCATTATTATGGACGGAAATGGACGGTGGGCACAGAATCGAAGACTGCCGAGAATTGCTGGACATAAAGAAGGCATGGATACGGTTAAAAAAATAACGAAGCATGCTAGTCATTTAGGCGTTAAAGTTTTAACACTTTATGCATTTTCAACGGAAAATTGGAAGAGACCAACAGATGAAGTCAATTTCTTAATGCAATTGCCTGTTGATTTTTTTGATACATTCGTGCCTGAATTAATTAAGGAAAATGTTAAAGTCAATGTAATGGGCTACCAAGAGTTTCTACCAAGCCATACGCAAGATGCTGTTAAGCGGGCCATTGAGCAAACCAAGGACAATACGGGCATGGTTTTGAACTTTGCTTTGAATTATGGGGCGCGTGCGGAGCTACTAACTGCCATGAAACAGATTGCTGCAGAGGTTTCAGAAAAAGCATATACGGCAGATGAGATTACAGAAGAAACGATCGCAGATCACTTAATGACTGGCTTTTTACCCACGGAACTTCGTGATCCAGAATTGTTGATTCGAACAAGTGGGGAAGAGAGAATTAGTAATTTCTTGCTATGGCAAATTGCTTATAGCGAGTTGTTTTTTACAAAAGCATTATGGCCTGATTTTTCAGGAGACACTTTAGAAACCGCGATTGCTTCTTTCCAAAATCGTAATCGTCGTTTTGGAGGTCTAAAAGAAACTACAGAAACAGAAGGGAGCGATCCGCAGTGAGACAACGTGTCATCACAGCTATCGTCGCATTAATCATCTTTATTCCAATTATCTGGTATGGTGGTTTTGCAATTGAGATTGCCGCTGTTGCTTTGGCAGTAGTCGGCGTGTACGAGTTATTCCGTATGAAAGGATTAACGTTATTAAGTTTTGAAGGTGTTTTATCAGCATTAGGGGCCGTTTTTTTAGTTATCCCAACAATTAAGTGGTTAAACTTTTTGCCGGAAATGCAAACAAATTTCATTTTATTTTATGTCACTGTAATGTTGTTGTTAGGTGCTTCGGTGATTTCTAAAAATACATATACGATTGAAGAAGCTGGCTTTCCAGTTATTGTCAGTTTATATGTAGGGATGGGGTTCCAGAACTTTATTAGTGCCCGTTCCGCAGGTTTTGAAGTCTTGTTATTTGCTTTATTCATTGTCTGGGCAACGGATATTGGTGCATATCTATTTGGACGCCGATTTGGTCGTCATAAATTGATGCCAGATGTTTCACCAAACAAGACAATAGAAGGTGCACTTGGTGGTATTTTATCAGCCGTCGTTGTAGCAGCGTTGTTTTTAGTTTTCACAGCTAATAAAGGGCTATTTCCTTATCCAATGCCGGTGATGCTCGTATTGACGGTTCTATTTTCTATAGTAGGGCAATTCGGTGATTTGGTTGAATCTTCTATCAAACGTCATTATGGCGTGAAAGACTCTGGTAACATCTTGCCAGGACATGGTGGTATTTTAGATCGTTTTGATAGTTTATTATTTGTTTTCCCAATTATGCACTTATGTGGATTATTTTAAATTGATTAACAAAATTTAAAAAAGTATCGTCAAATAAGCAAAAATCCAGAAGAGTCTCTCTTCTGGATTTTTGCTGTTTATTGAGATAATGCGTGAAACACTGACAGGGTATGTTTGAGATAAGTTTAATTTTAAACATTCGGTGGTTTTACTCTTTAATTGACAATAGCCTTCTCTTTAAAGAGAAGGCTATCTAACGAATCAATATTATTATTTTAAAGTTGGATCAGACTATTTCTAGTATTCAAGTATTTTTCATTTAAGCGATGTATTCCCTACCTCTAATACATCCTTGTATCTCTCTAGACACGCCAGTTTTGAATAAAATCATCAAAACAATTGAATGGTTCGTTTAAAAATATTTTTCGTGTTCTAAATATTATAACATAAAACTCGTCAACTGACCACTAGCTGACGAGTTCATAATTTTTCCAGATAAATAGACAGCCGTTTTCCGCCGACTGTCTAAGATTAAGATAGATTTGTAAAGAAGTGAATAAATGCTTCCTACTATCTCTTTATAACATGAGGAAAAGAAAACTGCAAAAGATAGCTGTGTTTTTTGAAAAAAAGATCAGCTGGTTTCCGCCAGCTGATCATCCGTTGAAAAGAGATATAAAGAAGTGAATAAAGCTTGCTTTACCTCTATTTTATACCATGTTTTGATTTAAATAACTATTCAGTATTAGTTATACTTAAATAATAAATATGTATACGGATGTATTGTTTTGAGGTATAGTCATAGAGAAAAGAGGGAACGTTTATGAAAAAATTTTGTTTAAGTTATAGCTCTGGTAAAGATTGTTTATTGGCGATGGATCGATTGGTACAAGCAGGAAATCAGCCAGTTGCGTTAGTGACAACATTAAGTGATGAAATTAATCGTTCTTGGTTTCACGGGATACCAATCTCCGTCTTAGAAGCAGCAGCCGAAGCGTTAGATTTACCACTTGTTATATCACATAACAATGAAACAAATTACACAGAAAAAGTGGTTGAGGCACTGCAGGAAACTAAAAAATTGGGTGCAGAAACGGTTTGTTTTGGTGATATAGATATTGAACAAAATGGTGCTTGGGATCGCCAAGTTGCATTAAGTGCTGGGCTAGAGCCACAATTACCTCTTTGGCAGGAAAATCGCGAAGCACTTGTCAAAGAATTCTTGGCAAAAGGGTACACAGCAATTATCAAAACGGTCAGCAAAGAGGCAGGTATTCCAATAAAATTTTTAGGAGAACCGTTAGATGAAACATTTATCACGTACCTTAAAGAGCATCAATTAGATATTTGCGGAGAAAACGGGGAGTACCATACGTTGGTAATTGACGGCCCGCTATTTAAAAAGAGGCTCCATTATTATACTTCAGGAATTTATGAAAGTCCTTATGCTTATTCCTTGATTATTGATGCTTAAATGAAAGTAAAAGGACACAAGCTGCCACTTTTTCTAGGGATATGCTATAATTGACTTAAGAAAAGTAGAGAAAGTGAGTGGTTAATTATGGAAGAAACTGTCTTTTTTAATTTAGGAAATGCCCTTGCTTCAAAAAGAGATCAAAAAGAATTAATTAAAGAAGCCCAAATTGCGAAAGATACTCGAAAGATTCCAGGAAAACTGATTATCGTTGAAGATGAAGAAAATGGTACCCATATTTTATTTGAATTAGCTGATCAAACAGAACCATCTGTTGAAACAAAAGAATTCAAAGTGAAAAAAGTGATTGATTAATAAAAAAGCAACGAATTTTTCTAAATTCGTTGCTTTTTTATATTTTTTTACACAAATGATACAAAAAGAATATCAAAATCAAATAAATGATTAGTATACTTGAAGAAACAAATAGGAAGCAAAGCAAACGTTTTGAGGTGTTCTTTCATGGAAAATCGAGGAATTTTATTTGATAAAGATGGTACGTGTATTCGTTTTGATACTCTTTGGCAAGCAGGTTTGAAAGCTTGTTTTGAAACACTAAGTATGTTAGCCCCTCATCATTCAGCAGAAATAAAAAAGATATTAGCTATTCAGGAGCAACGTTTTTTGCAAAAACATTTACTTGATGAAGTCCTTTATCAGGAACTGTATCAGGAATTGGCGCAATTTGAGGAATTAGTCGAACAGGGAATCAGCAGTCGATGGCTAGAGCAATTTTTTTATGATTATTTACGAAAAAATCTGAAAAAGATTGAACCAATTGGTGATTTAAAACAGTTATTTCTTGAGCTGAAACGGAAGAACTATAAAATTGGATTAGCAACTTCAGATACTTTGCCAGCGACTATGTTGATTATGGAATATCTTGGTTTAACAGAAATGTTTGATTTTATTGCGACAGGAGATCGTTACTTACCGAAACCAGATGCGGACATGCTCCAAGCCTTTTGTCAGTCATGTCAATTGAAGGCGACAGAAGTAATTATGGTAGGTGATTCGCTCGTGGATGTTTTCATGGGAACTTGTCATGGTAAAGCAGGAATTGGTGTTTTAACCGGCAACTGCCAGTCAACTGATTTTGAAAAGTTTGAAGTAGCTTATTTTCGTGATATCCATGAAATACCTTATCAAGAATTATGGGGAAATACCAAGAAGAAAAAAATCCTGAAAAGATGACGAGTCTTTTCAGGATTTTTTTATTAATCTAATTGAAGCAATTGCCGTTTCTTTTGTTGAAATTCTTCTTCTGTTAGAACTCCTTCATCAACTAACATTTTTAAATTTCTTAACTCAGCCATTACGTCTTCAATAGTGCTAGATGAGTTTTTTTGTGAATCAGATAGTTTTGGTTCAATCGGTTGGTTTTTATCACTCTTTATAGGAGTTGGTATTTCTTTTTCTTTTATTCGACGAACAATAGTGTCTAATGATGAAAGGGCTCGTTCAGCGTTGAAACGGGCTCTATCGATCGCTAATTGACGATCAAATTCAGTGGTTTGCTCACTAAGTGTCTTTAAAAAGGAAATAGTGATGGTTGGGCGTTGCAAATCATCTAGATTAATCAAAATATAGACACTACTGACGCGATCATAAGGTACGTTTTCTTCGGTGAAATGGGTATTTTTTTTCTCTAAAATTTTGTAATCAGCGATAATGCTTACTGGCAAAATTTTTGATGAACCAACCAGTCGAAAATTTTTTTCAGGTTCATCGAATTCAATCGAGCCAGCAATAGTTGTTGTAGGATTGAATAGCCGGTTGTCTTCTTGGACATTTCTTAAATCCGTCAATGTCCAAGTTTGGGTATATCCTTGTCCCTGGACACCGAGTTGACCTGCACATTTCTTACAGATTTGGTAATTATCTGAAGTTAAATATTTTCCTTTATTATCCTGACAAAGAGCACATAGATTTCCATAAACTTCAGCATTTTTTTCATTTGCTTTTACGATTTCAGACTGCTTGTTTATTAACTCTTGCATTTGTTGTAAATCAGCTAAACTTTTTTTATCAACGGACCAAGTGGATACTTTAAGTTTTTTTAAACAGCTTTTTCCTACGCGATAAAAATCACTCGTAAAGTACTTGCCAGTTTCCTCTTCGCAAAGATAACATAAATTTCCCTTTGCTTGCATTGCTTGATCCTTTTTTATAATTTCTTCTTGACGTTTTATAATACTTTCCATTGTTCGATCTTTAATTTCTTTTGGTTTTAACTCTAAATGTTCTGCACAATGTTTACAGATACCGTGATTATCAAAGGTGATGATTTTACCAGGATTTAGATCACACAGTTCGCACATACTTTTCATGGGATGACTCCTTTTTGTTAAGATAAATTAATTTTACCATTCAACTCTATGAAGAACAAACCAAAAAAGCAAGTAGAACTAAGTGCCTACTTGCTTACAGACTATTTAATTGTAATTTCTTCAACAGCGATAGGATCTCCCATGCTGAACATACTGTCTCTGAAAGTAAAAGTTACAGGTTTTGTTTCATCAGCAAATTCATAAGGGTATGCTGCTTGGACAGTTGCGCCAGGATTAACTTTTTTATTTAACATGTCAATTCTATCTTTAATCGGAGAATCATTAACAATTCCATAAGTTAAATCTTCTGTTGTATCGCCGGTATTTTGTGATACGCTAACAAAACTAGAGTATAACATTTGTACATCTTGTGCTTCCTTAGTGTTATTAGTCAAATCAAATAGTACATAAAAGATTGGTTTACCATCGAAACTTGTACCTTTTTGGAATTCGGTGATTTTTAATACACCATCAGGAACAGTCAATGTTCGATCTTTATAAGTCCCTTTATCTTCTTTAGCTTTTGTTTCAGTTGTTGCGGTAGCAGTACTTGAGGTTTTTTTAGTTTTATTAGTGTTGTTTGTTCCAGAACCACATGCACCTAAAATCAGAGTACTAATTAAAACTAATCCTAACATAGAAAATTTTTTCATTTTCACTTTCCCTCCCATAGTTTAGTTAATGATTTGTAGCGCTTACTAAATAGTTGAAAACAATCCCCAATTAAATAACTTTGGACTACAAATCACTTAGTTTAAATGAAAATAAGTATACCGTCCTGTGTAAAAATAACACACCACAGTATACTTATTTTATCATTATTTCATAAAAATAACACCATTATTTTTATGAAATAATTAAAAAAGATAAAAAATCTAAAAACTTCGACCACCGCCACCGAATGTGCCGCCGCCAGTTGAGTGGGTGGTGCTACCACCACCGCCCATTCCGCCATTGCCGCCATTGTTTTTAGGAATACGACGCGTAGTGATGAAAGAGTTGGTTAACTGATCTGTGCGGGAGGTTAAGTTTAAAGTTGTTTTTTCCCTAAAGGGATATTGATAACTTGAAAATTTTAATTGATATTTAGAAATATTAATGCCTAAGAAGACCAAACTGAGTATCAGCGCAGCAGCAAAAGCAATTACCATTTCCAACGGGGTAATGGCTTTATAACGGGTGATTTTACCTGTTTCGCTGTCCACACGATAGTGCCCCCCAGGAACCCCTTTATCAACAAATGTTTGAGTTTCCTGAACAAAGGTTTGAGCAGCCGCGAAATAATTTCCTTGACTCATATTATCCCATATTTTATCTAAGGTATCATCAATTCGTGCATCTGTCATATAATCAATCATGTTTCCAGAAGTAGAGATGTAGATTTTCCGTAAGTCCATATCAATGAGAAAAAGAATCGCATTTTGGTCCTTGCCAACTTTATTTAAAAGATAATGATCTGCATAGTCTTGTTCATCGCCATAGGTATTATTATTTGTGGTCACAATAAAGACAGAGGCTTTTGTTTTTTCTTCTAAAGGTTGTATCTCTTGCTTTAGTTGGTTGATTTGATCAGGTGTCAGTAATTGTGCGTCATCATCAATTGAATTTTCAGCCGCCGAAACGGGTAGGGCAAGGCCAAAGGTAAGAAGTATTAGGAAAAAAATAGGTAAAAGTCGTTTTTTCATAGGAAATAACCTCCTAATAAAAAGAGTGCTAAGAGTCCAGCGAAAATGCCTAACGTTGCTAGTCCTAAACGAGTGTAACTAATTGGAAGCACACCGCTTACTTTACCTGTTTGTCCATTCATGGCATAATAATAAACTTTTTTTGATTGTTCCTGACTGCGATAGGTGACTAACCAAATTGGCAAAAGCATATAGTGATTATTTTCTTGGTTTAGAGAAATATCCGTGCGAACATTTGTCAACGTAGTATAACCAGAAGCAGAGTCCCGTAACAATGATTCCGAATAATCTTGTAATTCTTGTTGGACGTGTTTTTTGATTGCTTCATATTCAATATCGCGTTTTTCTGCTTGAAAACCTGCTAGGTATTGGCTTTTGAAAGGCACCGCTTGATCAATTAAAAATGGTTGAACGCCTTCCACCATTTTTTGTTGGATGTTTTTTGACAAGGCATTTTTAACTAATTCTTTAAACGATAATTTTCCTGAACGTCCCACATTGAAACGTTTTGTTTCGGTGTATTCAATATCACCTACGCGCCAAATGCGAATACTTGTGCCAGTAGCTTGCAGTTGTCCGTCGACTTCTGCATCAACGACCCAATAGGGGAAGTAAACCCCAGTTAATTTATCGATTTGATTTTTGCTGAAAAAATCTCGAGGAATGAACCATTTTTTCTTGGTCCAAGCGAGAAATTTTTCAATCGCTTCGTCTTTTTCAATTGTAAAGGGTAAGACGTTTTCTGGTAAAAATTCGCCACTTAATCGACCAGCCAAGACAACTGGATTATGGCAATAATAACAGTATGTGGCTGCTGTTGTTGCATCGGTGACAATTTGAGCGCCACAGCTTGGACAATTAAAAATTTCCATTGTGCCTGCATCGGCAGTTGTTTCATTCTCAGTGGTCTCTGTTTGTTGCATAGCGGAGGATTCTTCTTCCGCTGTGAAAGTCAAATTTTCCTCGGCAGTCGTTGTTGAGGGATTCTCTAAATGCGCCTCATGTTGCTGTTGCTCATAACGAGTCACTTCTTCTTCCGTGTAAATATTTAAACAATATTCACAATGAAATTTTTGATCTTTGGGATTAAATAAGAGCGGGCCGCCACAGTTGGGGCATTTATGGGTAAATGTTGTTTCCATTGCAACCGTCCTTTCTAATAGAGTGAGTAAATAACAGGAATCTGATTCAAAGAAAAAGGGTAGACTTGTGCCTGACCCTTTTCTTTAATTGTTCACTACTTGCTTATAAAGGAACCCCTTGGAATGGTTTACCACAATGTGGACAGAACTTAGGAATACCATTACTTAAGTCAACAATTTCGCTACATTCACTACATTTCATTTCTAATTTTGGTTTTTCGTTTGTTGGTTTTGGTGTACCACAGTTTGAGCAAAACTTCCCAGTGTTTTCAGTCCCACATTGTGGGCAAGTCCAAGTGTCTGTAGCCCCTTGTGCGTTTTGCTGGTTTTGTTTTTCTTGCATTTGTTGTTGGTTTGTTTGAGACGCTTGCGCAAAGTAGTTGCCATTCGCATTCATGCCCATACCAACGCCCATAAAGCCGCTCATAGCGCCACCTTCATTTTTACCAGCAGCCTCCATACCACGAGCCAAGGAACCTTGAACATAGCCTTCGCGAACACCTGGATCGCTGAGCATAGCTCCTTCATTTCGCATGTTGATTAATTTTGTTGAATCATCTGTATAAGAAATGCTCGCAACTGCTACAGAAACAATTTCCATGCCGCGATTGGTGCGCCAATCCTCATCAAGTGCAGTTTGCATATATTTGCTTAATTCAACACTTTTTGAGGGAACATAAGAAATACGTTGCCCATCAGCAGACATTTGATTGATTGCTGCTTGCAATGCTGTAATGAACTCTGCCAAATATTGTTCATTAATATCATTAATATCTACTTGCGTTTGATTTTTAGGAATCGCATTAGTATAAAATAGTAAAGGATCTGTAATTTTAATTGAGTAATTTCCGTGTGCACGTAAGAAAAGTTCGGCATTATAAAAATTATCAAAATAGTTTAATGGCGCAGGTGTTCCAAATTTAATGCCTTTAATTTCTTGCAAGTTAATATAAAAAACTTGTTGTTTTTGTGGAGTTACGCCACCAAATTTGAAACGACTGAAGGTCTCTGCAATCGCATCTTTTAAAGAACCGTTAAACATTGAAGGCGCAGAATCATTTTTGACTGTATAATAGCCTTCTTCAGCAGTGTAATCGATGATTTTGCCACCATCGACAAGAAGCATCATCATGTTGGGATAGACATGTACAACAGAACCATCTGTTAAAACATCGTCCGTTCCTTTACGATTAGAACCACGTTTATCATCTTTACGTACAAAAACACCTTTTGTCATGACGGTTGTGTCCCCCATATTATCAGGTTCAATAACCTCTAGCCATTGATCGGCCAAGCCACCGCCAACTGAACTTGTTGCTGCTTTAATAAGTCCCATGTTCATTCCTCCTAATAAAAAACTAATTGTTACTGCTAGTATACCACACAATGAATGCAGAGAAATCCAACGAAAGCCTGATGAAATGGAAAAATTTGATCAAACTTTATTAAGAAATTAAAAAAAGTATAGGTGAAACACAAGCATTTTAAAAAAAGTTACGTATAATAGAAGAAAAGACATATTATATAGTTAGGGGATTATTGAATGGAACGAAGCAATCGTAATAAAAAATCTTCAAAAAAACCACTTATTCTTGGTGTTTCTGCCTTGGTTCTAATCGCTGCTGCCGGTGGCGGGTATTATGCTTATAGTCAATGGCAAGCCAAACAAGAATTAGCCGAAGCGAAGAAAACAGCTACTACATTTTTAAACGTATTGTCAAAACAGGAATTTGATAAGTTACCGTCCGTTGTTCAAGAAGCTAGCTTAAAGAAAAATGGCTATGATACTAAATCTGTTGTTGAAAAATACCAAGCAATTTATTCAGGGATTCAAGCAGAAGGAGTCAAAGCTAGTGATGTTCAAGTCAAAAAGGAGAAAGACAATCAATACACATTTACCTATAAATTATCGATGAGCACTCCTTTAGGCGAAATGAAAGATTTGTCTTATCAATCAAGTATCGCCAAGAAAGGCGATACCTACCAAATCGCTTGGAAGCCGTCTTTAATTTTTCCAGATATGTCAGGAAATGATAAAATTTCGATTCAAGTAGATAATGCCAAACGTGGAGAAATTGTCGATCGTAATGGTAGTGGGCTAGCAATTAACAAAGTGTTTGACGAAGTGGGCGTAGTACCTGGCAAACTCGGTTCTGGCGCAGAAAAAACAGCCAATATCAAAGCTTTTAGTGATAAGTTCGGCGTTTCTGTTGATGAAATCAATCAAAAGTTAAGCCAAGGATGGGTCCAAGCAGACTCCTTTGTACCAATCACAGTTGCTTCTGAACCATTGACAGAATTACCAACAGGGGCTGCGACAAAAGACACAGAGTCACGTTATTATCCGCTGGGGGAAGCAGCTGCGCAATTAATCGGGTATACGGGCACCATTACTGCAGAAGATATTAAAAAAAATCCAGAGTTAAGTAGTACGGGCGTAATTGGTAAAACTGGTTTAGAACGAGCGTTTGATAAAGAATTAAGAGGGCAAGATGGTGGCTCACTAGTTATTTTAGATGACAAAGAGAATGTCAAAAAAGCTTTACAAACCAAAGAGAAAAAAGATGGTCAAACGATTAAATTAACGATTGACAGTGGCGTACAACAACAAGCTTTTGCTATATTTGACAAACGCCCTGGTAGTGCGGTCATTACCGATCCTCAAAAAGGCGATTTATTAGCAACGGTTAGTTCACCTTCGTATGATCCTAATAAAATGGCCAATGGCATTTCTCAAAAAGAATATGATGCTTACAATAACAACAAAGATTTACCATTCACAGCACGTTTTGCGACAGGCTATGCACCAGGCTCTACCTTTAAAACAATTACCGGTGCCATTGGTTTAGATGCAGGGACATTGAAGCCAGATGAAGAGCTAGAAATTAATGGTTTGAAATGGCAAAAAGATAAATCTTGGGGCGGCTATTTTGCGACACGTGTAAAAGAAGCAAGTCCAGTCAATCTGCGTACCGCTTTAGTTAATTCAGATAATATTTATTTTGCCCAACAAACATTACGTATGGGGGAAGACAAATTTAGAGCGGGTCTTAATAAATTCATTTTCGGTGAGGAACTAGATTTACCAATTGCCATGACGCCTGCTCAAATTTCAAATGAAGATAAATTTAATTCTGAAATTCTTTTAGCAGATACGGGCTACGGTCAAGGCCAATTGTTAATTTCGCCAATCCAGCAAGCTACCATGTATAGTGTTTTCCAAAATAATGGAACATTGGTCTATCCAAAATTAGTTTTAGACAAAGAAACGAAGAAAAAAGACAATGTAATCAGCGCCAACGCAGCGAATACAATTGCCACAGATCTTTTAGGTAGTGTGGAAGATCCTTCAGGTTATGTTTATAATATGTACAATCCGAACTTCTCATTGGCTGCTAAAACAGGAACAGCTGAAATAAAAGATAAACAAGATACAGATGGCAAAGAAAACAGTTTCCTTCTAACGTTAGATCGTAGTAACAATAAATTCTTAACAATGATTATGGTTGAAAATTCAGGAGAAAATGGTTCTGCAACAGATATCAGTAAACCATTAATTGATTACTTAGAAGCAACCATTAAATAAAAAGAGAAAATGAACGAAACGAGGTTTCTTTTTACAGAAACCTCGTTTTCCCTTTTTAGAAAAAGGAAAGTGTGCTACAATGAAGCGACTAAATTGTAGAAGGAAAGGGATTCGTGTGCGAATTTTAGCAATAGATACATCTAACCAAACATTGAGTATTGCTGTGTGTGAAAATCAAAAAATTCTGGGAAGTTATACAGCAACGGTTAAAAGAAATCATAGCTTAACATTAATGCCGGCAATTGACTATTTGATGAGCCAATTGAACTTGGCGCCAACGGCAATTGATCGTTTTGTCGTAGCAGAAGGACCTGGATCATACACTGGCTTACGTTTAGGCGTGACGACTGCCAAAACATTGGCCTATACTTTAAAGAAAGAGCTAGTAGGCATTTCCAGTCTACAAACGTTAGCTGCCAATTGTGTTGGACAAACCGGTTTAATTGTGCCTCTTTTTGATGCACGTCGTAAAAACGTCTATGCTGGTGCTTATCGGTTTGTCAATGGCGTGTGGCAAAATGAGTTACCGGACCAACATATTTCCCTGCGGGAGTTATTAGAACAACTAAAAAATGAACCAAATCTTTTTTTTGTTGGTGAAGATGTTGAAAAATTCACTGAAGAAATAGCTCAAATCATTCCTCATGGAGAAATTTGTGATGTCCCGCAATGGCAAATTCCTAATGCTGCAGTTTTGGCTGCGTTAGGTAGTGTGGCTGAACCTGTTGAAAATGTTCATGGGTTCTTACCTGCGTATTTGAAAAAAGTAGAAGCGGAAGAAAATTGGTTGAAGACACACACGCCTAATGGAGAAAGCTATGTGGAAAAACTTTAATTTTGTGACAAAATACTTTACAAAAAGACGGCAACGGTATATAACTAAAACCATTGCAATGAACCAGCAAGAATTTCAATTGCGTGAAATCACCTACCAAGATATTAAGGATTTACTAGCAATTGAACGTGAAGTTTATGCTGGGGAACTTCCTTGGACGATGTCTGCTTTCATGGCAGAACTTGGCTCAAAAGCGCCGCATCTCTATTTGTTAGCGGCAATTAACGGAAAAACAGTTGGCTTTATTGGTTGTCGGATTCAAGGAACGGATGCACACATTACGAATGTCGCTGTCCATACAGCATACCAAGGCTTAGGTTTAGGTCGTTCTTTAATAGAAGAAACGCGAATTTTTGCCAAGAAAAATCGTTGTGAAACCTTATCGCTAGAAGTACGAATGAGTAATGTTAAAGCCCAACGTTTGTATCGAAAAATTGGCTTTGCCTCACAAACGGTGAAAAAAGGCTATTATGACGAAAATAATGAAGACGCACTAGAAATGATAATTGATTTAAAAGAAGAGTGAAGAAAAAATGTTAGTAACAAAAAAAGAAATATCTGTAGCAAATATTGGTGAAGAATTATGGCGTTTTAGTAATTCTTCTTATACAACTGGCTCCCCTTGGACAGAAACACAATTCGCGGAAGATTTTGCTCAGGAAAATAGCGAATATCTTTTTTTAGTTGAAAATGGCCAGTGGTTAGGCTATATTGCCTATCATTTTATTTTAGATGAAGCAGAAATTAGTCACGTTGTTGTGAATGGTCAGAAACAACACCAAGGAATTGGTTGTCAATTAATGAAAGCTTTTAAAGAATATGTTAAAAGTCGTGACATTACACAAATTTTCTTAGAGGTCAGAGAATCGAATACACTAGCTCAAAAACTTTATGAGAAAACAGGTTTTCGGAAAGTAGCTGTTCGAAAAAATTATTATAAAGAACCTCAAGAAAATGCCTTTGTAATGTGTGCGAAATTAAGGAAGGAAGCCCAATGACAATTTTTACAAAAGAACGTAAATTATTATTAGCTGTGGAAAGTAGCTGTGATGAAACAAGTGTGGCTGTCATTGAAGATGGCGACAAAATTCTTTCCAATATCGTAGCTTCGCAAATTAAGAGCCATCAACGTTTTGGTGGAGTCGTTCCGGAAGTTGCGAGCCGTCATCATGTTGAACAAGTGACGATCTGTATTGAAGAAGCATTAACAGAAGCAAAAGTCACACCAGAAGAGCTTAGTGGCGTCGCTGTGACCTATGGGCCTGGGTTAGTCGGTGCTTTATTAATAGGACTTTCTGCAGCAAAAGCATTTGCTTGGGCGCACCAATTACCACTTATTCCAGTCAATCATATGGCTGGACACATTTATGCTGCCCGTTTTGTGGCACCGCTCGAATTTCCATTGATGGCCTTACTCGTTAGTGGAGGACATACGGAATTGGTCTACATGAAAGAAGATGGCTCTTTCGAAATTGTTGGTGAAACACGTGATGATGCAGCTGGTGAAGCGTATGATAAAGTCGGACGGGTGTTAGGGTTGCCTTATCCTAGTGGCAAAGAGATTGATGCTTTGGCCCATGAAGGCACAGATACCTATCAGTTTCCACGGGCGATGCTAAAAGAGGATAACTATGACTTTAGTTTTAGTGGCTTAAAAAGTGCGTTTATTAACACGGTTCATAATGCAGAGCAACGTGGTGAAGCACTGTCTACAAAGGATTTAGCCGCAAGTTTTCAGGCTAGTGTGGTAGAAGTATTAGTGACTAAAACCATTCGTGCTTGTCAAGAATATCCTGTTAAGCAATTGCTAATCGCTGGGGGCGTTGCTGCGAATCAAGGATTACGAGAAGCAATGAGACATGCAATCAGTGAACAATTACCAGAAGTGACATTACTTATTCCGCCATTAAAACTTTGCGGGGATAACGCGGCGATGATTGGCGCTGCCGCCTTTATCGAAGCTGAAAAGAATCATTTTGCTTCGTATAACTTAAATGCAGAACCTGGCGTTAGTTTTATGACAATTAGTGAAGAAGGCTAGCCAGCTAGACAAAAATTTGCTATAATGAAGCCAGTTTAACAATGACATTCGATGATAAAGAGAGTACTTATTTCAACGTCAGCTTAGCGATCTTGGGAAGGTGGGAGCCAAGAGTGATCGGAATGAGGAAGCGCACTTTTAGAATTCTGCTGAAAGCAGACGGCAATCACCGTTATCGATGAAGCAGGTCTATCCAAGTAGTATAGACAATTAGAGTGGTACCGCGGGTAAATTCTCGTCTCTGACAAAACAAATTATTTTGTTTTGTCAGAGACGTTTTTGTTTTTTATACTTACAAATTAATCAGGAGGGTTCTTATGAACAACAAAGAAATCGTAGCAAAAGCGTTACATGATGTTTTAAATGAAGAATTAACGATGGATCAAATCGAACAATTATTGGAAAATCCTAAATCTGTTGATCATGGAGATGTGGCTTTTCCAGCCTTTTCATTAGCTAAAATTTATCGTAAAGCACCACAACAGATTGCAGCAGAATTAGCAGAAAAAATTGATGGCACAAATTTTGAAAAAATTGAAGTGGTGGGACCTTATTTAAACTTCTTCATGAATAAAGAAGCAGTCAGTCAAGCTGTTATTGGCGCAGTAGTCAAAGAAAAAAACAACTACGGAAACAGTACCTTTGGCAATAATGGCAATGTTCCTATTGATATGTCTTCACCAAACATTGCTAAACCAATTTCTATGGGGCACTTACGTTCTACGGTAATCGGGAATTCAATTGCCTTTATTTTAGAAAAAATTGGGTATCAGCCAATTCGGATTAACCACTTAGGTGACTGGGGTACACAGTTTGGTAAGTTAATTGTAGCTTATAAAAAATGGGGTTCTGAAGAAGCAGTCCGCCAACAACCAATTAATGAATTATTGCGCTTATATGTGCAATTTCATGAAGAAGCAGAAGAAAAACCAGAATTAGAAGACGAAGCACGTGCATGGTTTAAAAAATTAGAAGAAGGAGACCAAGAAGCTAATGAATTATGGAAATGGTTCCGTAGCGAGTCTCTAAAAGAATTTGATAAAATCTATTCCATGTTAGAAGTTGAATTTGATTCTTATAATGGCGAAGCCTTTTATAATGATAAAATGGATGAAATTGTTACTTTATTAGAAGAAAAACATTTATTAACAGAAAATCAAGGTGCAGAAATTGTTGATTTGACAGAATATAATTTAAATCCAGCACTTATTCGTAAATCAGATGGTGCGACGTTATATATCACACGGGATTTAGCTGCTGCGCTTTACCGTAAACGGACGTATGATTTTGCCAAATCACTTTATGTAGTCGGCAACGAACAAAGCAATCACTTCAAACAATTAAAAGCAGTCTTGAAAGAACTAGGATTTGAATGGTCAGATGATATGGAACACATTCCGTTTGGTTTAATTACTCAAGGCGGTAAAAAATTATCCACACGTAAAGGGAAAATCGTTTTATTAGAAGAAGTATTGAATGAAGCTGTTACTTTAGCAGGAAATCAAATTAACGAGAAAAACCCAGACTTAGCAAATCGTGAAGAAGTGGCGAAACAAGTAGGTGTAGGTGCAGTTATTTTCCATGACCTTAAAAATGATCGTCTAAATAATTTCGATTTTGTATTAGATGAAGTTGTTCGTTTTGAAGGCGAAACTGGGCCATATGTTCAATATACACATGCTCGTGCGATGAGTATTTTACGTAAAGCAAACTTTACACCAGACGCTACACAACGTTATGCACTAAATGACAAGGATAGCTGGGAAGTCGTGAAGTTGTTACAAAAATTCCCTGAAACTGTGATGCAAGCTGCTGAAAAATATGAACCATCTGTTATTGCGAAACATAGCATTCATTTAGCACAAGCGTTCAATAAATATTATGCCCATGTTCGGATTTTGGATGAAGATGCTCAAAAAGAGGCACGCTTAGCGTTAGTTTATGCAGTTGCTACTGTTTTAAAAGAAGATTTACGTTTACTAGGGTTACATGCACCAGAAGAAATGTAGAAGTTTTTGTGAAAATTTTACTGCGTTGAACGCTAAACTTATTAAGCAAATATTAAAGTTAAGTTACAGATTGAGAAATTCATAGTAATTAAATAGCTGGGGTGCTATACTCGAGTCAAGTTATAAAAGGATTAGAAAAGGTGGCACCCAATTATATGACAGAAAAATGGCGTGAAGACGAAGAATATCTTTCTTATGTAGAAGATTTATTAGCAACCGAAGAAGTCCAAAAATTAGCAGAATACACACAACATATGCATTCAACTCGTTTAGAACATTCAATTAGTGTTTCCTATCATAGCTATAAATTAGCAAAGCGTTGGAACGGCAATGCTCGTGCAACAGCTCGTGCTGGTTTATTACATGATTTGTTTTACTATGATTGGCGCACAACAAAGTTTGACGAAGGCTCTCATGCCTATGTTCATCCACGAATTGCAGCCAAAAATGCTGAAAAAATTACAGAGTTGTCTGATTTAGAACGAGACATTATTATTAAACATATGTGGGGCGCAACTATTGCACCACCAAAATACAAAGAAAGTTACATTGTAACCTTTGTTGACAAATATTGTGCTGTAAAAGAAGCAGCGTTGCCGATGACGACAGCCATGAAAACCAAATGGCGTCAGTATTTTGGCCAACAGTCAATCTAATAAAAAGCTTATCCTTACGGATAAGCTTTTTTTGTTTGACGTTGACTAAAAAGTCTAGCATTCATCTATTTAAAATAAATATTAAAAGTAATTTTGTTCTGTTAATTTCTTTTGAGCGTATCGAAAGACTGCTTCTTGATTTTCAGTTGTTAACTGTTTGTAAATGTTCATAATATTGGTTGGGACAACAAATGACGTTTCTTCCGTTTCAGGAATACCTAAGATTTCAAGAGGTGATACATCTAAAATTTTAGATAAGGCGACAATTTTATCCCTCCCCATATTTTCAATCATTCCAGTTTCCCATTTCCTGACGGTACTTTTTCCAACACCAACAAAATTTCCAACTTGTTCTAATGTAAGATTTTTCTCCATCCTTTTTTGCTTCAAAAAATTTTCTTTCAAAAAAACCACCTCCGTAAAAACATTCTAGCACAAAAAGTGTCGCAAAAGAAACATGTTTTACTCTATACATAGAGTGATAAATAACTATTGAATAGGCATATATTGACGGTTTTTTCACAAAATGATATACTTCCAGTGTCTAATAAGACACTAAAAGGGGTGAAAAGGGGGAGTAAAATGGAATCAAATTTAATTCATTCAAAATTGAAATTAAAAGGGAAAAATGTTGAATGGTTAGCAAGTGAAATGACCGCTGCAGGTCAACCAATCTCAGCTTCAACAATTTATAAGAAATTAAAAGGAGAGGTTGTATTTAAAGCTTCAGATATTAAATTGATTTCTAAGTTGTTAGATCTGGAAAGCGAAGAAATCATGGTTATTTTTTTTAATGAGTTAGTGTCTAAAAAGACACGTGAAGATTGTTAAAAGTAATGAGTTATTCTTCTATTGCACTTTCCAGAGTTGCGTGGTATTATTTTTAATAGTTTAATAGCAACATGGTGATGGTGTTCACCACGAACTATTTATTGGACGAATAAATTAATGACGCCTACCAAACGGGAGAAGTGTACCCTTTGGTAGGCTTTTTCTGTACGCTAGGATTGGCGATAAGAAAATTGTAAAGGAGCATGTAAAGTGAAAAAAGAAACAAAGCAACTACTATCAATTGGCGGGTATATGGCAAAATGGTTGCTCATTACCGCAATTATTGGTTTATTTATGGGGGCGTTATCCGCCTTTTTCTTAAAGAGTCTCACCTATGTAACAGATGTTCGCTTAGCAAATCCTTGGTTACTCTTTATCCTCCCCATTAGCGGTGTCGTTTTTACGTATTTCTATACGCGTTTTGGGAAAAATGCTAGCCGAGGAAATAACTTAGTGATTGAACAAGGCAATGGCGGGGAAGAAGATATTCCCTTGCGCTTAATTCCTTTAACGTTGTTTGGCACGATCACTACGCACTTATTTGGTGGTTCTGTTGGTCGTGAAGGGACGGCGGTGCAAATGGGGGGCGCAATCGCAAATGCTGTAGGAAAAGTCTTTAAACTGTCCGCTTTGGAACGACAAGTAATTATTATTAGCGGAATTAGTGCAGGTTTTAGTTCTGTTTTTGGCACACCATTAGCGGGAACGGTTTTCGGATTAGAAGTTTTGGCGATTGGAAAAGTTCGTGCAGAGGCACTTTTCCCAAGTTTTTTTGCAGGCTTATTTGCTAATTTTGTAACTGAAAGTTTTGGTGTAACACATACGTATTATCCGATGGGCAAAATTCCGACTTGGTCGGTTGATCTATTCGTAAAATTATTTTTGGCATCGATTTGTTTTGGCTTGGCAGGTTGGGTTTTTAGTCGTTCCATTGTCTTTTTAAAAAAGACCTACGCAAATTGGTTTGCTAATGTCTACCTTCGTGCGTTTCTTGGGGCGTCCATTGTCGTTCTGTTTGTGGTCGTCTTAAACAACCAGCGTTATTTAGGCTTGAGTTTACCTTTACTAGAAGATGCTTTTGCAGGCAATGCGCAGCCTTTTGATTTTGTTGGGAAATTATTCTTTACGGTGTTATCCCTGGGTGCTGGGTTCCAAGGAGGGGAAGTAACGCCATTGTTTGAAATTGGGGCTACGTTAGGTAGTTCTTTGGCCCCTTTGTTACATCTGTCAATTCCTTTTTTAGCAGGTTTAGGATTTATTGGTGTTTTTTCTGGCGCCACGAATACGCCGATTGCTTGCTTCATTATGGGCATTGAACTATTTGGTAGTGAAGCGGCGGTCTATTTTTTCATGGTTTGCTTAATCAGTTTTATGTGTTCTGGAAATAGCGGTATTTATGCTTCACAACAAAGTTTGTATCGCAAAGGAACAGCAGAATATCCTCTCTTTAATGCATTAAAAAATCGACGTAAATAAGATGTTTTTTTATGAAAATATGCTAAACTAGAGAAGATGAGGTGAAGACATGAAAGACTATCAATATCCATTAGATTTAGATTGGACGACGGAGGAAATGGTGATTGTCACTAATATGTGGACAGCAGTTGAGCAAGCCAACGAAACAGGCTTGCCTGTTGACAAATTTTTAACAACTTATCAACAATTTAAAACGGTCGTTAAAAGTATCGGCGAAGAAAAACGCTTAGGTCGTGAATTTGAAAATGCTTCAGGATATTCGTTATATCGTACGCTTCAACAAGCTAAAAAACAGGGAAGCGGTAAATTAAAGCTGGGGGATGATTAGATGACTGAAACGCAAAAATTTGTTCAAACAATTCAAAGTTGGCTTTTTGAAGCAGCCGATGTGATTAGAATGAACTTGGAATCAGAGTTAACCGTTCAACAGAAAAATGGCCGCACTGATTTAGTGACAAATATGGATGAACAAACCCAAGAATTTTTAATGAATAAAATTCAAACAAATTTTCCCGAAGATCAAATTTTAGGGGAAGAAAAAGGCTACAATACTTTAAAAAGTTTTGCTGGTCGCGTGTGGATCATCGATCCGATTGATGGCACAATGAATTTTGTGATGGAAAGAGAAAATTTTTGTATTATGTTAGCTGTTTATGAAGACGGCATTGGTAAATTAGGTTTTATCTATGATGTGATGCGAGAAGAACTTTATTGGGGTGGCAAAGGGCTTGGCGTTTATCGGAATAATCAATTATTAAAAGCACCTACTATGAAAGCCTTGGCAGATGGATTATGGGGCATGAATGCTTACATGCATGGAAAAAATATTCATCACGCAACGGAAATCGGACAAGCAAGCATGGGCGTGCGTATTAGCGGTTGTGCAGGTTTGGAAATTATTGCTATGTTAAAAGGCAACCATCATGGCTATTTATCTAATCTAAGTCCTTGGGATTATGCAGCAGGCTTAGTACTTTTGGAAGAATTTGGATTTAAATACTCTGGTATTACAGGAAAACCATTAACTTTTGCGGGTCGTGAATACTTTATTGCAGCAACTCCTGAAACCTATGATGAAGTATTTACCCAGTATTTAAATGAATCGGAATAATCAAAGAAGAGCGTTGCTGAAAGGTAAGGCTCTTCCTCTTTTAAAAGAGAAAAATTTGTAAAAAAATGTCCTTGTTTTCAGAAAAAGCCGAATAATTTCTAAAACTTTCATTATTTTTGCAGGCGAAAGCCTTTTTTTAATGAAAAAAGTTTGCTATAATAAGCAGTCGGCTTTTATGGACTTAAGTAACATAAGCGTATATAGATAAGGAGCAATTAAATTGAAATACAGAGATGATATTCGTAACGTGGCAATTATCGCCCACGTTGACCATGGTAAAACAACCTTAGTAGATGAACTTTTAAAACAATCTGACACTTTAGATGGACACACACAATTACAAGAACGTGCAATGGATTCCAATGCACTTGAAAGTGAACGTGGAATTACTATCTTAGCAAAAAATACAGCCGTAGATTATAACGGTACACGTATCAACATTCTAGATACACCAGGACACGCGGACTTCGGTGGTGAAGTAGAACGTATCATGAAAATGGTAGACGGTGTTGTTTTAGTTGTCGATGCGTATGAAGGAACAATGCCTCAAACACGTTTCGTATTGAAAAAAGCATTAGAACAAAAAGTAACACCAATCGTGGTTGTTAACAAAATTGACAAACCTTCTGCTCGTCCTGAACACGTAGTAGATGAAGTTTTAGAGTTATTCATCGAATTAGGCGCAGACGACGATCAATTAGATTTCCCAGTTGTTTATGCTTCTGCTTTAAACGGAACTTCAAGTGAATCAGATGATCCAGCAGATCAAGAGCCAACAATGGCCCCAATTTTTGATAAAATTATTGAACATGTGCCAGCTCCAGTTGATAATTCAGACGAACCACTTCAATTCCAAGTCTCATTACTAGACTACAACGATTACGTTGGACGTATTGGGATTGGCCGTGTGTTCCGTGGCACAATGAAAGTCGGCGACCAAGTTGCGTTGATGAAATTAGATGGCAGCGTGAAAAATTTCCGTGTAACGAAAATTTTAGGTTTCTTTGGCCTACAACGTGTGGAAATTGATGAAGCAAAAGCGGGCGATTTAATTGCCGTTTCTGGAATGGAAGACATTTTCGTTGGGGAAACAGTTGTAGATGTTCACAATCAAGAAGCATTACCAATTCTACACATTGATGAGCCAACCTTACAAATGACTTTCTTAGTTAACAATTCTCCATTTGCGGGACGTGAAGGAAAATACATCACCGCTCGTAAAATCGAAGAACGTTTAATGGCTGAATTACAAACAGACGTATCTTTACGTGTTGATCCAATTGGCCCAGATTCTTGGACTGTATCAGGCCGTGGCGAATTGCATTTATCAATTTTAATTGAAAACATGCGTCGTGAAGGCTATGAATTACAAGTTTCTCGTCCAGAAGTTATTGAGCGTGAAATTGACGGGGTTAAATGTGAACCATTTGAACGTGTTCAAATTGACACACCTGAAGAATACATGGGTAGCGTGATTGAATCACTAAGTTTACGTAAAGGCGAAATGCAAGATATGATTAATGCCGGTAACGGACAAATGCGTTTAATCTTCTTAGCACCAGCTCGTGGCTTAATTGGTTATTCAACAGAATTCTTATCAATGACTCGTGGTTATGGTATTATGAACCACACCTTCGATCAATACTTACCAATGATTCAAGGAACGATTGGCGGCCGTCATCAAGGTGCGCTAGTTTCAATCGATACTGGTAAAGCAACGACTTACTCAATCATGAGTATTGAAGAACGTGGTACAGTTTTCGTTGAACCAACGACAGAAGTTTACGAAGGAATGATTGTTGGGGAAAACAACCGCGACAACGATTTAACTGTGAACATCACAAAAGCTAAACAAATGACTAACGTTCGTTCGGCAACGAAAGACCAAACATCAGTCATCAAAAAACCGAAAAAATTAACGTTAGAAGAATCATTAGAATTCTTGAATGAAGATGAATACTGTGAAGTAACACCAGAAAGCATCCGTTTAAGAAAACAAATTCTTAACAAAAATGAACGCGAAAAAGCAAGCAAGAAAAAGAAAAAAGCTGAATAATTTTTCGACAAATAAACATTTAAACCAACTATGCTCGTTTTACTACGAAAATAGTTGGTTTTTTTTATGAAAAAAACGGATTAATGCGTATTTTTAAGATAAGGATATTTTTTATGTGTGGATAACTACTCGTTATCCACAACAAGCAAATGTCGTTATTTTTGAAAGCTTTTGATAGCAAGCTTTCACAATTTTTCATTCTTTTTGATGTTTCACGTTAACTGGTGTTTCACGATTGTGTCTTGTTTTAACACACCTTGTTCCTGTTAGATTAGCGTGTTAAAATGACTTGTAGAACAAAGATTGGAGCGCAATAAATGAGTGCATTACAAGAATTATTAAAAGATACATTTGGCTATGATGATTTTCGGCCAGGACAAGAAACGATTATTCGTCATGTATTGCGACAAGAAAATGTCTTAGGCATTATGCCAACAGGTGGAGGCAAATCGATTTGTTATCAGTTGCCAGCCTTACTTCTGGATAATTTAACATTGGTGATTTCACCATTAATTTCTTTAATGAAAGATCAAGTAGATGCCCTGAATTTAATGGGGATTCCAGCTACATATATCAATAGTACCATTTCCTATCAAGAAATGAATCATCGTATTCAATTAGCGGTTAACAAAGAAGTCAAGCTATTGTATGTTGCGCCAGAGCGATTAGAATCTTATGATTTTCAACAGATGCTGACACATGTACCGATTGATTTATTGGCAGTAGATGAGGCACACTGTATTTCACAATGGGGGCATGATTTTCGTCCAAGCTATTTGCGTTTAGCAGAGATTATAGATCAATTTCAACAGCAACCAACTGTGATTGCACTAACAGCTACAGCAACGCCACAAGTAGCGGAGGATATTGTCAAGCAATTAAGAATTCCATCAGAAAATGAAATCAAAACAGGATTCGCTCGAGAAAATTTATCTTTTCAAGTCGTGAAGGATCAAAACAGAGACGTTTTTCTTTTGGAATATTTAAAGATGAATACTGGGCAATCAGGTATTATCTATGCAAGCACGCGGAAGGAAGTTGAACGAATTTATCATTTATTAGAAAGTAAAAAAATTGCAGCTGGGATGTATCATGGGGGCATGAGTGAACAGCTACGTAGTGAAAATCAAGAAGCGTTCTTGTATGATCAAGTGCAAGTGATGGTAGCAACAAATGCCTTTGGTATGGGGATTAATAAGAGTAATGTTCGTTTTGTCATTCACGCACAAGTACCAGGGAATATTGAATCTTATTACCAAGAAGCCGGCCGAGCTGGTCGTGATGGTCTGCCTAGTGATGCTGTGTTAATGTTTACTCCACAAGACTTGCAAATTCAACAATACTTTATTGAACAATCTGAAATGACCATTGATTATAAGCAGAAAGAGTACTTGAAATTACGGGAAATGTCACAATATGCGAATGCACAAATGTGTTTACAAAAATATATTTTACGCTATTTTGGTGAAGAAGGGACGGACTGCGGTCGCTGCTCGAATTGTCTGGATAATCGAGAATTAGTCGATATTACGGTCGATGCCCAAAAAGTCTTGTCTTGTGTAAAACGTATGGGAGAACGTTTCGGTAAGGGCTTAGTTGGTAAAGTCTTGACTGGCTCAAAAGATCAAAAAATTGATCAATGGCATTTTGATCGTTTGCCAACATACGGACTAATGAAAGGTCGCACGCAAAAAGAAGTCACACAGCTGATTGATTATTTGACAGCAGAACGTTATTTAATTCCTTCTGATGGGCAATTTCCGTTGTTATCAGTCTCGACAGAAGGTGTTCAGGTGCTTTTAGGGGAACGGAAAGTCTTCCGAAAAGAAGACCAAAAAGTTCGAAAAGTAGCAGTGGATGATGCCTTGTTTGAACGATTACGCGAATTACGTATGGACATGGCTCAAGAGGCAGGCGTGCCGCCATATGTAGTCTTTTCCGATAGTACACTTAAAGAAATGTGTGAAAAATTACCGCAAACAACGATTCAATTATTGCAAATAAAAGGGGTCGGCCAAAATAAATTAGATAAATATGGCACCGCCTTTTTAGAAGTAATTAAAGAATATCAAGAGACAAAAAAATGATATAGTTTGTTATTTTATTTAAAATTAAAAGCAGAAAATAAGAAAAAAGTCTTTTAATGTATTTGTTGTTGTATTGATAAAATAAGCTTGTTATATAAAGAGATTTCTTACTTAATATATCGCTTGGTTTTAGAAAATTTCTTAAAGGAAATTTTCTGAAATCATCATGTATCTAACTGAGAATTATGTTATAATTATTTAATTAAGATAGGGAGGTTCTGTACAAATGGACGAAGGAATTTCAAAGAAATTTGCCATTCAATTATTAGAAGACGATGCAGAACGCATTAAAATGCTTATTCGTAATCAAAAAAACAGTTTGTGCATTTCTCAATGTAAAGCATTTGAAGAAGTGGTGGATACACAAATGTATGGTTTTTCAAGACAAGTGACCTATGCGACCCGTTTGGGGATTTTAACTAATGATGAAGGACATCGCTTACTAAGTGATTTAGAACGCGAATTGAATCAATTATATACAGATGTTTATGAAGAAACACAAGAAAAAAACGAGATTGGCAAGGAGGGTTAAGCTTTGCCAAACAAAGTAAAGAAACGGCATTTGCTAGACTATAGTATTTTTATTCCATATTTAATTTTAAGTATCGTGGGATTGATTATGGTATATAGTTCCACATCCGCATTACAAGTAATGAAAGGTTTTTCACCTACGTCATTCGTTATTAACCAGGTTGCCTTTTGGGTAGTAGGGTTAGTTGCAATGTTTTTTATTTATAAGATGAAAACATCCGTTTTTCAGAATCGAAGTTTTATCATGTTTGCCATTGCAGTAATTACGGTTATGGTTTTAGCCGTTCGGATTCCTGGTATCGGGAAAGAAATTAACGGCGCACGTGGTTGGATTGAGATTGGTGGATTTTCGATGCAACCAGCTGAGTATTTAAAAATCATGGTTGTCTGGTATTTGTCTTATATTTTAGCACGGCGACAAAAGACAATTAATGGAGGCATGGATCAATTTAAACAAGCTGCCGGGCGCCCGTTGATGCTCGTTTTTGTATTAATTGCTCTAGTTGCAATCCAGCCTGACTTCGGGAATGCGGCCATTCTAACATTAATTACCATCGTGATGGTTTTAGCAAGTGGGATTAATTATATGTATACCTACTTGGTCGGTGGCTTGGGCATTTTAGGTAGTATCACGGCTATTCAGTTATTAATTATGTCGAAAGGAAAAATTTTCCCAGCACGTTATCAATATATTTATAATCGTTTTGCTGTTTTTAAAAATCCATTTTTAGATGAACGGAACTTAGGCCATCAGTTAGCTAATTCTTATTATGCAATCAGTAATGGCGGCTGGTTTGGCAAAGGTCTAGGGAATAGTGTTCAGAAAAAAGGCTTTTTACCAGAAGCACATACGGACTTTATCTTTGCGATTACTTTAGAAGAGTTAGGCATTATCGGCGGTCTAGCGATTTTAGGATTGTTGATGTTTATGATTGCGCGAATTATTTTAGTCGGTGTACGCTCGAAGAAACCTTTTAATTCACTAATGTGTATTGGAATTGGTACAATGTTATTAATTCAAGTCTTTATTAATGTTGGTGGGATTACTGGGATTATTCCATTAACAGGAATTACTTTCCCGTTCTTGAGTCAAGGTGGGAATAGTTTGCTGATTATTTCGATTGCTGTGGCCTTTGTCCTGAATATCAGTGCAGATGAAACACGTCAGAAATTAGAGAATGAGTACTATTTATCTTTAGAACAGAACCAATAAATTTGAAGGAAATTGATGGTAGGAGTGACGTTATGAAAAAGGTATTAGTTGCCAATCGTGGCGAAATTGCGATTCGAATTTTTAGAGCTTGTACAGAATTAGATATCCGTACAGTAGCGATTTATGCTGCAGAAGATGAGTATTCTGTTCATCGTTTCAAAGCAGATGAAGCGTATTTAGTTGGTAAAGGGAAAAAACCAATTGAAGCCTATTTAGACATTGAAAACATTATCCAAATTGCCAAAAAATCGGGAGCAGATGCCATTCATCCTGGTTATGGCTTTTTATCTGAAAACTTACGCTTCGCCGAACGTTGTGAAGAAGAAGGAATCATTTTTGTTGGACCTAAAACACATCATTTAGATATTTTTGGCGATAAAATTAAAGCAAAAGAAGCAGCTGTAGCTGCGGGGATTGCTTCGATTCCAGGTTCAGATGGGCCAGTAGCAACGGTGGAAGAGGTCGTAGCTTTTGGTGAAACGCATGGCTTTCCTATCATGATTAAAGCTGCTTTAGGTGGCGGCGGTCGCGGGATGCGCGTTGCCCACGATGCCAAGGAAGCACGAGAAGGTTACGAAAGAGCCAAAAGCGAAGCGAAAGCAGCCTTTGGTTCTGACGAGGTTTATGTTGAAAAGTATATTTCTAATCCTAAACATATCGAAGTACAAATTTTAGGCGATCATCATGGGAATGTCTTGCATTTATTTGAACGTGATTGTTCCGTTCAACGGCGCCACCAAAAAGTGGTAGAAGTCGCACCATGTGTATCAATGAATGAAGAACAACGAGCAGCCATTTGTTCGGCTGCTGTGCAGTTAATGGCGCATGTCGGCTACGTGAATGCGGGAACGGTTGAGTTTTTAGTAGAAGGGGATCAGTTTTATTTTATTGAAGTGAATCCTCGTGTTCAGGTAGAACATACTATCACAGAAATGATTACAGATATTGATATTGTAATCTCTCAATTACAAATTGCACAAGGGCTTGATTTGCATAAAGATATGCATTTGCCAAAACAAAACGAATTGACATTAAAAGGCGCGGCTATTCAATGTCGGATTACGACTGAAGATCCCCTGAACCAATTTATGCCAGATACAGGGAAAATTGATACGTATCGTTCACCAGGTGGGTTTGGTGTGCGTTTAGATGTAGGGAATGCTTATTCTGGCTACGCTGTGACGCCCTATTTTGATTCTTTATTGGTTAAAGTCTGTACGCATGGTTTCTCTTTTGAACAGGCAATCAGTAAAATGCAACGCTGCTTAAAAGAATTTCGGATTCGTGGCGTGAAAACAAATATTCCGTTTTTACAAAATGTTGTGAGCTATCCAGCGTTTCAATCTGGCGAAGCCAAAACAACCTTTATTGATAATACACCTGAATTATTTGAATTTCCTCGTATGCGCGATCGTGGCAATAAAACGATGAAATACATTGGAGAAGTAACGGTCAATGGGTTCCCTGGCATTGAACGAACGGAGAAAAAATATTTTGAAGCCCCGCGCGTGCCGACAGATATTGAAGTTCCAGAAAAAGTGATCACAGCTAAAAATATTCTAGACGCTCAAGGAGCAACCGCCGTCATCGATTGGGTTAAGAATCAAGAAAGTGTGTTAATGACAGATACCACGTTCCGTGATGCGCACCAAAGTTTATTAGCTACTCGTGTGAGAACACAAGATTTTAAAGCAATTGCTGGTCTAACTGATGCAGCCCTGCCTGAGCTGTTTTCTAGTGAAATGTGGGGTGGCGCTACGTTCGATGTTGCCTATCGTTTCTTAACCGAAGACCCATGGCAACGTTTAAGAAAAATTCGTCAGTTGATGCCAAATACACTTTTACAAATGCTGTTCAGAGGATCTAATGCGGTAGGCTATCAAAATTACCCTGATAATGTTATTGAAGAATTTATTAAAGAATCCGCTCGCCAAGGAGTCGATGTTTTTCGAATCTTTGATAGCTTAAACTGGATTCCTCAAATGGAAAAAAGTATTCAAGTCGTTCGGGATACCGGAAAAATTGCGGAAGCAGCAATTTGTTATACTGGGGACATCAATGATCCAGCCCGAGCAAAATATAATGTTCAATATTACCTTGATATGGCTAAAGAATTGGAAAGTTTAGGTGCACAAATCATTGCGATTAAAGATATGGCTGGCTTATTGAAACCACAAGCTGCTTATCGTTTAATTAGTGAATTAAAGGCAGCCACGGATTTACCAATTCATCTCCACACCCACGATACTAGTGGCAATGGGATCATCACATATTCAGCAGCTACTAAAGCGGGCGTTGACATTGTTGACGTCGCAATGAGTGCGATGAGTGGTGCAACTAGCCAGCCAAGTATGAACAGTCTATATTATGCTTTAGTCAATGGTGAACGGACGCCAACTATTAACATTGATAATGCACAGAAAATCAATCATTATTGGGAAGATGTGCGCATGTATTATCAACCATTTGAAAATGGGTTAAATGCCCCGCAAACAGAAGTCTATATGCATGAAATGCCTGGTGGTCAATACTCTAATCTACAGCAGCAAGCAAAAGCGGTAGGCTTAGGGCACCGTTGGGATGAAATCAAAAAAATGTATCACACAGTGAATTTGATGTTTGGCGATATTGTAAAAGTGACGCCATCTTCAAAAGTCGTGGGAGACATGGCACTCTTCATGGTTCAAAATCATCTGACAGAACAAGATGTTTATGCGCGTGGTGAAGAACTAAGTTTTCCTGAATCCGTTGTGACTTTTTTCCAAGGTGATTTAGGTCAACCAGTTGGTGGGTTCCCGAAAGAGCTGCAACGAATTATTCTAAAAGGTCGACCA
The DNA here is from genome assembly GCF_040719405.1 of Enterococcus sp. AN402. NCBI lineage: Bacteria > Bacillati > Bacillota > Bacilli > Lactobacillales > Enterococcaceae > Enterococcus > Enterococcus sp. AN402. Next base: position 2,020,697 of record NZ_JBFDTM010000004.1, on the reverse strand, counting down.
GCCTTCACAGAGCGGCCAGGTGACTTAGCAGCACCTGTTGATTTTGCGAAAGTACAAGAAGAATTAGCCGAAAAAATTGGGTATCAACCTAAATTGGAAGAAGTTTTAAGTTATTTAATGTATCCACAAGTATTTTTAGAGTATCGTCAAAAATACGAAACCTTTGGAGATATAACCTTATTAGATACGCCAACATTCTTTAATGGTATTCGTCAAGGAGAGACATTGGAAGTTCAAATTGAACGAGGAAAAACGTTAATTATTCGTTTAGATGAAATTGGCGAACCTGATATTGACGGAAACCGTATCTTGTTCTTCAATTTGAATGGGCAACGTCGTGAGGTTTTAGTTAAAGATGCCTCCATTAAGTCTGCTGTTCAAGTAAAACAAAAGGCGGAACCAACTAATAAAGAACAAATCGGCGCAACGATGTCTGGTTCTGTTCTACAAGTATTGGTCAAACGTGGCGATAAAGTAGAAAAAGGTCAGCCGTTGCTGATTACAGAAGCCATGAAAATGGAAACGACTATCGAAGCACGTTTTGCGGGCACGGTAGATCACATTTATGTTGAAAAAGGCGAAGCAATCAGCTCAGGTGATTTGTTATTAGAAGTAAAAGAAAAATAAGATGAGAGGGGAAAAAATGAAGCGATTTTGGGCCTTTACTGCTGTTTTTTTAACAGTTCTACTCATCGGATATTTAGAGCCAGTTTTTTTCCCTGCTGAAAAACCAACCGAAACAGCTCAAAGTGGGCGCTTATCCAGCGCTCACACCGCTGTTCCTCATGAAGAATTGCCAGCTTCTGGCTACGCAGCATACATAGGGAAAGATGTGGAAACCTTTATCCGCCAGTTTGGCAATCCTAAAGAAAAAATTAAAACAGGTCGTACGTATGAATTATGGACGTTCGGTTTGACGATGAATGATTACTTAGAAGTCAACGTTCGAGAAAATAAAGTCATCGCAATTAAGGCCTTTAACAATGACAAAATGATAGAACCGTTTAAGATAGATATGAAGCTTGCTGACTTGTCTGATTTAATGACGATTTATTCGAATTTTGCATTTAATTTTCATCATGAAGCTTACGATGTCGAGCTGATGGAAGAAGATATGAACTATCGACCACTGGTTGCTTTTGATAATGGCAGTTTTGCAGTGTTATTTTTTAATCAGCGGACAGGCGGTTTAATGGCAGTTAATTATGTCAATAAAGAAACGTTGCTCACGGAAATGCCGTATCAATTAAATGAAGGTTCTCCTTTGCCAGTTGATATAACGCAGTCAATGACCTTCGATCCTGTTCAAAGTAACCAAGCGATTTATGTCATGAATCTGGTTAAACAGCAAGAAAATCAAGCTGCTTTTTCAGTCTCTACACAAAGTCAAAAAGATGCCCAAACATTGTATCAAACGATGGCTAACCATACACCAACAATTTTGTCGGCAAATCGACAAGCAGAATTGTTACAAACGAGAGAGGAACATACAGCCATTCATCCCTTTCATTTGACTAAGGACGAATTTTCTTTATTAGTTAAAACGAGCAAACTTTCGTTGAGAGAACCAGCAGGTATTTTCCAAGAACCTGTTTATGATAGTACCTTTACTATTTTGTCATGGTTTTCGGACCCGCAATATGATAGCTATTTTGCTGAGTCAGAAACGACAGAATTGGGCGTTGCCTTTTCCAATGAAGGTGTGTTAGTCTTATTAGAGAAACGACCAGAAAATAGGCAAATCACGGAGAGTAGTGAAAAGTTATGATTGTGACAGAACATTTATTTGCAATTGAAGATCAAACAGAATGCTTAATTTCAGCACTTTTAGAAAGTGATGCTGTTCAAAACTATAAAGAAACAAAAAAAGCTATGTATGCTTCGGCGGAAGTTGCTCAGTTACAAAAAGCATTTTTAGAAGCTAAGTCAGCCTTTGAACGAGTAGAAGCTTATGGAATTCATGCACCCGATTTTCGGGAGAAACAACGAGCCCTACGTAAAGCGAAGCGGGCGCTTGATTTAAATGAAATCGTTGCAAATTATCGTTTTGCTGAGACAAACGTTCAAACGTTGCTAGATACAATTGGTTTAAAGATTGCGCAACTAATTTCTGAAGATATTAAAGTAGATGCTGGAAATCCTTTCTTTGAACGAGGAAAGAAACATTCAGGTTGTGGAGGAAGCTGCCATGCAAGCTAAAGAAGAAAAAGAATTTACGCTTCAAGAGCGTCGTTGCCTAATTGTTTGGGTATACACATTAAAACCGTTAAAACAGTTACGCCGATATGGACTGATTCACTATGTTTCACGAAAAATGAAATATGTGGTGATTTACATGAATGAAGAAAATATTGAAAGTAACATGGAAAAAATTAATCAGTTACATTTTGTTCGTAGTGTCGATAAATCGTATCGACCAGATGTCGAAATGAATTTTGCTGAAAAAATTGGTACCAAAGCGGCTTATCAAGAACAAGAAGACGATGGCTATGTAGTAGAGGAATTATCTACAGAGATTCGCTTAGCAGAGAATGTCTAATGCAAAAGAGTGAGAAATGTTATGAGAAATTTCAAACATTTTTCACTCTTTTTGTTATAATGAATTATAAAAGAATGATTGATAAAGGAGTCGAAACAATGCGTGTTATTTCTGGAGAATATGGTGGCCGGCGCTTGAAAGCGTTAGATGGCGACAATACTAGGCCCACAACAGATAAAGTAAAAGAATCTATTTTTAATATGATTGGTCCATATTTCGATGGTGGAATGGCGCTGGATTTATATTCAGGAAGTGGCGGGTTAGCGATTGAAGCCGTTTCTCGTGGAATGGACAAAAGTATTTGTATTGAAAAGAATTTTGCTGCACTAAAAGTAATTAAAGAAAATATTGCGATTACAAAAGAACCAGAAAAATTTGAAGTTAGAAAAATGGATGCTAATCGTGCCTTAGAACAGTTTTATGAAGAGAAGCTACAATTTGATTTGGTCTTATTGGATCCGCCCTATGCCAAACAAGAAATTGTTTCACAATTAGAAAAGATGTTAGAACGGCAGTTATTAACAAACGAAGCCGTTATCGTTTGTGAAACAGATAAAACTGTCAAATTACCGGAAACGATTGGTACACTAGAAAAAATAAGAGAAACCGTTTACGGAATCACTCAAGTAACGATTTATCGTCAGGAGGCGTAAGATGCGTAAAATTGCTCTATTTCCCGGAAGTTTTGATCCGATGACAAATGGTCATTTAAATTTGATTGAACGCAGTGCGAAGTTATTTGACGAAGTCATCATTGGCGTTTTTATAAATACAAGTAAGCAAACATTATTTACGCCAGAAGAGAAAAAATATTTAATTGAAGAAGCAACTAAAGAAATGCCAAATGTGCGTGTTATCATGCAAGAAACCCAGTTAACTGTGGAAAGTGCAAAATCATTAGGGGCTAATTTTTTGATTCGTGGCATTAGAAACGTCAAAGACTACGAGTACGAGAAAGACATTGCTAAAATGAATCAACATCTGGCGCCAGAAATTGAAACGGTTTTTCTATTAGCAGAAGAACCATATGCACATGTAAGTTCCAGTTTACTAAAAGAAGTTTTACGTTTTGGGGGCGATGTGTCTGACTATCTTCCTCCCAATATTTATCATGCGTTAAAACAAAAGAAGAATGACTGGAGCTAAAATAATGAATAAAAAAACAGAAAAATTTTCGTTTAAATCACTCATTCCAATGGTATTGGCATTGCTGCTAATTGGTTTGTTTATCGTCCCAATTCCTTATTATATTGAAGGACCAGGAACGACAGAAAATTTAAAAGAGTTTGTAACTGTTGATGGAAAAAAAGATACGCAGTCAGGTGCTTTTTATTTAACAACGGTGGGCATTCGTTCGGCCACTATTTTTTCTGCCATAAAAGCAAACTTTTCGGATTTTCAAGAAGTCATGTCAAAAAAAGAATTAATGGGAGATAGTAGTAATAGCGAATATAATCGAATTCAACAATACTATATGGATTCCTCAAAAAACGCCGCAATTGAGCAAGCCTTAAAATTAGCGAAGGTTCCATATGAGATGAAATTTAAAGGCGTCTATGTGTTAGCGATGGAAGACAACTCAAGTTTTAAAGGAAAAATTGAAGTTGGCGATACCGTGACAGGCGTGGATGGCAAATCTTTTAAAAGCAGTGAAGAATTAATGAATTACATTAAAGCACAAAAAGTGAATCAAAAAGTCACTGTTCAATTTATTCAAGATGGCAAAGCAAAAGAAGCGACCGGCAAATTAATTGAATTGCCAACAGATAAAAAAGCGGGGATTGGTATTGGTTTGACCGATCATACAGAAATTGATTCTTCTATCCCAGTATCTATTGAAGCGGGTGATATTGGTGGGCCATCGGCTGGGTTAATGTTTACTTTGCAGACCTATGAACAATTAAGTCATAAAGATTTACGTAAAGGTCATGAAATTGCTGGAACAGGTACGATGAACAGTCAAGGAATCGTTGGTAGAATCGGTGGTATTGACAAAAAAGTTGTAACAGCCAGTGAGAACGGTGCAGAAATTTTCTTTGCACCCGATGATGAAATAACTTCAGAAATGAAAAAAGTTGAGCCGAAAATCAAATCGAATTATCAAGAAGCACAAGAAGCTGCGAAAAAAATTGGGACAAAAATGAAAATTGTCCCAGTAAAAACGGTTCAAGATGCCTTGAACTATCTAGAAAAATTAAAATAAAAGTACGCCTGGGCCAAAAATTACTAGTGATTTTTGGTCCAGGCGCATTTTTTTGTTAAAAAATGCGTAATTATATTTTGAAGGGAGGACAAACGATGGATTGGTTGAAACAGTTACCCAAAAAGTGGCTATTGCTAGGTAGTGGTGCGTCTATAGTTATTTTGATAACTCTATTAGTGGGAATTTATTTGATGGTTAATAAGGAGCCACAAGTAGACACCACAATGTGGGAGGAGACAAGTTTGACCACTACGGCAGAGGTCGCCACAGATGCTACAAAAGAAAGGGCAGAAACAATGATCTATGTTGATATTAAAGGCGCAGTGAAAGTACCAGGAATCTATCAACTAAAAACTCAGCAGCGGATTTGGGATGCTTTAGCTTTAGCTGGAGGCGTGAGCGAGGAAGCTGATACTGCCCAGGTCAATTACGCGCAAAAAGTAAAAGATCAAATGATTATTTACGTGCCCAAAAAAGGAGAAGCAATGGCACAGTCATTAGAAACGCTGCAGGAATCAGCACCTGCTCAGCAAAATCAGGAGGAAAAAATCAACCTTAATACGGCAACAGAAGCAGAGCTACAAACGATTTCAGGAATCGGTGCGAAAAAAGCACAAGAGATTATTCGCTTTCGTGACGAACAAGGACCGTTTAAAACCGTCGAGGAACTGAAAAATGTTCCAGGTATTGGAGAGAAAACAGTAGAACGTTTAAAAGACATGTTGACAGTGACTGGCTAACTTTTAACAGAAAATTCCTGAGAATTCTTGACTATGGGATGCGGATAACATACTATTTGTAATAAGATTAAATGATTTGGCAAATCGAACACAGGAGTCATTAAAAATAAAGGAGGTTTATTATGGAACGAATTCCATGGGACCAATATTTTATGGGACAAAGCGTCTTATTATCATTAAGAAGTACTTGCACACGGTTAACTGTCGGAGCAACCATTGTTCGCGACAAACGAATTATTGCAGGAGGTTACAATGGTTCAGTCAGTGGCGGAACGCATTGTATTGATGAAGGATGCTATGTTGTTGATAATCATTGCGTTCGGACAATCCACGCAGAAATGAATGCAATTTTACAATGTGCGAAGTTTGGCGTCCCTACAGAAGGGGCAGAAATTTATGTGACACATTTCCCTTGCCTGCAATGTACAAAGATGATTTTACAAGCAGGGATTAAAAAGATTTATTATTTAAAGGATTACCGTAATGATGCGTACGCCCTAAATTTAATTGAACAAGTAGGAGCCACGGTTGAAAAAGTGACTTTAGTACCAAAATATTTTGCCGAATTACAATGGGGAGAAGAATTTGCCACACTTGAGGACAATCCTTCCTCAGCTGAGGAATAATTGGTTCTTCGTAGCTCTACTGACTAGTTGTGGGCTGTGGTGTTTTTTCGCACCTAGTCTATTAGGAGCTCTTCTTTTTTCTATCACTGTTATCCGTATTGTCTGTACAAAAAGTTTTCCTGTTATATTGGGAGGCTTTTTGTGCAGTTTTTTAATAGTAGGGGGCATATTGATTTTCCAGTGGTTAAAGCCAGTCTCTTTGTTGCCTAAAGAAGTCCGCTTGTCAGGACAGCTAACGATATTACCAGATGAAATACAAGTAGATGGTGATCAAGTAAAATTTTCTGCCAATTGGATCGTAAAAGGCAAAAGGCAGAAAGTGATGGCATTTTATCAATTAAAAAGTGTGAAAGAAAAACAGCAATGGCAACAACTAACCACAACCATTCAGGCAACCGCTGTAGGTATTTTAGACTCGCCCCAAGGTCAAACCAACAAAAATGGCTTCAATTATCAACTATTTTTAAAGAATCAAGGAATCGAAGCTATTTTATTCATTGAGGAGATAGGACAACCGCGTTCCTTTTTTTCTTGGCGGTTTAAAGAAATCATTAGCGGCTGGCGGAAGTGGGCGATGGTACATATTCAGAAAAATTTTGCTGAGACTAGTGCAATGTATATGAATGCGTTGCTCTTAGGTTTTCGTAATGAAGAATTTGCTGAAATAAGCGATAAATTTTCAGCATTAGGCATTTTGCATCTTTTTAGTTTGTCAGGGATGCATGTTTCTTTTTTCCTTCGTTTATTTCGCTTGCTGATGCTAAGAATCGCTCGCCAAACGCAAGAAAGTTATTTTTTGTGGCAATGCGGTTTTTCTCTGATATATGCTGGTTTAACAGGATTCTCAGTTAGTGTCATGCGGGCGCTTTTACAAACAAACCTCAATACGTTCAATCGACGGTTTAATTGGCAGGTTCCGGCCCTCGATTGTTGGAGTTTAACTCTCTTAGTGCACTTGATTGTTCAGCCAACCCTCTTTTTTTCAGTCGGCGGTCAATTTAGTTACTTACTTTCTTTTGTTCTGCTGTTTTTAGAGCAAACATTGGTTGGTTATTCTTCGCCTTTCATTAAAAATTGTTTAGGCTCTTTCCTATTGGCTGTGGCTTCCTTACCTATTTTAGTCCAATCATTTTATGAATGGCCCTTGTTAGGAAGTTTCTTAACATTTCTCTTGTTACCAATTTTTGAACGGTTCTTGTTACCGCTTTTGACGTTGAGCTTTTTTCTAGTGATTATTATGCCAGCACGTTATTTAGCAGCCTTGCTCGAACCACTATTTTTAACAATGAATGGCTTATTTGAGTGGGTGCTAGTTCACTTAAATCCGAAGCTGACCATCGGCTATTTAAATGCTTGGATACAAATTAGTTTGTTATTACTAATCGGATTTTCAATGATTTATTTAGCAGACAAGTCTAAAAAAATTTTTTTCTCAATCGGACTACTAATTGTTTTGATAAATAGTAAATACCTTTCGCCAATTGGCATTGTTGCAATGATCGATGTAGGCCAAGGGGATAGTTTGTTTATCCAAGCGCCTTTTCACAGAAAAAATACATTGATCGATACAGGTGGTCGGTTGTCTTTTGACAAAGAAGCTTGGCGGCAACGGAAAAATAGTCGATCAGGAGCGGAATATTCAGTGATTCCTTTTCTCAAAAGTCAAGGGGTCAAACGTTTAGATGAAGTGATCATCACACACGCACATGAAGACCATTTTGGCGATTTATTAGCCATTGCGCAGAAGGTTCCAATTTCTGTTCTTTATTTTCCTAAAGGAGCAGCTGAAGCCAATTTTTCGTTTCGCCAAGTCTTGAAACAACTCCAAAAAAGCGGGACAGACTGTCGGCCAATTTTAGCGCCCAAGCGAATTAATGGGCCCGTTTCTTTTCAAATTTTATCACCAAATAAGAGCAGTATTGGGGGCAATAATGACTCGATAGTGTTTTCCACACAATTAGGCGGACGGCATTTTTTATTTACTGGTGACTTGGAAGCCGAAGGAGAAGAACAAGTGTTGGCTCGCTATCCCCAGTTGAAAATCGACATCTTGAAAGTCGGTCATCATGGTAGTAAAACGTCGTCTACTAAAAGATTTATCAAACAGCTTAATCCGCGAGAAGCATTGATTTCAGCTGGACTGAATAATCGTTTTAAACATCCTCATCAGGAGACATTAGTGACGCTGGAAGAGCAAAAAATAAATTATTATCGGACTGATCTTCAAGGAATGATTTATTATCAATGGTTACCCTGGAAAGGGCTTTCTAAAGCCAAATTTGTTAAAGAACAAGACTAGTATTTCCAGAAGTAACATGATAGGATAAACAAGAGAAACGAGAAAAGGAGCGAGCCAATGGAGTTACAAAAAGCTTTGAAAGAAGTGCGAGAGCAAAAAATCGCTCCAGTGTATTTATTAATAGGAACAGAACTTTATTTAACTGAATTATTTAAAACAACATTGATGAAAGAATTGTTGACGGAAGAGGATGATCAATTTAACTTTTTCTCATTTGATATGGAGGAAACACCTTTAAGTGCAGCGATTGCTGAAGCGGAAACGATTCCGTTTTTTGGTGATTATCGCCTTGTCTTTGTGGAAAATCCTTACTTTTTAACTGCCGAAAGAAAAACAAACGGTGTGGAACATGATGTCAATCTTTTATTGAATTATTTGGAAAGTCCATCACCAACAACTGTTCTTGTTTTTATGGCCTCTTATGAAAAATTAGATGAACGCAAAAAAATTACCAAAGCATTGAAAAAAAATGCCACAGTAGTTGACGTCAATCCAATGGATGAAAAGGCTATTCGTCAGTACATTTCTCAAACGATTGAGAGTGAAGGGTACACTATTCGCTCCGATGCTTTTGATTTATTACTTCAATTGACAGACTTGAACTTATCAAAAATTATGGGAGAATTACAGAAGCTGTATTTATATGCCCTTGAAACGAAGATAATTACACGAGGTGCGGTTCAAGAATTAGTCCCTAAGTCTTTGGAACATAATGTTTTTGACTTAACCAACGAAGTACTTTCTGGAAACAGTGAAAAAGCTGTTCAATTGTATGAAGATTTACTTTTACAAGGAGAAGAAACCATTAAGTTAAATGCAATCTTATTGAATCAGATTCGCCTTTTTCTACAAACAAAAATTTTGGCTAAGATGGGCTATCAACAAGCGAATATCGCTGATACATTAAAGGTTCATCCTTATCGAGTCAAGTTAGCGTTACAACAAGTCCGACGATTTGAATTGTCTCGATTAGAAAGACTTTATGATGAATTAGTTGAAAATGATTATCGCATGAAAACGGGCCAAATGGATAAAGAATTACTATTCCAATTATTTATTTTAAAATTGACTGCGCAAGCAAAATAAGAAAGTGCCAGAGACAATCGTCATTCAACGATTGTCTCTGGCACTTTCTTATTATTTAGCTCCTAATAGTTCTTCTTTTCCGTGAACAAGCTGTGTCAACATGGCACAGAAAGGTGTTGCTACGTTGTATTTTTGTCCTTTGCGCCAAACAGCACCATTAATGTAATCAATTTCTGTGAGACGATGATTTTTAATTAAATCTTGATACATAGACGGATAGTGCAAGCCAATACCGTTTGGATCATAAGTTTGAGCAATATGTGTATAGACTTCTGCTTGATCTAAATGAATGGCTTCTTTTTCTGCGACTGCTGCAAATTCACTGATTAATGTTTTAACAAGGGATTCACTAACAGGTAGTGCACCAAATTCGGCAATATTACAATCAAGGATTGTACACAAACCATTTAGCGTACCATTGACACAGGCTTTCCGCCAAATAGAGTAGCGAACATTGCTACTATAGCTTGGATTTAAACCAGCTTTTTGGAAGACATCAACGACTTCTAAAGCAAATTTTTTACCAGAAGGATCAATATTTTCTAATTCAATTTCGCCATCACCTAAAAGTTTAACACGTCCCGGTCCTTCTAAACCAGCTGTCCACATGGTAATGCCAACCAAGATGTTTTCTTTTGGCACATATTTTTCTAGTACATCTTCATGACCTAAGCCATTTAATAAACATAGTACATACGTTTTTTCAGTAATCATTGGTTGAATCGCTTTAAACATTGCATCTAATTGTTGTGCTTTGGTTAAAGCAATAATTAAATCAACTTGTTCATTTTGATGGTCAATTTCTTCTGGTGAGAAGATTGGTAGTTTTGCGACAACTTCTTCTCCATTAAAATCAGCGATTAAACCATTTTTACGAATGGCTTCAATGTGCGCGGGCCATTGATCGATTAAAGTTACATCATTTCCGCCTTGATGCAACATAATTCCTAAACGGCTGCCCATAGCGCCGACACCAGCAATTGCAATTTTCATGTGTATCCATCTCCTTAAAAGTTCTTTAACCGTTATTATTATACAGCAACTTTCCTAAAAATGAATAAATGGGACTTGCAAATTTGTTATTTTTTAAATGTTTCCTAAAAAGTAAGGATTGCATCAAATGGTAAAGTAAGCTAAAGTAAAGCGTGGAAAAGTTTATAAATGAAAGTAGAGGAATCGTTAATGACGAAAGAAAAATTTTGTCGAGAATCACGAGTGATTCAAACACATCGTGTATTTCCCTTTGATTTAAATCCCTTTGGTGCACTATTTGGTGGGAAATTAATGTCTTTAATTGATGACGCCGCATCCATTTCCGTTTCACGACATTGTCGGAGAGGGGCAGTTACAGCATCTTTAGATAACTTGAATTTTTTAAAACCTTTAAAAGAAAATCACTCAGTGTGTGTTGAAACGTTTGTTTCTGGCGTGCATCATAAATCGATGGAAGTATTTGTTAAAGTTGTAGGAGAAGATTTAACAACTGGAGAGCGTTATTTAGCGGCGACTTGTTTTACAACTTTTGTAGCCATTCCGTCTCATATGAATCCTGAAAGTGACTTCCAATTAGCGACAGTCGTCCCAGAAACTGCAGAAGAAAAGTTGATTTGTTCCAATTATGAAACGAGACGACAACAACGTTTAGCTTTGCGAGAAGAGACTAAATTATTTAGTCAACATCTCACAACGGATTTACCGTGGATTGATTCACCTTTATAAAAAAATGTCCGAGTCTTTGTGAAAACAGACTTGGACATTTTTTGATGAAAAAAGAAGCTAACATGAATGCTAACTTCTATCTCACATTATTTAGCTAATTTGCTTAAACGAATTTTATCGCGGTTAGCTTTGTTTTTATGGATTAAACCTTTAGTTGCAGCCATATCAACAGCTTTAACAGCTTCGTTGTATAAAGCATCGACGTTATCAGCTCCAGCAGCTACAGCTTCTTCAAATTTCTTGATTGCTGTACGCATTGCGTTTGTTTGAGATGAATTTTTCGCATTCGCGTTAGCACTTGTACGTACGCGTTTGATTGCAGATTCGATATTTGGCATTTGTTTCACCTCCGATGATTTAGGTTTTACACTGGTCAGCCAATGTAATTCAACAGTAATCATTATACCTAATCCATTGTTCCATTGCAATAAAAGACGACAAGTTTTTTTCCTTAACAGACAATTTCAAGAAAAAAATAAGAAAATTTGCCAGAGCCTTAAGAAAAAAGCATACATTTTTTTTAAAACATGCTATGATAAAATAGATAAATGAAAAATGGTGGTGTCTTTGTGAGTATTGCATTATTGGTAACGATTACTTTGGTAATGGGTGTAATTTTTGTTAACGGTTGGACGGATGCGCCGAACGCAATTGCAACCGCTGTCTCGACTCGGGTGTTAAAACCGAATGTCGCAATTTGGATGGCTGTTGTGATGAACTTTTTAGGTGCATTAGTCATGACCTTTTTTAATGCCCAAGTAGCTGAAACGATTAGTAACATTGTTAGTTTTGACGCAAATGGAAACGCTTCACAGGTGGCTTTGGCTGCTTCGCTTTTTTCGATTGTGGTTTGGGCAGTTGCTGCGTGGTATTTTGGTATTCCCACAAGTGAAAGCCATGCGTTAATTGCCGGCTTGACTGGTTCGGCAATGGCATTAGGTGGTTTGGGTGCAGTCAATGGCTCGGAATGGATTAAAGTGCTTGTTGGTCTAGTTGTTTCTACCGTTATGGGCTTTGGCGGCGGTTATTTGATTGCCAAACTTGTTGTGAAAGCTTTCTCGGCTGTGCCTAGAAGAAAAGCCAACAAATTTTTTACAGTTGGACAAGCCTTTGGTGCAGGAGCTAATGCTTTTTTACATGGTGCGCAAGATGGGCAAAAATTTATGGGCGTGTTCATGTTAGTGCTTTTTTATAATAATTTAGTCGAAAAAACAGGTGGCGGTTTTGTGATTCCGTTATGGGTTATGGTTCTGTGTTCCATTACAATGGGCATTGGAACTTCTGTGGGCGGCATGAGAATCATTAAATCAGTCGGGATGGATATGGTAAAACTTGAACGCTATCAAGGCTTCACTGCAGATTTAAGCACGGCTATTTGTTTATTTTTAGCATCGGCTTTTGGGATTCCAGTTTCAACTACTCATACAAAAACAACAGCGATTATGGGAGTAGGTGCTTCTAAGCGAATCTCAAGTGTTGACTGGCGTATCGTGAAAGAAATGCTGATAGCATGGATTTTAACTTTCCCAGGATGTGGGCTGATCGCTTATGTGATGTCAAAATTATTTATTGCAATTTTTTAAGGAGAGAAAAACATGGCACGTAAAAAACAATTTGATTATTTTGGAGAATTAAATCAGTTAGCAACAAATGCTTATGAAGCGGCAAAGGTTTTGCAAGAAATTGTAGACAATTATTCATTAGAAAACTTAGTAAAAAAATCAGAAGCGATTCATCAATTGGAAAAAGAGAATGATGAAATTGTTCGCAAAATTTTAAATGAACTCTATATTTCCTTTATTACGCCGATTGATCGAGAAGATATTGTCGATATTACGGATCACTTAGATAACATTATCGATAGCATTAATAGTTTGTCTTATTTACTTGATCATTTAGTTGTCGAAGAAATGATTGCGCCCGCGCTAGAATTAACTGCTTATATTGTTAAAGCGACAGAAGGCGTTAAATCAGCAACGAAGGAATTTGCAAAATTTAAGAATTCCAAAACGTTAGTTTCATTGATTGATGAAGTGAATACGATTGAATCTCAAGGCGATAAATTATACAGTAGCGCCATGAAAGATTTGATGACTAACGAAAAAGATTTATTGAAAGTTATCAAGTGGAAAGATGTTTATGATCAGCTTGAGCGCACGATTAATGATTGTGAATCAGCTGTTAATATTATTGTCGGAATTGTCATCAAAAATACGTAAAGAAAAGAGGGGGAGCTGTTGGTTAAAGTAATTGTTGATGCTGATGATTTTGGGATGTCAGAAGCGATTAATCATGGCATTATCAAAAGTTATGTCGATGGTTTAACAACGTCGACACTTTTGATGCCCAATTTACCAACAGCAGAACACGCCGTTGCGTTAGCAAAAAATTATCCAGGCTTATTTGTAGGTCAGCATACGAATTTTTTATTAGGGAAACCTTGTGCGGACCCATGTATGATTCCTTCACTGGTAGATGAACAAGGCAATTTTCATCGCTCTTCTTATTATCGTCAACAAAAGCAAGTAACCTTCGTATATGAAGAAGTACGACTTGAAACGATTGCGCAATTGACGCGCTTTAAGGAACTAACTGGACATTATCCTGAACATTTTGATTGCCATTCGATTGGTGATGAAGTGGTTGATCAAGTATTTTTAGAATTAGCAGAAGAGTACGGACTTCATACAACCCTGAAATATAGTGGGGAAAAAGAATATCCACCGCAACAAGGTTATTTCCAGGTGACACATTTGTTAGAGTCTGGGGCGCTATCTTATATTCACGAAGGCGTATCAGTGGAGAATTTTTTAGAAGATGACTTTGGTTTATTACGGATGCCGGAATCGGCAATTGCTGAGATGCATTTTGATGTTGGGTATTTGGATCAATTTGTGTTAGATAATTCTTCATATACCACTTTACGCTGCAAAGAATTAGCAACGATTTGTGATCCTCGTGTTCGTCAGTGGTTTGAAGAACAGGGGATTGAGCGAATAACGTTTGGCGATTTAAAAAAATAAAACCGTTGCTTTCAACAGTGAAAGCAACGGTTTTATTTTTATGAGAATAACCAATAGCCAATTAAAATCGCACCTAAAATTACACGATACCAACCGAAAACTGTAAAATCGTTTTTCTTCAAGTAATTCAATAAGAATTTAATCGCAATGATGGAAACAACGAAGGCAACAATAGAGCCAGTTAATAAAATAATGATTTCTTCTGACCCAAACGTATTTCCTTTGGCCAAGAATTTAAAGATTTTTAAAAAACTTGCTCCAAACATTACTGGAATTCCTAAGAAAAATGAAAACTCTGTTGCAACAAAACGTGAGGCCCCAATTAAGATTGCCCCTAAAATGGTCGCTCCTGAACGTGAAGTTCCTGGAATTAATGCCAGTACTTGGAAAGCACCAACGATTAAAGCGGCTTTATAAGTGAAGTCTTTTAGATTAGTACACTTCGGTGCAACATTTTTATTTCGTTTTTCAATGATAATAAAAGCAATCCCATAAACAATTAACATAATCGATACTGTTAAAAAGTTATAAAAATGTGCATCTAAATAATCATCAAATTTTAGACCAATAACTGCCGCTGGTAAACAAGCGACTAAGACTTTAGACCAAAGAATCCAAGTATCTTTTTTCTCTTCGCCATTTTTCTTTGGTGAGAAAGGATTCAATTTGTGGAAGTATAAAATAACAACCGCCATAATCGCTCCCAATTGGATAACGACGTTGAACATTTCCATAAAATCTTTACTTAGATCGAGTTTAATAAACTCATCCACTAAAATTAAATGTCCGGTACTACTAATTGGAAGCCACTCGGTAATTCCTTCGATAATACCAAGAATAATTGCTTTCCATAGGTTAGCAAAAAGCATGTCACCATTCCTTTCTGAAATAAATGCAAAATACATCAAGTATAAGTATACCCGCTGACAAAGTAAATGCCAATGCAAATTCTTATTTTAAAATAAATTTTAGAATTATACAAAGGTGCCACTTGTAATTCATGAAACTTTTTTCTATACTAGTGATACTTTAAAAAATGGGGGAAGAGAAATGTTTGGATTTTTGAAGAAAAAGAATGAAGTTGTCGAAAATAATACAATGTATGCCGTTGCCAATGGAACCGTTATCCCAATTAGTGAAGTGAATGATCCTGTTTTTTCACAAAAAATGATGGGAGATGGCTATGCAGTAGTTCCAGAAAATGGTGAAATTTATGCACCTATTGAAGGAGAAGTTTTAAGCGTTTTCCAAACAAAACATGCCATTGGTTTAAAAATGACAAACGGTCTTGAAATTTTATTACACATGGGTATCGATACGGTAGAGTTAAACGGGGCACCGTTCACTATTAAAGTGAAAGAAGGCGACCAAGTGACTGCAGATACGGTGGTCGCAATTGCTGATTTAGAAGCAATTAAAGCAGCTGGTAAAGGAACTGAAATGGTTGTTATTATTACCAACATGGATAAAGTAGCACAATTTTCGTTAGAGAAAACTGGCGTGGTTACAGCTGGTACACCAGTTGGCTCTGCCACAGCCAATTAATGCATTAGACAGATATTTCTATAAAGGAATATCTGTTTTTTTTGAACATAAATAAAATTTTATTTTGGAATTAAAAAATATTTAGAAAAATAGTTGAAATTTTATTTCAAACAAGTTATAATGAAAGCGTATTAGAGAGGAGCTAAAAAGATGTATGGTATTTCAGTTTTTCTTGGTGAAGAGATTACAAACGATACAATTATTTATATCAAAAAGATGAAAGCGCTTGGATTTGATGGTATTTTCACTTCTTTACACATTCCAGAAGATGATACTTCCCTTTACCGCCAACGCTTGACTGATTTAGGGGCAATTGCTAAGGCAGAAAAAATGAAAATTATGGTAGATATTTCAGGTGAAGCGTTAAAAAGAGCGGGTTTTTCTTTCGATGAATTAGAGCCTTTAATCGAATTGGGCGTAACTGGTCTTCGGATGGACTACGGCATTACGATAGAACAAATGGCTCATGCTTCACATAAGATTGATATAGGATTGAATGCTAGTACCATTACACTGGAAGAAGTGGCTGAGTTAAAGGCTCACCAAGCGGACTTTTCTCGCTTAGAAGCTTGGCATAATTATTATCCAAGACCTGAAACAGGTATTGGAACAACATTTTTTAATGAAAAGAACCGCTGGCTTAAAGAATTAGGCTTACAAGTTTTTACTTTTGTGCCAGGAGATGGGCAAACAAGAGGCCCAATTTTTGCTGGTTTACCAACATTAGAAAAACATCGGGGGCAAAATCCTTTCGCCGCTGCCGTTGGTTTGATGGCTGATCCTTATGTCGATGCTGTTTATATTGGTGATCCTACAATTAGTGAGCGAACCATGGCTCAATTTGGTTATTATCACCAAACCAATCAATTTCTGTTAGAAGTAGCACCTAGCAAGAGCCGCTATTTGAAGCGAATACTTGGGAGTCATACCAATCGTTTAGATGCTGCAAGAGATGTTTTGCGAAGTGAATTATCAAGAACGAGTGAAATGTTCAGAAAAGATGAAATTGCAACGATTGAGTCAGAGCAGACTGAAGCCCGTCCAGTGGGAACCGTAACGATTGATAATGAAAAATATGGTCGCTATATGGGAGAAATTCAAGTCACACTTGTGGACTTGCCGAAAGATGAAAAAGTCAATACGATTACACGAATTATTGAAAAAGATCAAACGATATTGCCGTTAATCAAGGCAGGCAATCAATTTACGCTAGTCACGGAAGGAACGATAGAAAATGAATTTAGAAAACTTAACAACTGAACGTAGAAATGAAAATACAATGGGCTTAGATGAGATGAGTGTCAAAGAAGCGTTACAAAAAATGAATCAAGAAGACCAAAAAGTTGCAATGGCAGTGGGTCAAGAATTAGCAGCCATTGAACCAGTGGTAGAAGCCATCATCAAAAGCTTCAATCAAGGCGGCCGCTTGATCTACATGGGCGCTGGTACGAGTGGTCGGTTAGGTGTCTTAGATGCAGCCGAATGCGTACCAACTTTTGGCGTCGAGCCAGAGATGGTTCAAGGCCTCATCGCTGGTGGTCAAAAAGCAATGACTGTCGCAGTAGAAGGTGCTGAAGATTCAAAAGAACTAGGTCGTCAAGATTTAGTTGATCTAAAATTATCAGCAAATGACATTGTTGTTGGGATTGCAGCCAGTGGTCGGACGCCTTATGTAATTGGCGGTTTAGAATATGCTACAACGGTGGGAGCAGCTACCGCAACTGTGGCATGTAATAAAGATGCCGAAATTAGTAAGTATGCACAAATGCCGATTGAAGTAGATGCAGGACCTGAATTTTTAACAGGTTCGACTCGCTTGAAATCTGGGACAGCTCAAAAATTAATTTTAAATATGTTATCAACTATTTCCATGATTGGTATTGGGAAAGTCTACAATAACTTAATGGTTGATGTAAAACCAACCAATGAAAAATTAGTGGAGCGTTCCAAACGGATTATTATGGAAGCAACGGGTTGTAGTTATGAAGTTGCCGAACTAAAATTTGTAGAAGCAGAAGAAAATGTGAAGTTAGCAATTGTAATGATTTTAACTGATAGTACTAAAGAAGAAGCAACACAAAAATTAATTGACGGGAATCAATTTATCAAGAATACATTAAATTAAGGAATTAGGAGGGTGTTTTAACATGGCAGAAGAAAGAATTAAACGCATTGCTGATGGGATTTATAAAGAAGTTGGTGGTCAAGAAAACGTGGACAAAGTCATTCATTGTATGACTCGTGTTCGTATGGATATCCGCGATTATGACAAAGTGGATATTGAAGGATTGAAAAAAATTGATGGCGTTATGGGCGTCGTAGAAGATGATACGTTGCAAGTAGTTGTTGGTCCAGGGACTGTTAACAAGGTTGCACAAGAAATGGTAGATCAAGCAGGTGTCAAATTGGGAGAACCATTTAATCATGACACCGCAACTGATGCTTCAGCAGGCAAATCTGGAAAAGATTTAGTAGAAGAAAAAGCCGCTCAAATGAAAGCACAACAAAAAGCGAAACAAAATAACACTTCACCATTTAAAAAAGTGTTAAAAGCCATTTCTAGTATCTTTGTTCCGATGATTCCTGCCTTTGTTGGGGCTGGTATTATTGGCGGGATTGCAGCTGTTATGTCTAACTTAGTTGTTGCTGGTGATATTTCAGCTTCATGGCAACAATATATTGATGTCTTAAATATCATTAAAAATGGGATTTTTGCTTATTTAGCTCTTTACACTGGGATTAACAGTGCCAGCGTTTTTGGTGCAACGCCAGCGTTGGGTGGTGTTATTGGGGCAGTCACAATGTTGACAGGAATGAATCCAGATGCTCCAATCAGTAATATTTTCACTGGGGGAACATTATCTGCAGGACAAGGCGGAATTATCGGTGTTATTTTTGCCGTATGGTTATTATCATTGTTAGAAAAACAATTGCATAAAATTGTCCCAGAATCAATTGATATTATCGTAACGCCAACCATTTCACTTTTAGTGATTGGCTTAGCAACTATTTTCTTAATCATGCCTGTAGCCGGAGCTATTTCTAATGGCTTAGTTGGTATTATCAATGTTGTCTTAGAAAAAGGTGGCATGGTTGCTGGCTTTACTCTTGGTTTAACCTTCTTGCCAATGGTAATGTTTGGTTTACATCAAATTTTGACGCCAATCCACATTGAAATGATTAATCAAACAGGGATGACTTTGTTATTACCAATCCTGGCCATGGCTGGTGCGGGACAAGTCGGTGCAGCTTTAGCATTATGGATTCGTTGTAAATCAGATAAAAAATTAGTTGAAATGATTAAAGGTGCCTTGCCAGTTGGGATTTTAGGTATTGGTGAACCATTAATCTACGGAGTTACTTTACCATTAGGACGTCCATTTATTACTGCTTGTATCGGCGGTGGTATTGGTGGTGCGGTGATTGGGGCCTTCGGTAATGTTGGTGCGATTGCTATTGGACCAAGTGGGGTGGCTTTAATTCCGTTAATTGCCAACAACCAATGGCTTGCTTATGTATTAGGTTTATTGGCCGCTTACGCAGGTGGTTTTGTAGCAACGTTATTCTTTGGGATTCCTAAAGATATGCAAACAACTAAATAATAAATAGAAAAAAGGAGAACTTGGCTTCTCCCTTTTTCTTTGTTAAAATTTAATTGCGTAGGAAATGGTGTATCAGGAGGGGTGTTTATGCAACAAAATATTGTCTTATCTATCCAAGATCGTCTACAACAATTACCAAAATCAGAACGAAAAATCGCAGAATATATTTTAAAAAATACAGAAACAGTTATTTCAATGAATGCGCAAGAGCTAGCGAAACAAGCAGGATCAAGTCCAGCGGCAATTATTCGCTTTTGTCATTCTATGGATGTGAATGGCTTCACAGAGTTGAAACTTTTATTATCTGCAAATCTTGGCCAAATGAAGCAGCAAATGTACACTGAAGTTACTAAAGGGGAATCAACAGCTGATATTAAACAAAAGTTACAGGCGCGCTTTGTTCATGTGGTTGAGCGAAGCGGTCAGACATTAGAGGATGTCGCAGTGAATGAAGCCGTTGATTTGTTGGAAAAAACAGAAGTAATTTTTGTCTATGGGTTGGGCGCCTCTTCGTTGGTTGCTCAAGATATTTATCAAAAGTTTACGCGATTAGGCCGAACGGTATTTACAACATTGGATCATCATTTATTTGCTTCCATGTTAGGCTCTACAGAAAAGCCTAGTGTTTTTATTGTTATTTCTAATTCTGGCACGAATAAAGAAGCAAGTACTTTAGCTGATTTAGCGAAGCAGCAAGGGATTCCTATTGTTAGTATCACACAAGATGAAAAATCAGTGATTGGTGAAAAAAGTGATATCGTCCTTCAAACCTCTAGTGGGGAAGACGTGCCATTGAGAAGTGCGGCTACTGTTTCCTTGGTGGCACAATTGTATGTAGTCGATGTTTTATTTTTTGCTTATGCAGCAAAAAACTATAAGGAAACCTTAGAAAAAATTCAAATCTCAAGAAAAAATGTAGAACGTTTAAAAGAATAAACAAAAAGAGAAGATTATCTGTCAAAATGACAGATAATCTTCTCTTTTTTTTACAATAAACGGCGCTTTTCAGCAATCTTTTTTCCCTTTTCAATATAAGAACTATCATTAATTCCTTGAATGGTAAATGTTCCTTTTTCGTAAGTTAAGGTCGTCACGCTACCATTCTCCAGCGCCATCTGCATAGGCAAACTTGCATCAATTAAGGAAAGTAAAAAGGAAATTGTTAGTCCATGGGAAACCACCATGACTTTGCCGCCACCATTTTTTTCTCGATGATGAGCGATATCTTCGAAACCAGACCAAACACGATCACGGATAACTTCATAAGGCTCCGCCCAGTCAGCCGTATCGGCTTCAATAATAGCATTTGCTAGCTCACGATAGGTAATCTTCGTGGTCATCATGTCCTCATAACTTTTAAAAGCTAAAATGCGTGGCACCACACCCCAAAGTTCACCATCATAGCCACCATCTAAAGAACCAAAACACCACTCACGAATCCGTTTATCGGTTAGGTAAGGAATCTTTTGGTGGTTTTGATGTTCTTGTAAAATAATCTGAGCGGTTTGCATGGCACGACCACTATCACTACTATAAGCTTCCTTAAAGTCTATGTCTCTAAGACCTAAGCCTAAATGATAAATGCCTTCTTCTCCTTGTTTGGTTAAGGGGGTATCTGACCAGCCTTGGGTTCGGCCAATCGTATTAAACATCGTTTTTCCGTGACGAATAATATAAAGTGTCGTTGCTTCAGTCATTGCTACTCCTCCTAAGTTTCTTTAAATAGTGAATAAATCTCTAATTAAAAAATGGGTTTGTGGCTTTTTCATGTTGAATGGTTGTGGCATCACCATGGCCTGGATAAACAGGAAATTCTTCTGGTAAAGTGAATAGATAGGTCATAATGCTGTGTAATAATTGTTGCATATCACCAGTGTGTAAATCGGTACGACCAATACTACCTTTAAACAATGCATCCCCAACAACAACAAAATCATCAAAGACAAAGCTGACGCTACCAATTGAATGACCAGGTGTTGGGACTACGGAAAATTTCATGCCGCCAATTTCATAATCGGTTAGTTTAAATTCATGTTCGGCGGGTTGAACAATAATATTTGCTATATCATCATGTCTGCCTAATCCTGAAAGATTCAAAATAGGATTGGAAAGCCACGCTTGTTCTAATGGACTAACATAAACAGGGATTTGATAATGATGGCGCAATTCTTCTACCGCACCAATATGATCATAGTGAGTATGTGTTAATAAAATAGCGGCTGGTTTCTTCCCTAAACGGGTAATTTCTTGAATTAGTTTTGCTCCTTCTGCACCTGGATCAATAATTAATAATGCTTCTTCATTATAAACAAGATAACAGTTTTCTTGAATAACACCTGTTCTAATTTGTTCGATCTGTATCATCTCAGGACCTCCTAAAGTTCTAACGATTCTCTTCAAGTATACCGAAGAATCTTAAGAATAGAAAGTTTTCTTGTTTATCCAAAGAAAAAATAAATCATTCTTAGAATGTTCGGTTTTTGCTTGTTTGAACATGGATTTTTTTAAAAAAAATCACATTTTTATAGTTATTAAGCGAAAGTTTATGTATAATCTTCATGTGATAGTAAGGAGGAGTATTAAATGTTTCATTTTGTAATAAAAGGAACAGGTTTTTCTAGTAAAAATTTGCAAGAGATTAAAGTTTATGAAGAGACACTTTTTTGTATAGATGAGGCCGGAGTAATTCAGGAAATAATTGAACCAGATGCTGAAGCGTATGAAACTGTGCTAGCAGAACAAAAAGAGGCACAACGTTTTCAAGAATTGCCCCAAGATTCTTATCTTTTACCCGGCTTTGTTGATTTACATGTCCATGCACCTCAGTGGGCACAATCTGGGACCGCCTTGGATATTCCATTGTATGAATGGCTGAATACGTACACGTTTCCTTTAGAGTCCAAATTTGCAGATTTAACATTTGCCCAACAAGTCTATGATGAACTGGTAACCCAATTGTTAGCTAATGGGACAACAACAGCCCTTTATTTTGCAACCATTCATTATGAAGCTAGCCGTCGTTTGGCAGAAATTTGTGCGGAAAAAGGGCAGCGTGGCTTAATTGGTAAAGTTGTAATGGATGATCTTAATGAGAATCCTGAATACTATCGTGATCAAACAACGCAACAAGCATTAGAAGAAACGGAACGGTTTATTCAAGAAATTCAAACATTAGCGCAGCAAACAAAACAAGGCGTATATCCCGTTGTAACTCCGCGTTTCATTCCTAGTTGTACAGAGGAAGCACTTAAAGGATTAGGAGAATTAGCAGCGAAATATCAAGTCCATGTTCAAAGTCATTGTAGTGAGAGTGATTGGGAACATCAATTTGTTCAAGAACGTTTTGGAAAAAATGATGCCCAAGCATTGAATGATTTTGGTTTATTAACAGAAAAAGCAGTGATGGCACATGCAGGCTTTTTAGAAGAAGCAGATATGAATTTATTCCATGAAACAGGGACGGCTGTGGCGCACTGCCCAATCTCTAATGCTTATTTTGGCAATGCAGTAACACCGATTGCAAAATTAGTACATCAACATCAAGTAGAAGTTGGTTTAGGTAGTGATCTTTCAGGTGGTTTTTCACCAAGTCTTTTTGACAATTTAAAGCAAGCAGTTATTTCTTCTAGAATGTTAGAAGATGGCGTGGATGCTACAAAAAAACCAGAAGTACGAGGTGTTAAAACAGCACGGATTACAGTAAATGAAGCGTTTTATTTAGCTACTGCTGGTGGTGGTCAAGCGCTAAGTTTGCCAATTGGAAAATTAGAAAAAGGGTATGCTTGGGATGTTCAAATTATTAATACAAGCTTGTCACAAGCACGAATCCCTAAAAATCCAGGGGAATCATTGCTTGATATTTTCCAAAAAATCTTATATTTAGCACGACCAGAAAATATTCGAGAAGTCTGGGTACAAGGTGAAAAAGTACATGATAAAAATTTAATGTCAGCAACTAAAGGAGTATAAAAAATGAGTGAAAAGAAACAAAATAATCTTCATTTAACAGTGGGGCCAGAAGATTCAGTATCTTTTGGGCAGGCCACTATGTTAGGGATTCAGCATGTCTTAGCAATGGACGTGTACGTCGTACCTGTGATCATTGCTTCAATTATTGGGATTAGCACAGCACAAACGTCTTCTTTAATCCAAGCAACATTCATAGCAGCAGGACTTGCCACGATTATTCAATCTCATTTTTGTATGAGATTACCAGTTGCGCAAGGCCCTTCATTTATTCCAATCGGGGCAATTGCAGGAATTTATTTTGCCAACAACCAACAAGGAAATGGCTGGGGCGCAGTTTTAGGTGCTAGTTTAGTGGGGGCAATTGTTGTTATTATATTAGGATTTACTGGTATTTTTAATCGTTTAATCACTAAATTTGTTCCACCAATTGTGGGAGGAACAATTATTTTTGTGGTGGGGCTTTCGTTAATGCCAGTCGCTTTATCGGATAATATTTACCACGCAAAAGGGGAATTAGGACAAAATATTTTATTAGCATTTATAGCAGCGGGGACGTTGATTTTCTTTGCGCTCTTAGGTTCTGCTTTGAAAAAAGGGCGGATTTTCCGCGTTTCTTCTGTTATTTTGGCATTATTATTTGGGAGCATCGCGGCACAATTATTAGGGGTACTTGATTTATCAGCCGTTAGTGAAGCGGCTTGGTTTAGTTTGCCTCAGTTACCATTAGTTAACTTTTCTTTCCAATTTGATTGGTCAGCCATTGCCACGATGTTAGTTATTTATCTGGTTTTAATGGCGGAAACAACAGGCACTTGGTTTGCTGTGAGTCATGTTGTCGCTGAACCTTTGACCGAAGAAAAAATTAATCGCGGCGTAATTGGTGAAGGCTTAGGTTGCTTAGTTTCTTCATTCATTGGCGGCACGCCAGTAACTAGTTACTCTACAAATGCTGGGATTATTTCAATCACTGGAGTTGCTAGTCGCAAGGTTTTTGTGGCTGCAGGTGCGTGGTTTGTCTTATTTGGCTTATCTGGAAAACTTTCCACCTTGATTTCGGCCATTCCGGCACCAGTTATCGGCGGTGTTTTTGTGGTTGTTTGTGGCATCATTTCTGTAAGTGGAATGAAAGTCATGAGTGATGTAACAATTCATGAAAAAGAGATGTATGTAATTGCCGTTCCGATTATTATGACGTTAGCGTTGACATTGTTACCAAAAGAGTTTTTGGAAACTCTACCACAATTTTTACAATATTTATTTAGTTCACCCGTGGCAACTGCCTCAATTGTTGCTATTTTATTGCAGGCCATTTTACCAAACGTTCAAGAAGGGTAAAAAGATTAATTTTCGTTAAAACGCCTTTGACAAGTGGCGGTAAATAGTGTAAATTAACAATGGTGTTTGTAAACACGAACGTTAAATGACCGAATGTTCGGTTTTTACGTTATTTTTGTAAATAACTAGGAGGCAGTAAGTATGAAAGTTTTTGATTATGAAGATGTCCAATTAATTCCCAATAAATGTATCGTGAATAGTCGTTCTGAATGTGATACTACAGTAACTTTAGGAAAACATTCGTTTAAAATGCCTGTCGTTCCAGCGAACATGCAAACAATTATTGATGAAACGATTGCGGAAACCCTTGCTGAAAATGGTTATTTTTATATCATGCATCGATTTGATGAAGAGGCGCGAGTGCCGTTTATTAAAAAAATGCAACAAAAGGGCTTAATCACGTCAATTAGTGTGGGTGTGAAAGAAGGGGAATACGCTTTTGTTGAAACGTTAGCCCGAGAAGGTTTAGTTCCTGACTACGTGACAATTGATATCGCCCATGGTCATTCAAATGCGGTGATTAATATGATTCAACACTTGAAAAAATTTTTACCAGAAACGTTCGTTATTGCGGGCAATGTTGGAACGCCAGAAGCCGTTCGCGAATTAGAAAACGCTGGAGCCGATGCCACCAAAGTGGGGATTGGACCAGGAAAAGTATGTATTACTAAAATTAAGACTGGCTTTGGGACAGGCGGCTGGCAGTTAGCGGCTTTACGTTGGTGTGCCAAAGCTGCTCGGAAACCAATTATTGCAGATGGTGGGATTCGGACCCATGGAGACATTGCAAAATCTGTGCGTTTTGGGGCAACTATGGTCATGATTGGTTCACTATTTGCTGGACATGAAGAATCACCAGGTGAAACAAAAGTGGAAGATGGTGTTGTTTACAAAGAATACTTTGGTAGCGCCTCTGAATTCCAAAAAGGCGAAAAGAAAAACGTTGAAGGCAAAAAAATCTGGTTACGCCATAAAGGGAAGTTGGCAGATACTTTAGTCGAAATGCAACAAGATTTACAATCTTCCATTTCATACGCGGGAGGTCGTGATTTAGAAGCGATTCGTAAAGTTGATTATGTGATTGTAAAAAATTCTATTTTTAATGGTGATACCATTTAACATTCAACTATAGACTGAAAAGAAGACAGCACGTAGTGCAGAAATTAAAATGATTTCTGCATTACGTGCTTTTTTTACTTTACCTATCGTAGTAATCGTGTTAAGATAATTACAACGACAGACGTAGTACGATAGTTGAAGTACTTGAGGGAGGAATTTATGTGATTGGTAGTGATGCAATTCGAGGATACAACGATACCTTTATTCTCTCAATCTTACAATCCGGCGCTTCATATGGTTATGCGATTTCTAAACGCATTCGTGAAATTTCTAAAGAACAATATTCGATTAAAGAAACGACACTTTATTCTGCTTTTACACGTTTAGAGAAAAATGGCTACATTGAATCATTTCCAGGAGAAGTAACGCATGGCAAAAAGCGGACCTATTATCAAATAACCCATGCAGGAGAGCGTTATTTAGAGGAAAAGTTACTAGAATGGGAAGTAACAAAAGACGTCGTCGAAGCATTTGTAAAGGAGATGGGAAAATGAAAATTATAGAAGAATTTATTGATAGCTTATTTTCAGGCGTTGTTGAAACATCTGAAACAAAACAATTAAAGGCGGACTTATTAGCAAATGCTGAGGATCGTTATGAAGATTTGCTCAGCCAAGGAAAATCGGAAAATGAAGCAATTGGTACAATTATTTCTGAATTTGGTACTATTGATGAATTAATGGAAGAATTGAATTTAGAAAATAAACAAGTGGATGAAACAAACGATTCAATGAACGGTTTGCCAGAAATTTCAGTGGAGGAAGGACTTGACTATTTAGCTGTCCAACGTAAAGGTGCTATTCAAATTGGTCTTGGTGTTGTTGCAATCATGGTGGGTGTTGGCTTGCTGGTTGGTATGCGTGGTGTTCTTTCTAACGGTCTTGGTTTAGTTTGTCTTTTCATAGGTGTGGCAATCGGCGTTCCATTATTTATTGTTGCTGGTAATCGGTTTGTTGCAATGGACAAACAGCTGGGGCAACGATTGATTCCGATTAAGTTAAAAAAAGAAGT
The DNA here is from genome assembly GCF_040719405.1 of Enterococcus sp. AN402. Taxonomy (NCBI): domain Bacteria; kingdom Bacillati; phylum Bacillota; class Bacilli; order Lactobacillales; family Enterococcaceae; genus Enterococcus; species Enterococcus sp. AN402. Next base: position 1,993,881 of record NZ_JBFDTM010000004.1, on the reverse strand, counting down.
TGCACAAAGAGAACAAAGTTTTCAACGATCATTTATTTTTTGTATGGCAGCGGGCGTCGTTTTTTGTATTTTGGGTTTAATCCCAGTTGTTGTCTTTAGTAGTGGCCTTCATCTGATGATGCGCCGTTCCATGCATCAAATGATGGGCGGACAATATTATAATGGAACGATGGGGATTAGTTGGCTCTTCTTTTTAGTATCGGTTGGCGTCTTCTTGTTTATATTTGGTGGAGTAATTAAAGGAAGTTTTAATAAATTGTTGAATGAAACTTATTTTTATTCAGAACATGTTGGTCATCCTGATTTTGCCCCTCAACAAACAAAAACAGAGGAAGGACCTGTGGGAAATCCTGTCGGTGCAATTATTGCATCCGTTTATTGGCCCTTAGTTGTTGCACTCTATCTATTTATTAGTTTTGTTTTAGGGGATTGGCGGTTTAGTTGGTTAATCTTTATGTTCGCAGGAATCTTTTATAACACCATCCAAGCATTTTTACACAAACATTGAGACAAACCTGTTAATAGTAAAACAGAAAAGTGGGACATTCGTCAAAACGGCTGTCTCACTTTTCTTGTATTTTCGATTGACAAAAGCATTAAACTGGATTACTTTTAACTCATCCAATTGTTGAGGTGATGGCTATGTGGCAACTTAAAAAAGAACAAAATGTTCCCATTTATCGCAGTATTATGGAAATGATTGTTCAAAAGATTCAAACAGGCGAATTATTACCAGGTGAAAAAATCCCTTCGGAACGTAAACTGGCAGAGTACTTGTCTGTCAATCGTTCAACCGTTGTTCATGCATTAGACGAACTGGTGGACTTAGGCTGGATTGTGCGAAAAAGAGGGAGTGGAACGATTGTCAACGAAGGAAAATGGGGGGTAATGATGACGCCACGAACGGATTGGCATCGTTATTTAGAACAAAATGTGTTCAAACAAGTTCATCCCTTGGTGGCAGAGATTGAGTTACGAGCTAAACAAAATTTGCCGACTGACTTAGATATGTATACAGGCGAGTTGCCGTTAGACTTAATTCCCAGTTTCGATTTTCCAGCATTAAATTGGAAACAATTTTTAAAAGAGGAAGCACAAGATGAATTAGGTTATTTGCCGTTAAGAAAAGAAATCCAAGCCATTACAGCAACGGAATATCAGCTTCATTTACCAAGTGAAAGTTTATTGCTTACTTCAGGTGCGCAACAAGCACTTTTTTTAGTTTTGCAAGTTTTATTGAGACAAGGAGATAGTGTTGCTGTAGAAGATCCATCTTTCTTCTATGCCTTACCAATTTTCCAAGCTGCTGGTGTGCGCTTATTTGGTGTGCCCATGACAGATGAAGGGATTGATCTTGAAGCGCTAGAACAAACAATCCGACAACATCGCATCAAAATGGTTATGGTTAATCCTTCCTTTCAAAATCCGACTGGGACAGTGATGCCTTTAAGAAAAAGAGAACAGCTCGTGAAAGTCTGTCAAACGTATCAAGTTCCTATTTTAGAAGATGATGTTTTTGGGCAGCTAAGTTTTATCCCGAAAACAGAAATTCCTCCTTTAAAAAAATTAGATCCAGATAATGTCTTGTATATCGGTTCGTTGTCAAAAATTTTAGGTTCGACCACGAAAATTGGTTGGTTAAGTGCGCCCGCCTCTGTGACGAAACAAATTGCAGAAGCCAGAAAAATGATGGATGTTTCGTTGAGTATTTTTCCGCAGATGCTCGCTAAAATGGCGATTGAAGATCCTTCTTTTTCTGAAAAAATTACGTTATTAAATAAACAAGTGGAACAACGAGCAACAGCTGTATATCAAGTATTTAAATCGTTGCCAGAATGGGAAGTTTCGCCAGTAAAAGGCGGCTTTTATTTATGGGCACATTGGCGTCAAGGGGCACTTAAGCCAGAAGAGTGGCAGGTGTTTTTACGAGAAGGTGTTTTGGTAGCACCAAGTGTCGCTTTTAGTGAAAAACGTGGAAGTATTCGTTTGAACTGTTCCCGAATTTCACCAGAAGAAATGCCTCTTTTTTGTGAGCGAATGGTACGGATTACACGACAGCTTTCTGAAAATAGACAAACAAAAATAGAACAGTAAGTAAGATTTTTCTTATAAAAATCATTTGCTGAGAGAAAACGCTATAACTTCCCTTTTCTAAACGAATATCCAATGCTATACTTAAAAAGTAAAAACAAAAAAACAAATGAGGTGTTTTCCATGTCTTGGGAACAAGTTTACCAACAATGGTTAAATGAAGAAAATATTCCAGAAAATTTAAAAAATGAATTAAAGGACTTAAATACAGACCCTGAAAAATGTGAAGATGCATTTTACGCACCATTAGAATTTGGGACTGCCGGGATGCGCGGGATTTTAGGCGCCGGTATTAATCGAATGAATATCTTTACGGTTCGTCAAGCGACAGAAGGGCTTGCACGTTTTATGGATACGCAAGATCCTGAAACGAAACGTCGCGGTGTAGCCATTGCCTATGATTCACGTCATATGTCTCCAGAATTTGCAATGGAAGCAGCTAAAACATTAGCTAAACATGATATTCCTTCTTTTGTGTTTGAAAGCTTACGACCAACACCAGAATTATCTTTTGCGGTCCGCTACTTTAAAGCTTTTGCGGGAATCATGATTACGGCTTCTCACAATCCAGCTGCCTATAATGGCTACAAAGTCTATGGTGAAGACGGTGGTCAAATGCCGCCAGCTGATGCAGATGCATTAACTAAATATGTTCGTAGTATCGAAAATCCTTTGAAAATTGATGTCTTATCAGATGAAGAAGTTGCCCACAGTGGTTTAATTAACATTGTTGGTGAAGAAGTCGATAACGCGTATTTGAAAGAAATTAAAACAGTTACGATTAATCAAGAATTAATTAACGAAATGGGTAAAGAATTAAAATTAGTTTACACTCCCTTGCATGGAACTGGGAAAATGTTAGGAGAAAAGGCATTAAAACAAGCCGGCTTTGAAAAATTTGTTTTAGTACCTGAGCAAGCTGTTGCTGATCCTGACTTTACTACAGTTAAGTCACCAAACCCTGAAGAACATTCAGCTTTCGAATACGCGATTCGTTTAGGGGAAAAAGAAGGCGCTGATTTATTGATTGCAACAGATCCAGATGCTGATCGTTTAGGTGCCGCTGTGCGGATGCCAAACGGAGACTACCAAGTATTAACAGGAAATCAATTAGGTTCAATTATGATTCATTATATTTTAGAAGCCCATCAACAAGCAGGCACGTTACCTCAAAATGCTGCGGTTCTAAAATCAATCGTTTCTAGTGAACTTGCTACAGCGATTGCTGAGAAATATAATACGAAGATGTTTAATGTTTTAACAGGTTTCAAATTTATTGCTGAAAAAATTCAACAATACGAAGAAGACCACAGTCAAACGTTTATGTTTGGTTTTGAAGAAAGTTATGGTTACTTAGTGAAACCTTTTGTTCGTGATAAAGATGCAATTCAAGCGTTAGTTTTATTAGCAGAAGTAGCGGCTTTCTATAAAAAACAAGGAAAAACATTATACGATGGCTTACAAGATATCTTTGAAGAATTTGGTTACTTTGAAGAAAAAACTATTTCCGTAACAATGAGCGGAATTGAAGGCAGCGGTAAAATCAAAGCTTTAATGGCAAAATGTCGTGAACAAGCGCCAACTGAGTTTGCCGGGATTCAAGTTGCTCAAACGGAAGATTTTAAAGAATTAACACGCACTTTTGCAGATGGTCAAACAGAACAATTACAAACGCCTCCTTCTGATGTGTTGAAATATCATTTAGAAGATGGCAGTTGGATTGCTATCCGACCATCAGGAACAGAACCAAAAATTAAATTCTATCTAGCAACAAAAGCAACAAGTAGTTCAGAAGCTTCTGAAAAAATTGCTGCGTTTGAAGCAGTCGTTAATGAATTAACAAAATAAAATAAACGAAACAAGCTGTACGGAAAAAAGTACGACTGTTAGTGTTTGTGTCAAAAGCTAATTGACTTTTGACACAAACACTTTATTTAACTAAGGAGGGAATGCTATGAAAATTGGCTTTATCGGTGCTGGCAGTATGGGCGGTGCCATGATTAAAGGGTTACTGAAAGCTGAGGCAGTCAAGAAGGAACATTTATATGTGAAAGGCGGATCAAGTGGAACCGCAGAAGCACTTCAAAAAGAGTGGGGCTTTCAACTTGTCACAGATTATGCACTTTTCCAAGAATGTAAGGTTATTTTTATCGCGACAGGAGCAAAGGTCGTGTTACCTGTTCTTCAGGAATTAGCCCCTCATTTTTCCAACGAAAGTCTATTGATTTCTGTTGCAACAGGTCATACCATACAAGAAGCACAAATGGCTCTTGGCAATAAAGAAGCCAAAGTTGTTCATGCCATTCCTAATACACCAGTTAGCGTGAATCAAGGCGTGATTGGCGTAGCCTTGGCACCAATAATTGAAGGCCAAACGAAGGACCTGGCAATGGAACTTCTTGCTACTTTAGGGTTAGTCAAAGAAATTCGTGAAGCGCAACTGGAAACTTTTGGTACTGTGGCTGGTTGCAGTCCAGCTTTTGTTGATATCTTTATGGAAGCATTGGGAGATGCAGCAGTCTTAGAAGGGTTACCAAGAGACTTATCTTATGAAATTGTCGCTCAAATGATAAAAGGAACGGCGACCTTAGCCTTAGACACGAAAAAACACCCAGGAGCATTGAAAGATGAAGTGACTTCTCCAGGAGGAAGTACGATTCGCGGTGTCGTAGCTCTAGAAAAAAATGGCTTCCGTTATGCCGTGATGGATGCAGTTCAGCAAGCCAACCACGAATAGATGAAGAAAGTTGGAAAATCGACAAGTTTGTCATTTTTCCAACTTTCTTTGTGCCATATTTTTCGTAGGAAAGAACAATCGCAGTTCTTATTTTAAAAAACTCTGTGTTATAATGAGTGCAAAGTGAGGCGACTATAATGAAACAAATGGAAGAAATCAAACAAGTAAGTCAATTATATAAAGTATTAAGTGATCCAACACGTTTAAGAATTTTGCTACTTTTAAAAGAAGGCGAGCATAACGTAACGGCGATTAGTGAACAATTGGGAATGGAACAGTCCGCCGTTTCTCATCAACTAAAATTATTAAGAGATAGCCGGGTTGTCAAGGCACGTCGCGAAGGAAAAACGATTTTTTATACATTGGATGATCATCATGTAATAGATATTTTAAATCAGACCTTTGAGCATATTGAACATCGATAAAAAGTAGGAAAAAATAGCGTAACTAGAATAGCGCTGTTGATGGAGGTAAAAATGAAGGATACCTTAAAGATCGGGTTACTAGGATTAGGGACTGTAGGCACTGGCGTTTTAACTCTCTTGAAAGAACATCAAGAGAAAATTTCACAAGTGACAGGAATGAATGTAGTCATTGAAAAAGCATTTGTCCGAAATCTTGAAACGAAACAAGCGCAAGCGGAAGAATACGGTCTTTCTTTAACAACTTCAATTGATGATATTTTAGAAGATAAAGAGATTCAAATCGTTGTGGAATTAATGGGAACCATTGAACCAGCCAAAACCTATATCATGAAAGCTTTAGAAAAGGGCAAACATATTGTGACTGCCAATAAAGATTTACTGGCGCAACATGGGAGTGAATTAGTAGCGTTAGCCCAAAAACATCATTGTGATTTATATTACGAAGCAAGTGTTGCTGGCGGGATTCCTATTTTAAGAACAATTGCTAATAGCTTAGCGGCAGACAATATTCAACAAGTTTTAGGAATTGTGAACGGTACGACGAATTATATGCTTACGCAAATGGTTTCTGCTGATAAAAGTTATGAAGAAGCTTTAGCAGAAGCGCAAGCGTTGGGATTTGCTGAAGCGGATCCGACAAATGATGTCGATGGAATCGATGCAGCCTATAAAATGGTTATTTTAAGTCAATTTGCTTTTGGGATGAATGTTTCATTACCACAAGTTGATATTCGTGGAATTCGCGGATTGTCTTTAGATGATGTCGCCATGGCTAAACAACTGGGGTATGAAATCAAATTGATTGGCTCTGCTGAACAAAATGAGAATAGTATCTCGGTGGAAGTGGCGCCTATGCTAGTCAATCAAAAGCACCCTATTGCATCTGTTCGGAATGAGTACAATGCAGTATTTATTAAAAGTGCAGGCGTGGGGGAATCAATGTATTACGGTCCAGGAGCTGGCGCTAAACCGACAGCAACCAGTGTGGTCAGTGATTTAATTACGATTGCTAAAAACATTCGCTTGGCAACGACTGGCCATATGTTCAATTCGTATCAACATAAAACCCAATTGACGAGTTCCGAAAATGTATTTGGACAGTACTATTTTTCGTTAGATGTTCCAGATACACCAGGACAATTTTCGCAGTTGACGCAATTAATGACTAAAGCAGAAGTCAGCTTTGATCAATTAGTTCAACAGAAATCAGATGGACAGCGAGCAAGAATTGTTGCCATTACACACCAGATATCAAAAGCACAAATGCAACAAGTTGTGACAGCTATTCAAAATACGGAAGCCTTTCAGTTATTGAATGTAATGAAGGTTATAGGAGATGAGTAAACATGTATGAAGGTTTGTTAAAACAGTATCAAGCGTATTTGCCCGTAACAGAAAAAACACCAATGATTTCTTTAGCCGAAGGAAATACGCCACTGATTCCTTTACCTAATTTATCCAAAGAATTAGGTATTCAATTATATGGAAAATACGAAGGCTTAAATCCCACTGGCTCATTCAAAGATCGCGGGATGGTGATGGCTGTAGCAAAAGCGGTAGAAGAAGGTGCCAAAGCGATTGTTTGTGCTTCTACAGGAAATACTAGTGCCGCAGCTGCTGCGTATGCCACAAGAGCAGGCATTAAAGCGTATGTAGTGATTCCAGAAGGAAAAATCGCACTGGGAAAATTGGCGCAAGCTATTATGTATGGGGCGGACATTATTTCGATTCCAGGTAACTTTGATGAAGCATTAAAAGCGGTGCGAGAGATTGCGAAAACTGAGGCAGTTGCGCTAGTTAATTCAGTGAATCCTTATCGCTTAGAAGGGCAAAAGACAGCAGCTTTTGAAGTTTGTGAACAATTAGGTCAAGCGCCCGATGTCTTAGCGATTCCAGTTGGAAATGCCGGCAATATTTCCGCTTACTGGAAAGGTTTTAAAGAATGGCATGAAAAACAAGGAACAACTTTACCAAGAATGCATGGTTTTGAAGCAGAAGGTGCCGCAGCGATCGTGAAAGGCCAAGTGATTGAGCAACCTGAAACCGTGGCAACAGCGATCCGGATTGGAAATCCTGCTAGTTGGCAATTAGCAGAACAGGCACGGGATGAATCCGGTGGTTTCATTGATGCCGTGACAGATCAAGAAATTTTAACGGCTTACCGAAAAATTGCTGCTCAAGATGGGGTTTTCATTGAACCTGGTTCGGCTGCTTCATTAGCTGGAGTTATTCAACATGTTAAAAGCGGTAAAATCAAAGCAGGTGAAACCGTCGTGGCAGTCTTTACTGGTAACGGATTGAAAGATCCTGATACAGCAATGGAGACAGAAGTAGCTATTTCAAAAATGAGTGACGTGGAAGAAATGCGTCTGCACTTACGAAAAGGAGTCGCAACACTATGAAAATAAGAGTACCTGCCACTAGTGCCAACTTAGGACCTGGCTTTGATTCATGTGGCATTGCATTATCCGCTTATTTAACAATCAACGTTTTAGGTGAAAGTGAATTTTGGGAAATTCAACATACTTTGGGAGAAGAGATTCCTACTAATGAAGAGAATTTATTAATTCAAACGGCATTGAAAATTGCACCAGAATTAACACCAAAAGTTATTCGGATGGTTTCTGACATTCCCCTTGCAAGAGGACTAGGCAGTAGCTCAAGTGTGATTGTAGCAGGCATTGAATTAGCTAACCGACTAGCACATTTAAATTTGTCCCCTAAAGAAAAAGTTCGTTTGGCCACAGAGATGGAAGGACATCCGGATAATGTTGCCCCTGCTATTTTAGGAGATTTCGTGGTGGCTAGCCATGTAGAAAACCAAGTCTACCATGTCAAACATCATTTTCCAATGTGTGATGTCATTGCATTTATTCCAGAGGAACCGTTATTTACCGAAAAAAGTCGCGCTGTTTTGCCCGAAAAATTGACTTATAAAGAAGCAGTCGCGGCCAGCTCAATTGCCAATGTTATGATTGCCGCAATTTTAAACGGGGATTTACCTTTAGCAGGCAAAATGATGGAACAAGATAAATGGCATGAAACGTATCGTCGTTCATTGGTTCCTCACTTAAAAGAAATTCGTCGTTTAACTCAGCAAAGAGGTGCTTATGGCTCTTTCTTAAGCGGTGCTGGTCCAACTGTGCTAATCTTGTCGCCAGAAGAACGAACCAACGAAATTGTTCAAAGTTTGGAAAAATTATCTACCAAAGCGAGCATCCAAATTTTCAATATTGATCAAGAAGGCGTTCAAGTCTTTTAAAAAAACGAGAAAAAATCACTAGTGATTTTTTCTCGTTTTTTTTAATCCTCGGATGTTTCCGTGGAATAATAGCTATGATCTTCTAAGTTCAAAGCATTAAGAATCATTGAGGCAGTTTCTTCAATTGAAAGAGAAGCGACATCAATAACGATACAACCTAATTTTTGATAAAGATCATTTGCAAAAGCCAGTTCTCGCCGAATTTTTTCAATATCTGAATAAGAAGTATTTTCAGGTAATCCATATGCGCGCATTCGTTCTTTACGAATCCCGTTTAAAACATTGGGATCATTGGTTAAGCCAACAATTTTTTTAGGGTCCATTTCGAATAATTGTTTCGGTAAATGTGCTTCAGGAATTAGTGGCAAATTAGCAACTTTTAAGTTCTTGTTGGCTAAAAAGAGACTTAGCGGTGTTTTAGAAGTTCGGGAAACGCCAAGAAGTAACACATCCGCTTCTAAAAAGCCTCGTGGGTCCTTGCCATCGTCATATTTGACAGCAAATTCCATTGCTTCAATTCGTTTAAAATAGTTTTCATTCAGATGATGTAAGGCACCTGGTTCCCGCATGGGTGCGACACCTGTTAATCGTTCGATTTCCGCAACTGGTGGTGTCAAAATGTCAAAATGGAACAATTGATGCTCATTGAAAAATTGATTAGCAATCGCCACGAGATGATCATTAATAATAGTATGCAGTACCATGGCTTCTGCTTTTTTGGCATCTTCTAACGCTTGCACCAGTTTATCTTCGTCTTTAACGAATGTTCGTCTAATCAAAGTAAAATCAACAGTGGGGTACTGGGCCATTGAAGCAGCCGCCAATTTTGAAGCGGTCTCGCCAGCAGAATCTGAGATGACAAAAATCGTCACACATTTTTTTTCTTCAGAAATAGTCATAGAGGGTAAGTCCTTTCTTGCATTTTTAATAATTTTATTATACCATAAGTCCAGAATCTATTTCGTAATGATTCTGATTTAGGTTGGTGAGGGAGGAAATGGCGATGGCACCAGTAAAAACCAATATTGAACAAGCCTTAGAAACCATGAAAGCCAGTGGATTAAAATATACTAAAAAACGAGAATTACTGATGAGCTATTTGATTAAGCGAAATCGGTATGTTTCTGCACGTGAAGTGTATGAATTTATGAATGAAACCTTTAAAGGAGTCAGTTATGATACGGTTTATCGTAACTTGCATGACTTTGAGCGCTTAGAATTGCTGGAAAAAACAGAATTAAATGGCGAGCAAAAGTTTCGCTTCCGTTGTTGCCAAGAGGTGGAACATCATCATCACTTTATTTGTACGGTTTGTGGCAAAACGGAAGAAATTCACATGTGTCCGATGAATTTTTTTGAAGAACAGTTAAAAGGTTGTTCAATTGAAGGACATCGCTTTGAAATACTTGGTCGTTGTGCCGATTGTTGCGAAAAATAGCGAATAAGACGAAAAATCAAACAAAAATTTCGTATTTTATCAGTAGAGTGGTTGACGGTTATTTATGCTTTAGCTATAATATAACAAGGACAGTATTTTAATTTGTGGGTTTTTCCCACAAATAAGAAAAACGGTTACTTTTTAAGCTCGGAGGGAGGGAATAACATGTCAAAAACAGTCGTTCGTAAAAACGAATCTCTTGATGATGCTCTTCGTCGCTTCAAACGTTCCGTTTCAAAAGCGGGTACTTTACAAGAATCACGTAAACGTGAATTCTACGAAAAACCAAGTGTAAAGCGTAAGAAAAAATCTGAAGCAGCTAGAAAACGTAAAAAATTCTAGTTTTGAATGAATTGGAGTTGGTGGTATGTCATTGCTAACCACATTGAATGACGACATTAAAACAGCGATGAAAGCTAAAGACAAAGAAACTTTAGCCGTACTTCGTATGTTAAAGACTGCCATTCAAAATGATCAGATTAAAGCGGGCCGTGAATTGAACGGAGAAGAAGAACTCACTGTATTGTCTCGTGAGATGAAACAGAGAAAAGATTCTTTATCAGAGTTTGAAAAGGCGGGACGCGACGATCTTGTTGAAAAAGTAAAAGTTGAAATAGCAATTGTTGAAAAATATATGCCTCAACAACTAACGGAGGAAGAAATTCGTCAACTAGTTCAAGAGGTAATGACGCAAACTGGCGCCACTTCACCAAAAGATTTTGGTAAAGTGATGGGCGCTATGATGCCGAAAGTCAAAGGCAAAGCCGATGGCAACCAAGTTAACGCAATTGTGAAAGAATTATTACAAGAAAACTAAGAGCGTTATCGAAACTAGGACAGGATACTGTCCTAGTTTTTTTATACAAAGAGAAAACCGGTAGCTTTTTACGGTTTTCTCTTTTTTGACTTTCAAAGTCAAATCAGGTACGACTTCTTTTTAAACAGATAAGAATGTGGTATCATTGTAAAGGACTATATAATAAAGGAGATGGACGTTTTTTGACAGATAATCAGTCAAAATCTTTGGAATTAATACTTACTGATTCTGATGATGCACACATGCTTTTAGGAACACATGATAAACATATCAAATTTTTAGAAGAGAATACCCACGTAACGATTAATAGTCGTGGCGAAGTTATTCAGTTAATTGGCGAATCATCAGAGGTAGAGTTAGTCGCTTCCGTGTTAAGAGCGCTACAAACATTAATTCAACGAGGCATCAAAGTGCATACGCCAGATGTCGTTTCTGCTTTAAAAATGGCCAAAGCTGGAAATTTAGAGGCGTTTATTGCCATGTATGAAGAAGAAATTATGAAGGACCATCATGGTCGGGCCATCCGAATTAAGAATGTTGGTCAAAAAAAATATATCGATGCAGTTAAAACTCATGACGTCATTTTCGGGGTGGGACCTGCGGGGACAGGGAAAACCTTTTTAGCCGTGGTGATGGCAGTAGCAGCTTTAAAAAAAGGTGAAGTACAAAAAATTATTTTAACTCGTCCAGCAGTGGAAGCTGGCGAAAGCTTGGGCTTTTTACCAGGTGACTTAAAAGAAAAAGTCGATCCTTATTTACGTCCAGTTTACGATGCCTTGTATCAAATTTTTGGTATGGATCATACAAATCGTTTAATGGAACGCGGCGTTATTGAAATAGCCCCGCTTGCTTATATGCGTGGTCGTACATTGGATGATGCTTTTGTCATTTTAGATGAAGCACAAAATACCACGGTTGCCCAAATGAAAATGTTTTTAACTCGTTTAGGGTTTAGTTCAAAAATGATTGTTAATGGAGATACTAGTCAGATTGACTTGCCACGTGGTGTAACAAGTGGTTTAGTTAACGCCGAGCGTACGTTAAAAGACATTGAAAAAATTGCCTTTGTAAATTTTGAAGCCAGTGACGTTGTGCGTCATCCGGTTGTAGCGCAAATTATTCAAGCCTATGAAAAAGAACAACAAAAGCATTCCTAAGCAGTTAGGGAAGGAGTGAAAGTACCTTTTGAAAAAAGTACTTACAAAGTTAGGGGATCGTTTAGGTAAAGCCTATTTACCTATTTTATTAGCCGTTTTTTCTCTTCTTTTATTTATGATTATGTTTGGCAGTGTCCATCAGAAAAGAGTAGAAATTAAAGAAGGTCAACTGGCCGAGAAAACTATTCGTGCAAATAAAAATATCGAGAATACCTACGAAACAGAACAAAGAAAAAAATTGGCAGCAGAAGCTGTCACACCCGAATATATTTATCAAGAAGATACGGCATCTGTCCAACATAATCGTATTGATAAATTATTTAAATTGATTGATTCTGCGAATGAAAAAGTAGACAAAGAGTACAGCAATAAGCAAGCAAAGGCCAAAAAGGAAGAAACGATTCCTGCGCCGACCGTGGAAGAACGAGTAGCTAGCTTAAAGTCATTGTTTGAATCTTTACCGCAAGATGAAGTTACGTTTTATCAAAGTTTTCCTAATGTTTTTTATCAAACAATCTTTACATTAACCTCTGAGCAATTAGATAAGGTTCGTTCAGAAAGTTTGATGTTGGTGGATGATGCGATGCAAAATCACGTTCGAGAATCTGATTTGGATAAAATTCGCCAAGAAGCTAACGGTAAAATTCAATACTTAGACATTACGAGTACCATGCAACAAGTCATTCGTTACATTGTTAACCAAGGGATTGTGGTAAACGATATTGCCAATGAAAAACGAACAGAAGAGCTACGCCAAAAAGCGATGAATGCTGTTCAACCCGCAATGATTTATCAAGGCGAAATTATTGTTCGTGAAGGTACTCAAATTGATGCAAAAGCGGTCGAAAAACTTGAGTTACTAGGAATGACTAGTCAAAATACGTCTATTTTTCCGATGGTGGCATTAGCACTAGCTATTTTACTTCAAGTTGAAGTGTTGATTTTCTTTACAAAACAAGTGACTGAGCCTTCGCGACAACGCTCGTTTATTATCTTTTACACGGGTGCTATGCTAATCAGTGTTATTTTAATGAAATTCTTCCAGATTTTCCAAACAGAGCAGTTGATGTATATTCCCTTGTTCTATCCAGCAGCCTTTGCACCGCTAATTCTAAATCATTTTGTGAATCGTCGTTCAGGGATAATCGCTGCCATTTTCCAAGTCGTTTTTGCGTTATTTATCTTTTATAATTCTATTGGCACAAACTCGTTGACGGTTATTCTGATTATGTACTTATTCTCAGGATTTCTAGCAACAGTTGTTAAACGAAAACGGATGAGTGAGCAAGTTTTCCCAGCTTTAATGTGGGTAGTGGTCTTTCCTGTTTTCATGGCGGTTGTCTTAATGATTTATCAAGGGATGAGTTTAACAGATGGTAAAACGTGGACAGCTTTAATTTGTGCAAGTGCAGGAACGGTACTTTCATTTTTAGCAACAATGGGCTTGCATCCATATATCGAATTATTAGTGACCGATGATAGTATGATTGTCTTGAATGAATTAAGTAATCCGAACCATCCGTTGTTAAAACAACTGTTAGAAGAAGCGCCAGGTACCTATCATCATAGCATGATGGTGGCTAGTTTGAGCGCTAACGCTGTTGCTGAGATTGGCGGGCGGTCGCTATTAACACGAGTTGCTTGTTATTACCATGACATTGGCAAAATTAAACACGCCAATTTCTTTGTGGAAAACTTACCTGCTGGTGCAGAAAATCCACATAACTTTTTATTACCAGAAGATAGTAAACAAATTATTTTTGGCCACGTAATTGATGGCGCCAAAATTTTAGAAGAGTACAATATGCCGCAAATGGTGATTGACATTTGTCGTCAACATCATGGCACAACATTGATGAAATTTTTCTATGTGAAAGCAAAAGAACGCAATCCTGAAATTAAAGAATCAGACTTCCGTTATCCTGGGCCACGTCCACAAACACGAGAAGCAGGGATTGTGAGTATTGCTGATACTTGTGAGGCTGCTGTGCGGGCGATGGATCATCCCACCAACGAAAAAATTCAAGCCTTTGTGCATAATGTGATTCAAGATAGAATTTCAGATGGCCAATTAGATGAATGTGGGTTAACGATGAAAGAGATTCGCATCATTGAAAAATCATTAATTAATGGATTATGCAGTACCTTCCATTCACGGATTAAGTATCCAAAAATGAAAGCTGAAGCAGAAGAAATGAAAGATGAACAAGAAAAGAGAGATGACTAATGGATATTACTTTCATTGATGAAACCGAGAAAGTACCAACAGAAGAAATCAAAGAAATCGAAAACTTGCTGCAATTTGCAGCGGGTTTTCTAGAAATTGCCGAAGATACGGAGATGTCGGTGACTTTTACAGATAACGCAGGTATCCAAGTGATTAATCGTGACTATCGGGGCAAAGATATGCCTACAGATGTCATCAGTTTTGCTTTAGAGGATGAAGGGGAAGACGAATTGCCAATTATTTTTGATGATGAAGAGTTGGCAGAGCTACCACGTAATCTAGGTGATTTAATTATTTCAACAGAGCGAGCAGCAGAACAAGCAGTTGAATATGGGCACACATTGGAGCGAGAAATGGGCTTTTTGGCAGTACATGGCTTTTTACATTTGAATGGGTACGATCATATGGAACCTGAAGATGAAAAAGAAATGTTTGGTTTACAGAAAGAGATTTTAGATGCGTATGGCCTTAAAAGATGAGCAAACAGGAAAAAATAAACATTTTATTAATTCATTAGAATTTGCTTGGCAAGGAATCAAAACAGTTTTTCGAGAAGAACGTAATATGCGCAAACATGTGGCGTTTGGTGTCACCGCCATTGTGTTTGGTTTCTTGTTTTCCTTAACACTTGCTGAATGGCTGTGGTTGTTATTGGCCGTTTTTCTCGTCTGGTTGGCAGAAATTATCAACACAATTTTTGAAAATGTCGTAGATATGTTTACGGATTTTCACTTTCATCCAATCGGAAAAAAGGTTAAAGACATGGCCGCAGGAGCTGTTTTATTAACAGCCGGTTTCGCAGTGCTAGTAGGACTAATTCTATTTGTACCAAAAATTTTACAAATCATTCAAATGTGGAAATAAGAGGAGAAATACAATGACAACTGAACATAAATCTGGTTTCGTAGCCATTGTCGGCAGACCAAATGTTGGAAAATCAACATTGTTAAATCGAATTGTCGGCCAAAAAATTGCAATTATGAGTGACAAAGCACAAACAACTCGTAATAAGATTCAAGGAATTTATACAATTCCTGAAGCACAAATTGTTTTTATCGATACTCCAGGGATTCACAAACCTAAACACCGCTTAGGCGATTTCATGGTGGAAAGTGCCTACAATGCGATGCGTGAAGTAGATGCTACTTTATTTATGGTAAGTGCTGATCAAAAACGCGGGAAAGGTGACGACTTTATTATTGAACGATTGAAAAATAATAATAGTCCAGTCTACTTGATTATTAATAAAATTGACAAAGTCCATCCAGATGATTTATTGAGTATTATTGAAGACTATTCGAAACAAATGGACTTTAAAGAAATTATTCCCATTTCTGCCACGGAAGGAAATAATTTTGAGCATTTAATGGATGTTCTCGTTGAGCAAATGCCAGAAGGACCACAATATTTCCCTGATGACCAAATTACGGATCATCCAGAATATTTTATCGTTTCCGAATTAATTCGTGAAAAGGTGTTACTTTTAACAAGAGATGAGATTCCTCATTCTGTCGCTGTCGTTGTGGACTCAATGAAACGGGATGAAAACGATAAAGTCCATGTCCAAGCAACCATTATTGTGGAACGGGACAGTCAAAAAGGTATTATTATTGGCAAAGGCGGAAAAATGCTGAAACAAATTGGTACCAAGGCGCGTCAAGATATTGAATATTTATTAGATGACAAAGTGTATTTGGAGCTGTGGGTAAAAGTCCAAAAAGACTGGCGTGACAAAAAAATCTATTTACAAGATTTTGGTTATCGCAAAGAAGAATATTAAGAAAGTAGTGTTTGGGAAGTGAGTGTATAAACGAACTTTCCAAACACTACACTAATTTACATAAGAAATGGAAGTGAATTGAATGGCATTAGGGGAGACCAAAGGCATTATTTTATTTACGAAGGATTTTAAAGAGAAGGATAAACTCGTCAAAATTTTTACAGAATCCTATGGAAAATTGATGTTTTTTGTGAAAGGCGCGCATCGAAAAAATAATCCTCTTTTGCCAGCGATTCTGCCATTTACAGAAGCCGTCTACATCGGAAATTTTAGAGAAGAAGGCTTATCTTTTCTCAATAGCAGCAAAGAAGTTCAACCTTTTCGAAACATTCAACAAGACATATTTATTAACGCATACGGAACATATATTTTAAACTTAGTCGATGCAGCAATTGAAGATCAGCACTATGACCCAAATTTATTTCAATTTACCCACATGGCATTATCCGCTTTAAATGAGCAAAAAGATCCGGAAATCATTACAAATATTTTTGAAATTCAATTGTTAGAACGGTTTGGTGTACGACCAGAATGGCATCATTGTGTGGCTTGTGGCGAAACACAAGGGAAATTTGACTACTCTTCAAAGTATAGCGGTGTGCTTTGTGAAAAACATTGGCATTTAGATGAACAGCGCTACCATGCAGATCCTAGAGCGATTCATTTTATTCGCTTATTTTCGCAAGTCTCCTATGAAAAAGTCCAAAACATTCAAGTAAAAGAAGAAACTAAGAAAAGTATTCGAGAAACGATTGATATGTTATACGATGAATATGTCGGGTTGCACTTAAAAAGCAAAAAATTTATTGATCAAATGAAAACGTGGGAAAATACGTTAAAAATTCCACCACGAAAGAAGGAAGAAAAAGAAACATAAACAAGCAGACGTTTTTCTAAAAAAATTTGACAACTTCCCTCAGACACCGTATTATGATAGAGAAGTTAAATACGTACGAAGAAAAAGAGAAGTAAAAAGAACCCTCTGTTAAGCGAATCTGGGAGAGTGGGAGCCAGAAACACGGAACTTTTGAAAGGCACTTTGGAGTACGACAAACGAAGCTGCCGATGAACACATCGGAAGTAGGGTGGAACCGCGATAATTATTCGTCCCTATGTCTATTAATAGGCATGGGGACTTTTTGCTGTGAATCACTACGATTGGCGCAAATGCGACAGAGTAGATGATGAACAGTACAAGGTGACCAAAGGGAACGTTGTCTCCTCTATGTTAAAACAAACTGCTTAGCCAAAAACATGGAGTAGATGTGGAACAGCACAAGGTGACCAAAGGGAACGTTGTAACCGAATAAAAAAAGCAAACAGTTAACACCAAAAGAAAAAATAGTAACGTTTATTCAAAAAAGCTCAATTGGCGCAAAGGCGACAGAGTAGATGATGAACAGCATAAAAATTATCCCATTCTACAAAATTGTTTCTCTGTAGCCCTTTTTAAATTTACATTCCCGAAGCAAAGCCAATCCCTATGTCTATAAAAAATATTCCAAGGAGGAAAACAATGAAAAACAAGTTAACCGTACAAGAAATGATTTTAACCTTGCAAAAATTTTGGTCATCTAATGGCTGTATGTTAATGCAAGCCTATGATACAGAAAAGGGAGCCGGTACTATGAGTCCTTACACGTTTTTACGTGCCATTGGACCTGAACCATGGAATGCTGCCTACGTAGAACCTTCTCGTCGTCCAGCTGATGGACGCTATGGTGAAAATCCAAACCGTCTATACCAACATCATCAATTCCAAGTTGTAATGAAGCCTTCTCCTGAAAATATCCAAGAACTTTATCTAGAAAGTTTGAAATTATTAGGAATTGATCCATTAGAACATGACATTCGTTTTGTAGAAGATAACTGGGAAAATCCTTCAATGGGCTGTGCTGGTTTAGGTTGGGAAGTTTGGTTAGATGGCATGGAAATTACCCAATTTACGTATTTCCAACAAGTTGGCGGCTTACAATGTCATCCTGTCACTTCTGAAATTACTTACGGGTTAGAACGCTTGGCATCATATATCCAAGAAGTCGAAAGTGTCTATGATTTAGAATGGACACAAGGCGTTAAATATGGTGAAATTTTTGTCCAACCTGAATATGAACATTCAAAATATTCCTTTGAAATTAGTAACCAAGAAATGCTTTTAGAAAACTTTGACAAATTTGAAAAAGAAGCTAAACGCTGTATTGAAGAAAGCTTAGTTCACCCAGCCTATGATTATATTTTAAAATGTAGCCATACATTCAATTTATTAGATGCTCGCGGCGCTGTCTCTGTAACGGAACGTGCAGGATATTTAGCCCGCATTCGGAATATGGCTCGTTCCGTAGCGAAAATTTTTGTGGCTGAACGTGAAAAATTAGGGTTCCCATTATTAAATAAAGATCAAAGTATATCCAAGGAGGCAGAATAACATGGCAAAAGATTTATTATTAGAAATTGGCTTAGAAGAAATGCCCGCACATGTTGTCACACCAAGCCGTATCCAACTTGAAGAAAAAGTAATCAAATTTTTAGATGAACATCATTTAGACTATGAAACAGTGCAATCCTTTGCCACACCTCGTCGTTTAGCCGTGAAAGTAACTGCGATTCCTGAAAAACAAGCGGATGTTGAAGAAGAAGTAAAAGGTCCAGCGAAAAAAATTGCTTTAGATGCTGAAGGAAATTGGTCAAAAGCTGCACAAGGTTTTGTACGCGGCCAAGGAGTTACAACTGAGGACATTGTTTTCAAAGAATTAAATGGTGTCGAATATGTCTATGTGACGAAGTTTACCAAAGGCCAAAGTGCCAAAGAGGTATTAACAAAATTAAATGACGTGATTACAAGTCTAACTTTCCCGGTAACAATGCACTGGGCAAACTATGATTTCGAATATATTCGTCCAATTCATTGGATTGTGGCACTACTTGATGATGAAGTAATTCCTTTCAAAGTGTTAGACGTGACGACAGGGCAAACTTCTCGTGGCCACCGTTTCTTGGGAGACGATGTGACGTTCCAACATGCTAATGAATATGAAGCAAAATTAAAAGAACAATTTGTAGTGGTTCAACCGAATGAACGGAAACAAATGATTGTTGATCAAGCGAACGCACTCGCTGCAGAAAAAAATTGGCAGTTAGCTTTAGATGAAGAGTTATTGGAAGAAGTTACGAATTTAGTGGAATATCCAACTGCATTTGTAGGCAGTTTTGATGAAAAATATTTATCTGTTCCAGATGAAGTATTAGTGACTTCTATGAAAGAACACCAACGTTACTTTGAAGTTCGTAACGATCAAGGCTTATTAATGCCGCATTTTATCGCTGTTCGCAATGGGGATAATGTTCACCTTGAAAACGTGATTAAAGGAAATGAAAAAGTGTTAATTGCTCGTTTAGAAGATGCAGAATTCTTTTACAATGAAGATAAAAAATTAACGATTGAAGCATGTGTTGAAAAACTAAAAAATGTGACTTTCCATGAAAAGATTGGTTCAATTTATGAAAAAATGCAACGGGTTGCTTTAATTGCACAAATCATTGGTCGAAAAGTTGGCTTATCTGAGGAGGAATTGGAAGATTTAAAACGTGCCTCTGAAATTTATAAATTTGACTTAGTAACAAATATGGTTGGTGAATTCCCAGAATTACAAGGAATTATGGGAGAAAAATATGCCTTATTACAAGGCGAAAAACCAGCCGTAGCAACGGCGATTCGAGAACATTATTTACCAACTTCTAGTGAAGGTGATTTGCCAGAAACAGCAATCGGGGCTGTTTTGGCCTTAGCCGATAAGCTTGACAGCGTCTTTTCATTCTTCTCAGTTGGTATGATTCCAACAGGTTCTAACGATCCTTATGCACTTCGTCGTCAAACCTATGGCGTTATCCGAATTATTGAAGATAAAGGCTGGACCTTCCCATTAGTTCAATTACAAACAGAAGTTGATGAAGCAGTGAATCAAGATGTTGAGAAATATGGCGTTTTACTAAACGAAGGACAAGCAGAAGTCGTTGAATTTGTGAAAGCTCGCTTACGTCAATTATTAATGACGAAAAATGTTCGCCATGACATTATCGATGCAGTGGTGTCTGCTGAGCAAGCCGATTTATCGAAATTATTTGCTTCAGCGAATATTTTAAAAAGCCGTTTTGAAGATCAAGATTTTAAACCATCCATGGAAGCCTTAACGCGTGTTATTAATTTAGCGAAAAAAGGTCAAGAACTTTTAGGTGATACTGAAGAAGGGATTGATCCAAGTCTGTTTGAAAATAAGGCAGAAAAAGAACTGTATCAAGCAGTTAACGATTTATCTGAAGCATTTGCGACACGCACGATTGCAGAAAACTATGAAGCACTAGTAAATCTACGTCCGTTAATTGATGCGTACTTCAATGAAACGATGGTTATGGTTGAGGATGAAAAAGTCAAACAAAACCGATTAAAACAATTAATGCAAATTGCTAAAATGGCGTTATCAATTGCTAGCTTAGATTTATTAATTGTAAAATAAAAAGCGCTGCTTTTCGACCGCTATGGAGGAACCGACAGCATGCTAGAAACAACATTTGAACAAATTTTAACACAATTATCAAAGCCAGCTGTTCGTGCGCTAACGAATGAAAAAATCGACAGTGTGGATGAACTCTATGCACGAGGCCGAAAAGCGTTACTTTCGTTGCATGGCTTTGGTCCAAAGTCTATTCGAACTATTGAAGAGATAACTGGGAAAGAATTGAAGTAAAAAAAGGATCGCCGTTTAGAGGCGATCCTTTTTTTATTTACGTTTTTGTTTTCCAGCATTGCGACCTTTATTGCCGTTTGCTTTTGGTTGGTTCGTTTTTTGCGTTGCTTTGTTTGTTTCTTTTGGTGTCACATCCTTAATAGGAGTAACCACTTGTTTTGGTGGGTTATTTTTCAATTCTTCTTGTACTTGTTTTTTAATTCTTGGACGTAAGAGGATATTTGTGATGGCAGATTGAATACATGTGAAAATACCACCAACTACCCAGTAAAGTGCTACGCCTGCAGGTGAGCTAAAGGACATGAAAACAATCATTAATGGTGAAACAATCAGCATTGATTTCATTGTTTTCTTTTGTTCTTCAGGAATACCAATCATTGAAATATAACCTTGAGCTAAATAGGCTAAACCAGCTAATGCCACTAAAATCATATTTGGTTGCCCTAAATTCATTCCTAAGAAGCTTGCCGTGGCAATACCTTTTGTATAACGAGCAGCAAAGAACAGAGAAGAGAAAATAGGCATTTGAATTAATAAAGGCAAACAACCAATTCCGCCAACCATACTCACATTGTTTTCTTTATAAATCTTTTGTAGTTCTGCTTGTGCGGCCATTTGTTCTTCACGCGTACTTGCTTGTTTCATTTTTGCTTGTGCAACATCCACTTGGGGTTTGATTGCTTGCATTTTTTCCGTTTGGATAAAGCTTTTTTTCGATTGATGTAAGCCTAACGGTAAAATAATGATCCGTACAATAATGGTGATAAAAATAATCGCCCAACCATAGTTCCAATTAAAGTTATCGACAAGATAAGTAATTGCATTACTCATCGGTAAAACAAGGAAGTTATAGACAAAACCTTCACCAGTTGGTTGTCCATCTGCTCCTGTTTTCACACAGCCTGATAAAAACATTACTAAAAATAGTAAGCCAGAGCCGTAAAGCCATCGGTTTAATTTACGCATGTAATTCGGTCCTTTTCTAAAAAATTTTTACATGGTTAACTATACTTGAAACAGCGCTCTTTTTCAATCAAAATCGAAAAGAAGCTCTTACAAAAATCAATAAAAAGCAGGAACTACTTGCTGTTCAAGGCTTCTTCCCAAAGAAATCAATCGTTAGAAAGTAAGTTTATTGAATCACTTTAAATTGTTCCGTTTCTTCTAACAAAGGGTCTTCTTGAATATCAACATACGTTACACGTCCCGCCGGACTGGGGGAATCTTTGATTTTTTTGATAAATGTTTCCATTATGTCTTCAGGTGCAATTGCTGTAATTGAAACGGACCCGTCGTCTTCGTTCTTCACCGAACCAGTGACACCTAATTGATCTGCCACCATTTTTGTCATGTAGCGGAAGCCAACACCTTGGACACGTCCTTGTACATTCATTCTTAGTTTTTCCATGAGAGACACTTCCTTTGCTTTTTTCTTTATGATAGCGATTTTTCTTGGTTCTAGCAAGTATCCAAGCAAGCTAGAAGCATGCTATAATACAAAGGCGAGGTGACTTATGAAAGAAATTACATCAACGAAAAATAACCAATTAAAAGAATGGAAAAAATTACACAAAAAGAAGTACCGAGAAGAACTGAACCAATATATAATAGAAGGATTTCATTTAGTTGAAGAAGCTGTGAAGGCCAATGCCGATGTCCAGTGGATTTTGTTTAACCAAAGAGGTCAACAAGAATGGGGAACTTGGTTAGCTGAACAAGAAACAGAAAAATTAATTTTTGTAAGTGATGAGGTTTTAAATAGTTTGTCGGAGCTGCCAACTTCACAAGGAATTTTGGCAATTGTCACCTTGGAAACGCAACAAGAGCAGTCGCTTTCTTTTAAAGGTGGTTGGTTACTTTTAGATAATATCCAAGACCCTGGCAATGTTGGTACGATGATTCGCACAGCTGATGCAGCAGGTTTAGCAGGCGTGATTTTAGGTAAAGGCACAGCAGATATTTACAATACAAAAGTGTTGCGCTCAATGCAGGGAAGTCACTATCATTTACCAGTTCTCCAACGAGAGTTGACTGAAGTGGTTCAGGCATTCAAGAAGCAAGGACTACCAGTTTTCGGTACAGAATTAAATGAAGCTGCGATTGCTTATTATGAACAAGAGGCAGTGGAAAATTATGCGTTGATTTTAGGCAATGAAGGTAGTGGAGTTTCGCCAGAATTGTTAGCAGAAACCACGAAAAATCTTTATATTCCAATGAAAGGTCAAGCAGAATCATTGAATGTCGCTATCGCAGCAGGCGTGTTAATGTTTTATTTTGAAAATAATCAATAACAGAAACGAGTGTCAAAAAATGCTGACTATCAAAAAGACAACCCAGTTAACAGAAAAAGAATTAGAAACCATTATGGCTATTTGGCTGCAAACGAATCTAGAAGCTCATCCATTTGTCGCACCAACTTATTGGCAAGAAAATAAGGCATTTGTCCGCGCTGCGTTGCCAAAAGCAACACTGATCTTAGCGGAAGAAGAGGGTCAGATAATTGGGTTTTTAGGCTTAATGGATAACTATATCGCAGGAATTTTTATAAAAAAAGCGTTTCAAGGGAAGGGCATCGGTCAGAAATTACTGCAAGTAGCAAAAGAAGAACAGGACCTCTTATCTTTGGCTGTTTACAGGAAAAATCAAGCAGCTTATGCCTTTTATCAAAAACAAGGCTTTGTCCAACAAAAGCGAACCATCGATGAAACGGGAAACGAAGAATGTCATCTTGTTTGGCAAGCGCAGTAGGAGCGACATTTCTAGTTTTAAGGCTTGCTATTTTTCTGAAAATATCTTATACTGTTAAAGGTGTGATTTTCACACACGAAATCCACATTCTTTTCCATCTGCGAAGTGGTGCTACTACGGTAGTTCTTCAAGGAGTTGACGAAAAGAAGAGGAAAATAAAAACCAAACTGGAGGAAACACAACATGGCAGTAATTTCTATGAAACAATTACTAGAAGCCGGCGTACACTTTGGTCACCAAACTCGTCGCTGGAACCCAAAAATGAAGAAATATATCTTCACAGAAAGAAACGGTATCTACATCATTGACTTACAAAAAACAGTGAAATTAGTAGATGCAGCTTACGATTACATGAAAAACGTTGCAGAAGAAGGCGGCGTTGCTTTATTCGTAGGAACTAAAAAACAAGCACAAGAAGCAATCAAAGATGAAGCAATCCGCGCTGGTCAATACTATGTAAACCATCGTTGGTTAGGTGGTACGTTAACTAACTGGGATACAATCCAAAAACGTATTGCTCGCTTGAAAAAAATCAATGCAATGGAAGAAGACGGCACTTTCGAAGTTTTACCTAAGAAAGAAGTTGCTGGCTTAAACAAAGAACGTGAACGTTTAGAAAAATTCTTAGGTGGTATCGCTGATATGCCAAGAATTCCAGATGTAATGTACATCGTTGACCCACGTAAAGAACGCATTGCTGTTCAAGAAGCACACAAATTAAACATTCCTATCGTTGCAATGGTTGATACAAACTGTGATCCTGATGAGATCGATGTTGTAATCCCTTCAAATGATGATGCAATCCGCGCTGTGAAATTAATCACTGCTAAAATGGCTGACGCTTTCATCGAAGGTAACCAAGGGGAAGACCAAGCAACTGAAGAGTTATTCGTTGAAGAAACACCAGAAGCAACTTCAATCGAAGAAATCGTTGATGTTGTTGAAGGAAACAACGAATCAGCTGAATAATAATGATTACGGAGCTGTCTCAAAGGCTAGGCGACAAAAAGCCTGATTCTCCTTTGAGATAGCTTTTTTAAAAAGAATTGATAATATCCGAGGAGGACACAAATAATGGCAGACGTTACAGCTAAAATGGTAAAAGAATTACGCGATATGACTGGCGTTGGAATGATGGACGCTAAAAAAGCATTAGTAAAAGTAGAAGGCGACATGGAAAAAGCCGTAGACTTTTTACGTGAAAATGGTATGGCTAAAGCAGCGAAGAAAAATGACCGCATTGCGGCTGAAGGTTTAGCAAACGTAGCAACTGTAGGTAACGTTGCAGCAATCGTTGAAGTAAACTCAGAAACTGACTTCGTTTCTAAAAACGAAATGTTCCAAGATTTAGTTAAAGATATTGCGACTAAAGTTGCTGAAAACAAACCAGCTACGATGGAAGAAGCAATGGCTATTAAAACTGAAAAAGGCACAATCGAATCTGATTTAATCGAAGCAACAACTGTTATCGGTGAAAAAATCAGCTTCCGTCGTTTTGAAGTTGTCGAAAAAGCTGACAATGCTGCATTTGGCGCTTACTTACACATGGGTGGCCGTATTGCTGTATTAACAGTTATCGATGGCACAACTGACGAAGAAGTAGCGAAAGATGTTGCTATGCACATCGCGGCAATCAACCCTCGCTATGTCAACGAATCTCAAATTCCTCAAGAAGAATTAGAACACGAAAAAGCTGTGTTAACTGAACAAGCATTAAACGAAGGTAAACCAGCAAATATCGTTGAAAAAATGGTTGTTGGTCGTCTACAAAAATTCAAAGCAGAAATCGCTTTGGTTGACCAACCATTTGTTAAAGATCCAGATATGACTGTCGAAAAATTTGTTGCTTCTAAAGGCGGCGAAGTAAAATTATTCGTACGTTTTGAAGTTGGCGAAGGTATCGAAAAACGTGAAGATAACTTTGCGGATGAAGTAATGAGCCAAATGAAAAACTAAGAGCATCAAACGCTCGGTTGAAAAGCCGTGAATCATAAGTATCTAAACAGACAGCGATCCCCAAAGGAAGCTGCATAAATTGATTACTGCTTGATTCAAGGCAGTCTTTCAGCCATTTGGGAACGCATAACTTTGATATGCGCTCCCTTTTTTTAGGCAAAACCAGTGGATCGCACTGCTTGGTCTAAAAAATCATTTTGGTGAAAAGTCATCTAAATGAGGAATTGAATGATTTTTAGAGAATCTTGGAGGGAATTATGATGGTTAAACCTAAGTATCAACGTGTCGTATTAAAGTTAAGTGGAGAAGCGCTAGCCGGAGAAGACGGTTTTGGCATTAAACCACCAGTCATTAAAGAAATCGTCCAAGAAATTAAAGAGGTCCATGAATTAGGTATCGAAATGGCCATCGTGGTTGGCGGCGGAAACATTTGGCGTGGACAAATTGGTGCTCAAATGGGCATGGAACGTGCACAAGCTGATTATATGGGCATGTTAGCTACTGTGATGAATGCCTTAGCATTGCAAGATACATTAGAAAATCTTGGTGTGCCTACACGTGTTCAAACATCAATTGAAATGCGTCAAATTGCAGAACCATACATTCGTCGTCGTGCAGAACGTCATTTAGAAAAAGGCCGCGTTGTTATTTTTGCCGGAGGAACAGGAAATCCTTACTTCTCGACAGATACAACGGCTGCGTTACGAGCTGCAGAAGTAGATGCGGACGTCATCTTAATGGCGAAGAACAATGTTGATGGTGTTTATTCTGCGGATCCACGTGTGGATGAAACAGCGACAAAATTTGAAGAACTAACACATTTAGATGTTATTTCTAAAGGGCTACAAGTAATGGATTCAACAGCAAGCTCATTAAGTATGGATAACGATATTCCTTTAGTTGTCTTTAACCTAAATGAAGCAGGAAATATCCGTCGTGCCATCCTTGGTGAAAATATCGGAACAACTGTAAGGGGGAAATAAAGAATGTCTAAAGAAGTTTTAGCAACAGCCAAAGAAAAAATGACAAAAGCGGAAGAAAGCTTACGCCGTGAATTAGGTCAGATTCGTGCTGGTCGTGCGAACGCAAGTCTATTAGACCGTATTCAAGTAGAATATTATGGTGCACCAACACCAGTTAACCAATTAGCAAGTATCAATATCCCAGAAGCACGTGTATTAATGATTACACCGTTTGACAAAAATTCTATCGCTGACATTGAAAAAGCTATTCAAATGAGTGATATCGGCATTAGCCCAACCAATGATGGAAATGTCATCCGTTTAGTGATTCCACAATTAACGGAAGAACGTCGGAAAGAATTAGCCAAAGACGTGAAAAAAGAAGCGGAAAACTCAAAAGTTGCTGTCCGTAACGTTCGTCGTGATGCAATGGATGAGTTGAAAAAAGCTCAAAAAAATGGCGACATCACCGAAGATGAATTACGTTCATTTGAAAAAGATGTTCAAAAATTAACAGATGATAGCATCAAAAATATCGATGCGATTACTGCTGAAAAAGAACAAGAACTTTTAGAAGTATAAAACCAATCACTAATAAAAATTATTGAATCCAGAGAAGCAAATGCTCTGGATTTTTTTGTATAGATGATGAAGGCGTATCTCAACGCTCTCTTTGCGAAAGTCATTCTAAAGTAATTATTTAAGAAAACGCTTTCTTTAATAAATTTTTTTATTCTACCAGAATTTTTTTCTTTGTGTAGAGAGGATCACTTAAAAATATAGAGAAACTTTGAAATATCAGCCTTTTAAAATTTTCCTTCACAAATTGAATCCTAAAATTTGATGATAAGAGTTGTTATTTTTAGCAATTGTAATTTGCGATTCATTCTCAATTAGGCTAAAATGAGTGAGAACGGAAAAACGATTAAAACAAGTTGGAGGGAATTGTACATGTCTGTGTTAGAAATCAAAAATTTACACGTATCAATTGAAGATAAAAAGATTCTAAAAGGGGTCGATTTAACAATTAATACTGGAGAAATCCATGCAATTATGGGACCTAATGGGACTGGTAAATCTACTTTATCAGCAGCAATTATGGGAAATCCTAACTACGAAGTCACAGAAGGAGAAATTCTATTTGACGGCGTCAACGTTTTAGATTTAGAGGTAGACGAACGCGCTCGCTTAGGCTTATTCTTAGCAATGCAATACCCAAGTGAAATTCCAGGGATTACCAATGCTGAATTCATGCGTGCAGCAATCAATGCAAAACGTGACGAAGACAACAAAATGTCAGTCATGCAGTTCTTAAAAAAATTAGATAGCAAAATGGAATTATTAAATATGCCTGAAGAAATGGCTGAGCGTTACTTAAACGAAGGTTTTTCTGGCGGCGAGAAAAAACGAAATGAAATTTTACAATTATTGATGTTAGAGCCAACGTTTGCCATTTTAGATGAAATTGATTCAGGCTTAGATATCGATGCGTTAAAAGTAGTTTCTAAAGGGGTTAATGAAATGCGCGGTGAGAACTTTGGTGCGTTAATTATTACCCATTACCAACGCTTATTGAACTATATCACGCCAGATGTTGTTCATATCATGATGGAAGGCCGCGTTGTGAAAACCGGTGGGGCTGATTTGGCAAAACGTTTAGAAACAGAAGGCTATGCTGGTATCAGCCAAGAATTAGGTATTGATTACAAAGAAGAAGCGTAAGGAGGACAAGATAAATGAAAAAAGTAAATCTAATGGATTATCTTGACGAAGTCACCGCTTTTTCACTAGAACATGAAGAACCAGCTTGGATGACTGAATTGCGAACAATGGCTTTAAGAAACGCTGACGAAAGTGAGTTACCACATATTGATCGTGTGAAATTTCATCGTTGGCCTTTATTAAATGTTCACATGGAAAGTTATGTGCCTTCTGAAGGAAATGTCGCAAGTTTTGATCAAATGAAAGACAATCCTTTAATTGTTCAACAAGGATCTTTTCATGCTTTTGAGCAATTGCCAGCCTCATTAGCGGAACAAGGGGTAATTTTTACAGACATTTTTACTGCTTTACAAGAGCACCCAGAATTAGTTAAAGAATACTATATGACTAAAGCTGTATTACCAGAAGAAGATAAGCTGACAGCTGCTCATGCGGCTTTCATGAATAGTGGCGTTTTCTTATACGTTCCTAAAAACGTAGTGATTGAAGAGCCCATTGAATCTTTGTTTATTCAGGATTCAGATAGCAACCAACCTTTCTTTAAACATGTTTTAATCGTTGCAGATAATCATAGTGAATTCAGTTATTTAGAACGTTTTCAATCAACCGGTCATCACGCAGAGAAAGCTTCTGGAAATATCGTTGTGGAAGTGATTGCGAAAGATGGCGCAAAAGTTAAATACTCAGCTGTGGATCAATTAGGGCAAACTGTAACGACTTATATGAATCGTCGTGGCTATATTATGCGGGATGCCTCTGTTGATTGGGCTCTAGGTGTCATGAATGATGGCGATGTTGTTGCTGATTTTGATTCTGATTTAGTTGGCGAAGGCGCTCATTCAGAAGTTAAAGTCGTTGCAATTAGTGCAGGTAAACAAACACAAGGCATCGACACACGAGTGACAAACAAAGCGCCACATTCAATTGGTCATATTTTACAACATGGAGTTATTCGTGAACGTGGTACTTTAACGTTTAACGGAATTGGCCACATTTTAAAAGGAGCAAAAGGAGCCGACGCACAGCAAGAAAGTCGTGTTTTAATGCTGTCTGATAAAGCTCGTGGTGATGCCAATCCAATTCTTTTAATTGATGAAAATGAAGTGACTGCCGGACACGCAGCCAGCGTTGGTCGAGTAGATCCAGAAGAAATGTATTATTTAATGAGCCGCGGCTTGCGTAAAGAAGAAGCGGAACGTTTGGTGATTCGTGGCTTCCTAGGTTCTGTCATTACAGCAATTCCAGTTAAAGAAGTACAAAATGAATTTGTAGAAGTAATTGAAGGGAAGTTAAACGCATGATGGATGCAGCAACCATTCGTCAATCGTTTCCTATTTTATTTCAAGAAGTTAATGATGAACCGCTAGTTTATTTAGACAATGCTGCGACAACCCAAAAACCAACGGCGGTGTTAGATGTTTTACGACATTATTATGAAACCGATAATGCCAATGTTCATCGTGGGGTGCACACGTTAGCCGAACGAGCAACGAAGGACTATGAGGCCTCCCGCGAAAAGGTTCGCCAATTTATCCATGCCAAAGAAACAGCGGAAGTTTTATTTACACGAGGAACAACAACCAGTTTGAATTGGATTGCCAAAAGTTATGGTGACTTGGCAGTTACAGCCGGGGATGAAATCGTCATATCTTACATGGAACATCATTCAAACATTATTCCCTGGCAACAATTAGCTCAACGTACAGGGGCCATTTTGAAGTATATAGACGTCACTGAAGACGGCTTTTTAGACATGGCAAGTGCACGTCAACTAATTACAGAAAAAACGAAAATTGTTTCGATTGCTCATGTTTCAAATGTGTTAGGGGTCATTAATCCAATCGAAGAATTAACACAATTAGCTCATCAAAATGGCGCTGTGATGGTGGTAGACGGCGCGCAAGCAGTTCCTCATATGCCTGTGGACGTTCAAGCCATCGATGCTGATTTTTATGCATTTAGTGGTCACAAAATGTGTGGACCAACTGGAATTGGTGTCCTTTATGGCAAACGTCATTTATTGGAACAAATGGAACCTGTGGAATTTGGTGGCGAAATGATTGACTTTGTTCATCTTCAAGAAAGTACTTGGAAAGAGCTTCCTTGGAAATTTGAAGCTGGCACACCTAATATTGCCGGGGCAATTGCCTTAGGTGCCGCCATTGATTATTTAACAGAAATTGGTTTAGAGGCCATTCATCAACATGAAGCAGCCCTTGTTCACTATGTTTTGCCGAAGTTGCAAGCTATCGAGGGCTTGACGATTTATGGTCCACAGAATCCAAAAGACCACACAGGTGTGCTTGCTTTTAATATTGAAGGTTTACATCCACATGATGTGGCTACGGCGTTAGATATGGAAGGGGTCGCTGTCAGAGCGGGTCACCATTGCGCGCAACCGCTATTAAACTATCTGAGCGTGCCAGCAACTGCACGGGCAAGTTTTTATTTATACAATACCAAAGAAGACGCAGATCGCTTAGTTGAAGCGATTAAAGCGACAAAGGAGTTTTTCCAGCATGGCACTTTCTAAATTAGATAACTTATATCGCCAAGTCATTTTGGACCATTCTAGCCACCCACATCACCACGGAACGCTAGATGCGTCTAGCCAAACAATTGAACTGAATAATCCTACTTGTGGAGATGTGATTGAACTGGATGTGGCCATTGAAGACGATGTGATTAAAGATATTGCCTTTCAAGGAAGTGGCTGTTCCATCAGTACCGCAAGTGCTAGTATGATGACTGATGCAGTCTTAGGAAAAACAATCGCCGAAGCAACGGCCTTAGCAGAGGATTTCTCTCAACTTGTTCAAGGAAATGAAGTGGCCGAAGATGAAAAATTAGGCGATGCAGCAATGTTAAGCGGCGTAGCTAAATTTCCAGCTCGGATTAAATGTGCAACCTTGGCTTGGAAAGCCTTAGAGCAGGCTGTTGCTAATAACGGCCAAGGCGAAGCCGGTCATTTACATTGTGAAAAATAAAGAAAGGGTGACGACGAATTGAGTACAGTACCTGAATTAGAAGAATATAAATTTGGCTTTCACGACGATGTGGAACCAGTCTTTAGTACCGGAGACGGCCTAACAGAAGACGTCGTTCGCGAAATTTCTCGCGTGAAAGGCGAACCAGAATGGATGCTTGACTTCCGTTTAAAATCGTTAGAACAATTCAATAAAATGCCCATGCAAGAATGGGGTCCAGACCTGTCAGATATTGACTTTAGTAAAATTAAATATTACCAAAAACCGAGTGATAAACCCGCGCGCGATTGGGATGATGTACCTGATAAAATCAAAGAAACCTTTGAAAAAATTGGGATTCCCGAAGCTGAGCGTGCTTATCTAGCTGGGGCTTCTGCTCAATATGAATCAGAAGTTGTTTATCATAACATGAAAGAAGAATTTGAAAAATTAGGCATCATTTTTACAGATACTGACTCTGCTTTAAAAGAATATCCTGACTTATTCAAAGAGTATTTTTCAAAACTTGTGCCACCAACAGATAATAAACTGGCCGCTTTAAACTCAGCTGTTTGGTCAGGTGGAACCTTTATTTATGTACCAAAAGGCGTTCGAGTTGATGTACCATTACAAACATATTTCCGAATCAACGCTGAAAATACCGGCCAATTTGAACGGACCTTGATTATTGTCGATGAAGGGGCCAGCGTTCACTATGTTGAAGGCTGTACGGCACCCACGTATTCAAGTAACAGCTTGCATGCGGCCATCGTAGAAATTTTCACTAGAAAAGATGCTTATTGTCGTTATACCACTATTCAAAACTGGTCAGATAACGTCTACAACTTAGTAACCAAACGTGCTAAAGCTTATGAAGGTGCCACTGTCGAATGGATTGATGGTAACCTAGGAGCTAAAACAACCATGAAATACCCAAGCGTTTACTTAGATGGCAAAGGTGCCCGTGGCACGATGTTATCGATTGCCTTTGCTGGCGCTAACCAAATCCAAGATACTGGGGCCAAAATGATTCACAATGCGCCGAATACCTCTAGCTCAATTGTTTCAAAATCAATTGCTAAAGATGGCGGCGAAGTTAACTACCGTGGCCAAGTGACTTTTGGCAAAGACAGCGCAGGCTCGATTTCACACATCGAATGTGACACGATTATTATGGACGAAAAATCAAAATCAGATACGATTCCGTTTAATGAAATCCATAACAGCCAAGTGTCCTTAGAACACGAAGCCAAAGTTTCAAAAATTTCTGAAGAACAATTATATTATCTAATGAGTCGCGGCTTATCCGAAGCCGAAGCGACAGAAATGATTGTTATGGGCTTTGTTGAACCATTTACGAAAGAATTACCGATGGAGTATGCGGTTGAGTTGAATCGGTTGATTAGTTATGAGATGGAAGGTAGTGTAGGGTAAAACCTATAATAGAATCTCTGAATGTTGATATAACAGCATTCGGAGTTTTTTATTTTGCCTGAAAATCTATCTAACTATGTTGATAGATACGATTTGAAAATTTGCGTACTTGGCAAACTGGTTATGAGCATCATCTATATCATCGTCTGTAACGTGAGTGTAGATATTCATTGTTGTTTCTAAATTTTTGTGGCCAAGTAGTTCTTGGGCTGTTTTGGAGGTACACCACTTTTGAATAATAGACTGGCAAATGTATGTCTAAAACCATGAACTGTGATTTTGGGTAAATCATATTTATCTAAAATCATTTTCAACCAGTCATTGGCTACTTGTGGATAGTAAAGACCATTCTTTTTATTGGTAAAGATAAATTGGTCTTTATCAAAAGTGCTAATGCCAAACTTAATGTACCATTCTTTTTGATTAATTCCCATCGTTTTAAAATACGTAAAGTCTTATCATCGAATTTCACTTTCCGTTTGGAGTTTTCCCTCTTAGGTGACTGAATAACAATCTTACCAAATTCATCAACAGCCAAGGTTTTACTTATATTGGCTGATGCTTCCCCAAATAAGGTTCTTAATCTTGGAACCATTGAAAACACAACTATTGGTCGGATGATAATACGTACAATTTTATCAGTAGCTGAAATGGAGCGTGACATGATCGTAGAGCGCACACAGGAGGGTAAAGCATTTGCTAAGAGAAATAATCCGAACTTTCGAGAAGGACGCCCTAAAGCCAAAATAACAGATGATAAACTACATGCTTATGAATTGCTGAAATCAGGACTGAGTTACAAAGAAGTTTCTAAAAGGACACGATTGAGTGTGAGCACGATTCAGAGGGTAAAACAACAAATAGAATCAAAGATTTAATTTGTTGGGAAAGAATTATAGTCGGAATTTTTTATCTGTATTTGTCGAAAAAAATATTTTTGATTACGAATTATTGATTTTTGAGTACGAATGTATTATTATTGGGTACGAAGAGGTGATTTTTGTGTACGATGAGATTTTGAAAATTATTGAAGGTGGAATAACAAATAATCGTCAGAAGGTGATTAATTATGCTAGAAAGCTTTCAGAATACTATGAAGAGAATGATCAAGTAAAAATTGCAAAAAAGATAGAAAAGTTAATTATAGAAAATAACACACAATTGAGTTCATTAGATAGTCTTACGTCGAAACCATTCGATAACGAAAGTAAGTTGGAAATGGTAGATGTTTCCGTACCAAAAGAAAGTGATGAAACTCTTGTTTTTAGCAAGTTGATTGAAAATGAGATTAATGATTTTATTCTCTCATATCAGAAAAGAAATGAGCTTATTAGCCTGGGCATCGATACAAATAGTCATTTGTTACTATATGGACCGCCTGGTACAGGAAAAACTTCTTTGGCTAGGTTTATTAGTTTACAAGTCGGATTGCCTCTAGTGACGGCTAGACTAGATGGTTTAGTCTCTTCAATGCTTGGTAGTACGGCAAAAAACATTCGTAAAATATTTGATTTTGCCTCTAAACAGCCTTGTGTTTTATTTCTAGATGAATTTGATGTTTTAGCTAAAATTAGGGATGATAAAAATGAATTAGGTGAATTGAAGCGTGTAGTAAATAGTCTGCTACAAAATATCGATTCATTTGATGACAATAGTATTTTGATTGCTGCAACTAATCATCCTCAGTTATTGGATGAAGCTGTTTGGAGAAGATTTGACAAAGTAATTAAACTGAATTTGCCTGAAAGTGAGCAACGTAAAGAATTGATTGAAGAGTTTTCAGGAGTATTGACTACTAACTACGACGGCGAATCAAAAAAAATAAATCAATTAGTCAAATTAACGGAGGGGTACTCTCCGTCAACAATCAAGTCAATTATTAATACATCCGCTAAAAAGAGCATAATAAATGGTCAAAGTGAATTGAAGTATTCCCAAATAGTTTATGAGATTTTTACAAGAGAACATCCTTCTGAAATATCAGAAGTAGAATTGATTAGGTATCTTAATAAAAATGGGGTTAGTCAAAGGGAGATTACAGAAGTTTTTAGTTTTCCATCAAGAAGAGTACGGAGTGTTTTGAAAAAGGAGGGTGTAAATAATGAGTAATGAAAAATATCCTATGATTAAATTTTCTCATAGAGAGCAAGACAATTTGAGAACAGAAGGAGGCAATAGCAAAGACCTTCGTAAATGGGTATTAGAGGGGGCAGCTTTAGAAAATAAGAGTGAAACCCTAGTAGATATAGTGAACAATGTAAAAGAGAATTTAAATGATTATCCCGAGGGGATTCCTCACACTTTAGAAGTAAATTTTATTGATGATGCAAAGGCTAAATCTTATCAAAAACCAATTATTGATATGTTTATTACAAATGAAAAGTACGGACAAATTGGAATGTCTAATGAAAATACTATTCTAATTGATATTGCTTCTAAAGATTCATTAGATAAGATCAGTTCTAATATAAAAGATGTTTTAAGTTTCCAAATCCCGATTTCTGCTGTAAGTAATATTTCGAAATATTCACCTGTAGTTGTTGAAGGAAAAGAAAATGTTTCAACCTATAAGATTAATTTTTTTGATTTTCAAGATTTAAGCATCAATAATCAAGTCTTTAGCTATATATTTGATGTTCTTTCAAGTAGAAATATCTTTTTTGAGGATAGGAGTTATGCAGGAAATCAGAGGGTTTTAGAAATAAAAAATGCTAAATTTGATAAATTGAAGTTTATTAAAAATTTACCTATAAAATCACTGGAGCCAATGGCAAAAAGCGAAGGACCCTTTCATATGTTAGATTCAATCAATTTAGATGTGGAATCTTCTCTAGTTTTTGATCCTAAAAAAAGGTATCCTACTGTGGGGCTACTGGATTCTGGGGGTAGCCTTAATGATTATACTCTTGGATGGGTCAAGCGTGGAAAGGGTAGTGTGTATGAAGATAGTGAACTGGATACAACGCATGGTACATTTATTGCGAGCTTACTAATTCATGGAAATGAATTAAATAATGTTTCAGATTATGCAGTATCAGGATGTAATATTGTAGATGTACCTGTCGTACCAAAAAATGGAGTTGATGAGATAACTTTAATAAATAACATTAAGAGAGCTGTTGAAAATAATCCGGAAGTTAAAGTATGGAATCTATCAGTCAGTTTAGAAGGTGAAATCTCAACAGATAAATTTTCTGATTTTGCAGTTGCTTTAGACAAAATACAAGACGATTACGCTGTATTAATATGTAAATCGGCAGGCAATGATTCTAAATTTTTTGAAAAAGAAGAGGTTGGTAACTTAAGTTTAGGTGCTGAATCTGTTAGATCGTTGACAGTCGGATCGTTAACCAGAAATTCTGATGAATATGAAGTTTCTAAAGAAAACCATCCATCATTATATTCTAGAAAAGGAAGAGGACCAGGCTACATTATCAAACCTGAACTTTGTCATTTTGGTGGAGATTTATCGGCCACAACATTTCATCCAGTTGATCAAAATGATTTTTTCATTTCAAGCGAAACGGGTATAACAAGTGACGGAAGAAAATCAGTTAAAGTAGGGACGAGTTTTTCAACTCCTAAAATTGCTAAAAATATCGCGGAGCTAGCCAATGGACTATCAGGAGAATTCGATCCTCTAATGTTAAAAGCATTAATCACTCATTCTGCCAAATATGGAGAATCGCCAGCTTTGTCTGGGGAGGAAAGACTGGAAAAACTGGGGTATGGAAAACCGCTTAATTCCAATGAAATATTAGTTTCGGATTCGGAATTCTCGACTACACTAGTTTTAAGAGGTAACTTGGAAAAAGGGAAAAGGATAGACATTATGGACTTTCCCTATCCAAAAAATTTAGTAGAAGATGGGAAGTTTAAAGGAAGAATAAAGGCTACACTAGTATATAACAATTATTTAGAAAAAGAACTTGGACCAGAATATTGTCAATCAAATATGGTGTTCAGATTTGGAACATATGAAAGTAAGTTTGATAGGGACACTACTAAAAAAACGATACTCAATCCAATTGGTAGAAAGAATTCTGAAAATATGTTGAATAAAAAATTATATAGCAAAAAAAAGGTTACATCCAATTTTGATTATGCTACAGACAGGATGTTGATTCAGTATGGAGATAAATATTACCCAGTCAAAAAGTTTTCAGCAGACTTGTCTGAACTGAAACCTAAGCTTTTTAATAGTGCGTTATCAAGCAATAGAAGTTGGTATTTGTATTTAGAAGGACAGTATAGAGATTTTATTATGAAGAAAGCCAAAAAATCTAAAGAAACTCTTTCAATGGATTATTGTGTTATTATAACTATTAGTGATCCAGACAGAAAAGCTAACGTATTTGGAGGTACAGTTCAAGAATTGTCAGCAAATAACTTTAGGTATAATAGTATGGAAATTGTAAACGAAGTTACAATCTCTATATAATATGTTAGATGAATGGGGAAAACATAAATAAATTTAGAAAAGACTAGTCTGTTTGAAAACTAGTCTTCTATTTTTTTTTAATTACTGTATGAAGTGATTTTTTTGTCATAAGAAGATTTAATGCATGTAGTATGATAAACTTATTATATGTTTTAGTAAACGGTTTCTAAATAAGTATTTCATAAGGAGGAGACGTTTTGGAAGAAAAAGTAGAAAAAGGATATTGGGCAGTTGCAACACAAAAGCATTTAAATAAGTTTCAAACTAATACACCAAATTATGAGGAATTTGATGCGTTAAACAATTCTGGTAAAGCTGGAAGACTTTTAGGACTCATTCGGGGAAATACAAGAATTGAAAATATGAAAAAATTAGAAAAATTAGCTGGGACAATGGGCATTGGCAAAAGAGAGTTAAAGAATACGATATTGCCAGAATTAGAAATTGTCACTGAAAAGAAACTTGAACTAAGAAGAGATAGTTTAAATGAAATAATTGGAATTGAAGAGTATTTTTTGGAGAATGAAGAAGTACTGTCCGCTGCAGGCGATTATTTTGAATATATGGAACCAGAGGATACTGAAAGAATTACAGTACAGACATTGGCAAGTACTAAACGGTTACCTACATCTAGCTCAGAGTTATATTCAGAATTAAATGATGGATATAATGAAGAGAACATAGAAAAAGCATTAGCATATCAAGAACAGTTTATGTTATTAAAAAAAAATGTAATTAAGGAAGAAACAATATATTCAAATGAATATATATGGGCTGGAAAGCAAGACAAAATTATTTATCCACTTCAGCAGCTTGATATTGTTAGTAAAGAAGAGTTGGAGGCATTTATTGAAATGCTTCAAAAAACTCAAGGAACTTCTGAAAAGCAAATTGATTTGAATTCTCAATTAATTATTCTCGCCAAGAAAACTGGAATTATTGATCCTGTTACTATAAAAACAAAGAGAAATTTTGAACAAAATTTCTTATTCACATCTAACTTTTTAGGTGCAGAGAGTTTAGTGGATGATATTTTAGATGATTTAAAGTTATTAATTTCAGCAATTAGATTTGGAACAAAATTCACGCCATATTCAAGGCTTTCAAATCCTATTCTCTTTTTAGAGAAACTAGTTAGTGGTGCAAGGGTCGGACCACACTCAGCTAATGGAACAGACTATGTTTTACTAGAAAGTCGTGGTATTGTTAAAATAACGCCTTCTCATCAATCTGGCAGATTTTACATGGAGCTTATTAAAAAAGATGTTGGAGAGATGGCTTTAAGAATATTGAGGGCAAGTAATTTTGATATTGAAAGTAGCATTGTAACCCATGATTTCTCAAGTGATGAAGAAAATTCAGTACAATTTGAATCTCCAGAATATGTTAGAATGAAGATGGCGGAAAGTGCAGCACCAATTGCTGAAGCGGAGGACTACTTTTTAGAAGTATTAAGAAATGAAAGGCTGTGAGCTTAGATGGCAAAGAAGCAAATTAATAAAGGAAATCAATTAGAGTTCAGAGCTAAAAGGTTGTTGTTTTATATGGGATATTATGCTGTTCACAATATTTTAATAAAATCATCTAATGATATAATTTTTGAAGAAATAACGGATCTAGACGTAATTGGTCTCAAATATACAAGCGATTTTAGAAGTAATAGAGTATGGGTGGATTGCAAATCAGGAAGAATTAAAACTATGGAGCGTTTGACGTGGATAAACGGTATCAAAAATTACTTGAATATTGATGAAGTACTTTTTATTGCTACTTCAAAAAAAGCTGCAGTTGATTATGCATCTCAATTAGATATTCAAATTTTTGATCAGAAAATTTTTGCTGAAGTTGAAAAAAGATTTAATATTAATAGCGATAAATGGTATGGTTCATGGAATCCTGAAGTCATGCTAAATATCAGTCAGGAATTTAAAAGTATCGAAATTTCAGGAATAGATATAAAAAAAATAGCCAGTTTTATCAATGCAGACTATTGGATATACGATTCTTTTACGGGCTTAAAAAAATCAATAACAGCTATTCGACAACTTGCTAAAATTCCATATGATGTACTTGAAAAAGATCAGAAAACAGCTTACAGATGGGCAATTTATCAATTGATTATACTGCTCACTGACTCAATTTTAAAAGTTAATAGAGAAGTATTCTATTTAGAAAAGAAAAAAAGAGAAGAATACATTAATCAAAAATTAATTGCTAGTGATATTCCAATTAATAGAAGGAATGAAATTTTTGAATCCGCTGCTTATTTGATAA
This sequence comes from Enterococcus sp. AN402, assembly GCF_040719405.1. NCBI lineage: Bacteria > Bacillati > Bacillota > Bacilli > Lactobacillales > Enterococcaceae > Enterococcus > Enterococcus sp. AN402. The sequence continues at coordinate 1,954,702 of NZ_JBFDTM010000004.1, read as the reverse complement.
GCCAAAAATTGAAAAGTTCTGATCCAAATCTAGTTACACCATTGAATGTTAATGTCTCACCACCGAATTATGCAGAAGCATTGAATAGTGTCGTTGAAAGATTGATTAATGCACCAAAATATGCAGAAGACATTTTGAGAACAATGGATTTATTGTTCATGGAATTTGATCTTTTAGAAAAGCCTCTAGATGAAGATATAGTTAATAGTTTGCTACCAAGTTATAAGGATAATGTTTTTGGAATTAAAATCATATTGCATTTTGTCGTTGGGAGTACAGATATAGATAAAACATTATTTAAGCTATTGTCCTAGGTATAGCTGTGAAACTATTTAAGTAAAATTGTATAAAACATTGCATGCCCATGCTATTTGATTTAACTCCGTTGTTAACTACGATTGAACTTTCTTTGTCTAATCATTAGTGATTAAGAGTAACGATTTACTTATTGCTAATTCGTATATTTACTGACTTCTTCCAACTCTTTCTAATGAAATCTATGCTGGAAGGCTCTGTCAGCTAGTTTTTCACTCTACCAACAAAATAATCAACCAAAATAACAACGGAAAGCCAAACAAGAAACACACTAATCATGCTTCTTCAAAGAAGCACAAATAAAAAAGCGATGACTCGAGAAGAAAATCTCTATGGAGTCATCGCTTTTTCTTATATTTTAGTTAAAAAATTATTTTACTAAAGGTTGAAGTAACTTGTTCCAGAAACTAATGAGTGGGCCAGCACCAAATGCACAAATAATTGTACCAATCCCAATTGGACCACCAGCAATAAAGCCAATTAATAGGACCAACAAATCTTGTGCTTTTCGAACAGAAGCGTAAGGTTTGTTGATTTGTTGACAGATGGTTGGCGCAATCGCATCATAGGGGGATTCGCCTTGATCTGTAGCCATGTATAAGGCGCAGCCAAATGTAAAAATCAGGACTCCGAAGAATAAAGAAAGTAGTTTGCCAATTGTTGAGCCTCCTAAACTATTGGCGTAAGGTTGAAGCCAAGTAGAAATCTGTTGAATCAAAATTCCCACTAAAAGCATATTTAAAATAGTTCCTAGACCAATGGCTTTTTTGTTTTTTAAATAGACATAGAATAAAATAAACGCATTGACAATAATTTGAAAAATGCCTAATTGCATACCAAACATTGAAGAAAGTCCGATATTCATAGCAGTGAAAGGATCAACTCCTAAACCTGCCACTCTTAAAGTGGATGCGCCAATCCCGATAATAACTAAACCAATTAAAATTAAAAGAACATTTTTGACTAGTTTCATGGTAAGCCTCCTGAATAGATTTTGTGTGTGATAGTACAAAGTCTGCAACAAAAATTCTCTATGAATTTTTGTTGCAGACTACTTTTTAACCAGCTCCGTGTTGGAACGAAGGGTATAGAGACATCCCGCCATCTACAAAGAGTGTTGTTCCAGTTACGTATGAGGATTCATCAGAAGCTAACCAAGCGGCCGCAGCAGCTACTTGATTTGGTTTACCAATAATGCCCATAGGAACCATGCTTGTTGTTTGTTTTAACTGTTCGGGATCGGAAAATTTTTCAGCATTAATAGGTGTGTTAATCGCTCCAGGTGCAATACAGTTGGCACGAATACCATATTCCGCATATTCCAAAGCGATTGTTTTCGTGAACATTTCGGTTGCGCCTTTACTTGCCGCATAGTGGGCGAACGTTGGCCAAGGAATTCTTTGGTGAACGGAGGACATATTAATGATTGACCTTTTGATTTTTTGATCTCTAAATATTCGGAGTGCTTCTCTAGAACCCAAAAAGACACCGTTTAAATTGACATCAATGACACGTTGCCATTCTTTTAATGGCATATCAATTGTCGGAAAAGAAGCCTCCACACCGGCGTTATTTACCCAAATGTCAACATGACCAAACTCTTTTAAAGCGGTTTCAGCTAACTCTTTAATATCTTCTTCATTAGAGACATCAGCCTTCACGAATTTTACGCGGTCTGCGTGCTTGGCTTGGACATCTTCAAATTCTTTAGGCAGCTCACCGACATAGTCAGCAACAACATTCATGCCCTCTAAGATATAACGCAGAGTAATAAATAATCCTAAGCCCGTAGCTGCACCAGTGACAACGGCCACTTTACCATGTAATTCTCCATACATTGATTCATTCCCCCTAAAATTACTATTAATACTTTCATGGTAGCACATGTCAATCAGCGTGTTGATAAAATACGACAAACTGTCGGAAAAGTTTATGGTCTAAAGTTAGCTACTATTGTTGAAGGTCTTTAAAAAAAATACTGGTCGTAGTAATCAATTCCTCTCATTTATACAGTTTTCTAAAAAAACACAAAATATCCAGACGAACTGGTCAAGTCCAATGGTTATTTATGAGTGAATATGCTAAAATAAAACTTGTCTTACATAAGGAAAGATTTGTTCACTAACAGTGGCGACTGTTCTCAGTAAACAGTTGCGCTGGTTTATCGGGAAGGGAACAGAGCAAGTTTTACGAGACTTTCCCATGTAATAATAAAAAGCACTGAACGTCAGTGAATGAAGGAAGAAGGACATCTATGAAAACAATTATCACATTCATTATTGTCTTCGGTATTCTTGTCCTCGTACATGAATTTGGCCACTTTTATTTTGCAAAACGAGCGGGTATTTTAGTTCGTGAGTTTGCAATCGGAATGGGACCAAAGATTTTTGCGCATCGTGGAAAAGATGGCACCACTTATACGATTCGCTTATTGCCGATTGGTGGCTATGTGCGAATGGCTGGGATGGGCGAAGACATGACAGAAATCACACCAGGTATGCCTCTATCTGTTGAGTTAAATGCCGTGGGTAATGTGGTTAAAATTAATACAAGTAAAAAAGTACAATTACCTCATAGTATTCCGATGGAAGTCGTTGATTTTGATCTTGAAAAAGAATTATTCATCAAGGGCTATGTCAATGGAAACGAGGAAGAAGAAACCGTTTATAAAGTTGACCATGATGCAACGATTATTGAAAGTGATGGAACCGAGGTGCGGATTGCGCCACTTGACGTTCAATTTCAATCAGCGAAATTATCGCAACGCATTTTGACGAACTTTGCGGGACCCATGAATAACTTTATCTTAGGGTTTATTCTGTTTACGTTAGCGGTCTTTCTACAAGGAGGCGTCACTGATTTAAACACGAACCAAATTGGACAAGTGATTCCTAATGGCCCAGCCGCAGAAGCTGGGTTGAAAGAAAATGATAAAGTCTTATCGATTAATAATCAAAAAATCAAAAAATACGAAGATTTTACAACCATTGTGCAGAAGAACCCCGAAAAGCCGTTAACGTTCATAGTTGAGCGTAACGGCAAAGAAGAGCAACTAACAGTGACACCAGAAAAACAAAAAGTGGAAAAACAAACGATTGGTAAAGTCGGCGTTTATCCTTATATGAAAACCGATTTACCGTCAAAATTGATGGGCGGTATTCAGGATACTTTAAATAGTACGACACAGATTTTTAAAGCACTGGGCTCACTATTCACAGGCTTTAGTTTAAACAAACTAGGTGGGCCAGTCATGATGTTTAAGTTATCGGAAGAAGCATCCAATGCTGGAGTAAGTACAGTTGTATTCTTAATGGCCATGTTGTCAATGAACTTAGGGATTATTAATTTGTTGCCAATCCCAGCTTTAGATGGCGGGAAAATTGTCTTAAACATTATTGAAGGTGTACGTGGAAAACCAATTAGTCCTGAAAAAGAAGGCATCATTACGTTAATTGGCTTTGGGTTTGTCATGGTGTTAATGGTGTTAGTTACTTGGAACGATATTCAACGCTTTTTCTTTTAAGGAGAAAGTTTAAGTAAAAAAGTGTGTAAAGAAATCAAAAATAGTTGATTTTAAAATAGAGGAGAGTTTTAATGAAACAGTCAAAAATGTTAATTCCAACGTTAAGAGAAGTACCAAATGATGCAGAAGTCTTAAGTCATCAAATTCTGTTGCGCGCAGGCTATATTCGTCAAGTCGCTGCAGGGATCTATTCTTATTTACCTTTAGCCAATCGTGTTTTAGAAAAATTAAAAACGATTATGCGAGAAGAATTTGAGAAAATTGATGCAGTTGAAATGTTAATGCCTGCGTTATTACCAGCAGAACTTTGGAAAGAATCAGGCCGTTATGAAACTTATGGACCTAACTTGTATCGCTTAAAAGATCGCAATGACCGTGACTATATCTTAGGCCCAACGCATGAAGAAACCTTCACAGAATTAATTCGTGATGAAATCAATTCTTACAAACGATTACCTTTGAATTTATACCAAATTCAAACAAAATATCGTGATGAAAAACGCCCACGATCTGGCTTATTAAGAGGCCGTGAATTTATCATGAAAGATGGCTATTCTTTCCATGCCGATGAAGCTAGTTTAGATCAATCATACCGTGATTACGAAAAAGCTTACTCACGCATTTTTGAACGCTGTGGACTAGAATTCCGTGCCATTATTGGGGACGGTGGTGCCATGGGTGGTAAAGATTCTAAAGAATTTATGGCAATTTCTGAAATTGGGGAAGATACTATTTGCTATTCAACAGAAAGTGATTATGCTGCCAATTTAGAAATGGCAACAAGTCTTTATACGCCGAAAAAATCACATGAAACACAATTAGATTTAGAAAAAATTGCAACACCAGAAGTGGGTACAATTGCCGAAGTGGCAAACTTCTTTGAAGTTGAGCCACAACGTATTATTAAATCAGTACTATTTATTGCCGATGAAGAGCCAGTAATGGTCTTGGTTCGTGGCGATCATGATGTCAATGATGTCAAATTGAAAAACTTCTTAGGCGCTGATTTCCTAGATGAAGCAACAGAAGAAGATGCTCGCCGTGTCTTAGGAGCGGGCTTTGGTTCAATTGGTCCAGTCAATGTTTCCGAAGATGTTAAAATTTATGCAGATTTAGCTGTTCAAGATTTAGCCAACGCCATTGTTGGAGCTAACGAAGATGGCTATCATTTGACAAATGTAAATCCAGATCGTGATTTCCAACCAATTAGTTACGAAGATTTACGCTTTGTTCAAGAAGGCGATCCTTCTCCTGATGGCAATGGTGTCTTAGCCTTTACCAAAGGAATCGAAATTGGTCACATCTTTAAATTAGGAACGCGTTATAGTGATGCTATGGGCGCAACAGTTTTAGATGAAAACGGTCGTGAAAAATCAGTGATCATGGGTTGCTATGGCATCGGCGTTAGTCGTTTACTTTCAGCAATCGTTGAACAAAATGCAGACGAGCGTGGTATTAATTGGCCAACAGGGATTGCGCCATTTGATTTACACGTGGTCCAAATGAATGTGAAAGATGAGTATCAAACAAAACTATCACAAGAAGTTGAAGCAATGATGACCGAAGCGGGCTACGAAGTATTAGTTGATGACCGCAACGAGCGCGCAGGCGTAAAATTTGCTGATGCTGATTTAATTGGTTGTCCAATCCGTATCACAGTCGGGAAAAAAGCAGTCGATGGTGTGGTAGAAGTCAAAATCAAACGTACTGGTGAAATGTTGGAAGTACGCAAAGAAGAATTAGAAAGTACACTTTCTATTTTGATGAACACAACATCAGAAGTGGAATAAATAAACAAACTTAATAACAGTATAAAGCTTAAAACGAAATCAAAGTTTCTCTGATTTTGTTTTAAGCTTTTTTAATGTAATAAAAAACTTAAATGTCTCAAGCTATAAACAATATTCGATTTTAAAAATTAATCTATATAAAATTATTACCTTTATTGTTTTTAATAACAAAGGAAATAAATAAGTGATTTAAGCTGATTAAATGATATTTTTTTGTTTTTAAACAAATTTTTCATATATAGATAGAATTTAAAATTATATTTACAGTAATTATATGTTAATGATATTATAAAATGGTGGCTGAATTATTAGATTAAATAGAGGAGGTTATAACCAATAAAAAATAGGTTAGAAAATTAAAGAAAATACTCTTTCAGAATAGAAATGATTGAATGAAGTTAGGTTAGTAAAGGGAACCCAGTAGCATTGGCGCTGTACTAGTGAAAGGGATTTATGGAACGAATCCAATAGAATGTTAAAACACGATTGTACATAAAAAGAAAGGAGGAAAGCCAGTGAAAAAAGGAAGATGGTGGCTAATTGGTTTAGCTACTGTAGTACTAATCATAATAGGAATTGGAGGAAAACAATACATGGATAAAAAAGCAATAGAAAAGGATTACCAACAAGGAATCGATTTAATTCAAAAATATGTATCAAACTATTTGGTAGAAAACTATGAAGGCATTGAGAAGATTGAGTGGCAAGGCGTTGGTGTAGAGTGGCGGAATGCAAAAGGGTATGGGACATCGTTGTTGGGGAATTATGTTAATAGTGAAATTAGAGTATATGTATCTAAAGATGATTATTTCATGATGTATTTTCGTCTAACCGATAAAACCGAATATGATGATGAATTGAAAAAATATGTTGTGCTAGACTCATTAAACGATAAAAATACAGATGTTGCAGTTAGAGTAGGATTAAGGAATGCGACATACGATTTGAACCAAGCTGAAAAAAAAGTTTTTGAGAGATTTAGAAAGTCTGATAAAGGAAGTCCAAATGCAAAAGTAATTTATAACTTAGAAATTCATGAATTAACATATTAGGAGGGAAAGGAATTTGAGTAATGAAATTACAACAGAGACCTTAGCAAAAGCAATTGATTCTACAAAAGAGACAGTTCAATTAAATAGTGATACAGTAGTTTTAGAAATTCAAGAAAAAACAAAAGATTTTAGAATCATCCACAAAGCCGCCAGCACCCAATCCAGTCAACTAAATGCCATGGCCATCGCGCCTTTAGATGACCAAGGTAAACCTGACTATAACAACGTCGCTGTCGTGTACGCTGGTACCAATTCCTTTGGTGATGAAGGTAAAAAAGGCTTTGAGACAGCTGGAACAGCTTTTGTAGGTGGGCTTTCTGAAGAATATCAGGAAGTGAAGATAGCTTAACATAGAAGTTTTAAAAAATTAGTGTACATAAAAAGAAAGGAGGGGAGTCAGTGAAAAAAAGAAAGTGGTGGCTAATAAGCTTAGCTACTATCATATTAATTATTTTAGGAATTGGAGGGAAACAATACATGGATAAAAAAGCAATAGAAAAAGATTACCAACAAGGAATCGATTTAATTCAAAAATATGTGTCAAACTATTTGGTAGAAAACTACGAAGGCATTGAGAAGATTGAGTGGCAAGGCGTTGGCGTGGAATGGCGGAATGCAAAAGGATATGGGACATCGTTGTTGGGGAATTATGTGGATAGTGACGTGAGAATTTATGTGTCTGAGGATAAATATTTTATGCCAGATTTTCGTTTAAGTGAAAAGGGCGTATACAATGATGAGCTGAAAAAATATGTTCTATCAGATACATTAAATCCTCAAAATACGGATGTTACTATTAGTGTTGGACTAAAAAATGCGACATATAAATTGAGCAATGATGAAAAAAAGAGTTTTGAAAAATTCAGAAAATCTACTAAAGGAAGCCCAAATGCAAAAGTAGTTTATAACTTAGAGATTCATGAATTAACATATTAGGAGGAGAGAAAATTTGACTAAAGAAATTACAACCGAAGAACTAGCGAAAGCAATTGATATGACTAAAAGGAAGGTTCAAACAGATAGTGATACTGTTGATTTTGAAAGTCAAGGAGAGTCAAAAGAATTCAAAATCATCCACAAAGCCGCCAGCACCCAATCCAGCCAACTAAATGCCATGGCCATCGCGCCTTTAGATGACCAAGGCAAACCTGACTATAACAACGTCGCTGTCGTGTACGCTGGTACCAATTCCTTTGGTGATGAAGGCAAAAAAGGCTTTGAAACAGCTGGAACAGCTTTTGTAGGTGGACTTTCTGAAGAATATCAGGAAGCTGAAAAATTTTTAAAACAAACGCAGCAAAAAATCGCCTCGCAAAACGGCACAATTACCGATGTTGCAGGCTTTAGTCAATCAGGTGGCTACATGATGAAAATGGCAGGGAAATACGGGCAAGAAATGGGCTTTCGGACCACCAGTTTTGATGATTGGGGCCGCAATCAATTTGAACGTTTAACGACGAGTGAAAAACAGTGGCTACAAGAAAATCCAGAATTTTTGATTCGCTACCAAAATGATTCGTGGGCAGCACTGTCAGGACGTGATAGTAAATATGGCACGATTTTTTCGATTTCAGGGGTTGGTGAACATAATACTTTAGCCAACTATTTTGATGGAGACGACTTGGATTTGGATCGTTTAGCCAAAGATGGCATTTTCGCACCGAATATGACTTTGGAGCAAGTCAAGTTAGCAGCAAAAGTCTGGGCAAAGAAAAATGGCGACTGGGATCCCACCACAAATAATGAAGCCGAAGCGAAAAAACGAGTGCAGGAGTACTTAGAACTCTATGGCGAATTTGCGCAAACGAATGCGAATTTGGAAAAATTAAAACCTAGTACTGATAAAGCTATTCGTTCTTTACATACAAAAATTGCCAGTGCTTCTGGCGGTCAAAAAATCAAGTTACGAGCAGACTTGGCATTACAAGTAGCTAATCAGGCTAGGACAATCGGTGAAGAAGCGGAGAAATTGCTGAAACAAAGCCAGCAAGACACAGAACAAGCGTTAGCAGAAATTTCCAAGGAAATTTTAACAAGTGCTAATGAAATAAGACAATATTTGTCTTATTCTGAGGTCCAAGCAATGATTGCACCATATGAAAAAAGTCGTTTGTGGAACGAGGCACAGGCCAGTCACAATCGGAAACAAGTTCAACAATATAATCAAAAACTGATGACATTTAGTGAAAAGTTAACAACTGCGGCTAAAAATATTCAAGAATACGATCGCCAAGCAGGGAATCAGTTATTTGCACAGAAATGAAAGGATGTTGCACATGGATGAACTGGAAAGAGAACTTCAATTGGAATTAGAACGCGTACAAAAGATACAAGAACGCCAAGCCATTCAAGCTGTGATTACAGCAAAACAAACCAGAATCGCAACAATCAAACAAACCTCCACACATACAATCAAGAAACTTTCAGAATTGATGAGCAAACAATCAAAAACTGTGTTGCCATCTTCCTTAAAAGGTGCGTTCCAAGGGCAAGTGGCGGACGCAGCGAGCCATTATTTGAAAACGATTCCTGACGCAAAATTAAAAACACCAGCAAAAGGAGGTTAAGAGATGACACCGGAAGAAAAACGCCGCAGTTACCAGATGATTGAAGACAACTATTATCAAGAAAAGCGCAGAATCAATCAACAACAGCAACATGTTTCCGCTGAAATCCAGCGATTTAGACAACAAACGAACCAACTAGTAGACAAGGTGGCTTATTTTACTAGAAATGATACTTGGGACAAACGAATGTTTCATCATCAAATAGCCACCAGTTTAGATGAAGTGAAACGAACAGAAAACCGATTTGTTTTAATCCTAGAAGAAACAGAACAAGCCATGCGGAAAAATTATCGAAAAGAGATTGAGAAATTGGAAGAAATGGCAAGAATGAATTTGTAAGGGATTAGTAAATACGGAGTTAAAGGATGTTTTTTTCAATATGTTCATACAAATAATGGGATTCTTCACGAGTACATTACTCTTGTTCTCTAATTTTTAGCAAGCCAGTGACGGAACAAGATTGTTTTTTTACAAAAAACGAGTATACTTAATAGAGAAGCGAATGCAGAGAAACCGAAAAAAGGCACTTGACAGATTTGTCTGAGGGCCTTTTTTCAATGATAGAAGGAGGTTCATTTTGTGACAGAAAAAGCACGCGATTTATTTGATAAACTGATGACGCAAATTCAGTTAGATGACACAGCGAAAGAACATCCCTTAATTCAAAATGGCCGGATTGACAAGGTCATTGTTCACCAACAAAGTCGCTTATGGGAATTTCATTTAAGTTTTGATGAATTGATGCCAGTGATGCTATATCAAACATTTATGCAACAATTGGAACTAGCTTTTCAACAAATTGCGCAGGTTTCCGTTCAAATAACCACAAATCAGACAACATTTACAGAGGAACAATTAACGGATTATTGGCAATTGGCCTTGTTAAATAGTCAATGCAATACACCGTTAGTTCAGAAAGTCTTAAAAACACAGACACCACAATTTGAAGATCGGAAAATTATCTTACCTGTTGATAATGAAGCAGTTATTCCTTATTTGAAGCAACAATATTTACCAATTATTGAGGAACTTTATTTCTCTTACGGGTTTCCTAAATTTCATATTGAACCAAAAATGGATCAACAGCAAGCTGCAGAAGTGCTGAAAAAGTTTGAAGAGCAAAAATTAGAACAAGCCGCAGCCTTTCAACAACAAGCTGCTGAATCGCTTGTTAAACATGAACAAATGAAAAAAGAAAAACAACAACAAGCGCCTGCTTTTGATGGTCCAATTCGTTTAGGTCGGAATATTCCCAATGATGAACCCATTATGCCAATGGGAAACATACTGGAAGAAGAACGTCGGATAACGATTGAAGGCTTTATTTTTGATAAAGAAGTACGTGAATTGCGTTCTAAACGAAAAATTTTAATTTTGAAAATAACTGATTATACTTCCTCTTTCGTGGTGAAGAAATTTTCGAATGGGGAAAAAGATGAACAAGTTTTTGATGCGATTCAACCGCAAAGTTGGATTCGTGTTCGTGGTAGTGTACAAGAAGATACCTTCATGCGTGATTTAGTCATGAATGCCCAAGATTTGATGGAAGTCGCCCATGCGCCAAGAAAAGACTACGCGCCAGAAGGTGAAAAACGTGTAGAATTACACATGCATAGTAACATGAGTACAATGGATGCGACCAATAAAGTCGGTGACTTGGTGGTGCAAGCGGGGAAATGGGGTCACAAGGCCATCGCAATTACGGATCATGGCGGCGCCCAAGCGTTTCCTGATGCCCATGCTGCAGGTAAAAAAGCAGGCGTTAAAATTTTATACGGCGTGGAAGCCAATATTGTTGATGATGGTGTACCTATTGCTTACAACGAAGAACATATTGAATTAACAGATGCTACCTATGTGGTCTTTGACGTGGAAACAACGGGGCTTTCCGCTGTTTATGATACAATTATTGAATTGGCCGCAGTCAAAATGCACAAAGGAAATGTCATTGAGACTTTTGAGCAGTTTATTGATCCTGGCCATCCATTATCTCAAACGACAATTAATTTAACTGGGATTACAGATGAAATGGTGCGCGGTTCAAAATCCGAAGAAGAAGTTTTACGCATGTTTAAAGAGTTTTCAGAAGGAACTATTTTAGTGGCCCACAACGCTTCTTTTGATATGGGATTCTTAAACACAAGTTATGGCAAACATGGAATACCTGAAGCGGCTAATCCCGTCATCGATACATTAGAATTATCCAGATTCTTGTATCCACATTTCAAAAGCCATCGTCTAAATACCTTATCGAAAAAATTTGGCGTCAACTTAGAACAACATCACCGCGCCATCTATGACTCGGAATCAACAGGTCATTTGTGCTGGATTTTCTTAAAAGAAGCGAAAGAGAATCATGATATGCATTTCCATGATGATTTGAATCGTCATATTGGCGAAGGAGATTCATACAAACGAGCTCGACCTTTCCATGCAACGATTTTAGCAACAACTCAAGCAGGATTAAAAAATCTTTTTAAATTGATTTCGATGTCCAATGTAGATTATTTTTTCCGAGTACCACGGATTCCTCGTTCGCAATTATCGAAGTTAAGAGAAGGACTTTTAATCGGTTCCGCATGTTCAAACGGCGAAATTTTTGAAGCAATGATGCAAAAAGGTGTCGAAGAAGCAAAAAATCGTGCCAAATTCTACGATTATATTGAAGTTATGCCCAAACCAGTTTACGCGCCATTAATTGAACAAGAATTGGTGAAAAATGAAGCAGATTTGGAAGAAATTATTAGTAATCTGGTGAAAATCGGTGACGAACTTGGTAAGCTGGTTGTCGCCACTGGAAATGTTCATTATTTAAATGAAGAAGATGCCATCTATCGGAAAATTTTAGTCGGGTCTATGGGTGGCGCTAATCCGTTAAATCGCCATAGTTTACCAAAGGTTCATTTCAGAACCACCGATGAAATGTTAACGGAATTTCAATTTTTAGGACAAGACGTCGCTAAGCGAATTGTAGTAGAAAATCCCAACAAAGTCGCTGATTTATGTGAAGAAGTTATTCCAGTAAAAGACGATTTGTATACGCCAAAAATTCCTGGGTCTGAACAAGAGATCACTGATTTAAGCTACAATCGTGCGCGCGAATTGTATGGCGATCCTTTACCAGAAATTGTCGAAAAACGGTTAGAAAAGGAACTGAATTCGATTAACGGGAATGGTTTCTCGGTCATTTATTTAATTTCTCAAAAACTGGTGCATAAAAGTAATGAAGATGGCTATTTAGTTGGTTCACGGGGCTCTGTCGGTTCGAGTTTTGTTGCGACAATGACAGGGATTACTGAAGTAAATCCTTTAGCGCCACATTATTATTGTCCTGAGTGTCAATATTCTGAGTTCTATGAAGATGGTTCCTATGGTTCAGGGTTTGATATGCCTGAAAAAGCCTGTCCAAAATGTGGCGCTCGATTGTTTAAAGATGGTCACGATATTCCTTTTGAAACGTTCTTAGGATTCCATGGCGACAAAGTTCCTGATATCGATTTGAACTTTTCTGGCGATTATCAAGCCGAAGCCCATAACTACACGAAAGTTCTTTTTGGTGAAGAATATGTCTACCGGGCAGGAACCATTGGTACAGTAGCCGACAAAACAGCGTATGGCTTTGTTAAAGGATATGAAAGAGATCATAATTTACATTTGCGTGGTGCTGAAATTGATCGCTTAGCCAAAGGTTCAACAGGGGTTAAACGGACGACTGGGCAGCATCCCGGCGGTATTATTGTAATTCCTGATTACATGGATGTTTATGACTTTACGCCAATTCAATACCCTGCTGATGATCAAGAGGCAGAATGGAAAACGACGCACTTTGATTTCCATTCCATTCACGATAATATTTTAAAACTTGATATTCTAGGACATGATGATCCGACCGTGATTCGGATGTTACAAGATTTATCTGGGATTGAGCCAAAAACCATCCCAACAGACGATCCAGAAGTGATGCGTATTTTTGAAGGACCTGATGTTCTAGGTGTGGATGCAGAGCAAATTTATTCTAAAACAGGAACTTTAGGAATTCCTGAATTTGGGACACGTTTCGTTCGAGGTATGTTAGAACAGACGCATCCATCAACTTTTGCAGAATTACTTCAAATTTCTGGACTGTCTCACGGAACCGATGTGTGGCTAGGGAATGCAGAAGAATTGATTCGCCGTGGCGAAGCCAATCTTGCTGAAGTAATTGGTTGTCGGGATGATATCATGGTTTATTTAATTCATGCTGGTTTGGACAGTGGGATGGCCTTTAAGATTATGGAAACGGTACGTAAAGGACAATGGAATAAGATTCCTGATGAACTACGGGATACGTATTTAAATGCGATGAAAGAAAACAACGTCCCTGACTGGTATATTGATTCTTGTTCTAAAATTAAATATATGTTCCCGAAAGCCCATGCGGCAGCATATGTATTAATGGCGTTGCGGGTCGCTTACTTTAAAGTTTATTTCCCAATCTTATATTACTGTGCATTTTTCTCCGTTCGGGCGGATGACTTCGACTTAGTGGCAATGTCACAAGGGAAAGAAGCAGTGAAAGCACGAATGAAAGAAATTACGGACAAAGGGATGGACGCCTCCACTAAAGAGAAAAACTTATTAACGGTTTTAGAATTATGTAATGAAATGCTGGAACGGGGCTATAAATTTGGCATGATTGATTTGTACAAATCAGATGCTGAAAATTTTGTGATCGAAGGGGATACCTTGATTGCACCTTTCCGAGCAGTGCCAAGTTTAGGCCTCAACGTAGCGAAAGCCATTGTCGCTGCGCGAGAAGAGCAACCGTTCTTGTCGAAAGAAGATTTGGCAACACGAGGCAAAGTTTCTAAAACGTTGATTGAATACATGAATGAAAATGGTGTCTTAAAAGACTTGCCAGATGAAAACCAATTATCATTATTTGATATGTTATAAAAGAAAAATCTTTTAGAAAAAGGCTGGTGAAGCAACTTATTCACCGGCCTTTTTTAGTCATCAAATAAATTAGAAAATCATTGCTAGAAGCGTTTTAATTACTTATTAAAAAGCCATCTTTATTTAATTATGTTGAGCTTGTGCATAAAAAGTAAAATGCTTATGATAAATGAAGAGCTTTATTTTTTTTAATAAGAAAGGAATTGGTTATATGGACAAAAAGCAATTACGATGGTTCACCGTCGGGTTAATTGCCTTTAACATGGTCTGGGGTCTTGGAAATGTTGTGAATAATTATGCACAACAAGGGATTTCAGTGGTCACTTCATGGCTTTTGATTTTAGTTTTATATTTTATTCCCTATGCGTTAATCGTAGGACAGTTAGGTTCAACATTTAAAGACAGCAATGGTGGAGTTAGTTCGTGGGTGCAAAATACCAGTACTAAACGTCTAGCCTATTATGCAGCATGGACTTATTGGGTAGTGCACATTCCTTACTTGGCACAAAAACCACAAGCAATTTTAATTGCCTTAGGTTGGGCAGTTCAAGGGAATGGAAACTTAGTCAATACGATGCCAATCGTAACGGTATCATTTATTTCATTAATAATTTTCTTGGTTTTCTTGTTATTATCAACAAAAGGGTTAACCACCTTAAAAGTTATTGGTGGTTTAGCTGGAACCGCCATGTTTGTGATGTCTATTTTATTTATTTTATTAGCGGTAGGCGCACCATTTATTAATTCAACGGTTGAATTTGCGACGCCAAACATGTCACAAGTCAGCACCTACATTCCTAAATTTGACTTTAGTTATTTTACAACCGTATCAATGTTAGTTTTTGCGGTAGGTGGCGCTGAAAAAATTTCTCCTTACGTAAATGCAACTAAAAATCCAGCCAAAGAGTTCCCTAAAGGAATGATTTTCCTAGCAGCAATGGTTGGTTTATCGGCTGTTTTAGGTTCATTTGCAATGGGAATGTTATTCTCAAGTGACAATATTCCTAAAGATTTAATGGCAAATGGTGCCTATAGTGCCTTCCAAAAATTAGGCGCGTATTATGGTGTCGGTAATCTCTTAATGATTGTTTATGCGTTAACGAATACAGTGGGTCAAGTGGCTGCGTTAGCCTTTTCAATTGATGCTCCACTGAAAATTCTTTTAGCTGAAGCAGATCCAGAATTTGTTCCAAGTTGGTTACGTAAACGTACGAAAAAAGGTACGTTAATTAATGGTTACCTATTAACAGGTATTTTAGTAAGTATTATTATCGCTTTACCGATGTTTGGGTTGAAGGACATGAACGAAGTGGTTAAATGGCTAACTAACTTAAATTCTGTAGTTATGCCAATGCGTTACTTATGGGTCTTCTTTGCCTATATGCTTCTAAACAAAGCATACAAACAATTTAATTCAGAATATAAATTTGTTAAAAATCCTAAAATTGGTTTTGTGTTTGGTCTTTGGTGTTTCCTATTTACAGCCTTTGCTTGTATCCTAGGAATGGTGCCTAAATTTGAGTATGCTTCAGACCCTCAAGGCTGGTTGTTCCAATTAGCTTCTAACATTGTGACACCAATCGTCTTAATTCTATTAGGAATGATTTTACCAGCAATTGCACGTCGCGAGAAAAAAGACACGATTTTGCCAATTGATTCAGCAGAATAATTGGTTGCATGTTTCAAGGATAAAATAGTCAGTTTAAGTATTTTGCGTGAGATAAATGGTCAATAGGACTGTTTGTCTCACGTTTTTTTTCTGTCGATTTTTCTCTAAAATTTCTATGGTCTCTTAAAAATATGAGAAAATCAGAAGAATTTCTCCTGTATACTAAAAGTATCTATCATTAAAAAATGGTTATTAACGGAGAAAAAGGAAGTGAATCTCATGACTAAAACACTTGAAACACAACCAGAAGAGAAAACGGTCTTTCTTTGTAAAGAAACGAATCCAGATTTTTTAGGACGAGAAATTTATGCGGATAATGTTGAAACACCGTATAATTTTTACTTAATTCGCAAGCTTTATTTAGCGAAAGAGTACCAAAATTTAGCAGAAGGGGAACAATTTTTTGAGGCATTATGTGAAAGTTGGGATGAATCAGAACAGTTTGAAGAGTTAATTGTTAAAAAGATTTATGTCTATGTTGAAACGGAGTTAATGTACTACACTGTTTATTTTGGAAGCTTTGAGCCGACCACTCGTGACTTACGATTCGCACTGAAACAATGGATGTATGAAATACCGACAAATAAAAATAAAAAAACAGTCCGTATGAATGAAACCAATGTGCAAGTAGTGCCGCAAGAAAATCAATTAACGGAATTAGCTGGTGAAATTGCTGTCTTACGTGAAATGTTGACACTTTTAAAAGAAAATTTAGCCTCCTTAAATGAAGCCGTTAATCAAACGAGAAATCCCATCATTTCTAGACAAATAAAAACGATCCATTTGAAAAGAGCTTCTCCTGTGATAGCCGCAGAACAGGCATCGCTGAAAGTATCAGAGGATACTAATCTGGAACAACCAGACGTCAATCTATCGCCTGATAATCTGGAAAATCAAGAAGGTGAAACAACTGTAGCAACAAGTGAAGCAGTGCTTCCCGTTAACAAACTAGTACTTGAAGAACCAGCGAAAGAACCAGTGTTATCTGAACCAGCGCCAATTAAAGAAGCACAGCCAGAAAAAAAACAAGAAAACCAGCAGAGCACTGCGGCAAAACCTTTATTTACTTTTCCACAAGAAACAGAAAAAAGCTCGCTAAATTCAGTAAATAAGTCTGCCGAAAAAGAAGAGGAGCAGAAGCCAGAAAAAGAAGCTGTCTCTATGGAAAGTGAGAAAGAAAATTCATCAAGTCGGACAATTCCTGCGGACTTTCAACGACAATTGGACGAATTAGAAGAGGAAATTTATCGTCGCTTTATGAGTCGCCAGTTAGAGGATACTGATGGAAATCAAGCAGTACCGAAAATAACGATTGAAAAAAGACAGTTAGAAGCACAAATGTTTGAAGCAAAAGCATTCTCACAATCATTTAAACAAGTTCAAAAGAAAAAGGCAGGAGACGTGCGAATTTGCAATCAGTTAAGTTGTATGAAATTAGAAAAAGGATTAGATAAATTTTTAGACGAAGTTACAGAATATGTTGAAAAGCGGACACTATTTAATAAAAAGGTTCGTTGTCCGCTACCAGTAATCAGAGAATTGGAAGGCTATGGGCAATTAAACCAGTATATGCAGAAAATCCTTGACTGTTATTAATCGTTTATTTAGGAGAAGGTAAGACAAAACCGTTCAGTTTATCAGCTTTTAAGCCTGAAACAAAAATCACTTTGGATTTTTGTTTCAGGCTCTTTCTTATTATTTCTGGAAAAGATTTCAAGAGAATTTTTGAAATACTAGTGAAAATCCTATAAATTGTAGTATAATTTTCAAAGATGAATGAAAGGCGTGAAGTCATTGAAAGACAAACAAGTGTATGCAGTAGTTGACCTTGAAACGACTGGAACAGATCCTACAAGTGATCGGATCATTCAGTTTGGATGCGTTCTCGTTCAAGATGGAAAGATTATTGCGAACTTTGCGACAGATGTGAATCCCAATCAAGTAGTACCAAAACAAATTCAAAGTTTAACGGGGATTAGTAATACGCAAGTTCAAAAAGCGCCTTATTTTGAAGATGTAGCACATACAATTTATCATTATCTGGAAGATACTATTTTTGTGGCGCATAACGTCCACTTTGATTATAATTTTTTAGCTCGTGAACTGGTACGGTGTGGCACGCCGCCACTTACTATTCCAGCCATTGATACAGTGGAATTGGCACAGATTTTTTTACCGACAGAAAAAAGTTTCCGTTTAAGTGATTTGTCGGAAAGCTTAGGTTTGTCTCATGAGAATCCCCATCAAGCAGATAGTGATGCGCAGGTTACAGCCGAACTTTTGTTATTAATTCAAGAAAAAATGAAATCTTTACCATTAGTCACTATGGAAAAAATTGCGGAATTAAGTCAACAGACAGCGCGGGAAACCAGTACTTTTATTCAACAAACGTATGAACAAATGAAAAAACAAGTCACACCATTAAATCCAGCTTATCAAGTGGTCAGTGGCATTGCTTTACGCAAAAAAGAAGTTCCTCTTTTTGAAGAAACGTTCTATCAGACTAGTACGTATCCCAAAACTAAAAAAGCCAAAGAAAAACTGTTTGGCGAACGTTTCGCTTATCGTGCGGAACAGAGTCGGATGATGAATTTAGTCTATGATCATTTTACAGAAGGAACGACAAAAGATTTATTTATTGAAGCGGCGACTGGAACGGGAAAAACATTAGGCTATCTGTTGCCGATGAGCTATTTAGCAACGCCAGAAAAACCAGTCATCATTTCAACAGTTTCGATTGTTTTACAAAATCAATTAGTGGAAAAAGATTTACCATTAGCCAATCAAATCTGCCAAGGGAAATTACGAGGCATTGTTATTAAAAGCCATCGACACTATCTTGATTTACAACGCTTTAAGGCAACGTTGAATCAGCCAACTCCGCAAAAACAATACGCTCTTTATCAAATGGGCGTTCTCGTCTGGTTGCTAGAAACAGAAACGGGCGATTTAGATGAACTACAATTGACGAATTTAAATCATTTATTCTGGAAAGAAGTTACACATCGCGGATTGGATTTTCTTTCAAAAAAAGATGAACTTTATGAAGTTGACTTTTTAAGACATCTGTATAAAAAAGTCGCTCAAAGTAACGTGTTGATTGTTAATCATGCATTTTTGGCGCAAGAGTCGCTAAGAAAACAACCGTTATTACCTGAAAGTCCGTGGCTAATTATTGATGAAGCACATCATTTACCAGACATCGCTAGTCGGATGGCGAGCGAACGAGTGAACAGCGTGATACTAAAAAAACAAGTCACGCATTTTATTGAAAAAGAACAACTTTTTGTTGCTTTACAGCAAATTTTTCAACAGTTTTCTGAAGAGCAGCGGCTTGTAAAAATTTATCAGCAAGGTTTACTGGATTTTGTGGATGAATGGCAAGATTTTCTTTTTGAACTGCATCGTTTATTTAGTAAAACGCAGAAGCGAATAGACCATCAGGAGTTGCTTTTAACCAAAGAACGTATTGATTATTTATCTGCTGCGGGAGAAAAACATAGTCAAACGCTCCAGCTTTTACTGCAGGAGCTGTTGACTATTCAAAGTAAGTTACAGCAAACAATTATGAGTCAGTTGGAAACCTTTAGTTTGGCTGATCGCATCGTTTTTGTTCGCTTGTTTCAATTTTTTGATGAAATTGAACGTATTCATCACTGTTTTACCATTTATCTTGATGATTGGCGTCCACGTTGGGTAAAAGAATATTTACCACAAAATGAAGACCATGGCTTGATTGAAATTCATGACTTAGAAGCTAGTTTGCTTCCTGAAACAAAGTGGTATCCGCGGTATGAACGAATTATTTATACAAGCGGCACATTGAAGTTTGGCAACAATAAAAAGTATTTACCGCAACGGTTAGGTTTAACAGAGGTGACGTTCAAAACCCTGCCAACGCCATATAACTATGCAGAAAATGCGCGAGTCTATGTACCGGAAGAAGCAGTAGCCATTCAAAATGCCTCTTCCTATGAAATGGGTCAATACATTTCAGATACCATTGAAAAATTGATGGCGCAAGAGGAACGTTCGATGTTGGTTCTTTTTACTTCGCATGAATTATTGTCCACCGTGTATCATCAAGTCCAGCCGAGATTATTGGAAAAAGGACAAGAGGTCCTCGCCCAAGGGATTAGCGGCAGTCGTGAAAAAATTCTTAAACGGTTCTCTAATGGAAAACCAAATGTCTTGCTAGGAGCCGATAGCTTTTGGGAAGGTGTGGACTTACCAGGAACAGCTTTACAGTTATTGATAGTCACGCGTTTACCTTTTGAAAACCCGAAACGACCACTTGTGCAAGCAAAATATGCGTATTTAGAAGCAGAAGGGATACAACCATTTGCTCAAGAAGCGGTACCGAAAGCAGCCTTACGTTTGCGACAAGCACTGGGCCGTTTAATCCGTTCTGAAGAAGACAGAGGGGCATTGCTGATTCTGGATCGTCGTTTAGTCACTGCAAAATATGGCAAACGATTAATCAAAGCGTTTCCTAAGGGACTCTCAGTAAAAGAAGCGCCCATGCCTGAAATTTTAGAAGAATTAAAGGAATTTTTAAACAAATAATCGATTATTTTTAGGTCATATTTGTGAAAGGCCGCTATTTTTCTGCTATAATAAGACCCAGTAAGTTTAGAGAGGATGGAAGGATTTTTGGAGGAATTAGAAGAAAAGAAAGAGAAGAAACGGATTACTGTCCTTTTAACCCTATTGGCAATCCTTTTAGCAATTCTTGTAACAATAATTATCTTTTTTGTACGAACCAATCAACCAATGGCTCAAGCCAAAAAAGAAGCAACCGCAATTGCCAAAACTTCTGCTAATTTAGAAACAGTTGATAAATTTTACTGGTTTACACGCAAAAATACGTATTTTACTTTAACCGGCAAAAATGATAAAGGCACAGAGATTGTCGTGATTGTCCCTAAATCGGGAGAAAAAGTCACGGTCTTAAATCAAAAAGATGGTCAAACTGAACAACAAATAACAGACATTGTTGCTAAAGCCCATCCCGATGAATCGGTGATGAAAGCTACGTTAGGGCTTTATGATAAGCGCCCTGCATGGGAAGTGGTCACCGAAAATGATCAAGGAGTACTAACATATTATCTTATGAGCTTTGATAAAGGCGAAGAGATCAACGTTGTCAAAGATATTTAATTTAGATAGGTTTTGATGAAAGTGGGAGTGAAAGGTGTATGAACGTATCAAATCGAGCACAGCAATTGACTCCTTCTGTTACATTAGCAGCTGCCGCCAAGGCGAAAGCATTAAAAGCAAAAGGTGTAGATGTTTTAAGCTTAACGGTTGGGGAACCAGATTTTGTAACCCCGAAAAATATTCAAAAAGCAGCAATTGCTTCAATTGAGGATGGAAGAGCAAGTTATTACACACCTTCTGGCGGCATTCCTGAATTAAAGCAAGCAATTGTCTCTTATGTGGAACGAGAATATCAACTTCGTTATCAACCCAAGCAAGTTATTGTGACAGATGGTGCCAAATATGCGCTGTATCTATTATTTCAAGCCATTTTGAACGTTGGGGACGAAGTGATTATCCCTGTCCCTTATTGGGTAAGTTATGGTGAACAAGTCAAATTAGCAGAAGGCAAGCCAGTATTTGTATCAAGCACGCAAGAGCAATCATTTAAAGTGTCAGTCGCACAATTAGAAGCTGTACGAACGGACAAAACAAAAGCAATCATTTTAAATTCACCATCTAACCCAACTGGTGTTATTTATACGGAAGAAGAATTACGCCAAATTGGTGAATGGGCAGTTGCTCATAATATCCTCATTATTGCAGATGATATTTATGGTCGTTTGGTGTACAATGGACATCGGTTCACACCAATTGCAACCATCTCAGAAGCAATTCGTCAACAGACAATCATTATTAATGGTGTTTCCAAAACATATGCAATGACAGGCTGGCGCATTGGTTTTGCAGTCGGTGATGAAAAAATTATTCAAGCAATGACACAACTCGCTTCACAATCCACCAGTAATCCAGTCGCAGTTAGCCAATATGCGGCAATTGAGGCTTTAACAGGTGAACAGTCGACAGTTGAAGACATGCGTCAGGCCTTTGAAAAACGCCTGAATCATATCTATCCAAAAGTAGCAGCTTTGCCAGGTGTTTCGCTAATAAAACCTGAAGGCGCCTTTTATCTATTCCCGAATGTCAAAAAAACGTTAGAAATTTGTGGGTATGATAACGTGACTAACTGGGTGGAAGATTTATTACAAGAAGCGCATGTTGCTCTGGTAACGGGAGAGGGCTTTGGTGCACCAGAACATGTGCGGATGAGCTATGCGACAGATTTAATGACGTTAGAAAAAGCGATTGAGCGAATGAATGACTTTATAGAAAAGAAACGAATTCAGCACAACGCCTAAAAGAATAAACTAAGAAATGAACGGAGAGACAAACGTGGAACAAATTCAAATTATTGATTCAAGCAAACATGTTGGAGAAACAGTAAAAATTGGCGCTTGGATTGCTAACAAACGCTCAAGCGGGAAAATTGCCTTTTTACAATTACGTGACGGGACAGCCTTTTTCCAAGGTGTCGTGTTCAAACCAAACTTCATTGAAGCCTTTGGTGAAGAAGCTGGTACAGAAAAATTCCAAGAAATTAAACATTTATCACAAGAAACAGCAGTCATGGTTACTGGTGTTATCAAAGAAGATAGCCGTTCTAAATTCGGCTATGAAATGGATATCACTGATTTAGAAGTCGTTGGCGCTTCAGAAGATTACCCAATTACGCCGAAAGAACACGGCACAGATTTCTTAATGGATCATCGTCATTTATGGTTACGTTCAAGCAAACAACATGCGATCATGTTAGTTCGTAACGAAATTATTCGTGCTACTTACGAGTTCTTTAACGAACAAGGATTCATTAAAATTGATAGCCCAATTTTAACAGGCTCAGCACCAGAAGGCACAACAGAATTATTTGAAACAGATTACTTCGGACAACCAGCATTCTTATCACAAACAGGTCAATTATATGCAGAAGCTGGTGCGATGGCATTTGGAAAAGTCTTTACTTTTGGACCAACTTTCCGTGCGGAAAAATCCAAAACTCGTCGTCACTTAACGGAATTCTGGATGATTGAACCAGAAATGGCATACACAACTCATGAAGAATCACTAGATATTCAAGAAGCCTACGTAAAACATTTAATTAAATCGGTATTGAAAAATCAACAATATCCATTGGATGTTTTAGAACGTGATACAGCGTTACTGGAAAAATATGTTTCGGAGCCATTCAAACGTATTACTTACGATGATGCGATTGAGTTATTACAAAAAGAAGAAGCAAACAATGATTATGATCACATTGAATGGGGCGAAGACTTTGGTAGCCCACATGAAACCTTTATTTCAAATTACTATGGCGTTCCAACATTCATTTTAAATTATCCAAAAGCAATTAAAGCCTTCTATATGAAACCACATCCAACACGTGAAGATGTTGTAATTTGTGCCGATTTAATTGCACCAGAAGGTTATGGTGAAATTATCGGTGGTTCAGAGCGTGCAACTGATTATGATTATTTGAAAGAAAAAGTAGCTGAGTTTGGCTTATCAGAAGAAGAGTACAGCTGGTATTTAGATTTACGTAAATACGGTTCTGTGCCACATTCTGGCTTCGGATTAGGTTTAGAACGTGCTGTTACGTTCATTACTGGTAATGAACACATTCGTGAAGCGATTCCGTTCCCACGTATGTTAAACCGTATTTATCCATAGAGAACAAATAAAAAAGAGAACTTCAGCAAAAGCCGAAGTTCTTTTTTTAATTCTGCCATAATTTTTGCATCTGGTCCAAAATATCAATGACTTCTGTCGTGAAAAATAAGGAGCGGTTGGGTTGTGTACCTTTGATTGCTTCAACCATATTGTAGATTTCATAATTCATGGCTTCAGCTGAGTACCCAGAAACGATGGTCTCAACCGTACCGTCATTGTAGTGAACAATCGCTTCATCTGCACGTGGATAATCTGTAATGGTAATATAGGCATCTTCAAAAGCAACAATTCCTTGCTTTGGCATTTTTGCTTGGAATGTTAATGAAATAGTAGCCAACTCATTTTCTTTATTCCGAAGCAATGTCACCGATTGTTCATCAACGCCAGTAGAGAAAGGAACCATGCTAGAAGCTAAAACGTCTGGCTGTGAGCTGAGAAACCAACGAGCAAACGAAACCGCATAAGTACCAATATCTAACAATGCGCCGCCTGCTAAGTCAGGATTAAAAAAGCGATTTTTAGGATCGGGTTCTTTGTAACTTCCAAATGGTGCTTGAATCATTTTTAACTGACCAAATTTGCCAGCATCCATCAAGCGACGTAATTCGTCGTATAGTGGCATGTTAAAAATAGTCATGGCTTCTGCTAAAATAAGGTCATTTTTTTCTGCAACTGCCAAGGCTTGTTTTAATTCTGCCGCGTTCATCGTAATAGCTTTTTCACACAACACATGTTTTCCGGCCTGGAGCGCTTTTAAAATGTGTTCAGCATGTTGTTTATTTGGCACTGCTATATAGACAACATCGATTGTTTCATCTGCTAGCAATTCTTCATAAGAACCATAGGCTTTAGGGATTGAATAATCAGCGGCAAATTGTTCTGCTTTAGACAATGTCCGTGAAGCAACAGCTGCAAGTTGGCTAGTTTCTTGTTTAAACGTTGAAGCAAATTCGTGGGCAATCCCACCTAATCCTACGATGCCCCATTGATATAATTTTTTTGTCAAAAGAAGTCCTCCTAATCTATGCAATTTCTTCAAATCTTCTTCATTATTTATTATACTGTAAACAAGAGAAATTAGAAAACAAGGACAATTTTGTAAATATGATAAAATCCAGAGATAAAAAGATGCTTTTTTTAGAGAATTTCAGTAAAATAGAAAATGGAGGCGAATGATTATGCATCAAGTTTATGTAGATATTATTGTTGACGCAATTATTGAACAGTACCAAACAGAAGAAAATTTTTACTCCGCTTATCAAATTCAAGCAGCCGATTGGCAAGCTTGGAAAGAAGGCCAATTTGGTTTGGACAATGAAGTCATGCAAAAAATTAAGAATTTGTTTACGGATTATGAGTGGATGCTGACTCAAAAAATACTCCGCCAAACCATCTTATTTCCGGAAAAACGTAACCTAGCTGTTTCGGAATATAAACGGTTAAAAACAACAATTGCCAAAAAATGGCTACAATCTGATTTGGGCGTTGTAGAATTGATTCCTAACAATAAACAGGAACAAGAAATTGCTGCTGGTTATATTGATTTGAAAGTGACGCTGGCCTATGGCGAATGGGGTTTTGATGACATTATTACATTCCGGTTACCAGCTACGATTCAACGACAATTGGAAGGTTCAAAAGTTGAATTATTAGATTGGGTCAATGAAAATCTGATGGATACTTACGTAGGTGAATAACGAATAGGAAGGATGGTCTTTTGAAATACACAATTGCTGGGATTTTATCTGTGATTATTATGTTTGGTGCGGTAATTTTTGTCTTTTTTGGCAAAAAGCCAGTTGAAGAATCTGTTCACACATCAACTGAAACAACAGTGAAATCATCCACTAAAATTTCTGAAAGTAGTACAGTTTCTTCAACTGCTACCACTGAATCAAGTACTGAAATCACGAGCGTAAGCAGTGATGAAAGTTGATAATTTTCTGTGAAAATGATACAATTATTCGGTTATAGTAACAAATGAAATCAATCACGAAAGTGAAAGATAGTGAAACATTTTATCGGAAAATAAAAGATGAAGTGGGGAATTAATGAAGTGAGCAACTATCAGAAAAAAAGAAAAAAGCAGCTGAATTTGCCAAAGTTATTCTTAGGCGTAGTTGTCGTCGGTTTGGCCTTTGTCTTTTCGTTATCTGTCCTTTCTGATTCAGATAAGGGACAAAGCGAGTCAGTCAATCGCCAAAATGAAAACATCTCAAAAGAAGAATTTGTTGCTGAAATCACACCGTATGCACGTGAATTACAAGAATCTTACGGGGTATTACCAAGTATTATTATGGGGCAAGCAGTTTTAGAATCAAATTTTGGACAAAGTCAATTAGCATCGAAATATAACAATCTTTTTGGGATTAAAGCATATGGCAATCAACCAAAAGTCAATTTAGAAACAAAAGAGTATGTCAATGAGGTCTGGATTACGATTCAGGGTGATTTTCGAGTTTATGACAATTGGGAAGAATCCATGCGAGATCATACCAAGTTATTTGTTGATGGGGTCGATTGGGATCCAAATTTATATGAAAAAGTCTTGTTAGCCAAAAATTATAAAGAGGCTGCACAAGCGCTTCAAGATGCTGGATACGCAACGGATCCTACATACGCTGATAAGATCATTCATGTAATTGAAGAATACAATTTAAATAAATACGACCGTTAAGCATGGAGGAACGATGACAATGAGCGAAAAGTGGATTCCAGAAATTATGACGCCGCTGAAACAAGATATTGTAAAAATGCCAGAGATTATTCGGCAAGCCAGTGGCATTAAAATTTTTGGCCGTAAAATAAAATCAATTATTTTTACGACAGATATTGCGATTATCCGCAATACGGATGCACAGGCAGTGATTGCTGTATATCCTTTTACACCGCATCCAGCGATTACAAAAGGCATTATTGAAGCAGCGGATATTCCTGTCTTTTCAGGAGTCGGCGGCGGTTTAACGCAAGGCATGCGTTCTGCTTATATGAGTTTATTTGCAGAAGCACAAGGCTCAATGGGTGTCGTTTTGAATGGTCCTACACCAATTGAAACAATTAAAATGGTGGATGAAGCAATCGATATTCCTATTATCAGTACAGTAACTTCTATTCATACACCAATTGATGAAAAACTTGCGGCTGGCGTGGATATGATTAATATCAGTGCAGGAAAAGACACTGCAGCCACCGTACGCTATTTCCGTGGCAAGTATCCAGAATTACCGATTATTGCAACAGGAGGACCAACTGAATCGAGTATTCATGAAACCATTATCGCCGGAGCGAATGCTATTACATATACGCCCCCTAGTAACGGTGAATTATTCAGCAAAAAAATGAAAAAATATCGTGAACAAGAAAAAGCAACCGATGAAGAATAAAAAACGCTTTGGCAGTCTATCCTGCCAAAGCGTTTTTGGCTATTTAATGTTCGCTTTTACGGAACAATGGAAGAATGAACCAATTATTTGAAAATTCTAATGAAAAAAAGTTGTTAAACCATTGAAAGTTAGAGATTTTTGTACTATCCTAGAGAAACATAGAAGCTTGTATAAGGTCAAAATACGGTTGACCGTCTCTACCCAGCACCGTAAATGCTGGTCTATAAGTGAAGAAGAGCGGATAGCCCTTTTTTGCTTTGGCAAAATGGGCTTTTTTCTTTTGTTAGAACACGAATATAAATAGCACTTTGTTTTATTTCGTTCGTTTTTAACGAACCGTCCTTTCCTCAGGATGAGAACAAAGCATCTATCGAAAAATAAGTAAAGGAGTTCATATTGTGAAGGAATTAGTCGAACGTATTAAAAATGATGGCCGTGTATTAGGTGAAGGTGTTTTAAAAGTAGATAGTTTTATTACGCACCAAGTGGATCCAGAATTAATGGAGGCTATGGGTAATCGTTTTGCTGAGGTTTTCGCAGAAGCAGGCATTACCAAAGTAATTACAATTGAAGCATCAGGAATCGCTCCTGCCTTATACGCAGCGCAAAAATTAGGTGTGCCAATGATCTTCGCTCGTAAGGCAAAAAGTTTAACCATGGATGAAGAGCTCTTAACGGCTTCAGTTTATTCATTTACAAAACAAGTGACAAGTCAAATTTCCATTTCAAGAAAATTTTTATCTGATGCTGATAAAGTGTTGATTATTGATGACTTTTTAGCTAACGGACAAGCTGCCAAAGGGTTGGTAGAATTATGCCAACAGGCTGGTGCAAAGGTTGAAGGAATTGGTATCGTAATTGAAAAATCATTCCAAGATGGTCGTCAGTTATTAGAAGACATGGGCTTAAATGTAGTCTCTTTAGCACGTATTGCTTCATTAAGTGAAGGAACGGTGACGTTTTTAGAGGAGGATGCATAATCTTGGAAACAAAACAATTGAATACACCACAACAGACGGAAACACCAAATGGGAAAGCCGCCGTTTTAGGATTGCAACATTTATTAGCGATGTATGCTGGAGCAGTTGCCGTACCTTTATTAATCGGAACCGGCTTGAATTTTGATTCGCAACAAATGACGTATTTGATTTCAATCGATATTTTTATGTGCGGCGTTGCGACACTTTTACAATTAACGGTGAATAAGTTTTTTGGGATTGGCTTGCCAGTCGTTTTAGGTTGTGCCATTCAAGCAGTTGCGCCTTTAATCATGATTGGTACGAACAAAGGGGTTGGTGCAATTTACGGTTCAATTATTGCTTCGGGCATTTTTGTCGTTCTTATTGCAGGATTTTTCTCAAAAATTAAACGTCTATTTCCGCCTTTAGTCACCGGCACAGTCATTACAGTTATTGGTTTGACCTTAATTCCTGTTGCTGTTGAAAAAATGGGTGGCGGCTTAGCAACGGACAAAAGTTTTGGTGATCCTAAAAACTTGCTCCTCGCATTTGTAACAATTGCCTTAATCATTGTTGTGCAAGTTTGGGGACGTGGCTTTATCAAGTCAATTGCCGTGTTAATCGGCCTAGTCGGTGGCACAATTTTAGCTGCGTTTCTGGGATTAGTGGATTTATCTCCTGTTGGTCAAGCTACGTGGTTTCATTTTCCACAGCCATTTTATTTTGGCAAACCAACGTTTGATCTTTCTTCTATTGTGTTGATGATTATTATTTCAATTGTTAGTATGGTTGAATCAACAGGTGTTTATTTTGCCTTAGGAGATATTACAGGGAAGAAAATTGGCGAAGATGATTTACGTCGTGGGTATCATGCAGAAGGTTTAGCCGTCATTTTAGGGGGGATTTTTAATACGTTTCCTTATACAGGTTTCTCTCAAAATGTCGGGTTAGTTCAATTATCTGGGATCAAAACACGTCGACCAATTTATTTTTCTGCTTTTTTCTTAATTATTTTAGGCTTATTACCAAAAATTGGTGCGATGGCCCAAATTATCCCAGAGCCGGTTTTAGGCGGCGGAATGCTGGTTATGTTTGGAATGGTGGCTGTCCAAGGAATGCGCATGTTGTCAAAAGTTGACTACTCAAATGACAAAAATTTATTAATTATTGCCATCTCGATTGGCTTTGGTTTAGGCTTTAATATTATGCCGACGCTCTTTAATAAAGTACCAGAAACTGTTAGCATGTTTACTGGTAATGGAATTGTCATGAGCAGCATTACCGCAATTATTTTAAATCTTTTATTCAATGGTTTAAAAGAAACCTCAGAAAGTAACGAATAGTTTCAAAAAAGTATGATAGATAAGGTCAGGTGGCTTTTCTTTCATACTTTTTTGACCTAATCATCGTTTAGAAAAATTTAATGTTTTCATCAATCTGAAGAGAAAAAGAGAAAAAAGCTTGGTTACAAAGAGACGAGTAGTAAGTTACCGCTGTTTTATCCTAAAGTATGTTAATAAATTCTGATGAGAAAACCTAATGGAAACACTGCTGGCACTTGAAGTTGGGCCTTTTTCCTTGTATCATGTAAAAAGAGCACTCTTAAAGGCTAGACTGCGACGAGAAACCGCAGAAGGATTTTAAGGATAAAACTGTGATGGAAAGTTGTGATGAACTTGGATAAACCACTATTACCTGGTCAAGTGATTGGTATCATTGGTGGCGGACATTTAGCAAAAATGATGGCCCTTAGTGCAAGAGAAATGGGGTTTCGAGTGGGTGTGCTAGATCCACAAATTGATTGTCCTGCTGCACAAGTTGCCGATTGGCAATTATTAGGAGCATATAATGATCCTGAAGCGTTAGAGAAATTGGCAAAACGTGCCCAAGTGATTACGTATGAATTTGAACATGCAGATGTTGATGCGTTAACAGCGATTCAACATTTAGCGAATATACCACAAGGAACAGACATTTTAGCGATTACGCAAGATCGTTTAATGGAAAAAAGTTTCTTGGAAGATAATAATATTGTAATTGCACCTTATGCAACGATTGTTAGTCCGACTGATATTCAAGAAGCAATTGATGGCATTGGTTATCCGTGTATCTTGAAGAATACGCGAGGGGAAGGTCGTTATGTACTACATAGTACTTCAGACTTAGCGCCATCCATGAATCTTCTGAGAGAAGGAACCTGTGTCTTGGAAGCTTGGATTCCTTACGAAAAAGAATTATCTGTTCTGATTTCTGGTAATGGTCGTGGCGAATTTGCGACATTTCCAGTTGTGGAAACAATTAAAAAAGAGCGTAAGCTACATGAAACGATTGCGCCAGCCCGAATTGATGACGAAGTCAGTGGCGAGTTGCAACGAATTGCTAAGGTGATTGCTAAAGCAGTTGGTTTAGTCGGCACCCTTTCAATTGAAATGTTTTATACAGAAACAGGCGGGATTTATGTAAATAAAATTTTACCTCGTCCAGAAGATGCTGGGAATTTTTCAATAGATGCTTGTTCTTTTAGCCAATATGATACGCATATTCGTGGTTTATGTAATTGGCCAATGCCAACGATTCAACTGTTGTCAGAAGCGGTTACGGTCAATGTGCTTGGGAATGAAGCCTATGAAACGATGGACATTATTAATGAACATCCAGATTGGCATTTCCACTATTATGGCCACAGTGAAGCAAAAGCGCAACGAGCGATGGGGCATATTACTATATTAACCAAAGAAATCGATGAAACACTGGAAGAAATTAAAGAAACAAAGATTTGGTCGTAATTATTTTTCAAAAATTGAGGAGTAAAGAGGGGATAAGGCACAATGATTGATCGTTATACAAGACCCGAAATGGGCGCAATTTGGACAGATGAGAACCGCTACAAGGCATGGCTAGAAGTTGAAATTTTGGCGGATGAAGCTTGGGCAGAACTTGGCGAGATTCCTAAAGAAGATGTACAAAAAATCCGAGAAAATGCATCATTTGATGTTGCACGTATTTTAGAAATTGAAGCAGAAACACGTCATGATGTTGTCGCTTTTACTCGTGCCGTTTCAGAAACGCTTGGTGAAGAGCGAAAATGGGTACACTATGGGTTAACCAGCACAGATGTTGTGGATACTGCCTATGGTTATCTATTGAAACAGGCGAATGATATTTTACGGAAAGATTTACAAACATTTACGGAGATTGTCGGAGCCAAAGCCAAAGAGTATAAACATACGGTCATGATGGGAAGAACGCATGGCGTTCATGCAGAACCGACTACATTTGGTTTGAAATTAGCGTTGTGGTATTCTGAAATGAAACGCAACATTGAACGTTTTGAACATGCAGCCAAAGGTGTCGAAGCGGGTAAAATCAGTGGAGCCGTAGGTACCTTTGCCAATATTTCACCATTTGTTGAAGAATATGTTTGCGAACATTTGGGGATCCGTGCTCAAGAGATTTCGACACAAGTTTTACCACGTGATTTACATGCAGAATATGTTTCTGCCATGGCATTAATTGCGACAAGTATTGAAAAATTTGCAACAGAAATTCGTGGTCTACAAAAATCAGAAACACGTGAAGTAGAAGAATTTTTTGCAAAAGGACAAAAAGGATCTTCGGCAATGCCGCATAAACGGAATCCAATTGGTTCTGAAAATATGACTGGTTTGGCACGTGTGATTCGTGGTCATGTCATTACTGCCTTTGAAAATGTGAGTTTATGGCATGAACGAGATATTTCTCACTCGTCTGCTGAACGGATTATTATTCCCGATACGACGATTTTACTAAATTACATGTTGAATCGTTTTGGTAATATTGTCAAAAACTTAACGGTCTTCCCAGAAAATATGAAACGTAACATGGATGCGACCTATGGTCTAATTTACAGCCAACGTGTCTTGTTAAAATTGATTGATCATGGCATGACACGTGAAGAAGCGTATGATCTGGTCCAACCAAAAACAGCTTACGCATGGGATCATCAAACGGCGTTCCGTCCGTTGCTAGATGCGGATGAAAAAATTACTTCTGTCTTATCAAAAGAAGAGCTAGATGATGCCTTTGATTACCATTATCATTTAAAAAATGTTGACACGATTTTTGAACGTGTTGGTTTAGGATAACAAGAAAGCGAGAAGAAGGATGATTCTTCTCGCTTTTCTCTTATAATGTTATAAACTGAAGGATTAAAAAACAAACGTATTGTTAAATACGTTTGTTTTTTTCTATACTTTTTTCGATTTATCCTTTATAATGTAACTTAAATAGTTACATTAACTATTTAATGCAAACAAAGGAGGAGAAGTATGGATAAACAACAGCGAGGCATTCAAGTGATTAGAATTTGGCTAGGGGTGACGATGCTAATTCATGGAGTGATGAAAGTAACGTCATTGGAAGATGCTTTAGCGTTTTTTGCTAGTATTGGTTTGCCAAGTCTTTTTGTTTATGGTGTAGCAGCAATTGAATTAATTGGTGGATTATTTATGATTATTGGCTTTTTAATTCCTTTGGTATCAGTAGGATTCATAGCAGTTTTAGTCGGAGCTATTTTTTCTTTTGGTTTGGCAAGTGGTTTTAGTGGTTATGAGTACGAATTATTTTTAGCGATAACCAGTTTGGCTATTTTGATTAGCTATGCCGATAAAAAGTATCTTACGTTAAAACTTTATTTTTAATAAATCAAAGCAATAAAGAGTTGGTCAAACTAGTTGTGATTGCGAAAAAAGCCCTAAAACAGTGATATTTAGTTGTTTTAGGTTTTTTTTATCAAAAAGGTCAAAAAAGGTCAATTTATTTGTTGACCTTTACTGACCAATGGGGTATAATAAATTTATAAGGTTTACGAATACCTTAACTTTTGAAGAAATCCATCAAAAGTCGGATAATAATAATTGTAAAGAATGTTAAAATAAAAAAGAGAAAACAATAAACGGGAGGGATCGTTTATGAATATTGAAAAAATGACAACCACGCTTCAAGAGGCGATTGCTGAAGCTCAAAAAGTTGCGGTGACACGGCAACATCAAGAAATTGATATCGCACATTTATGGAAAATTTTTCTTCAACCAAACCATTTTGGGCGTAATTTTTACACAGATGCTGGTTTAGATGTTGACGCATTTGAACGAGAAGTAGATAACGCGTTAGATGAATATCCAAGTGTGGCAGGCGGTAATGTACAATATGGTCAAAATTTAAGTCAAAATTTGTTCCATTTATTGCAAGAAGCTGATTCACTTCGAGAAGAATTCCAAGATGAATTTTTATCAACCGAAATTGTACTTTTAGCTTTAATGAAATTGAAAAATTATCGTTTAACAAAATATTTAATGCAACAAGGCATTACGGAAAAAGAGTTAAGAAAAAATATTGAAGAGATGAGAGGAGGAGATCGTGTGACTTCTCAAAACCAGGAAGAACAATATAAAGCACTAGAAAAATACGGTGTTGACTTAGTACAACAAGTAAAAGCAGGAAAACAAGATCCAATCATTGGTCGTGACGAAGAAATTCGTGACGTTATTCGGATTTTATCAAGAAAAACTAAAAATAATCCAGTCTTAATTGGTGAACCAGGTGTTGGTAAAACAGCGATTGTTGAAGGATTAGCACAACGAATCGTTCGTAAAGATGTTCCCGAAAACTTAAAAGATAAAACCATTTTTTCTTTAGATATGGGTGCCTTAATTGCGGGAGCAAAATTCCGTGGCGAATTTGAAGAACGGTTAAAAGCTGTTTTAAAAGAAGTGAAAAAAAGTGATGGCAAAATCATTTTATTCATTGATGAAATTCATAATATCGTCGGAGCTGGTAAAACTGAAGGCAGTATGGACGCCGGGAATTTATTAAAACCGATGCTAGCACGTGGTGAATTGCATTTAATCGGTGCCACAACGCTTGATGAATATCGCCAATATATGGAAAAAGATAAAGCCTTAGAACGTCGTTTCCAAAAAGTATTAGTCAAAGAACCAACAGTAGAAGATACAATTTCTATTTTGCGTGGCTTAAAAGAACGATTTGAAATTCACCACGGCGTGAATATTCATGACAATGCTTTAGTTGCTGCCGCTACTTTATCCGATCGCTATATTACTGATCGTTTCTTACCAGATAAAGCGATTGACTTAGTCGATGAAGCAAGCGCAACGATTCGAGTGGAAATGAATTCGATGCCAACAGAGCTCGATCAAGTAACACGTCGGTTAATGCAACTAGAAATTGAAGAAGCGGCCTTGAAAAAAGAATCAGATGATGCAAGTAAAAAACGGTTAGCCAACTTGCAAGAAGAATTAGCAGATTTGCGTGAAGAAGCCAACTCAATGAAAATGCAATGGGAAACGGAAAAAGAAGAAGTTAATGCGGTTTCCAACAAACGTGCAGAGATTGATAAAGCAAAACACGAATTAGAAGATGCTGAAAATAATTATGATTTAGAACGAGCTGCTGTTTTGCGTCATGGAACAATTCCACAATTAGAACATGAATTGAAAGAATTGGAAGAAAAGAACGCTAAAGATAACGTCAAAATGGTACAAGAATCGGTTACTGAAAACGAAATTGCGCAAGTGGTCGGTCGTTTAACCGGCATTCCTGTGACAAAATTAGTTGAAGGCGAACGAGAAAAATTAATGAAACTGAATGAAACATTACACAAACGTGTGATTGGTCAAGATGAAGCCGTCGATGCTGTTAGTGATGCGGTGATTCGTTCAAGAGCAGGCTTACAAGATCCAAATCGCCCACTCGGTTCGTTCCTTTTCCTAGGACCAACTGGTGTTGGTAAAACAGAACTTGCTAAAGCTTTAGCTGAAGATTTGTTTGATTCTGAAGATCATATGGTACGGATTGACATGAGTGAATACATGGAAAAACATGCCGTGTCTCGTTTGGTTGGTGCCCCTCCAGGCTATATTGGTTATGAAGAAGGTGGCCAGTTAACAGAAGCTGTTCGTCGAAACCCTTATACAATTGTCTTATTAGACGAAATTGAAAAAGCGCACCCAGATGTCTTTAATATCTTATTACAAGTTTTAGATGATGGTCGTTTGACAGATTCTAAAGGTCGGGTCGTTGATTTTAAAAATACGGTTTTAATTATGACAAGCAACATCGGCTCTCAGCTTTTATTGGAAGGTGTGACACCTGAAGGAACAATTCCAGAAGAAGTTGAAAATCAAGTCATGAATATTCTAAAAGGACACTTTAAACCAGAGTTCTTAAACAGAATTGATGATACCATTTTATTCACACCATTGAGCTTGGATAATGTGAAAGGAATCATTGGTAAAATGACCGCACAACTTGCTCATCGTTTAGAGCAACAAGAAATTGTGTTGGAAATCACTGATGAAGCTAAAACATGGATTGCTGAAAATGGGTATGAGCCAGCTTATGGAGCTCGTCCGTTAAAACGTTTCATTACTCGCGAAGTCGAAACACCATTAGCAAAAGAAATTGTTTCTGGACGAGTAATGCCAAAAACAAAAGTCACGATTAGTCTATTAGACAATCAATTAGTTTTTGAAAATGAACCGATAGAAGAAGTGTAAAAAAAAGAACGAGCGAATTCGCTCGTTCTTTTTTTTTATTATGACAATCGTTGCTTAATTTCTTCCAACAAGTCCTCTTCTGAAGAAACAACCCGACCATTCAATTTAATCAAACCAACTGTATAAAGGTTTAAATAATGGAATTGATTTTCAGCGACTTCGTTCAAAGCATCAAGCTTTTGGTGATTATCAGCACCTTGTTGGCGGCTGTCTGTGTAAAGGGCAACCACCGGGATTCCTTTGGCATAAGCAACACCAATTTCGGAAGCTACGCCCGCATCAATGGTTGGTCCGTCTAATAAAGCAACCAATAAGTCGCTAGCAAGGACGTTTTCTGTATCTGCTAAGGCAATCATTTTGCTATCGGCATAAGCAGATTTGTCGTTAATCGCCGCATTTTCTTGTGGTAAATAAAGATCGATTGTTTTATCCAATTGTCGAATTTGTTCGACTAAATAGGCATTATAACGTAAGTCAGCTTGCGAAAATAAAGGTCCTGCAAAATAAATTTTTGTCATTTGTCTGTCTCCAATCCAAGGGTTTAGAAATAATCACTAAAATAAGCTTCTTGGTCAGGAAAAATCCGTTCCAAAGAATTTAAAGTTTCTTTATCTGTATCAATGCGCTCAATTCGATGTAAGTACGAAGGGCGTCGGTAATTCATGACTAAACAAGTTAGTGTTTGAATATCTAAGTGAACGGCGGTGCCTAGAGGTTCATCCGTAATGGTTACTTGATCATTTTCATCCCAAATTAAGCCAAAAATACCATTATTCCACTCAGCAACAGGATCTTTAACGACAAAATGGAATGGCTTAGCTGTACTTTCAAAAGGAAAGTTTTCTAAAAAGGCTTTGACATCAACAATTCGCGCCATATAATAGGGCTCAATGCTTTCTTTAATTTGGCTGTCTTCTAAAAGAAAGGCTAATGGTTCGTTTTTATAGATATCGCCCTTGACCCAATAAACCATCGAAAAATGCGCAGTAATAAAATTCCACAAGCCATTTCGGGCTTCTTGGTTCAAGTAAAACATTTCCTTAATATGAAATACCTCATCGGCCACCCAATAGAAAAGTACTCCTAAAGGTTCTTGATTGGCACCATAATAGACAGCAGCAGTCCGTTCTTCCTCGTTTTCGAAACGCCAATATTCTTCCCAGTTGAAGGCACTACGAATGAGCGCGCCATGATTTTGACGAGCGAATCGCGCATAGACATCAAAGACATCTGGGTGATCGACAGCTAACCGTTCAATCATTCCCGGAACAGGAACGGTTTTTGGTAATTGCGTATCCCGAATTTTAAAAGATAACTTGTCGGACATGATTTCCCAACCTTTACGTCGGTAATAAGGAATGTTGTAAGGGAAAAGATAAGAAATCCACTGTTTATCTTGGCGCATTTCTTCTAATGCCGTTTGAATCAAGTCTTTCATTAAACCGTGGTTGGCATATTCAGGATAGGTACCGACACCAGTAACGCCGCCCATTTTATACAAAGCACCATGGATATTGACTTCGCATGGATAGATAGCAATTTGTGAAATTAATTGATTTTCGTGAAACCAGCCAAATACTTTTGAAAGTTCTAAAATCGGTTGTTTTGATTTGATAAATGCGCGTTTGTTTTCAAAACCACTTTCTTCAATATCTGCTTCAGTTACTTGAAAAACATAGGAAAGAAGTTCATTAAATTGATCAATGTGTTCTTCCTCAACAGGCTTTAAGGTCAGTTGCTTTCGAAATTCTTGTTCATCCATTTTTCCATCTCCAATAAATTTACTGTTTTTAGTATACCAAATTTTTCGAAACTCTGTTAGCCTTTCGAAACCAAAAGAATAAAAGGGAAGTGCTTTAAATCTTCTTCAAAAATTGGTATAATGAAAAGTGCTGATTATCCTAGACCTTTAAACATGATAATTTGATAAAAAAGGCAACTAAAATATAACAATTGATTGATGAAGCTAGCAGGAAGCTAGCTTTTCTTAAAAGAAATGAGGCAAAAAATGAACAATAAAGAAATGAAAGCAAGACAAGAGAAAATTCGTAATTTCTCGATCATTGCCCACATTGACCATGGGAAGTCAACTTTAGCCGACCGGATTTTGGAAAAAACAAATACAGTTAGCAGTCGAGAAATGCAAGATCAATTACTTGATTCAATGGATTTAGAGAGAGAACGCGGCATTACCATCAAATTAAACGCAATTGAATTAAACTATACAGCCAAAGATGGTGAAACCTATACTTTCCATTTGATTGACACACCAGGGCACGTCGATTTCACCTACGAAGTTTCTCGTAGCTTGGCAGCTTGTGAAGGGGCTGTTCTAGTTGTTGATGCGGCGCAAGGAATTGAAGCGCAAACGCTAGCAAATGTCTATTTGGCATTGGATAATGACTTAGAAATTTTACCTGTTATTAATAAAATTGATTTACCCGCCGCTGATCCAGAGCGTGTTCGGACAGAGATTGAAGACGTAATTGGAATTGATGCATCGGAAGCTGTTTTAGCAAGTGCAAAAGCAGGGATTGGGATTGAAGATATTTTAGAACAAGTGGTGGAGTATGTACCAGCTCCATCAGGCGATATTGAGGCTCCTTTAAAGGCTTTGATTTTTGACTCTATTTACGATAGTTATCGGGGGGTCGTTTTAAACATCCGTGTAATTGACGGTGTCGTTCGTCCTGGGGATAAAATCCAAATGATGAGTAACGGTAAAACGTTTGATGTAACAGAAGTCGGCGTTTTTTCACCGAAACCAATCGCTCGTGATTATTTAATGGTTGGTGATGTGGGCTATATCACCGCTAGCATTAAAACGGTTCAAGATACACGGGTCGGGGATACAGTGACTTTGGCCGACAATCCAGCAGCAGAAGCACTACCAGGCTATCGCAAAATGAATCCAATGGTTTATTGTGGCTTATATCCAATTGATACGTCGCGCTACAATGATTTACGGGAAGCATTAGAAAAATTACAATTAAATGATGCGGCGTTACAATTTGAACCGGAAACATCGCAAGCTTTAGGGTTTGGTTTCCGTTGTGGTTTCTTAGGTTTGCTGCACATGGATGTTGTTCAGGAACGTTTGGAACGAGAATTTAATTTAGAGTTAATTACAACAGCACCGTCCGTAATCTATCACGTTAATAAAACTGACGGAACAACCGTTGTTGTTGACAACCCAGCTGAATTTCCAGAACCAGTAACGATTGAATCTGTGGAAGAACCTTATGTTAAAGCGCAAATCATGGTGCCAAACGATTATGTAGGAGCAGTAATGGAATTATCACAACGTAAACGTGGCGAATTCATTACAATGGATTACTTAGACGATTATCGTGTAAACGTAGTTTATGAAATTCCGTTATCTGAAATCGTGTTTGACTTTTTCGATAAATTGAAATCAAGTACAAAAGGCTATGCATCCTTAGATTACGAAATGGCTGGCTATCGTACCAGCCGCCTAGTGAAAATGGATATTCTATTAAATGCTGAAAAAGTGGATGCTTTAAGCTTTATTGTTCACCGAGATTTCGCATTTGAGCGTGGTAAAGCGATTGTTGAGAAACTGAAAAAACTAATTCCACGTCAACAGTTTGAAGTCCCAGTTCAAGCGGCGATAGGTCAAAAAATTGTGGCGCGTTCAGATATTAAAGCCTTACGCAAAAACGTACTGGCTAAATGCTATGGTGGCGATGTTTCTCGTAAACGTAAATTGTTAGAGAAACAAAAAGAAGGGAAGAAACGGATGAAACAAATTGGATCCGTGGAAGTTCCTCAAGAAGCCTTTATGGCGGTTCTGAAAATGGATGAGCAAGATAACGAGAAATAGCTTGTTATCAATATGAAAGCCTATTAAATAAGGGTTTTCGAGTTGCTGGAAAAGCGTGATTTTGCTGTTTAAAGAAATTTAAACTGTCATATTACTGTCACAGCTATAAAAAAATTAACAAAAATGGAATATTTTCTTGAAGATTTTTTTCTATCAGTGTAGGATAAAAGCATCTCATTAAGGAGGTGCTTTTTATTTTTGAAAATAATAGTGGGAATATCCTAAAATCTTTAAGGAAAGAACAAAAATTGACTCAAAAGAAGCTATCTGAGTTAACAGGGATTTCTCAAAGTGCTTTAGTCAAGTATGAGAATGGTACAAGAGGTATTTCAAAAAATGTAGATATTGCGCTAAGCAAGGCTCTGAATGTAGATTCATTGCTTAAAAATGAAGTAGAGAATTTGAGTTATATGATTAACCGAATAATAGAGTATAGGGATCTAAATAATTTATCTAATAAAAATTTAGCAAATAAAATCGGAATTAGTGAAGCTTTACTAAGTTATATTTTAAATGGAAGGAGAAAACTTTCAAAAGAGATTCAAAGAAAAATTGCATTATTTTTGTTAAATGATGGAAATGAAAGTTTGATAGATACTAAGTTAGGTGGTGCTTCTTTAAATTTTCCGAGTATTGATAAAAATTTGATGGGGAACAGAATAAAAACTATTCGAAAAAATAGAGGAGAGAGTTTAGAAAAATTTGGTCAAAACTTCACTTGTCCAGCTAGAAAAAATGTGATTAATAGATGGGAAAATGGTGTAAATATTCCTGATGTAGAAAGATGAAACAAATAGCAGTATACATGTTTTGACATCATTTTTTCTACGCTCCTTTAAAACGTTTTCATACATTAAGTATAAAAGAAAAAACTGTAGACGTCATCCCCTTTTTGGGGACTTTGTCTACAGTCTGAGAATTTACATAGTTAAAATCTGTAAAGTGTTATTTTTTTATTGTTCGTTTTAATCTTACCATAAACTTCTTTAATGAAAAAAAAGTTTATGGTAAGATTACATAGAACCCTTTTAATGATTATATTTAAGAAAATTCTTTATTTAATTTGTTGATTCATTTATACTTGAGATGGATGATTTTTATGTTATGAAAAAGCACTTATTTTTTTACTCATGTATAATAAATGATTAGGAGTGAATATATGGAGAAGCCGATTGTTAAAATATTCGCTGTTACTGCGGTAGGATTAGGCGCGGCGGTGATTTGTGGATTTGGCTATTACATAAATAACCAAAAACAGCATGAACAACGCATTGCATATGCTGAATCTGCCATCCTCGATCAAAAAGATACCTTAGCTTCTTTATCACAAGAAGCAGACAATTTATATAGCACAAAAGAGAAAGTTTTTCTGAAACCAGAAGCAACAAAGGACGAGACCTCTAGACTCTCCAGCAGATTATCTTCCGTCAAGTTGTCAGCAGACGACCACGGCATCGACCAATCAGAACTTCCACAAGAAGTTGCTGCTATCCAAACCACAAAAGAAACTGTATCGAACCAATTAAAAGATGCAGAAGCAAAACTAAACGTACAAGAATCTGTGAATCAACTTTTTACTGAAAAAATCTCTAATTGGCAACAAGCTGAAGATGATGTAATTATTAGAGAAAATATAACGGAAAAGGATATTGCCAACATACGTGATAACTTGAACTTTTTCAAAGAAAACGCTTGGAAAACATCGATGATCCAGTATTTAGGATTTGCTGACGCACAAGTCGCACAGGTCAATGAATTAAATCAAGCATTTGATACTTTATTAAAAGACGGTCAAGTAACTGCTGAGGCTACTTATGATCAATATTTGACAGCGCTTAATCAAATCGAACAAGTCCAAAACGAAAAAATAAAAGAAAAATACACAGCGATGGCAGAAACAGTCGCTCAACAAATGGGCTACGGTACGGTGAGTTATTGATGAACAAGTACAAGAGTTTCGTTAACGGAGGGGAAAATGGCAAAGCAAACAAGAAAATCAAGAGGGAAAAAAATATTTTTGATTATTTTAGGAATCGTTGTTGTACTGGTTTTAGCAGTTGTTGGGGTGGGAACTAAACTG
Source organism: Enterococcus sp. AN402 (assembly GCF_040719405.1). Lineage (NCBI taxonomy): Bacteria > Bacillati > Bacillota > Bacilli > Lactobacillales > Enterococcaceae > Enterococcus > Enterococcus sp. AN402. The sequence goes on along the minus strand of NZ_JBFDTM010000004.1, from coordinate 1,913,262 downwards.
TATCTAGATCTCTCCCATTCAATCAAGGAAACCTATCAAACAGTGGAAAGAGCAGAGGGTCCTAGAACAACACCAGTTGATTTAGCAAAGCAAGAATCTTTTTCGGTTTTATTGATGGGGATAGATACAGGAGATTTAGGACGTGTAGACCAAGGCCGTTCTGACACGATGATGGTTGCTACAGTAAGTCCAGAAGATAAACAAACAACCATCGTCAGCATTCCTCGAGATACCTATGTCGAGATTGTTGGACATAATACAACAGATAAAATCAACCATGCCTATGCATTCGGCGGAGCAGCCATGGCGATGGATACTGTTCAAAATTACTTAGATATTCCAATCGATCATTATGTATCCATCAACATGAAGGGTTTAAAAGAATTGGTTGATGCTGTGGGCGGTATCGAAGTCAACAATGACATCACTTTTTCACAAGACGGTTATGATTTCACCATCGGAAAAACCACATTAGATGGCGATCAAGCATTAGCATATTCCCGGATGCGTTATGAAGATCCAAATGGGGACTATGGAAGGCAAGAACGTCAACGGAAAATCGTTGAAGGAATAGCGAGAAAAGTCTTGAGTCTAAATGGTATCAGCAACAACCAATCCGTCTTAAATGCTTTAGAAACAAATATGAGAACTGATATGAGTTTTACTGATATGCGAAAAATCGCTTTCGATTACCGCGATGCATTTGGCACGATCAAACAAGATCAAATGCAGGGAGAAGGATTTATGCAAGACGGCATCTCCTATCAAAGAGTAAGTGATCAAGAGCTTGAACGTGTACAAAAAGAATTGAAAGACCAATTAAATCTAGAGACTAAATAGGAAAGTGGAGAAAAAATGGAAGAGACAATCAGCTTAAAAGAAATTTTTGAAACATTGCGTAAACATTTGGTAACCATCCTTATTTCAATGTTTGCCGGTTTAGCAATCGCAGGAGTTACAACATTCTTTATCTTAACACCTAAATACAGTTCACAAGCACAGCTGATCGTGACCTTGCCGCAGTCAGATACGACCAATGCAAATGATGTCAATATGAACTTGCAAATGATCAATACGTATAAAGATATGATCGTCAGCGACTTGGTTTTAAATGAAGTCAAAGACCGATTGGAAACGGAAGACAACGTGAAAATGACGGCTGGAGAAATAAAAGAATCTATTTCAGTTAATCAGTCTCAAAATTCACAGATGTTCTCGATCCAGGCAACAGATACGAATGCAGTAACGGCACAAAAAGTCGCCAATATGACAGCACAAGTCTTTCAAGAAAATGCTAAAGATGTGATGAATGTTGATAAGATCTCAATTATTTCAGCAGCTGTTGCGAATACGACACCTGTTTCTCCAAATAACAAATTGAACTTAGTCATTGGTTTGATATTAGGTTTAATGGTCGGTATCGGGATTGCGTTCTTGATGGAATTGCTTGACCGAACAGTGAAGGATAAAAAATTCGTAACTGAAACATTAGGCTTCCAGGTTTTAGGAACAGTTCCTGAAATGTCAGCGAAAGAATTAAATGCTGGTATTCGCAAAAAAGGACCCGCTCCTGTACATCCTGGAACAGTAAATGAAAAAAACGGCCCTTCACGCAGAAACCGCTCAAGAGTCTAGGAGGAAGAAAAATGGCACACAAACAAAAAACACCACAAACACAAGCAGTCAGCTTGATTACATTGACAAACCCTTCTTCACCGGTAGCTGAACAATACCGCATAATCCGAACGAATATCCAATTTGCTTCACCAGGTGGTCAGCAAATCAAAACGATCGTTGTTACTTCTTCTGGACCAGGAGAAGGAAAATCAACAACTGCAGCGAATATGGCTGTTGTATTTGCAAAATCTGGCCAACGCGTTTTATTAGTAGATGCCGATTTGCGGAAACCAGTTTTATATAAAACGTTTAAATTGACCAATATCAGCGGGTTAAGCACGATCCTCAGCACGGCAGGGAATATTGCAGATGAAGTACAGAAAACACCAATTGAGAATCTGTCTGTTTTGCCTAGTGGTCCTAAACCACCAAACCCATCAGAATTGCTGAATTCCCCAAGAATGGATCAGCTTTTAGCAGAAGCAAAAGATCTTTATGATGTCATTATTTTTGACATGCCGCCAGTCGTTGCAGTCACAGATGCCCAAATCATGTCTTCAAAAACAGACGGTACGTTATTAGTTGTACGCGAAAACACGTCACGCAAAGAGTCATTGACAAAAGCAAAAGAACTGTTAGACATGGCTCAAGCAAAAGTCCTCGGCGTTGTGTATAACGGAGCAGAACACAGCAAAGATGCAGTCTATTATTACGGAGATTAACTTATAGGAGACGAGAGAAATGATTGATTTACATTGTCATATTTTACCAGGGATCGATGACGGTGCAGAAACACTAGAAGCAAGTATTGCCATGGCGGAAAAAGCAATTAGCCAGGGCATCACACATATTCTGTGTACGCCCCATCACAACAATGGAAAGTATCGAAATGAAAAGTCGGAAGTGATTTCTCTGGTCTCTTTTGTGCAATCTGAATTTGACAAACGACAGTTGCCAATAACGTTATTGGAAGGACAAGAAATAAGAATCACCGGTGATTTGATTGAAGACATCCGTCGAGATGAAATCTTATTTACAGACCTAGATGATACCTATTTATTGATTGAATTTCCGACACTGGAAGTGCCGTTATATGCAGAACGGCTTTTTTTTGAATTGCTGCAAATGGGAAAGAGACCCGTCATTGTTCATCCAGAACGCAATGCACACTTCAGAAAAAATCCCAATCATTTAGTGCCCTTCCTCGATATGGGATGCCTTGCTCAATTGACTGCACCCAGTTACATGGGTGTGTTTGGTAAAGATATCCAAAAAACAGCCAAAACAATGGTCAAACATAATCTGGTCCAAATGACTGCGTCAGATGCCCATGGTATATCTAAACGAACCTTTTATCTCAAAGAATGCTATGAGCAGATAGCCAAGGATTTTGGACAGGAAAAAGTAGCGCAGATGAAACAAGTAGCAAAGGATTTAATCAATGGAGATGAGGTTGTTTATCCAGAATATACAGAAGTGAAGAAGAAGTTTGGGTTATTTTAGGGGGAATATAGGGTGTTTGTATTAACAAGGAGAAGAAAGATCATTACCTTGATTTTAGTGGATAGTTTATTATTGATTGCCGCCAATATAGAAGCTGTAGAGTTCATGAAACCATTTGTCGGTATACCAAGAAATCTTGTTTTTGTTTCAGCAGGTTTATCTGTGGGTTTCTACTTGTTTTATGGCAGTTTATTCAAAGTATTTACTAGGATTAACCGCTATACAAATTTAAGAGAGATGATTGTGATTTTCGGCTCGCTAACCGCAAGTGCAGGTTCAAGTATTATTGTTTTATCTTTTTTCAATGAACGTTATAGTCTACGCTTAGTGACATTCATTTATCTTCTCTCATTATTGTTGATCATAGGCAGTCGTTTGGTCTGGCGGATTTATGTCGAAAGAAAAAACAGAAGCTATTCATCCGTTGAATCAGCTAAAAATACAATCATTGTTGGTGCTGGTGAAGGCGGCCGTATTTTATATAACAGTTTTATAGGGTCTAAAACTGCTCAAAGTATTCGTGTAGTGGGGTTTGTCGATGATGATCCTAACAAACAAAATATCTATCTTTCAGGTAAAAAAGTATTAGGGATGCTAAAAGATTTGCCTGAATTAATTCAAAAATATGATGTCGAAATGGTCACTATCGCTATTCCTTCCTTATCACGAGAAAAATTACGTGAACTATTTGAATTAGTTGAATCTTCTCATGTCAAAGTCAGCACGATGCCTTCCATGGAAGAACTTGCTTCGGGAAAAACTAGCGTGTCTAAGTTGAAAAAAATCGATGTAGTCGATTTGTTAGGAAGAGACGAAGTAGAACTGGATATTGAATCGATCCAAGACCAAATCACAGAAAAAGTGATTCTTGTCACAGGTGCGGGCGGTTCGATTGGTTCAGAAATCTGTCGCCAAATCATTCAATTTTGTCCTGCGAAGTTATTGTTGCTAGGTCATGGAGAAAATTCGATTTATCTCATTGATCGTGAATTGCGTATAAATGATAAAAAGAAACGTACAGAAATTGTACCGATTATTGCGGATATCCAAGATCGAAAGAAAATCCATGAGATCATGGCGCAGCATCAGCCAGATATCGTCTATCATGCAGCAGCTCACAAGCATGTTCCATTGATGGAATGCAATCCAAAAGAAGCAGTCAAAAACAATATTTTTGGAACAAAAAATGTGGCAGAAGCAGCGAAAGTAGCCAAGGTCAAGAATTTCGTCATGGTATCGACAGATAAAGCTAACAACCCGCCAAATGTCATGGGTTCAACCAAACGAATCGCTGAAATGATCGTGACAGGATTGAATGAAGAAGGATGCACGAAGTTTTCAGCAGTGCGTTTCGGGAATGTACTGGGTTCTCGAGGCAGTGTGATCCCAGTCTTTCGTGAACAAATTGCAAAAGGCGGACCAGTGACGATCACTGATTTCCGCATGAGCCGCTATTTCATGACGATTCCTGAAGCAAGCCGATTAGTGATTCAATCAGGAGCGTTAGCAAAAGGTGGCGAAATCTTTGTTTTAGATATGAGTGAACCAGTGAAAATCGTTGATCTGGCAAAAAATATGATTCGTTTGAGCGGCTATAGTGAAGATGAAATCGAAATTGTTGAAACAGGGATTCGCCCAGGTGAAAAATTATATGAAGAATTGTTATTGGATAAAGAAATGATGAAGTAGTTTACGAAAAAATCTTTGTCGGGAACATCAAAGGGTATTCGATGAAGACCGTAATGGAATTTGTTGATAGCTTGCCGCAAGATGACAAGCAGTTAGCCAAAGATATTGTCGCTTTTGCGAATGCTTCGAATAAGTAGGGGGAGTTACGTGAAAACAATTATTGTAGGCGCAGGTGGATTTGGTAAAGAGATTGCTTTTTTACTGCAAAGTTTCCCTGAATATGAACTGATTGGTTTCGTTGATGATGAATCAAACATACACGGTGATAAAGTAGTAGGCAAACCTGTTTTAGGAAATATAAAATCTCTAATGAATATAGACAAGAAAACTGCTGTCTTTATGGGGATTGCTTCTCCCCGTATAAAAGAGAAAATATATCAAACGTTAAAAGGAAACACTAATTTGATTTTCCCAAATTTGATTGCGTCTAGTGCATTAATAGGAATAAATATCCATTTAGGTATTGGGAATATCTTGATGCCGTATACGTCTTATACAGCCGATATTGTTCTAGGAAATTTTAATATGATCAATATCAGTTCTACTATTGGTCATGATGCAAAAATAGGTGATTATAATTCTATTTTTCCTAGTGTAAACCTTTCCGGGAAAGTTACTTTAGGCGATAAAAATCAAATAGGTGTCGGAACTAAAATTATACAAAATATAGCTATTGGTAATGGAAATATTATAGGTGCAGGAAGTGTAGTGATTAGAGATATCGAAAATCATACTAAAAATGTTGGTGTACCAGCTAGAATCATAGAAAGATGGGATTAAATTGGATAAAAAAAGAATATTATTAGCTTCTCCTCATATGAGTGAAGAAGGTTATGAACAAGCGTATGTAAAAGAAGCGTTTGATACAAATTGGGTGGCTCCTTTAGGCATGAATGTCAATGGTTTTGAAGAGGAATTAGCAGAATATGTTGGAACTGGACATGCTGCGGCACTTTCTTCAGGTACTGCCGCTATACATTTAGCATTAAAAGCAGCAGGGGTCGGTAAAGATGATATAGTGATTTGCCAATCCCTAACTTTCTCTGCCACAGTGAATCCAGTTATTTATCAGAATGCTGTACCAGTATTCGTAGATAGTGATTATGAGACTTGGAATATGAGTCCAAGTCATTTAAGAGAGGCTTTAGAAAAATATCCTCAGGCAAAAGCTGTTTTAGTGGTGCATTTGTATGGTTTATCAGCTAATTTAGATGAAATAACGCAAATATGTGATGAGTATGGTGTGACCTTGATAGAAGATGCTGCCGAATCTTTAGGGACTACGTATAAAGGAAAATTTACTGGTACATTTGGTGAATATGGAATCTTTTCTTTTAATGGAAACAAAATAATCACTACATCAGGTGGAGGAATGTTAGTTTCTGAAAGCAAAGAGAAGATAGATAAAGTAAAATTTTGGGCTACTCAATCCCGTGAGAATGCACGTCACTATCAGCATAATGAGATTGGTTACAATTATCGTATGAGCAATATCGTTGCTGGTATTGGTCGTGGACAACTCAAAGTTTTGAAAGATAGAATTGAAAAGAAACGCTATATTTACGATTTTTATAAAAAAGAACTATCAAATCTGTCAAATATCCAATTTATGCCAGAAAATAGTTGGAATGAGCCTAATTATTGGTTGAGTGTAATAACAGTTAATGGGCTTGATTCTACTTTCCTTATTGATGAATTGGACAAAGACAATATAGAGGCGCGTCCAGTATGGAAACCAATGCATCTGCAGCCTGTTTTCAAACAATATGATTATATTGGTGATAATGTTGCAGAGACTTTATTTGAATCAGGTGTTTGTTTGCCTTCAGACACAAAAATGTCAGATGAAGATTTAAATCGCGTAGTAACTACCATTAAAAGAGTGATCAATCATGCGTAAAAAAACGTTTTATCAACTTATTGGAAAAAGAGCACTAGATATTTTATTATCAGGAATTGCTCTTATCATTTTATCTCCGATTATTTTGATTGTCGCAATATTAGTAAAAACTAAGCTTGGTTCTCCTGTTATTTTTAAACAAGAGCGTCCAGGTAAAAATGAAAAAATTTTTTCTATGTATAAATTTCGAACAATGGCTGATGAAAGAGATCAGAACGGAAATTATTTACCAGATGATGTTCGCTTAACAAAGTTCGGTAAAATGCTTAGAGCAACCAGTTTAGATGAACTACCTGAACTATGGAATATTTTAAAAGGGGATATGTCGATCGTTGGGCCTCGTCCATTATTAGTGGAATATCTGCCTCTCTATAATGAAAAACAGAAGAAAAGACACAACGTGAGACCTGGTTTAACTGGATTAGCCCAAGTTAACGGAAGAAATGCAATTAGTTGGGAAGAAAAATTTGATTTGGATCTCCAGTATGTGAAGAAAATCAGCTTTTTTGGTGATATAGCGATTATAGTTAAAACTTGCGCAAAAGTAATTATGAAAGAGAATATCGATGCAATCACCAACAGTACACCAGAAAAATTTAAAGGGAGTTAAATGCATTATGTCATTGAACGTTCTATTTCTTACTCTTTTAGATTTCGAAATTTTGGAGGAAAGTAATATTTATACTGATTTGCTCTCTGAATTTGTAAAAAACAAACACAATGTTTCAATCATATCTCCAGTTGAAAGAAAAAAAAATACAAAAACTCATTTAATCGAAATCAATGATAAATGTAAAATTTTAAAATTAAAAATAGGAAATATCCAAAAAACTAATTTGTTAGAAAAAGGTATTTCTACAATACAGATAGAACAACAATTTATAAACGGAATCAAGCATTATTTTTCAGATATAAAGTTTGATTTAGTGGTTTACTCTACCCCTCCGGTGACTTTTGCTAAAGTGGTTGATTTTATAAAGAAAAGAGACAACTGCAAAAGCTATCTTTTGTTGAAAGATATATTTCCACAAAATGCAGTTGATCTGGGCAAAATCTCGAAAAAAAGTTTGATTTATAAATATTTTAGAAAAAAGGAAGTTTCGTTATACGAAGTATCTGACTATATAGGAACAATGTCAGAAAAAAATTCTCAATATATACTCCACCATAATGAATTTGATAGAAGAAAAATTGTGGAAATAAATCCTAATTCTATTAGAATCAAAAACGATAAGGTAGACTGTCAACTCCTCAAAAAGGAAATAGGCAGTGAATATGGTATTCCAGAAGATAAAGTGGTAATGCTGTATGGCGGCAATTTAGGAAAGCCCCAAGGAGTTGATTTTCTTTTAGAAATAATAAAAAGTCTAGAAGAAAGAAAAGATTTTTTCTTATTAATAGTTGGTTCTGGAACAGAATATGAGCGAATAAAAAAATATTTAAGTTCTAATGATATAAAAAATACATTATTAATTAATGGATTACCTAAAAATGAGTATAAAAAAGTGGAATCTATTGCAGATATAGGTTTAGTATTTTTAGACAAAAGATTCACTATCCCAAATATTCCTTCTAGAATACTAGGATATATGGAGTCAAGAAAACCTATTTTAGCAGCGGTAGACAGATCTACAGATTTGAAAGAAATGATAGTGGAGGGGCAGTTTGGATATTGTTCAGAACACGGAGATTTAAGAAAATTTGTAGGTAATATGGAAAAACTGAAAGATAAGAATACCAGAAATATCTTAGGGGAAAATGCATTTATTTATTTGAAAAATAATTTTGATGTAGAAAAAAGCTATACTACAATCATGAAGCATTTTAAATGATAAAAAGGGAGAACAAAGCATGTTCAAAGATAAAATATTATTAATCACTGGCGGAACTGGCTCTTTTGGTAACGCAGTAATGAAACGATTTTTAGATTCTGATATTAAAGAAATCCGCATTTTTTCACGGGATGAGAAAAAACAAGACGACATGCGGAAAAAATACAATAACGATAAATTGAAATTTTACATTGGTGATGTTCGTGATATTAATAGCGTGAAAAATGCGATGTATGGGGTTGATTATGTGTTTCATGCTGCTGCACTTAAACAAGTACCTTCTTGTGAATTTTTCCCTATGGAGGCTGTAAAAACAAATATTGTAGGAACCGACAACGTGCTGACAGCTGCCATCGAAATGGATATTCAAAAAGTGATTTGCTTATCAACAGATAAAGCAGCTTATCCTATCAATGCAATGGGGATTTCTAAAGCGATGATGGAAAAAGTGTTTGTTGCAAAAGCAAAAACTGTTTCGGAAGAACGCACGACGATATGCGGGACTCGTTACGGAAATGTAATGGCTTCTCGCGGATCAGTCATCCCGCTTTTTATTGACCAAATCAAAGCGAATAAACCTTTAACTGTGACAGATCCTGAGATGACACGTTTCTTGATGAGTTTAGAAGAAGCTGTAGAATTAGTTGTTTTTGCCTTTAAGAATGCAAAAGCCGGAGATATCATGGTACAAAAATCACCTGCTTCGACAGTTGGGGATTTAGCCCAAGCAGTGAAAGAACTATTTCAGGCAGAAAATGAAATTCATGTAATTGGGACACGTCATGGAGAAAAGCAGTATGAAACGTTATTAACGAAAGAAGAATATTTAGTAGCCCAAGATATGGGTGACTTTTATCGCGTTCCGGCAGACACACGTGATCTTAATTATGATAAATATTTTGTGGAAGGCAGTAAGGAATTAACACAAGAAGGAGAATACAATTCAGACAATACGCAACGCTTATCTATTGAGCAAATCAAGGAAAGACTTCTTGAATTAGATTACGTTAAAAAAGAATTGAAAGAGTGGCAAAACAAATGAATATCTTAGTGACTGGAGCAAACGGCTTTGTTGGGAAAAATCTGATTGCTGAATTAAAAAATGAAGGCTACACAGATATTTTCAGTTTTGACATAGATACACCAAAGGATTTATTAGATGAATATTGCAAAAAAGCAGATTTTGTTTTTCATTTAGCTGGTGTCAATCGACCAAAAAATGAGGTAGAATTTATGGAGGGGAATTTTGGTTTCACTTCAGAATTGCTTTCAAAATTAAAAGAGCATCAAAATACTTGTCCTGTGATGATTTCTTCTTCTATCCAAGCAGCACTCGAAAATTCCTATGGAAAAAGTAAAAAAGCTGGTGAAGAACTCTTGAAATCCTATCAAGAGGAAACCGGAGCACCTGTTTATATTTATCGTTTTGCAAATTTATACGGAAAATGGTCACGACCAAATTACAATACGGTAGTAGCAACATTCTGTTATAAAATCGCAAGAAATGAAGAAGTCACAGTCAATGATCCAAATGCGGCCGTTGAACTTTGTTATATCGATGATGTAGTAAAAGAATTACTTCATTGTCTGAATGGTAAACCTTATATGGAAAATGGCTATTGTGCAGTTCGAGAAACAGATGAAGTGACGATTGGTGAGCTAAAAGAACTGATTACTTCATTTAAAAACAGCCGAACAGATTTGAGTGTGCCAAACCTTGCCAGAAGAGTAGAAAAAAATCTGTACAGCACATATTTGAGTTTTCTGCCAGAAGATGATTTTTCTTATTTTCTAAAAATGAATATAGATAATCGTGGATCGTTTACTGAATTTTTACGAACAAAAGATCGCGGACAAGTATCCATCAATATCTCAAAACCAGGAATCACCAAAGGAAATCACTGGCATAACACAAAAAACGAGAAATTTTTAGTTGTAAGCGGGCAAGGTGTTATCCGTTTTAGAAAAATCGATTCAAGTGAAGTAATTGAGTATTTTGTTTCTGGAGAAAAGTTGGAAGTAGTAGATATTCCAGTGGGATATACGCACAATATTGAAAATCTAGGAACAACAGACATGGTAACTGTGATGTGGGTCAATGAGCCATTTGATCCAGAACATCCAGATACTTATTATGTGGAGGTTTAATCAATGAAAAATTTAAAAGTGATGACAGTGGTAGGCACGCGCCCAGAAATCATTCGTTTATCTGCTGTAATCAATCGTTTAGAAAGTTCAGAAGCTATTGACCATGTATTGGTACATACGGGACAAAACTATGACTATGAGCTAAATGAAGTGTTTTTTGAAGATTTCAAGTTGAAGAAACCAGACTATTTTTTAAATGCAGCAACAGGTACAGCAATCGAGACCGTTGGGAATATCTTAATCAAGATTGATCCTATCTTGGAAGAAGTAAAGCCAGATGTCTTTTTAGTATTAGGTGATACCAATAGTTGTTTATGTGCGATTGCAGCAAAACGTCGTCATATCCCTATTTTTCACATGGAAGCCGGTAACCGTTGTTTTGATCAGCGTGTCCCAGAAGAAACGAATCGTAAAATCGTCGACCACACAGCTGATATCAATTTGACATACAGCGACATTGCACGAGAATATCTTTTGCGCGAAGGATTACCTGCAGATCGTGTCATCAAAACAGGCAGCCCAATGTTTGAAGTATTGAATTCAAGAAAAGAAGACATCCAACAGTCAGATATCCTTGAACGATTAGAGTTAAAAGAAGGGCATTATTTTGTGGTCTCCGCACATCGTGAAGAAAATATCAGTTCAGAAAGCAATTTCTCAAATCTAGTAGATAGTTTAAATGCAATTGCTGAAACTTATCAACTACCAATTATCGTGAGTACGCATCCGCGTACGATGAAAATGATCGAATCAAAAGGAATCAAGTTCCACGAGTTGATCCAAACGATGAAACCTATGGGATTTAATGATTACAATAAACTGCAGATCCATGCAAAAGCGGTACTAAGTGATAGCGGGACAATCAGTGAAGAATCCTCTATCTTGAATTTCAAGGCACTAAATATCAGACAAGCGCATGAACGTCCAGAAGCAATGGAAGAAGCCAGTGTGATGATGGTTGGACTAGAAAAAGAGCGGATAATGCAAGGACTAGAAGTATTGGGAACACAAGAAAAAGATACTTTGCGCCATGTGGCAGACTACTCTATGCCAAATGTTTCGGAAAAAGTTTTGCGCATTATCCTATCTTATACCGACTATGTGAATCGGGTGGTGTGGGGTGAGTGAAGAAAAAAATATTAATAGTTGCTGAAGGATATTTTCCTGCACAAAAATATGGTGGGCCACCGGTCAGTATACTAAACTTTTGTGAGCTATTAAAAGATAAATATACTTTCCATATTGTTACGCGTGATCATGACCTTAATGAAAATGAACGGTTGCAGGGCATTAATGAGGGATGGAATATAAGGCCAGAAGCGAAAGTTCTCTATGTAAATAGAGAAAAAAGTTTTTCTAAACTTATGGGTAGTGTAATCAAGGAAATAAAACCTGATTTAATATATATAAATAGTTTTTTTGATTATAAATTAATAGGCTCAGTTTTTTATACCAACTTTACTATACCGTTACTAATTGCGCCTAGGGGACAGTTGCTAGACGGAGCTAGAAGTAATAAAAGTATGAAAAAAAATGTTTATATAAATGTTTTTAAATTAGGAAATATATTCCATAAAAATATTTATTTTCAATCGACAAGCAATGAAGAGGATAACGTTTTAAAAAATCTGTTTCCATCAAACGATACAATATTATTTACCAATATCCCTAGTCCAAGCAAAGTGAATAACAAGAAGAATAAACACGAAAAAAAATTAAATTTGGTCTTTTTATCTCGAATCGTTCCCAAAAAAAATTTAGATTATGCAATTGAAATTTTAAATACACTTGAAGAAAATGTATATTTGGATATTTTTGGTCCTATAGAAGATAAAAATTATTGGGAGATTTGTCAAAAAAAAATAGCAGCTTTGCCTGCTAATATAGAGGTTAATTATAAAGGAAATATAAGTCATGAGGATGTTGATGGAGTATTTAGGAAGTATGATGCTTTCTTATTTCCTACTAAAAGTGAAAATTACGGACACGTTATTTCGGAGTCTTTGTCAAATGGATGCCCAGTTATTCTTAGTGATAAAACCCCGTGGAATGATATAGAAGATGGTCAAGAAGGCTACATTTGTTCTTTGGAAAATATTGAAGGATTTAGAAAAGCAATCAAAGCCTTATATAATATGTCTAATGAAGAATATCAAGTAATGCAAAATAACATCAAAGCGTTTATGAAATCCAGAATTGATTTCTCAATTTTAAGAGATGATATTTCTTTGAAACTCGAAAAGATAATGAATAACGGCAAGAAGTAATTTTATACGTCTGTAGATATAGCTAAAAAATTGATAAGTAAAAAACAGCTGTGATATGTGTTTATCTAATCTATTATTTGTTTGAAAGCAGTATGCAAAGCATCGTCAATATTTCAAGTTTCTTTTTTTGTTTATAGTATGTACTGGACAAGTGAATAATAAATAACGTTATGGAGAGTATACTTAATTATGAATATTTCAGTATTCGGCCTCGGCTACGTCGGTTTAGCGAACGCTTTGCTGCTTAGCCAGCATGAAAATGTTAAAGCATATGATATTGTCGAAGAAAAAATCGATATGCTACAAAATAAGAAGTCACCTCTAGAAGATAAAGAAATCCATGAATTTCTTGAACGAGATGATTTGAATGTAGCATTCACTAAAGATTTTGAAGAGGCAGTTTTATTTGGAGATTACTTGATTGTCGCGACACCAACGGATTACGATGAAAAGAAAAATTACTTTAATACTGCTACAGTTGAAGATGTTATTGAAAAAGCATTAGCTATTCGTCCTGATGCGACATTCATTATAAAATCTACTGTACCAGTGGGGTATACGGCAGACGTAAAAGAAAAATTTAAAACAGAAAATATCATTTTCTCTCCAGAATTTCTGCGTGAAGGAAGAGCTCTATATGATAATCTCCATCCTTCTAGAATCGTAGTAGGGGAATGTTCTGATCGCGGACAAGAAATTGCGGATATGTTTAAGCGAAATGCCTTAGATCAAGAGGTATCAGTTTTATTGACTCATGCTACTGAAGCAGAAGCAATCAAATTGTTTTCAAATACCTATCTTGCGTTACGTGTGGCCTACTTCAATGAGTTGGATACTTACGCTGAATCTCGAGGTTTAAATACAAAACAAATTATTGAAGGAGTAGGTTTAGATCCACGAATTGGTTCGCATTATAATAATCCTTCTTTTGGTTACGGGGGATATTGTTTACCTAAAGACACGAAGCAGCTAAGAGCCAATTATGAGGAAGTTCCAAGCAACATCATAGGCGCTATTGTGGAAGCAAATACAACAAGAAAAGATTTCATTGCAGAACAAATTTTAGCTAAAAAGCCGGAAACAGTCGGTATTTATCGTTTAACAATGAAAGCAAATTCTGATAACTTTCGATATTCCTCTATTCAAGGGATCATGAAAAGAATCAAGGCAAAAGGGATTGAAGTGGTGGTTTATGAGCCAACACTGGATGCCGAAGAGTTCTTTCATTCACGAGTAATCAAAGATTTTGAAGAATTCAAAAAAATGGCAGATGTGATTGTTTCGAACCGTATGGAAAGTCATCTGGCTGATGTTCAAGAAAAAGTTTATACGAGAGATATTTTTAGACGGGATTAAAATATGAAAAATATAGCAAAAAATTTTTTTTACCAGAGTTTATTCCAAGTCGCTAAAATAATTATTCCTATCATTACAATACCAATAGTATCAAATGCTCTTGGACCAGCAGGGCTGGGAATTTATAATTACACGTTTTCGATTGCTCAGTATTTTGTTTTGGTCGCTGGCTTGGGTGTGACAATATACGGAAATAGGGAAATAGCTCTAGCTTATAATAGAAATAAACAGGAGCTGTCAAAAGTATTTTGGGAGATTTTTGTTTTTAAAGCCCTCATTACAATCGGTGTTATCGTGGTATATTTCATTGTGGCTTTATTTCTAGACAATAGGATATATTTATTTATCCAATCTTTAACAATATTAACAGTATTTTTTGATGTTTCATGGTTTTTTATGGGGATCGAAGATTTTAAAAAGGTAAGTATGTCAAGTTTGTTTGTCCAATTAATTACTTTCGTTTTGATCATTTTGTTTATTAAAAATGAAGGGGACACAATCAAATATACAATGATACAAGCGACAGGCATCCTTCTTTCCCAAGTAGGGGTGTGGCTGTTTATCCCTAAATATATTCATTTTACAAAGATACACATAAAAAATAGCTTGAATCATTTGAAAGGTTCGTTTGAATATTTTATTCCTCAAATCGCAATCATGCTGTATACTAATTTAAACAAAACACTCTTAGGATTTACTTTGGGAAGTGTGGCTGTGGGTTATTTTATTAATTCACTGCAGTTAAATACAGTATTTATTACCGTCATCACAACCTTAGATTTAGTTCTTTTGCCACACATGACAGGAATTTTTGCTAAACGGAATACTGATAAGATTGTAAGAACGATGGAGAAAACAATTCATTTGCAGTTGTTCTTTTCTATTCCTATTATGTTTGGTATGCTGACTATTTATGACAAACTCGTACCTTGGTTTTTTGGAGAAAAGTTTCTGTATATAAATAATGTTATTCCTTTTTTTACAATACTTATAGTAATTATCCCATTAGGTATTTCTATATCTAGGCAATATTTGATGCCGATTGGACAAATAAAAGAATATAATAAATCAGTGATGATTGGTGCAGGTATTAATATTGTATTTAATCTGATTTTGCTGCCAACTATTGGGTTTTTCGGTGTAGTATTTTCAAATATTTTAGCCGAATGTTTTGTTACTTTTGTAAGAACAAAATCTTTCTTAGAGAGTACAGATTTTAAATTTGAATATCATAAAATTGGAATCTTTTTACTAGGAGGAATGTTGATGTGTACAGTCACACGTTATTTAACAAGTAATTTATCAAGTAGTATTTTTACTAATATTATACAGTTTGCTATTGCATTGCCTATCTATTTAACAATTACTACTCTATTTAAGGTAAATCCATTACTTGATTTATTAAATAAAAAATAGTTTTTACAAGTATGTTTATAAATTAGAACTTTGTTAAGGAGGTTATTATATTTTATGCTATTTTTTATAACAGTTTTACTGTTGTTAATATTAATGATTCCGTTAGTAAAATGGACAAAAGCAGGTAAAGATTTATTTAATCCAGTAACGATTTCATTTTTTTTTCTAATTATCACGTCTGTGCCTTATCTGTTTTCTATTGCAAATGATGTCTACATCATCCAACCACAAGTATTACGAGAAATTGGCATAGAAAATATTCCTAAAGAAATAATATATTTTGTCGTAATTTTATTGATAGGTGCGTTTTCTTTATATTTTGGTATGAAAGTACCTATGATTAAAAAATTTTCAAACTTACCTGGCCTTCCTAAATCAGAAAACAGAAAAAGATATATTGTGGGAACTTTGCTGTCTTTTTTTGTTGGTATGTTAGGCTATCTAATTTTTTTGAGAGGCGTAGGCGGATTTAGTGTTTTAACATCAAACCTTAATATTAGAACTCAAATGACAGCTGGCAATGGATATCTTTTGTCGCTGACAACAACTTCATTAACGATTTCTGTTGTTTGTTATATATATACGTTCAAATATAAGAAATCATTTATTAAATATTTCTTTTTATTGTTATTAATTTTATTTGTAGCTTTTCTCTTAACATCTTTAGGAGGAAGAAAACAAACGCTTCAATTAGTTACGTTTAGTTTGATCTCTTGGCATTATGGAGTTAAAAGGGTAAAAAAAATACCTAAAAAGATATGGCTGTTAGTTCCTCTTTTAGTAATTTATATTGTTGGAATACCTATTTTAAGAAGTCCTGATGGAATAGAAACACTTCTAAATAATCCTAAATATTTAGCGAGCGAAGTGAAGGATAACATTGGAAAATCTACAAAAGAGATAAGTTACATTGACACCTACTTGTTTATAACTAATCATTTTGATGTTAGTAACATATGGCTAGGCAGCAGTTTTAAAGATTTGTTATCTGCTCCCATCCCTAGTTCTATTATGCCCGAGAAGCCGCCTGTAGATGAAGGGGTCTATATAAGGACACTTGCAGAAGGGAATAGGAATATCAAACCATCAATGCCATTTAAAGAATTGTTTCCATCATCGTGGCCTCCAGAAACAATTGGTACTATGTACATGAACTTTTGGATTCCAGGTGTAATAATAGGGATGTTTCTTTTAGGGAAAATATATAAACTTGCTTATCTCTATATGAAAAAATGCGATTTTAACGCACATTCGGTAATGATTTATTGTTATATTTTATTAAATTTTCATTTAAGTAATTTAAGGATAACTCAAACTATTACGAGTATCCTTGTTATCTCAGCTTTCTTTTTTATGATTTTAGGATTTAGTATAAAAAAGAACGAAAAAGAAAAGAGGTATATAGTCAATATATAAATTAAACCCTTATGGCTAGTTAATTTTAAAATCAAAAGGGCAGATTATACTTATAGTGCAAAGGTTGATAAAAACCTCTGCACTATATTTTTTTAGTTTGAGGAGAGATGTATGAAAGTCTTTAAGTGGTTCGTAGAAACAATCGTATACAAAGAGGATACTTCGTTAGAAATGTTTGGTTTTGAAGTAGAAACATTGAATGATTCGAAACAAACAGTATTTGAAATTGTAAAGTATCGAACAAACGAGTTGTTAAAACAAAAAGGACAAAAAGCGAAGCGAACAACGATTTGTTGGATAGAGCTAAAAAGTGTTCAACATATGAGTAAATATCAGCGATTTGTTCGATTATACGAAACTAAAAGACCTCGTAAAGCAATTATGAATATCTTGAAAATTCCTTTTTGGAAACTACGACAATTCGAGGAATATTATAACGAAAATACGAAGCCATTGACGAAAAAAGGATATTTAGAATTAAAAACTTTTTTGAGTGATGAAGAAATTCGTAGACACCATAAAATACCTGAATGTGAGTTTCAGCAGTTTTTAAAAGGAATGTAAAAAAAATAATCTTGTGTACTATATAACTGGATATAATAGGCGCATTTCATGCGTACAGGGTTGAGCAATACTACTGATTTCAATAACCAAACTTTTAGGTAGTATACCCTTTATCAAAGCTCATAACCCACTTGCGATGGCGGGATAACCAAGCTGTTTACAAGATGCAGTGTAACCGTGGGGGTAAGAGGCGGGCTGATAATTGTTTATTTATAAAGAAATGTAGATTATTTGCATGATGGTTCTGTAATAATGGTTCGATTCCATTAAATGTAGTTGGCTATTATGTGTTTGAGATTTAGTCTTTTGGCTATCTACAACCCATTTAATCCTTTCTTATGATTTTGCATGGAAAAGTAAAACTTTTTTTGCTCTTAAACTTTTAAGCTGAAAGGAAGAATTTTTGAACACATGATAGTAAAAAAAATGTCTATAATTAATAGACAGCCAGACTGTAGACAAAGTCCCCAAAAAGGGGATGACGTCTACAGTTTTTTCTTTTATACTTAATGTATGAAAACGTTTTAAAGGAGCGTGGAAAAAATGATGTCAAAACATCCAATGAATGGAAGAGATCAATACATGATGATTTCCTTGGAAGATCTTGTGCCAAAAGATCACTTGATTCGAAAAGTAGATAAAGCAATCGATTTTACCTTCATTTATCCAATTGTTGAATCAACTTATTCGACCTTAGGTCGACCAAGTATTGATCCTGTGGTTTTAGTAAAAATCGTCTTCATTCAATATCTCTTTGGTATCCGTTCCATGCGTCAAACGATAAAAGAAATAGACACTAATGTCGCTTATCGTTGGTTTTTAGGCTACGATTTCAATGAAACCATTCCGCATTTCTCTACCTTTGGAAAAAACTATGTTCGCCGCTTTCGAGATACCACACTCTTTGAAGATATCTTTGCCTACATACTGGAACAAGCTGTCAAGGCTCGGATGATTACGGAAGATGTTCTCTATATGGATTCTACTCATATCAAAGCCAATGCAAATAAGCATCATTTTACTAGAGAAATGACGCATATTGAAGCAAAAGCCTATCAATCAGAATTAGAGAAAGAAATTAACGAGGAACGCATCAAGGCAGGAAAGCGACCTTTTATTTTCCCAACAGAAAGTGAGATGAAAGAACGAAAAGTAAGTAAAGTAGACCCGGAGAGTGGATATTATGTAAAAGGAGAACGAGAAAAACAATTTGCTTATTCTGCTCATACTGGTTGTGATGAACACGGATTCATTTTAGACGTCATTGTGACGCCTGGTAACCGTCATGATAGTCAAATTGCTCCTGATTTAGTTGCCTCTATCTGTACTAAATTTCCAGCGATACATGCTGTGGCTGCTGATGCTGGGTATAAAACTGCCACTTTTATAGAATTTCTCCGACGGAGAAATCTTCATCCTGTTCTTCCATATACACGACCTAGAGGTGATCGAACGTTACTAGCCAAAAATCAATTTGTCTATGACGAATACTACGATTGTTACCTGTGCCCTGAAAATCAACCCTTACGTTTTTCTACACTTACTCGAGAGGGATACCGTGAATATAAGTCAAAATCTTACATTTGTCAGAATTGTCCGCAATTGAAACAGTGCACAAGAAGTCAAAATCATCAAAAAGTAGTGACTCGTCATATCTGGCAAGCTGGGGTAGAGAATGCAGAACATCTTCGTCATACTTCCTTCAATCGAGAAACATACCGCAAACGTAAAGAAACCATTGAAAGAGTATTTGCTGATGCAAAAGAGAAGCACGGGATGCGCTGGACAAAATACCGAACTTTGGAAAAAGTCGCAGTGCATACGAGAATAATTTTTGCTGTAATGAATTTAAAGAAATTAGCCCTGTGGGGCTAGAAAAAGGCGAATGCCTTTATTTTTTTACTTTGATTTTGATACTAAGTTAAAAAAATACGCTCAACACTCTATTTTCTGAATGTTGAACGTATTTGTCTACAGTCTGAGACTTTTAAGAAAAGCCTTTTTATTTTTTTGATCTAAATATTTATTCTTTAATCAACTATTATTTTAGTAAAAAATAGATTAATTTACTAAAATAATATATAATAAAGGTAAAATTAGGAGGGAAGCATATGACGTGTATTTCATTATCGATTTTAAATCAAGAACAAGAAATTAGAAAAGCTAAGATAGATGATTCAGATTCTTTGAAAGAGTTAACTATTACAGGAAAAGATTTTGTTTGTTTAGCTGCTCGGGATTGTCAATTACAAGACGGCGATGTGATTCAAGTTTGTTTAGATACGCCCAATACTTATTTAATGGTGAAGTTAGATGCTACGCTTGATAGCAGTTTAATTTATGTTCCAGAACAAAAATGGACGTTTCCAATCAAAAAAAATGAAAACGCTATCGAAGCGCGAGCAGCGTATCGTTTTGAAACCAAGAAACCTTATATAAGTGTGCGTATTGCCACTAAAGAAGAAATTAAGAGTTATCGTAATTGGGCGTTAAATCCGCATGATTTACAACATTTTACTGGTGCGTATCCTCATGCATCTGCCAACGTGGAAACGCGAAATGATGCCACTTTTTTTGCTTGCAATGCGATTGATGGTACCTTCGCTAATCTTTATCATGGGCCGTATCCTTATCAATCATGGGGGATTAATCAGCAGTTAGATGCCGCATTAAAAATTGAATTTGGGCGTGAAGTCTTGTTGGATAAAGTGATCTTAACATTACGAGCGGACTTTCCCCATGATAATTATTGGCAACAAGTGACTTTAAAATTTTCCGACGGTACACATGAAGTTTTTAAAACTGTTAAGACTGAGCAACGCCAGAGCTTTACCTTTGCGAAACGGGCAGTGGAGTGGGTGATACTAACAGAGTTAATTCAAGCAGATGAACCATCACCATTTCCAGCATTAACACAAATTGAATTATTTGGTCAAAACAAATAAAAAATAAGGACGGTTCCTTTATAGGAGCGGTCCTTATTTTTTATTTCTGGCGTGGGCTAGTTGTCGATTGGCGGACAACCAATTCTGTGTTTAACAGGACTCTACGAGGAATGCTAGGCATTTGAATTCGTTTGTGCAATAAATTAATGCCTGTCTCGCCCATTTCTTCAGTAAAGGCATGGACAGAGGATAGCGGCGGTGAGACATATTGAGAAATAGAGATATCATTGATCCCCATGACACTAATTTCTTCAGGAACCTTTATACCGTGTGCGGCTAACGTATGTATCACACCGATTGCAAAGGCGTCATTATAAGCAAGAATCGCAGTAGGTAAATCATTTCCCCATTTTTCTAACGCTTCTTCTGTCAATTGTTCCCCCGTTTTGACATCCAACATGCCATTTTCTTTTAAGATAAAATAATCTTCGTTAAACAAGTGATAATGCTGCATAATGTCAAGATAAGCGTTGGTTGTCGGTGTTTTATAGCGACGGAAACCATACATATTTTCGCTTTCTTCGGCACCAATAAAGGCAATTTTTTCGTGGCCCAATTCTAAAAGATGAGTTAAGGCAATCTCGGTTGCTTGATAAAAATCAGTATTTACAGAATCAAATTCTTCCAATGGGAAATTACTGCCAATTACACAAAGATTGGGATGCAGTTGCTGCAACTCTTGTAACGTCTTTTGAGTGAATTTGCCAATTGCCAAAATGCCATCAATCCCTTGAAGGTTATGTTGTTCCAATTGAGAAACTTTTAGAATATTGTAACCTAACTCTTCGGCCCGTTTTTCAGCGCCTAAACGAATCGACATATAGTAAATATCCGTTAGTTCTTCGTCATCTGAACGCCACTGAACGACGGCAATCGAAGGCTCTTGCGGAGCTGTTTGTACGGAAAGGTTAGGTGTCAGTTGCTCCTGCTGTTTGTTTTTATTTTTAGTTTTATATTTCGTATAATTCAGGGTTTCTGCTGCTTCAAAAATTTTTCGCTTGGTTTCCTCTGTAACGGATAAGTTTGGATCATAGTTCAGAACTCGCGATACAGTTGAAATTGAAACATTCGCGACTTTTGCGATATCTGTGATAGTTGCCATTCTAAATGCCTCCTTCTCAAGTACTATTATAGCATATAGTATATTTCTTTTTAGTAAAAAAAAGCAAGAAAAAGCTTTTTTTACTTTTTTTTAGCAAAAACTATTGATTTTTTGACTAAAAAAATATACTATAAAGTCAAAGAAAGCGCTTTAATTCGATGGAGAAGGTGGTTTAGTGAAAAGATTTTCACTTTTTTTACTAATTTTACTTGCTTTAACAGGTTGTAAATCCGGTGAAAAAGAATTTGATGAAGAATCTCTTCAAAATCTAAAGGAAACGGCACAGTCTTATTCAGAAACAGAATTACAAAATGGTGACGTTCGTTTAAATGAATATATTTCTTTGAAAGGGGAGATTGTTGAGAGCGACAGTCGTTCCAGTTTAATAAAAAAAGGTGATCGTTTTATTTTGAAAAGTGGTTCTAGTAAATATCAAGTTTTTAATGAGCAAAAGAAAAAATTGAAGATTGGTGACGAAGTGACAGTTTACGGAGAATATTACGGCTTTTTGAAAGGGACATTAATTGAAAGTGAGGAGAATCATGATTCAGCCACGAATTAGACAGAATCCTTTTGAAACATACGAAGAAGTTGCAGAAGGATTTGAAGATTTATTAGCGCCACTGGAATTGTTTTTTGATCGAGAATATCAAGGTCATCTGGATTTAGGGACACACGGGACAGTTTATTCTAAAGGAACACGTGACGCGGAGGCATTTTTACGACCATTATGGGGACTAGGTCCTTATGTAACGCAAAATGAAAGTGAGTATTTGAATGACTTTCTAACGGGAATTATCGAAGGAACCAATCCTGAGAGTTCATCTTATTGGGGAAAAACAAAAGATTATGATCAATTGATTGTTGAGATGGGAGCATTAAGTACATTTCTTTTGTTAAACAAAGAAAAAACGTGGGACCAATTAACAAAAGAACAGCAAAACAATTTACACAGTTGGCTGATACAAGCCAATGAAAACATTATTCCGCCAAATAATTGGCATTTCTTTAGAGTGTTGCTGAATTTAGCGATGAAACATTGTGAAATGCCGTATTCAAAAGAACAGATCGCTGTTGATTTGGCTGTTATTGATCGTTTTTATGTCGGTAATGGTTGGTATTATGACGGAGTCGAGACACAAGTTGATTATTATGTTTCTTTCGCTATTCATTATTATAGTTTATTGTATTGTCGTTTTGCCCCGGAAGATACCGCAAGAGTGGCTATTATGAAGGAACGAGCAACTTTGTTCGCGCAAGAGTTTAAATATTGGTTTACTCAGCCAGGAGAAGCGATTCCCTTCGGACGTAGCTTAACGTATCGTTTTGCTCAAGTGTCATTTTTTAGTGCCTTAGTTTTTGCAGATGTTGAAGCATTGCCGTGGGGTGAGATCAAAGGTCTAATCAGCCGACATCTTCATCAATGGATGAACAAAGATATTTTTACAACAGATGGATTATTGTCGGTAGGTTATGATTATCAAAATATGGTCTTTGCCGAAGGCTATAATGGTCCTGGTTCACCTTATTGGGCCTTTAAAACATTCATTTTGTTAGCGGTACCAAAAGATCATCCTTATTGGCAAGCAGAAACACAGCCTATTAGTTTTCCAGAAAAACACTTACCTTCACCAGAAAGTCGGAACTATTATCAAGTAAATGATGCAGGAACACATGGTTTAATGTTTCCAGCGGGACAATTTATTAATTATCAAGCTCATGCGCATGATAAATATAGTAAATTTGTTTATTCTTCCCATTTTGGTTTCAGTACTATAAAGAGTGATTATTGGTATTACGAAGGTGCTTATGATAGTTGCTTGGCTTTAGCTGAAGACGACCATTATTTCCGCACGAAAGGATTAGATGATCAGTACGAAATTCTTGATGATCGTATCATTCATCAATGGCATCCTTGGTCCGATGTAGCAATCAAAACGACAATTGTACCATTAGAAGGCCAACATTTACGGATCCACGAAATTGAGACACAACGTGCATTAGTGGCTTATGAAGGTGGCTTCTCAATCCCGCTCTTCGATGAAAAGGTCACTTGTGTTTCTGATCAAATGGCTGAGGTAAAAAATGCAAAAGGTGTGTCAAAAGTAGAAAATATCAACGGCTTTTCTGAAGCTGCGATTATTCGAACAGAACCGAATACAAATTTACTTTATCCGTTAACGGAGTTGCCATATTTGAAAGCAAACTTGTCGAAAGGGAAACATCTTTTAATTTCATTGGTGACAGGCGTACTACCGAATGAACAAATTGAGCCAGTTAAAGTTAGGTTAAAAGAAAATCAGCTTTTAGTTGAAGAAAAAGTTGTAATTTTGGGGAATTAGGGGGAGAAATACACAATGACAGAAAATGGACAGATTGAGTGGTTGCCGAAGCAAATCAGTTTTGCTTTAAACAAAGTTCGAGGAAATTTAGAGACATTTAAAGAATTAGTTCCACCCGCGGCAAGTTTAAATCAAATTTATTATCCTGAAGAAAATATTGACTGGACGGCCAGCTTTTGGCCAGGAATGTTATTTTTAGCAAAGGAATTAACAAATTCAACAGAGTTCGATGAGGTGATTGCCACACAGATAGCTTCTTTTCAACATCGCTTAGATGAACAAATTGAGCTGGAAACACATGATATAGGCTTTTTGTATATTTTAACAGCCATTGCCGATTATCAGGTCAATGGTCATGAGGCCTCAAAAGAAATGGCCTTGCAAGCTGCGGACTTATTAATGAAACGTTATTCACCAAAAGCCAAGATTATTCAAGCTTGGGGGAATTTAGACGATCCAGAGCAACGAGGTAGAATGATTATTGATTGTTTAATGAACTTACCATTATTATACTTTGCAGCAAAAATGACTGGCAAGCAAGAGTATTATGAAGCTGCCTACAATCATGCGAAACAAACACAAAAATATATTGTGCGAGAAAATCACACTACGTTCCATACGTATTATTTTGATACGGAAACAGGCGAAGCTTTATACGGTAAGACGCAACAAGGATATTCAGACGATTCTTGTTGGGCTCGCGGCCAAGCCTGGGGAATTTACGGCTTTACGTTAAGTTATTTATATACAGGAGATAGTAGTTTTCTGGAAACAGCAAAAAATGTTGCTGATTACTTTATTCAAGAATTACCAGAGGACAAAATCTGTTACTGGGATTTAATTTTCAATGAAGGGAGTGAAGAAGAACGTGATAGCTCATCTGCTGCAATTGCCGCATGTGGCTTACTAGAATTATCTCGTCAGCTTCCATTAAATGATGAAAAACATGGCTATTATGAAAAGGTTGCGCTAGAACTATTACAAGCATTAGCGGAAAAGTATACAACGGTTTTACAACCAGAGTCGAACGGCCTATTGCTTCATGGTGTCTATGATAAAAAAACAAATACAGGAGTCGATGAATGCATGATTTGGGGCGACTACTTTTATTTGGAAGCGTTAACTCGTTTAGCGAAAAGCTGGTATTCTTTTTGGTAATTCATGGAGGAAAACTCCTAAAAAATAATAAATAGCGGAGGTAGTACAAATGAAATTTTGGAAAAAAGGCTTAACAGCGGTAGCGTTGTTAGCAGTGGCGGCAGTAACTTTAACAGCATGTGGTGGTTCAAGTGAAAAGAAAGCAACTGAAAAGAGTGAAGATGGCAAAACAAAATTAACAGTAACTACTTGGAATTATGACACGACCCCAGAATTTGAGAAATTATTCAGAGCTTTTGAAGCGGAAAATCCTGATATCACTATTGAACCGGTGGACATTGCTTCAGATGATTATGACACAAAAGTAACAACGATGCTTTCATCAGGAGATACGACGGATATTTTAACCATGAAAAACTTACTTTCATATTCTAATTACGCGCTACGCAATCAATTGGTGGATTTAACCGATCACGTTAAAGATTTAGATATCGAACCTGCCAAAGCAAGTTACGAGATGTATGAAATCGATGGTAAAACCTATGCTCAGCCTTACCGTACAGATTTCTGGGTATTGTATTACAATAAAAAAATGTTTGATGAAGCCGGAATTGCCTATCCCGATAACTTAACTTGGGATGAATATGAAGCGTTAGCGAAAAAATTATCTAAACCAGAAGAACAAGTATATGGTGCCTATCAACATACTTGGCGCTCAACCGTTCAAGCGATTGCTGCTGCTCAAAACAATGCCAATTTGATTGAACCAAAATACAATTATATGGAAACTTATTATGATCGCGCATTGAGAATGCAAAAAGATCAATCACAAATGGATTTTGGAACAGCAAAATCAACAAAAGTAACGTATCAATCACAATTTGAAAATTCAAAAGCGGCGATGATGTACATGGGTAGCTGGTACATGGGGACTTTATTAACCAACATTGATGATGGCAAAACAAATGTCGAATGGGGGATTGCCGAAATACCACAACAAGAAAAAGGCAAAGCAACTACCTTTGGCTCACCGACAAGTTTTGCAATTAATAAAAACAGTAAAAAACAAAAAGCTGCTCAAAAATTCTTAGACTTTGCTTCAGGTAAAGAAGGTGCAAAACTTTTAGCAGAAGTAGGGGTGGTTCCTTCTTATAAAACAGATGAAATTGATAAAATCTACTTTGCAAGAAAAGGAATGCCTTCAGACGAAGTCTCACAAAAAGCCTTTAACCCAGATACAATTAATTTAGAATTCCCATCTGATAAAAACGGTGCCGCAATTGATAAAGTATTACAAGAAGAACATGATTTAATTATGGTCGGCGACGAAAAACCAAAAGATGGTATTGCTAACATGGAAAAACGTGTCAAAGCAGAGATAGACTAATTATTATTTTCTGCAAAAACACAAAAGATTGATGAAAAAAATAAGCTGAAATGAGTAACCTACAATGAATTTCAGCTTATTTTTTTAAATAAAGAATGTAGCTTGAGTTTGGAAGGAGGGCCTGTTAAGTTCACTTAACAGAATACAATTATGGAAATTACTTCAAAAACAAAAACAGCAAATAAATTGAGACGAAAAAATACGTGGACTGCGTTATCTTTTATCGCACCAAACTTTATTGGCTTTTTCCTCTTCACTTTAATCCCGGTTATCTGTTCACTGATTTTAGCTTTTATGAGTTGGGATTCTTTTTCAACCCCTGAATTTGTCGGAATGAAAAATTTCACCAAAATGATTCATGATGATACGTTTTGGATTTCGTTAAAACAAACGTTTATCTATACGATTGGTGTTGTTCCGTTAACATTGATTTGCTCATTAGGACTAGCGATTTTGTTGAATCGTAAAATTAGAGGGATGAAATTTTTTAGAACGGCTTTTTTCTTTCCTTATGTAACGTCATTAGTTGCGATTGCGGTCGTTTGGAATATGCTATTTCATCCAACAATGGGACCAATTAATCAATTTTTGAAATTATTTATTGAAAATCCTCCTGGCTGGACATCTAGTTCTACTTGGGCTTTACCAGCAATTATCATCGTTAGTGTGTGGCGCTTTATGGGGTATTATATGATTTTGTATTTAGCTGGTTTACAAAGTGTGCCAAGAGAATTATATGAAGCAGCGTCAATGGATGGGGCGGGTAAATGGAATCAATTTTTAAATGTTACCTTACCTTCACTACGACCAACGACCTTTTTCGTGACTATCATGCTTGTAATTAACTGTTTCAAAGTGTTTGACTTAGTTCAAGTTATGACTGGTGGTGGACCAGGACGTGCAACGAATGTGTTAGTTTACGAAATTTACAATGAAGCCTTTGTCAAATTTAATTTTGGTTATGCATCAGCCATTGCGATGGTCTTATTCATCATCGTTCTAGCGATTACTGTGGCTCAATTTAAATGGAATCAACATCAAGAGAAAGTTTAGGAGGAGAAAAGATGGAAGCAACTTTTTCAAAAAAAGAAAATACTCGAAAAGCAAAAACGAAAAAAGCAGAAAAAGTCACACCTGGTGGGATCCTTGTAATCATTCTCTTAACTTTACTTGCGTTAATTACTTTGGTGCCTTTCATTTGGATGGTTTCAGCATCATTTAAAACAAACAATGAAGTTTTCACCATTCCAATTCAATGGATTCCTAAAAGTTGGCATCCAGAAAATTATTCCGTTATTTGGGAACGCATTCCATTGTTAACTTTCTTTAAAAATACGTTATTTTTAAGTATTGTGATTACGATTATTCAACTATTTACTTCAAGCTTTGCAGCATATGGCTTTTCAAAAATGAATTTTAGAGGAAGAGATACACTTTTTATTACGTACATCGCAACAATTGCTATTCCTTGGCAATCGTATATGATTCCACAATTTATTATGATGCGTCAATTAGGTTTGACTGATACATTATGGTCACTTGTTTTATTACAAGCATTTAATGCATTTGGGGTCTTTTTACTGAAACAATATTACAGCAGTATTCCAGATTCACTATGTGAAAGCGCGCGGATTGATGGGTTAAGTGAGTGGGGAATTTATTGGAAAATTATTTTACCATTAACCAAACCAGCTTTAGCCAGTCTCACGATTATTACTTTTGTGAATACATGGAATGACTATATGGGACCTTTCATTTATTTATCTTCTACTGAGAATAAAACGATTCAATTAGGTTTGAAAATGTTCGTCGGTTTATTTGATGCTGAATATGCCTTAATCATGGCCGCATCAGTGGTTTCTATTTTACCAGTAGGGATTGTCTTTTTAGCAATGCAAAAATACTTTGTTGAAGGTATTGCTACATCTGGAATGAAGAATTAGGAGGAAGTTTGAATGTTTACTAAGCAAACCTTTGATAATAATATCTATATGAAAATTTTTCGCTGGCTTTACATTTTATTTATCGGTAATCTAGGGCTTCTCTTAGTGAACATTCCTTTTTTCATAGCGGTGATTAGCTTAGACATTGATCCACGAAACCTCCCACTTTTTGTAGTAACGTTGCTGCCGATGGGGGCAGGGATGATTGCACTTTTAGGTTTAATCGATACTTTTAAAGAAGAAAAGGAGCTGGATCCATTTAAAACTTTTTTTCAAAAGTTTCGTCAGTTTGGGTTAAGAGGCTTTCTTATCAGCTTGCTAGGCTTAGGAAGTAGCATCATCAGTGTGACAGATATATTCTTTTTTGCCAAAACAACGATTGGTAAATGGTTTATTCCATTGATGGTCCTTCTGCTAATTTTTGGGTTAGCTATTATGCTGAATGCTTGGTATTTTCAAGTACGAAACCCGCAAGCTTCTTTTAAAGATGTGTTTCGGATTTCTGTTTACTATGGGCTGCGGAAATGGTATGTCAGCTGTCTAAATGTTTTTTTACTATTCTCAATGTTTGCAATGATGTTTTTGAAGCCACAGTTTGGGTTTGTTGTAACCCCTGTCCTGTTCCTAGGGATTATTTATTTAAATACTGGGAAATTGCATGAAAAGCAAAAAAAGAATAAATAATTTTTACATAATAAGTAATCTCGATTTTCAGGAAAATGAATGAAGGTGGGGTTGCTTATTTTGTTCTTGCCTTGTTTATTAAAGTGGAGGGAGCGAACGAATGAAGAAAAAAATAATTATTTTAAGTAGCTTTTTGATAGGTGCTATTTTTGTGCTCGTTATTTTTACTACCAGTCAGCAAAGTATGATTAATAACGAAGCAATCCAAGTCGAAGAATTAATTGTTTATGGCGATAAAAATATGAATCGTGTAGCGAAGCAATTCTCTGATCAGAATAATTTAACTTCGTTTGGGAAAAATTTCTGGCGCAAAACGTATAACGGAAAATCACCCACTCAGGAACTACTGAAGGTTGCAACGGAGGATTTAGTACAACATAAAATGATTAAACAGCTGGCAACGGAGTTAGAAATAGCCTACTCACAAACATTTGGGCAAGAAAAAAAAGAATGGCAAGACCAAAAGAGCAGTTTAACGCTCTGGCAATTTTTAGATGCAAAAGATCAACAATTACAGGACCAAATAAAAGAGAAATTAATGGAGAAAGAAAAGCCAACGCAAAAAGAATTGCGGCAGGCCTTTGAGCAATTGGAGGATAAATATAAAAAGACCGATTACTTTGTTGAAGCAATTGAAATTCCAACTTTTTCAGGTAAGCAAGCAGAATTAGAAAAAATAGCCGAAGCAATCTCTCCGAATCTATCTTATGAGGAGACGTTATTGGAGTGGCAAAATAAATTACCTAATCTTGTTATTGAATCGTATCAATTGAAGAGTGCAGAAATCCAAAAAGAGGATATTTATTCGTTGTCTGTTGGGGAGATTCTTAGTGAAAAAGCTGTTGGTACCGTGGTGAAAGGATACCACGAAAACCAATACTTTTATATTTTTAATAAGGAAGGAGGGCAACTTTTACAGTTTGAAGAAGCACCACAATTTGGCAAAAATGCCTATATCAACACATGCTACAAAGAGAAATTAGCTACGTATCAACAAGCAACCAAAGTAGACTTGTTGGAGAAAGACAGAGAAAAGTTTTTTCAAAATTATCAAAATAAAAACAGTTAAGGAGCAGAAAATGAGAAAAAAAGCGTATTTTAAAAGTGTAACCATTTTCCTTTCTATTTTGTTTGTTTTTTCCCAGCTTCAATTATTTAGTCTTCCTGCTTATGGGGAAACAGTGAGTGATCAACCGTTACTTTTTCGTTCAGTAGGTGTCGCTCAAAATGGGACGACCTACTATGTGGATGGGGAAGGAGGAAATAATGCCAACGATGGGCAGTCTCCAGCCAGTGCTTGGCGTGATTTTGAAAAAGTGAATCAGACGGAGTTTCAGCCAGGCGACCATCTTTTGCTGAATGCGCAAAGTACCTGGAATAACCAATTGTTGCATCCAAAAGGGAATGGAACAGCGGCACGAAAGATTGTCATTGATTTTTATGATACGAATGACAAAGGAGAAACCATTTTTGAAACAACACGGCGTCCGATTATTAACGGTGGTGGCACCTACAGCACAGGGACTTTCAAACGTGCAATCTCAGGGGCCGTGCAGTTAGTGAACCAAGAATATTGGGATATTTCAAACTTAGAAGTGACAAATACACCAGAGCTAGATAATCTCGAAGGCTATAAGAAACCAGGAGATGCTCAAAGAGCGGGGATATTAGTCCTAGGATATGAACAAAATCGAACGTTCAATAGTGTCACGATAAGGAATAACTATGTTCATGATGTTCAAACAGAATATTATTTGAATCTAAGTGGGAATACTACAACCAAACGATTAAAAGCTGTAGGTGGAATTATTGTTTTAGGAAGTTGGTTTGATGAGAATGGCAATGTAGTAACGGCAGCCAATGATCATCGAACAACGACTGGATTTAATGATATTTTGATTGAAAATAATGTGATTCAACGAGTGGGACTTGAAGGAATTCGAACAAAAGCTGATTCAGATACCTCAAGAGGCAACACTTTCTACAAAACGTTTTCTAATATTACGATTCGTAATAACTATTTAGAAGATATTGCTGGCGACGGAATTGTTTTGTCAGAAGCCAAAAGTGGCGGTGTCGTCGAAGGAAATGTTGCTGTCCGAATGTGCAATGCCGATTATGGTACACAAAATTACGCGGGCGTTTGGGCAATGTCTGTAGATGACGGACTGTTCCAATATAACGAAGTATACGGAATCAAATATGGATTTAACGATGCCGAAGCTTATGATGTGGACATGCAGTCAAACAATGTTATTTATCAATATAACTATTCACATCATAATACTGGCGGCTTTTTATTGCTTATGTCTGATCAAAAAAATTCGGTTATTCGTTACAATATCTCAGCTAATGACGGCGGTGGTAACCGAGGAACAGGTAAAGACAATCCAGGAGGAGCTGGTGGCTACAATTATAAAGAACAAAGTATTTTTCATTATTGGGTAAAAAATGATGGAGCGGCAATGCCAACTATCCACAATAATACGATTTATGTTGGCGACGGCATTTCAACATCATTATTTGGTGAAGGAAATAGTTCTGACAACAGTGGTACAGTAGCCAATTTTTACAATAATATTTTATACAAAGAAGGTACCGGACAATTAAAATTCTTATCTAATTATCCAACAAATGGGACACAACCAATTGAACGTAAAATGGTCGATAATCCAGAAAAATATTTCAAAAATAATGTTATTTGGCCAAAAGAAATTGCTACAGAAAAAAGTGGTGCAACTGTTGAAAAATTAGTATCAAGTGGAAACATTTTTGAAAAACCACAATTAGAAATCACAGATAACCCTGAAAAAGTGAAAGAGTTGGCAGAGCAAGAATTTACGACATTGAAACCAACAAAAGATAATGTGGTTGAATTTACTTCTAAAGAACGCTTACGTCAGCGAGCACAAATGTTCCAGTTAAAAGAAACCTCTCCAGCGATTGGTAAAGGCTTGTCGGAAGTGAACAGTGCGGCCGAAGACTTCTTTGGAAATAGCTTGAAAAATAAAGTTTTAGATATTGGTGCGCAACAAGCATCCACAATTGAAAAAAGTATTCGTTATCAAAATCAAGTGTTAGAAATTAGTTCGGCAACAGGTGTGTATCCTAATTTGCCAGAGCAAGTTGAATTAACGTACGAAGAAGTCGTTAATGAAGAAGTGGTTGCGACAGGCAAAAAAGAATTTAAGTTACAATGGGAAGCAATCCCTCAAGAAAAAATTAATACAGCAGGCACAGTTGAAGTTGCAGCAACAGTTATCGGCTTACCGATAGATGCTGTCAAAGTAACAGCCAAGGTTTCTTTTGAGGGTGAACTTGGTGAAGGAAAAGACACCGTTAAACTAAAAACAGCTCAAACTGCCTATGTTCAAAAGAGTGATGGTAACCGAGCATACTCTGCTATAGCAGGCGGTACCGCTGCCATTAGTTCAGGAGACGCCTATAAATATCCTTATGGAGTAAACTATACGGGCAATTACGCATTAAAATTAAAAAATGCTAGTTCTGCGGGGTATAATCGCCGGATTTACGTTGAAATTGATACACAAGAATTGAAGAACTATCAATCACTAAAAAGTGCCAATTTAGAACTAAATGTGATGCGTTATGATGCGTGGAATGGTGCTGGAAATACAAATGATGAACGTTTGAAAAATACGCAGTTCCAAGTAGATGTTTATGGAACAGATACTAATTGGATGAGTAACACCATTACTTGGAACAATGGTCCAAATAA
The DNA here is from genome assembly GCF_040719405.1 of Enterococcus sp. AN402. Classification (NCBI taxonomy): domain Bacteria; kingdom Bacillati; phylum Bacillota; class Bacilli; order Lactobacillales; family Enterococcaceae; genus Enterococcus; species Enterococcus sp. AN402. The sequence goes on along the minus strand of NZ_JBFDTM010000004.1, from coordinate 1,880,314 downwards.
TTTAAATGTACCAAATGAAGAATTTATTGCTCGACAATCTTTTACAAATAGTTCAATTATGAATAATCAAAATACAATCTCTATTGATATTAGTAACTATCTACGAAAGCTAATTCAAAGTGGTGAGAAAATTCCAGCCAAGTTAAGTTTCTTATTAGCGATTACAGACAGTCGTTTGCCTGGTTATGATTCTGATAATGCTGGGTTTGATGCTTTTTCAAAAGAAGGCGCACAAAAGGCCTATCAAGACTTTTTAACAGGCAAATTGACCTTGCCAACTGGTCAACAGCTAACAGAGGATAGTTTAGCTCCTAAAATTGTTTTATCGAATGTTTTCGAAGTCAAACATGAGTCGATTGAGGTCACGACAGAAGCGGGTCAAGCCCCTAAACTACCAGAAAAAACAACTATTTTTTATTCGGATGGTTCACAACGAGAAGTGACTGTCAATTGGTCAGAAGTTCCAGCATCTTCTTATCAAAAAGAAGGAACATTCACTGTTGTAGGACGAGCAGCAGGTGTCTCAATGCCAATTATTGCCAATGTAAAAGTCACCGCTAAACATATTGTTGGATTCAAGGAATTGCCTACGCTGGATCGACTAACAGGCACCTCGCGAGGCGAACTGAATTTGCCAACTGAAGTAATTGCAAAATTAGATGATGGTAGCGAAACGAAATTGAAGGTTATTTCTTGGGATGACGATGTTAGTAATTATTCGCCAAGTAGCCCGCCAGGTACTTACCAGTTCCCTGCTGCAGTAGAAGAAAAAATAGGAATTGCGAATCCTGATGAACGAAAAATCTTCCAAGTCGTGCAAACTCATGCGATTCCTGAAAGAATTCAATTTGCTACAGAAACAGCTACTATAAAATCAGGCGAAAATTATCAAATTCAATCTAAAGTGATTGGTCAAGCGCCGCACACAGAAACGGATGCTTGGAGCTCACAAGTAACGTATGAGTTGGTTACACCAGATGCTGGCAATACAGTAAGTGTAGATGAAAACGGTCTGATTAGGACAGAAGCAACGACTGCTGCAGGAAATTATCAAATCAAAGTAACAAGCAAAGTTTTGCCGGTAGTGACTGCACAATTTTCAATTAAAGTCACAAAATAAACGAACTGTTTGAAGAGACTGGAACAAGAATTGCTGTACCTTGCAATCTTTCTAGTCTCTTCGATTATCTAGAATCAATAAATATTCTATTGCCTACTATTCATTCTTTTTAAAACAAGGTAAAATAATAAATGAAAGTAAACGATAAAGGTGTGTAGACAATGAATACTATCTTAACAGGTGATCGTCCAACTGGTAAATTGCACCTAGGACATTACGTAGGTTCCTTAAAAAAACGAGTAGAAATGCAAGCAGACCCTACAAATCAATTATTTGTCATGATTGCAGATTTACAAGCATTGACAGATAATGCAAAAAATCCCGAAAAAGTTTCAGCCAATGTTTTAGAAGTTGCTTTGGACTATTTAGCAGTTGGTTTAGACCCTACGAAAACAACAATTTTTATCCAATCGCAAATTCCACAGTTAGCTGAATTAACAATGTACTATCTAAATTTAGTGACCACGTCACGTGTTCGTCGGAATCCAACGGTCAAAGCAGAAATTGAGCAAAAAAAATTTGGGGAAGGTGTTCCGACAGGATTCTTTATTTATCCCGTTTCACAAGCTGCTGATATTACTGCCTTTCAAGCGAACTTAGTCCCAGTTGGGGAAGACCAAAAACCAATGTTGGAACAAGCGCAAGAAATTGTGCATAGTTTTAATCAGACGTACGGTGAAGTTTTAGTTAGACCGGAAGCTGTGTTACCACCAAAAGGCATGGGACGCTTGCCAGGAATTGATGGCAACGGAAAAATGAGTAAGTCGTTAGGCAATGGTATTTATCTTTCAGATCCAGCTGAAGTGGTACAGAAAAAAGTAATGAGTATGTATACCGATCCAAAGCATATTCGTATAGAGGACCCAGGACAAGTTGAAGGAAATATGGTCTTTACTTACTTGGATGTCTTTGGGAAAGAGAAAGAATATATTGAAGAATTAAAAGAGCACTATCGCCATGGTGGTTTAGGAGATGTGAAAATTAAACGTTACTTAATTGATGTCCTAGAAGAAGAACTCGCACCGATTCGTCGACGTCGTGAAGAGCTGGCTAAAAATCCAGAAGCGATTATGGAAATGTTGCATAAAGGAAGTCTTGCTGCTGAAAAAGTGGCAGCACAAACCTTAACAGAAGTCAAAAAAGCAATGGGAATTCAATATTTCTAAGCAATAAAAGAACTGGAACGAGTCAAAAGAAGAATGACTTGTTCCAGTTCTTTTTAAGTGGTTTGAAATTGACTATTATATAAGCTGGCGTAAAGAGTCGGAGCTTGTAATAGTTCCTGATGCGTTCCTTTTTCAATAATATCGCCATTTTTCATCACTAAAATTAAATCAGCATTTTCAATTGTGGATAATCGATGAGCGATAACGAAGCTTGTTCGATTTTCTGTGACAGTTTCCATCGCTTTTTGAATATGGGCTTCTGTTCGTGTGTCCACACTCGAAGTTGCTTCATCGAGAATAACAACGGGCGGATTTGCTAAAATGATTCGGGCGATGGTTAATAACTGTTGTTGCCCTTGTGATAATGCACCATTTTCGCTAGAAATAATTGTATCATATCCTTGAGGAAGGGTCCGAATAAAATGATCACATTGAGCAATTTTAGCTGCTTCAATTATTTCTTCACGAGAAGCATCTTTTTTTCCATAGGCAATATTATCTGCTACGGTTCCTTCAAATAGCCAAGTGTTTTGTAAAACCATGCCAAATAAATTTCTTAGATTTTGTCGAGAAAGTTTCGTAATATCAATCCCATCAAAAGTAATGGCACCTTGATTTATTTCATAGAAACGCATTAATAAGTTGACTAATGTTGTTTTACCAGCGCCGGTGGGTCCTACAATGGCCACTGTTTTTTTCGGTTGAACAGAAAAATCAACATTCTTCATTAAAATTTTTTCTGGTGTGTAGCCAAATTGAACATTTTTAAATTCAATGGCTCCTTTAGGAGAAGAAATAGTTTCTAAATGAGTTGCTTCTGGCTGTTCATCAGCTTCATCTAAGATAACAAAAATCCGATCAATGGAAGCCATCGCTGCTTGAATTGAGTTAATGACATAAGAAGCGGTAGAAATCGGCTCAGAAATTTGGTTGATATATTGCAAATACGCTTGCAAGAAACCAATCGTAATACCACCAGATAAAACGAGCATTGCGCCTAAGATAGCACTAATAATAAAAGCCAACTGATTAATAAAACGAATAGCTGGATAAATCGCAAAATTTAGAAACTGTGCTTTTTTAAAGGCACGATAATGTTGTTGATTAACAGCAGCAATTGTTTTTTCAGCATTTTGCTGTTGATTAAAGGTTTTTGTGACCAAATTTCCTGCTAAATATTCTTCCATCTTATTATTTAATTGACCTAATTCAGCTTGACTTTGATCAGCAAACACCTTGTTTTTATTCGCAATTTTTGTCGTCATGAAAGTACTGCCGCCAATTAGGAGCAACACTAAAATGGTTAATTTTGCATCAATATAGAACAACATGATTCCTGCAAAAAGGATAGTCACGACGGAAGTGAAAAATTGGTTGATGCCTGTTAAAAGAACTTGTGACAACTGGTTTAAGCCAGTTGTTGAACGACTGATGATATCGCCCACTTGGTGATTGTCAAAGAAGGCCATTGGTAAAGTTTTAAACTTTTTTGTCACTTCTTTTCTAATTCTTAAAGTAACCCGTTCGCTTAAAGAAGCCATTGCTCGTTCCTGAATAAAAGAAGTGATACTACTAATGATTGAAAAGAGAATTAAAAGTAAGACGGGACCTAAGAGCGCTTCTTCAACTAAAGGAAGTGTCATACCTTTGAGCCCGACACGCTTGATCGCTTCTAAGAGGTTATCAATCCCGATTGCCATAATATAGGTCATGGCAACAATTAATAAGTTTCCAATTAAACTGCAGATCATTAGACCATAAAAGATTGGATGCTCAGGTTTAATCATTTTCCAGAAACGTTTAAAGCTTTGAAGATTCATTGTTTTTTTCATTGTATGGCTTGAAAAGAAAACTTTCTTTCAAGCAGTCACATCCTTTCTTTAATTACTTGGGTAAGATACCTTGCGATTTAGCAAAGTCTTGGTAATAGCTATTAGTGGTAAGTAAATCAGCGTGGGTGCCTTGACCAACAATCCTTCCTTCATCTAGGACGATAATATTGTCAGCGTTCATGATTGTACTTAACCGTTGAGCAACAATGAGTAAAGTTTTGTCCGACATTTGTGCATGTAAAGCGGCACGTAGAGCGGCGTCAGTTTTGTAATCTAATGCGGAAAAGCTGTCATCGAAAATATAAACGTCTGCCGGTTTGATTAAGGCTCGTGCAATACACATTCTTTGTTTTTGACCACCAGAATAGTTGGACCCGCCTTGTGCTACGAAACTTTCAATCCCTTGTGGTAAGGAATCGATAAATTCAGAAGATTGTGAAATTTCTAGTGCCGTTCTTATTTCTTCTGTAGTTGCTTCGGCATTTCCCATTAATAAGTTTGATAAGATTGTCCCACTGAAAAGAAAGGCTTTTTGTGGCACATAACTGATGACTTGGCGAATCGTTTGCTGAGATAATGAGCGGATATCTGTGCCAGAATAGCTAATCGTGCCGGCTGTGACCTCATTTATTCGTAAAAGTAACTTAACTAAAGTACTTTTACCAGCGCCAGTTGCACCAACAATCGCCGTTGTTTTTCCTTTAGGAATAACAAAACTAACATTTTCTAAAACAGGATCAGCTGTTTCTGTGTATTGAAACGTGACGTGATCGAAGCAAATCAAGGCTTTCTCAGGATGATAAGCAATGGTTGCTTCAGTGTGAGGATCGCTAATTTCAATTTCTTCTGACAAAACTTCTTGCAAGCGATTCAAGGAAGCAACGGACCGTGGAATGACAACTAATACCATAGCCGCGATCATTAAGTAGGCCAAAGTTAGAAGCGTATATTCAATCACAGCTGTAACGGTGCCAATTTGTAGGGTGCCTACTGCAACTAAATTACCGCCAAACCACAAAATAGAGGCGTACACAACGCCCATTAATAAAAAGGCAACGGGAGTAATCCAAGCAAAGATTTGATTCACTTTACTCATGCGTTCAGCATAATTTTTAAATGTTTGATTGGTTCGCTGCTCTTCAAAGTCTTGATTATTGAACGCACGAATCATATTAATTCCAGTAAAGAACTCTCGTAAAGTCGTAGTAATTCGATCCATTTTTGGTTGAATTTTTAAAGATAAAGGGGTACCTTTTTTCATTAAAAAATAAACAACCACTAAGTAAAATACGATGGAAGCCAATGTTACCCAAGCGAGTGAAACTGAATAAGAAAATGTCATCACTAAGGCAAATAAACTAATAATAGGCGCTGGAAAGATTAATTGGCAAAACAGCACAATCATTGTTTGAACATTATCTACATCGTTGGTCATTCTAGTTAGCAAAGAATTTGAACCAAACTTATCAACATTTTTCATCGAGAATTGTTGAAATTTTTTAAAGAACAATCCTCTAACTTGAAAACCAAATTTAGCAGCTACTAAAGCAGACAAATAGCTAGAAATAATTGCGGCAATTGTTCCAATGAATGCCACAAGAAACATTTGTATGCCAATCGTTTTAATTACTTGTTGGTCACCGCTAACGATGCCCACATCAATCAACTTGCCAACTAATTTAGGGACGCCAAGGGTTCCTGCGATTTGCAAACAGATGGTTAAAGTTGTCGCAAGAACAATCCATTTATTTTCTTTAATAAACTCTTTCATTAATTTCATGAAATTTCCTCCTTAAACAATACCGTTTTAGCTGTTACAAAGAGTCATTGTACACGTTCAAGTAACTTGAATGTCAACAGTAGAAATGCTAAACTTTTTGATGGAGGGAACAGTATGGAAAAAAATTACACAATAAAAGATGTTTCTGAGTTGTTAAATATCCCTAAGTCCACGATTCGTTATTGGGACGAGCAAGGGTTGATTAGTACAACACGCAATGAAGAAAACGGATATCGAACCTTTGATTTAGAAGATTTGTTCAAAATATATGATATTGATTTTTATCGAAAAATGGGGATTCCTATCAAAGATATGTTGAATTTATATAAAAAGAAACCTACCGATCTCTATGCCACCATGGAAGCAACAGAAGAACAACTGGGGCAAGAAATAAAAAGGCTTCAACATAAATACAAAGAAATCAAGAAAAGAAAATTACATTTACATGCGTTAATTGATTTAGAAACATTGGTTTTTTCAGATGAACCAATTCCTTTTGATAAAATTGTTGTTGTTGATATTGAGGATCCAGAAGAGATGAAAGTTTACATGGAACACATTTCAACTTTAGGTATTTACGGGGATTTAAGTGAATCCAATGAACTGACGTATGGGATTTGTTTGGCAAATCATGTGAATAAAAAAAGTTTAGATAAAGTGATTTGGCTCAAAGAATCAAGTAGCCAATACAAAGGCTTTATTTTAAAAGTCAATACACAAGATACCCGTTTGAATAATATCGAAGAAGTAAAAAAGCGTTTAGCAAAACAAGGATTTGAAACAGGCATCGTTGTCGGGGAACATATCTTGACACAACTAGAAGAGGAAAATCAATATATTGAATATTATTATGGTTGGATTGAAATTTTAGGGGAAAAGTGAAGTAATTGAAACAAAGAAGGAACTAGCAATAGCAAATGTAGCTAAGCTAGTTCCTTTTTTTATTTATAACAAGAAATCCAACATATTGTGTGTGCATAAAGGCAAATAGAAAAATAGTAGTGAAATAGCTAGTAATAATAAAGAACCAGCTTGCATTAAAACTGCAAAAAAATAAACTACAATTAAACGAATTGCTCTAGTGTTTTTACGGATAAAATTCAAAAATAGTCCTCCTCAAAAATAATTAGATAATATCCTTTGTGAAAATAACAAGTTCTCAGCTTTTATACAACAAATACACACTAGCAAAACCGCTTTATGAGTGAGATTTATCCAATTATTTTTTAAGTTCTTAAATAGTTGTTAAAAAAATATCAGATAAACGTTTTCACAAAGAACAGTCAATTCGGTAAATTTTTACCTTAAAATGATACAAAATCTATAATTTGTTTCTCAAATCCTATAATTTGTTCCTTAAAAAGATATTATGAAAACGCTATTATATTTATGAAAGGAGCGAAACGAATGAAGAAGAAAAACGGGTTTTTTCAAAATGTATGGCGTTATAAGGCCTTAATCCTTATGGCGTTACCAGGATTTATCTGGTTTATATTTTTCTTCTATATACCAGTCTTAGCCAATGTGGTCGCATTTAAAGATTTTCATATTTCACCAGATGGTTTCTTAGCTAGTCTAAGAGAAAGTCCTTGGGTTGGTTTTGAAAATTTTAAATTTTTATTTGCGTCAAAAGATGCTTGGTTAATTACTAGAAACACCATTTTGTACAATGTCGTCTTTTTAGCCTTTAACTTATTCTTCGCGATTGCTTTTGCTATTATTATGAGTGAATTAAGAAATCGTCGCTTGGTTAAAGTTTATCACACGATGTCATTGCTACCATATTTCTTATCTTGGATGGTTATTAACTATTTTGTTTATGCCTTTTTAAGTCCAGATAAAGGGATTTTGAATCAATGGATTACTGGTAATGGCGGCACAATGATTAACTGGTATGCAGATCCACGTTGGTGGCCAGTAATTTTTGTCTTCCTAAATGTTTGGAAGAGTCTAGGCTACAACAGTATTATCTACTATGCTTCTGTGATGGGGATTGATCCGACATACTATGAAGCAGCGATGGTGGATGGTGCCAACAAATGGCAACAAATAAAAAATGTTACGATTCCACAAATTTTACCAATGATGTCTGTTTTATTAATTTTAAACATCGGCGGTATCTTCAGAGCAGACTTTGGTTTGTTCTACATCGTACCAAGAAACTCAGGTGCGCTTTACAACGTGACAAGTGTGTTAGATACCTATATTTACAATGGCTTAACGGCTACTGGTGATGTAGGCATGACGGCAGCTGCAGCGTTATATCAATCTGTCGTTGGGGCATGTTTGTTATTAATTGCGAATTTAGTTGTTCGTCGAATTGAACCAGATTCAGCACTATTTTAGGAGGAAGGATTATGAAAAAGAAAAAAGTCACTAGCGTTAACGTTCGATCCTTCAACCCGACAGCGAATTTGATTTTCAATATTGTCATTGCTATTTTTGCTATTTCCTGTGTGGTTCCGTTTTTCTTTGTTATTATGATTTCATTGACAAGTGAAGGATCATTAGCAGCAAACGGCTACCGGTTTTGGCCAAAAGAATTTTCATTGGAGGCCTATCGTTACATTTTCCAAGGGGCAATGAGTCAACGCATTATTCATGCCTTAGGGGTAACGGTCTTCATTACGGTGACAGGGACGATTGTCAATGCAACAATGACGTCATTATATGCCTATGTCATTTCTCGTTCCAACTTTCCATTTAAAAAATTCTTTACATTGTTTGCGTTAATTACAATGTTATTTTCACCAGGGATGGTTGCGAACTATTTAGTAATGACAAACTTATTGCAATTGAAAGATACAATTTGGGCGTTAATTTTGCCTTTAGCTTTAGGACCATTTAATATTTTAGTGATGCGAACGTTTTTCAAGAAAACCGTGCCTGACAGTATTATTGAATCAGCACGTATTGATGGCGCAAGTGAAATGCGCATTTTTGTCAGCATTGTGTTACCACTAGCCGTTCCAGGGATTGCCACAATTAGTTTGTTTGCGGCTTTGGGTTATTGGAACGATTGGTTCAATGCGTTACTTTACATTCAAAAAGATACCTTGGTGCCATTACAGTATTTATTGATGAAAATTCAAAACAACTTAGAGTTCTTATCAAGAAGTACGGATATGGGTGCAGCAGCACAAGAAGGGTTAGGCGTTCTACCAAGTGAATCGGCTCGAATGGCGATTGTTGTCTTATCTACGTTACCAATTGCGTTAACTTACCCATTTTTCCAAAAATATTTCGTGGGTGGTTTAACAATCGGCGGCGTGAAAGAATAAAATTGTACAGGAGGAAATAAGGAATGAAAAAATGGCAAAAAGGATTAGCCGTAGCTAGCGCAGCAGCTTTAGCTGTAGGACTAAGCGCGTGCGGTAAATCTTCAAAAGATGCAGCGTCAAAAGGTGATGATAGTACACCAACGTTATTAATGTATCGTGTTGGGGACAAACCAGATAATTATGACCAATTAATCGATAATGCGAATAAAATTATCGAGAAAAAAATTGGGGCAAAATTAAAAATGGAATTTGTTGGTTGGGGCGATTGGGACCAAAAAATGTCAACAATTGTTGCTTCTGGTGAAAGCTATGATATTTCATTAGCACAAAATTATGCAACGAATGCACAAAAAGGCGCCTATGCTGATTTAACTGATTTAGCACCTAAATATGCAAAAGAAGCCTATGATCAATTGCCAGATAACTATATTAAAGGAAATACAATCAATGGAAAACTGTATGCGTTCCCAATTTTAGGTAACTCTTACGGTCAACAAGTTTTAACTTTTAATAAAGAATATGTCGATAAATACAATTTAGATATTAGTAAAGTTGATGGTAGTTATGAAAGTGCAACCGAAGTTCTAAAAGAATTCCATAAAAAAGAACCAAATATTGCTGCTTTTGCTATCGGCCAAACATTCTTTGCAACAGGTAATTATGACTTCCCTATTGGTAACCAATATCCATTTGCAGTGAAAACAACTGATACTGGATCACCAAAAATTATTAACCAATATGCCGACAAAGACATGATTAATAACTTAAAAGTCTTACATCAATGGTATAAAGATGGCTTGATTCCAACAGATGCTGCTACAAGTACAACACCATATGACTTAAATACCAATACTTGGTTTATGCGTCAAGAAACACAAGGACCTATGGATTATGGTGATACAATCTTAACACAAGCTGCTGGCAAACCACTTGTTTCTCGTCCACTAACAGAACCATTAAAAACAACATCACAAGCGCAAATGGCTAACTATGTTGTTGCAAACACGTCTAAAAACAAAGAAAAAGCTGTTGAATTGTTAGGTTTATTAAACAGCAATCCAGAATTGTTAAACGGACTTGTTTATGGTGAAGAAGGCAAACAATATGAAAAAGTTGGCGATGATCGTGTGAAATTATTGAAAGATTACACACCAACAACTCACTTGAGTGCTTGGAACACAGGAAATAACTTAATCATTTGGCCAGAAGAATCTGTCACTGAAGACATGGTTAAAGAACGTGATAAGAGCATCGAAGAAGCAAAAGATTCACCAATTCTTGGTTTTACTTTTGTAAATGATAAAGTGAAAACTGAAATCACTAACGTTGCTACAGTTATGAACCGCTACGCAGCAAGCTTAAATACAGGAACTGTTGATCCAGAAGAAACACTTCCAAAATTAATGGATGACCTAAAAACAGCTGGCTGGGATAAAGTTCAAAAAGAAATGCAAACACAATTAGACGAATATATCCAATCTCAAAAATAATCACAGGAGGCTGAGGCATTAGCTGAGCGCTTTTGGCTCAGCCTTTTACATAATAGAAAGGAAGAGGAAGATGGAAAGTACAGGGATTCAGCGGTTGTTTTACCTTTCCTGGACAGTAATCAAACTAAATTTACTGTTTGTTTTATTTAGTTTAGCTGGAGGGATTATTTTTGGTGTTGGTCCAGCACTCCAAATGATGACTGATTTCATTTTGGAAGAGGGCATGAATTATCAAGCAATCACCGTTAAACGAGCATTTGAATCATGGAAAGCACATTTTAAAAGAAGTAACTGTTATTTTTTACTTTTTCTCTTCACTTTAGGATTTGTTTTTTATAATATTTATTTAGCCGTTCAATTTACCGGAATAATGTGGTTAATTATTACATTTATTTTATTTTTTGTTTCCCTAATACTCGTTATTTTTTACATTTATATGCTACTATATGAAGGAAGCTATTTTATCTCAACTATTGATTTAATGAAGCTTTCATTTATCAGTATCTTTTTAAACCTCGGTGTATTTTTTAAAGTCTTATTCGGTGTAATTAGTATCGTTGCTTTAACTTGGAAAATGAAAGGACTGCTACTATTTGCTTCGTTTGCCTTAATTATGATGTGGTGTGCCTATGTCACGCGTAAAAATCGCCAGTTTATTGATGGAAAGTTGGAACAAAATGAAGCGAATCTTCAAAAAACTGTTTAAAAAAAAATATTTATTAAATCGATTAGTACAAAAATACAGTCTACTGTTAACAAGTATTATTTTGTTAACGGTGGCTGCTTTGTGCGTTTATGTTACTTATACAATTAACTTATCAATTGATTCACAAAAAAATAACGCCGTTTCCCAAATTGACAGCTATGTAACGAATAAAAATAATGCGGCGACAAATATGATTAATGAATTAGCTGGCTCTGCAAGTAAAATTGAAAACATGCGAAAATATATGGAACTTTCTCCTCCTGAGTATTTTGACTATACTTACAGCCAATGGTCGGAAGATCGGGTCAGTACCCACTTTGGAAATAATTTAAGTACATTATTTAGCACCTTTCCTGACTTAGAAGAAGTGATTATTCGCTTAGATGAATTTGATCAGGTTTTGTTCGCCAATCGCACAGCTACAAATGGGAAAAAAATGGATATGTCATCAATTAAAAAACATGGCTTTCAACTAATGCGAATTATCTCCGATCCTTATACAGGACAACCGTTGGGAGAATTGTACACTGTGTTTTCAAGTCAAGAGTTGCTAGGCAACCAAGCAGACTTATTGAAAAAATCAGGTATTAATGCGTTTATCTATGATAGTGCTGGGAATCAAATTTTTTCTGAAAAAGCACAATTTACCAAAGAAGAAGAGCGGCAACTAGATAAAAGAATGCACACCGATAGTGACATTCAACAGGTTTTTCATAATCGCTACGATATTACGGAAATAGAAAGCAGTGGCCGGAGTACCATTCTCTTATTAACAAGCCGCCGAGTCTTATTTCAACAATTGTTTATGAATTATGCGGCCATTTTAGGGATTGGGTTACTTTTGATTGTTATTTTATTAGTGGGCTTAAACCGCCTATTTAAACGCTATTCTCAACAAGTCCAATTAATTTTAGAAGCGACACGAGCCATTGGCGATGGCAATTTAAAAGAACGAATTGACACGAATCAAGTTCAGGAAGAGTTGAATGATATTGCTTCCGCGATTAATTTTATGGTAGACAGTTTAGATCAATACATTCACGATATTTATACTTTAGAAATTAAGCAACGTGATGCCCACATGAGAGCGTTACAGTCGCAAATTAATCCTCATTTTCTTTATAATACATTGGAATATATTCGCATGTATGCCTTGAGTCGGCAACAAGAAGAACTAGCTGATGTTGTCTATGCTTTTTCAACGTTACTTAGGAATAATATTAACCAAGAAAAAACCACGACCTTGGTAGAGGAAATCTCATTTTGCGAAAAGTATGTGTATTTGTATCAAATGCGTTATCCCGATCAATTTGCCTATAAGTTCGAAATAGAAGAAACAATTGCTGATGTTGAAATTCCTAAGTTCATCATTCAGCCGCTTGTCGAAAATTATTTTGTGCATGGTATTGACTATCAACGACAAGACAATGCTATTAAGGTCCACGCCTACCGAGAAGGCGAAAAAATTATTGTGGCTGTTGTGGATAATGGAAAAGGAATCACCGCCAATCGGTTAGAGGAAATTCGCGCACGTTTAAATCAAACAGAAATAGAAACGGAACAATCCATTGGATTAAGAAATGTTCATGAACGTTTACAACGCTTTTTTGGGGAGAGTTATGGTTTAACCATTGAAGGGAAAGAAGGAGAAGGGACGACAATTCGTCTTTCGTTTGTAGCATAAGGGGTGAAAAGATGTATCGAGTGATGTTTGTTGATGATGAATATATGATTTTAGAAGGCTTAAAATGGATTATTCCTTGGCAAGAGTTAGGCTTTGAAATTGTTAAAACAGCGCGTAGTGCGCAAGAAGCATTGGTTTTTTTAGAAACAGAATCCATTGATGTTTTATTAACAGATATTACGATGCCGGAAATGAGTGGGATCGAATTAATTGAGCAAGCAAAGAAAAAAGGACATCAATTTATTAGTTTAATTTTATCAGGTTATCAAGAGTTTGATTACGTCAAAAAAGGCATGGCTTTGCAGGTCCAAGATTATCTTTTGAAACCAGTCAATAAGCAAGAACTATTAGCCAATATCCAGAGAATTAAAACAGAATTGGACCAACAAAAAAAATCCCATGCCCGCGTGCGTCTATATCTAGAAAATGGCTTGATGCGTTGGCTTAATGATGAAATCAGCGAAGGGGAATACGAAGAGTTAATGCAGCAATTTGCGACTATAAAACCAGGTGATTTTACCGTTTTATTGGTTGAAGCTGAGATGCCATTTTTAGAAACAATCAAGGAACTATTTATGAAAAAAGGCCAACTGTTATTCATTGAAAGTTGGATGAGTACGTACCACCAATTGTTACTTATCTATAAAGGGGCCAGACAAGAAGCGTTCTTATTTATTCGTGAAATTGAAGCGATTCTAGCTGGTCAAGGTCAGATTTTTGTAGGGGAATCTGTCAATGAATGGGAAACGGTTTATGAAAGTTATGAGAAAGTAAAACAGTTGCAAGCAATTGAAACGTTTTATCAAGAATTTCTGCCAAATAATCAAAAAGAACAAATGAATCGTTCGGCAGAAGATTTTACTTTTCTAGCGTTTAACCAAGCCTTGATGATTGGGGATATGCAGACCATTCAACGGGAATTAGATGCTATTTTCAATCAGTTGAGTCAACAACATGCTACGCCAGAATATGTACGCTATGTAGTCTTCTTACTTTTTTCAGATATCTCCCGTCAGTATCCAACTGTGTTAGAAGAAAACTATGAAAAAATCGTGGAAGAAATTCGAGCTAGCAACAATCTTAATACACTGTATGCGTTAATGCAGCAAGTCTTGGCAGAAGTGAAAAATAAACCTAAAATAAAAAAATATTCAGAAAGTGTTAGCCAAGCTGTAGAAAGAATTGAACAAGGCTATTTAGAAGAATTAAACTTAAAAACGGTGGCGGATGAGCTTCATTTGAATCCTAGTTATTTAGGCCAAATTTTCAAAAAAGAAACCAAGCGGAGTTTTTCTCAATATTTGAATCAAGTGCGTACCAAACATGCCCAGAAATTATTATTGTACACGGATGATACAATCAACGAAATTTCAGAAAAAGTAGGATTTAACAATACCAACTATTTTTCAAAAATGTTTAAAAAATTAAATGGAATTACCCCAAAAGAATTTCGAGAGCAATACCAATCAAATTACGCAGGCGTCGAAGAATAAAAAGAAAGATGTTCAATTTTTATGAACATCTTTCTTTTTATTATTTTTCCGTACTTAATGAAAACGGTCGTTCTGCTGTGTTTTGTGGATTCGGGACGATCCCTAATTGATAATCTAAAGTCCCGCCGTTTAATAGTTCTTGATGAGTAAAGTAAGGCGCAGTATGTTTTTCTTGGTTTAACTGAATTTCATGAATAAATTGTTGTTGGACTTTGTTTGGTGATGTCTGAATGGTTAATTGTTTACCATTTGACAGTTTTACTTCCGCCGTCTGGACTAAAGGCATCCCGATTACATATTCACCAGTTCCTGGTGTGACGGGATAAAAGCCTAAGCTATTAAAAATATACCAAGCAGACATGCTACCATTGTCTTCATCACCTGGATAGCCAGTTGGTGAAGCATTAAATGTTTGCATTAGTTGTTTTAAAAGTGGTTGAGCCATCTCTGGTTTGCCGATGTAGCTGAATAGAAACGGATAATGGAAACTTGGTTGATTTGAGATGGCTAATTGACCAAAATCAATTGCGGCCATTTCACTCATTTCATGAATTTCAAAACCATAGCCTTCAACGTTAAAGTTAGGCGCTTGATTGCATAGCTGAATTAATTTTTTTTCGAAAGCTAACTCGCTACCATATAGCTTAATCAAACCTGCAAAATCTTGATAAACCGCAAAACTTGATTGCCAAGCACTTCCTTCGGCGTAATCTTTGCCCCAACGAATATCTAAAAAGTCAGGACGGAAATGGCCTTCAGTATCCTTTGCTTGCATAAAGCCAGTTTCAGGATTAAAAAGTTGTTGATAATTCAAGGCTTGTTGACGATAAAACGTTGCGGTCTCTGAATCATTCAGTGTTTTTGCAACTTGCGAAATACAGAAATCGCTGTACGCATAGTCTAAGGTATGATTGACAGATTCATGATAGGTTGAAGGAACATAGCCATATTTTAGATAATCCAGAGTTCCTTGACGTCCATAATTTTCTCGTTCGCTTTGTTGTGTGGCGCCTTTTTTCATCGCTTCTAGGAACTGAGGCATCAAGTCAGGACGAATCTTTTTCACGGCGGCATCAGCAATGACAGCGTCAATCAAGGTGCCGGGCATTAAACCACGCTCATCTGGAGATAACCATTTTGGCAAGAAACCTGTTTCGTTGTAACTATTTAAAAAGCCTTCTAGCATCTCTTCGTATTTTTCTTGAGCAATTAGTGAGAACAATGGGTAGACCGTTTTATAAGTATCCCAAAAGCCATTATTGGTATATAGTACACCAGGACGAACCGTTTGCGAGAACGTATCATAATGAATCGGCTGCTGATTTTCGTCCAATTCATAAAAGGTTTGCGGAAATAGGAATGTTCGATACAGTGTATGATAAAACGTTTTAGTATGTTCAGGGTTTTCATGCGTTACTTTAAGACGATCGAAATAATTATGCCAATCTGCGATTCCTTGTTGCAGCATCTCAGTAGAACGCAAAGAGATTTCTCGCGCTAAATTTAACTGCGCTTGTTTTTCAGAAATAAATGAACTACTAAAATGAACAACTTGTTGAGCAATATTTCCAAAAGAAAGAAGGATTTTGCCATCTTCACCTGAAGAAGGGGCAAACCATTTGGTTAAAGGCTGTTCAAAATGAAGCACGAAATAAAAACTAAAATCTGGATCTTCACAACCAGAATAGTTGATGACTTTTACAGCCACTTGATGGTCATCTAATTGTTTTACTTGATAACGTCCAGGCAGAGTTAGTAGTAAGTGATTATCTTTTTGTTGATAATCAATGGTTAAGATACCACCATACATGCTTGGGATTAATTGAGAAGTTATTTGATAGCGTAATTGAGTTAAGTTAATTTCGACAGGAGAAAAAAGGCTTTCTTCTGGACGATAAGAACTTTGGGCATGGAATAAAGAAAGTTCCGACAATGAACCACTGACAGGGGTCATTAATAAATGGCTAAAATCACCCATCCAAGGACTTGGTTGATGCGTTACTCGATAGCCTTGAAATGTTCGATCTTCTGGATGAAACCACCAGCTGCCTTTTTGGTCAGTTGTTTGCGGGGCGTAAAAGTTCATCCCAAATGGCACGCCAGTATAGGGTAGACAATTTCCATTTGAAAAACTATGTTGGTTGGCAGTTCCGTGTCGCGTATCAATCGCTTGAATATTCATGAAAGTAGCTCCTTTGTTTTAAATGATATATCATATAGGCTGATTATAGCACAAAAAACAAGAAATGAAAGCGTATTTATTTGCTTTTTTTTTTATTTTTAACGAATTGGTATATTCAATTTGGAAAGGGAATTGACAAGCATGTTACAATGGATAAGGAATCGATATTGGAGTGATTGTTATTTATTTTTTTAGTACAAAAAGTCAGCAATTTTTTGCGTATGTTTGGGCCATTTTCCCAGTCATCGCCTTTTTTTTGGTTAGTTTTTATACATTGGATTTTTTATTTTCCCCAAGCTATTTAATTATGGTGCCTGTATTTACTATTATGTTTAAAATTAACTATAAAAAAGATTATTCATTTGTAGCGCTGCTCAAAATGAGTATCAGGCAATTTGTGATCAGTTTTTTAGCATTTATAGCTAGTAGTTCCTTTAGCTGGTCTATTATTTTAAATAGTAGTGTGACATTTTTAATTGTTTATTTATTTTATTCATCTGCGACACCGATGCGGTACCATAGTTATTTGATGATGTTTACGTTTTGTCAGTTAATTCAGGTTAAAGGAAATACATTTTTGATGCAATCTCAAGTTGTGGCCTTTTTAATTGGTCTTTTTTTATTGGCTTTAACACTAAACGCTTGGTGGCAAACAGGATTAAGTCAGCTAACCAACTTAAAGAGTAGAGGCCATGTTCGCTTTTTTAAAAGCATTCAATTAAATATAAAGCAACAGAAATTGGCGGTTATTAATTTCTGGCACGACTTACAACAGACTTTTTTTGGGATTACAAGTTTCAAACAATTTTTAGAAAGTCCTGACGAAAGGGTGCAACGATTTCGTTTAGCTATTCGTATGAGTTTCACCATTACGCTGAGTTTTATTTTAATGTGGAGTGTAGGAGGCATTAAAATAATTTGGATTCCGATGAATGTTTTTCTACTCTTGCATCCAGTGAAAGCAGAAATGAATACGCGTATTAAGACACGTTTTTGGGGGACTCTTTTAGGATGTTTCCTTAGTCTGTTTGTTGTCAATTGGCTTCAATTGCCACTGACACACCTCATTGTTTCTAGTTTGATTGGCATTTTTGTTTATGCCCTAAAACCAGGAACCGTGTTACAAGTGACAATGGCAACGATTTTTGGGTTATGTTTGGCAACAATTAGTTTACGAGGGATGTACGCTGCAGAGTTGCGGGTCTCTTTTGTATTATTGGCAATTTTTGTTGTTTGCTTAATTGATTTAGGTTTATTTGTTTATCAGCGTATTTTACGTTTTTAAAAAGTGTGGCACAGAGGGTGATTTACCCGTTGTGCCACACTTTTTAATTTTCTAAATTCGTTAATTTTTCCAAGTAATGATTTTCTATTTGCGGAAAATCTATTTTTTCTGGTGCTGTATCAGGGGTTTCAACTACTTGCTTCAAGCGGTTGAGAACAATTGACCAACCAGCGATATCTTTATGGCGAGGTGTTGTAAAATTTTCTGGGAGAGATTCTGAAAAGACTAACAGGGTCTGATGAGGTGCTTGTTCTTTTAAGTCAAAATAGATGATACCAGTATCCCAAGTCACGCCCAGATATTTTTCCTCTGCATAATCAGTGAAAGGCATTGTTTCTTCAAAATCGGGCAGAATAAACCGCCAAAACCCGTTAACACCTAATTCACCAATTTCTAATTCTGGAAACCATTGTTTTAGCTTGTCTGTCTCAGTCAGGTAGCGCCAAATCGTTTGAGGGCTGGCTGAAATTGCCCGTTCTGTACCAAAATAAATCGTCTGGTTTTCTAAGCGAAAGGTATCTTTCATTTTGTTTCTCTCCTTTATTTATTATTCATGAAGTTCTAAAGGTAGTCCATCTGGATCAAAAAAGAAGGTCATTTTTTCACCCGTAAAATCATCTACTCGTAGCGGTTCTGTTTCAATTCCTTGCTCATTTAAAAAAGCAATCACTTCTTCAATATGTTCAACTTTAAAAGCTAAATGACGTAATCCTAAAGCTTCAGGATAAGAGGGGCGAGCGGGAAATTGATCAAAAATGAAAATTTCTAATTCTTGGCTGCCTAATTTTAAATCTAATTTAATATCATTTTTTTCGGGACGATGATTTTCGCGAAGAACTTCAAAGCCCAACTTTTCGACATAAAAATTTTTAGTTGCTTGATAATTTGAGGCATTGATTGCCACATGATGAATTTCTTTAAAAAACATTTTTCATACTCCTTTTCGTTTTTTCCCTCTGTAGTATAGCAATAAAGAAGCAGCTAAAAAAGCGTTCTGTTTGACTCTTTAAGAAAAGACAAGGGATTTGTAAAAAAATAAAATTATTTTTTTTGAAAGAAAGCGCTTGCCAAAAAAAGAATAATCAAGTATGATGTATATACAACTTAATTGTATATACAAGTTTGAGAGGAGAATGTAAAATGGGTAAGTTTCAAAGCGATGCACAACAGTTGTTGAAAGCAGTAGGAGGCAAAGAAAATATTTCAGCTGTTTCTCATTGTGCAACTCGAATGCGTTTTGTATTAAAAGATCCAAAAAAAGCGGATGTACCTGTGATTGAAGATATTCCTTCTGTAAAAGGAACCTTTACCAATGCTGGACAGTTTCAAGTAATTATTGGGAATGAAGTCCCACAATTTTATAATGATTTTTCTGCAATTTCCGGTTTAGAAGGGGTTTCAAAAGAAGAAGGGAAAGCAGCTGCCAAAAGTAATTTGAGTCCTGTTCAACGAGTTGTTTCTGTTTTAGCTGAGATTTTTACACCATTAATTCCTGCACTTGTTATCGGGGGATTGATTTTAGGATTCCGCAATATTTTGGAAGGGGTTCCATTTGGCTTTCTTGATGGTCAAACAATCGTGGAAGTTTCTCAATTTTGGAATGGAGTCAATTCATTCTTATGGTTAATCGGCGAAGCAATTTTCCACTTCTTGCCAGTTGGGATTACGTGGAGTATTACGAAGAAAATGGGAACCACACAAATTTTGGGGATTGTCCTAGGGATTACATTAGTCTCACCACAACTTCTGAATGCTTATTCAGTTGCGACGACTAAAGCAGCAGAAATTCCTTTCTGGGATTTTGGGTTTGCTCAAGTTAACATGATTGGTTATCAAGCGCAAGTTATCCCAGCTATGTTAGCCGGCTTCTTGCTTGCCTATCTTGAAATTTTCTTTAGAAAAGTGATTCCTCAAGCAATTTCAATGATTTTTGTCCCATTGTTTGCTTTAGTACCGACAGTATTGGCTGCACATGTCATTTTAGGACCAATCGGTTGGACGATTGGTAGTTGGGTTTCTGATATTGTGAATGCAGGATTAACGTCAACATTTAATTGGTTATTTGGCGCCGTCTTTGGCTTTATGTACGCACCATTAGTTATCACTGGGTTGCATCATATGAGTAATGCTATTGATTTACAGTTGATTGCTGACTTTCAGTCAACCAACTTATGGCCAATGATTGCTTTATCAAATATTGCACAAGGTTCAGCAGTTTTAGCGGTTATCTTTATGCATCGTGGAAACAAAAAAGAAGAACAAGTTTCGATTCCAGCAATGATTTCTTGTTACCTAGGTGTGACTGAACCAGCGATGTTTGGGATCAACTTAAAATATGTTTATCCATTTGTTGCGGGCATGATTGGTTCAGCAATGGCAGGAATGTTTGCCACTTTAATGGGCGTTCGTGCGACAAGTATCGGCGTCGGTGGCTTGCCAGGAATTTTATCTATTGTGCCACAATATTACTTGCCGTTTTTAGGCGCAATGGTGATTGCCATTATCGTACCAATGGGCTTAACTTATATTTTCAGAAAGAAAGGCATCTTTAATAAAGTCGATCCAGTTGATGAAGCAACAGGGATGTTATACAGCGAAGAAGGGTAATCGCTTTTTGAAGTAAAGAAGAATTCGTAGAAAAATGTCTACGAATTCTTCTTCTTTTTATAGAAACTATTGGCTTTTTTCTCTCTTTCAGTTAGACTAAAAAGGTTGAGAAAAGGAGAGCGTAAAAATGGATATTTATTTAAAAAAAGCAATTTTACACATTATTGATCGAGAAACTGGGACGCCGGTTTTTTCTGAAAAGGAACTAGATTTAACCACTGAGTATATTCGAACGTATTTAACTGCAAAAATTTCAAAACTTTCGACTGCACAAACAAAGACTGGAACATTGGCGGAAAATAGTTCCTTTGTTGACACGTTACGTGGGATTCCTAGTGATTTTGTGAAGAAAAGCCAAGAAGTTACCCAACATTGGTATGATGTTTATTCAGGAAGCGAAGATGCGCCTAGTGCTGATATTTTGTTCATTTTATATGAATTAGATACGGTGTTACATGTCGCAATGATTAAATTAAACTATAAAGAAAGTTACACGCATTACGTCGACTATGAAGAAGAATCAGTTTATAACAAACTGATTATCAATCGAGCAATTTTGTCTTCAAAATCACAAAAACCAGATGAAGGAATTACAGTTGACTTAGATACATTAGCGTTTGAATTACTAGAGAAAAGATATGAATTTTCAGGAGAAAAAATCTGGTATTTCTCTGAAAAAGTGATTGAGACGCAAGCGGCACCTTCCATGGAAGAAAATATCAAAGAAATTAAAAAGGCAGTCAAACGCATTGGAAAGAAATTTAACGAAGATGAGTTTGAACTAATGGCTTCTGTAAAAGAAGCGGTATATGATAGCATTGAGGAAACGGGAACGATTGACAATGAGCAAATTGCTGAACAAGTGTTTAAAGAAAATGTATCAGCTAAATTAGCTTACCAAGAAGAAGTGAATGAGTCGAAATTTGTCGACAAAACACCGCCAGTCAGAGAATCTCGCGAAATTTCTGAAAAGAAATTTGGCAAACAAAAGTTAAAAATGGATAACGGTATTGAATTAATTGTTCCGTTAGATGTTTACCGCAATGGCGATTTAATTGAATTTGTTAATAATCCAGATGGTACAGTGTCCATCATGCTAAAAAATATCGAAAAAATTAGTAATCAATTATAAAGAAAAAACCGTTGGTCGCTTGCCAACGGTTTTTTCTTTATTTTAATTTTTCTAAAGCTTTTTCAGGGACTTCTTTTTCTGTCACTTCATTCCAGCTGATCACGCCTTTACGGGGATTAACTTTCAATTTTAGATAGGCTTTCATACGCAAAGGTTGATCACGGGATTCGTTTAATTCCACGGTTTTTTCTTCACCGTTTTTATTAAACGCAGGTTGTTGATAGTAATAAATGGTCATTGCTTCACCAGAATTTGTTTTTTCATCTTTCTTTTCACCAGATGTTGTGATTTGTGTATAATAGGCTTCTCCACCGTAATAGTAATTATAAACGCCCCAGCTACCACCTGCTAAAATGACTATGGGAATTAATATTTTTAGTAATGTTTTCATTTTCCTCACCTCAAGGAATAGTATGCCTTTTTTTTAGGAAATTTGCCATATTTTTTTCCGTTAATTGAGTGACAATTTTGTTAGTTTCGGCACTTTCTTGAAAAATTCATCATTTTTTTAAACAAAAGACAACGTTTGTCGCTCCCTTTTTTTCACTATCATGCTACAATAAAGAAAAAAAGATGGAGGTAGAGGACAATGATGCCCTTTTATTTTGGAATCGATCCAACCTATATATTGGTAATTATCGGAATTGCGATTTCTGGTGCGGCCTCCGCATATGTTAACAGTACCTTTCGTAAATATGATCAAGTACGAAGCAGTAAACATGTTACAGGCACGCAGGCAGCACAATATATTTTACAAAAAGAACAAATTAATGATGTTGGAGTTCAGCAAATTGCTGGTGATTTAACTGACAATTATAATTCTGGAAACAAAATGTTGAGCTTATCCGAAGCCACTGCTCAATCGACATCGGTCGCGGCTATTGGCGTGGCGGCTCATGAATGCGGACATGCGGTACAAGATCATACGAACTATGTGCCTTTACGTCTTCGTGCAGCTATTGTTCCAGTTGCCAACATCGGTTCAACCATCTCCTTTCCACTAATTTTGATTGGTGTTTTATTTAGTTGGAATCAAACATTAATCAACATTGGAATTTTGGCTTTTTCATTAGCCTTGATTTTTCAATTGGTGACTTTACCGGTGGAGTTTAATGCGTCTAGACGTGCATTAAGTATTCTTTCTGAAGGTGGGTTATTAACAGAAGAAGAAGTCCCAATGGCCAGAAAAGTTCTTTTTGCAGCTGCACTTACCTACGTAGCAGCTGCGCTTTCGACCTTTTTACAACTTTTACGTTTGGTTATTTTATTTGGTGGCAACAACCGCCGAGACTAAGTGCCAGCAAAGGTCTTTCTATTACGCATAAAAGTAATAATATGTTATGATTAAAATAGAAAATAACAGAGGAGCTGAAGGAAATGAAAGCATCAACAAAAATTGGTATCGGTTTAAGCATTGCTGCAGTTGCAAGTGTCTCTGTTGCAGTCATCGCTTCTGAAAAAATTATTAAGAAGGTATCTCATGTTTCCAATCGTTATAAAGTTAAAAAGTTTGTAGACGATAAATTTGATGGAAACCAAAAATTATTATCGATTGTCGATGATTTATCCGATGATGAATTAGATTCTGTTTTAAATGTTGTGGATCGTGTGAAAGATGGCGGTTCAAAATTAGCTGAATATGGCGAAAAAGTTAAAGACAATACAGATTCTTTAAAAGAACGCTTTTTCACATTTATTGAAGATGCAATGAAGTAAAAAAGATGGCCTAGGCCATCTTTTTTTTATAAAAATAATTCTTTTGTTTCAACATAATAGCCTCTGCCACCAACTAGAACTTGATCAATTGTCTTTTGGGATGTAGTGTTCAAACGCACTAAGACTTCTGAAGGAGCGTTTAAGGTATAACCTTGGGCAAAGGTGTAATTGGTTTTTTGTAAAATTTGGTGATGGTACAGATAACAAGCTAACGCACCATTTGATGTACCAGTAGCGGCTTCTTCATCGATGTCATAAAGGGGTGCAAAATTCCTACAAATGATATTTTCTTCAGACAAAGCAAAAAGATGCATCCCAATAACTCCATACTTTTGACTAAGTAACTTAATTTTTTCAAAGTTTGGTTGTAAATCCTGTAATAATTGCGCATTTTTAATGGGAACCAAAATATCTTTTAGGCCCGTTGACACAATCTGGATAGGAAAAGCAGTTGCCACTGCGTTTAAATCAAAGCAGCCGCTCAATTCTTCTAAAGTGAGCGTATCATAAAAAGTTGGGACAGTTTGTTCCATAAATAGTTGTTCACCGTTCGCCGTGATTGCGAGCAAACCGCTGTTCGTTTCGATTGTATATTCTGTTTGCAATAATTTATTTAAGTGCTTCATGATGGTGAAAGCGCCAATTGTCGCGTGGCCACATAAGTCGACTTCTTCTTTTGGTGTAAAATATTCAAGGCGGAAATCAGCAATCTTTGAGTCTGAAATAAAAGCAGTTTCTGCAAATCCTAGTTCTTTGGCGATGGCCATTTTTTGGGTTCTCGTTAAGGGCTGTGTCATAAAAACAACGCCTGCTTTGTTGCCACCTTCGTGGTTTTTACTAAATGCACTAGCGACATATGCGGTAATTTTCATTGGAACGCCTACTTTCTAATTGGGAATAAAAAACATACGAGTAAAAAATGGACGTACTACTTTCTTAATAACAAATAACAAAAGATTAAATCATCCATTTTTTTTAAAGATAAGCCAGTTTGTTCAAAAAACTTTTCCAACCGATAGTGTAAAGTATTTCGATGCATAAATAAATCTTTTGCAGTGGAGCTGATATTGCCTTGATTTTTCCACAAAGCGCTGATGATTGGCTGAATATCGGTGTCTTTATTTAATAAACGACGATAGTACTCAACAAGTACATTTTGGCTCATGGCTTCCTTGGTAAAATAGTGGAGGGCAACATCAGTTAAACTAAAAACAGTCGTCCGACTAGAGGAATTAAGTTCTTCTGAAAAAATACGTTGTTCTTCATGGAAACAACGCCGGAGAATGTCTTCAGAGGAATAAAAATTGCCAACAAATACAGCACTAGTGCAATCAAAGTCTGTATCTAATGTTAAAAAAATCCCTTGAATTTCTTCTTGTTGAAAGGTATTTTTTGACTGTTCTTCAACTAAAATATACATATTATTACTTGGACTGAAACAATCAACTGTATCTGGAAACATCTTTGTTAAATTAAATTGCCATTCAGCTTGTAATTCTTTTGTGACATTCGTTTGAATTTGCAACATACGAAAGGTCCCTTCGGCAGGTAATTTTGCCTGTTGAAATAAGTAACTGAACCAAGGATGGTTACCAGTAATTGTTGGGTTTTCAGAAATTGGGAAAAGCGCTTCCAACAAATGCTGTTCTTTAATACTTAAGAAAGCTTTATTCACAATGAAAAATTGGTCGTCAACAGGAATTGAATAGGTGGCTTCGGAACCAATTGTTTTTGATAAATAGCCTTTGGGATAAAGCTGAGATAAATTTTCAATAATCATAGACACACCTCACTGATTTATTGTACCATGAAGCAAGACAGAAGTTTAGTAGGAAAAAGCCGAAAGGTGGAAATTAATTGGGAAAAAAAGAAACAACGTTAACACAAGAAGAAAAAGAATTTTTTATGCGAGAAGCCATTGCAGAAGCGAAAAAAGCAGAAGGTTTGGCTGAGGTGCCTATTGGAGCTGTGATAGTTCGGCAAGGGGAAATTATTGGCCGCGGGCATAATCTGAGAGAAGCACGGCAAGAAGCAACGGCGCATGCAGAAATGTATGCAATCCAAGAAGCGTGTCGCGGGATAGAAAATTGGCGTCTAGAAGAAACCCAATTATTTGTAACTTTAGAACCTTGTCCAATGTGTAGTGGGGCGATGCTTTTAGCACGAATTCCAGAAGTTTATTATGGCGCAACTGATCCTAAAGCAGGCACTGCTGGCACATTGATGAATTTATTAGAAGATGAACGCTTCAATCATGTGGCCTATGTCGAAGCAGGCGTTTTAGAAGAAGAGTGTCGCTTATTGTTAGTTCAGTTCTTTAAAAAGTTACGGGCAAAGAAAAAAGAAGAGAAAATTTTAAAAAATCAAAAGAAAGACTAGTCAAAAGAATAAAAATACGTTATACTAGGTTTTGCCGAAAGGCTAGGACAATGGCGGGCTAGTGAATTGTGTCAGATCCGGAAGGAAGCAGCACTAAGCAAGTGCCGCCATGTGTCTGATTGAATAAGGAACGTATCAAGGCTGAGAAGCCTTTTTTTATTTGAAATAAAAAGAAGCAAGCCGTTATTTTTACGGCTTGCTTCTTTTTAAATTTATGCCCAATCGCCATTTCTAAAAACTGGAACAATCGTCCCGTCTTCCTTAATGCCGTCAATATTCATTTTGTCAGATCCTACCATAAAGTCCACATGTGTTTGGCTACGATTTAAACCAGCTTCAGCTAATTCTTCTTCGCTCATCTCCGTGCCGCCTTGTAAGTTGAAGGCATAGGCCGAACCAAAGGCTAAATGATTAGAGGCATTTTCATCAAACAATGTATTATAAAAAATCAAACCGGATTGTGAAATTGGTGAAGGGTCTGGTACTAAAGCAACTTCTCCTAAGTGTTTGGCACCTTCATCAATAGCTAAGAGATTTTTCAATGCTTCTTCGCCTTGTTCAGCTGAGAAGTCAACAACTTTTCCATCTTTAAATGTAAATTTCATTCCCGAAATGATTGTGCCAGCATAACTTAGTGGTTTTGTACTAGAAACATAACCATCAACGCGGCGACTATCTGGGGCGGTGAAAACTTCTTCTGTTGGCATATTAGCCATGAATTCTTCCCCACGAGCGTTATAACTACCAGCGCCTTCCCATAAATGGTTTTTAGGCAAACCAATCGTTAAATCTGTCCCAGGAGCTGTGTAGTGTAAAGCAGTAAATTGTTGTTCGTTTAATTCAGCCGCTTTTTCTTGTAATTTTTTATCATGGATATCCCAAGCAATGACTGGGTTTTCTTCATAAATTCGTGTTGTTTTGAAAATTTCATTCCAAAGTGCATCAACTTGTTCTTCACTTGTTGCTAATTCTGGAAAGACTTTAGCTGCCCAGCCTTCACTAGAAGCAGCTACAACAGTCCAACTTACTTTGTTGGCTTGCGTTGCTTTTCGTAGGTTGACCAATGCTTTCCCATTAGCCGCTTGGAAAGCTGCTACACGTTGTGCATCCACGCCAGCTAATGCATCAGGATTAGAAGAAACCACGCTAATTCGGCTTGCGCCTTTGGCAATCCAATCATCGGTTTGATCAATTTTATATTGAGGAACATTTTCAATACGATCAGTTGCAGCATGGGCTAAAAATTCACGTTGAATGGTTTCGTCGCTCCATTGAACAATTACTTCGGCCGCGCCTAAGCGATAAGCTTCTTCCGTAATTAAGCGGGCAAGGGGCGCTTGATCGACACTGATTTGTAAAACAACCGTATGATTGTCCTGAACATTGACACCCGTTTCAGCAATTAAACGTGCATATTTCTTTAGATTTTCATTAAAATTCTCTAAGGTCATTCGTGATTCCTCCTTCATTTTGATGGGTAATGACTGCTCATATCATAACACGGAAGAGCAGGGAACTCAACGAAATAAAGCCTTTATCAACTGTTATTTTAAGTTGGGGTAAAAGTTGTCGTGCTCCCGCTCAGTGAACTTTTGTACAAAGAGTTGTTCTAATTTTGCATAATAGAAAAATCGTGTTACAATAACCATAAGCATTTATTTGGAAGCGTTGTATATGAATGAATAAAGGGGATAGGGAATTATGGCAAGAAAAAAAACCATTACGAAAGAGCAGATTTTAACAGCTGCCTATGAAGTAGTCGCCACTGAAGGATTTTCGAAGTTCACTGCACGTAATATTGCTAATAAAATGAAATGTTCCACCCAACCGATTTATTTGGAATTTAAAAACATGGATGATTTACGCGATGCTTTATTCCAAAAAATTCATAAATACTTAGCGAAAGAAGTCTTTCCAGTAAAACATACCGGGAATACAATTGTTGATTTGGCTTTAAACTATATTCATTTTGCGACAAGTGAAAGTAAGCTATACCGTGCGCTTTATTTAGAAGAATATGGTGGCGGCAAAAAAATGCAAGAATTCTCTTATCACTATTTTACTGAAGCGGTAAAAGCTGATCCTGAGTATGCTAATTTAAACGATGTTCAAATTGACTCTTTACACATGGGAACATGGGTGGTCGCTACTGGTGTGGCTGCATTGATGACTTCTGGAATTATCCATCCTTCAGAAGAACAAATCATTCATTTAATGAAAGATAGTATTGAAGCAATTCTTGAACGAGATGAACCAATTGATATTGACCTATAAAAATTAAAAAAAGTGTAACCTCATGCTGATAACTTCTGTGAGGTTACAGCAAAAGACTGTTTCTTAAAAGAACGGTCTTTTTTTGTTAAGTGTATTAATGGTAGATTATTCGCAACCATGCTACAGTAAAGAAGAGAAATAGAAAGGGGCAAAAAACATGAACCGAGTGAAAGATAAGCGTTTATGGATAAGTATTGTAGGAATTACCGGACTAGGGCTCTTGTCGGGCTTATTTTCAGTAAATGCGAGAGAATATTATCAAGCGTTGAGATTACCAAGTTTTGCTCCGCCAGGCTGGTTATTTGGACCGGTGTGGTTGGTGTTGTATATTTTTATGGGCATTACTTTTTATTTCATCTTAGTTCATCCAAATAAACAACAGAAAAAACGGATGATTACGCTATTTATTTTACAATTTATTGCAAACTTTTTCTGGACATTTTTCTTTTTTTCTTTACAAAATAATTTATTATCTGTGATTGATATCTCATTGTTATGGCTATTATTAATAGTTCAACAGTGGGACTACTTGCGTTATAAATTAATAACGCGTGGCTGGTTGATGATTCCTTATATTCTTTGGGTTACTTTTGCGGCAGCTTTAAATTACAGTATTTTATTTTTAAATTAGGAATATCAAAACACCAGAGAAAAATGGGAACTAGCCATTTTTTTCTGGTGTTTTTTTATTTATTTCAACGTAGTTATTCTGCAGCAGTTGCTAATTTTTTCGCAAATTCTTCTAAACGTTGGATGTCGTCTTCTTCAGCGGCTAGATCAACTTTAACGCTGTCGGCGCCTTTTTTTGCCCCAATTTGAGTAAAGACTGCTTCGAAGTCGTCCACCGATTTACAAAAATCATCATAAAACGTGTCTCCTGAACCACAAACGCCGAAGATTTTTCCTGATAAATCAATCTCTTGTAAGTCTTCATAAAAGTCGACAATTTCATCAGGTAAATCGCCATCGCCATACGTATATGTAGCTACTACACAGATATCGGCCTCTTCAAAATCAGCGGCATCGACTTGCGTACACTCATCAATTTCGACCTCTAATTCTAAATCTTCAAATGCTTCTGCAACAATGTCGGCAATTTCTTCTGTATTCCCAGTCATGCTTGCATACACAATTTTAGCTAACGTCATAAACTTTCTTCCCCCTCATACAATTCTGTCACTTATTATAGCAGATGCGCATTTCTTATAAAAGACTAGCGAGTGCTTTTATTAAGGGACTTTTTGAAAATTGGTGTTTGAACAATCTTTTTTGCAAAAAATGTGATAAAATAATTTGAATGAAACAAGTTTAGGAGAGATAGTATGATTACATTAAAATCACCACGAGAAATTGAAATGATGGATGAATCAGGGGAATTATTAGCGGATGTTCACCGTCATTTACGGACGTTTATTAAACCTGGCATTACAAGCTGGGATATTGAAGTATTTGTGAGAGACTTTATTGAAAGTCATGGTGGCGTGGCGGCTCAAATTGGCTATGAAGGCTACAAATATGCTACTTGTTGTAGTATCAACGACGAAATCTGCCACGGATTTCCTCGTAAAAAAGTATTAAAAGATGGCGACCTAATCAAAGTAGATATGTGTGTCGACTTAAAAGGCGCAATCTCTGATTCATGCTGGTCTTATGTCGTGGGTGAATCAACACCTGAAATTGACCGCTTGATGGAAGTAACCAAAAAAGCGCTATATCTTGGGATTGACCAAGCACAAGTAGGAAATAGAATTGGCGACATTGGTCATGCAATTCAAACGTATGTAGAAGGAGAAGGCTACGGGGTAGTTCGCGATTTTGTAGGCCACGGCATTGGCCCAACTATCCATGAAAGTCCAATGATTCCTCACTATGGTGAAGCAGGTAAAGGACTACGTTTAAAAGAGGGAATGGTTATTACCATTGAGCCAATGGTTAACACAGGAACTTGGCGCATGAAAATGGACCCAAATGGTTGGACTGCTTATACTGAAGATGGCGGTCTAAGTTGTCAATATGAACATTCATTAGCGATTACGAAAGAAGGTCCAAGAATCTTAACGTCACAAGGCGAAGAATTGACTTATTAATAAGGAGAGTGTGTGATGAAGTTTCTCGACAACATCAAAAAGAATCAATCTTTGATGCGTTTTATTGAGACAACGCAAAGTCACATGGTCACAGCCGAAATAGGCAACAGCTCAGTGGTTGTTGCCTATTATTTATTACTCTCGCTGTTTCCATTACTGATTGCGGTAGGTAATGTCTTACCTTATTTAAGAATCGACCCTAATTCTGTGTTGCCTTATATTGCAGAGGCGATTCCGAAAGATGTTTATAAGAACTTAGAACCAGCGATTCGTTCACTATTGACTCAACGTTCAGGCGGGTTGCTTTCTGTTTCCGCTTTAGCAGCATTTTGGAGTGCCAGTCAAAGTATTAATGCACTACAAAACGCGATGAATAAAGCTTTTGGTGTCGAACAAAGGAAAAATTTTATTCTCGTAAGAGTGGTCTCATTTTTAGTTATTTTGTTATTTATGGTAGCGATTGTTGGTGTAGTAGTAATTTTAGGTCTGGGTCAGTACATTATTGAATTAATGCAACCAATTTTCCATTACTCAACGTCTGTGATCGATACTTTCCAAGCGTTAAAATGGCCGTTAACGACCGTTGTTTTATTAGTGATTATGTGTTTGATTTATGCGGTCGTTCCTAATCGGAAATTATCGTTACGTTCTATTTTGCCAGGGGCTATTTTTTCGACAGTCGGTTGGATGCTATTATCACAAATTTTTGGTTTGTACGTAAAATATTTTAGTTCTAGAATCGCAAGTTATCAAATCATTGGGAGTTTTATCATCTTAATGTTATGGCTGAATTTTGCTGCCACGATTATTATTTTAGGAGCAATTGTCAACGCTGTCGTCGATGAATACTTATCTGGAGATAAAGAAAAAAAACAACCAAGTTTTGAACAACGCTTGTTTAGATGGTTTAAAAAGAAAAAATAAATGGATTTCTTTAAAAAAGTCTAAACCGTTGCCAGAACACATGTTTCAGCTTGTAAATGCTTCAGTTTACGGTATAATATACCCTGAACGAGAAGAAAGTGGGTTCGACTATGTCACTATTTATTTATGAAGTTTTGATACGTTTATTTATGACATTTATCTTATCTTTGCTATTAACACCACTTGTTAAGCTTCTAGCGTTTCGGATTGGCGCCTATGATGCACCAGGAGAGCGACGAATCAATACCAAAAATATGCCTACAGCAGGAGGACTTGCAATCTATATTGCTTTTGCTAGTTCATGTTTATTGATTTTTCGTTCGATTATCCCACAAGATTATATTTGGCCGATTATTTTGGCTGGTGGAATGGTTGTTTTGACAGGCCTCATTGATGATATTAAAGAGATTACTCCAATGAAAAAAACAATCGGTATTTTGTTAGCAGCATTAGTTATTTATTTTGTTGCTGGAATTCGGATAGATTTTGTGACGTTGCCAGTTGTTGGAATGATTGATTTGCGCTGGTTTAGTTTACCATTAACTTTATTGTGGATTTTAGCGATTACGAATGCAGTAAATTTAATTGATGGTTTGGATGGTTTAGCATCAGGCGTATCCATTATTGGATTAACCACGATTGGTATTACAGGGTATTTTTTCCTACATGCTAAAACGGTCTATATTCCAATTGTTATTTTTATTTTAGTTGCTAGCATTGCGGGATTTTTCCCATACAATTTTTATCCGGCTAAAATATTTCTAGGAGATACTGGGGCGTTATTCCTCGGGTTTATGATTGCAGTAATGTCGTTACAGGGCTTAAAAAATGCTACGTTTATTACGGTAATTACGCCAATGGTGATTTTAGGTGTGCCAATTACGGATACGGTTTATGCAATTATTCGACGGCTATTGAACAAGAAGCCCATTTCCTCAGCAGATAAAATGCATTTGCATCACCGCTTGTTATCTTTAGGCTTTACCCATAAAGGGGCGGTCATGACTATTTATGCATTAGCGTTAGTTTTTTCCTTTGTCTCTTTATTGTTCAGCTATTCAAGTACAGTAGCATCAATTTTATTAATTGTCTTTTGTTTAATTGGCTTAGAACTATTCATTGAACTAATCGGTCTAGTTGGCGAAGGACATCAACCGTTGATGTATTTGTTACGGATTTTAGGGAATCGTGAATATCGTCAGGAGCAAATGAAAAAGCGACTTGGCAAGCATTCTAAGAGAAAGTAAAGAAATCTTTAGGTTGCTTTGCGAGAGCGTAAACCTATGATATAATTCCATTAAAATTAAAAAAGTATATGTGTGAAACATATGCTTTTTTTTTAAGACGATGTTTCAGTAGTAAGGAGAAATGAGCATGCAAGAAATGGTAACAATCTCGATTGTCACTTATAATAGTCGTTACATTTTTAATGTACTAGACCAATTAAAAGCCGAACTGGGTACTGATAGTATCTATGATATTCATATCTATGACAATCATTCTGAAACAGCGTATCTTGAAAAATTAACAACATATGAACCATTTATTACTATCCATCGCGCTGAAGAAAATCAAGGGTTTGGTCATGGTCATAATCAAGTGTTATTCAATGCTTCGACAAAGTATGCAATTATTTTTAATCCCGATGTTTTGGTTACTAAAGACGTGCTTGATCGTCTATTAGACCGTATCAAAATAGATAAGAACATTGCAGTCGTTAGCCCTAAAGTGCTAAATGAAGATGGCACGACGCAATATTTAGTTCGTCAAAAATTAGATGTTTTCGATTATATGTTACGTTTTATTCCCTTTCAATTTGTAAAGAAAATTTTTGATAAACGTTTGAGTATTTATGAATGTCGCGATTTGTCGGATACAGAAACAACGGATATTAAAATGGGCTCAGGCTGTTTTATGTTGATTGATCGTGAAAAATTCGTTGAAATTGGTGGGTTCGATGAACGTTTCTTCATGTACTTTGAAGACAACGATTTATGTTTACGTTTTGGCAAAGCAGGCTATCGGATTCTCTATACGCCTTTTGAAACGGTTGTTCACATGTATGAAAAGGGCGCCCATAAAAGTCGTAAATTGTTTAAAATCTTTATGCAATCAATGGGGAAATTTTTTAACAAATGGGGCTGGAGGTTCTTTTAATGAGTCAAAGATTAGCGGTAGTCATCGTCTTATATCAAATGAAAATGGCTGATACGCCGAATTATTTGTTATTAAAAGAAGTGGTAAATCATCCCGAATTGCACTTATTTATTTATGACAACAGTCCACTTCCTCAAGAAGATGCATTATTTTTACAACAAAATGTTACTTATCGACATAATCCTGATAATCCAGGACTAGCGACCGCTTATAATGAAGCGATTGCTTTTAGTCAAACGAATCAATGTGAATTATTGTTGCTTCTTGACCAAGACACAGAAGTGCCAGCTTCTTATTTTGATACGTTGATCATCATGCCGTTAGATCCGACTGTGGCAGTCTATGTTCCAATTGTAGAAGCAAATGGACAACAAATTTCGCCAGTTTATAGTGATCAATATGTTGGACTTAAAGGAGCAAAGCCAACAGCAGGGATAGCCAACCAACCGTTGATGGCTATCAATTCTGGTACAGTCATTACGGCAGAAACACTGCGCTGGTTGGAAGGATTTTCGGAAGAATTTCCTTTGGACTATTTAGATCATTGGTTCTTTTATCAATTGAATCAAGCCAATAAAAAGATTGAAGTCTTACCAATCCACCTAAAACAAGAATTGTCTGTTTTAGATTATCGTACAATGAGTCCTCAACGTTATCGCTCTATTATTGAAGCAGAAACGTTATTTTATCGTCGATATGATCAAGAAAAGTTTTCCCATCATCGACGCCATTTATTTTTACGCAGTAGTAAGCAATTTTTAACTGTCAAAAATCGCCAAATTTGGCGGCAAACATTGGCAGAATTTCTCAAGTTAATGAAAGGATAATCTATGATCTCAGTTTGTATTGCGACATATAATGGAGAAAAATATCTCGCGGAACAATTAGATAGTATTCTTTTACAAGTCAGTGAAGAAGATGAACTAATTATTTCAGATGATGGTTCTACTGATCATACGTTGGAAATTTTGAGAACGTATGCAGCGAATTATCCCCAAATTCAATTGTTACAAGGTCCAGGGCAAGGAGTGATTGCTAATTTTGCATTTGCGCTTACGCATACGAAAGGCGAAGTAATATTTTTAGCAGATCAAGATGACGTTTGGTTGCCAAATAAAGTAACGACGGTGACAGAATATTTTGAAACGCACCCTGACATCCAAGTAGTTATTAGTGACTTGAAAATTGTTGATGCGGATTTACAAGTTACCAATCCCTCTTATTTTAAGTTTCGAAAAGTCAAACCAGGGTTTTGGCGAAATGCGATAAAAAGTGGCTATATTGGGGCAGGTATGGCCTTTCGTCAAGAGATGAAAAACGTCATTTTACCCATTCCGCCAGAAGTTCCTATGCATGATATGTGGATTGGCTTATTAGCTGCACGGAAGAAGCAAACGGGTCTCATTAAAGAACCATTAGTGCTTTACCGAAGACATGGAGCGAATGTCAGCCCTATTATTACCAAAACAAGTTTCCAACAAAAATTAAATTGGCGTGTGAATTTATTAAAAGCTTTACATCAGCGTTTAAAGGAACAACGCTAAACTTTTACAGATTTGTAAAATTTACGTAAAAAACATGACAAACCCTATGCTTAATGCGATAATAGGGAAGGATATTTGGTTTTATAGAAACTAAAAATAGAAGTATTTAAGGAGATTGTTCATGAAAGGAATTATTTTAGCAGGCGGAAGCGGGACACGCTTATATCCGTTAACAAAAGCAACATCAAAACAATTAATGCCAATTTACGACAAACCAATGATTTATTACCCAATGTCAACGTTAATGTTGGCGGGAATTAATGAAATTTTGATTATCTCTACACCAGAAGATACACCACGTTTTGAAAGCTTATTCGGCGATGGCCATGATTTAGGCATTCATATCGAATACGCGGTACAAGAAAGCCCAGATGGTTTGGCGCAAGCATTTATTATTGGTGAAGAATTTATTGGTGATGACAGTGTCTGCTTAGTTTTAGGGGACAATATTTATTATGGTGGCGGCTTATCAAAAATGTTGCAACGAGCGGCTTCTAAAGAGTCAGGGGCAACAGTCTTTGGTTACCATGTAAATGATCCAGAGCGTTTCGGCGTGGTAGAATTTGATGAAGAGATGCGGGCGCTTTCTATTGAAGAAAAACCAGCACAACCGAAGTCAAATTACGCAGTGACAGGTTTGTATTTTTACGACAATGAAGTGGTTGAAATTGCAAAAGGGATCAAACCGTCAGAACGTGGGGAATTAGAAATAACAGACGTTAATAAAGTCTACCTTGAAAAAAATAAACTTTCTGTTGAGGTAATGGGCCGTGGCTTTGCTTGGTTAGATACAGGCACACACGAATCCTTATTAGAAGCGTCAACATTTATTGAAACAATTGAAAAACGTCAAAATTTAAAAGTCGCTTGTTTGGAAGAAATTGCTTATCGAATGGGCTATATTACAAAAGAACAATTGGTAGAATTGGCACAACCATTGAAGAAAAATGGCTACGGCCAATACTTGCTACGTTTAGCAGCAGAATAGGAGCGAAGAAACGTGAAAGTTATTGATACAAAATTACAAGATGTCAAAATTATCGAAATGGATGTTTTCGGTGATCATCGTGGCTTTTTTACAGAAAGTTATTCCAAAGCTAAATTTGCAGAACATGGATTAGACTTTGATTTTGTCCAAGATAATCATTCATTATCAACAGAAGCAGGTGTCTTGCGTGGATTGCATTTTCAAAAAGGCGAAGCTGCGCAAACAAAACTAATTCGCGTTGTAACAGGTGCGGTATTAGATGTGATTGTTGATATTCGTAAAGGGAGTCCAACCTATGGCCAATGGGAAGGCTACATTTTATCAGAACATAATCACCGTCAGCTTTTAGTACCAAAAGGTTTTGCTCATGGTTTTGTCACTTTGACACCGAACGTGAACTTTATGTACAAATGTGACAATTACTACAATGCGGCAGCAGACGGCGGTATTGCTTTTAACGATCCAGCGTTAGCTATTGATTGGCCAATTGCGCCAGAAAAAGCGATTACGTCAGAAAAGGATCAAAAACATCCAACCTTAAAAGAATTTGAAGCGGAAAATCCGTTTATCTATGGCGAAATTTAAGAAAAAAGTAGGAGAGTTTCAATTATGAAAAAAATCATCGTAACAGGTGGAGCTGGTTTTATCGGCTCAAATTTTGTTCATTATGTTGTAAAGAATCATCCAGAAGTTCATGTAACTGTATTAGATAAATTAACGTATGCAGGAAATGAAAAAAATCTTGAAAGTCTACCAAGTGATCGCGTGGAATTAGTCGTAGGAGATATCGCTGATGCTGAATTAGTTAATCGTTTAGTCGCTGAAACAGATGCGGTCGTTCACTATGCTGCTGAATCGCATAACGACAACTCATTAAACGACCCATTCCCATTTGTACAAACCAATCTGATTGGGACGTACACATTGATCGAAGCTTGCCGTAAAAACAATGTTCGTTACCACCATGTATCGACTGATGAAGTTTATGGCGATTTACCTTTAAGAGAAGATTTACCAGGACATGGAGAAGGCGAAGGGGAAAAATTCACTGCCGAAACGCCTTACAATCCTTCAAGTCCTTATTCTTCAACAAAAGCAGGATCTGACTTGTTAGTCAAAGCGTGGGTTCGTTCTTTCAACTTACAAGCAACAATTTCAAATTGTTCAAATAACTATGGGCCATATCAACATATTGAAAAATTTATTCCTCGTCAAATTACCAATGTCTTAAGTGGCATTACACCAAAACTTTATGGTGCTGGTAAAAATGTTCGTGACTGGATTCATACAAACGACCATTCTTCGGCTGTTTGGGCAATTTTAACAAAAGGGCAAATTGGCGAAACATACTTAATCGGAGCCGATGGTGAAGAAGACAATAAAACAGTGATGGAATTAATTTTAGAATTAATGGGACAACCTGTTGATGCCTATGAGCATGTCAACGATCGTGCAGGACATGACTTACGTTATGCGATTGACTCAACCAGATTACGCGAAGAATTAGGTTGGGAACCAGAATTCACGAATTTCCGTGAAGGCTTGGCAGAAACAATCAAGTGGTATACAGAAAATGAAGACTGGTGGCGTGCAGATAAAGAAGCTGTTGAAGCAAAATATGCACAAAATGGTCAGTAATTTTTCTGACATGTGAGATAACAGTCGAAAGGCGATGGCAAAGTACAAAAGCTACTTTGCCCTGCCTTTTTTTCAAGAAGGAGCGAAAAAAATGATTTTAATTACTGGTGGAAATGGCCAATTGGGCACAGAATTACGTCACCTATTAGATGAACAAGGAATTGAGTATGTTTCAACGGATTCCACAGAATTAGATATTACTGATGCGGATAGTACGTTGGCAAAAGTGAAAGAAATTCAACCAAGCGTCATTTATCATTGTGCTGCTTATACAGCTGTTGATAAAGCAGAAGACGAAGGCAAGGAATTAGATGAAAAAGTGAATGTAGATGGCACACGTCATGTTGCAGAAGCTGCTAAAGCAGTGGGGGCGACACTTGTTTATGTAAGTACAGATTATATTTTTGATGGAACTAAAAAAGAAGGCGTCTATGCGATTGATGATCAACCGAATCCTTTAAATGAGTATGGTCGGACGAAGTTATTAGGTGAACAAGCGGTACAAGAAATCCTGGACGACTATTATATTATTCGAACATCATGGGTATTTGGCCAATACGGTCATAACTTTGTCTTTACCATGCAAAAATTAGCGGAAACAAGAGACCAACTAACGGTAGTGGACGATCAGTTTGGCCGCCCAACTTGGACAAGAACGTTAGCCGAATTTATGGCATTTGTTATTGCAGAAAAAGCGCCATTTGGTGTTTATCATTTGTCTAATGAAAACAGCTGTAGCTGGTATCAGTTTGCTAAAGAAATTTTAAAAGATACTGAAGTGGAAGTACTGCCAGTGGATTCAACTCAATTTCCACAAAAGGCGCAAAGACCACAATATTCTGTCATGGATTTAAGTAAAACAGAAGCGTTAGGCTTTAAAATTCCTACTTGGCAAGAAGCCTTAGCACAAATGTTAGAAAATGTTCAACAATAAATTGTTTTGTGTAAGTGAGGGGTTTTGTTAGAGAAAAAGTGGAAAGGTGTTTCTCTTTATGAAGGTACTTTTAATCATTCCTGCTTACAATGAGGAAGAAAACATTTTGCGGACGATTGCTTCCATTGAAACATTTAAACAGGAAGTTACGCATTTTCAACATGAATTGGATTATGTGGTAATTAATGATGGCTCGACAGATGGAACCAAACAAATTTTAGAAGCCAACCAAATTAATGCCATTCATTTAGTGTTGAATTTAGGTATTGGCGGGGCGGTACAGACCGGCTATAAATATGCCTTAGAAAATGAGTATGATGTTGCGGTTCAGTTTGATGGTGATGGTCAACATGATATCAATAGTTTACCTATTCTACTGGAACCATTAGCAGAGGGTAAATGTGATTTTTCGATTGGCTCTCGTTTCATTCCTGGAAACGAAGCGGCTTTTCAAAGTACGAAAATGCGCCGTTTTGGTATTCGTTTGTTATCATTTTGTATTCGAATGGCTTCTGGTAAAACAATTTATGATGTGACTTCTGGTTATCGAGCAGGAAATCGGAAAGTGATTGCTTTTTTTGCAAAGCGTTATCCGACAAATTATCCTGAGCCAGAATCGATTGTTCACTTAATTAAAAAACGTTTTGTGATTGTTGAAAGACCTGTCAATATGATGGAACGGCTTGGTGGTGTTTCTTCGATTCGTGCATTGGCTTCTGTGAAGTATATGCTGGAAGTCGGCTCAGCAATTCTGATTGCTGCCTTTATGAAGGAGGGAGATTAATGCTACCAACCGTGTTATGGTTAGCTTTATTTTTATTTGCAATTGGCTTTTTCTTATACATTATTCGAGGGATTAATAAAAATATTTTTCTCCTAAAAAATGCTTTGATTTGGTTATTAATCTCAATTGTCTTAATTATTTTTGCTATTTTCCCGCATGTGGCAGAATGGTTAGCAATGGCCTTTGGGTTTGAAACAACATCAAACTTCTTATTATCAGTTGCGTTGATTGTCCTGTTAATCATGGAAATTAAAAATTCTGTGTTGATTTCAAAACACGAAAATCGCATTAAAACATTATTGCAAGAATTATCTATCATGAAATCTGAAGAAAATAAAAAAGATCGCTAATGTGTAGTGACCCTTAAAAGTTGGACCTGAAAGTCTAATTTTTAAGGGTCAGCTCAATGAATAGCGATCTTTTTTATTTAAGATTCATAATCACAATGCCGACAATAATAACCACAGCACCAATAAGGGCATTCGTTGTAATTGTCTCTTTTAGAATAAGATTTGAAGCAATTAAAATAGCGATGTTTGTACAGGCAACGCCTAAAGGAACAATGTAAGAAACATCGGAACGACTAATAATTAACATCCATAAAATAAAACTAATTAAATAACAAAATAAACCTAATAAAGATATAAGTGAGATATTCATTGAAAAGATTGTTTGTTGGAGTTGGATGTTCAAACTGCTAGAACCTAGTTTAAATAAGACCAGACCAGCAGAAGACAGAAATACGTAAATAATAAAAAGAACCATAATTTCCCTTCTCTCAAAAATAGTTTCCGTGCAAAAAATGCAAGACCTCCATTATTGTAGCATAATCTCCTAAAAATTGGACAAGATTTTTTAATATAGCGAAATCAGTTAAATTTTTCTTTATAAAAAGGGGTCTACTATTGAAAAGCTAGGCGTTTATCGATAAAATAGAAATGTTGTTTAAAATGGCATTTTTGTATTCAAAAATTTTAGATAAAAATAGTTTATTACGGAAGGAATAAGTATATGTTTAAAGAAACATTTTCAATTTTCAAGAATATTTTTCAGAACAAAAAATTGTTATTACAATTTTCATTTAATGATTTTAAGGCCAAGTATGCTGGTTCAGCACTAGGAATTGTCTGGGCGTTTTTAACGCCATTAGTAACTGTTTTGACGTATTGGTTTGTCTTTTCTGTAGGCCTTCGTTCTAGAGCTGGCGACAATATGCCGTTCATTGTCTATTTAGTAACAGGGATGGTACCTTGGTTCTTCTTTTCAGATTCGTTATTATCAGCCACGAATGTGTTTCGTGAATATAGTTATTTAGTTAAAAAAGTCGTGTTTAATGTACAAATTTTACCAACGTCTAAAATTTTATCGAACTTGTACACCCACTTGTTTTTCATTCTAATTGGTTTTGTAATTACTACAGCTAACGGTTATTACCCAAGTCTGTACAGTTTGCAATTAATTTACTACTTAGCTTGTTTATTAGTCTTTTTAACAGCAATTACGTGGATTACTGCTTCAACACAACCATTTTTACCTGATATTATGCAATTTATCAATATCATTATGCAAACAGTTATGTGGACATTACCAATTTTATGGCAACCAACTGGAATGATTGCGACAATCTTAAAAATCAATCCATTATATTATATTGTTCAAGGATACCGCGAATCTTATTTAGGCGGTGCATGGTTCTGGGAACATTGGCAATATAGCTTATATTTCTGGGGAGTTACTATTGTTTTACTATTAATTGGCTCAACCGTGTTTAGACGCTTAAAACCACATTTTTCAGATGTACTATAAGGAGAGAACGACATGTCAGAATATGCAATCGATATCCAACATATTACCAAAACATACAACATGTATAAAAAGCCGTCCGATCGGTTTAAAGAAGCGCTTAGTCCAACCAAAAAATCTTACCACGATTTGTTTTATGCGTTAGACGATGTCACGATGCAAATTAAAAAAGGCGAGATGATTGGCTTTGTCGGCGAAAATGGCTCTGGGAAATCAACCATGTTAAAAATTATTACAGGAGTATTAACGCCAACCTCCGGGTCTATGGTGATTAATGGGAAAATTTCAGCGTTGCTTGAATTAGGTTCAGGTTTTAACCCTGAATATTCAGGATATGAAAATATTTTCTTAAATGGAATGGTCTTGGGTTTTTCCCGAGAAGAGATGGAAGAGCGTGTCCAAGATGTCATTGATTTTGCTGACATCGGTGATCATTTGTATCAACCAGTTAAGACATACTCTAGTGGTATGTTTGTCCGCTTGGCTTTTGCGGTAGCCATTAACGTGGATCCCGATATTTTAATTGTCGATGAAGCGTTGGCTGTCGGGGATTTAGAGTTTCAATTAAAATGTATGGAAAAATTTACGGAAATTAAAAATTCTGGTAAAACAATTTTATTTGTTTCTCACGATGTAAACTCCATCCGTCGTTTTTGTGACAGAACTTTTTGGTTGCAACACGGGAAAGTCGTTGAATATGGAGATACGATGGACGTGACGACCAACTACGAAAACTTTTTGAAAAAGAAATCAATTAAAACGGTTGACCGCGAAGCAACCATGAAAGATGAAACCCCAACACCAGATATTATTGAAGTGGATCATGCGGAACTTTTAAACGCGGATTATGAACCATTAGAAATGGTAACGCAAGATGAAAAAGTGATTGTAAAAATTGAATATACTGTCAAAAATGACCAAATTAAGAAGCCTGTTTGTGGGGTCGCTATTCGAACAGTGGACAACCATTATGTCTGTGGCTTAAATACGTTATTAGATGGCGTGCAAATTCCTTGGAAAAAAGGACGGAATGTTTTTTATTTAGAATATGAAAAAATGTCATTATTAACAGGTGAATATTATTTTGATATTGCTTTCTTTGAGGAACATGCAACAGTCCCATTAGTCTACAAAACAAAATACGTGACGATGTTTATTACCGGTCGTTATGCCGGAGAAGGAATTGTCATCTTAGATCATAAATGGAAGGATACGACAAAAGATGAAGTATGATTTTGAAATGGAAACAGACGAGAGTACCAGTGTTGGGAAAATCGTAGCACAAATCAAAGAAAATAGTGATGTCTTGGAATTTGGTCCAGGTAATGGGCGAATGACTAGCTATTTGATGGAAGAAAAAAAGTGCCAGGTCTCAATTGTTGAATTAGACAAAGAACTTTATGATCATGTCAGTCAATTTTCAACAGATGCCTTTTATGGCAATATTGATGAAAATGATTGGGTCGAATACTTTGCTGGTAAGACGTTTGATTATATCGTTTTTGCGGATGTGTTGGAACATTTAATGAATCCTCAAAGCGCCTTAGCAAAAGTTAAACCATTTTTAAAACCAGGCGGTCAAATTTTAATCACGTTCCCTAATTTGGCGCATAATTCGGTCTTAATTGATTTATTTAATAATCGTTTAACGTGGAATGAAACTGGGCTGTTGGATGCTACGCATAAATCATTCTATTTACAAGAAGGATTTGAAAAAGTTTTTGCAGAAGTTGGTTTATACATTGCCAAAGAAGATTTTACATTTAATCAAGTTGGCTACAACGAAATTCCTACGACATATGAAGCGTTACCTGTAGAAGTGCAAGCAGCTTTTAAAGCGCGTCCCTTTGGTGAAGTGTATCAGTACTTTTTTGCCTTGACTGCTGAACCGGTAGAACAGCCAGAGCGAGTGACACCAGTAAATTCATACAATGAAAAAAACGTTCATATTTTAATTAATTGCGGCGAAGAAAAAGAGACTGAGTTGGATCAACCGGTTGATTTACAAAAACCTGAAACAAAACAGTTCCAACTGAAGATACCAGAAGACGTCCAACTGATAAAATTATTCCCAAGTTTAACGGGGGCAATTGTCAAATTATCCATGACGATAGACGGGGAGACAGTCCCGGTCGCAGCCACGAATGCTTTTCTGGTACAAGAGAATGTCTATTATTTCTTAGATACGCAAGTCCCTGTAATCGAAGTAACCGATGCACAAATGGCAGGCAAAGACCTGACAGTAGCCATTGATTATTTCTTTGAAGGCAACTATTCAGAACGTGAAAATACCTTTATTCATGCACTGTTAGATGAAAGAAATCAATTTTTAGAAGAAATGAATAAACAGACGGAGACTGCCCCTATGCCTACTGGAAAATATAAACGAATCACGTTAACTAAATTTGATAAAATGATTAATTTAACCATCGACGATATTGCTCGCGATGTAGAAAATAACGTTTCTGTTATCAGAGGGTGGGCGTATGACAAACAAACAAATTATCCGCTAAGATTCAGCATTGCAGAAGCTAGTGAATCAGTCACTTATACGGTGGAAACAGAATATCGTCGGGATGTTATTGATATGTTTGAATTAGAAGGCGATCAAGATTATGGTTTTGTCATTACGATTAAAGACCCAGAAGATTTACCAGCCTACACGCTAAACATTGACACCAAATCAGGCCAGAAGGTTCAATACGTGGTGGAGCGTCCAAACATGGTTCAACCGGGCACGAAATTTGATCGAGCATGGCGTTCGATTCAGACACGTGGTTTGATGGGCTCAGTGAAGTGGTACTTTAAACGACAAGAAAAAGCAGAAGCCCCTGTTGACGTGGAGGCAGTTTTAGCGGAAATTAAAACGTTCCAATTTCAGCCTAAAATTTCTGTCGCTGTGCCTGTTTATAATGTCGAAGAAAAATGGCTTGCAGCGTGCGTTTCTTCTTTACAAAATCAGTACTATGAAAATTGGGAGTTATGTTTAGCAGATGATGCATCGCCAAGCGAACATATTAAGCCCATGCTAGAAAAATATAAAGAACTAGATCAACGAATCAAAGTTATTTATCGCGAAGAAAACGGACATATTTCAGAAGCAACTAACTCAGCTTTGTCGATTGCTACTGGCGATTTTGTTGGTTTCATGGATAACGATGATGAATTAGCGCCACAAGCATTATATGAAGTGGTCAAAGCTTTAAATACAGACCCAACGATTGATTTTCTTTATACTGATGAAGATAAAATTACAGAAAATGGTCGTCGCTTCAACGCGTTTTACAAATCGGACTGGAATCCAGAACTGATTTTAAACCATAATTACATTACACACTTTGTTGTTGTGAAACGTGATTTATTAGAAAAAGTAGGCGGATTGAACTCAGCATATAACGGCGCTCAAGACTATGATTTCGTATTGCGAGCAACGGAACAAGCAACGAAAATCAAGCATATTCCTGGTATGATGTATCATTGGCGTGCCATTGAATCATCGACTGCTCTAAACCCTGAAAGCAAAGGTTACGCCTATGTAGCTGGTCAAAAAGCGGTCCAAGCGGCAACGGAACGCCGTGGCTTAAAAGCACAAGTAGAGATTGCCGAATTTTATGGTTCCTATAAAATTAACTATCTTTATGATCATGTGCCGATGGTATCATTGATTATTACGAATGATACAGAGAATATGAGTAGTTACT
Organism: Enterococcus sp. AN402; assembly: GCF_040719405.1. Lineage (NCBI taxonomy): Bacteria > Bacillati > Bacillota > Bacilli > Lactobacillales > Enterococcaceae > Enterococcus > Enterococcus sp. AN402. The sequence continues at coordinate 1,835,627 of NZ_JBFDTM010000004.1, read as the reverse complement.
TACGTCAATTATTAGAAAAAACTGCCTATACAAATTATGAAATTCTATTGCCTGCACGCTTCGAGAATCAAATAAATATCCAAAATGACCGTCTTCGTTATGTTTCAACAGAAACTCGTCATGGCATGATTCAAGCTGCTAAGGGAGAATATGTGGCTTTATTAAATGCTGGATTGGTACCAACGAAAAATGATTGGTTAAAAGAGTTAATGAACATTGGTCAACAAGAGACCTCTGGTTTAGTGACTGGCCGCGTAGTTGACGCACGCTATCGCGTGGAAACGGTGGGAGTATCAGTTGATACAGACAAAGGTCGATTACTTTATCCCGAAAAAGGCACCCCTGGTAAAAGCTTAGGTTACTATTACAGAATTGCTTTACCAAGAAATGTTCAAGCAGCAACTGAAGACTGCTTACTATTCAACAAACAACTTTACCTAAATTTAGAAGGAATTAACGAAAACTTAGGAAAAGAGTGGATGGGTGTCGATTTATCGTTACAATTTGCTAGCGCTGGTAAACGAAATGTATATGTGTCCTATGCAATTTTGAAAGCAGACGAAAAAATGCAAAACCATGATAAAAAAGGATCTTATAAAGAACTTGCGGAAAAATGGACCGCGGAAGCTTTAGTTGATCCCTATCGAAATCCGAAACATCTATAAGGAGAATGCACATGAATGAAGACATTAAGGTGATCTTTGATAGTATCTATCGCGACAAAACAACAAATAATTTAACCATTACAGGTTGGGCGTTGGATACAATCACTAAAGAAAGCCCAACTTTCACAATTAATAATGAAAACCAAGTGTCCGCTTATAACATTCAGCGCGTTTTACGTGAAGATGTTAATCAAATTTATCAAACAGATCCTGCGATTGAAGCTGGCTTTGTTGTTACACTTGAAGGAATTAAACAAAAAAAAGTACTCCCTTTTCATTTTCAATCATCAGCACATGTTGTAACGGTGGATTTTCCCTTGAATAAAAAATATCCAGTGATTCCAGGGACAGAAGATAAAGTGACTCGTCTCTGGATAAAAGCCAAAAAAGGATTTAAGTATATGGCTAAAAATGGTATTTCTCATACCATTCAACGAGCGAAAATTGAGAAACTAAGAAATCAAGCTTCGTATCCTAACTGGTTAGCTAGAAATGAAGTACTAGACATAGAAGCGATGACGCAAGAAATCGCAACATTTCATTATCAACCTAAAATTTCCATTGCGATGCCAGTGTATAATGTTGAAGAAAAATGGCTTCGGTTGTGCATTGATTCTATTTTGAATCAAGTCTATACTAATTGGGAATTATGTATGGCCGATGACGCCTCAACAGATCCTAATGTCAAAAAGATTTTAACAGAGTACCAACAATTGGATGAGCGAATTCGGGTCGTCTTTCGTGAACAAAATGGTCATATTTCAGAAGCAACCAACTCTGCTTTAACGATTGCTACCGGAGAATTTGTCGCCTTACTAGACAACGATGATGAATTAGCAATCAATGCTTTTTATGAAGTGGTTAAAGTGCTGAATGAAAACCCAGAACTAGACTTAATTTATAGTGATGAAGATAAGATTGATATGGATGGAAATCGTTCTGATCCAGCCTTTAAACCAGATTGGTCACCTGATTTACTTTTAGGAACCAATTACATTTCGCATTTAGGCGTGTATCGTCGGAGTATTCTAGAAGAAATTGGTGGCTTTCGAAAAGGTTACGAAGGTTCTCAAGACTACGATTTAGTTTTAAGATTTACTGAAAAAACGACAAAAGAACGCATCAAACATATTCCAAAAGTTCTTTACTATTGGCGGATGCTGCCAACCTCAACAGCAGTGGATCAGGGCTCAAAAGGTTATGCTTTTGAAGCGGGGCTAAGAGCCGTGCAAGATGCGCTCGTTCGTCGAGGAATTAATGGTCATGCAACGCATGGGGCGGCGAATGGCTTATACGATGTTTATTATGACATTGAATCTGAAAAGTTAGTCTCAATTATTATTCCAACTAAAAATGGCTATAAAGACGTACAACGTTGTGTTTCATCGATTATTGAAAAAACAACTTACCAAAATTACGAGATTATTATGGCTGATAATGGAAGTACAGATCCAAAAATGCACGAATTGTATGCAGAATTTGAACAACAATTACCTGGCCGCTTTTTCGTTGAATCAATCGATATTCCATTCAATTTCTCAACTATTAACAATCGTGCAGCGAAAAAAGCGCACGGAGAGTATTTATTATTTTTAAATAATGATACCGAAGTGATTACAGAGAATTGGTTAACTTTGATGGTTTCATTTGCTCAGCAAGAACGGATTGGCTGTGTAGGTGCGAAATTATTGTATCCAAATAATACGGTCCAACACGCAGGCGTTATTTTAGGATTAGGTGGTGTTGCTGGACATGGTCATTATGGTTATCCCCATGGTGACTTAGGCTATTTTGGTCGGTTAGCTATTAATGTTAATTATTCAGCAGTAACTGCCGCATGCTTACTTATGAAAAAAGCAGATTTTGATGCAGTTGGTGGTTTTGAAGAAGCGTTTACTGTAGCTTTCAATGATGTTGATTTATGCCTGAAAGTCCAAGCTTTAGGACGTGACAATGTCTGGCTTCATGAAGCAGAGCTTTATCATTTTGAATCTCAAACTCGTGGATATGATGATAAAGGCAAAAAGAAAAAACGTTTTGAACAAGAAAAAGTGATGATGGAAGAAAAATGGGGACCTTTAATTGAAAATGATCCATTTTATAATCCTAATCTGACAAGGGATATTCCCAACTTTTCATTACGAATTGACTAGATGCAATTGCGGATGACGAAATGGAGCGAAAAGATGGAACAACAACTAACTACAAGAAAAGAAAAACAACCATTACGCAACCAAGCTGAGCAGAGCGCTCGCTTGGTTGATCATTTGTTACGCTGGCGCTATCTGCTAGCGGCAGTCATTTTTATTTTACTGGTCGCCTTTAAAGTCCATGGTAGTTCATTAAACATGTGGGATGCGTATGTTTCTGAATATGCAGATGGTCAAAAAAGTTCATTAATTGCTGGTGAACCAAGAGGTGTTCGCTCGGATGAATGGCTCGTTCAAACCCCATTTAGTCTCTCACAAACACAAACAGGTTTGAAAACACATAATGATGTGATTACGTTAAATGGTCAAGACATGGTGGTAGGCTATAATTCACCAGCGTGGAATTTGGCCACGTTAGCGAAACCTTTTACGTGGGGCTATGTACTATTAGGCAAAGAGTATGGCTTATCATGGTATTGGAATCTTAAATTAATTGGCTTAATTTTATTTTCTTTTGAAATTGGCTTGATCGTCACACGGCGGAATAAATATTTAGCTTTGTTAGCAAGTGTTTGGATTCCGTTTTCTTCGGCCCTTCAATGGTGGTTTGTCTCGCCAGTTGGAGATTTAGTATTTTTTGGCTTAGGTTTTTTAGTGGGAATTTATAATTATTTCTATTATCATAGTAGTGTTCGACGTCGTGTCATTTGTGCGATAACGGCTGTTATTATGGCTTCAGGATTTGTTTTAGTTATTTATCCTGCGTTACAAGTACCACTTGGTTATTTGATTTTATTATTTTTAATTTTATTCTTTTTAGAATTTCGTGAAAAAATTAAGTTGGATAAGTGGGATGGGGTCCTGATAGGTGGGGCACTCTTGATGACGGCGATTATTGTTGGCGGATCGCTATATGGCTCATTGGATTCCTTAAAAGCAGTAATGGATACCGCTTATCCAGGAAAACGGGTAAGTTTAGGTGGCGATATGCCTAAACGCGATATTTTGTTATTTTTAACAAATTGGAAAATGCCGTTTCAAGATGTTCCATATTCAAATAATTCGGAAATCAGTAGTTTTTATCAATTATTTTTTGTTATTTTGCCGCTCTCACCATTTATTTTTTATAAAAAAATCAAAGAAAACATTTACGGTTTTGTCTTATTCGTGTATTGTTTATTTAACTTAGTTTGGATGAGCGTTCAATTTCCAACAATTTTTGCTAAGTTGACATTGTGGTCTTATGTGCCAGAACAACGGGCGATGTTATCCTTTGGGTTTGCCGCTGTGTTGTTAAGTTTATGGTTCATCGATTATTTATGGAATCGCCAAGCAAAAATTCCAATGATGGCCTGGTTAGGGGCGCTAGGATTAAATGTTGTTCTGTATTTCTTTGTTTTATATACGGGCAATTTACGGTTATACGTTACACGAATGGACATCATTGGTGTCTTAGTTGTCGCTACCGTTTTAATTGTTGCTTTATTTAAACGTTGGCGCACGTTATTTGTCCTTGTCTTATTAGGAATCATTATGGTTTCTGGTGCCTTTGTTAATCCAATTTCTCGAGGCGTTTCTGCTGTCTATGGTAAAAAATTAGCGGTAGAAGTGGAAGAAATTAACAAAAAAGACCCCAACCAATTGTGGGTGGGCGAACGCTTGATGTATGGCTATTTGCCAATGTTAGGTGTGCATACATTTAACGGTGTTGCTTTTACACCTGACTTAGAGGCTTGGAAACCATTAGATCCAAAAGGAAAAGACACATTTATTTATAATCGCTATGCGCACATCAATGTTGAAGTAGGAAATCAGACCCCTGTTTTAGAGTTGATGCAAAAAGATGCGATTATTGCTCGTTTATCTCCAGAAAAATTAAAAGAATATGGGATTAAATATGCGGTCGTTTATAAACCATTAGAACCGTTAGACACACCAACGATTCATTTTGAAAAATTATATGGACCTGATCAGAACGGGGCATATATTTATCGAATAAACGACTAGTGATTCATTCATGGAATGAGGTTTGAATATGGGAAAAGTATTGAATAGAATCGGTCGACTTATTTTATTAGTAACAATGATCGGCTCGTATACGATGTGGGTCGTAGGAATTGATGCGCCAGTCACAAAATATATGTATGCCAATAGTTCAATTTTATTATTAATAGCAGTAATACTTGTACTGCTATTAAATTGTACGAAATTAAAATTTATTGACTGGCTGACCGTAGCGTTGGCGCTAGCCACCTGGCTCTTGTTTCACTTTACGGAATCAATCCGTCATAGCACAATGCAAACAGATACAATGATTCCTTTAATTATTTTGTTGGTCCTTTGTTTTAAAGTTTGTGTCTTTGACCGTATGGATCAAACGCTTTTATTAATTGTCTCTTTAGTTGCTTTGAGCGCGACTTTGTATCGGATGTCCGTGGAGTTGCCACAGTTGATTCCAGCAGACGAAATTTTTAAAGAATCAAATAAACTGGAAAGTATTTGGATTAATACCAATACGATTGGTGCAACGTTGATGTTTTCAACAATGATGGCCAGCAGTTTGATCAAAGCATATAGAAATAAGGTTTTTAACCTGCTGCTTTTACCTGTATACATTGGTGGTGTTTTAGGTACATGGGTCAGTCAATCCAAAACCTCTTTTGCCATTTTAGTTGGTTTTATTCTGGTGGATAATCTTTTACCAAAACGTTTCTTGCAACGTTCGAAAGTTTGGCTATTTGGTTTTGTCGGAGTAGCTGCATTGGGACCATTGTTATTTTACTTATGTGCGGAATCGGATACTGTGGATTTATTTACAGGAAGAGAACGAATTTGGCATGAGTTTTTTGCTAAATGGTTATCTGATCCTCAACATATTAAAGTCGGTATGGAGCCTTTTGTGGCCTCATGGAAACCGCTGGGGACACATAATGCTTTTCTATTTACGTTAAGTAATTTTGGTGTCATTGGCTATCTGATTTTATTTGGTTTTTTAGTCAGTATGATTTTATTGATTGGTTTCCGCAAAAAAACATTGGATCGTTTGCAAGTTAGTTTACTTTTAGGCTTCCTTTTAATCTGGATTCATTCATTTATGGAAGATATTTTATTAGCGCCTCATTGGATGCCGATTGTTTATAGTTTCCTTGGGCTAGCCTTCTACTTCCGGCCAGAGAAAAAACGAGGAAGACATGAAAGACCAACGACATCTAAAAGAAGAAAACGAGTGAAACAAACAAGTCCTGTTAGCAATGAAGAGCGCCCGATAGCACCTGTTGACGAAGAGGGCTGGGACCAACCTGAAGAATTAAGTCGTGTCCAAAGACATCGCAGATAATTTTCATCCTATAGAACTTTCTTGTCCGCTGACATTATGGTAATATAGGGGTTGCATGTTATTACAAATAATGTAATTACTGGAAGTGAAGAGAGGAAGTTTTTAATGACATCAAAAAGTGAATGGAGTAATGCAAGACGAATTGTAATTATTTTAGCAGACGTTTTGCTCTATAATTTATCAATCATCTTAGGGTTTATGGTGAAATTTGGCCGAGAAATTCCTTCATTTAACTTTGTGGCTTATGAAAAATCTGCAATTTACATTTCAATCTTTTTTATCTTTTTGAATTTGTTGTTAGGTGCGTATATTTTTTATAATCGCAAAATTAGTGACATTATTTTTGTCACGGTGATTGGTCAAATTTTAATGACTTTAACGATTATGATTGTGACATTTGCCGGACGTTGGTTTACGTTCCCGCGTTCTGTTTTAGGATATTCCTTTATAATCGGAATTATTGTTCTAAGTCTTTGGCGAATTCTTGTTTATTATCTTTACTTAAAGGTCAGCAATGAGCGAAAAGTTGTTTTACTAGGTAAAGAAAATCAAGTTATGCGGTCAATTCAAAACTTTATGTCTGATAAAAATAACAAGCATAAAGTAACGAGCGTTGTTGTCAGCAATTACTATGAAAACTTAAAAAAAATTATCGATGAAATCGATATTGTTTATATTTCAAGTAATGTTGATGAGAACGAAAAAGTAAAATTGTATCAATTAATTGTCAAACACAAGAAAAAAATCTTTTTAGATACAAGTTTTGAAAATCTAATTATGTTAAAACCAAACATGATGAACTTTGAAGATGAAAGTATTATCGAAGTCTCAAATTTTGAAATTCAACCAGAAGAGAATTTTATTAAACGTTTATTCGATATTTTAGTCTCTGTTTGCCTATTTGTGATTACCTCACCCTTAATGCTTATTGCAGCGATTTTAGTCAAAGCAACCTCACCGGGACCAGTGATTTACAAACAAACTCGGATTACATTAGATCAACGTGAGTTCTCGATTTTAAAATTTAGAACGATGTCGGCAACAGCGGAAGCAAAATCAGGTCCAGTCTTATCTACAAGTAACGACAGTCGCGTCACTACAGTTGGTAAATACTTGCGCGCTTTACGTATTGATGAGTTGCCACAACTAATCAATGTTATTCGCGGGGATATGTCCATTGTCGGACCACGTCCTGAACGACCATTCTTTGTTGATCAATTTAATCAGGAAAACCCGAATTACTATTTACGTCACAATGTACGTGCGGGGATTACTGGCTATGCCCAAGTTTATGGGAAGTATGCTTCTGACTACAATAGTAAATTGAACTTTGATTTACTGTACATCAAGAATTATTCATTACTGTTGGATATGAAAATTCTGCTTCAAACCATCAAAATTCTCTTTGATAAAGTATCATCAAGAGGATTGGATGAGTCTGAAGAACGTGAAGAATTGACGATGGATTATTGTAAAGAGAATGCTATTAGAATTTACCGTTAAAAGTTTGAGACATAAGTTATTTAAGCTTATGTCTCAAACTTTTTTTGGAAATAAGGAACGTTGAAATAATAAAAGAGCTATGCGATAATATAAATTGTTACATTCTTACATAAAATGCAACGAGGAGTGAACAAATGGAAACAGCACTTGTTTCAATTATTATGCCCATGTACAATGCAGGCAAATTTTTATCAAAATCTATTGAAAGCGTTCTGGAACAAACTTACCAGAATTGGGAATTATTACTCATTGATGATGGAAGTAAAGATGATTCTATTGATATTGCACTTGCCTTTATGGAAAAAGATTCAAGAATCTTTTTACTGAAAAATGAACAGAACATGGGCATTGCAAAGACCAGAAATAAAGGAATTGAAGCTTCAAAGGGACAATATATTGCCTTTTTAGATAGTGATGATTTATGGCTTCCTAATAAATTAGAAGTTCAAATCAAGTGGATGGAAGAAAAAAAACTTTTATTTACATGTAGTTCTTATTTTGTATGTAATGAAAATGGCAACATTACGCATGAGCGTAATTTTAGTGAGGGACCACAAACCTATCAAGATCTTTTAAAAACAAATACTATCGGCTGCTTAACAGTCGTAGTCGAATCTAATCTGCTTAAACGCCATTTAATGCCGGATTTAAAACATGAAGACTATGCTACTTGGTTAAACATTTTGAAAGAAATAAATACGGTCTATTTTATTAACGAAAAATTAGCCATTTATCGTAAGCTAACCACCTCTACATCTTCTAACAAATGGAATACAATCAGTTGGGTTTGGAAAATTTTGCGTCAAAATGAACAGTTTTCAGTTATTAAAAGTTCATTTTACTTAATGCGTTTTTTATTCTATACAACATTTAAATATGCAAAGAATGAATAGGGAGGAAAAGGAAAAGTGGAACAAACAACACAGACGCAATTAGTAGAAATTCAACAAGTCGTTTTACGCATGTCAAAATATTTTGTGGCTTTTTGTGAAGAACATAATCTAACCTGTTATTTTTGTGGAGGCGGTTGTATTGGAGCAATCCGCAGTCAAGGTTTTATTCCATGGGATGATGACTTAGATTTCTTTATGCCAAGACCAGATTATGAAAAATTAAAAGTGCTTTGGCCTAAATATGCGGATACAGAACGTTATCCATTGTTAGTTGCTTCAAAAACTTATAATGATCATAATTCATTTATGACAATTAGGGATGCACAGACAACGTTTATTAAAACCTATCAAGATGGATTAGCGATTCCTCATGGTATTCCTATCGATATTTTTCCTTTAGATGGTGCGCCAAAAGGAAATTTTCAAAGGAAGAAACAAAAAATTTGGGCATTAATTTATGCTTTATTCTGTTCACAAGTGGTACCAGAAAAACATGGTGGCATTTTAGCAACGGGGAGTCGGGTATTATTGAATATCTTTCCATCGAAAAAGGTTCGCTATCATATTTGGCGCTTTGCTGAAAAAAGAATGACTAAGTATTCCTTCGGCTCCACTCCTTATGTCACAGAATTATGTGTCGGACCACGTTACATGGGTAATATTTATCATTTGGAAGATTTTAAATCTGCTATTTTTGTTCCGTTTGAAGATACAAAAATGCCAATACCAGTGGGCTACAAGCGCTACTTAACAGAGGTTTTTGGGGATTATATGCAATTGCCACCAGAGGAAGATCGCCAACCCCATCATGAAGCGCTAATTGTTGATATTAAAAAATCGTACACAGAATATCTTAAAAAATAAATAAAAGATGAAAACAATCGATTAAAGATCTGTTTTCATCTTTTTACCATTTAAAAGTAAAAAATTGATATAGGAATGTTAAAAAAGCGTAATTGAATTTGAAATAAAGGTATGAGATAATAATTGGTGTTAGTTTTAAAATGTGAAAACAATTAGTTGAAGGTTATAGGATGCACATTTTTCAAGGGCGAATGGCAAGTGTTTAAGAAATATACATATTATTAAATATATAAGGAGAGTTTCATGAAAAAAATCATTTCAGGTATGTTAATTTGTACCGTATTATTAAATAGTTTTAGTGTGATTGCATCAGGAAAAGAGCTTGTAAAAACAGAAACAACGGGGGAGACTGGCTTGGTCACTCAAGCTACGTCAGAAACAACGACTAATTCAACGGAGGATACATCTTCTGTTACAGAAGAAAATACCTCTGAAAGAGATAGTTCTACTTCAAGCACAAAAGAAGAGTCTTTTGATTCTTCAACAAATAGTACAACGGAAGAACATTCTTCTGTTTCAGAAACAAACACAACAGATAGTAAAACAGAAGCATCACAAAGCTCTGAAGTAGAAAAAAAGACCATTGACCAAGATGAAGCGGATTATCAAGAAGCAGCACGTGAAGGAACGAACCATAAAAAAGGAACATATGCTATGAAAAACGGCATTTCTTCTAGGGTAGCGCGAGCAACAGTTGCGAACGTCTATGCGAATGATCCTAATTTGCCTGGCAAGAATTTTATTGACGTTTCTAGTTGGAATGGAGACATTTCAGTAGCTGAATATCAAAAAATTAAAAGCTATGGTGTAACAGGTGTCTCGGTTAAATTGACAGAAGGAACTTGGTATGTTAATCCATATGCTGCGGGCCAAATTAGAAATGCCAAAGCTGCGGGCTTAAAAGTTTCAGCATATCACTATAGTATGTATGTCTCTGCTGCGACAGCACAAGATGAAGCAAGATATTTTGCTCAGGCGGCGGCTAACTCTGGCTTAGATAAAAATACCATAATGTTTAATGATGCGGAAGATCCAACGCTTACAAACAATGGGCGAAATGCCCATGCTAATTCTGTTGCGTTTAACCAGCAATTAAAGGCACTAGGGTATAAAAATGATGCGTTGTATGTTGGCAAATGGTGGTTAACAAATGGCTATATCGACACCTCCGCCTTCGGAAGAGACAGAGTATGGGTAGCGCAATATCCATATACTCCAGATAGTTCCATGCAGTGGAATAATGACCATGGTGCTTGGCAATGGTCTTCGCAAATGTATTTCCCTGGTTTAGCTAATTATGAAGGGCGTCCATTTGATATTTCCATGACCTATAGTAATTTTTTAAATATGGGTAATAGTAGTGGGCCTGACTTAAGTAAGTATTACACAACTAATCCAGGTCGAGTAGTAGTAATGAAAGATGAAACATTTTATAACAATGCCGACTTTACAAGCAAAGGTGCCGCAGTGAAAAAGAATACACTAGTAGAAGTACAAGGAATTGAATATTCATCAACTGGGTACCCTCGGTTAGTGACACCTCAAGGATATTTGACAGCAAGAAAAGATATCGTTTTAGCAGCAATCAGTAATATTGATAAGTATTACACAGCTAATCCAGGTCGAGTAGTGGTAATGAAAGATGAAACATTTTATAACAACGCCGATTTTACAAGCAAAGGTGCCGCAGTGAAAAAGAATACACTAGTAGAAGTGCAAGGAATTGAATATTCATCAACTGGGTACCCTCGTTTGGTAACACCTCAAGGATATTTGACAGCGAGAAAAGATATCGTTTTAGCGGCAATCAGTAATATTGATAAGTATTACACAGCTAATCCAGGTCGAATAGTAGTAATGAAAGATGAAACATTTTATAACAACGCCGACTTTACAAGCAAAGGTGCCGCAGTGAAAAAGAATACACTAGTAGAAGTGCAAGGAATTGAATATTCATCAACTGGGTACCCTCGGTTAGTGACACCTCAAGGATATTTGACAGCGAGAAAAGATATCGTTTTAGCGGCAATCAGTAATATTGATAAGTATTACACAGCTAATCCAGGTCGAGTAGTAGTAATGAAAGATGAAACATTTTATAACAATGCCGACTTTACAAGCAAAGGTGCCGCAGTGAAAAAGAATACACTAGTAGAAGTGCAAGGAATTGAATATTCATCAACTGGGTACCCTCGTTTGGTAACACCTCAAGGATATTTGACAGCAAGAAAAGATATCGTTTTAGCAGCAATCAGTAATATTGATAAGTATTACACAGCTAATCCAGGTCGAGTAGTAGTAATGAAAGATGAAACATTTTATAACAATGCCGACTTTACAAGCAAAGGTGCCGCAGTGAAAAAGAATACACTAGTAGAAGTGCAAGGAATTGAATATTCATCAACTGGGTACCCTCGTTTGGTAACACCTCAAGGATATTTGACAGCAAGAAAAGATATCGTTTTAGCAGCAATCAGTAATATTGATAAGTATTACACAGCTAATCCAGGTCGAGTAGTAGTAATGAAAGATGAAACATTTTATAACAATGCCGACTTTACAAGCAAAGGTGCCGCAGTGAAAAAGAATACACTAGTAGAAGTGCAAGGAATTGAATATTCATCTAATGGATATCCCCGCTTGGTAACAAGAAAAGGATATTTAACGGCAAGAAAAGATATCGTTTCAGCAGCAATCAGTAATATTGACAACTACTATACAGAAAATCCAGTAAAAATTGTGATGCTTGTCAATGATCGTTATTATACTGATTTAGAATTTAAAACACCTGGATCTCCAGTAAAAAAAGGAACTACTATTAGAGTGCAAGGAATTGAATATAGTAAAAATGGTTATCCAAGATTAAAAACACCACAAGGGTATATCACTTCAAATAAACGTTATGTACAAAAAGTGAATTAGTTAAGTAATTTAAAAAGGACACTCTAACGATTTAGTTAGGTGTCCTTTATTTAATAAATATTATTTTTGAAAAGGACAATATTTACAGTTCGATTAAGGTCTACGATAAATTATTGAAACTTACTGTTAGTTATGAGAAAATGTAAAAGATTGAATGCAGTTTTGGCTGTATTGATGAATATATAAGTTAAACAAAATTGAAAATAAAACTAGTTATTGACTAGTTAGGGAAAGGATTTTGTATCAAATGATTACAGCTTTAATTATTGCCGGTGGGGTCGGTAAACGAATGGGGCAGGAGATTCCTAAACAATTTATTATGGTAGAGGAAAAACCGATAATTATCTACACATTGGAATCTTTTCAAAAGCATCCACTCATTGATCGAATCTTAGTTGTGTGTAAAAAAGGTTGGGAACAAACACTAGATGCCTATGCAAAAGAGTACCATATTGACAAATTACAATGGATTATCCCAGGGGGAAATTCTGGTCAAGAATCAATTAACAATGGGGTTAATTTCTTAAAAGAACATTCAAGCCCAGAAGATACTATTGTTATCCATGACGGGATTCGTCCATTAGTTGATGAATTAGTTTTATCTGATGTAATTGTTAAGTGTCAAGAATACGGTAATGCAGTGACTTCGTTGCCATATAATGAACAAATTTTTGTAAAAGAAACCGAGGAAACAACTCGACAATATATTAATCGTGAAACATTACGTCGCGTGTCAACACCACAAGCCTATAAATTTGAAAAATTAACTTGGGCTTACGAAAAAGCATTCCGTGAGAATATTGGTATTTCTGAATCGTCATATACAAATACTATGATGGTGGATTTAGGCGAAACATTGTATTTTGCTGCGGGTTCGGATAAAAATATTAAATTGACTACATCGGATGACTTAGAACTATTTAAAGCTTATTTAAAGATGAAGGATTAGGAGATATAGGCATGGAGTTAATAGATAATCCAATTTATCAATCTGAATTGAAAAAAGTGATGAATCACGCAGTTAATCTGGTTAATTTAGATAAAAAATCAATTTTGATGATTGGTGCTTCTGGAATGATAGGATCTTTTTTGATAGACACGTTGATGGCTGCAAATGAACAATTAGGTATACAAATCAAGATATATGCAATGGGAAGGAACCGTTTGAAACTTGAAAAGCGGTTTGAAAAGTATCTTCAGTTAGACACTTTTGAAATTGTTGAAGGTGATGTCACGAATTCTATACCAAAAGAGGTTCAAGCTGATTATTTGATACATGGTGCGAGCAATACGCACCCCAGAGCTTATGTAACCGATCCAATTGGTACAATTATGACTAATCTTGTTGGTACAGAGCAAGTATTGAAGCATGCTGTAGCAACCCGTCCTGTTAGAGTGTTATTCTTATCAACGGTAGAAATTTATGGGGAAAATCGTGGTGATGTAGAAAAGTTCACAGAGGATTACTGTGGATATATCGATTGCAACACTTTGAGAGCAGGTTATCCTGAAGGGAAAAGAGTTAGTGAGTCATTATGTCAAGCTTATATTGAAAAATATGATCTTGATATTGTGATTCCAAGACTTTGCCGTACATTTGGCCCCACGATGCTTTTATCTGATACGAAAGCCTCTTCACAATTTATTTTGAATGCTGTTGAACAAAAAGATATTATTTTAAAAAGTGAAGGAAATCAGTATTTTTCATATATCTATGTGGGGGATGCTGTTTCTGCTATTCTTCATTTGTTACTCGAAGGTAAAAAGGGAGAGGCATACAACGTTTCTTCAGAAAATTTTGATTTGCGATTAAAAGAACTAGCGCAACAATTAGCTGAAATCAGTGATAAAAAAGTGATTTTTGATTTGCCAGATGGCATAGAACAAAAAGGTTTTTCAACAGCTAGTACAGCAATACTTGACAATAAGAAAATCAAAGAAAATGGGTGGTACCCAATATTTGAATTAAGAGAGTCTTTGAAAAATACAGTAGAATTAGTTAAAGGTGAGAAGTAAAATGTGTGAGATTAGTATTATTGTTCCCGTTTATAAAGTAGAACCATATTTAAGAAAATGTGTGGATTCAATCTTAGCACAAACATTTACTAATTTTGAAGTTATATTGGTCGATGATGGTTCTCCTGACAATAGTGGTAAAATATGTGATGAATACGCAATAAAAGATAGTCGTGTTCGTGTTATTCACAAAGAAAATGGTGGCTTAAGTAGCGCTAGAAATGCTGGAATTGATATTGCCCAAGGAAAATATTTGGGGTTTGTTGACAGTGATGATTATATTGCTGAAGATATGTATGAGGTGTTATATGAGAATTTGAAATTTTATGATGCCGATATTAGTTCTGTGGAAATAATTCCTTTTCGTGATGATAAGTATGAGAATACTAGCAAAGAAAAAAAAGAAATTCTATTAAATAAAAAAGAAGCGATAAAGTCGGTTTTAGAAGGAACAGATTTTTATGCATATGCTTGGAATAAACTTTATCGTAAAGAACTTTTTTATAACAACCGATATTTAGAGGGTGAAACTTTTGAAGATGCCTATATAATTATAGATATATTACTTGAAACTGATAAAATCATTGTATCAAATGAAGAAAAATACTTTTATTTACAAAGAAATGATAGTATAATGGGCCAAAAATTTTCTAAGAAAACTTTGGATGTCATAAAGGCTTGGCAGTATAATCAGAAAAAAATATTGAATCATTTTCCTGATTTAAAAGATTCGTATAATCGTAGATTATGTTGGGCGTATTTTTATGTTTTAGATAAGCTAATTTTATCAAGTAACTATAAGCAAATTCCCGAGACAAAAGAAATTATTGAATTTTTAAAAAAAAATAGAAATTTTATATTATCTTATAAAGGATTCACTAAATCAAGAAAAATTGCAATTGTTGCTTTAAGTTTTGGAAGTGTATGGTATAAAAAACTGGTAGAGTATCGATTGAAAAAACTTGATTAGTTGAGTTTGTAAAAATTAAAGCGGAGGGGTTATATGAAACAATCACGTCTTTACTATTCAATAATGAACTCATCTATTTCTACTTTAGTATTTTTTCTAAAATTAATTATGCAATTTGTGGTACGGACATTCTTTATAAGATATTTAGGGGTAACTTATTTAGGACTGAATGGTCTTTTTACGAATGTACTTAGCATTTTATCTTTAGCTGAACTTGGAATAGGTACCTCTATTGTATATTCTATGTATAAGCCTATAGCAGTAGGTGATAAAGAAGAGATAAATATGTTAATGGATTTATATAAGAAAGCTTATCACTTTATAGGGGTTGGAGTTGCGGTTATAGGAGTCAGCATTATCCCGCTTTTCCCTTATATTTCTGGTGACTATTCAATTAGTAATCAATTTATTTTGTATTATTTATTGTACTTATCAAATTCTGTTTTAAGTTATTTTTTTACGTATAAGCGATCACTGTTGATAGCACATCAACGAACGTATATTGTAAATTTGAATGACTTTGTTTTTTTACTGTTAAGTAATGTTTTTCAAATATATTTACTTATACATTATAAAAGTTTTTCACTATATCTAATTGTCCAACTAGTTTTTACACTATTGGGAAATGTAAGTATTTCTTTAAAAGTAGATAAAGATTACAATGAATTGAAAAGATACTCAAAAAAACAACTATCTAAAGAAAAAATGAATAGTATTAAAAAAAATGTAATTGGAAATATGAGTTCTAAAATTGGCGGAGTTATTGTTATGGGAACTGACAGTATCCTAATTTCTAGTTTTGTTGGTCTATCAGCAGTCGGTTTTTACTCGAACTATACAATGATAGTTAATAATGTACAAAACCTATGTAAACAAGTAACTAACTCAATAACTGCTAGTATCGGTAATTATATTGTTAGCGCAAGCACAAAAGATGCATTGGATTTGTTTAAAAAACACTTATTTGTAAATTATTCAATGTTATATTTTTCTACTTTAATTCTTGCTTCAGTGCTTAATCCATTTATAATTTGGTGGATTGGTGATAAATATGTTTTGCCTTCTTTTACAGTTTTTTTAATTATTATTAATTTAGTGGTTCAAATGTTTAGAAATACAAGCTTTGTCTTTATAGATTCATATGGTCTATATTGGATTCAAAGATGGAAATCTATTATTGAAGCCACAATTAATTTGACTTTCTCATTGATCTTATTAATATTTTTTAATATGGGTATAAACGGTGTGCTTTTAGGTACATTAATATCTTCACTAGGCTATGTGTTATGGGTAGAAGTATTTTACATTTTTAAGTATGGGCTTAAGGTAAGTATGTCTGTATATATAAAGTTATTTTCAAAATATTGCTTTTTGTTAGGTCTAGCAACTCTAATCACTGTTTACACACAATCTTTAATTGATTATAGTGGTTTAGTTAGTATAATATACAAAGCAATTATATCAATTTTTATTGGTGGAGTTCTGTATTTAGTTTTTTACTCACGCTCAAGTGAGTTTAAATATCTACTGAATATTGCAAAAAAAGTCTTAGGGAGGAAATCTTGATGAATATCTGCATAGTCAGTCCTTCTCTTGGTTATGGTGGATCTAATATCATTGCTGCAACACTTGGGAAAGAACTGAACAAGAATCACAATCTAGTATATTATTCATACAAGTATACAGACAATTATTCTAATCTTCCTGAAGAAAAAATATATTTTTTTAAAGGAAGACATAGCAAATTGTTAGATAAGTTAAAAAAAGGTACAGAGTATATCTTTAGTGGAGGAAAGTTTACGCCATATAAATACTATAAAGGAGAAATAAAACAGCTTTCCGAATTAATAGAAACATTTAATATAGATTGTATTATTCTAAATTCTTTTACTGCGGTATCTATTTTTGCAATTCCTTTGAAAAAAAAATATCCCAAAGTTAAACAAATAGCATGGATGCATGAATCTGCAGAACAGACTTTTGGCTCCTTGGTTAAAAACTATTTAAAGTCATATGAAGAATCTTTAGCAAGTGTTGATAGAATAGTTTGTTTAACACAAACAGATTTAAAAGCCTACAGTAAATTCAATCATAATTCAGTAATAATTCATAATCCTGTTACTTTTAATACTAGTGTGAAGTCTAAATTAACGGAAAGAGTAATTTCTTTTACTTCTAGATTAGATGTGGAAATTAAAGGGCTTGACTATCTTATTGAAGTAGCAAAAACTATACCTAGTACTTGGAAAATACGAGTGGCGGCAAATGGTAGTAAGAATCAAGTAAAAAAATTCTTAAGTCTTATAAAAGAAAATGGCGTAGAAAATGTAATTGAATATGTTGGAGCTTTGAATGGGGAGGCATTAATAGATCATTATGTTAATAGTTCAATTTTTATATCTACTTCAAGAATTGAATCATTTCAGCTTGTCTTAATCGAAGCAATGGAGTGCGGGTTACCAGTAATAAGTTTTAAACATAGTGGAGCTAAAGAAATTTTAGATAATGGTAGATATGGTGTTTTAATTGAAAACTACAAAATTAATAAAATGTCTAGTGAAATAAATAAACTATGTAATAGTTATGAAGAGCGTTTAAAATGGCAGAATATCTCTTTAAAAAGAGTTAACGATTTTAATATGGACGAAATAAAAGTACATTGGATACAACTTTTAGACAATTTAGGAGTGAAATAATGGATAATTTAAAAAAATTTTTTTATTTGGAAAAATCATATTTACTTATTTTGATTTTTTCATTGATTATTAGATCTATGAATATATACAGCTTGTTGCCATCAACATTAGACAGCATCCTGTTTTCCTTTTTAGCTTTTTTAGGTTTTTTTGTAGTTCTTTATGAATTATATAATTTTTTAATAGAAAAAAATAAAGATTGGACTGATTGGTTAATTTTGATATTTTTGCTTGCGTTCCTGATATCTATAATATTAAATAGGAACTACGGAATGAGTAGTAATTTAAAATTGCTAGTATGGAATAGTATTTATGTGATTGGAATATACCAATTTGTCAAAAGACAAAAGAATAGTTTTCTAATAATAGATTATATAAATTATATTGTCATGGTAGGGATGTTTCTATTATCAATTATATCTCTAGTTATGTATCTTTTTCAATACAGTTACGTTTATGTCTATGGACCAGGACCTAGAGACCACATAAGAATAGGTTTTCTAGAATCTAGATTATTTGGAGTTTTTGGAGATCCTAATTATGGTGCAACTACTGCTTTAGTTACTATTATATTATGTTTATATTATTTGTTTAAGTATTTAAATACAAAAAAAATATTTATCAAAATTTTTTTAGTAGTCAATATTGTAGTCCAATTCTTTACTTTGTTATTAACAGGATCGAGAAGCGCTTTACTTTTAAGCTATTTAGCAGTAGGGTTTCTTGCTTTTTCAATAATTTTTTACAAACAAGGGGTTAAAAAGACACCTGTATTAAAAAAAATTTTATATTCTTGTATGTTTACTTTATTAGTCTTGTTCGGTTATTTAATAGTTCAGAATGGAACAAAAGATGTGTTAGTTACTGTACCTAATAAAATTTACTCAGCAGTGTATAAAAAAGAAGAGGTCAACGGAGAAATTACGGGAAAGAGAAAAGAACCTATAAGTTTAGATCGTAAAGATGTTGTGGATAATTCGGATATATCAAACATGCGTTTCTCTATTTGGAAAAGTTCGGTTGAAATATTCAAAACTTCTCCTATCTATGGAACTTCTCCAAGAAATCTATTATCGTATGCTCATGATAAATTGCCAAATACTTTTATTTCCCAAAAGTCAATAGTAGTGCATAATACTTTTTTGAATATCTTAACAAGCGTTGGTCTACTTGGGTTTATTCCTTTTATGATATTTTTGATATTTAATGGGATAAAAATTATATTTTGTTATTACTTTTATCAAAGGGAGTTAAATTTACAATTTTTAACTTTACTTACTATTCAAATCATTTTAGTTTTTTCAGGTCTGTTTAATAATGAAATTATTTTAGTAAATACAGTAGGCTCTTTCTTGTTTTGGAGTTATTTAGGTGCATTAAATGGATATCTAAAGGAAATTTCAATAAAAAGAAGTCAAAAATAAATTTGCTAAAAGTTGTACAATAATGTGTGTTATGTTTAGATTTTAAATATACAATCTATATTAATTCTTATACTTATAGTAAACTTATACTGCTAAATAGAGTTAAAAAGGGTAAGTGGTATAAAAATCTTTAATGTATCCGTTCATTATGAAAGCAGATCAAGTAGAGTTCCAATATAAAGTTTTTAAACAAATAATATGAAAAAATACATGACTTGTGTGGGAACTTTTATTTGAATAAGTGCAATAGTTTAGATGATTTATATACCTAAATATTTAAACGCTCAATTTACGTTTTAACATATAATGAATTTAATTGGAGTGGGAAACTTGAGGAACTTTTTAATCACAGGCGGTGCCGGCTTTATCGGTTCGACCTTAGCAAATTATTATAGTAAAGACAATCAAGTTGTGGTCATTGATGATTTATCAATGGGCCAAACTGAAAATTTAAACACATCTGAAAATATCACGTTCATTGAAGGTAGCGTGATTGATCAACAATTAATGGAAAAAGTACTACAAGAGTATCAGTTCGATTACATTTTTCACTTAGCAGCGATTGCTAGTGTAGCAGATTCAGTAGCACGTCCAGTGGAAACACACCAAGTGAATTTTGAGAGTGTGTTACAATTACTGGAATTAATTCGGAAATACCAGAAAGATTTAAAACGTTTGGTGTTTGCTTCTTCTGCAGCGGTTTATGGGGATGAGCCAACTTTACCAAAACAGGAAGAATCAGTAATTCGTCCATTAACGCCTTATGCGGTGGATAAATTTGCTTCTGAAAAATATGTGTTAAACTATTGTCATTTATATGATGTTCCAACAAGCGCTGTTCGCTTCTTTAACGTTTATGGGCCAAACCAAAATCCTAATTCGCCTTATTCTGGCGTTATTTCGATTGTGATGGACTCTTACAAACGCTTATTAGCCAATCAAGAAGTGACATTCAATATCTTTGGCGATGGAAAACAATCCCGTGATTTTGTCTTTGTTGAGGACGTGGTTCAAGCGTTGAATCTTGTCGCTCATTCTGACCAATCACTTGGGGAAGTGTATAATGTTGGAACAGGGAAAGCAACCGATTTAAATGAGTTAATTTCTTCTTTAAATGATATTATGAAAGTCACTTTGCCAGTTGAATATAAAGAAGCGCGAGCTGGGGACATTAAAGATTCCTTAGCGGATATATCTAAATTACGTGCCATTGGTTATGAACCGAAATATAGTATTCAGTCCGGTTTGGATAAATATGTTAATTATGAATTAAAAGAATAAATAAAACTTCTTGAGAGCTGATAGTTCTCAAGAAGTTTTCAAGTAATTTGTACGAAGTAGTCATAGATAAAAAAAGTTTAATATGGTATGCTAAATTTGTATGCAAGTATTAAATTTGGGGGATTTAACCTGTGAAAAAGAAAATTTTAATTTCAATACCCGCGTATAATGAAGCAAATAATATACGTCCTCTATATAAAAAATTAAATGAAACTTTAGAAAAAAAAAGAAACGAAGTTGATTTTGAAATATTATTTATTAATGATGGAAGCAAAGATAACACTGTGAGTGAAGTTTTATCATTAATTGAACAAACGGACAATGTTTCTTTAATTGATTTGTCCAGGAATTATGGAAAAGAGATAGCAATGAGTGCGGGCTTTGATTATTCTACACATGATGCTGTTATCACAATGGATGCTGATTTACAACATCCACCAGCTACAATTATTGATATGATTGATCTTTGGCAGCAAGGCTATGAAGATGTCTATGCTAAAAGAAATCAACGCAAAGGGGAGTCATGGTTCAAAAAAACATCCTCTAAATGGTTTTATAAAGTATTAGGAAAACTAGCCAATACGCCTGTTTTACCAGATGCAGGAGACTACCGGTTACTTGATCGTAAGGTAGTAGAGGCGCTGAAGCAAATGAGAGAATCTCAACGTTATACGAAGGGGTTATATAATTGGGTAGGCTTCAAAAAGGTTGCGATTGAATTTGATGCGGATGAGAGACTACATGGTGAAACAAAATGGAGTTTTGGCGCATTATTGAAATTGGCAATTGAAGGAATTACTTCTTATACAACGGCTCCTTTAAAGATTTCAATGTATTTTGGCTTTTTAGTTTCTTTTGTTGCGTTTATTTACATGATATATGTATTAATTAAAACATTGATATTTGGTGCGGATACTTCAGGCTTCCCTTCATTAATGATTATGATATTATTTTTAGGTGGCTGCCAATTGATTTCTGTAGGGATTTTAGGGGAGTATGTTGGCCGTGTATTTTTAGAGACTAAGAAACGTCCCTTGTATTTTGTAGAAAATATATACAGTTTGCCAAAGAAAAATGAGACTAAAGAATCAGAGTTAAAAGAGATTGATTAATGAATATATTCATTTTACTTATAAAAAACGAGGTAGTAGTCGAATGACTGTATCTCGTTTTTCCTATATTTGAACCCACCTCACTCCAATGGTACAATAAACAAGATTGGAGTGAGAGCATGACAGATATTATTGCACATCGAGGAAGTAAAGGCACCCATCCTGAAAATACGTGTATTGCTTTCAGAGAGGCTGTTCGTGTTGGTGCTGAAGGAATTGAATTAGATGTTCATCTTTCTAAAGATGGTTATTTAATCGTTATGCACGATGAAACGGTGGATCGTACGACAGATGGTCATGGTGAAATCCAACAGTTAACATTAAACGAATTAAAACAACTAGATGCTGGAAGCTGGTTTCAGAAAAATCCTTCTGTTCAATGTGTTCCAACATTGGAAGATGTTTTAAATTGTCTTGAAGAAGAACAATTCAATGGTTTTTTGAATATTGAACTTAAAACGGATATTATCCATTATGAAGGAATTGAGAAAAAAGTCGTCCAACAAATGAAGCAAAAAAACTGGCCGTTTCGTTATTTATATTCCAGTTTTTATTTTCCAAGTTTAGTTAAATTAAAAAAAGCTGATCCTAAGACAGAAATTGCCTTTATTTATGAATCTGCAGAGGATTTAAGTCAAGCGGGACCGGCATTCGCGCTTGTCGATAGTTTACATCCAAAAATGTCTTGGGTGTTGGCTCATGAAAAAGAACTTATCACAATTGGCAAACCGCTGCGGCCGTGGACTGTTAATCGGATGGAAGAAATGGAAAATTGTTTTCAGCTAAAATTGGCGGGTGTTCATACTGATTTTCCTGAGGAAGCAAAATTTGCTCGTCAAAATTGGCAAGAAGAAGGAGAAACATAATTGGAGAAAGTATTAGTTATTGTAGGACCCACTGCGGTGGGGAAAACAGCATTAAGTATTGCTTTAGCAAAAAAATTTAATGGTGAAATTATTAGCGGTGACTCCATGCAAGTTTATCGATCGTTAGACATTGGCACCGCTAAAGTCACAGAAACAGAAAAAGAAGGAATTCCTCACTATTTAATTGATTGCCGTGAAGTCAGCGAAACATATTCTGCCGCTGATTTTCAGAAAGAGGGTCGTCAAAAAATCAAAGAAATTACTGAAAAAGGGAAACTACCAATTATCGTTGGAGGAACAGGTTTGTATATTCAATCACTCCTTTATGATTTTCAACTAGGAAGTCGTGAGATAGATGACTCGCCTGAAATTAGAGAAACGTACAATTTATTTGCGGAAGAAAAAGGGAATCAAGCCTTATGGCAGTTATTACAACAAAAGGATCCTCTAGCGGCTGACAGCATTCATTTTAATAATCGCAAAAAAGTGATTCGTGCGTTAGAGGTCTTTGATAAAACCGGTTATAGTATTTTGACCCCGAAGGAAAAACCAGCTCGTCTCTATGATTATTATTTGTTAGGTTTGGAAACAGATCGCGCTTTATTGTATGAGCGTATTAATCAGCGGGTGGATCAAATGATGACAGAAGGACTGTTGGAAGAAGCAAAACAGATGTTTCAGCAACCACATGCACAAGCAGCTCAAGGTATTGGCTATAAAGAATTTTTCCCGTATTTTTCCGGTGAACAATCATTAGAGATGGCGGTTGAAACAGTCAAACAGCAATCGCGGCGATATGCCAAACGTCAATTGACTTGGTTTAGAAATCGAATGGCTGCGCATTGGTGGGATTTGGTTCAGCAGCCAACAGATTTGCCCAAGTTGGAAAAAGAAGTAGCGCAATGGCTACAACAGAAGGAGAGTGAGTAGGCGATGACCACTCATGAAAAAGTGATTCTAGTAGGAGTTGAGACGGAAAAAAATTATCAGACATTTTCTGCATCAATGGAAGAACTGGCGAATTTAACGGAAACCGCTAATGGAGAAGTGGTGTTTGTTTTAACGCAAAAACGACCACAAGTTGATCGACAAACCGTAATCGGTAAGGGGAAATTGGAAGAATTAATTCAATTAACAGATGCCTATGAAGCGGATCTTGTGATTTTTAATCATGAGCTCACACAGCGTCAAAATCAACTGTTATCTGAAGCGTTAGCTGTGCGAGTAATTGATCGTGTACAATTAATTTTGGATATCTTTGCTTTGCGTGCGCGCTCCAAAGAAGGAAAGTTACAAGTTGAATTAGCACAATTGGATTATTTATTGCCTCGCTTGGCTGGTCAAGGAAAACAGTTGTCCCGACTTGGAGGAGGTATTGGGACACGTGGGCCTGGTGAAACGAAATTAGAGTCGGACCGCCGACACATTCGGAATAAAATCTTAGGCATCCGTCGTGAGTTAAAAGAAGTCACTGCTCATCGTGAACGAAGCCGCCAAAAAAGACAAAATTCAGAACTATTTCAAATTGGCTTGATTGGTTATACCAATGCTGGCAAATCAACCATTCTCAACATGTTGACAACAGCAGGAACTTATTCAGAGGATCAATTGTTTGCAACGTTAGATCCTTTAACCAAAAAATGGCAATTGCCTCAAGGCATGGAAGTTACTCTGACAGATACGGTCGGCTTCATTCAAGATTTACCAACACAACTGATTGAAGCCTTTCAGTCGACATTGGAAGAAAGTCGGGCGATGGATTTACTGCTCCATGTGGTGGATGCAAGTGCGCCAGATCGGTTACAACATGAACGCACAGTTCAAACATTGATGAAAGAATTAGCGTTGGAAAATATTCCGTGCTTGACGGTTTATAATAAAAGAGATCAAGTGGACAGCAAAGAATTTGTCCCAACCTTATTTCCCAATGTATTGATCTCAACTAAAATTCCTGAAGATAAAGAACGACTGGTTCAAGCTATCCGTGCCCAAATGATGGAATTACTCGAGCCTTATCAATTAGAAATTAGCCCAACTGACGGACAACTATTAAGTGAACTTCGCCGGATGACACTAATGATTTCAGAAGAATATGCTGAAAATGAAAATCGGTATATCGTGAAAGGTTTTGCGAAAAAAGAGTCTAAATGGTTGGCTGAATCCGAAAAAGAATAAAAAATGGTAAGTTGATTAGAAATGATTTGTAAAAACAAATCATTTCTATTTTTTTGGTTAGCAGGAGAAAATCAGCCGTGAAAAGATGGAAAAGTCCATATTTATCAGGTTTTTTGTTTTATGTTAGAAAATCTAACATAAGTTCTTGACAATTTGTCATTCTATTGTTATTCTAAGAAATAACTAAGAGAGGAGGATGGAGATGAGAGAAAAAGAGTTACGCCGTTCCATGTCAGTTTTTCCAATTGGTACAGTTATGAAACTAACGGATTTGACCGCTCGACAAATTCGCTACTATGAAGAACAGGGATTGATTCATCCAGAACGTAGTGAGGGCAACCGACGCATGTATTCTTTAAATGATATTGATGTTTTGTTAGAAATTAAAGATTATTTATCTGATGGATTGAACATGGCAGGGATTAAGCGTGTGTATGAAATGAAATTAGAAGAACAAAAAAACACCGCCGAGGCAACTCGTCCGTTAACCGATGCAGATGTTCGTCAGATTTTATACGACGAAATCCTTTCGCAAGGAGGACTTACTCAGCAAAATCCGTTCCAATCGAATGTACCAAGGCTTTAACGTTTCAGCAGCCAATAAAAATGAAGGATGGGGATCAGACCGATGACAAGAAAAGCCAAAACGGCAGAAGAGATTAAACATATTGCAGAAGAAGAAAACGTACGTTTTTTACGACTAATGTTTACCGACATTATGGGAACAATTAAAAATGTTGAAGTTCCTGTGAGTCAGCTAGATAAAGTATTAGATAATAAAATGATGTTTGATGGGTCATCCATTGAAGGATTCGTTCGTATCGAAGAAAGTGACATGTATTTATACCCTGATCTATCTACATGGATGATTTTTCCGTGGGAAAGCGACCATGGAAAAGTTGCGCGCTTAATTTGTGATATTTACAATCCTGATGGTACCCCTTTTGCCGGAGATCCCCGCGGTAATTTAAAACGTGCCTTAGCAGATATGAAAGAATTAGGCTTTACTTCGTTTAACTTAGGACCAGAACCAGAATTTTTCCTATTTAAATTAGATGAGAATGGTGAAATTACCACTGACTTGAATGATAAAGGTGGCTATTTTGATTTTGCGCCAACCGATTTAGGTGAAAATTGTCGCCGTGATATTGTTTTAGAGTTAGAAAGTTTAGGCTTTGAAGTGGAAGCTTCGCATCATGAAGTAGCACCTGGTCAACATGAAATTGACTTTAAATATGCGGATGTAGTTGATGCTTGTGACAATATTCAAACGTTCAAATTAGTTGTGAAAACTATTGCGCGCAAACATGGCTTGCATGCAACATTTATGCCAAAACCTTTGTTTGGAATTAATGGTTCTGGCATGCACTGCAATATGTCATTATTTAATGAAGAAGGTAATGTTTTTTATGACGAGTCAGGAGAGATGGGCTTAAGCCAAACTGCTTATCATTTCTTAGGTGGTTTATTAAAACATGCCCGTGCCTATACTGCGGTATGTAACCCAACAGTGAACTCTTATAAACGCTTGGTACCAGGTTATGAAGCACCTGTTTATGTAGCTTGGAGCGGCAGAAATCGTTCACCACTCATTCGAGTTCCTGAATCTCGTGGTTTATCGACTCGTTTAGAATTACGTTCTGTCGATCCTTCAGCGAATCCGTATTTAACAATGGCAGTCTTATTACAAGCAGGTTTGGATGGTATCCGTAATGAACTTACGCCACCGCCAGCGGTTGATCGTAACATTTATGTGATGAATGAGGAAGAACGTCAACATGCACAAATTGAAGATTTGCCATCAACCTTACACAATGCCATCAAAGAATTACGTAAAGATCAAGTAATGATTGATGCATTAGGTCGTCACATTTTTGCGAATTTTGTAGAAGCGAAACGAATGGAATGGGCAGCCTTCCGTCAAACCGTTTCTGAATGGGAAAGAGAACAATATTTGGAGTTGTTCTAAAAAAAGAGCCCTAGGGCTCTTTTTTTTATTTTGTTTCCATCGGTACGAATGTAATCGTTATGTCTTGTGGAATGTTATAAAATGTTTTGTAACGGCGCATCCAATTTTCTGCGGTTGTTCCTTTCTCCCAAAAGTATTCTCCATTTGGTAATAAAGGTAATTTTACGGAAGTTTCTTTATTAGCGATTGCCTCATCTATAATTTCTTTTCTTTGTTGTTCTACTCTGTAGGTGTATGCAAACATCAAAGTATAAAAGGTTAGTAAGACAAGAATTCCTTGTTTAAGAATTTTCGTTATAAACAGTATTTCATGGTTGTTTTCTTCTTCACTTTGTAAATTAAAATAATAAGCGATAAATTGCAGAATAAGTATAATCCAAAAAACATACGTAATATAAAATGACCGGGGACCGATGGGCTCAGCAATGAAAAGAGGCCCAGCTGTACATACGATAGATAAGAACAAGAAAAGTAGTTTTGCTTTTAAATTACCTTTAAATTGAATGAGTATAAATATAAATATTGAAAGGTAGTATAGTAAAGCTAATAGTGCAGTGAAATCTTGACTGCGATTATAGGATATTGTGAAATAAGGATAAATAAAGACAGAGAAAACCGTATAAGTACTTATAAAAAATAGAGCTCCTTTATTTATCAGCTGCGTTGCCTTTGATTGTAAAATATCTTTATCTTGTTTTTTAGAGATTAATAAAGTTAACGTTGCTATACAAAGATTAATGAAACGATTTTGATGAAAAATATTTTCTGCCATCGGTCCTATTGTTTTATAGTAAAAATATGAAAGCGATAAATTAATTTTTTTATAGCCATCAGTATTATTGGCAGCATTTAAGTAAGCTGGATTAATTAGCATAATAATCAAACTAAGGAAACTTGTAACTAGAAAAGCAAGTAAGAACGAATCAATCATCTTTCTGGTTTTCCAAGAATAAATACATAAAGCAATTGCAAGGAATGTGATATAAACGCTGATGTTTTCAGAAAAAAATTGAGTCCCGAGACTTAAAACAATACCTGTTAGAACAGGGTGTTTTAAATTAGCTGTTTCATTAATAAATAAGTAATTCACTATTATGAAAAAAACCACTAAACTAATAACAGGAGGAACGAAGTTCACAAAAGCTGCCGGCCATCCATAAGTTTGTTGAAAAAGTTTTGTGGGAATTAATATAAGCAGAGCTAGGCTAAAAATCAAAAGAAATTTTTTATTTGTAGTTGTTTTTCTATCTAAACTTAGGTTAGTGAATTTTGTTAGTACTGTAAGTAATAATAGAATCGTGCCGCTCATAAACAAGCTTTTAATTAAAACGCTACGAGTAATAATTAAAGCGAAGATATTTCCAAAGTAGCGTCCATTGTATCCTTGAAAGCCGTTTTTTAATAAATCAAGCCCTTCTTGACTTCCCCACATCCATTCATCGTGAGCGTAAGGGATAAAATAAAAAATGATGGTTAGTAGTAAAAAAGCAAGGATAATAAATTTATTTTTTTGAAGAGTTTTCAACATATTCTCCCTTTCTGTAGATCGTTATTTTCAGTTGTTATTATAAACTAATTATATATAAAAACATAGAGATAATTTGTAACTGGAAAAGGAAACTCTAAAGAATGTTTGTGAAAAATGTTTCAAATGTTTGGTTTTTACGCTATAATAAACAAGAATATGCGTGCAACTATTCTATTTTTTAGATATAAAGGATGAGAAAAACATGCGGAAAATGAAAACAATGGATGGAAATGCTGCAGCAGCTTATATTTCCTACGCCTTTACAGAATTAGCAGCCATTTATCCAATAACACCAAGTTCAACAATGGCTGAGCTTGTTGATCAGTGGTCGGCCGAAGGTAAGAAAAATATCTTTGGTCAACCTGTGAAAGTAGTCGAAATGCAATCGGAAGCTGGTGCTGCCGGCGTGGTCCATGGCTCTTTAAAAACAGGCGCGCTTACCACGACCTATACGGCTTCACAAGGGTTACTTTTAATGATTCCTAATATGTACAAAATAGCTGGAGAACTATTACCATCTGTTTTTCATGTGGCGAGCCGAGCTTTAACAACGAATGCTTTAAATATTTTTGGTGATCAAGGAGACGTAATGGCCGCACGCCAAACAGGCTTTGCTATGTTGTCAGAAAGCAGTGTGCAAGAAGTGATGGATTTGGCACCAGTGGCTCACTTAGCTTCGATTGAAGCGAGTGTTCCATTTATGAACTTTTTTGATGGCTTTAGAACAAGTCATGAAATTCAAAAAGTGGCAGTTCTTGACTATGAAGAATTAGCACCCTTAGTAAACCAAGAGAAATTAGCCGAATTTCGTCGTCGGAGCATGAACCCGAATCACCCTTCCGTTAGTGGAATGAACCAAAATCCAGATATTCACTTTCAACAACGAGAAACAATAAATCCTTATTATGAAAAATTACCTGGTATTGTTCAAAAATATATGACAGAAATTAACCGGTTACGGGGAACCAATTATGATTTAGTGACGTATTATGGCGCAGAAGATGCAGAAGAAGTGATTGTCACAATGGGTTCAGTTGCACAAACAATTGAACAGACTGTTGATTATTTACAAGAACAAGGAAGAAAAGTTGGCTTTCTTAATGTCCATCTTTATCGACCATTTCCAGTTGAAACATTTCTTGAAAAAATACCACAATCAGTTAAAGCAATTGCTGTCTTGGATCGGACGAAAGAGCCCGGTGCTGGTGGCGAACCGTTATTATTGGATGTCCAAAGTGCGATGTATGAAGCGGACATTCGCCCAACAATTATTGGTGGGCGCTATGGTTTAGGTTCTAAAGATGTACTGCCAAATCAAATTGTTGCGGTTTTTGATGAATTAATGAAAGAACGTTCTGCCATGAAGAAGCGTTTTACAATTGGGATTGATGATGATTTAACTTATACTTCATTAGAAGTTGGCAAACCACTTGATTTGACGAATCCGAAAACCTATCAAGCTAAATTTTGGGGCTTTGGTTCTGATGGGACAGTAGGGGCGAACAAGTCAGCAATTAAGATTATCGGTGATCATACAGACAAGTATGCACAAGGATTTTTCTATTATGATTCAAAAAAATCAGGCGGGTTGACCGTTTCTCATTTACGTTTTGGCGAGACGCCTATTCGTTCAACGTACCTCATTGAACATTCTGATTTTGTGGCTTGTCATACAGCCGCTTATTTGCATACCTATGATTTAGTAAAAGGGTTAAAAAAGGGCGGTACTTTCCTCTTAAATACCATTTGGAATGATGAACAACTAGCACGATTTTTACCCAATCAATTAAAACGGTATCTAGCTGAAAATGAGATTCAGTTTTATACAATCAATGCAGTGAAATTAGCTAGTGAAGTCGGACTAGGCGGGCGAATTAATACCGCGATGGAAACAGCTTTCTTCAAATTAGCGCAAATTATGCCTTTTGAGCAAGTGTTGCCAATTTTAAAAGACGAAGCACTGAAAAGTTATGGTCATAAGTCTATGAAAGTTGTCGAAAAAAATATTCAAGCAATCGATAAGACCGTTGAATTGTTGCATCAGGTAACTGTTCCAGCAGAGTGGAGAACGCTTGAAGTTCAACCGCGAAAACGTTCAGAAAATGTTAGTGATTTTGTTCATGAAATTGTTGAACCGATTAATCGTCAAGAAGGGAATGCGTTATCTGTTGCGACACTAGCGAAAAATGGGATGACAGATGGGCGAATGCCTTTGGGAACTGCGGCAGTTGAAAAACGTGGAGTTGCATTAGAAGTACCTGAATGGATTAGCGATCGGTGTACCATGTGTAATGAATGCGCCTTTGTATGCCCCCATGCGGCGATACGACCATTCTTAGCCGATGAAGAAGAAATGACTGAAGCGCCAGAAGGATTCATTGTACGTGATCTACGTGGTGCCGACGGCTTGAAATATCGTATCCAAGTCTCAGTCAAAGATTGTACTGGCTGTGGACTTTGTGTTGAAGCCTGTCCAGCTAAAGGCAAAGCTTTAGTAATGAAACCTTATGAAGAAGAAAAAGAGCAGGCTATGAACTGGGCGTTTGCTATGACATTACGTCAAAAGGAAAACCCAGCAAAACCGAATACTGTTTTAGGTTCACAATTTAATAAACCTTTATTAGAGTTTTCTGGTGCTTGTTCTGGTTGCGGCGAAACGCCTTATGTTAAATTATTGACGCAAATGTTTGGTGACCGAATGCTGATTGCTAATGCAACAGGATGCTCATCGATTTGGGGTGCTGCAGCGGGTGTGACACCATACACTACGAATGAACAAGGACAAGGTCCAGCTTGGTCAAATTCTCTTTTAGAGGATAATGCCGAGTTTGGTTATGGCATGTTGTTAGCAACGCAAGCGCGTCGCGAACGTTTAGCTAGTAAAATGGCCAAAGCTTTTTCTGTAGCCAGTGATTCTTTACGTTTATTGATGGAAGATTGGATAGCACATCTGTCCGAAAGTGAAGGTACGCAACAACGTGCAGCTAAATTACGTGCAGCTTTGCTTGAAGAAAAAACAAATCAACCTTTATTGGAAGCAATTTATGACGATCAAGATCTTTTTGTCAAACCAAGTCAGTGGATGATTGGTGGGGACGGCTGGGCTTACGATATTGGTTACGGCGGTATTGACCACGTGTTAGCTAGTGGCGCGGATGTAAATATGTTAGTTCTAGATAATGAAGTCTATTCCAATACAGGTGGCCAAACTTCCAAAGCAACTCCTGCATCAGCGATTGCGAAATTTGCTGCCAGTGGGAAATATGCTTCTAAAAAAGATTTAGGGATGATGGCAATGACTTATGAAAATGTCTATGTCGCTCAAATTGCCTCAGGTGCAAACCAAATGCAGACGATTAAAGCTTTTGAAGAAGCAGAAAAATTCCCTGGACCATCGATTATTATTGCTTATACACCATGTATTACACATGGTTTAGCAGGTGGGATGAGTCAAACGTTGAAAGAAGCGAAAGATGCAGTTCATTCAGGTTACTGGTCTTTATATCGCTATAATCCATTATTGCGAGAAAAGGGCAAAGAACCAATGACATTGGATTTCAAAAAACCAGATTTTTCATTAATGAAAGAGTTTATGCGCCAACAAGTTCGCTTTGCATCCTTAGAATCTAGTCAACCAGATACAGCGGAATTGTTATTTAATAAAACAATTAATGATGCTAAGAGACGGTTCTATAATTATGCTCGTTTAGCTGGTCAAGAAGAAAAAATTCGAGCAAAACTTGAAAAACAAAGTGAACCAGAAATAACTGCGCCAGAGAACGAGAAGCCACGAGTGAAAAAGGAACGCGTAGTTGATCCGGAAGCGGAAGCAAGAAGGGCTGCCCGCCGCGCAGAACGAGCAGCCAAGAGAAAACAACGTGAGCAAGATTAAATAGAAATCAAAAAAACGTGTCTGAGCTTTTTGCTTGGACACGTTTTTTAGTTAGAAATGCGATTTTTTGATGAAAAATTTCAAGTTATTTGAAAAAGTTCCTAAATTTTTTTGATGTTTCCGCTTGCGTTCTGTGATGAAAGAAAATAATGTGGTATACTTGTTAGGAAATCTTGAGAGAGAAGTGAGGGGTATGATGTCGTTTCAATTGAATCAATTATTAGATTTGAATTATTGGCAGCAAGTCATCTCAACGGATTTCTTATCTAAGGATTTTGTTATCAATATCATAGATATCCTAGTCGTATGGTACCTCGTTTACAAATTAATCATGCTTGTTCGTGGAACGAAAGCAGTCCAACTATTAAAAGGTGTCGCTGTTTTTATCATTATCCGCATTCTAAGTGAGATAATTGGTCTACATACATTATCTTGGTTAATGAATCAAGTCATCATGTATGGTGTAATCGCCGCGGTTGTTATTTTTCAACCAGAAGTGCGAAGAGGGCTGGAACATCTAGGGAGAAGTTCGTTTTTCCGCCCGAATAAAGGTGCGCAACAAGAAGATGAGCGTATTATTCAGGCCTTTGACAAAGCCATTCAGTACATGTCAAAACGGAAAATTGGTGCTTTGATAACCATTGAACGCAATACTGGTTTAGATGAATACATTGAGACAGGTATTGATTTGGATGCCGATATTACTGGTGAATTACTGATTAATATTTTCATTCCAAATACACCACTACATGATGGTGCAGTGATTATCAAAAATGAAAAAATTGCTGTTGCTAGTGCGTATTTACCGCTATCAGAAAGCAATTTAATTCCAAAAGAATTTGGAACGCGCCATAGAGCCGCAGTCGGTATCAGTGAAGTCAGTGACGCCATTACGATTGTTGTTTCTGAAGAAACTGGTGACGTTAGTTTGACGTTGAACAACGAATTAATTCCTGGCCTAACGCAAGAAGAGTATTTAACAATTTTGCGTAAGGAGTTAATTTCGGAATCATCGGAAGATAAAAAAAGTGCTTTACAGCATTTTATCGATGATGTAACAAAGGGGGTTAAACGCAAATGAGAAAAGCCTCCCAAAAAAGCTGGTTTAATGGTTTGCTTTCATTGCTGTTTGCATTGTTGTTATTTTTTAATGCCAATGCAACAGGCAATAATCCCTCCAATTCAGGTTCAAGCCAAACGTATAGTGAAACACTGAATAATATTCCTGTCCAAGTCCAATACGATAAAGACAAATATTATGTCTCTGGATTTGAAGAGAGTGTAAATGTTCATTTACGTAGTGCGAACCGCATTCAATTAAACATGGAATCAAATGCTGACACACGAAATTTCCAAGTGGTCGCAGACTTAACCAAATTGCCATTAGGGACTTCGGAAGTGCCTTTGACAGTGCGGGGACTAAGTTCAGCTGTTACAGCTGAAATTGAACCGAAAACAGTGACTGTAACGATTGAAAAGAGAGTAACAAAAAAATTCGATGTAGAAGCACAACTTTCTGATAACATTGAAAAAGAAGGTTATAAAGTAAAAAATATTTCTGTAGATCCAAAAACTGTAGAAGTAACAACTGGAGAAGAAACAGCAAAAGCAATTGACAAAGTGATTGCGCCAGTCTCAAGTGCCAAACAAACAATTGATACGATTAAACAAACGGTAAATGTCCAAGCGCTAGATGCCAAAGGTCAAGTCCTAAGTATCGAAAATCCAGCACCACAAGTCAAAGTAACAGTAGGCTTAACTGCGCCAACAAAAGATGTACCACTGAATGTTAGTATGACAGGTACGCCACCAGCTGGGATCGCTCATTACAATTATAGTTTATCAACGTACCAAGTTAGGGTCAGTGGTCCGCAATCAATTTTAGATACGCTAGAATCAATTGAGGTACCGGTAGACATTTCTGATATTCGCAAAGAAACAAAACAATCAGTGACTATTCCCGTTGATGGAGAATACGTAGTTACACCAGATGAGGTTGACGTTTCTTTGAGCCCCGTGTACAATCAACAACAGTCATCAAATACAAATGAAACTTCAGGGGAACCTGCAAGTTCAACAACGGTTGGCTCAGGTAGCCAAGCAGTACAACCAAGTACATCCAGTCAAGTAGAATCAAATACTTCTGAAACAACAAGTGAGGGATCAACAGTAGAAAGTACAACTGCTGGTTCAACTGAAAATACAGAGAATCAAGTGACTAAGGAGAATCAAAATGGGTAAATATTTTGGAACAGATGGTGTAAGAGGAATTGCAAATAAGGAGTTAACACCTGAATTAGCTTTTAAATTAGGGCGTTACGGTGGTTATGTGTTGAGTCAACATGAAGATAGTTCAAGAAAACCTCGTGTTCTCGTGGGCCGCGATACACGTATTTCAGGTGAGATGTTGGAACAAGCATTGATTGCTGGGTTATTATCAGTCGGGATTGAAGTTTTCCAATTAGGGGTGATTTCAACACCTGGTGTAGCATATCTAACTCGTTTACAAAAAGCATCCGCTGGCGTAATGATTTCAGCTTCACATAATCCTGCGGAAGACAATGGGATTAAGTTTTTTGGGGCAGATGGCTTCAAATTAGTAGACGATCAAGAAGCAGAAATTGAAGCATTGTTAGATGCAGAAGAAGACACCTTACCAAGACCTTCTGCAGAAGGCTTAGGCTCATTAGATGAATTTCCAGAAGGCTTACTAAAATATTCGCAATTTTTAGTTCAAAGTATTCCTGGCGATTTAGCAGATATGACTGTTTGTTTAGATGCGGCCAACGGAGCAACTGCAACAGCAGTCAATCGTGTCTTCGCGGATTTAGAGACAGATTTCTATACAATGGGAACAAGTCCTAATGGATTGAATATCAATGATGGTGTGGGTTCCACTCATCCTGAAGCTTTGGCAGAAATGGTTGTTGAAAAAGGCGCAGATGCTGGTTTGGCTTTCGATGGCGACGGTGATAGAATTATTGCAGTCGATGAATTAGGACGAATTATCGATGGTGATAAAATCATGTATATTTGTGCCAAATATTTAGCTGAGAAAAAACGTTTGAAAAAAGATACAATCGTTACAACAGTGATGAGTAATCTAGGTTTCCATAAAGCTGTAGAAGAAATTGGCTTAAAAGATGTGGTAACGCAAGTGGGTGATCGCTATGTTGTAGAAGAAATGCGTAAAAATGATTACAATTTTGGTGGCGAACAATCTGGTCACATGATCTTTTTAGATTACAACACAACAGGTGATGGCATGCTTTCAGGGATTCAATTGTTGAATGTTATGAAGCAAACGGGCAAAAAATTATCTGAATTAGCGGATGAAGTGACGATTTATCCACAAAAATTAGTCAATATTCGTGTCACAGATAAAAATGGTGCAATGGAAGTTCCGGCAATCAAAGCAGTTGTCGAACAAGCAGAAGCAGAAATGAATGGCGAAGGTCGTATTTTAGTACGTCCTTCTGGAACAGAACCATTGTTACGTGTGATGGCCGAAGCGCCAACACAAGAAAAAGTTGATTATTACGTTGATAAAATTGCCGAAGTAGTACGTGCAGAAATCGGCGTTGAATAAGAACCAATTAGAAACCAGACACTTAATGCTAGCTTGCGTTAAGTGTCTGGTTTCTTTGTTGGAAATCAAAAAAAGAAAATAGCTAATAAGCTCCGTCTATCATTGACATAGAGCGGTTAAAAGGGTACTATTTTAGAAGTAAGATGCACCGTGTATCTTCTTTTTTTATTTGATAAAATCAAGAAGGGAGCGGCTGTAAATCAATGGAGTTATAGAATGGAGGAGCGAAATGAAAGAAAAAATGTCTGTCAAGACAATTGTAGCAATTGGAATTGGCTCTGCAGTTTTTGTTATTTTAGGTCGATTCGTTGTAATTCCAACTGGGATTCCTAATACGAACTTAGAAACGTCGTATCCATTTCTTGCTTTAATGTCAGTTGTTTTTGGACCAGTAGCTGGAGGGCTAATTGGTTTGATTGGTCACACATTAAAAGATTTTACCACGTATGGTAGCGCTTGGTGGAGCTGGATTATTTGTTCAGGAATTATTGGTATTATTTTTGGCTTCGCTGGTCGTAAAATGGATCTTCAACATGGTGAATTTACAACAAATGACATGGTGCGTTTCAATATTTTCCAAGCCTTTGGCAATATCGTCGTTTGGGGCTTAATCGCGCCTAGTTTGGATATTTTGATTTATAGTGAACCCGCAAGTAAAGTATTTACACAAGGCGTATTCGCGACTGTTTCAAATATTGTCGCTGTGGGGATTATTGGAACATTGTTGATGAAAGCTTATGCATCAACAAGAACAAAGAAAGGCAGTTTATCAAAAGATTAAGAAACTGTCGAAATAATTTAAATGGTTAAGGGTCTGCCCTAGTAATTACTTTGCTAATGCTCAGACCCTTTCTTTTATGGAGAAACTGAGGTGAGGCCGAATGAAAAAACCAATCATTACTTTTAATAATTTTTCCTTTCAATATCATAGCCAATCTGAACCAACATTAAAGGGGATTCAATTAACAATCTATGAAGGAGAAAAGGTTTTAATCGTTGGGCCTAGTGGTAGTGGTAAATCAACATTGGCGCAATGTATCAACGGGTTAATTCCCAATATTTATGAAGGTGAGATTCAAGGAACAGCTACGGTTGCTGGTAAAAATATCCAAGAAACAAGTCTATTTGATTTGTCTTTTGATGTAGGAACTGTTTTACAAGATACCGATGGGCAGTTTATCGGTTTAACGGTTGCTGAGGATATTGCTTTTGCTTTAGAAAACGATGCAGTTGAACAAGCAGAAATGAAAAAAGCGGTTCAGAAATGGTCCGAGATTGTTGAGCTGAATCAGTTATTGCAACACCGTCCACAAGATTTGTCAGGTGGTCAAAAACAACGTGTATCTATGGCGGGCGTTCTAATTAACCAATCAAAAATTTTACTTTTCGATGAACCTTTGGCTAATCTTGACCCACGAGCGGGACAAGAAACAATGACTTTGATTGACACCATTCAACAAGAAACAAAAGCGACTGTTTTAATAATAGAACATCGCTTAGAGGACGTTCTTTGCGAATCAGTTGATCGAATTATTGTCATGAATGAGGGCACAATTATTTCTGATACAACGCCAGATGAATTGTTACGTCAAGATACGTTGACCCAACAAGGGATTCGTGAACCTTTGTACGTTACAGCCATGAAATATGCTGGGATTGATTTAACACAAGTTAGTCATTTAGACAAATTAGCCGAAGTATCAGGCGAAACGGTTTTTCCTAAAATGACACAGTGGTCTGTCCAGCCTAGTTCAGTTAGTGCAGTCAAAGGAGCTGAACTATTACGTTTGGAACAAGTGTCCTATCAATATGATCGTCACGGTGAAAAAGTGTTAGATGACTTCTCAGTAACTATTCATCATGGAGAAATGATCAGCATTGTAGGAAAAAATGGTGCCGGGAAGTCTACACTTTCTAAAATAATTTGCGGGTTCATCACGCCTCAATCGGGCAAGATTTTATGGGAAGGACAGGATTTTTCCAATTATTCAATCAAAGAACGTGCAGATAAAATTGGTTATGTGATGCAAAATCCCAATCAAATGATTTCTAAAAAAATGATTTTTGAAGAAGTAGCTTTAGGATTAGTTTTACGAGATGTGCCACAAGCAGAAATTGAGGAACGTGTGACGAATATTTTACATATTTGTGGGCTGTATCCCTTCCGGAACTGGCCGATTTCTGCGTTGAGTTTTGGGCAGAAAAAACGGGTAACTATTGCATCAATCTTAGTTTTAGAACCTGAATTATTAATTTTAGATGAACCAACAGCTGGACAAGATTTTAAACATTATACAGAAATGATGACATTTTTAGAAGAATTGAACCGCTTAGGTGTGACTATTTTAATGATCACTCACGATATGCACTTAATGTTGGAATATACAACACGTGCGTTAGTAGTTTGTGATGGACGTTTACTAGCAGATGCGACTCCAGTTGCTGTTTTAACAGATGAAAAATTAATTCAAGCAGCTTCTTTAAAAGAAACAAGCTTGTTTACCTTTGCTAAAGCGTTAGGCTTGGAAAATCCCTTGCTATTTACGGAAAAATTTGTTGCTTACGATCGTGAGGTGCGTTTTGGATGAGTGAACGACAAATGTTAGGCTATCATCCTGATTCAACCTGGATTCATCGCTTAAACGGCACAAGCAAATTAGTCTTTTTAATCGTTGTCTCTGTGGCTTGTATGACCACGTATGATACTCGTTATCTGTTAGGAATGTCTGTGGTTTCGCTTGTTTTGTTAAAATTATCAAATATTAAATGGCATCAAATATCTTTTGTTATTAAATTTATTGCTATTTTTTCTTTGTTAAATATCTTAACGGTTTACCTTTTTGCACCTGAATATGGGGTTGATTTATATCAATCACGTACCGTGATTTGGGAAGGAATCGGACGGTTTACTTTGACACAAGAAGAATTATTTTATGAATTTAATTTAGTTTTAAAATATTTCTGTACGATTCCGTTGGCATTAATCTTTTTATTAACAACAAATCCTAGTGAATTTGCCTCCAGCTTGAATCGAATTGGTGTGAGTTATCGGATTAGTTATGCAGTAGCGCTGGCTATTCGTTATATTCCCGATATCCAAGAAGATTTTTTTAATATTTCTTTAGCACAACAAGCGCGAGGCTATGAGATGTCTAAAAAGGGACGGTTAGGCCAACGAATCAAAGGCGTAGCACAAATCGTTTTACCCTTAATCCTATCTAGTTTAGATCGAATTGAAACTGTGAGTACCGCTATGGAATTAAGGCGTTTTGGTCAAAAGAAAAATCGAACGTGGTATGCGCAACAACCTTTTCATCTGCGTGATTTTTCGGTAATGTTACTTGCCTTATGCTTATTAGGAATCAGTTTCTGGTTGTTCCATGTGAATGGTGGCCGGTTTTATAATCCATTCCAATAAATAACAAATTGATAAGGTTCTATAAATAGAACGGATATTTTTTTATTATTAAGAATCTAGTACTTTCTCTTACTATGAGTGTACTAGATTCTTTTTTTGCAACTTTAAAGAACTAGACCAATTTTCGGTTTTTAGATTTTTGTTGACAAGTAACTACTTTTAATTGTATGATTGTTTATGTTTCTACGGAATATATTTACAAAGGAGGTATATAGACCAATATCGGATAGCGCCAGACCTGAACGTTCAGGTGACGAGGAGAGAGCTTATCGAAGATTCGGCGGGTGGCTCTAGGGACTGCACTCTACAGATAACAAAGAAAAACTAATTGTGAAGTTAGAACAAAGCGGTTATCACGCAGGTAGAAACATATAATGGGATTTGCTAGTTAAACAGGACCTAGTAAATACAGAATTTCAATTGGAAAGTAGGAATTAGCATTATGTGTGGAATTGTCGGAATGATTGGAAAAGAAAATGTCACGGAAAGTTTGATTCAAGGATTAACAAAATTGGAATATAGAGGTTATGATTCTGCTGGGATTTGTGTGAATGATCAAAGCCAACAGCCCCATGTAGTTAAGGCAGTTGGGGGCATTGCCGATTTAGCAGCAAAATTAACGCCAGAAATCGATGGAACAGTTGGTATTGGTCATACTCGTTGGGCCACTCATGGCGAACCAACTGTCGCCAATGCACATCCCCATGTTTCAAGCGATCAACGCTTTGCATTAGTGCATAATGGTGTCATTGAAAACTTTGAAGAATTAAAAGAACAATTTTTAAGTGGTGCTCACTTAATTGGTGATACAGATACTGAAATCGTCGTTCAATTAATTGCTCATTTTGCTGAAAATGGTTTTTCAACAAAAGATGCTTTTAAAGCGGCTTTAGCCGAAATTAAAGGTTCATACGCTTTTGCATTAATGGATAAAATGGACCCCAATACTATCTACGTAGCGAAAAATAAAAGCCCGTTACTTATCGGTCTAGGTGAAGGCTTTAATGTTATTTGTAGTGACGCGATGGCGATGATTAAAGAAACCAATCAATTTGTTGAGATTGTTGATGGTGAAATTGTAACTGTTACAGCGGACAAAGTAGTAATCGAAACGCCAGAAGGACAAGTAATCAACCGAGAACCTTTTGAAGCGCAATTAGATTTAAATGACATTGAAAAAGGAACATATCCGTTTTATATGCTCAAAGAAATTGATGAACAACCTGCAGTGATGCGTAAAATTGTTCAAGCGTATACTCAAGGTGAAAAAGTGACTTTAGATGAGGCGTTACTTGAAAAAATTAACCAATGTGACCGAATTTACATTATTGCTTGTGGGACAAGTTATAATGCAGGTTGGGTCGGAAAATCTTTAATTGAAACGATTGCCAGTATTCCTGTGGAAGTTCATTTATCAAGCGAATTTGGCTACAACATGCCTATTTTATCTGAAAAACCGTTCTTCATTTTCTTAAGTCAAAGTGGTGAAACGGCAGATAGTCGCCAAGTACTGGTACAGGTTAATGAATTAGGGCATCCATCACTTACATTAACAAATGTTGCTGGCTCAACATTATCACGTGAAGCGGACGATACCTTGTTATTACACGCAGGACCAGAAATTGCTGTCGCTTCCACCAAAGCTTATACTGCTCAAATCGCTATCTTAGCTATTTTAGCAAAAGCAATTGGCGAAGAACGCCAAACATTAGCAGCCGTCTCATTTGATGTGGCTCACGAATTGAGCGTGGTAGCAGCTGTCATGGAAACCTTGATTGATGAAAAACAACAAATGAAAGCCTTGGTGGAAGATTATCTGACGTATACTCGAAATGCCTTCTATATCGGGCGAGGAGTCGACTATTATGTGTCGATGGAAGCGGCCTTGAAGTTGAAAGAAATTTCCTACATTCAAGCAGAAGGCTTTGCGGCAGGTGAATTGAAGCATGGAACGATTGCCTTAATTGAAGAAGGAACACCTGTGATTGGGATTGTGACAGATGCCAAAGTCGCAGCCCATACAAGAGGCAATTTAAAGGAAGTCGAAAGTCGTGGAGCAAGAAATATTGTGATTGCTTTGGAATCCTTGGCAAAACCACAGGACCAACTGATTATTCCAGATGTTCATCCGTTACTTTCTGCCTTAGTTAGCATTGTTCCAGGTCAATTATTAGCGTACTATGCAACCTTACAAAGAGGCTACGATGTTGATAAACCAAGGAACTTAGCCAAAAGTGTAACTGTTGAGTAAATCAAGAACCTGAGAGAAAGATGTTCAACGGGTTTTCATAAGTTTTAATATCTGAGGTCGGGACAGAAGCGTTTAACTCCGAGAAACGCGTAGTGTTGCTTCTGTTCCCGCCGTTTATAAGTTTTTGAGCGTGGAGCAAAAATCCAAAGTGATTTTTGTACCACGCTCAGATATTTTTTATAAAAGAAAGATATTCAGTAAAAAATGAAAGATTCCAAAGAAATTCTTTTTTTCCGTTGAAAACTGTTTGCATTTTAGCAAAATTAGATATAATTAATAAGAACCGAAAAATAAGAATTAGCCAGTGAGGTAACTTTGTTTGAAAGAAAGCAAAAAGTAGGTTAAGCTGAAAAGTGCTAATTTATTTAACAAAAAAAGATTGTGAGTTGTTTGATATGGATCAGTTTAGTACATTAACTGAACAAGAATTTACTACCTTTGCAATGACACATCCTGCAGGTAATTTTTTAGAAACACCCGAAATGAAACATTTATTGGAACGACGTGGCTGGCATTGTGAATACGTTGGCGTCAAACGAGAAGGCCAACTAATTGCTGCGTGTATCCTAAGCAAGAAAAAAGTCAAAATTGGTTATGCTTTCGACATTGACGGCGGGATTTTGATGGATTATACAGATAAAAAATGTGTAGAAGCCTTTTTCACAGGCTTAAAAAAATATGTGAAAAAAAATGATGGCCTTTATTTAACCTTTACTCCAAATAAACAAATTTGTTTACGTGATTTTAATGGCGGTGAAGTTGAAAAGGTCAATCAAGAAACATTTGACTATTTCACATCAATTGGTTTTGAACACCAAGGATTTGATGTGCACAATTTTGATGGCGCGCCACGTTGGCTGTTTGTCAAAGATATGGCTGGATTAACAGAAGAAGAGCTTTGGAAATCTTATGGAAAAGATGCTAAATATGATATCAAGAAAACATGGGAATACGGAGTAACAACCCGAGAACTTCGTTACGAAGAGCTACCTCTCTTTAAGAAATTAACGGAAGAAACAAGTGCACGGCGTAATTTTGAAGATAAGGATTTAGCTTATTACCAAGCTGTTTATGAAGAGTTTGGCGAACGAGCGAAATTTATGGTGGCGGAACTAAACTTTGCTACTTATTTAGAAAATCTTCATGAGAAATTACGCAAATTACAAGAGACGCTCAACGAAGTCAATGAAGCGTTAATTGCTAATCCTAAAAGCCGTAAAAAAAATAACCAGAAACGTGAATTTGAAGATGAAGTTCGTACCGTGCGCAAACGGATTGACGAGGCTAAAGAAATGAAAACATCAGATGAACCTGAAATTTTAGCAGGCGCCTTATTCATTGTTCATCCACAAGAAGTGGTTTACTTGTTTAGTGGTACGTATGAAAAATATAAACAATACTATGCACCGTATTTAATTCAACATAAAATGTTAACTTACACAGTAGAAAATAACATTCCCAAATATAATTTTTATGGCGTTGACGGTGTCTTTGATGGAAGTGATGGGGTTCTTAAATTCAAACAATCCTTTGGCGGTCATGTCGAAGAATTAATGGGCAATTTCCAATGGAAAGCCAAACCGATGAAATATGCCTTATATCACGCATTAAAA
The DNA here is from genome assembly GCF_040719405.1 of Enterococcus sp. AN402. Lineage (NCBI taxonomy): Bacteria > Bacillati > Bacillota > Bacilli > Lactobacillales > Enterococcaceae > Enterococcus > Enterococcus sp. AN402. The sequence continues at coordinate 1,792,493 of NZ_JBFDTM010000004.1, read as the reverse complement.
ACAATTAAAGAAAAAGTCTAAAATTAAAACCTAATCCTTAAAAAGGAATGGCAAAGTGAGGCGTTTAAATGGAAAATCAAGTCGAGGTTATGACGTATGCACAGTTAAAAGAAATTATGCAGGCGTTAGAAGCAAACGAAGCGATTACAGAAGATACAAAGGTCTTTATTGATACAGGCTGGGATAGCGTGCAAGAAGTAGCCCCAGATGCGGTCAGTATTGAAAAAGTTGCTAAATTTACAGTAGCAGATGTTTTAACAAACGAAAGTTTTGCTGGGTATAGTTTAGAAGAAAAGGCGGAGAAGATGAACGCTGAGGGCGACCTAGAAACGGCAATTATTATTCGTAATCTTTACTAAAAAAGTCCGTTTGAATAGTTAAAATCGAGGTCGGGACAGAACCGTTTAGCTCCTAGCAACGCGTAGTGTTGGTTCTGTTCCCACCGGTTATCAGGTTTTGAGCCTGGAGCAAAAATCCAAAGTGATTTTTGTCCCAGGCTCATCTGCTTTAAATAAGAAATAAAGGAGGTTAGATATGAGTACCATTCATGAATTTCCAAAAAACTATGAACGTTTTATTGCACAAGGAGAAGAAGCACTTGTAGAACATAATCAGATCGCCGCTTTAGAAAATTTTCAACAAGCCTATCAGCTACAACAAACGCCGCCAGTAAACCAAAAAATTGTCCAATTATTGTTGGAAATGGGTGAAGCTGACGAAGCACTAGCATTGGCAGAAGCGTTCCAAGAGACTTATTTTGAGAACCTTGAAACAGCGGCAATTTATATGCAAATTTATAGTCAAAGTCGTCGCTTTATTGAAGGGTATATTTTATTGAAGCAATTACTTCAAACTAAAAAAATAACGCTAGCACAACAAAAAACGTTAGAACAGCAATTAATGCAAGTGGAAGAGGCGTATCAACAATTAGAAACGCAGCAAATTCAAGCAATTAAAAGGAACTTGTTAGTAAGCGATCAATTGCCCGTTTATCAACAATTAGCGAACATTAAAGTCAGTTTATATTTGCCTAAACCAGTATTTGTGGAAGTCGCAAAAGATTTAGTTATGAACCAAGCACTTAGTTATTTTGCTCGGGAATGGTTTATTGAAGAATTAGCACTGTTGCAATTTTCAGAACCACTGACTTTTCTTTGGTATGACAATCAGCCTCAGACAGTCTTACTAGAAGGAAAAACTGGACCGTTAAATACGCCGATCTATTCCGAAATTTGTACTGAACTTAGGAATCGTTTAGAAAATGATGATCCAATTATGCTGCAGCATTTGGAAGAAGAAATTCGGTTGCATCTTGCCTATTTGTATCCATTAGCAGAGACGGTTATTTCAGATCCAACTATCTGGGTCTTGGGTTATTTGGCAACCTACTATCCTGAATATATTGAAAAAGAATTGACTGAAGCAAAAGGCCATCAAATCGCTGCTGTTCAAAAAGTTCAACAGGCGATACGAACGGCTTTTACACAAATAATGCTTTAAAAAATGGCACGTCCTAAAAACGAGGACGTGCCATTTTTTCGGTTTCAGAAATTTGCTGAATCTGCTCTAATTGCTTTTCTTGACTGATTATTGCGGATAATAGAAAAAAGCAAGACAGAAATAAGTAAAAAGGATTCCTTGAATCAAGCAAATCACAACGAACAATGGCGTTGCTCCTGGAAAAGAATCAGAAATCCGTGTAATTAAAAATTCAACTAACCATAAAATCATTGAAAATAAAAATAATTTTTTCTGATGAGTTCTCATAGTCCGCAACAACCTTTCTGGTGATTTTCACTTCTCTATCATAACATAGAAAACGAGCTGTTTTTTCTCAAAAATTTTGTTACTTCATAAGAAAAATGGGAAATAAACAAGTTTCAGGAAGTAATAAATGTACCCGAAAAGAATACTTAATCCATCTTAATCAAACCATACAGTCACGTTTATTGCAAAAGAAGTGTTTTTGGATGGAACAAATTATTTCATAAACACAAATATTTCTTTGTTGTTTGTATAAATGTCATAAAAGTGATTACTTACTACTTTTTGATTTTTAGACATATCCGTATCGGTCAGTGGTGCCATCTCTACTCCTAAATTCGATGAAGTATTGAACCAAACGTAATTAGGGAAGTATAGACCGTCATTTGGTGGCACAATTTTTGAAAGAATTGGGTAGTTTCGACTTGTATTAGCATAAACAGTTGAATTTTTGAAAAACGTATTTAAATAAACTTTTTTTCGTTCGTTTGTTACAACATTTTTTAAATCATCTGTTAAAACAGCTGCTTGGCGATTGAATGCTTCTTTTTGATAGTTTAATGTGGAAGAATACACCAAAACAAACGATAAAATATAATAAGATAACAAGCTGGCCACAAGTAACGAAGTTAGATAAATTGCTTTCACTTGTCGATTGTTAAATAAACTTAACATGCTGATTGTAACAAAAACAGCAAATCCGTAAATATAGCGAGGCGCATCACCAGCGATATTTCTTGAATAGACAATAAAAATACCAAAACTTAAGAGAGAAGCAAGTCCTAAATATAAGATACAATAAAGGAAACTTAAGCCCAAGTTGATTTTGCTATTTGATAGATGACTAATAAAAAATAAAACAAGCAGTAGGAGCAGTAATAAGAGCCATAAACGATTACTCTGGTTCAATAGCTCTGAAAAATAATGGTAACTATTTTGATAAGCCACACTTGGAATATCGTGCAAACTTGGTAAGGCCTGACTGCCCCCAATGTTGTTTGTTGCGGAAGGTACAAATTTTAACTCGATAAGGTAGCTGACTATAGAAAGTAGATAAGCGATAGCAGCAAGTGCGACTTTTTTACAAAGAGCAATGAAATTTTCTCCAGCAAGTAACTGCTTGAAAGTAAGGAATAAGACGATAACTATATAAATTCCTGACGAGGCTTGGTAAGTATTAAACATAACAAACAGTGAAAAGGCAGAAACCAAGAAAAACGTAAAAGAATTACGCTGCCACCAATAAAAAGGAAGAAACGAACAAAAAATACTCAATGCCATATAGGGACTATCAAACCTGAAACTAAGACATTGAAGGAACCAAGGATTGAGGCCAATTAAAGTAGCTACTAAAGAGGAACCCCAGCTAATTTTTTGGTCATTGATGATATAAATAGCCAGTATGCTTGTGAGAGATAAGATAAGACCTGTTAGAATCGGTGTGGTCAAGCCCAGATCTGTCAAATGACGACTTCCTTGAACAAACCATGAGAGAAATTCACTGCCCCAACGTGCGTAAGTCGTACCAAAATCTGTCATTCCAGCGACTTGGCGAGCATTATCATCTAAGTAAGGGAAATTGATAATGCCGATGGATAAAACTGCCACTTGATAAATTAAAATGATCAATAGAAGATAGGCTTTATTTTCAATACACCAATTCTTTAAATCAAATTTTTTTGATTCTGTAGGTAATTGTTTCATCATTGTACTCCACTCCAATAATTATTTAACAATTAAAATATACCATAACGAGTGGAATGAAGAAATTGCTTTTGTTATTTTCTCATCTTGACAGAACACTAAGGGTAGGCAAAACAAAAAAATCCCAACTCTTTATTAAAGAGTTGGGATTTTACCAAAAAGCCACCTGCCGGGCTTGAACCGGCGACCCCCACCTTACCATGGTGGTGCTCTACCAACTGAGCTAAGGCGGCGTTTTCAAAGGCTAAACTAACTCGAGGATTGCAACGAAGTGAAACCCATAGAGTTCACTTTCAAAGGCTACACTGCGACGAGTAATCGTCAAAGTTCCTTTTGAAAAATCGTACAAATCTCGTGCACAAGAAATAGAATAACGTATAGACGAAAGTTTGTCAATTGCTCTTTCGTAAAAAAAGAAAAATGATTTTTTTCTAAGAAAAACTGTTGACAATCTCTTTTTTCTCTAGTAAAGTGTAAATCAACATCACAGATAACTATTCATTCGTTGAAGAGAAGAGTAAATTTTGATGACCTTCAAAAGAGAGTCCTGATTGGTGAAAAGGGACAAGGTTCAGAAAAGTTGAAGATGGCCTCTGAGAATAAATTGCTGATAAGTAAGCAATTTCGGCTAAGCACCCGTTACCATGTGCACCAAGTTAATAAAGACTTGGATAAGAGATGAGATATAAAGAATCAGTTATATTTCGAAAAAAGGTGGTACCGCGAATCATTCGCCCTTTACTAGCAAAACGCTAGTGAAGGGCTTTTTGCTGTGAATCACTACGACTGGCGCGAAGCGACAGAGTAGATGATGAACAGTACAAGATGACCGGAGGGCAGGTTGTGTCATTTGCACGAAAGTGTTCCTACGATTCTCGCCAAGGCTGTGATTCTCGTCACAGTCAAATCCTGTTGAGCACTACGACTGGCGCGAAGCGACAGAGTAGATGCTGTCTGCGATTACTCGACGCAGTATGGCCTTTGTAAGTGATGAACAGTACAAGATGACCGAAGGGCAGGTTGTGTCATTTGCACGAAAGTGTTCCTACGATTCTCGCCACAGTCAAATCCTGTTGAGCACTACGACTGATGCAAAGAGAGAGCAACTATTATCTGCGATTACTCGATGCTTGAAGGGGTAGTAACTCTAGTCTGTTTGATTTTGAAAATAAACGAAAATCAGTTTAGAATGAATAAAAATAAAAAAGCAGTGATATAGTAAGTACAAGACTTGATTTGTCTAACAGAGAGCCTAGGTAGCTGAGAATAGGTGACAAAGACGTTTTGGAAAATGGCTATTGAGCAAGCGCTCCGAGTGTTAAACACAAGGCGGCGACGGGGGCTCCCGTTATCGAGCTAGGGTATCGAACATATTGTTCCGTACTTGAAAAGGGAATTTGTGTGAGCAAATTCTGAACATGAGGTGGTAACACGCAAAAAAGCGTCCTCAACGATACAACTCGAGTTGTGTCGTTGAGGATGCTTTTTTCTTTTTTATGAAAAAATGCAGGTTGGTAAGAATGAAGGGGGATAAAGAATGATTGAACTAAAAAATATCAGTGTGACATTTCAACAAAAAAAACAAGAAATTCAGGCTGTTCAAGATGTTTCTTTGACAATTGATAAAGGGGATATCTACGGAATCGTTGGTTATTCCGGTGCTGGAAAAAGTACGTTAGTACGGGTAATTAATTTATTGCAACGACCAACAGCGGGCACCGTTATTATTAACAAAGAAAATATTTTAACTTTTTCTAAAAAGGAATTACGACAACAACGAAAAAAGATTGGAATGATTTTTCAACATTTTAATTTGATGAAAGAGCGGACCATATTTAGTAATATCGATTTTTCATTAAAATATTCTGGGCTAAGTAAAACTGAGCGGCGTCAAAAAATCAGCCATTTATTAGAGCTAGTTGGACTAAGTGAAAAACGGGACGCTTACCCCAGTCAACTATCAGGAGGGCAAAAACAGCGGGTTGCGATTGCCCGCGCTTTAGCAAATGATCCTGAAATTTTACTTTGTGATGAAGCGACGAGTGCGTTAGATCCAAAAACAACGGGACAGATTTTAGCCTTGTTAAAAAAGTTAAATCAAGAACTGAATTTGACGATTGTCTTAATCACCCATGAAATGCAAGTGGTTAAAGAAATTTGTAATAAAGTCGCGGTGATGGAAAATGGCTGCGTTGTCGAATCAAACGATATTGTTTCGATTTTTAGTCAACCCCAACAACCTTTAACCAAAGATTTTATTCGGACAGCAACTCATATTGACCAAGCATTAACCACGATTCTTGAACATCCTAAATTAGCTGATTTAGATAAAAATCAAGAATTAATTGAGTTTTCTTATGTGGGAGATCAAACGAACGAGCCATTAATTGCACAATTGTATAGCCAATATCAGGTGTATACGAATATCCTTTATGGCAATGTCGAAATTGTTCAAAATGTTCCTATTGGCCATTTAATTGTGGTGCTTTCTGGTGATGAGGCCCAGCGTCAACAAGCCCTTGCTTATTTAGCGAAACAAGGCGTGCGAACCAATGTTTTGAAAACCTATCAGCAAACGAAGCAAAAGCAGAATTTACAGGTGATTTAAAAAAGGAGTGAACTGAGAATGTATCAATTATTTGAGAAATATTTTCCGAATGTTGTCCAATTAAAACAAGAGTTTCTTCAAAGTACATGGGAAACATTATACATGGTTTTTTGGACAGCCTTGATTGCTGGTGTGTTAGGAGTCTTGTTGGGTGTCGTGCTTGTCAGTACTGGCCCCAGTGGTGTTTTGAAAAATCCACCCCTGTATAGTGTCTTAGAAAAAATTATTAATGTTTGCCGCTCTATTCCTTTCATTATTATGCTCGCACTGATTCAACCATTAACACGAATTTTGGCAGGAACGACAATTGGTACAACCGCAGCGTTAGTCCCATTAGTTATTGGCGTAATCCCGTTCTTCGCGCGCCAAATTGAAAATGCGTTATTAGAAGTGGATCCTGGCGTTATTGAAGCGGCAGAAGCCATGGGGACGAGTCCCTTAGGGATTATTTTTCGGGTTTATCTAATTGAAGGGTTACCAAGTATTATTCGTGTTTCAGCAGTGACAATTATTAATTTGATTGGATTAACAGCCATGGCAGGAGCGATTGGAGCCGGTGGTCTGGGCAACTTAGCGATTACTCGAGGCTACAATCGGTTTCAAACCGATGTGACATTTATGGCCACGTTAATTATTTTAATTATGGTATTTATCAGTCAAGCCATTAGTAATCAATTAATCAAAAAAACATCACATTAGAAAAAGGAGAACTGACAAATGAAAAAATTTAGTAAATTAATTGGACTTATTGGGGTATTAGCTTTTACGATTGCAGGTTGTGCATCGGGGTCTGCGAAGGATACTAAGACAGAAACCGTTAAACTAGGGGTTGTAGGAACAAAAAATGATGAATGGGAATCGGTCAAAGACCGTTTGAAAAAGAAAAATATTGATTTACAATTGGTAGAATTTACAGACTATACGCAACCAAACGCAGCATTAGCAGAAAAAGAAATTGATTTAAATGCCTTTCAGCATCAAATCTTTTTAGACAATTACAATAAAGAGCATGGAACGAAATTAGTATCAATTGGCAATACAGTCAATGCACCATTGGGAATTTACGCTAATAAATTGAAAGATATCACGAAAATTAAAGACGGCGGAGAAATTGCTATTCCTAATGACCCAACGAATGGTGGGCGGGCGTTAATTTTATTACAAACTGCAGGACTGATAAAAGTAGATCCTGCGAAACAGCAACTACCGACTGTCAGTGATATTACTGAAAATAAACGCCAATTGAAAATAACTGAATTAGATGCTACGCAAACAGCGCGTGCTTTACAAGATGTCGATGCTTCAGTGATTAATAGCGGCATGGCTGTCGATGCTGGGTATACACCAGATAAAGATGCTATTTTCTTAGAACCTGTAAACGAAAAAGCGAAACCTTATGTGAACATTGTCGTGGCTCGAGAAGAAGATCAAGAGAATAAACTTTATCAAAAAGTTGTAGAAGAATATCAACAAGAAGAAACGAAAAAGGTCATTGCAGAAACATCAAAAGGCGCCAATGTTCCAGCCTGGGAAACATTTGGTAAAAAATAAAGGAGGCATTTATAATGAGTACAACAACGATTCAAACAATCCAAGAAGCTATTGCTACAGAAAAGGAATGGATAATCCATTTAAGACGTCATTTTCATCAATATCCTGAAGCAAGTTTAAAAGAATATGAAACGATTAAGCGAATTAAAGAAGAACTACTAGCCTTAGCTATTCCTTTTGTAGAAGTAGGGGAAACGGGTGTTTTAGCAACCATTGAAGGAGGTCTTGGCGCTGGCAAAACGATTTTGTTACGTGCAGATATTGATGCGTTGGAATTGCCAGATGCAACAGGCGCTGCCTATGCTTCTAAAAATCCAGGACTCAATCATGCTTGTGGACACGATGGTCATGCTGCAGCATTGCTAGGTGCAGCTAAAGTGCTCAAAAAACATCAGGATACCTTTTCAGGAACGGTTAAACTGGCCTTCCAGCCAGCTGAAGAAATTGGTGCAGGCGCTCGACAATTTGTGGAAGGAAATTATTTAGAAGCAATCGACCAAGTGTTTGGGATTCATTTAGATTCCAGTGTGCCAGTCGGAAAATTAGTTGCTACCAAAGGCGCCACCAACGCCTCTTGTGATATTTTTAAAATTGAAGTCAGTGGTCAAAGTAGTCACGTCGCCCAACCACAGAATGGCCGGGATGCTGTTTTAGCAGCGGCCAGTATCGTTGTGGAATTACAAAAAATTGTAGCGCGCGAGATTGATCCTTTAGATTCTGTCGTAGTAGGAATTGGCGTTTTACAAGCAGGAACACGCTATAATATTGTAGCAAACCAGGCAACCATTGAAGGTACTGTTCGAACATTTAGTCAGGAAACGCGCCAATTTGTTTTACAACGAGTCGAAGAAATTGCCCATGAAATTGCCCAGTCTCATCGCACAGAAATTGCTGATTTTTCTGTTTATGCGGCAGCGAATCCATTAATTAATGAAGAACAAGCAACCAACCGTGCACAGCAGGTAGCCAGTGAAATTGTTGGTTTTGAAAATGTTGTGACCGATCATCCTAAAAGTTTAGGGGCGGATGATTTTGCTGATTACTTAGCGGTAATTCCTGGTATCTATGGACGGGTCGGTTCACGAAACCCTGAAAATCCTGCTACTCATTTTGGACACCATCATGAACAATTTGATATTGATGAACGTGCCTTACTTTTAGCAGCAGAGTACCACGTACGCTATGCATTAAATTATTTATCAGAATAACAGGGATAGGGAGCCGACAAAATGATTGTTTGTGGGCTCCTTTCGTTATAAACCAACGTGGCTTGCTTTCTTGTCATTCTATGGTAGAATACAAGCATAAGAAAGGTGATTCACATGTTTTTTGTTTTAACTGATAAATTAACAAGAAAAGTAGCTCCCGATAGTTTAAGAACAGATGAAGCACTGTTGTGGAGCCGAGCAATTAATTTCTTCATCGCTTGATAGGACATTTTTTGACTAGAAAAGCTAGTCTTATTTGAGTGTACGTACAAGCGGTTGTCGGGATTTCTGTCAGGATGGACGACGTGCAGACGTGGTTCTTTTTTTGTTGTCCCAAAATAATCAGTTAACAAGAAAGAAGTGACGAAAATGAGTATTTTAACTATTGAACATTTAACGCATCGGTTTGGCGAAAAGGTCTTGTATGAAGAGGCTTCATTGCAAGTGAATAAAGGGGATCATTTAGGCTTAACTGGCCAAAATGGGGTCGGCAAATCCACCTTAATTAAAATTTTAACGGGGGAAGTATTGCCAGACGAAGGAACGATTCAGTGGCAAAAAAATTGCAAGATTGGGTACTTGGATCAGCATGTTTCTGTAGAACAATCACTAACGATGGTTGATTTTTTGAAACAAGCCTTTCAAGAACTTTTTGATAAAGAAGCGAAACTGACAAAACTTTATGAAGAATACAGTCAAACGGCTTCGGAAAAACTTTTAGAACAAGCAGGCAAATTACAAACAGATTTAGATGAAAGTAATTTTTACCAAATCGACACGATTATTCAGGATTTAGCCAATGGGTTAGGACTACAAGCAATTGGTTTGGATAAAAAGTTAGGGGAGCTAAGCGGTGGTCAACGTTCAAAAGTGATTTTAGCAAAATTATTGTTAGAGGCCCCTGATGTGTTACTTTTAGATGAACCCACCAACTATTTAGATGATACACATATTCAATGGCTTGTTCGCTATCTGAATAATTTTGAAGGAAGCTTTCTATTAGTCTCCCATGATTATCAATTTTTAAATGAAGTGACGAATTGCATCGCAGACATTGAGTTTGGCAAATTAACCAAATATACTGGAAATGTAGAAAAATCTTTTGCACAAAAAGAGCAGAATAAACAAACCTATTTGAAACAGTATCAGGCCCAACAAGAAAAAATTGAAAAAATGGAAGCCTATATTCGTAAATACAAAGCTGGAAATCGAGCAACGATGGCTAAAAGTCGACAAAAACAATTGGACCGGTTGGAACGATTGACTCCGCCAGGTTCCTTGACTAAGCCAGCGATTGAATTTCCTTACCAAGGGTTAGTTGCAACGCAAGCACTAACGACCCAGAAGTTAGTTGTCGGCTATCGGGAACCTTTGTTAGAACCGTTAGATTTAATGGTTCATGTCGGTGAAAAAGTCGCATTGAAAGGCTTTAATGGGATTGGCAAATCAACATTAATTAAAACGTTGACGAAAGTGATTCCTTCATTAGATGGAGAATTTCATTATCCGCTGAATACAAAAATTGCTTATTTTACCCAAGACTTGGCGTGGCCTAATGAGCAGTTAACGCCGCTAGACTATTTATCAGATCGTTTTCCAGATACAACGATTAAAGAGCGAAGAAGTCATTTGGCTAGGGCAGGTTTACCAGATAAGTTAGCAATGCAGTCGCTAGCCCTGTTAAGTGGTGGTGAGCAAACAAAAGTAAAACTAGCGGAACTAATGATGCAAACTAGTAATTTGTTATTTTTAGATGAGCCAACCAATCATATTGATGAAGCGGCCAAAAAAAGTTTACAAGAAGCAATTCACGTTTACCCAGGAACGGTTTTTCTGGTTTCCCATGAAGCAGATTTTTATGAGGAAATTGTGGATCGAGTAATTGATATTGAGGAATTAGTTAAATAAAGAAGAAAGAACCAAGTTGAGGGGGAGTCAACTTGGTTCTTTCTTCTTTATTATTTATTTACTCATTAAGCCATCATGGATTTTTGTTAAATTCCAGTTCATCATGCTGTAGTACGTATCGCCTTCTGTTCCTTCTTTGGCTAGAGAGTCTGTGAAAAGTGTATCGTAAATTGGTCGTTTCACTTCTTTTGAGACCCGTTCCATACTACGTTTATCAACACTGGTTTCAACAAATAACACAGGTGCTTTTGATTTCTTAATGGTATCAATAATCGTGGTCATTTGTTCAGGTGTTCCTTGACTTTCTGTGTTAATTTCCCAAATATAAGCGGCATTTAAATCATAAGCTTTGGAGAAATATTTAAAGGCACCTTCACTTGTAACTAATAATTTTTTATCATCAGGAATATCAGCAAATTTAGCTTTGGCTTCCTCATGTAGTTTGCTAAGTTTTTCGGTATAATTTTTCGCGTTTTCTGTATAGAAATCTTTATTTTTTGGATCTTTTTCTACTAACACGTCACGAATGTTTTCTACATATTTAATGCCATTTTCAATGTCTAACCAAGCATGCGGATCTTCTGTTTGTTCTTGACCTGCACTTGTTAAATATTGTGGCGTAACATTTTTGCTTGTAGAAAAGTAATCTTTATTCTCAACTTTTTTGGCCGTTTTCATTAATTTGTTAAACCAGCCATTTCCGCCTGTTTCTAAGTTCAAGCCGTTAAAGAATAAAATGTCCGCTTCAGAAGCTTTCGCAATGTCTTCTGGTAACGGTTCATATTCGTGAGGGTCTGTCCCAATTGGCACAATACTATGCAGCTCAATTTTGTCTTGCCCAACATTTTTCACTAAATCAGATAGGATCGAGTTCGTTGTCACAATTGCTAATTTTTCTTTCTTTTCAGCGGCTTGATTCCCGCAAGCAGCTAACGTTAACCCTGCTAAAAGTGTTAAAAAAAATAAACTAAATTTTTTCATTCGTTGATTCCTCCATTTCTTTCTCACGGTTTACAAATACTAGGCCTTTCTTTGGTGAGAAAAAGAAAGCCAATAAAAAGAATAAGGCGGCGGTTAAAACAATCGTCGCACCAGAAGCTAAGTTATAAGAATAACTGAAGAATAGGCCAATCACTGAACTTAAAATCCCAAAAGTAGAGGCTAAGCCAATCATTGTCGGTAAGTGATTTGTTAATAGATAAGCTGTTGCCGCTGGTGTAATCAGCATGGCAATGACTAAAATAGTTCCGACGGTTTGCAAAGAAGAAACAGCGACTAGTGTTAGTAAAAACATCAATGCATAGTGGAAAAATTGAATATTTAAACCATAGGCCTGAGCCATTGTGGGATCAAAAGAAGTGAGTTGCAACTCTTTATAAAACAATGCCACAAAAATCAAAACAATCACGCCGACGACACAAGTAATTAAAATATCGGTATCTGCGACCGCTAATACATTTCCAAACAGAATATGATATAAATCGGTGGAACTTTTTGCAAAAGAGATAAAAATAATCCCTAAAGCAAAAAAAGAACTAAAGACAACACCAATGGCAGTATCATTTTTTAGTGGACTTTTTTGGGTAATAAAGCCGATCGATAATGCAGCTAGTAAGCCAAAAATAGAAGCGCCAAAAATATAATTGAAACCAAACATATAAGAAACAGCGACTCCTGGTAAAACGGCATGGGAAATCGCATCACCCATCAAAGACATCCCACGTAAAATAATGAATGAACCAATTACCCCTGAAATGAGTCCGACAATTACAGACGTCAAAAGGGCATTTTGTAAAAATTGATAACGGAATAAACCATCAATAAATGCAGCAATCATTTTGCAACCCCCTGTATTAATAAATCACCTAACAAATCACCGTATGCTTCTTGGAGCGTTTCTGCAGTAAATGTTTGTTCAACAGGACCCGCAGCAATTAGCCGGTTTTTCAAAACGATTAATTCATCAAAATAGTGGGACACTTTGTGCAAATCATGGTGAACAATGATAATCATTTTACCTTGATTTTTTAATGATTTGAGAATATCCATAATCACTTTTTCACTAGACATATCAATGCCGACGAAAGGTTCATCTAAAAAAATCACCTCAGCACCTTGGGCCAAAACACGGGCGATAAACACACGTTGTAATTGGCCACCAGAAAGTTCGCCAATCTGGCGTTGCGCATAGTCTTCTAATTGCACCATTTTTAATGCAGCCATGGCTGCTTGCTTTTCTTTCTTTCCTGGGCGTTTTAATAGTCCCAAGTTTGGATAGGTTCCTAGCAAGACCGTTTCAAAAACGCTAATTGGGAAACTAAGATCCAAGGCGCTACGTTGTTCTACATAGGCAATGGTTGTTTTTTGTTGGTCAATCGCTTGATTATTTAACAAAACATCACGTTCCTTTGTTTTAATCAAGCCTAATAACCCTTTAATAAATGTTGACTTTCCAGCACCATTTGGTCCGATAATTCCAGTAATTTTACCGGAGGGAATAGTAACGTGGATATTATTTAAAGCGGTCCGTCCTTGATATTGAACGGTTAACGCTTGAACAGCTAAGTTAAAGCTTTTTCTCATGAAATTCCTCCTTTTTAGGTTTGCCTTAAAATCAGTATAAGGGATAGTTTAAGAAAATGCAAATAATTTTTAGGTGCACCTAAATACAAGCGCTTTTTTCACAAAGAAAACCGTTTCTTTCAATAAATTAAGGAGGATCCCATGATTTTTATGACAAAAAATGGTAGAATATGAATGAAAACGACTATTATTTTATATTGACGGAGGATATCATGACCGAAAACTATCAAGATGACACCTTACGCATCTTCAGTTTAAATGCAAATCGACCACTTGCTGAAAAAATCGCAGCATCAGTAGGAACAGAATTAGGAAAAAGCACCGTGCGCCAATTTAGTGATGGCGAAATTCAAATTAATATTGAAGAAAGTATTCGTGGCGATCATGTCTACATCATCCAAGCAACGAATGCTCCTGTAAATGATCATTTGATGGAATTGCTTATTTTAATTGATGCATTAAAACGTGCTAGCGCAAAAACAATTAATGTTATTTTGCCTTACTATGGTTATGCTCGCCAAGACCGCACAGCGAAACCAAGAGAACCCATTACTGCGAAATTAGTTGCTAATATGTTGGTAGAGGCAGGCGCAACACGTTTGTTGACATTAGACTTGCATACTGTTCAAGTCCAAGGATTTTTTGATATCCCAGTAGATAATTTATTTACAATGCCTTTGTTTGCTCATTATTATCGTCAACAAGCATTAGTAGGGGAAGAAATTGTGATTGTTTCGCCTAAAAACAGTGGCGTTCAACGCGCACGTAGTTTATCGGAGTACTTAGATGCGACCTTAGCAATTGTCGACCATGAAGAGATTGATGGGGTGCGCCAAGAAGGTTACGTTATTGGGAATGTCGCTGGGAAAAAATGTATTCTTGTTGATGACATTTTGAATACTGGTCAAACGTTAGCCACAGCGGCGGAAGTTTTAATGAAAAATGGTGCGCAAGAAGTGTATGCTTGCGCCTCGCATGGTTTGTTATCAGAAGGCGCAAAAGCAACCTTAGAAAATGCGCCAATTAAGGAAATTAGTATTACTGACTCTGTTTATACGACAACAGACCGCCAACCAGCAACCTTGAATATTATTTCTTGCGCTGAGTTAATGGGGGAAGCGTTACTTCGTATTCATGAAAATAAACCAATGAGTCCATTATTCCGTTTAGAACCAAAAGGAGAATAAGTGATTCCTTAAACTAGAAATAGGTCTAACAACTTTAATAGTGTTGGGCCTATTTTACTTATCTCTTTTATAAATAGAAGAGAAAGTATTCTGATTTTGTGTTTTAAGCTTTTTATGCTAGAATAACGCCAGAACATAAGGAAAGGGACGAGTCATTTGGAACCCATTTATTTAGATCATGCGGCAACAACACCGCTTCATCCAACAGTCATTCAAGCGATGACTGAAAATATGCAAACGACTTTTGGCAATCCATCAAGTATTCATCAGTTTGGACGAAAGGCACACGGTCTTCTGGAAGAAGTGCGTCAAACGATTGCCGAGAGCTTACAAGCCAAACCCCACGAAATTATTTTTAATAGTGGTGGCACAGAAGGGGATAACACAGCCATCTTGGCAGTTGCTTTTTCTCGTCAAAAGGAAGGAAAACATATTATTACTACGGCAATTGAACATCCCGCTGTGTTACGAACGATGGAATACTTAGAAACGTTAGGCTTTGAAGTGACTTACTTACCTGTGAATGAAAATGGTCAGATTTCAATGGATCAATTCAAAAAGTCTTTACGCGAAGAAACGATCTTGGTTTCAATGATGTATGGCAATAATGAAATTGGAAATCGATTACCAATTGCTGAAGTTGGTGCAATTCTTAAAAATCATTCGGCGATTTTTCATACAGATGCCGTCCAAGCTTATGGAAGTGAAGTCATTTTACCTCATGAATTAGGGATCGACTTATTAAGTATTTCCGCTCATAAAATCAATGGTCCAAAAGGCGTAGGTTTTTTATTTAAAAGCGATGCAATCCAATTACCACCTCTTTTACATGGTGGGGAACAAGAAGAAAAACGACGTGCGGGCACGGAAAACTTAGCTGGAATTATTGGCATGGGTACTGCCTTTTCATTACTAACTTCTGCAGAAAAGCAAGCAAGAAAAACAGCCTATCAAAGTTTTCAAACGATTATTTTAAAAGCGTTAGAAGAAGCCAATATTGATTTTTCAATTAATGGTGAACCAACCAATCGTTTAGCGCATGTCTTAAATCTTCATTTAAAAGGAATTCCCAGTGATTTGCTCTTAATGCATTTGGACTTAAGAGGTATTGCGATTTCAACAGGCTCGGCTTGTACAGCGGGAACTGTGGATCCTTCGCACGTGTTGACAGCGATGTATGGAGAAAATTCCTCAGCTATTAAAGAATCAATCCGGATTAGTTTTGGCTACGGGAACACACCAGAAGAAATTGCGACTTTTTCTGAAGTACTAGTTGCAGTGATTCAACAATTGAAAAAATAATCTGATTGCGGCAGCTACAGGTTTTCGCTATAATGAAGATAACAATGAAAATAACGAGGTGGAACCCATGGCATTTACAACAACGGCTGCTGTTGAAGGCTCAACAGTTTTTTACAAAGTACATCCTAGTGCAAAACGCTATACATTAAAAGATAACGGCTTTACTGAAACAAAATCAGGGAACTTTCAATTGATTCGTTCCTTAGATCCAACGCCTCAGAGAAATGAAGGCTTCAAATTAAAAATTACGATCACTGCTGATCTAAAAGAGTTGAAAATGTCCATTACAACGGCAAATGGTTTAAAACCAATGAATATTTTCAAGAATGAACAACATGAAATGAGTAAAGAAAAATACTTTTTCTTAATGGATGGCTTAATTAGTCGTGGTGTATTAGAGAAAGTAGAATAATTTAGAGAAACCTGAAGAAACAAGTGAAAGTAGCTTGTTCCTTCAGGTTTTCTGTTTCTTTGAAAGCAACAGCTTGTTCGCTGTGTCTTTGTTCCCAGTATTTTCTCATTATACGCCCAGCTTGCTTTACTTATTTCAAAAAAATAGTATAATGAAAAGCACTGAAAAGTTACGACCTTCAAATCGTGGATGATTTCAGAATCTAATTGAAATGATGGTGATAAAATGGCAGATAACAGCAAAACGCGTGTCGTGGTAGGCATGAGTGGCGGTGTCGATTCATCTGTCACAGCGTTGCTTTTAAAAGAGCAAGGCTATGATGTAATTGGGATCTTTATGAAAAATTGGGATGATACAGACGAAAATGGTGTCTGTACCGCAACTGAGGACTATAAAGATGTCGCAAAAGTAGCGGATCAAATTGGGATTCCGTATTATTCGGTCAATTTTGAAAAAGAATATTGGGACCGTGTGTTTGAATATTTTTTAGCAGAATATCGGTTAGGACGGACACCAAATCCAGATGTCATGTGTAATAAAGAAATTAAATTTAAAGCATTCCTAGATTATGCTATGCAACTAGGCGCTGACTATGTTGCAACTGGCCACTATGCACAAGTAGAAACGGATGAAAATGGCGTAGTGCATATGTTACGTGGAATTGACAATAATAAAGACCAAACTTATTTTTTAAGCCAATTATCACAAGCCCAATTGGCAAAAACAATGTTTCCATTGGGTGGCATGGAAAAATCAGAAGTTCGTGCAATTGCTGAACGTGCTGGATTAGCCACAGCCAAGAAAAAAGACTCAACGGGCGTTTGTTTTATTGGTGAAAAGAATTTCAAAGAATTTTTGAGTAATTATTTACCAGCTAAAAAAGGCAACATGGTGACAGAAGATGGCGAAATCAAAGGACAACATGATGGTCTGATGTATTATACTATCGGTCAACGCCAAGGCTTAGGAATTGGTGGCGGCGGTAAAACACAAGAACCATGGTTTGTGATTGGGAAAGATTTAACTACCAATACATTATATGTGGGACAAGGATTTCACCATGAAAAACTATATGCAACACATTTAGAAGCTAGTGAGGTTCATTTTACTGTTGATACGCCAATGCCAAAAGAGTTTGACTGTACGGCTAAATTCCGTTATCGTCAAGCAGATATCCCAGTGCATGTTTCCTTATCTGAAGATGGCACAAAAGCAACCGTTACGTTTAAGGAACCAGCGCGCGCAGTCACTCCAGGTCAAGCTGTTGTTTTTTATGATGGGATGGAATGCTTAGGGGGCGGCTTAATTGATCGCGCCTACCAAGATGAAAAAGAACTACAATACGTCTAAAAAGTTTCACGAGTTGTGAAACAAAAAGCGCAGAGTTAACCAAAAGAAAAGCGGATATGCTGGTCATAAAACCAGTAAATATCCGCTTTTCTTTTTTGTTTTATATGCCTATTTTTTTAAAAATAAGAAAAAGAGAAAAATTAAAAATTCAAATTGTGGATAACTTTTCTGTGTATAACTTAGTCATCATTTTTCTCTTTTTTTAATTCGGCGGTGCTTCGACGAACCCATAGAAGGTTAAGGAGAACCAGACAAGAAGTGGAAATAAAGACCCCACGATAACCGAAAGCGGCAGATACGCTTGAACCAATCATAGGACCAATCACATTTCCTGTCGCTTGGAAAGATTGATTGTAACTGAAAATACGACCTGCAGCGTCACTTGGGGAATAACGAGTGATCAATGTTTGAACAGCTGGTAGTAAACAGGCATCGGAAATCCCAACTAAGAAACGAAGCATAGCAAGCTGCCAGACATTTTGAACAAAGGCCATTGGTAGGTAAACGAAAATGGCTAAAATTAAGCCAATTGTCAAGATGCGTTCACTGCCAATACGATCGCCTAACCGGCCGAAACGAGGGGCGGCTATTAACGTTGCAATCCCTGGAATAGAAGCAATGACTCCGCTAATTAAGGTGACATTTCCGTGACCACCCAACAATTGTTGAATATATAAACTGATGATGGGACTAATTGAATTATTGGAAGCTTGAATGATTAATGTCGTAATAAACATTCCAAGAATCACGTGGGGATGTTCTAGTTTTTTTAAAATTTGTTTCCCAGATGCAGCTTGATTTTTTTCAATTGGCACAAACTCTTCATGGACAAAGACGAGACTCAAAACAAAAACGAGTAATAAAATCGTGCCAGTAATGAAAAAGGTTGGCCGATAACCGAAAATAGAAGCAGTGACACCGCCCAAAAGAGGACCTAGCAATGTGCCGGTAACAGAACCAGTGGCTAAAGTACCAAGCACTTGACCGCTTTTTTCCTTAGGTGTGCCTGTAGCAACTAACGCAGTCGCATTACTGATATAACCAGAAAAAACACCTTGTAATAAGCGCAAGCCAATCAATTGATAAACACTTGTGACTGCGCCCATTAAACTAATGACGATAGCCATCCCTAATGAAGCACGTAATAACATTAACTTGCGTCCTTTTCGGTCGGCTAAACGGCCCCACCAAGGTGAAACAATGGTTGTGACTAAAAAAGTGGAAGAGAACGTGATTCCGCTCCAAAAATTCAATTGTTGGTGGGTAAAAGTACCTAATGTGTTGATATAAAGAGGCATAAATGGCATCACTAAGCTAAAGCCAATACCAGCCATAAATGTGCCAAACCATAAAACGAGCAGATTTTTTTCCCAAGGTTGTCTTGGACGGAAAAGTTTACTTTTAATTAATTCATACATTCTATTTCCTCACTTTCTAGTAAAGAAATTCAAATTTGGCTTTGGCGAGTCGTTGATCATTCAATGCTTGATGCAATTCATTCGCAAAAAAGCCTTCTTTTAAATTTAGTGGATTTTTTGCAGCGTACACATATAACGTATAGGTGTGCACACCAGAGCGAGGGCTTAACCCCAGATAACGTTCGGTTAACTCAGGTAACGTTTCAGTGGCAAGCGCAGGAATCATCTGTTTCCTCAAAGGAGAAGCAAGACTATTTTTTCCTTGAATGGTAGGCTTGAGTGCTGTTCGACTAAAGTCTTCAGGAATCTCATTGGTTACAGGAACATTGGCAGCTAACCAATGAATAAAAGGGAAACCGATTAGAGGAATCGTGTCATAATCAATTAATTCCCAGGATAAATAACGGGCTTCTTTAGGAATGGCCGCTAAAGAAATAGGAAAAGATAAAATAGGACGTTCGTGTAATAAAAATTCTGCACTGGTTCGTTTGCCATAACGATCGGCCAAATGAGAACGGTTGGTAATATGCATGCCAAACAGCCTTCTTTCAAAAATGATGTTTACAAATTATTATTATAAACTATAATTTATAGTTTAAAAAGAGTCAATAGATATGATAAACTAATAATTGTCCAAAATTTAAGAATTGGAGGCGTCAGAAAGATGGCAAAAAAACGGAATTTAACGAAAGCCAAAATCCTTGAAAGTGCCCGCAACCTAGCGGAAGAATTGGGCGTTCAACAATTAACCTTTCAAAATTTAGCCGTTGATTTAGGCATCAAGTATCCTTCACTCTATAATCACTTTAAAAATATTGCTGAAGTAAAAAATGCTCTAGTGGACTTGTTAATTCAAGAATTAAATGATGCATTGCGAAGAGCCTTAGTGGGTAAGAGTGGCGCAGAAGCAATTCGGATATATGCTGAAACGTACCAACAATTTGCTTTTGAAAATTCTGCAGTCTATGAATTACTTATCAGTGTGCCGAAAACGCAAAACCAACAATTAATTGAAGGCATCCATGAAACCAATCAAATTATCTTACAACTTTTAGCTTTTTATCCATTTAATAATGAAGAACGACTGCATAAAAGTCGAGAATTACGTAGCTTAATCCATGGTTATATTACCTTACGTTTTTTAGGTTATTTTCAACGCGAAGAAGCCACGCCGGAAGAAAGTTATCGTCGCATGATTGAAGATTTTATTGCTTCTTTAGAAGTAGCAGGATAAAATAAATTTCAAAAATTTCTCAGTCCGAAACCAAATCCT
Organism: Enterococcus sp. AN402; assembly: GCF_040719405.1. Lineage (NCBI taxonomy): Bacteria > Bacillati > Bacillota > Bacilli > Lactobacillales > Enterococcaceae > Enterococcus > Enterococcus sp. AN402. Next base: position 1,772,225 of record NZ_JBFDTM010000004.1, on the reverse strand, counting down.
TGCAACTTTTTCAGAAAGTGACTATGATACCTACAGTAGCAAAAAAAGGAGCGGTTCAATGTATCAAGTAATTACAATGTATGGCGACAATGAACCTTGGTGGTTTTTTGATGATTGGCAAGAGGACATTGTTCAAGAAAAAACCTTCGATAACTTGACCGATGCAGAGACATATTATGTGGAAGTTTGGCAAAAACTTTCTCAGAATTATACATACGTCAACACAAAGCCTAATTATTTAACGGCTTTCTGGAATGATGGGGAAGAACGCTGGTGTGAAGAATGCGATGAAGATTTACAACAATACTTCGGTTTAGCATTACTAGAAAATCATCATGCGGTTACTTTTGAAAATAAAGCTGAGTTTACCACAATATCCAATCATTTTGGCAAAACAAAATTCTGCAAACGGAAAGTTATTTGAAACGCATGAGTTTAAAGAAAAACCTCAGGGAATTTTCTTTAAACTCTTTTTCTATTCTCGGAATTTAGAGAAAATCGAGCTAATATTTGGTATAATACGAAAAGATAGCACTCAAAAAGGAGCGAAACTAGTGGTTGCAAAACAATTAATTATTGCTGAAAAACCTAGCGTAGCAAAAGATTTAAGCCGCGTTTTAGGAGCAAATCAAAAAAATAAGAATTATTATGAAGGACCCAACGTGATTGTCACCTGGGCTTTAGGCCATCTCTTAGGACTAAAAATGCCAGAAGATTTAAACAAAGAATGGCAAACGTGGCAAATGGAAACTTTACCGATGATTCCTAAGAATTTAGGGATTAAACCGTTACCGAAAACGGGACATCAATTAAAAGCGATTAAACAATTAGCTAATCGTAAAGATGTTTCTGAAGCCGTGATTGCCACCGATGCTGGTCGTGAAGGTGAATTAGTGGCCCGCTGGATTTTAGAATATGTCCGTTTTAACAAACCAGTCAAACGCTTATGGATTTCATCTCAAACAGACAAAGCCATTAAAGACGGGTTTAAGAAAATTCGCCCAGCGAAAGACTACGATAATTTGTATTACTCTGCCTTGGCGCGCGCAAAAGCTGACTGGTTAGTTGGGCTAAACGTCACACGGGCCTTGACAGTGAAATATCAAGATAACTTATCCGCAGGTCGTGTTCAAACACCAACTTTAGCAATGGTGCGCCAACAAGAAAAAACGATTGAACAATTTAAGCCTCAAACTTATTTTACTATCTCGTTAACTGTTGAATCAGAAAAAGCAAAGATGACCCAAAAAAATCCATACGCTTTGAAAGAACGGCAGGAAGCAGAACAATTAGTCAAAGAACTCTCAAAACAAAAGGGCTTAGTTACCGATATCCAAGAAAAAGTTAAAACAGAAAATGCGCCATTACCATATGATTTAACCGAAATCCAGCGTGAAGCCAATCAGCGATTCCAATTTTCTGCAAAGAAAACGTTATCTCTTGTACAAAGTTTATACGAAACCCATAAAATTGTTTCCTATCCTCGAACTGACAGCAAATATCTAACGACGGATATGAAAGGAACGATGAAAGAGCGCCTTCAAGCTATTGCTGATTTTTCACCAGAAGTGAAAGGCTACCTTAAAAATGGGGCTGTTGTTAAACAACAAAAAGTTTTCCAAAATGCAAAAGTCACGGATCACCATGGGTTGATTCCAACTGAACAACGTCCTCGTTATGAAAAACTAAGCAATGATGAACAAAAAATCTATCAAATGATTGTTCAACGATTCTTAGGTTTGTTTGCTGAGCCAAATCAAACCAAACAAACAAAAGTTACAGTCGCTTTTGGAAAAGAAACATTTGTCTTTCATCAAAATAAAGTAGTTGTTGCTGGCTGGAAAACAACAGCCGAACAGCCGCTATCCACTGTCCAATGGCAAAAAGGCATGACCGTTGCGCCAAACTTTACCATTAACAAAGAATTAACGTCGCCGCCAAAACCATTAACCGAAGGAACGTTGTTAGGAAAAATGGAGAAACACAGTTTAGGCACACCGGCAACGCGAGCTGAAATTATTGAAAAACTGATTAAATCAGAATTGATGGAACGAACCAATAGCGGTTTAAGTGTCTCTGCCAAAGGAAAGCAACTATTAGACTTGGTGAATCCATCACTTGTGACACCTGAACTAACGGAAAAATGGGAAAAATCGCTCGAAGCAATCGCTTCGGGTCAACAAAAGAGTCAACTTTTCTTAAAGGATATTGAAGAGGATACGAAAAAATTAGTCCGTGAAATTAAACAAAGCGAGAAAAAATATCAAGATTTTTCCATTACGCAAAAAAAATGTCCAGATTGTGGCTCAAACTTACGGGAAAAAAATACGAAAGATGGGAAGATTTACGTTTGTACAAACCAAGAATGTTCTTATCGTCGGCGAAAAGATCCTAAAGTATCCAATCACCGTTGCCCACAATGCCATAAAAAAATGGTCATCATAGAAGGAAAAAATGGTCGTTCTTTCAAATGTAAATTCTGTTCGATTACTGAAAAAATTCCCGATAAAAAAGAACGAAAACAAAAAATGACTAAACATGAAGAACGTCGTTTGATGAAAAAATATTCACAACCAGACGAACCAGAAGAAAGTGCTTTAGCACAGGCTTTAAAAGCCGCTATGAACCAAGAGTAGCAATTTGACGAATGTTGACTCTAAATAATCAAGTCATCCTTGTTGGTCTTTAGTAAACTTTCAAATAGAAAGAGAGGGACACGGATGCTCGCAAATTTAAATCAAGCAATGGATTATATTGAAGAACATTTAACGGAAGAAGTATCCTTCGATGAATTGGCAAAAAAGACAGGGATTTCTGTTTACCATTTTAAACGAACTTTTTCGTTTATTGCGGGGATGAGTCTGGCTGAATATATTAAAAAGAGACGTTTGGCGGAAGCAAATTTAGCATTACTTGCTGGTGAAAAAGTGACAGATGTAGCTTTTAAATATGGTTATCAAAGTATTGAAGGATTCTCAAGAGCCTTTCGCGATTGGTCAGGACAAGCCCCTTCTGAAGTAATGAAAACACAAATCCAAAAAACGTTCCCTAAATTCTCTTTCTATATTGATATTAAAGGAGGACAATCAATGGATGTTAAATTGATTGAAAAACCAGCGTTTCAAATAGTCGGAGTTAGTCAGAAGGTTCCCTTGCAGTATCAAGGGGAAAATCAAGCAATCATGGAATTAGCACAGCGCATTACACCACAACAACGAGCGGAAATGCATACATTTGATGACATATATCCTCATCAAGTAGTAAATGCTTCTTTTGACTTTCAAGAGGGACGAACAACAGAAGGTGGAGAAATGACACACATGATTGGCTTTGCCACTTTGCAAGAAAATACCTATGAAGATTTGGAGCAACTAAGCGTACCTGCTCATACATGGGCGGTTTTTCCAAATGAAGGTCCTTTCCCACAAACTTTACAAGAAACCTGGGCAAGGATATTCTCTGAATGGTTGCCTTCATCTGGTTACCAAGTCGTTGCAGCACCAGAAATTTCGTTTACGCAATATCAAGGACCAGCAGAAGCTAAGTATAGTGAAATCTGGCTCGCTGTTACAGCTACTAAATAAAGAAAAACCACCATTGAAAAATGGTGGGTTTTTCCGCCAAGAAGGAGAAAGTTTGGTATAATAAACGTGAAGAAAAAAATCAGACCTTCTAAACTGAAATCTAGCTATGGATAAGTGATGCGAATACGGAATCATGGAGAAAAAATACTTCTCCGAGGTTTTAGAGTCATGTTGTTTAGAATGGTACCAAAACTTCCATTTTATTCAACCTCCTAAAAACAGGGTTTTAGAGTCATGTTGTTTAGAATGGTACCAAAACTAATTGACCTACTTTGATGGCCGTCGAAGTGTTTTAGAGTCATGTTGTTTAGAATGGTACCAAAACTGCCAACGTTGCAGAAGCAGCAGGGCAGTTGTTTTAGAGTCATGTTGTTTAGAATGGTACCAAAACCTAAATCAGCGCTTTTTATCTCTGCCATTAGTTTTAGAGTCATGTTGTTTGGAATGGTACCAAAACAACAAACGTTTCCTGAATTGGTTTTAGGATGTTTTAGAGTCATGTTGTTTGGAATGGTACCAAAACTCAACCAGCTAACAATTCAGGAAGTAATGTGTTTTAGAGTCATTTTGTTTAGAATGGTACCAAAACTTAATTTTTCGACAGTCGAGAAATTCCTTTGGTTTTAGAGTCATGTTGTTTAGAATGGTACCAAAACCTGCCAGATTTCAGAGCGGATGAGCTGCCTGTTTTATAGCCATGTTGTTAAAAAACAAACTATCACCTCAAGCAATCCGTAATTTTCATCACAAGATTAGAATTTTTATCATCAAAGACGAGCTGCTTCAATTTTCGAAAACTAATCAAGTGATAAGTCAAAATGTTGATAGATTGAGATTAGTTCTTCCTTTTTTTAGGAAGGGCTTTTTTTATTGATAGAAGAAAGGGAAGAAATCTTGGTAGCACCTAAAAAAATTGTGAGAAATGCTTCTGTATTGTTTGGTTTCTGCCTCAGAAAGTTGTATACTTAGATTGGAATTATTCTATATTACATGCATTTTCACACTTTTTGGAAAAGTTCACTTGAATTTTCTTTTAGTTTCGTAGATAAAAGGAGTCATCGCTAATGGAAATGAACAATTCAGGTAAGCTTGTTTCTTTGTGTGGAGGCAAATCAGGGAGGAAATAATATGTTTGATATTGTAACATTGGCGAGAATCCAATTTGCGATGACAACAGTTTTCCACTTTTTCTTCGTACCGTTTTCAATAGGATTAGCACTTGTTGTAGCAATTATGGAAACAATGTACGTTGTGAAAAAAGAGGAACGTTATCGTAAAATGGCCAAGTTTTGGGGAAATATATTCCTATTAAGCTTCGCTGTTGGGGTTGTAACCGGGATTATTCAAGAATTTCAGTTTGGGATGAACTGGTCTGACTATTCTCGATTCGTCGGAGATATTTTTGGGGCACCGTTGGCGGTAGAAGCGCTCTTAGCTTTCTTCTTAGAGTCAACATTCTTAGGTTTATGGATCTTTACTTGGGATAAAATGAATCCGAAAGTTCACGTAACCTTTATCTGGTTAGTCGTATTCGGTTCAATGATGTCTGCTTTCTGGATTTTAGTTGCCAATAGTTTTATGCAACATCCAGTAGGTTATGTCATCAATAATGGCCGTGCTGAAATGGTGGACTTTGTAGCTGTCATCAGCAATCCAAAAGTTTGGTATGAATTTTCACATGTTATCATGGGCGCCTTTACATTGGGCGGCATGGCAGTAGCTGGTATGGCTGCTTTCCAATTGTTGAAAAAACGGGATATTTCATTCCACAAAGCATCTATGCGCATTGGCTTATGGGTTACTTTGTTCGGTTCAATCGGCGTTTTATTAGCTGGCGACTTGCAAATGAAAGCTCTAATTGAAGGACAACCAATGAAATTTGCGGCGATGGAGGGGGCCTATGAAGACTCTGATGATCCTGCTGCTTGGACATTGATTGCTTGGGCAGATGAACGAGAACATAAACAAGTTTTTGGTATCGATATTCCATATATGCTAAGTATTTTATCGTATAATAAATTATCAGGTTCGGTTGATGGGATGGATACAGTCAACAAGCGCTTGGTAGAAAAATATGGGGATGATAAAAATTATTATCCACCAGTTAACACTTTATTCTGGAGCTTCCGTATCATGGCTGGTTTTGGTGCCTTAATGTTATTGGTTGCTGCCTTAGGACTATTCTTTACAAGGAAGAAAAAACCATCTCTGTACGAGAAGAAATGGATGCTGTGGGTTGTTGCTTTATGTACGTTCGCACCATTCCTTGCGAATACAACAGGTTGGTTAGTCACTGAATTAGGTCGTTATCCGTGGACTGTCTATGGACTATTTACGATTGAACAAAGTGTTTCACCAAATGTATCGGTTGCTTCATTAATTACGTCAAATGTCATTTATTTCTTATTATTTGCTGGTTTAGGTAGTGTCATGGTTTACTTGGTCATTTTAGAATTACGTAAAGGACCAGACTATGAAGCGAAAAAATTAGCGAAAGAAAATGAACCAGCGTTGGATCCATTTGATAAGGGGGTATTTGGCGAATGAGTACACTACAATTATTATGGTTTGTCCTTATCGGCGTCTTGTTCTCAGGTTTCTTCTTCTTAGAAGGATTTGACTTTGGTGTTGGAATGGCCGTTCAAACGTTGGCACACAATGACGACGAAAAAGATCAAGTCGTTGCAACAATTGGACCTGTTTGGGACGGAAACGAAGTTTGGCTATTAACAGCGGGCGGCGCAATGTTTGCCTCTTTCCCATATTGGTATGCTTCATTATTTAGTGGCTACTATTTAATTCTATTTACGATTTTATTTGGCTTAATTATTCGCGGAGTTTCCTTTGAATTCCGCCACAACATGCCGGAAGGTAAACGTCGTCGGATGTGGAACTGGACGCTATCAATTGGTAGTTTCCTTGTACCGTTCTTCTTTGGTATTTTGTTTATCAGCTTAGTCCAAGGGATGCCTTTAGATGCAAACGGCAATATGCATGCGCAATTTACGGATTATTTTAATCTGTTTTCAATTGTTGGTGGAGTAGCCTTAACATTACTTTGCTACTTACACGGCATGAACTATATTGCTTTAAAAACAGAAGGCCCAATTCGTGAACGTGCTCGAAATTATGCAGAAATCTTATACGGCGTTTTATATGTCGGTTTAGTTGTTTTTGCAGTGTTGATGTACTTCAAAACGGACTTTTATGAAAAGAACTTTGCGGTCACTTTAATTTTAACGTTAGCAATTGTGGTCTTAACGGTCATTGCTAATGTTGGGGTGTTTAAACGCAAAGAGATGTTAGCTTTTCTAGCGAGTGGTTTAACATTAGTTGTACTAGTTGCTCTCTTGTTCAGTGGCTTGTTCCCACGTGTTATGATTGGTAGTGAAGGTTTTGATTTGTTGATTAAAGATGCAACAAGCACACCATATACACTAAAAATTATGACGTGGATTTCTTTAAGCATTTTACCATTCGTGTTAGCTTATACTGCTTGGTCCTATTATATTTTCAGAAAACGTATTTCACAGACAGCCGTACCAGAGGGGTATTAAATCTATGATTGATAAAGACATCTTACAGATGCCTAAAATCAAAAAAATTCTTGTCTTGCTTGCAGGTTTTTCTTTCCTGCAAGCAGTCTTTATAATTGGGCAAGCTTTTTTTCTTTCAAAAGCCATTGTCGGCCTTTGGAGTGGCGGGCATCTTAACCAACAACTACAGAGTATTTTACTCTTTTTTATTTTTTATCTTGGTCGACATGTTATTACGTATTTTCGTGAGAGAATGCTCGATACATTTAGTTATGAACGCTCGAAAGAATTACGCGAACAATTATTAACCAAAATTTTCCGTTTGGGGCCAAATGTTGTTCAAAAAAATGGGACTGGAAATATGGTTACCATGGCTTTAGAAGGCATCAGTCAAACCGAAAATTATTTACAATTGATTTTGACAAAAATGATGAATATGATGATTATTCCTTGGATTATTTTGGCCTTTGTTTTTACACAAGATATTCGTTCAGGCGTAACATTGCTGATTGTTTTTCCGATTATTATTATTTTTATGATTGTGTTAGGTTATGCAGCACAAAGTAAAGCGGACAAGCAATATGCGGCGTTTCAAATGCTTTCCAATCATTTTATTGATTCCTTGCGAGGAATTGACACGCTGAAACTGTTTGGGTTGAGCAAAAAATATGCTGGAAGTATTTACCATACAAGTGAACGATTCAGAAAAGCGACCATGAGTACATTGAAAATTGCTATTTTATCAACCTTTGCGTTAGACTTTTTTACGACATTATCGGTAGCTGTTGTGGCAGTTTTCCTTGGATTAAGTTTATTAAACGGCACGATTTTATTATTTCCTGCCTTGGTTACTTTAATTTTAGCACCTGAGTTCTTTTTACCGATTCGTGATTTTTCAAGTGATTATCATGCAACCTTAGATGGAAAAAACTCTTTTCAAGCGATCCAAGCGGTATTAGCATTGCCAGAAGCAGAACAGACCGATGTGCTCACGTTAGATGATTGGCATCAAGAAAGTCAGTTGTCAGTCACAGCGTTAAATTTTTCCTATGAAGATGCAACGCAAGAAGCGATTCAATCGTTGCAATTTTCTGTTGATGGTCGCAAAAAGATTGGAATTATTGGGGCGAGTGGTTCTGGTAAGTCAACGTTAATTAATTTATTAAGTGGCTTTTTATTGCCAACAGAAGAAACGAGTCAATTGGCGATAAATGGTCAGACGATTCCACATTTTTTACAAAAAGACTGGCAAAAACAAATCCTTTATATTCCGCAAGCACCATATATTTTCCAAGATACTTTGGCAAACAATATTCGCTTTTATACACCTGAAGCAACAGATGAGGCGATTCAGCAAGCGATTCAGTTAGTTGGCTTAGAAGAGCTAGTTAAAGATCTTCCCGAAGGAATTCATACCTTGATTGGGGAAAGTGGTCGAATGTTAAGTGGGGGACAAGCGCAACGAGTAGCGTTGGCCCGCGCCTTTGTCGATCAAAAACGCCACGTCTTGCTGTTTGATGAGCCGACAGCGCATTTGGATATTGAAACAGAAGTTGAAATGAAAGAGCGCATGTTGCCATTAATGAACAATCATCTCGTCTTCTTTGCGACACATCGTCTTCATTGGATGGAAGAAATGGATTACATTTTAGTGATGGAAAAAGGTCAATTAGTGGAACAAGGAACGCTAGCAGAGTTGATTGAAAAAGATGGCTACTATGTTCAATTAATGAAGCAAATTAGAGGAGGACGCCAATGATGGAAAAACAGCCGACAACGAAAGACGTTTGGAAAAACGATCAATGGGTTCGTCCTTTCTTAAAACGCTATAAAAAAACCTTGTATTTTGCCTTACTTTTAGGCTTCTTGACGTTCTTTAGTGCAGGGGCATTAATGTTTACGTCTGGTTACTTAATCAGTCGTGCGGCTTCCTTACCAGAGAATATTTTATTAATTTATATTCCCATTGTTTTAACAAGAGCATTTGGGATTGGCCGTCCTGTTTTTCGTTATGTGGAACGTCTAACGAGTCATAACTGGGTGTTAAAAATGACCTCTGATCTGCGCTTGAAACTTTATAATGTGCTAGAAAAAGATGCGATTTTCTTTAAGACAAAATATCGCACTGGGGATATCTTAGGTTTGCTTTCGGAGGATATTAATCATATCCAAAACTTGTATTTACGAACGATTTTCCCAACCGTTATTGCTTGGATTTTGTATATCTTTTTAGTGATTGCATTAGGTTTCTTTTCTTGGTGGTTTGCTTTATGCATGTTACTGATGTTAGGAGTGGTTGTTTTTCTATTACCACTTGTTTCAGTTCTAGTGAATGGTGCGCGTCAAGAAAAACATAAATATGCCAAAAATGAGTTATATCAAACACTAACCGACAATATTCTAGGTGTGTCTGATTGGGTATTTAGTCAACGTGGCTCTGAATTCGTTGCTCGTTATGAAACAGATGAAGCGAATGTTCGTGCATTAGATGAAAAAATGAAGCAATTTAACCGTGGCCGAGACTTTGTTTTACAACTTCTGTTTGGCGTGATTGCGATTGCTGTCTTAGCTTGGACTAGTGTGCGGTTTCCAGGTAATCATGGGGGCGCAGCCAATTGGATTGGTGCCTTTGTTTTAACCGTTTTTCCGTTAATTGATGCCTTTGCTCCGCTACCTGCTGCAGCACAGGAAACAACGATTTATAAGGATTCCATTCGTCGTTTTAATGAGCTTCCTGAAGGGGAAGATGACTCAACAGAAGCGCCTGTTCAGCCAAATGGCACCAGTTTATCGATAGAACATTTGTCTTTTGCATATGAAAATCAAGAGAAAAAGGTATTAAATGACTTATCGTTAACAATTCCTGAAAAACAAAAATTAGCGATTTTAGGGCGCAGTGGTTCCGGAAAGAGTACGTTGGCTTCGCTCATTCGTGGTGATTTACGGCCTACTTCGGGAGAAATCCTTTTAGGAAACATCCCAACTGAGGCATTTGGTGAGACGATGACTGAGTATATTGGGGTTATGCACCAAGCACCGTACCTATTTCGAACAACCATTTTAAATAATATTCGGATTGGTAGAGAAGAAGCAAGCGAAGCAGAAGTTTGGGCGGTTTTAGAAAAAGTTGGCTTAAAAGAAATGGTTACCCAATTACCAGAAGGTTTACAAACAATGGTAGATGAAGCAGGTTTGCGTTTTTCTGGTGGCGAACGACATCGCTTGGCACTAGCGCGGATTCTTTTGCAAGATACACCGATTGTGTTATTAGACGAACCAACTACTGGTTTAGATCCAATTACAGAACAGCAATTGCTGGAAACCTTTTTTGAGGCATTAAAAGATAAAACCGTCATCTGGATTACCCACCATTTGCAAGGCGTAACTTTGATGGATCAAGTGATCTTTATTGAAGATGGCCAATTAGAGATGAGTGGTACACCAGAAGAATTACTTGCAACCAATGCGCATTATCAAAAACTTTACCGAATTGATCGTGGCATTAGTTCTTTCGAAGAATAAAAAAACGACTGGTTGTTGATTAAAGCAAACAATCAGTCGTTTTTCTATTTCAATTAATGGCAATTCTTCCATAAAACGTTTAAAATGAACGATGTAATAAGAGCTCAGTTAAGGAAAGTAAGGTTTCTTTTGCTGTGCCATCAGGCAATTGTTGAATATCAGTGATTGCTTTGTTGGTTACTTTTTTAGCAAAAGCTTGTGCTTCTGTAACGCCATGATAGTCGTTGACTAGCGCCGCAACTTCAGCTGCCTCTTCTAAGGTAATGGCGCGTCCTTTATCCAAATAAGGGCTGAATACGTCAGGTGCTGCTTGATAAGCGAAGAGAAGAGGTAACGTATAAACACCTTGTGACAAGTCTTCTAAAGCGGGCTTTTTCAAGGTTTCCGTGTCGGCAGTATAATCTAAAATATCGTCATAGACTTGAAAAGCAATGCCAATATGACGGCCAATTCGTTTAGCTAAACGTTGGACTTCTTTTGAACTATGACCGAAATAGGCCCCTTCAAGACAGCTTAGTGAAAAAAGTTCGGCTGTTTTGCCGTTGACACTTCTTAAATAAGCAGGAATCGACATGCGGCGGTCAAATCGATGACTCATTTGATCGAGTTCACCAAGTAATAACCGTTTCATTCCTTGTGCATTGATTTTCATAAATTCAGAGCCATTCATGGCATCTGCAATCAAAGTAAAGAATTCAGTGAATAGTAAATCACCTGTGTAAACAGCCACGTCTTTACCATATTGTGATTGAATAGTCACAGCGCCTCGGCGCAATGGAGAATCGTCAATAATGTCATCGTGAATCAACGTAGCCATATGTAGGATTTCCAAAGATGCAGCTATTTTTAATAGTTGTTGTTTCTCTTGTTTTTCTTCATCACCCAGTTGAGCAAAAAGAAAGAAAAAAGCGGGGCGTAATAATTTGCCGCCAGAACGAGCCAAAGATACTAAGGCTTCTTCAATGTCTTCGTTGCGTGTATGCAACGTTTGTTCAATTAATTCACATGTTTCCGTTAAAGAACGTTCAACGTCAGGAAACGACTTCCAAAATGTGTTCATAAATATACTACGATCCTTTCAGTGGTTCAATACTATTTGATTGTATACGAATTGGCGACAGAAATACAGTAATTAAGTTTTAAAAGTAACAAAGTTTGTAAAAAAGTAGCGGAGGGATAGTTTGAATCGAGAAATATTTTTTGAATTAGTAGAATTAAAAGCAAAAACAGCTAGTGTTTTGCCGTTTTTGTTAGGAATTTGTTTTAGTTGGTATCAATATGGGCGGCTCCATGTTGGTTATGTTTTAATTTTTTTCATTGCGATGTTTATTTTTAATATGGCGGTCGATATTTTAGATAATTATAATGATTACCATCATGCCACAGAAGTTCATGATTATAAGGAAAAAACGAATATTATCGGTCGAGAAAATTTATCTTTGCCATTAATACGCAAAATGATTTTTTGGATGATTCTCGTTTCTGCTTTAATGGGGATTGGGTTGTCATTTATTGTTGGCTGGCCGTTATTAATTATGGGTCTTTATTGTTACTTAATTGGTATTTTTTATTCATCAGGACCGAAACCTTTGTCCAGTCTACCATTAGGGGAAGTTTTCTCAGGATTTACAATGGGGTTCATGATTACCCTTATTTGTGTCTACATTAATACGTTTGAAGTTTTCAATTGGTCAGCAGCTAATTTATGGGGGATTTTCTTAGTCGCTTTACCTAACACTTGTTACATTGCTAACTTAATGTTAGCAAATAATATCTGTGACTTAGAGGAAGATGAAAATAACAAGAGATATACATTAGTTCATTACCTTGGCAAAGCAAGTTCTTTGAAATTATTCGTCGGATTAAATACAATAGCAATGTTAGCCATTTTGTTAGCTGTCGGTTTAGGATTAACCCCGCCAACAATGTTACTCATGCTTTTAACTTTACCTTTTGTACGGAAACAAACCCAAGCCTTACTGAAGGAACAAGTGAAGAGTAAAACATTTGTTTGTGCTGTGAAGATCTTAGCTGTGGGAGCAACTGCACAAGTGCTATTTTTTGCCATAGGTTTGTGGTGGCTGTAAATTTTTTATAGAGTGGAAGGGAATCAAAATGAATAAGAAACATGTTGTTATTTTAGGTGCTGGTTACGCAGGCTTAAAAACATTACGCGAATTACAAAAAGGCGCCAAAGACGTCGAAATTACTTTAGTGGATCGTAACAACTATCACTACGAAGCAACGGATTTGCATGAAGTTGCTGCTGGAACACAACCAGCTGAAAAAATCACATACAATATTATGGATGTTGTCGATGAAAAAATGACCACCTTTATCCAAGGAACAGTTAAAACAATTGATGCTGCAACACAAACAGTTGCTTTAGAAGATGGCCAAACAATCAATTATGATTACTTAGTTGTTTCTCTTGGGTTTGAATCAGAATCATTTGGTATCCCTGGTGTGCAAGAACATGCTCTACAAATGGTAGATGTGAAAACGGCTTTAAACGTGTATGAACATATCCAAGAACAAATGCGTCAATACAAAGCAACTCAAAACGAAGAATTCTTAAAAATTGTTGTCTGCGGAGCAGGCTTTACAGGGATTGAATTATTAGGTTCTCTTGTTGAAAACAAACCAAAATTTGCTGAAATCGCAGGTGTCTCAGCAGATCAAATCCAAATTTATTGTGTCGAAGCAGTTACTCGCCTATTGCCGATGTTTAACGAAAAACTTGCGAACTATGGTGTGCAATTATTAAAAGATTCAGCTATTCATTTATTATTAGGTAAACCGATTAAAGAAATCAAACCAGGCGCAGTTGTTTATCAAGATAACGAAGCAGGCGACTTGGCAGAACTTTCTGCTAAAACAATTATTTGGACAACGGGTGTTAGTGGAAGCCACGTTGTAGGCGATTCTGGATTTGAAGCTCGTCGTGGTCGTGTCATGGTTCAACCAGATTTAACAGATGCGAACCATAGCAACGTCTATATTATTGGTGACTGCTCAGCAGTGATGGATACAGAAACTAATCGACCTTACCCAACGACAGCACAAATCGCCTTGAAAATGGGAGCGCATGCTGCTAAAAATATTCAAGCACAATTGAAAGGGGAAGCAACTAAACCTTTCAGCTTTAAATCACAAGGTTCTGTTTGTTCTGTCGGAAATACACGTGCTTTAGGAATTGTTGGTAAAACAGACATTAAAGGATACCCAGCTTCATTCATGAAAAAAATTATCATGAACAAAGCGCTCTTTGAAACAGGTGGTACCAAAGAAATGATGGCTAAAGGTCGTTTCGACTTATACCATTAAGAATCAGCAAAATAAGAAATAATGGAACAGTGGTCAAGAGACCATTGTTCCATTTTTCTTAAATGAAAGTTTTAAAAAAATTTCCATGATTTTTCAAGTAAAATGAGGTGGGCACTTTTGTTCGATTCCATTTTTATGTATAATGAGAAGTGATGGAAAGAGGGAAGTTAAATGGCACAAAAAAGAGCAACAAATAAGAAAAAAAGTACGACAAAGAAAAAGACCAAAAAACAACAGCAACAACAAGAACGTTTAAATTATATGTTTCTTGGCCTGATTTTTATTTTATTCGGTGTCTTTGGACTCTTTCGCTTAGGGTTTTTAGGCACGTTATTAGCAAATTGTTTACGCTTAGTTGTAGGTAATACCTTTCCATTTGCAGCGATTTTACTAATCCTGTATGGCTTATTAGTCATGATTTATGGGAAAGATTTTCCGTTAAAAAGAGGTCGCCCTATTTTTGGGGCTGTTCTGATTTATATTAGTGTTTTGTTATTTTTCCATGCCTTTATGTTTCGAAATGTTAGTGGCAGTCAACCAGATATTTTAGGTAACACTTGGGAATTTTTGCAAAGCGATTTAAAAGCCAACCAAGTGACGCAAAACGTAGGTGGCGGTATGATTGGCGCGCTGCTTTATCAAGGAACGTACTTTTTGGTGGCACAATTTGGCAGCTATTTAATTGCCACCTTGCTACTGTTAGCGGGTATTTTCTTGATGAGTATGTGGGATTTTCAGCAAATTGTTGATCATTTCCAAAGTATTCAAGATCGCCTAAGTCATGTTTCGGCAAAATCACAGGCGCGACAAGAAGAAAAAGAGGCGAAGCGAGCAGCGAAGAAAGAAGCTAAGGCTGCAGAACGCCAAGCAAAAATTGAAGCCGCTGCCCAACAAAAATTACAAGAGCGGGAACGTATGGAACAAGCGGCAGCCGAGCGCTTAACAAAAACACCAGTTGAAACCCACCAACCAATGGTGGAAGAACCGGCCGCACCAACGCCTGTTCAAATTGATTCGTTTCAACAGCAAAATCAGGCGATGCCTGTACCACCAATTGCAGCAACAAAACCGCAACGAGAGCAGGAAGAAGAGGCGGCAGATGAAGCTGGTGTTCTCGAATTTGAAATTTCTGAAGAAGCGGAAGATCGTGATTATCAACTACCACCAACTGATTTGTTAGATACAATTCAAGCAACGGATCAAAGTGGTGAATATGAAAAAATCGAAAAAAACATTGGCGTCTTAGAACAAACCTTCAAGAGTTTTGGTGTTGATGCTAAAGTAGTCAAAGCTAGTTTAGGACCATCTGTCACAAAGTTTGAAGTTCAACCCGCTGTTGGGGTAAAAGTTAGCAAAATTGTTAACTTGACGGATGACATTGCTTTAGCGCTTGCGGCCAAAGATGTTCGTATGGAGGCCCCGATTCCTGGAAAATCACTAATCGGGATTGAAGTTCCTAATAGTGCAATTAGTACAGTATCCTTTAGAGATATTGTTGAGGCACAACCAAGTCATCCAGATAAACTACTAGAAGTACCTTTAGGTCGAGATATTTCAGGGATGGTTCAAACTGCGGATCTATCAAAAATGCCGCATTTATTAATTGCAGGATCGACAGGGAGTGGGAAATCGGTTGCTATCAATGGCATCATCACAGGTATTTTGATGCAAGCGAAACCCCATGAAGTAAAATTAATGATGATTGACCCGAAAATGGTGGAATTGAATGTGTATAACGGGATTCCTCATTTATTAACGCCAGTGGTTACTAATCCGAGAAAAGCGGCACAAGCCCTGCAAAAAGTAGTTCAAGAAATGGAATTTCGTTATGAAAAATTTGCAGCAACAGGTGTCCGAAATATTACTGGTTACAATCAACTAATTCAACAGAAAAATGCGGAAGATGGCGAAAATCGTCCGATTCTACCATTTATTGTTGTCATTGTTGATGAGTTAGCTGATTTAATGATGGTGGCAAGTAACGAAGTAGAAGATGCGATTATCCGTTTAGCCCAAATGGCACGGGCAGCAGGTATTCATATGATTTTAGCGACACAACGGCCAAGTGTGGATGTCATTACAGGAATCATCAAAGCAAATGTCCCTTCTCGAATGGCTTTTGCGGTCTCAAGTGGGACAGACTCGCGTACCATTATTGATACCAACGGGGCGGAGAAACTATTAGGTCGAGGCGATATGCTCTTCTTACCTATGGGAGAAAATAAACCAATTCGTATCCAAGGGGCCTTTATCTCTGATCAAGAAGTTGAACGAGTGGTTGCGTTTGTAACGGACCAACAAGAAGCTGAATATCAAGAAAGCATGATGCCAACAGATGAACCGACCACTTCAGGCGGTGGTGAAGCTCCTCAAGATGAGTTGTTTGAAGAAGCGAAAAACTTGGTAGTTGAAATGCAAACAGCTAGTATTTCATTGCTACAAAGACGTTTTAGAATTGGCTATAATCGTGCGGCTCGCTTAGTAGATGAATTGGAAGCACACGGAGTTATTGGACCATCAGAAGGTAGCAAACCAAGAAAAGTCTTTCTACAAGCGGAATCAGAAGAGGCAGCAACTGAGACGCCAGAACAATAAACAAAAAGAACAAAAATAGATAAATTTATCTATTTTTGTTCTTTTTTTATAATTTCAGCAAAGCATCATGTTATAATCATCATTTTCTGGTAAAATAGAAAGGAATAGTGCGGTTGGGAGGGAGCGTATCATGAGAAGAAAGAGCGTGCTTTATTTAGAAGTAGCAGATCAGATTAAAGAAGATATTTTGAGTGGCAAGTATCCAGTAGGAACGTTTTTACCAACAGAAACAGAATTGGAAGAGATGTTTAACGTTAGTAAAATTACGATTCGGCGGGCAATCGAAATGTTAGCAACGGAAGAATTTGTTGAGAAAAAAAGTGGCCGAGGCACAACTGTGTTAAGCAATCGTCCCTATAATAAACTATCAAAAGCAGGGACATTCACTGAATTTTTGAATGAATCAGGTCAGAAAGTAACTAAAAAAGTTTTACAAGTTGAAAACTTGACGTTGTCAAAAGAGATGCCGGCTTATCAATTTTTAGGAGAAGAAGTGGTTCACCTTTCACGGTTATATCTAATCGATGAACAACCCTATATTTATTTTAATTACTATTTGCCAGCTGCCATGAAAGACGTATCATTGACTGAATACAAAGAAGAATCCTTGTATCGTTTGATGGATCGACATGCCATTGAAATTTATAAATTTGAAGACCGTTTTGAAGTTGCAACTTTGACAGAAGAAGAGCAAAAGATGTTGCAAACAACTGAAACAACGGGCTTAAAAAGAATTCGGCGTTCGTTAAGCCCAACAGGTCGTTGCGTAGAATATTCAGAAGCTATTTATAATACGAAGATTCATCCTTATGTGATTGAATATGAAGCATAACTTTTAAAAGAATAACAGTGCACTTACAGTAATGTAAGTTCATTGTTATTCTTTTCTATTGTCGTTTTTTTTCGTTTTCGATACACTAAATGAGTGAGAAGAATAGGAGTGGAAAATATGTTAGAAGTACAAAATTTAAAAAAAGTTTACGGAAACGAAATTAAATATGAAGCTTTAAAAGGGATTAATTTAACTGTCCAAGATGGTGAATTTATTGGTATTATGGGACCTTCTGGAAGTGGGAAAAGTACACTTTTAAATTTATTGGCAACAATCGATAGTCCAACAGACGGTGAAATACTTTTAAATGGAAAAAATCCAAACAATTTGAATCAAGAACAAATTGCTAAATTCCGTCGTACAGAATTAGGATTTGTTTTT
Source organism: Enterococcus sp. AN402 (assembly GCF_040719405.1). Classification (NCBI taxonomy): domain Bacteria; kingdom Bacillati; phylum Bacillota; class Bacilli; order Lactobacillales; family Enterococcaceae; genus Enterococcus; species Enterococcus sp. AN402. Next base: position 1,754,448 of record NZ_JBFDTM010000004.1, on the reverse strand, counting down.
CAAAGCTTTAATTTAATGCCAACATTAACTGTTGAAGAAAATATTATTTTGCCATTGACACTTGATGGAGAAAAAGTCTCTGTAATGAAACGACAATTAGCAGAATTAAGTGAGCGTTTAGGTATCAATCATCTGTTGAAAAAACGAATTGCAGAAATTTCTGGTGGACAAGCACAACGGGTCGCCGTTGCTCGGGCAATGATTCATCATCCACAATTATTATTGGCTGATGAACCAACAGGAAACTTAGATACGAAATCATCTAAGGATGTGATGGGCTTGTTACAACAATTAAACGAAGAAGAAGCGGCGACTATTTTAATGGTGACCCATGATCCGCTAGCCGCAAGTTATTGCAAGCGCATTGTCTTTATTAAAGATGGTGAATTAATTGATGAAATTATCCAAAACGGCAACCAAAAAGAGTTCTACGATTTAATCATGGTGAAACTGGCTGAGATTGAAGGTGTCGATAATGAATTTTAATCAGTTTGTTATAAGAAACACGATTCGAAATAAGCATTTATACTTGGCTTATTTCCTAAGTACAATGTTTTCTGTGATGATCTTTTTTACGTTCACTGGTTTTGTCTTTCACCCAGCCTTAGCTAATGGTTTAAATCCTAAAGCACAAATGGGAATGACGGCTGCGGCAATTATAATCTATGGTTTCTCTTTCTTATTCGTTTTATACTCGATGGATGTCTTTATCCAATCTCGGAAAAAAGAGTTTGGAACCTTGATGATTCAAGGGATGAGTCCAAAACAGTTAAAGAAAATGATTTTTATTGAAAACTTAGTGATTGGTTTCTTTGCTACAATTTTTGGTAGCATTTTAGGTGTTGGATTTTCACAGTTTATTTTATGGATTAGCAATTTATTGATGCATCTAGGTTTAGGTTTTTATTTGCCAGTGATGCCGTTTATCATTACTGTCATTTCATTTGCGGTCTTGTTCTTAGTAATTTCTTTCTTTATTCAATTCCGCTTGCCAAAAGCGACACTTCAAGAGCTATTAAAAGCAGGAGAAATGGGTAAAGGTGAAATCAAAAGCTCTAAAGTTAAATCTTTCTTAGCCGTGTTACTTTTAATTGTCGGTTACGGAATTGCTTTAGTTGCTAAGGGACAGTTAGTTTTAATGGTGATGTTCCCAGTAATTTTCTTAGTTATTTTAGGGACAAAATTCTTATTTGACCAATTGAGTGTTTCTGTCATTGAACGTTTAAAACGGAAACCAAAAATCTTTTGGAAAAAAACCAATATGGTCGTTTTATCAGATTTAGCATTCCGCATGAAAGATAATGCACGTTCGTTCTTCTTGGTTTCGGTGATATCAACGGTTGCTTTTGCTGCCATTGGAACGTTATACGGCGTGAACGAGATGATTTTTAAAGGAATAAGTTCTGTACCGTACGAACTGACATTGTCTGATTCGACCAACCCAGAAAATCAAGAAATGAAACAATTTGCGACAAAAACATTCCAAGAAAAAAATATTCAGTTTGATCAGATTGATTACACAATGTACAAAACAAGTGCCGGTATCCAATTAATCAAAACATCTGAATATAATAAACTCGCAAAATTTATAGATGAACCAACTTTAACAGGTGAGAAAGTAGTTAATTTATCACAAAAAGATGCTCCTTCTGCTGCATCAGTAGATGTCAAATCTGTTCAATTGGGAAATGATCAAGTTTTAAACATTGATAAAACAGAAGAAACCAATGTATTACCGACTTTTGGCGGTGTGGTTGTTATCCCAGATAGTACCTCAACAGATGGAATCAAAGCGGAAACAGAAACAATTTGGCAGCCCAAAGCAGGAACCAATCGTGAAGAATTGATAAAAGCAGAAAATATTATTGGTGACAAGTATCCCATGTTAGTAGGAACAGCTGCAATGTCGGCAGCCATTACGCAATATTATACGCCAGTTCTATTTGTCGGACTATTTATCGGTATCGTGTTCTTTGTTTCGGCGGGTAGTTTCTTATACTTCCGTTTATACAGTGATATGAATACGGACGTTGAAAAATTCAAGATGATTTACAAACTTGGTTTGACGAAAAAAGAATTGAAGAAAATGATTTACCAACAAGTAGGTATTTTATTCTTTACCCCAATTGTTGTTTCATTTATTCATGGAGCTGTTGCTTTGAAAGCAATGTATGCTGTCTTAGATCAGCCAATGCAATTAGCTGGCTGGGAAGTTTTAGGCGTTTTCTTATTGATTCAGGTCGTTTACTATTTAATTGCCAGAACGTTCTACTTCAAAAAAGTTTATCACTTAGTGAAAGATTAATTATAAAAAATCGTTAAGCATGCACGCTTAACGATTTTTTTTGAGACTCTTCGTGATATTGCATTCAAAGTGAGAATACGTTATAGTTATGAAGCGAATGTAATAGCAGAAATGAGGAAAAGAAATGCAGAAAGAATCCATTTATGGACTGACGAGAGAACAGCTTGTGGACTGGTTTTTAGCCCATGGCGAGAAGAAATTTCGCGCAACACAAGTGTGGGAATGGTTGTATACAAAACGTGTTGCTTCATTTAGTGAAATGTCGAACATTTCTAAATCGTTGATGACTTTATTAGAAGAAAATTTTTCATTAAATCCATTAAAACAAGTCATTGTGCAAGAAGCGCAAGATGGTACCGTGAAATATTTATTTGAATTACCAGATAAAAATATGATTGAAACAGTCTTGATGCGTCAAGAATATGGATTATCTGTTTGTGTGACCACTCAAGTTGGTTGCAATATTGGGTGTACATTTTGTGCTAGTGGGCTATTAAAAAAACAAAGAGATTTAACTGCTGGCGAGATTGTTGCCCAAATTATGTGGGTGCAACATTATTTCGATGAACGTGGGTTGGATGAACGTGTTAGCCATGTCGTTGTGATGGGAATTGGTGAACCATTTGATAATTATGCCAATGTCATGAACTTTTTACGAACGATTAATGATGATAAAGGTTTGGCCATTGGTGCCCGCCATATTACAGTTTCAACAAGTGGTTTAGTGCCAAAAATTCGTGAATTTGCAGACAGTGGACTACAAGTAAACTTAGCAATCTCATTACATGCTCCTAACAACGAAGTTCGTACATCAATTATGCGGATTAATCGTAGTTTTCCAATTGAAAAATTAATGGCAGCAATTGATGAATACATTGAAAAAACCAACCGACGTGTTACATTTGAATATATTATGTTGAGTCAAGTGAACGACCGACCAGAACATGCTCAACAATTAGCAGATTTACTACGGAATAAGAAAAAACTTTCTTATGTTAATCTGATTCCGTATAACCCGGTGAGTGAACACGATCAATATAGCCGAAGCTCTAAAGAAGCGGTTTTAAAATTTTATGATGTACTCAAAAAGAATGGCATCAATTGTGTTATTCGTAAAGAGCATGGAACAGATATTGATGCGGCTTGCGGACAATTACGTAGCAAACAAATGAAAAAAGAAAAAGTCAAAAACCAATAACGTAGTTAAAATCGGATCAGAAAGGTTTCTTTTTGATCCGATTTTTCGTTTATTTAATAAAAAATCGTCGGTTTTTCCATTCTTGTTTATAAACAAAAGATGAATGCTCTAAAACTTTTATGACAAATTTTCTTTTTGTGGTTTTCAAACTTGAAATTCTAAAAGAAATAGCTATACTGAAAAGAGATCGTTACAGAATTTTTCATGAAAACAGCTATTATTTTCGTTATCTTTTCAAAAAAGTGGAAATTTTGTTACGCTTGTTTAGTTTAAATGAAATGAGGGAGTCTATGGAGAAAAAGCAATTAAAAAGAGAGATAACAACGTTTGGTGCGTTATCCACGGTAATGGGTACGGTGATTGGCGCTGGTGTTTTCTTTAAAGCTGCGAGTGTCGTTGGACACGCACAGTCAGCTAGTTTAGCTATTTTTGCTTGGGTGTTAGGTGGTGCCTTAACCATTTGTGCAGGATTAACCAGCGCCGAACTTGCTACAGCAATCCCTGAAACAGGTGGCGCAGTGAAGTATATTGAATATACATATGGTAAATTAGCTGGTTTTCTTTTAGGGTGGGCACAAAGTATCATTTATTATCCTGCCAACATTTCGGCGTTATCCATTATTTTTAGTACACAACTAATCAATTTGTTTCATTTATCGGCAAATTTATTGATTCCAATTGCCATTCTTGCGGGAACCAGTATCACGATAATTAATTTATTAGGAACAAAAATTGCTTCTTTGGTCCAATCAACGACATTGGTAGTAAAACTGATTCCAATTGCCTTGATTTCTTTAGTAGGATTATTTACTCCAGGACAGGTAGCTGTTTCACTTTTTCCTGTTGAAACAACAGCGAATACTGGCTTTTTAGTTGCTTTTAGTGGCGCCTTAGTCGCCACCATGTTTGCTTATGATGGCTGGCTAGGTGTGGGTAACGTGGCTGGTGAAATGAAGCGACCAGAAAGAGACTTGCCTAAAGCCATTATTTTTGGTTTGTTATTGATTACTTTAATTTATGCTTTAATTAATTTTGTATTTCTAAAAACATTACCAATTGAGCAAATCGCTGGGAATTTGAATGCAGCTTCGGATGCTTCTGTGGCTATTTTTGGACCAATTGGCGGCAAAATCGTAACTATTGGGATTTTAATCTCTGTATATGGTGCGTTAAACGGCTACACAATGACAGGGATTCGGATTCCTTATGCCTTAGCCTTAGATAATCTGATGCCTTTTAGTCGTCAGTTTCAAAAGTTGTCTAAACGTTTTGTTGTTCCTTACGTTGCTGGAATTTTTCAGTTAGCCGTGGCCATTATTATGATGTTTTTCGGGACCTTCGATTTATTGACGGATATGTTAGTTTTTGTTATGTGGCTGTTTAATCTATTAATTTTCTTAGCCGTTTTTATTTTAAGAAAACGAGAACCTGAATTAAAACGACCGTATAAAGTTCCTGGCTATCCAATTATTCCAATTATCGCAAGTCTAGGTGGTATCTTCATCTTGGTTACAACAAGTATTACACAGCCTATTCTTGCATTGATTGGTATAGGGATTACGCTTCTAGGAATTCCAATTTATTTAGTTAATAAACAAAAAATGAAGCCAAAAACGTAAACGATCCAATCGGATTATCATAGTTTTTCTCAAAAATTTTGTGATTCAGAGAAATTTTTGAAAACTAAACGCAAGATTTTTTTAGTATAATACTAAGTGTCTAGGAGTTCCACTATTTTGGGGAAGATAGATGGACAGCGCAAACTTCAAAAAAAGAACCTTCATCTTATTGGTGAAGGTTCTTTTTTTTTGCTGAAATCATAAAATAAATGCGTAGTTTATTAGTGAGAGGAGGAAATGAATGACTAAAAATGTAAAAAAATTAGCCCATCAATTAATTGAATGGGGCGTCCTTCATGGGGCGCAAGACGTTTATTTTTTACCCAATGATACCGAAATAGCTATCTCTTTTCGGACAGGGATGCAACGGACACCTTACACACAAGTTTCCGCAGAAATAGGCGAAAAGTTAATTTTCCACTTTAAATTTATAGGCGGCATGGATGTCGGGGAAAGACGAAAAGCACAATTAGGTGCGACAACTTATCTAATTGGCGAGACGAAGCAACGCTTGCGTTTATCATCTGTGGGAGATTTTCAGAATCGAGAGAGCTTGGTAATTCGTTTTTTGCACCGATTTGGTGAACAAGCTGAACATTTTTTCTTTCCCCACCAGCTAAATGAAATTGAAGCATCTTGTCAGAAACGAGGCCTTTATTTATTCAGTGGGCCAGTTGGTTCCGGGAAAACAACAACCATGTATCGTGTGGCTAAACAAAGAAGTGGCGAACAACAAGTGATAGCAATTGAGGATCCTGTTGAAATTGAGGAAAAGCAGTTTTTACAGTTGCAAACAAATGAAAAAATTCAGTTAACTTATGAAGCCCTAATCAAAGTTTGCTTGCGCCATCATCCTGATATTTTGATTATTGGTGAAATTCGTGATGGCGAGACGGCTCAAGCAGTTATTCGAGCCGCCTTAACGGGTCATACTATTTTTGCGACAATTCACGCCCGTAACTTATTGGGGGTGCAACGGCGTTTGATAGAATTAGGTGGCCCAGAGCATGAATTGGCCGAATGCTTGCAAGGTATCATTTATCAACAGATTTTGACAACCACGATTAATAAGGAACAAGTAGCAGGAATTCTTTATGATTATTTCTTCTTTAAGGAAGCCGTTATAAAGAGTAGTTGGCAAAAGAATCTAAGAAAGGCGTGGGCGTATGGGTTTATTACAGAAAAAACGTATTTTCAAGCCATCGAATAAATTAACGAAAAAACAACAGCAGCTTTTTCTGAAACTATTAGCGGATTTACTTGCAAATGGTTTTAATATACAAGAAAGTTTTTCCTTCATGAAAAAATCAAACGCCTTACCTCAGCACAGTATAACTTTTTTAGTTGAAGGCTTTTCCTCAGGCGTTGCCTTACAAGCTTTAGTCGAAGAATTAGGATTTTCAACAATGGTCTCGGCACAATTGTCGTTTGCTACTGCACACGGGGATTTGGTAGGGACACTACAAGCGATTTCCGAACATTTTTTTCAAACGGAAAAATATCGGCAACAGTTCTATAAAATAATTAGTTATCCGCTGCTCCTGATTGTTTTTTTGATTCTCGTCATTGTTGGTATTCGGCAATTTTTATTGCCCCAATTAATGGAAAATGATGCCAATAGTTATTCTAAAAATATTGGGATTCTTCTGATTGTTTACAGTCCATACATTCTGGTTACCTTAGTTTTTGTCCTCTCATTTAGTTTCTTCATTTTAAACCGTTATTTGAAGCATCAGTCTGCTATTCAGCGGGCCTTCGTATATCTGAAACTACCAATTATCCGTGGCCTCTATCGGGAATACGTCAGTGCTTTTTTTGCACTAGAATGGGGGAAGTTGCTTGCACAAGGATTAGAAATGAAAGAGGTCATCGATTTGATGCGCCATACAACCAATTACCCCTTAATGAAAGAATTAGCTGGAGCAATTAGTGAAGGACTGCTAGTTGGTGAAACCTTACATAGACAATTAGCTGCTTATCCTTTTTTTACGAAAGCATTGGGTTTAATGATTCAACAAGGGGAAGTAAAAGGAAAATTAGGCAAGGAGTTGATGGTTTATAGTAATGTCTGTTTCCAAGGTTTTTTCAAAAAAATTGAACGAGTCATTACCCTTGTTCAACCATTTATTTTTATCATAATTGCTTGTTTAATTATCGGTGTCTATGGGGCAATGTTGCTGCCTATTTATGGCAATATGGAAGGAGTTTTATAATGAAAAAGAAACAAAAATACGCAGGGTTTACATTATTAGAAATGTTGATTGTCTTATTGATTATTTCCGTATTGATTTTACTTTTTGTCCCTAACTTAGCGAAACATAAAGAAACAGTTGACAAAAAAGGCAATGAAGCAATCGTAAAAATTGTAGAATCACAAATCGAGCTATACACACTAGAAAAAAATAAGACGCCTTCCTTAAATGAATTAGTCAACGAAGGCTACATTACTAAAGAGCAGTTAGATAAATATACAGCAGAAAAGCAATGAACAAGTCAGCAGGATTCACATTAATGGAAACACTTGCTAGTTTAACGATTGTTTGCTTTATGACTATGCTCCCAACAATCGCTATTCACCGCTGGCAAGAAACATTAAAAATTGAACAGTTTCTTGCTACGGTAGAAAAACAACTTCGTTTTGCGCAACAGCAAGCAATTGTTTTAGAGGAAACACAAGAAGTTTGGTTTTTTGAAGAACAACAAAGCTTTTCATTTCCTGATAAATTGAACCAATCAGCTCAAAGGACTTCGCTAGCTGTACCTGAAAAAATGACAGTGAGTGGCCCAAGCAAACTCAGTTTTCTTCATTCGTCAGGGAACAATGGCCGTTTAGTGAAATATATTTTTACTTGGACTGAAAAGAAACAGCAACTTATTTTACAATTTCAGATGGGGAGTGGTAAAGTGCTTATATATCAATGGTTTTTAATGTTTTTACCACAGGTTTACCACAAATCACAAGTTCTCAATAAGTTTATCCATCATATCAGCTGTTTCTTTTTCTTCTTCTTTTAGCACATCGCTATAAACATCCAAAGTTATATTAATATTCTTGTGTCCTAACCGAGTTGAAACGTACTTAATGTTTGCTCCTGCTTCAATTAAAAACGTTGCATGGGTATGTCTTAGGCCGTGTACGGTTATGTTTTGAACTTCTGCTTTTTCACATAACAGGCGAAACATATACGTAATTCTTGATTGTTTGATAGGTAAATTTCGAGAACTTAAAATAAAATAGTCCTTATCGCTTAAAATTATCCCTTCTCTGAAAAGCCGTTCTTTCTCATGATTTTTGTATTTTTTTATTAAAGTGAGTAACGAGTTGTCAAAATAAACTTTACGTATGCTGGTTTTTGTTTTAGGTTTATTTTCACCGTAATCACCACGTGTAGAATTGATATCGAAATATTTTTCGGTTAAATCAATATCACTCCAACGCAGCCCCATCAGTTCGCCTTTCCTCATTCCAGATTTTAGCAGAGTTAAAAATATAACTTGCGTTTGAATATCTTCGTTTTCTAAAACCGCCACAAATCGCTGTAATTCCTTTTTAGAGAACGAACGAACATTATTACTTAAATCAAATTTAAAGCCTGTTAGCGTGTTGCTAGGGATGATTTGATTGTGTACCGCAGCGTTAATCATCCTCATTACAATTTTATGCCACGTTTGAATAGTTGATTCTGTATATTTGTTTTCTTGTCTTAATTTGTCAATAAATTCTCGTTTATAAGTAATCTTATTTAAAGAAGATAGCTTTTGATTTCCAATCAATGGTGATATGTGAAATTTAACAGCGGATTCAATGTTTTGTTTTGTTGAAACACTCCAATTGTCTTGGGCGTAAGGTATCCAGACTTTGATCCATTCATCTATGGTGAGTTGTTTATTTTCGACGAAGGAAGTATTTTGTGTTTCTAAATCATATTGGATTTTTAGCAATGCTTTATTCGCCGCTCTTTCACTTTCAAATCCACGTTTGCTAGCTTCTTTTCGGTGTTTTAGAGAGTTGTAATAAGGATAGCGATATCCCCAAAAAGTTCCTTTTTTATTTGAGTAAGAAAAAACATATTTGTATTTTTTGGACCAATTTAGTTTCGCCATATTTTCACGTCCTTTTCTTTGTGGTAAAATAGGCGTAACAAAATAAGCCTATTTTGGTTCTATTTTTAACGCACTAACTTCTTAGCCGGAGAGGGTGCGTTATTTTTATTGTAACAATTCACGTTTTTTTATTTCAAATTCTTGTTTTGTAATAATGCCATCATCTAACAAGGCTTTAAATTTTCTTATCTCGTCTGCAGAAGATAATACAGTGTTATCTTTATTACTTGAATTAGTTTTTAGTATTTGGTCCAGTTTTGCAATTAATTCGTTGTATTTATCCATTAAACCTTTACCAATCATAGAATCAGTTTTTGTTTCAGTTGTGATTAACATATATTTTACTGTCTGATTATTAGGAAGATGTAACATAACTCCTAATTGCTTAATGGAAGTAAATTCTTTTCCACCTGTTCCAGCACCAACTAAAGCCCCAACAGGACCAGCTAAAACGCCACCAACAACTGCACGAGTTATTCCGTGATGTTTTTTTATATTGCCACCAACAAAAATATCTGTGTAACTAATCAAATCATCATAGTTGATAACTTGTTGTTTTCTTGATTCAGAAATACTTTTTGGGATAAATATTTTTTTGTCTGAATCATTAAAATAAATACCGCCTATTACAATATCATGATTATTTTTAAAATATTCTTTTATTTGCTTTTCTTCTGCTTTCTTTACCTTTTTTTCTTCTTTATTTCCAAATAAAAACATACTATATTCCTCCATTTTTGTTGTTAGTTTTATCAACAAACTTCAAGATAAGTTTTAAGTCTGTGTCCTTACACGAGATTTTTTACGCAAAAATAATTCTTTGTAGTTCATCAGCACAAGCACATTTTTATATAACTGATTAATTTTGTTGAATTATAGTTATATCTATATTGATTAATAGCTGATCTTGCTAAGCATGGATTTAATAAGAATATTTTTGTTAAAAAATCATATAACCTTACGTGTAGTGCTGCAGCACTCATTTCAAATTCTTCGCAAATTTGACGGAAAGACATTTGCTTTTTTAAACATTCTTTCAATGCTTCATTGTTTATTAAAGCAAGGGATGCAAATATATTAGCTCTTATTTCTTTTGGTTCATCTTCGCTAGTGTATCCTTTTCCAGTAATTAAATCTGAAAAACTTTGAGACTTGCATTCCTTATTCATATCAAAAAAATAATGTGCAGATTCATGAAGTATTGAGAAATTTTGCCTTCCTTTAACCATTGTTGGATTATAGGAAATTCCGCATTTATCGTGAAATTTTATTATGTTTCCTGAAAATATTTTTCTTGAAACATCACCGAAACTATAGGGAATTATGTCAACATTTTCTACGTCAATCATATAATCTTTGTAGTGTTTCCATCTTAACTCTTTTAGTTCAATTCCATAGTAATTAGCAACTTTTTCAATAATAATATATGTCTGGTCATGATATTCAAAATAAGTATCGTAGTCTAAATACATAGGGGTCATCCAATCATTTATTTTTAAGTCTTGATTTCATGAATTCTAAGTACTCTTTTAATTCTTCTCTGAGCTGATCTTTTTCGGATTCGGTTAAATCTTCTGTATTTACACGGAAGAAAGTTGTAATTTCATCTTCTTCTAAGTTATTAGAATTTGGATTATCAGTTCGTCCAAGTAAATAATCTACAGATATATTGAAGTAGTCCGCAACTTTTTTTAATTTATCAGAACCAGGAGTATTCTTACGCCATCTATTAATTACCCCGTTTCCAAATCCCAATGTTTCTTCTAATTGTCTTATTGACATTTTCTTTTCGCTAGCAAGTAATTTTATTTTTTCGTATAAATCCACTTATATCAACCTTTCTAGAAATACAAAGAAAATATGTATACAAAAAATCTACAAAATGGTTGACAATGTAGAAAAAATGTATATAATAATTCTTGTAAGTTAATTGGATAGAAAAAAAGCAAACTAAAAACATACCTTACAGCATTAAGTTTGGCGACCGAGTGCATAATAAAGGTTTTGTTATAGGCTTATTTAACTATGTTCTGATTGTAGAATATTTGTATACATAAGTCAATAGTTTTATAAATTCTATCTAATTAATTTACAAAAAATACTAAAGAAAGGAGAAACTAATATGCCAGACACAACAGCGGGCAGAGCGAAAATTCGTGAGTACTTTGATGATAAGAAAATATCATTAACATCTGTAGCCACGTATTTCAATATTCATAAGCAAGATCTAAACGACTATCTTTCTGGTAAAAATCAAAGTAAAAAGGCTCACGAAACACTAACGGCTATTATTGAATACTACAAAATTAGATAGGAGTGTTTAGAATGGAAAATTTTCTAGATACATCTTCAAAAAACTTTCTATACAACATTATTGAAAAAATCCTGAGAAAAATGTTTGAGCAAGTCATAAATGAAGCTAGTCAAGGATTAAATGAACGTGCTGAGTATTTAGACATCAAACAATTATCGTCTATGTATTCAATGTCTGTTCCTGAAGTTGAACAAAATTTTGTAAAAGACAAACGTATGCAAATGATCGAAAAAAGAAAGCCTGGTACTAGCAAGGGAAAAAGATACTGGCCTGCTAAAGAAGCTATAAAAATTTGTAATGACATCATGAATCATTGGGATTAAAGGAAAGGACAATACAGAAACAATGGACAACTTAGTAATTATGAAAAACCAACAAGCAGTAACAACTAGTTTGCAAGTCGCAGAAACGTTTAATAAAAATCATCGTGATGTTTTAGCAGCGATTGATGATTTAAAAGAGGGGGTTGCGGAAAATTACGCAGGGCTATTTTACGAAGATAGCTATATTCATCCACAAAACAAACAAAAATATAGACAAATCATTATGAACCGTGACGGATTCACGCTACTAGCAATGGGATTCACTGGTCAAAAAGCTCTTAAGTTTAAACTGAAATACATTGAAGCTTTTAACCAAATGGAGGAACTGCTTAAAACTCAATCAAACTTACCGATTAATAACACAGAATTGTTATTAGAAGCTGCGTTAAAACATGAACGTGGATTGACTCTTGTAAATAAACGTTTAGATAAGCTAGAAACAGAAACTACAATTAATAGAAGCCAACAACGAAAGATACAAGGGCTAGTTTCATCAACTGTTATCAAAGTATTAGGTGGCAAAAAAACATTGGCTTATCAGGATTCAAGTATTAAGCAATCAGCCTTTAGTAATTGTTATAAACAATTGAAAGCATTATTCGATGTAGCATCTTATGTAGACATTCCAAAAGTTCGATATGAAGAGGCTGTAGCTCTAATTCCTAGATGGAAGCCTAACTTAGAATTACAAGCAAGAATTGATATGGCTAATGATAATGGAGATATGTTTAAAGAAATAGGATAGTAATGATAAAAGGATAAGCCTTAACTTATCCCCAGTTAAAAGTAGTGTCAACAATAATAGCTTTTTGATCCATATCACTTTTGATGGATTCAATAATTTCTAAAACAGAAGATTTATAGTAATAAGTCTTGCTTGATGCGATTACTTCATTTTCTTCGGTTTTAATTACAAAATAGTATTTTTTATTAGAAGCTTTCTTTATTACAAAAAACATTTTGACACCCCGCTTTCAACTGAATTATATCAAAAAAATTATAGGAGGGTAAATATGAAAGCAATACGTGAAGCACGATTGATAGGCGCATTATTATTGATGATTGCGCTAGGTGTGTTATTGAAAAGCCACTTTTCAGTTCCAGTGTTGGCAACAATAAGTGTACCTCTTTTTATCCGTTGGTTTTTCAACTGGGATGAAGCGGAGTATCAGCATTTTCAAAAAAGACAAAATAAAAAGCCCCAATCGTCTGCCAACGATTAGGACACATACAAAATGAACTAAGGAGAGTATATCAAAATGAACGATAAAATTCAAAAATTAATTAAAAAACTAGCAAAAGAATGCCAGAAAGAAGATGTAGGTTTATCTTTGGCAGCTATCGATTTAAAAGGAGAGATGGCAATATCTCAAGTTGGAAAAGGCACGATAGTAGCCATTGCTGCACATAGCCAATATACACTAACAAAAGAAAAACTGGAACAATCAGATTGTGATTGTCCAAAACATCGTTTATTAAAGGAGATGTACGGTATTGCAACAGAAACTACGACTAAAAATACACATACTTTTGTCACAGATAATCCAAACGATTTGATGGATATATTATCGAAGGTTTTTCGAGGTGAGTTGAAATGACTAGAAAAGAAAAGTTAAACCAAGCAAAAAGATTAGCTGATTTATGGTACAAGCAACAAAAAAGTCAATTATACATTGCGCAACAAAAAGAGCGCAGGGGGATTGCATGATGAAAAAAGCGACTACGCCGCCAAGCAAATAGTCGCATACAAAATTATACTAGAAAAATTGTAACACAGAAAAGAGGTTTTGTGAATGAATCGTAGAGAAGCAAATACACTAGATAGATATTTAACAGAGCCGACTGAAAAACTATATAAGGAAACCTATGAAGATGATCCAGTGGACACTACTGATTGTTTTGGAAATGAAATTGCTGATGAAGACGGTGTGTTTGAGCTAACTTTTGCAATGAAATGTCTTTATACAGGACAACCAGTACTCACTTGTAAAAAAATTGCTACACAAGATACAATCGTTGATTTGATAGAAGAATTAGGCGAAGAAAACGTGTATTTAATTGAATATGTGAGTTCAGGAAAAAGATATAAGGAGGGCTTATTGAATGGCTGAAGCAACCAAAACAGATTTTTCTGAGTTGAATGTTTATCAAAAATTAGCGTATGTGAGACAAAAAGCACCATATATTCAAAAAAGTAAACGTGGCCAGCAATACAGCTATGTGGGGTCAAGCGATGTACTATCCGCATTAAATACAGTCATAAATCAAGTTGGATTAATTTTGAAGCCAGAAATTGTTGCTCATCAAGTTCGGGAATCACAAGATGAGGTATGGAAAGCGGATAAAGTAAAGAAAGAGCCTGTAGCCAAAAAACGTACAACGTATTTTACAGAGCTAGAGTTAATGATGACATGGATTAATATTCATAATCCTTCTGAGATTGTTGTTTGTTCATGGTATAGCCAAGGAGTAGATATTGAAGGAGAAAAGGGTGTAGGAAAAGCACTAACGTATGCGGAAAAATATTTTTTATTGAAATTTTTTAATATCGCAACAGATGATGATGATCCTGATAAATACCAAAAAGAACAGCTGAAAAATACTGCAATTACTGAACGGCAAATTGATATGTTGAACGCATCAATTAGTAGAGTAGCCGAGCTGGCAGGGCAAGAATTTGAAGCTGTGAAATCGTTAGCTATAAATGATTCTGATTTGAATCCTAAAAAAGCATTTGAAGAATATAGTGCTTATGATTATGGTGTTATTTCTAAATTGCTTGCGAAGTGGATAAATTTTTATGAATCTAGGCAGAAGGTTCAAGAAGATAAGAAGTGATTGAATGATTGGAAAAATCATAAAACACAAAGGAAATAAATTGGCGATTGAGTTTGAGGATGAGATCAACTCGAATTTCCTCAAACTCCTAGCTAACAACGATGACAATTTAGTAAAAGTTGAACTATTAGATAATCGACAAATGTCTCAAAAACAGAATGCACTTTCTCACGTTTTAATAGCTGATATAGCTCGTTGGAGTTATGACGAACCCAAATGGATAGAGGAAGTTCTAAAGTATTATTACGAAGCTAAAAACGGTGTGTATTTTGAACACAGTAAGGCTACACGACATGAGGCAACAGAATGGATTAGTTTTTTAATCGAATTTATTTTGAAAAACGATGTACCACTAGAAAAGAGATACCAATACTTGCTAGAAAATAACAAATGGTTTTATTACTGCCTAAAATATCGTAAGTGTTGTATTTGTGGAAAACATGCCGATGTTTGTCATATCGAGGTAGTCGGTATGGGGCGAAATCGTCAAAAGATTAATCACGAAACATTTACTTTTTACGCTGGTTGCCGTCAACATCATCAAGAAGAACATCAGATAGGAACTAAGAACTTTTTAAACAAATATCAAATTAAACCAGTAAAACTAAACGTTGAAGAACGTAAGAAGTTGAACATTGGAGGTTAACAGTTTGGTAAAGGAATTACTTGTAGAATACAGGCAATTAACATCGAGTCAAAAACTATTTTTTGAACTATTAGCATTTGTCTATATCGGTTCAAGAAATGGTAAAGGAATAGCTATTGAAACACAAACAATAAAAAAAGTCGTTAACGGAGAAATTAAGCATAAATATATTTATACGGTCGTTGTTGATGAGGAGGATAACTAGTGAATGAACATAGAGGATATTACGCCATTATCCCAGCGATTGTTCGCTATGATAACCACTTAAATGGGAATGCAAAATTATTGTATGGAGAGCTAACGGCATTAGCAAATGAAAAAGGCTATTGTTGGGCAACGAATCAATATTTTGCAAATCTGTATAACGTTAGCAAGCGAACAATTATTTCATGGCTGAAACAGTTAGAAGAAAGAAACTATATAAAAATACAAATTTTTTATAAGCCAAACAGCAAAATGGTAGATCGGAGACATATCTATATCTTACCGTATCCAACTGATACAGAATTTTACACCCCTAGTGAAGAAAATTTCATCACCTATGGAAAAAATCATCAGGAGGGGAATGAAGAAAATTTCACTACCCCTAGTGAAGAAAACTTCACAGAGAATAATACATTAAATAATAATACAAAGAATAATACAAAGAATATATATAGTGTTGAACAAAGTTCAACCATGTCTGAATTATTTGAAAAAGTTTGGAAAACATATCCGAAGAAAACCAATAAGAAAAAAGCCAAAGAGCAATTCTTAAAGAAAATTAAGTCAGATGAAGACTTCGAACGGTTTAAAACAGGATACAAAGCTTATCTTAAGTATATCAAATTAAACGACTGGTATCATCCACAAGAATTGTTCCGCTGGATACGTGATGAACGTTTTAACGATGAATACGACTTGTCTGAAACGACAACGCAAGCAAGATATACGAATCCTCCAGTTAGACAAGAGCAATTACCAGATTGGGTAAATGAACCAAAACAAGAAGAGGAAAAACTATCACCAGAAAAGCAAGCTGAACTTGATAGGCAAATAAAAGAATTTTTGGAGGGCAAGTCATGATTGAAATGAGAGTACTTGATTATCGAATTACTAGTGATGATAAGCAAGTAATCGTAAATAAAGCGAGACGAAACGAACACGGAGAGTTAACCATTTTGACTGATAAAGACGGTACACAAAAAGAATCACTCGCTTTGATTGGTTATTATGGCAATTTAAGTAAGGCTCTCGTCGCAATAGAACGCGATTATGTGCTTTCTAGTGGTAAAACAATACAAACAGTCAAAGAATACAAAAAAGAGCTAGAATCGATTCACAGCAAGCTAAAACGTGAATTAGATTTCGGGGAGGAATTTTAGATGAATGAATTAGTTAAATTAGTGGAAGAATGGGCGAAAGAAAAGCGTTTAGATAAAGCGGAACCTGAAAAGCAAATGCTAAAAGTGATTGAGGAAGTCGGAGAAGTTGGCGCTGCATTGGCAAGAAACAACGAAAACGACTTAAGAGATGGTATCGGGGATATGGTTGTGACGTTAATTATTCTCGCTATGTAAAATAACATGGATTTATACGAATGCTTAAATCAAGCATATAGCGAAATTAAAAACCGCCAAGGAAAAATGGTAAACGGAGTATTCGTCAAAGAAGCCGATTTGTAAGGTTCGAGGTGGAAGAGATGCGAATTATTCTACCGATTGAGCCCAAGCCACAAAGTCGCCTGAGATTTGCAAGGCGTGGAAATTATGTTCAAACTTACGAAGATCGAGCGATGAAAGAATACAAAAATCAAGTAAAGAATTATTTTCGTAAATCAAGAGCAAAGTTGATTGAAAAAGGGCCAATTTCCGCACATGTGACGTTTTACATCCATCCGCCTAAATCTGCCTTAAGTAATAAACAGAAACGCTTAGAAGTGGAATTAGAGCGAAAATATTGCGATAAGAAACCTGACTTGGACAACTATTTCAAAGCAGTCACTGATGCTGCCGAAGGTATTTTATATAAAAACGATGGTCAAATTGCTGTGATGGTTTGCCAAAAGTTGTACAGTATGCGACCACGAACAGAACTAGAAATTACAAGTTTGGAGGAACAAGTGTAGTGGGTAAAACGGGTAAACAGATCAAAGAGAATTATTCGGTTAGAAAGCGAGTAAAGAAGATGATTAAATTTAAAGAATTTAATATTCAATTATTCGACGTTCACATTTATATAAAAAGGCTAAGTAGTTTTAAAACCAACAAAAATAGTATAAAAAAACTAACTAGTTTCCGCTAGCTAGTTATAGATACATTTTCATCTCAGATAGAGACAATTAATAATACATTACTATGAAATTTAAGGCAACAAAAAAAGCCAGCTGACCACTAGCTGACTTATGTGGTAGAAACAACTGTTTTCCGCCAGTTGTTCTTTAGGTGTGAGTTAGCACTTTCCCCAAATAAAGTGCTATTAAATAGCCGATTAAAAATCGACAATAAATCTCTTGTAGAGACGTGTACTACTATTAACTGTTTACCAGAAGTTAATGTAGAAAAGGAGGAAATTTATTTCATAAATAAAATCCCCAAGAAAGTTAAAGTGATTATACCATTGAAAAATAGATTTGAAAATACTTTCTATGCCAAAAATATTTATTAGATGGAAAATATCAAATGAATAAAGATGATGTGAAAGATGACGAATGGAAGATTGTAAAATACTGTAGAATTATTATTGTTTTCTTTATAGTCAACCAATAATTTGTTGACTACAAACATGTACGAGTGATGAATATTTTGATAAATAAATAGCCAGTCGGTTTCCGCCGACTGGCTGAGAAGTGAATAGCTATTGGAATAGTATTCTTAGTATAATTTATATCATATAGAGTCGCTGATGAGCAAAGGATAAGCATTACTTATATATATTTGGATAAATAAAAAAAGCTACTTAGTTTCCGCTAAGCAACTCTTAAATGATGATATGTTTATTATAAATTATTATACCATAAAAGGAGCGATTTCACTTGATTCTATTGTTAAAAGAAGTAGATTTTCGACAAACAAAAGCGAATGCTAGAAATGTGTTGAAGAGTTTTAGACGTTTAGAGCGAATAGCTGGTCGCTCTTTGATAGATTTAAAATCACCAATTATTACAGAGATGCCTAAAAGCCAAAGCCACGGAAACAAAACAGAAGATGCACTGGTACAATTAGCTGATGCAGAAGCAGAAAGAGATGCAATTTTATCTGCGCTTATGGCATTGAGCCTAACTAGCAGACAAATTTTGCATTATAGTTTCTGTGTGCAGGACCATTACTCTAATTACAAGATAGCTAGGGAAGTTGGATATTCCGAAAGAAGTATTCAACGAATGAAATCAGAGGCTTTAATTGAATTTGCCGAAGCGTATCGAAATGGAAAAATAATTGCATATAAATAAAATTTTTGGCGGTTTTTTGGCGGAAAGTTGGCGGTTTTTATCAATATTTAGATGTTATTATGGTAGTGTCGAAAGATAAGGAGACGAGGGTAAGGCATGCATTACCTATCTTAGCTCCGTTTCGCTTATCTTTGGAGGCTACCTACAAAAAAATAAAGAATAAGGATGTGGAAAGTCCAGTTCTTTCTGTCTCGTTTAGTCTAGGTAGCAAATATTGCAATAAACTTGGCATGAAGCTTACACGTAGACGTACGCTGAAAGCAATTGTCAAGATAGCGCTATGTAGTTTGCAATGATCACTCACAAATCAAACGTTCTCAAACTAAAAGAAATGAGGTGTAATTCCTCTCTCTTTTTTCTACAGGTTTGTGAGTGTTAATGGGATATAGCTTAACTGGTAGAGCAGCGGTCTCCAAAACCGTCGGTATAGGTTCGAGTCCTATTGTTCCAGTAGGTAGCATCGCTACTTAAATAAAATTAGTATCGTCAATAGATGTTTCTACTACATTCATGATGAGACACTAGCAAGCTGGTGTCTCTTTTTTATTTGTAAGTACTAGTTACACTTGACCAAACATTCGTTCTCTTTTATAATATAAATTGTAATCCTTATGATTATATCTACTAGAAAGAAGTCAAGAAAATGCTTGTTTTTTTGATTTCTTTTTGATTTAATTATTATTATAGTAGATATTTATTATAAGGAGTGATTTATATGGTGAAAACAACTACCAAATCGTACGACTTTTTTAAGTATAGACGTATAGTAAAAGGTGACATAATAACAGATTTGAGTGAACTTGACAAAAAAATCGATGAATATTATAGATATATACGTAATAATCAAGAATCGAACGTAAACTTCGTTAAATGCTCCAAAAATATTTATGTAGGATTTAGTTATATAAAAAAAATAGAGGTATCGACTGGTTATGTGTGGATATTTAGCCTATCAAAGGTAGATATTGAAAAAGAAGCTATTGTAAACAGCATTTCTAAATCTGTTCAAAGTGGCAGAAGTGTTTATGCAGAAACGAGTGATGAAGGTCCTACAACAGATACGGTAATTTTGGTTAATCCAATAACAGGTGTGGTTATCATTCCGAGAAATAGAAGTGGAATAGGAAAGAATTTGTTAGTTACTTTCTTTTACAGGATTACCAGAAAACAGGGTGGGGAATTAGCTACGATTATCAATAATACTGACTTAGAAAATATCAACCATATGGATAGTATCCATGAGATTGATATTGCAATCCATAGAATTGTAGATGAAAATGAATTGAAAGATAACAAAAGAAGTGCAAAAAAGGAACAGAAAATTATAGAAAAGCTAGAAGCAAATCGCGAAAAAATAATTTATACAGGACAGTTAAATATTCATAATGTTGTCAATTACTGTAAAGGATTTTTAAATAAAAAAGAAGATGTAGATAAATTGGTTTTGAAAGGGACGGTGGGAGACAGGGAGCAAGTAATAGATTTAATTAGTAATAGGTTAATCTATGTTGATGATAAGATTCCCTTAAATAAGCAAGGAAAACTTACTATTGAAAATATGGTAATGTCAATAGAACAAGCTTATAACGATAACGAATTGATTTTAGCATTGGATCTGAAATAGAAATTAAGAAGAGAGGAGTTGACGGTGAGATGCTCTGCAGAAATAAGGACATAGTTTTAATCTTTATTGTAGCATTTATAGGATTTCATTTTTTTCTTTATTTAGATCCAAAAACAATGAAACCTAATGAATTAGAAACATTTAACCGTGCTGTAGATGCTGTACTATCATTTGCATCTCTGGCGACAGCATTTCTTTTTTTTACAGTGTCTTTTATCCCGGTAATGGCTGAAAAATCTCCTCTTTTTAAAAATTTAAAAACTGATGTAAAAGTATTAGAAAGAATAATGTTAGACTCTTTTTTATTTTTTTTGACATCGATAATGTCTCTAATCTTTGTTTTTATGGAGATGTTTGCAACACTGGGCTGGCAATTTATATATACGATATGGTTAGCTTTAATAGCAACATCTCTTTTTGGGATGTTGGATATATTTATTGATTTATTCAAAAATATTAACAAAGAAATAAAAAAATAATTTTTTGTTTTAAATAACAGCGTGTAGCTCAATTAGTGAGGTCAGTTGATTTTTAAAATAGTGCATGCGTGCTTGTGCAGATTCAACTCCTGCCACGCCGATATAAAGATCACTCAGTGAGTGGTCTTTTTTCGTATATAAAAAGCCACTAGACTATGGAATCTAGTGGCTAGGTAGCATTCGTGCACAATTTTTGTTGGTCGCTAGATTGGATTGCTAATGGTTGCTATTTACAAAAAGGAGTTGCTACCCATAAATAGTATAGCAAGAAGTGATTTATTGAATCAAGTACATAAAAACAACTAGGAGAGAAAAACATGAAAAGCTATTGGTATGTATCGTTAACACATAAATATCCACAGCCGAACCGCTCAACTGATTCAGTACGTGTCTAAAGGCCGCACAATAAAAGTGTAGCCTTTTATTTTATTCCTCGTGTTGAAAGAAATTAGTAATTAGTAGATAATTAATTCAAAAGACAGATGGAGGTATAATAGTTTGGAAAATAATTCAAAGAGTGCTGATGACAAAGTAATCAAAAACTATGAAGAGACGTTGAGTATTATTTTTAAAAAAATACCGGACTCAAATGAGCCCCTGATCTATATGGTCGCAAGTGAAATAGGTTTCGAGATTCTAGATTTAAAACTGTCAATAAATGCTTTATTAGAAAGTGCTTGTTATGCTGGTATTTTAGCTTTATCCAGAACAATGGTGGAAAATTATATTTATTTAATGTATATACTCGAACAAGATTCTTTTAAAAGAAGCAAAGCGTATCAATTGAACATGTATAGAGATATAAAAAAACAATATGAGGCGCAAAAAAAGAATAAAAAATTACAACAAATGTCTGAACAAGATCAAAGCTTTAATGAACAAATTGTTTTATATGAACAAAATGAGCCTAAAATTATAGAATATTTAGAAGAACTTGATTCACTCTATGGGCATAGATTAGTACCATGGTACAATGATGACGGAGAAACAAAAGGAATATATAAGCTATTTGAGCGTTTAGATAAGTCGGATTGGTATGATGGTATATATAGATACTTATGTATGGAATCCCATGGTAATAACGGATTAAAACATTTTGAAATGTTAGAAGATGGTACTGCAAAATTAAAACCAACTACGTTGGATGAAAAACAAATCAGTAGCATAACTTGTAGTATCCTAGATAAAACAAAAAAAGAATTAGAAAAATTAATTATTTAGAAAACAAAACTCAACCATTTATATGAAAGCGAGGTGGTGTTAATGGATGGCTAGAAAAAGAGATCCACGTCGTGACCAGGCTAAAGAAACTTGGTTAAAGTCAAACGGTAAAAAGGTTCTTAAAGAATTAGCTAATGAATTAAATGTTTCAGATTCCCAAATAAGAAAATGGAAATCGATAGATAAATGGGCTGATGAATTAAAAGGTAATGTTACCAATTCAAAAAGTAACGTTACTAATAAAGGTGGAGCGCCGCCTGGAAACAAAAATGCCGTAGGTAACAAAGGGAATAAAAGTGCCTCGCCACCAAAAAGAAATAAGAATGCGGTAAAAACAGGTGAATATGAGACAATATTTGCTGACTTACTATCTGACGAAGAAAAGGACATCTATTCTAAACTGAATGATGATCCTTTTTTTATTTTGGATGAAGAAATAAGAATCCTGAAAATTCGCCAATATAGAATGCTTAAACGCATAAAAGATGCAGAGGCTGGCTTAAATGATGAAGAAGTTGAACGTTTGCAGCAGCTTCGGAAAGTTAAAGAGCCATCGGTAATTGATGGGAAAATGGTTACTGTTAAGAGAGAAGTTTTAAAAGATGTACAAGTCACTCGTAAAACGTTTAGAAAACTAGATGATATTTTGGCTATTGAGGAAGCATTGACAAGAATTAGCAATCAGTTAACAAAGGCTATTAAGCAACAGAATGCTTTGCTAGCAAATGATGCCAAATTACAACTATTGAAGGTTCAAACTGAAAAAGTTAAAGCTAGTTTAGATGCTACAAATGGAGACATGGATATGCCAGTTTTCATCGATGATATATCAGGTGATGAATATGAGTAAAAAATTATCTGAATTTCTTCCTAAAGCATTTCATACTACTTGGAGGATAGCATTAAACTCAAATATATTACATGTTGTTGAAAAAGGTGGTCGTGGATCAGGTAAATCATCTGGCATAGCACACATAATCGTTCAATTGATTATGAGATATCCTGTAAATGCTGTGGCCATTAGATATGTCGATAATACGATTGAGCTATCTATTTTTGAACAGATTAAGTGGGCAATTGAAGAACAAGGTGTGTCTAAGTATTTTAAAGTAAATAAAAGTCCTATGAAAATCACCTATAAGCCTAGAGGTAATTATATTGTTTTTCGTGGCGCACAGAATCCAGAAAGAATTAAGTCATTAAAGGATTCAAGATTTCCATTTGCTATAGCTTGGATTGAGGAATTAGCCGAGTTTAAAACAGAAGATGATGTAAAAACCATAACTAACTCATTACTACGTGGTGAATTAGCAGATGGTCTTTTTTATAAATTCTTTTATTCGTACAATCCTCCTAAGCGACGACAATCATGGGTTAATAAGAAATATGAATCTAGCTTCCAACCTGAGAATACTTTCGTTCATCATTCAACATATAAGGATAATCCATTCATAGCTCAAGCATTTATTGAAGAAGTTAATGCCACGAGAGCTAAGAATCCGAAACGTGCTGAGTGGGAGTATGACGGCAAAGCTATTGGTTCAGGAGTTGTTCCGTTTGATAATTTACGAGTAATAAAAGGTTGTATAACTGATGAAATGGTAGCTAACTTTGATAATATCAGAAACGGTCTTGACTTCGGCTATGCTACTGATCCATTAGCATTTGTTAGATGGCATTATGACAAAAAGAAAAATGGCATCTATGCTATTGATGAAATTTATGGTGTGAAAATTAGTAATAGGGAATTTGCTAATAAAGCTAAGTCTAAAGGATATATATCAGATAGAATTGCAGCTGATTCAGCAGAGCCTAAATCAATAGCAGAGCTAAATAGTGAACATGGTATGCCACGAGTTTTCGGAGTAAAAAAAGGTCCTGATTCTGTTGAGTATGGCGAAGAATGGTTAGGCGATTTGGATTTTATTTGTATTGATCCATTAAGAACTCCTAACATTGCTAAAGAATTTGAGAATATTGATTATCAAACTGATAAAGACGGTAATCCTAAACCTAGGTTAGAAGATAAAGACAACCATACAATTGATGCGACAAGATATGCTTTCAGTGAAGATATGGATAAAAATAATGTGAGGTTTATCCAATATTAGGAGGTGGGAAAATGTTTCAAAACAATTTAAGTTTGAAGCGATATAAAAGAGTGCGAACAAAATATTCTACACAAATTAATGAAGAAGTTTTCGATCCTAATGATTTTATTACTGAAATGAAGCCATTTTTTGATGATAGAGAGCGTAAGTACAAAGCCTATACAAGCGAACAAAATGAGATCGATAGAAGACCTAAACCAAACACAGAGATTATAAAAGTGAATAATAAACTTCATGCTGGTTTATACAATACTATTGTCGACCAAGCAGCTGACCATTTCACAGGCATTCCAATTAAGTGGGATTATGATATTACCGAACAACGCAAATCTATATTGCAAAAAATGGGTTCAAAGGTAAAAGACTTGTTTTCAGGGAATATCAGAAATGAGACAAAAACTCCTGAAGAATTCGACAGATTAACAGAGCTAGTAAACGATATGCGGTTTGCCATGCTTGATTCTGATACAGCTCGGTTTCAAGGAGCTTGTGGTGTTGCTTTTCGTTTGTTAGAACCTGTTGAAACTGTGGAAGGTTGGCAATTATGGGCGAGCAATATCGAACCATGGAAAGCTGAAAAATACGAAAATGCAGATATCTTTATTCGTGAAAAATACGACACACATCAAAAAAAATTTTTCGAAGAAATGAAAGTCATTACTAAAAAAAGAATATGTATATATAGCAGATATGTTGAATCTAATTTAGTCAGTGCATCTGGAACATTTAAATTGATTGAGGAAGTAGAAAACCCGCTAGAAACGTTTTACCTATCAGAATTTAAAAATAACACGAATCGTTATTGCGATTTTGAAGTGGCGGAAGAACTTTCTGATGCATTTGATAGAAGCTTATCAGACCAACAAAACGAAGTTGAACAGTTTAAACTTGCTTATATGGCCATTAGTGGCTCACGATTAGATGAAAAAGAAGCACAAAGAATGATGGAACAATTAGGTATTATTAATTTGCCAGATCCACAAGCTAAGGTTGGGTATGTAACGAAAGACATTAATAAAGATTTCAACGAGTATCATCTTGATAAGCTGAAAAAGCTTTATTACACGGTAACTAAGTCAATCGATTTCAATGATGAAGTATTTAAGTCTAATAGCTCTGGCGAAGCTCGCAAATGGCAAATTATTGCACTAGAAGCTAAAACAAATACTAAAGAACAGTATTTTAAAGAAGGATTGAAAGAAGCAGCTGAGACGATGTCTGCCTTTATTAAATTTAGGGATAAATTAGATGTTGATGTGTCAAAAATTGTATTCACATTCAGTCGTAGCTTGCCAACAGACATCGGTTATCTTGCTGATGCATTGCCTAAACTTTCACCATTTGTATCCAAACGAACAATTATTAATCAGATTCCATTTGTTAAAGACCCAGATTATGAAATGGACTTGATGAATTTAGAACAAGGTCAAGATTATCCTAGCGGTGAATATGATGAACTAGGTGGTGCAGGTAATGACGAAGAAGAAAACAACGGCTAGTGAACGTTATTGGGAAAAACGTCGTGAATTAGAAGATAAAGCACGTTTGAAACTGGAAAAGAAAACTCTTAATGAGCTAGAATCTGTTTTCGAACGTGCTTTAGTTAAAATTCAAAGACAGCTGTTGTCACAAGCAGATTTACACGATATCACTCAAAGTGAAATGCTAGAAGACTTTAGCAAACAAGATCAAGAGAAGTACCGCAAGTATATCGAAAAAAACTATGAAAAGTTGATGGAATCAGATGAAGCTTATAAACAATTCATTGATGAATATTTTCCATCCTTTGACTATGCGAAAGTTAACCGCTTGTTACAATTACGAGCAGACATTTTTTCTACCCTTGCAGGTGAAGCAATAGCTAGTGATGTTAACGGTAAATTTAATAACGACTTAGAGAATATCACAAAACGAATCTACAATTCTAATTCTAATGCGTTGATACAATTATTAGGCGGTTCAGCACCTGGTTTAACTAAGAATGAACTAGAAAACATCATGAACTATCCGTGGAGCGGAAAAACATTTTCATCTCGTTTATGGGGCAATATATCAACCCTAGAGCAACGTTTGAGCAATTCCATTATTAATTCATTGGCAAGTGGTGAAGGAGTTGTGGAAGCTCTTAGAACGATGAAAAACGATGGTGTTATTAGCGGTATGTTTAAGTTGGAACAAGGAAAGTTTAATCGTTCGATTGAAAATCTTGTTAGAACGGAATATTCACATTTTGCTGTAGAAGGTGTAAGAAAATCGCTAAAGGATGTAGGTGTTAAGCAAACACAAAGCTGGTCGGCAGAAGATGAGCGTGTTTGTTCTATTTGTGGTGGACGTCATGGAAAAGAGATTAAAGATGATTGGCATCCACCGTATCATGGACGTTGCCGTTGTACTGAAATACCAATTGTTCCTGAAATTAGCGATGACATAGATAAATTGTATGAAGAGATGTTTGGTGATTTATTGTATGAATTCGCCAACGATCAATTTGGTGTAAAATTGACTCATTCAAATAGGGAAAAGTTTGATGAAAAAAGCACAGACTCGATGTATAATAAAGATAGTACAATCAAAGAGATTGCAAATTTAATCAATGCAGAAATCAAAAAGCCAATGACTGTAGAAGAAGCTGACAGAACAAATGCTAATCCTAATTATTATAAAGGAAAAGAGTACCAAGTTAATTGTCAGCGCTGTGTACCGACTTATGAAATGCGACGTCGTGGAATTGATGCAGAAGCATTGCCTTCTTTAGATCAAAGTATTTGGAGCGATGAATATACTGAAATTATTAGGTATAGAAGAAATAAAGCAATTAGAGGGCTTAGGACGTTTGTTGATTCAAAAACAAAAGAACCAGTAAGTCACAAATTAGTTGGCGGTAGAACAATGAAGTCCAATTTTTATAAATTAGAAAAGATAGTTAAAGAAGGAGAAAGGTATGAGCTGTCTGTAGCATGGAAAAGAGGTGGCGCACACATTGTCAATATGGAAAGACTCAATGGAGTTCTGACAATTATTGATGCTCAAAGTGGAATCATTGCGCCTATTGATGAATACTTTGCTATTCGACATGCGCAGCCGTCTAGCTTAAATTATCTAAGAGTGGATGATTTGGAATTTCGCAAAGAACTAGTTAAGTTGATAGCAAAGGCAAAGAAAGGAGAATAGAACAATGGAAAAAATCAGCAAAATCATTTCAAAAGTGGAAATTCCTGAGTTTATAAAAAACAATTTAAAAAAATGGGATATAATCGAAGAAAATGAAAAGTATGTTTATTTAACACCTGTGTTTGGATTAGTAGAGCCATCTTTTGGTCAACCTTTTTTGCTAGTTATTGACAAAACAATAAAAGATGGCTGTCTAGTGTTTAGGGATACGCCAAAATGGGATGAATTGGAACTTAATGATATTTATTAGCACTTATTGACAAATGTTGGTAAGTGCTATTTTTATGCCTAAATTTGGAGGTGAGGTTATGAAAGGATTATTCGAAGCAGTATTAAATCTAGAAGTTACCAATGGTACAGAAAAAGCCTATAAAAAAGCTTTTGAACAAGAAAACGAACGATACTTAACCAAACACACTTTGAGAGATGGCAACGGTAATATCGTCAAAGATGAGCTTAAATCAGTTTGGGGTGGTAATTATTGTCACGTTGATATTTTGTATTCGTTACCAGGTAAAAAAAGTAAATTAACTATTTCGATTGTGTCTAGGACTCTGCAAAACGTAAAAGATGCTGTCACTGATTATCAAATGTTAGGTGCTGAACTGGTCCATAAGAATTGGAAGTGATTAGATGGATCCCTATGATTACTTAGATGCAGATTATGAAGAGCATTTACTAAGAGAAGAAAAGCAATTAAAGTCTGACGAAAGTTAGGCTTTTTATTTTGTCCGAAATGACGTTAAACTAGCGCAATGCTGGGCTTAATTGAATGGTGGGGCGCAATAAATAAATCTAAAGCAATGCGGGGCGATTAGTCGAATCGTGGGGCGAAAGGAGAAACAAAATGAAACCAAACCTATTACCAATGGATTTACAAATGTTTGCTGAAGAAGACGGTGGTACAAACTTCACTTTCGATGATTTTAAGGCATTTGTAGAATCAAATGAAGAAGCACAAAAATTTGTACAATCACAGTCACAATCAGCTGCAGATAAACAATTAGAAGCTTGGAAACAAAATAATCTTGATAAAATCAAGGAAACAACAATCAAGGAGTATGAAGAATCTAAGAAAAACAAAACTCCTGAACAAATTAAATTAGAAAAATTACAGGCTGAATTTGAAGCTGAAAAGGCATTACGTGTGACTAGTGATAATAAAGCTTTTGTTGCAGAAAAAATTGCTGGCTTAGATTGGGATGGAGATTTGAAAGATTCTATTTCTCAATTTATGTTAAATAATCTTGTTAGTTCAGATACTGAATTTACTAAGAAGGCTGTAGAAGGTTTTACAGAACTTTTGGAAGCAATAAATGATAAGCATGCAGAAGCTATTAAAAATGTAGAAATGACTAAAGCTTTTGGTAATAAATCGCAACAAACCAACATGGGAACTGGTAATCAAACAAAATCGTTTGAAAATCCAGAGGTAGCATTAGGACAAAAATTACAAGCATTTATCGATTAGGAGGAAACTACAAATGAAAAAAAGTTCATTAAATAATCTTGAGTATTTAGATATTTCACAGGAAGTTAATGCATTACAAGTTCCAAATACACCATTTTTAAGCTATTTGTTAGGCGCAGGCAAAGTTGAAGCTGCCAAGTCAACTGAGATTAAATGGCGAGAATACGGCATGAATAATGATGATTCATCTGCTCAATTAGAAGGCGGAGAATATGCAGATGCGGAATCTGATCGTACATGGTTTAACAACTATACTGAAATTTTCAGAAAATCAACTTCTGTATCTGGCACATTAGATGCTATTAATGTAGATGGTGTAGGAAATGAATTGAATAGCCAAGTAGCTCTTCGTGCTACAGAAATGAAAATTGACTTAAATCGTAAATTGATTGTTGGTGTAAAAGCTGATGAATCTGGTTCTAAAGGTCGTCAGATGAACGGAATTTTAAATTTAATTAGTTCAACGAATAAAGTCGAAACAGCAGCTGCGGGGGCAGTAACAAGAAAAGATATTGACACATTATTTAAAACAATGTTCCAAAAAGGTTATATGGGCGAAAAATTATGTTTAGTAGCACCTGATATGCAAGACTTAATGACTGATCAGTTGGATGAAAAATCAACAAAAATTGTGCAATTTGGCGATAAACTTACATTTGGATTGCAAATTGGAAATATTGCCTCAAATTACGGTTCAGGAATTGCGTTAATTGAACCTAATTTACCTAATGGAACAATCGCAGCTATTGATACTAATTATGTAAAATTACGTCCATTACGTGAATGGCGTGCGGAAGAATTAGCAAAAACAACAGATTCAAGACGGATTGGATTAGTTGGTGAGTATTCAATTGAATACAAAGCTTCTAATTCTGGAGCAATCTTGAATTTGAAAGCCTAAAATATAATAACGAAGGAGGAAATTAAAAATGGCAACAGCAAAAAAAGAAGTAACTTATCGTGTGCTTGACAAGAAAAACTTTGTGGGCTTTATGCATCCTAAAACAAAAAAATTTATCACAGCAAACGAAAATAATGAATTTATAGTTTCAGAAGACGATAAAGAAGCTATTGAAATATTAGAACGTGCTGCAGATACTTTTAAAGTTTAGGTAATGATGCTTTATGGTTGATGAAAAAAAAGAAGAAATCGTTGAGAAAATTCAATTGATGCTACCTAACGCTTCTGAAGATAGGATTTTGTCTGTTTTAAACCTTGTTATCTTTGAAATCAATTCTTACAATACTTGTAAAATTGATATTGCTTGGGACGAGTTTGAACCACTTATAATTGAGGTTATCTATAAAGCTTTAAAAAACGAAATAGATAAGTCTGTAGCTAGTGTAAAACGTGGTGATACATCAATTAGTTATGTAGTTGAATCAAAAGACATACAATCACTTATGAAGAACTATAGCAGTGCCATTAAACGTATTTTAGGCTGTGATAGCGGGGTGTTTTTCTATTGAATGAAGCAGAAGTTTTAGCAGCTACTTATTTTGATACCTGTGTTATTGAGCGAATGAGTGATATTGAAAATGTGGAAAGCGGAATTACTGAACAAGTTTATTTTCCAATTCATGTTGGCAAGTTACCCTGTGCTTTCTCTCAAGGAAGTATGGGGAACTTACCTGTAATAGAAAACAAAGAAGCGTTTAATATCTCTTATGAAGAACAAAAACTTTTTTTAGAACCTAATATAAAAGTTAAAAAAGGAGATAGAATAACTATTACTCAAGGTACAGGTCAAAAACATGTGTTATTTTCAAAAAAACCTTTTTATTATCCAAGCCATATAGAAGTAGTGCTATCAGGAAGTTCAATTGATGAGTAAAAGCGATCTTAGAATGAAATCAAATGCTGATAAAGTTATTGCAAATTTAAAGAAAATGACACCCATTGCTGAAAAAGAAGGTGCTGCAATGGTGAATGATTCGTTAGCTAAAATTTATCAGTTAATTGTACCTATGACACCAATTAAATCGGGTGATTTAAGACGAGGCTATCGAATCATTAAAGCTAGAAAGTTGTCTAGTGGTCGTATCGTGGGTGCATTGATTAATAATGAAAAATACTTTAGATATGTAAACGATGGCCACCGAACAAAAAATGGCGGATTTGTTAAAGGCAGATTTATGTTGCAAAAATCTAATAAATTAGCTAATGCAACATATATTCCGAAACGATTTAAACAAATGGCGATTATCATTGTTAAGAAAGGATAGATATGTACGATAAAATTTTAAAAATGCTTACTGACACAATAAAACAGTTCTCGAATGCGCCTATCTATCTTGATGATGTAATGCAATCGTCAGAACCGTTTTATTTTGTGCTAAGTCTTGAAGAGAGTCTGACTGATAATGTAGGTCAAAACGTTCAAAATAAAGCATACAATGTTGATATTGCACTGGTTGATAGTAAGAAAGATAAACAATTAGTAACAAGCCTAACAGAAAGCTGTGGGGCTTTTTTTAATGTGTTGAATTTGGACGGAAACGAATTGTTTCCAGAAGATTATCAAACGTTTAAAACAGACGGAATTCAACATATCAATTTTAATGTTGCGTTCCCACAATTAATTGAATGGAGTGAAAAATAGATGGCAAAAAAGAAAAATGTAAGTGTCATTTCTGTAGAGAAGCCAACGTGGTTCCCACTAACAGACGAAACGGGCGCTTTTCCAGTTTACGGAGCGCCAATTACAATCGGTACTGCTGTAAGTATCAAACCAGATGTTACAACAGAAACAACGCCTGACTATGGCGATAGTGTAGTTCAAGATCAGTATGTTGCATTTGGTGGTGCAGAAGTTACTTTAGAAACAAACGGCTACCAAAATGAAGTTTTAGCTGAAATTACAGGGGGGAAAAAATTAAAGGGTGGCGTATTGCGGTCTGCAGATGATATTGCATCAGATGGCGCATTTGCATATCGTCGCCGAAAATCGAACGGTAAATATCGCTATACGATTTTCTATAAAGGAAAATTTGCTTTAACATCTGATGAAACATCTACATTAGAAGGAAGTTCAGTATCTTATACCCATCCAGAATGGACGGGGTCTTTCGTTGATGTTCCAGGGTTGGGTTATATGTATTCCGTGGATGAAGACGATGAAGGTGTTGACTTAGAGATGATTAAAAACTGGTTTACTGAGGTAATGGATCCACGTAAAGAAAATACTACTGCTGTTACTGGTATAACTTTAGACCAAACAGAGTTAAATTTAAAAGTTGGCCAAACAGCAACCTTAACACCGACAATTACACCAGATAACGCCTCAAATAAAAAAAATCAGTTCCGTTCAGAAAGCGAGGCTATTGGAACTGTAACACCAATTCAAGGGAAGGTTACTGCTGTAGGAGAAGGGACAACGAAAATCGTAGTCACAACAGAAGATGGTAACTTTACCGCAGAATGCACATTACATGTAACAACAGCAGATTAAAAATAACAGTTTAGGACGACCTTGTCGTCCTATTTTATATGGAGGAATTAAAATGGCAAGTAAATTTCAACAAAAAATTAAATTAATGATTAAAGATGGTAGCAAATATACTACAAAACAATTCACGTCGGCAGAATTTTTACCAGGTTCAGTCATGGATACAGGGACTGATTTACAAATCAGGTTAGAAGAAGCAACAAAAACAAATGATATGGAAGCAATTCGTCCTATTTTAAGAGAATGCTATGACTTTATTGCTGACGTTATTTTTGAAGGACAGTTTACTGGACAAGAATATATTGACGGTATGGACGCTCG
The DNA here is from genome assembly GCF_040719405.1 of Enterococcus sp. AN402. Taxonomy (NCBI): domain Bacteria; kingdom Bacillati; phylum Bacillota; class Bacilli; order Lactobacillales; family Enterococcaceae; genus Enterococcus; species Enterococcus sp. AN402. The sequence continues at coordinate 1,721,824 of NZ_JBFDTM010000004.1, read as the reverse complement.
TGAATTATTGAAGATTACAGGTCAATTGTTAGGTTCTGTTACTTCTGGTTATGATGCAATTTATTCTGAACAGAAAAAAAAGTAACGGAACTTTTATATCATCCTCATTTTAAGTACACGCCACAATATCGAGAAGCAGAACTAAAAAGTTCGCTTCTTGAGAATGGGTGGACTTTAAACGAGATCGAAAACACAGATTTAAACGAGCTTTTGAAAATTTACGCATTTAAAGATGCTGTAGAAGAATTTGAAAATATCAAATATCTTGATGAAAATACTATGTTCTAAGAGGTAGGGGGTACTTTTTGAACAATGAAGACTTAGTCTTAAAAATGATACTGGATGAATCTGGCTTTTCACAAGGATTAAATTCAGCAGTAAAAAAGTTACAAGGCTTTGATGTTGAAGTTGATAGAACAGGACAAAAAGGCGGCCGATCTCTTGGGAACATATGGACGTCGTTTGTTGGTAACTTTTTAGCCAGCGGAGCTACTAAAATCATTTCAAAAGGAATTGGGCTGATTACCAGTAATATTGACGGAGCTATCAATCGTGTAGATACGTTAAACAACGCAAATCGCGTATTTGAAAATATGGGCTTTTCAGCTGGCGAAACATCAAAAACAATGGATAGCTTAAAGAAGAGCATCCAAGGGTTGCCTACGCCGTTAGATAGCGCTATTAAAGGTGTTCAATTAATCGCTTCGTCTACAAACGACTTAGGGAAGTCAGAACAAATTTTTGCAGCTTTAAATAATGGAATTCTCGGTTTTGGTGGTTCTGCTGAGATGGTAGAAAATGCTATTATTCAGCTTTCACAGTCATTTTCTAATGGTAAAGTAGATGCTGAAACTTGGAATTCAATGATCAATAGTGGTTTAGGACCAGCGTTAAACGCTTTAGCAAAACAAATGGGATTAACAGCTGGACAGATGAAAGCAGGGCTTTCTGATGGCTCAATTTCAGTTGAAGAATTTCAAGATGCTTTAATCAGATTAAATAAAGAAGGCGGTGGCGGTCTTAAATCATTAGAACAGATTGCTAAAGATTCTACCGCTGGTATTAAAACAGGTTTAGCTAACATGAAAACTGCGATCGTTCGTGGTGTGGCCAACGTTGTAACTAAAATTGACGAAGGCTTAAAAAGTGCAGGTTTTGGAAGTATTAGTGAAATCATTGCTGACAAAGGGGCAAAAATGGAAGCAGCTTTATCTAAATTTGCCGAGATGATTCCGCCAATGATTAAAACAGTCAAAACATTGTATGATACGTTAAAACCTTATGCACCATTGCTTGCAGGTTTAGCTGGCAGTATTGGAACGTTGATGCTTGCTAAAAAAGTAAGTGCAGCATTCACGGCTTGGCAAAAAGCAACAGAAGGATTATCAATTGCGCAAGCGATACTTAATTCAACTATGTTGGCGAATCCATTTGTCGCTATTTTAGCTGCAGTTGTAGGTTTAGTTACAGGATTTATTTATCTTTGGAAGACTAACGAAGGGTTTAGGGATGCTGTTAAAAATATTTGGAAAAATATACAAGAATTTATTTCTAGTGCCGCAGAAACAGTTGTGAAAGCTTGGGATTCCACAATGGAATTTTTCAGCAACATGTGGGATGGCACAAAAGAGGCTTTTTCGAATGCTGGAACATGGATGAAAGAAGCACCTGGGAATGCAGCCGAATGGGTTAAAAATAAGTGGAACGGTACCAAGGAATTTTTCAGTGGACTTTGGAATTCAACAAAAGAAGGCTCAAAAAATACATGGGAAAATATTAAACAAAGTGCTGCTGACAGTGCTAAAAGTGTTGGAGAAAGTTTTAAAAATGGCTTTGATAATGTGAAAGATTGGTTTAAGGGTGTTGGAAAATCAATATCAGATGTTTTCACAACAGCATTTGATTTTGTTTGGAAATATATTGGTCCATATGTAACAGGAATCAAAAATGCGTTTAAAATGGTTGTTAACGCTATGAAAGCGAACATTGAAAATGTCAAAATGATCGCTGAAAATGTCGTTACTATTCTAAAAAATGTTCTGTTAGCTCCAATACTTTTCATCACATCAATGATTACAGGTGGATGGGAAGAAGCAAAAGAGAACATGATTGCTGTCTGGGATAATATTGCTGAAGCAGCTCAAACAATTTGGTTTGGTATTAAAAATATCTTTTATAACACAGTCACAGCTATTTCCTATTCAGTCACTTCTATTTTCAATGGATTGATGTTGACAATTAAAAAGATTTGGATTGATGTGAAGTTATTTTTCACCTTACTCTGGATTGACATTAAATATGGAGCGATCAACGTTTGGATTGAAATTAAATATTCTATCATCGAAACGTGGATAAATATTAAATTTGAAGCAATTAGAATATGGGAAAGTTTGAAAACTTGGTTCTTTGAAACAGTAGAAAACATTAAAAATGGTGTAATTGATGGTTGGAATAACTTAAAACAAGGCACAGTTGATACATTTAACGCAACTGTTCAATGGTTAAAAGATACCTGGAATAATTTTAAACAGTGGATTGTTGATCTTGTGACAGGTATAAAAGACGGCATCATTAACGGTTGGGAAAACTTAAAACAGGGAACAGTTAATATTTTCAACAATTTGGTACAAGGCGCTAAAAATGCGTGGAATAGTCTTAAAAGAAGCGTTAGTGATACAGTTGAAAATGTGAAGCAAACCTTTAATGATATGCGCCATATCGATTTATTTGAAATTGGTAAAAATATTATCCAAGGATTAGTTAACGGTATTGGTTCAATGATTGGTGCTGTGAATAAAAAAATTAAAGAAGTTGCTGGTAATATTAAAGAAAAAATCAAAGGTGCTTTAGGCATTCATTCACCTTCAAGATGGATGCGGGATATGATTGGTAAAAATATTGTATTAGGTGTTGTAGCTGGTATTGACCAAGAAAAAGGAACGCTTGACAAATCAGTGAAAAAAATGACCGATTTACCAACAGAGTTACCAAATTTTTCTACTACTGGCAGATATATCAACCAACAAGGAGCTCAAACAGAAAGCTTAGCTAAAAATAAAGGTAATGCTACGACTAATATTGGCGGTGATACTTTCAATATCAATATACAGGCTATGGGAAAATTAAATGAAAAACAATTAATGGATATGGCTAAAGACCTCGTTAAGTATATTCAAATTGTTAAAAATAGAGATAGTGATGCAACGGGGGGTGCTTTTGGTGGAATTTAAAAGAGGACAGTTTTTTCTTAATGGAAAACATAGTTCTGAATTCAATGTATTTATGAGAGAAAGACCTGAACGACTTTCTGCAGGACGTGTGGTAGAGATTAGGGAGCGAATGGGTAATGATTCAATAGCCGTTGATTTTGCATATTATAAAAATGTAGAACGTACCATTACATGCTATGCGAAAGCAAATACTTTACAAGAAGTTTCTTTTTTAGAAGATGAAATTTCCTTTTGGCTCGATATGGGAAACTATTCTGATTTTATTGTCTATTTTGATGAGCATTATATTTATCAGGCGATTGTAACGAGTCCACCAAAATTTACAGGAACAAGAAAAAGCGGGTTTTTAATTCCTTTTGAATTTACTGTAAGTATCCGACCTTTTAAGAAAAATCGTATTGGCCAATATTGGATAAGTAATCCTAATCAGTTAATCAATACAGAAAAATATCCTTCAGAACCCATTATTCAGATTTTGGGGTCTGGGGATATTTCTTTTTTTATCAATAATCAATCATATTCATTAAAAGCAATTAACGGTGACATCATTATAGATTCAGAAAAACAAGAAGCTTATAGAAAATCAGGCGGAGCATTTGAAATATTGGATCATAAAACACTTTTTAAAGATTATCCGATTTTAAAATGTGGAGAGAATAATTTTCGCTGGACTGGTAAAGTAACAGAGTTTAAGGTTCAGCCGAATTGGAGGCGAAAGGTTTGATTCCAGTTATTTTTAAACCTGGAGAAAAAGATTTTTCAACAAATGGATTAGGACGTCTTGTTGATGCGACACGTTGCGAAATCACTGAAGAAGCAAACGGAAAATATGAACTAGAAATGGACTATCCAGCGATTAGCAGATTTAGTGATTATTTCGAAAATGGCTATCAAATTAAAGCAAAGCCAAATGACTTAGAAGAATACCACATTTTTGAGATCAAACAAACGTTTAAAGATACTTTTACTAATAGCATTGTTATTTATGCCCAATCTCGTACTTATAAGCTAGGAAACAGACAAGTGAGGCTAGTAACAGTTGATAATCGTAATGGTGCAGAAGCAATGAAATTAATCGAACAGAACATGGACGAACCTTGTGATATCAAACTATATTCTGATATAAATACAGCTTCTAGCACTACATTTGAAGCTAGAAATGTATTGAATTGTATTGCAGGGGAACAAGGTTCTCTACTTCAATACTGGGGCGGAGAAATAAAACGAGAGCCTTTTAAATTATCTTTGCTAAGGCGTAGAGGACGAGATAACGTTGGAACTGTTCGTTATGGTAAAGATTTAAAAGGATTAACCATTAAATTTGATTGGCAATCAATTGTTACTAAAGTTTTGCCATTTGCAGAGCTTCAAAGTGGAGCAGACGGAACTTCTCAACGGATTTATGGAAATGCAGTTAAAAGCGAATATATCAGTAAGTATCCTGATGTTTACGCTCAATACATTCAGTTTACTGAAGATCAAGGAGTAAAAGATATAGCTAGCTTAAATAAAGTGGCAAGTAAATACTTCACTACATTATATCCAGGAAGTGATAAGCCTAAAGTTTCTATTGAATTAGAAATTGAGAAACTTACAGATTCAGAAGAAGCAAAAGAATTTGCTAAGATGCGTAACTATAATTTATTCGATACATTCACTGTATACCACAAGCTTTATGATATTGACATTCAAACGAAAGTTACAGGAATTGTCTATGATGCTTTAGCAGAAAAAACAATAAAAATCACTGCGGGAGATATCCAAGTTGCTTTTTATAAACAGCAAAGCCAAGACTTTCAAGAAGCTATAAAAACATTGACAAAAAAAGAGTATATGAGTGATTTTGTAGATTATATTACTAATTTGATTAACGGTGTTGAAGGTGGAAGTATACTTCAATATCCTAAAAATCGACCTAATACCCATTATTACTTAGATACGGAATCCACGGATACTGCAAAAGATGTGATTGCAATTAATAACAAAGGAATTGGATTCTCAAGAACTGGTTGGAAAGGTCCATTTAAAAATGCGTGGGGAATTAATGGAGTATTGAATGCGGACTTTATAGGAGCTGGCAAAATAAAATCTAATATTTTTGAAACATCATTTAATAGCTGTGGAGATATTTTACGTATGGTAAACGGTACTTTACAAGCTTGGAATAATAAGAAAAAAATCATGGAATTAACTAAAAAAGGGATGGAGTTTTGGAATGGTAATAGTCACGTTGGCACGATGGGAACAAAGGGAAATCCTTTTCCAGGGTTAGCAGATAAAAATGGAAATCCTGTAGTTTCTGATGGGAATTCATTACTATTAGTCGCAGATAATCCCCAAAAAATTATTGGTTTGTCTAACCAATCAGGCACAGGACATTTAATTACTGGTCCTACACAGTTTTTTGTTGGAAATAATTTTAACTTTTTTGGTCCAAATGGAAGTAAAGCAATTCTGACAGTTGATCGATTGATTGTGGGCGGCAAAGAAGTTATACCTGGTCAAAATGGTGGTGGCGGTTCTGGAGCTGGAACAGGTGGTTATCCATCAGAAGTTACAAGCGATGCAGATAAATTTGCTTGGGACTTATGGAGTTACCTATTAGCTAACGGATACAGCAAAGCAGCTGCTGCAGGTATCCTTGGAAATGTACAAGGAGAAGTTGGTCCAAGTTTGAACCCAGATACCGAACAAATAGGCGGTCCAGCTTACGGATGGGTTCAATGGGACGGTTCAGCATATCCATTGGTAGGCGCACCAACTTGGAATGGCCGAGAATATGTACAACGCTTAATCGCAGCTGCAGGTATCAAACAAGACTATAGGACGTCATTAGCCCAAGCTCAATTAATTAATTGGTGTATGTTCAATGGGCAATGGTTAGGACAAGTAAGTCCATTAACAGTTGATGAATTTAAAGTTGTCAGCTCGCCTAAAACAGCTGCTTATGCGTTTGAATTAAACTTTGAACGTCCAGCTGCAGCACATCCAGAAAGACAAACCTATGCACAAGTATGGTATGACAAATTCAAAGATTTGAAAGCTTCTACTGCAACAGGAAAAGCTGGCATAGAACATTTGGAGACCTTAATGGGCAAATGGCTTGGTAATGGGCAATGTTATGCCGTTCCAGCCGAATATTCTGGTTTTATGGGCGGCTGTGGTTTAGGTGCAGGAACAATTTATGGCTTTTCACATGTAATTGGTGATACATCATCTGCTGCAGATATTGGTGAAGCATATGATTGGAATGCGGTAGGTTGGCGAGTAATCCAAAATCCAACGTATCAAGATTTAGTGGTAGGAGCAATCGTCAATATTAGACGAGGTGGCCAATGGGGAACAGGTTGGACAGTAGACCCAACATATGGTCACACGGGCGTGATTTACGGCTTAAATAACGGACGTATCCAAACCATAGAACAGAACGCCGAGCAAGGGCAAATTGTCGCAAAATATGACCGATTATATTTTGCTAATTCTATTCAATCGATTGTTATTCCACCAAAATAACGAAAGGAGGATTTTTCAATGGTTAAATGGCAAGCAACGCTAAGTACAACTGAACCTTACAATTACATTGGGATTCAGAATGTACGACAAGGAAATCGAAACACAGAAGTCTTAGAAGCCATACTAGTTGAAAATGCTTTGCCACTTGATTTAACAGGTTGCGAAGTTTTTTTTGAATCGGTTATTGATAATAAATATCCGATTCAACGTTCAGCAAAAATTGTGAATGCCAAAAAAGGGATTATTCAGTATACCTTTGATGAATATTCTATGCAGTCGTTACACAGACAAGAAGCATATTTCAGTATTCATAAAGGTGATAACCTGATTGGTGCAACGCAAAACTTTTCTTACTTTGTAGTGAATGCTGCTTCGAAAACAGAAGGTGAAATGGGTTCTTATTGTGGCAGTCCATTGAAGATTTAATCGCGGACATGAACGCTTTTATCAACGAAAATAAGGGTGATTTTACTGATTGGATGAATGCTAGAAAAGAAGAGTTCGAAGCGTGGCGAGATGCGCAAAAAACAGATTTCACTTCATGGTTCGAATCAATCAAAGATATTTTAAAAACGATTGATCCTGGCGGTACGATGTTAGCCGAGCTAATGGATGCACGTGTAGACATTCAAGGAGTGCGCCATAATTCAATTTCTGAACGTTTATTGGCAGATATGGAATATTTGTATCAGAAATTAGAGAAACGCTTATATACGTTAGAATATGGCGAAATAAGTGACTTGATTATTTTACAAGATGATGCTTTTTCACTGAATCATGAAACAGAAATTGTTGGAACAGTTGATTATCCTGCGATCGATGGGGCATTGGTTATCGCAACAGTTGATGATACAAAACAGAACGCTTATGTGTTTGAAAAAGTGGGTGAAATAAGTGGTTAAAGCAAAACGAATGATGGAAACCGATGAAAATGGCGTGGAACGTCAGTTTTATCCTATTACACATGCATCCGCTGTTCGAGGATTAGAAAAAATTATTGCGGGTCAATCAAAAGTATTATCTGTTAATGGATATACTGGGGCAGTAATTATCACTAAAGCAGATCTAGGCTTAGAAAATGCACTGACAGAACTTCCTTATGCGACAGAAGAAACAGACGGTATTATCACTGCTGAAATGTTTCAACGGTTGTCAAATGGCGAGGGAGGCGTGTACATTCTTCCAATCGCTACCGCAGATGAACTGGGCGGAATAAAGGTTGGCCAACTGTTAGAAATTACAGAAGACGGAACGTTGTCTGCGGTAAAGCAAACAGATCAAAATTTCACCACTGAACTAAAATCGAAACTGGAAGAGTTGAAAGGTTATACTGCTGGAGCGAATATTTCTATTTCAGAAGATGGTGTTATTTCAGCAACTGGTGGTGGCGATGGCGGCGGAGTGAATCAACAATATGTTGACCAAAAAGTTCAAGAAGCCATTGACAGAATACCTGATATTACGTTTGAGAGAGTAGGGGAAGTTGAATGACAGATATTGTTAAAGTAAAACAAGGAGGAACACAGGTATTTCCTCAAACACATTGGAATGCTGTGGAAGGGAAACCAGAAGTATTGAAAGGTGAAAAGGGAGACCCAGGTCCACAAGGTCCAAAAGGAGATAAAGGAGACGTTGGTCCGCAAGGTCCAGCAGGGCAAAATGCAACAACGACAGACGTTGCAACCTCAATAAAAAATGGCTTGATGTCTAAAGAAGATAAAACAAAGCTAGATGGATTGCCAGCAATTACGTTTGAAAAGGTAGGGGAAGTGTAATGACAACAGATATTGTTCAATTAAAAGAAAAAGGAAAACCAGTCTATCTTAAAACACATACTGCCGCAATTGATGGGCTTGAATCTTATATAAAAAAAATAGATGCGGACAAAGCATATCAAAAAATTACCAAAAAAGAACCGTTGTGGACAGGTGCATGGTATGGCGGAGCTGCAGGAAATGGGCAAGTACCTTCTAAGTCTCTTTCACAGTGTGAGAATGGTTGGATTTTACAATGGCAAGAATATACCAAAGAAGGAGCTTTGAACGGTGCGTGTTATCACTTTTTCTTAGTGCCTAAACAGCATGCGCAGAATCCAGGTTCTGGGGGAGTTATTTTCCTTTTACATGGATACTATACTAATTTAGTACGGAAATATTTATATATTAAGGATACTAAAATTACTGGAAACGACTTAAATGCCTCTTCTAGTGATACGGCTGGTTCAGGCAGTAAAATGTTTGCGTTAAGTGCGATTTATGAATACTAGGAGGAAAGAGAACATGAAAATTTGGATTGATGATATTCAAGGTTATTTAGACGGATATTCCACAATGGAACAACCGAATAAAATTGAACTTGAAGTAGAAAAAGAGCCAACAGATTTTTTTAATTATCGCTGGGACGGAACAAGCTTAATATACGATCCTGATAATGTGCCAGAACCAGAGCCAACGCCACCTACGGAATTGGAACTTTTACAAAAGCAAAATGCGGAATTAATGAAGCAAGTTTCTCAGCAGAATCAAGTTATTCAACAAACACAAAGAATGACTGGCGAATTGATGAAACAAGTCGCTGAACTTACGAAAGGAGCGGAATAAGATGAAAACGAATGCTTTTCCAGGTTTCGATAATATTAAACAGTTGTATGATTGGAATTGTTATACAAAACAAGATTTAGTAGATTACGTGAATATGAATTGCTTAACAAAAGAAGAATATACAAAAATTTGTGGAGAACCGTTTAGCGAAAGCTAAGCGGTTTTTCTTGTAAGTAGAAAGTAGGTGCAGGATGAACTTAACAGTAGAACAATGGTTAGCAGTGATTACATTCTTAGGGGGAATTATTTTCGCATTAATGAAATTTTATCATGTCTTTTCTCAATTAGAAGATAGCATGAAAGAACTAAAGGAAGCTGTTGAACGTTTAAATAACCATGAAATACGCATTAGCCGATTGGAAGAGCAAAATAAAACCCTCTTTAGAGGGATTGGAGGAAATAAAAATGATTAATTGGAAATCAAGAATAAAGAACAAACAATTTTGGCTTTCGATTATTCCAGCAGTTCTATTATTAATTCAAGTAGTAGCAGTTCCTTTTGGATATAAATTTCAAATTGAAATGATTAATAAGCAACTGTTAGATGTTGTTAATGCATTATTTGTTGTGCTAACTATTCTAGGTATTGTGACAGATCCCACAACACCTGGATTATCAGATAGGAAAGGAGATAAATAAATGAAAAAGAAACTATTGGCAACGTTACTGGTAGTCTTATTTTTTGTATCACCAATTAGCACATTTGCTGCAAAAGGAGACCAAGGCGTTGATTTGTCTATTTGGAATGGGTATCAAGCAACATTTGGTTATGCACATGATAAATTTTCAATTTCACAAATTGGTGGGCAAAACAACTATGGGATTTATGATCAAGTTACTTATTCTAGTCAAGTAGCTAGTACGATTGCTCAAGGTAAACGAGCGCATACCTATGTATGGTGGCAAAACGTCCTTACCTACGAAAATGCAAAGCAAGTATTAGATTACTTTTTACCTAAAGTTCAAACACCAAAGGGATCAATTGTCGCCTTAGATGCGGAAGACGGCGTTCAATCGACGGATGTAACGCTATGGGCGTTAGACTATATCAAAGAGGCTGGATATACACCGATGCTTTACGGATACAAAGGGTATCTTACTTCATCTTATGATTTATCACGAATTGCAAAGAAGTATCAATTATGGATGGCAGAATATCCAGATTATGAAGTGACACCTTATCCAAATTACAATTATTTTCCTTCATTTGAAAATATCGGTATTTTTCAGTTCACGTCAACCTACGTTGCAGGAGGGCTAGATGGTAACGTTGATTTAACAGGTATTACTGATAATGGTTATACAAAGAATAACCAACCAGCAACAAACACACCAGCTATTGAGGAAGGTAAAGAAGTAGAAAATACGCCAAGTTCCGATGTTAAAGTGGGCGACACTGTTAAAGTGAAATTTAATGTTGATGCTTGGGCAACTGGCGAAGCTATTCCGCAATGGGTAAAAGGAAACAGCTATAAAGTACAAGAAGTAACTGAGAGCAGAGTATTGCTTGAAGGTATCTTGTCATGGATCAGCAAAGGCAATATTGAATTATTGCCAGATGCGGCAACTGTTCCTGATAAACAACCAGAAGCGACTCATGTGGTACAATACGGCGAAACATTATCAAGCATTGCTTATCAATACGGAACAAACTATCAAAGATTGGCTGCATTAAATGGATTGACAAATCCAAATCTTATTTACCCTGGCCAAATTTTGAAAGTAAATGGATCAGTAGTAAGCAACATTTACACAGTTCAATACGGTGATAATTTATCAAGTATTGCAGCTAAGCTTGGTACGACTTATCAAACCTTAGCTGCATTAAACGGATTAGCAAATCCTAACTTGATTTATTCTGGTCAAACATTGAGCTATTGATTTTTTGCAAAATCGGTTGAAATTTAGAGGTACCTCATTTACAATAGAGTTACCTTTTCATATTATGACTCTTTTCGATTTAGAAAAGAGGTGCTCCTATCTTATGCCAAGTCCTTAGGTAGGAGCATTTTAATTTTACTCATACGTAGCTTAGTTTAAAGCTATTGTATTACATAAGAAAACACCTACCACAGATGCACGTACTTCCCCAAGCAGTTGTCTGTGCGGTAGGTGTTTTTTTAGATTTTACTTGTTAATCATAACCGATTTTCTTTTTTTATAACAAGGTTAAGCTTGAATTTATGAAAAGGATAATGTGTACGGAATTTATCCTAATAAAAAATAGAATTAGCCTATTTCTAAGCTACTATTACTTGAGAACAGTTTCCTTTTAAATAAGTGGAAAATTGTAGTACAGCTACTTTAGCGATATTCCTTAATATCCCAGTTCTAATTTAAAGCCAAACACAATTTTGTTAATAAGTTGTGAATAATTTTATTGGTTGAATTAACAAAACTAATTTGCTAGAATAATAAAGCAATTACTTGTAGTAAAAGACTACAGGCCCCTTGTATCATAATTGTGCAAGGGGGTTTTTGTATCGTATATTTATATTTCATGTCTAGAGTAGATGGATTATAACCTTTTTATAGTATTGGTCCATCATGTTTTAATACACTCATTTGCTTTATAGGAAATAGTATGGTATTATAAATAAGTAATCAATTTTGACATGTAACGAGAGCGCTATACATAAGACTATAATTCTCCTTTTGCTTATCAAACATTTTTTGCAACAAATCGCATACAGGGTATGCACAAGGAGGAAACATATATGAACAACGGTACAGTAAAGTGGTTTAACTCAGACAAAGGTTTTGGATTTATTACAGGTGAAGATGGCAATGACGTATTTGCTCATTTTTCAGCAATTCAAGCGGATGGTTTTAAGTCATTAGAAGAAGGACAAGCAGTAACTTTTGATATTGAAGAAGGACAGCGCGGTATGCAAGCTGTTAATATTTTTAAAGCATAATAAAGGTTTTGGTAAAACGTTCCAATTTAATTGGAACGTTTTTTTATAAGATTAAATTGATAGGCTCTGAATGTTGAAAGCGAAAGGAGATCATCATATGGGATTTGGAAAATGGAAAGAAATTATACCATCAGATAAAAGTAAACAGTTTGAAGAAGGACAGAAAGTATCATTTATTTACAGAAAAGAAATTAGAAGTGGTATAATAGCTGTTTTATTAATTAATTCAGCAGTAATTAATATTATAGACAGTTCTAAGCCAAAAAACAAAAAAGAAAAAACAGTAATTAGTTATGAGAAACTATTATCGATGTATCAATAAAAAGACCCTAGTTTAGATTAGGGTCTTTGTGTTAAACTTAAGACAAGGATTTATGGCATACTCTTTTTTCTAAACATATTCTTTACTTGTTAAAGGATCTGTTATTTTTATTTAAAAATTGTTAGCTAGTTAGAGCAAATGGTTCGTAATCATTCGGTTGATTGTTCGAATTTATCATAGTAGTTAAAACGAAATTATCTTGTGTATATAGAAAACACCTACTGAAGACGCACAATACTTCCCCAAGTTGTGTATGTTTAGTAGGTGTTTATTTATAATTGTATATTTGAATTATAAATAAAATACAATTGTTTTGTAAAATGAAAACTTGAAATTTAAAAAAGAAAGCGGTAAAATATCTTTACCAAACAATTTTATTTTTCATTTTATTACTACCTCTTGTCGCCTTACCCCAATGAGGCGGCTTTTTTTACATAAAAATATTGAACTAAAAAAATAGATATTGTAAAATATCTATACATATTTAAACTCTTATTTTTTCACGCAGACCGCCTTTTCTCAATAAGGTGGTCGTTTTTTTTGTTGAAAATTGAAAATCAGTAAAGTAAAATTGTTATATATTAAGCTATAACTAGTAAGAACTATTTTATCCCCAATAAGCTAGTTATTACTTGGACCATTAGCTCAGCTGGTTAGAGCAAACGGCTCATGACTATTCGGTCGATGGTTCGAATTCATCATGGTCGATAATAGAATTAGACAGGTAGTGAATTATTTTGAAAAGAACAGGAATTCTCTTAGTGAATTTAGGAACACCAAAAGATTCTTCCAAGACGGAAGTAAGGAAGTATTTAAAAACTTTTTTATCAGATAGAAGAGTAATAAAAATACATCCTATAATTTGGAAACCGATTTTGAACGGTATTATCTTGAATATACGTCCAAAAAAATCAGCAAAACTCTATCAAAAAATTTGTACTGAAAATGGATTTCCTCTTTTGGAATATACTGAGAAACAAATGGAAAATTTGAAAAATATATGTCCAGAAGTGGAAGTTACAATCGGAATGTCATATAGTGAACCGAGTATAGAAACTGCTCTAGATACATTATTATCAAAAGAGATTGAAGAACTCAATGTCATACCAATGTATCCGCAATACTCTGGGACAACGGTAGGATCGGTGTTTGATTCCGTTATGAATTATTTTATAAAAAGTGATAGGATAGTGGATATTAAATTTATTCGATCATTTTACAATAATCCACAGTATATAGATTACTTTTCAAAAAAAATAAATGAAGCTTTGAATGAAAGTCCAATAGATGCTATCGTTTTTTCATACCACGGAATTCCTATGTCTTATGTAAAAGATGGGGATAACTACCCGAAGGAATGTACTAAAACAACAAAATTAATAATGGATAAATTAGGAGATATTCGTTATTATCAAACCTATCAATCGAAATTTGGGCCATCTGAATGGTTAAAACCAGCAACTGATGATACCTTGAAAAAATTACCATCAAAAGGTATTAAAAATATATTAATTGTTGCACCAGGTTTTGTTGTAGACTGTCTAGAAACAATAGAAGAATTGGAACACGAAAACAGAAACTATTTTTTAGAAAATGGCGGGGAAGTCTACAAATATGTTCATCCATTTAATGGAGATATTGAATTTGCAAAATTAGTAAAGGACATTATTTCTTTGTAGTAATTTGTTTTAGTTTTTTATTTTAGTTTGAATTTGTTAAACAATTTATTCAGGGTTTGCACGAATATATTTACTGGTATAGCATATAGTAGAATTAAGCAAAAATTAAACGGCTTATCTCCAGTTCAGTTTAGGAAATAAGCCGCTTAAAAAAGCTTGATTTTTTTGCACTGCAGTTCGAGTCCTGTATGGTCCATAAAAATACGTTGTATGAAAAGTCAATTCTTTTTAGATATTTTTGACTTCCCAATTTGATATACTGCGGAAAGTATCTGAGAATTTATTTAACACATTTTTTATTTACTAAAGAAAGTAAAGATCAGAGCTGTGCAAATAGAAATGATTAAAAACATCCCAATATCATCATCTAATGTTTCAAAAACTTCAACAGGTTTCATAAAATGTTTAATTATTTTTTTCATTGTATTCACCTCAAAAAGAGAATAGAATGAAATATTCTACTTATCCATTGATATATCTAACGATTGACTTACAAAATTGAAATAAAAGTCTAAAAGTCAGTTGGTGTGATTATTATTATAATACAAAAAAGACCTCCATTCTTTTAAGAATAAGGTCTTTTTTTCGTAGTCGCCTTCTAGGCAAACTAATTCAGTTAGCCGTATTCTAAACTCAATAAAATGTCAAATACTCATAGGTGTATTTTTACCACAAAATTTACCACAGATTTGCGGTATTATTTACATATCTTAGATTATTAAAAATGACAAAACAGCTATTTAATGCGTATTGTATGATTTTTTTGTTCCTTAAATTGTTATGGAATTTCAGATGGGGAGTGGCAAATATACGAAGAAAATTAACTATTTATAGCGGTTTTATTTTATTAGAGAGTCTCGTTAGTTTTAGTATTGTATGTGTGATAGCAGGGATATTCTCCCTGACTATTACACAATTAATTCAGCAAAATTATCAACGGGAGCAAGAATTAACGCGCACTCGTCTAGGATACGAAGCAATTTTATTTTTAGAGCAGACGGGTGATTTACGTTTCAAAGAGCGGATATATCAAGGAGAAACTTACCGATTTTCTTTGATGGAGAACAAGGGAAGAAGGATACTAAAAGTCACAGATTCAAGAGGAGCGATTTTGATTGGTCAATAAAAAATATGCGGGTTTTACGATGTTAGAGTGTTTAGTGGCACTAGTCGTTTTAAGTTGTATGTGTCAATTGTTTCAGTTGATGATTCAACAAAGTTTTATCGGAAATCAATATTTGAAAAACAATGATTCGAAATCCTGGCATATTTTTTTAATTCAATTAGAAAAAGAATGTCAAAAGCTCGTTTTCCAAACAGGCTCTGCTCAAGAGATTTCTTTCCTCGACTCAGAAACAAACAAGACTATTTCAATTCAAATCAAAGAAGATAAAATTATTAAGCGAGTCAATGGTAAAGGCTATCAACCGCTGTTAATTGGTATCAAAAATGGACAGTTTAAAAATGAAGGACAATCGTTTACTTTGGAAGTTACTTTTACTTCTGGAAAAACATTTGATAGTTTTTTTCCGATAAAGGGAGAATTTTAATGAGGCAAAAATATTCAGGAAACTTATTGTTCACGGCCATGGCCTTTGTTTATTTGATGAGTTTTCTCGCCCTTCAGTTACTAGAAGAACGTCAGTTAACACAAAAATTTACGCAAGCTACCCAGGAATACTATGCAGGGAAAAGTATCCTTCATTTATTTCTTGCAGATGTTAAACAAAATAGACGAAAGTTAAAAACAGAAGAAAGGCTCGTATACGCGCAAGTGACCCTCGATTATACATACAAAAATGAACAATTAAGAATAACTGTTTTATTAAACAAATCTGGTCGAAAATACCAATATCAAGAGAGAGTTTCTCATCAAAAAAAAGCGGAAACAATACTGGAATAGCGTTGTTTTTCTACAAATTATTAGATTTTAGAAGAAAGACAGTAAAGGCATTGATTATTCTTTCTTTTTTCGTTAAAATAAAACAGGTATGGAAGTTGTTACATTTTGAATAGAATAGAGGTGCTAATTTGTTCCCAGAAAAAATTGAAGAGGCTTTCGAGCCAATGGAACAAGCAATCCAGTTATTGCAACAGTCATTGGATACTTCTTTTTTAGATGCGTATATTGAAAATGGTGAAAATATTTTAGATGATTTTCAAGTACGAGTACTTGACGGAGTACCTAATCCAGAGACAGTGAAACAATTAGAAACGCTGTATCATACGATTAAAAAAATTGATTTAGCTCCTGAAGATGTGCGACGCTTGTCCCAATTACTTTTGTTAAAAGGAACGAGAAAAGAGCAGCTTCAAGCAAATCATCAATTGACGCCAGACGGTATTGGCTTTTTGTTTGTTTATTTAGTAGAACAATTAACAAATAAATCAGAGCCATTAAAAATTTTAGATCCTGCTTCAGGAATGGGAAATTTACTGTTAACGGTTCTGCTGAACCTTGAAACAGCTGGTTACAAAGTTTCTGGTTATGGTGTGGATATCGATGAAACACTTTTGGCAGTATCTTCTGTGAACAATGCTTGGTCACAAGCCAATATTCAGTTGTTCCATCAAGACGGATTGCAAGATTTGTTATTGGATCCAGTTGATTTAGCATTAAGTGACTTGCCGATTGGCTATTATCCAAATGATGAGCGAGCGAAGGGATTTGCTGCTGCTGCTGAGGAAGGCCATAGTTATGCGCATCATTTATTAATGGAACAAGCCATGAAATACGTGAAGCCAGCAGGGTTTGGCTTATTCTTAATCCCGACCAATATTTTAGAGACTGAGCAAAGTGAATTCTTTAAAAATTGGTTGACAAAAAACGTCTATTTACAAGGAATGATACAGTTACCTGATGAATTGTTTAAGTCAGAACAATCACGTAAAAGTATCTTGCTTGTTCAAAACAAGGGTGCAGATGCTGAGCAAGTGAAGGAAGTTTTGTTAGCAAAACTTGCCTCTTTGAAAGATATCAATAAAGTAACGGAGTTCTTTAAACAATTTGAAGCTTGGAAAGCTTCAAATTTAAAATAAAATAGTAACGAAGAGGAGAAAATTATGTCTAAAACAATTGCAATTAATGCAGGTAGTTCAAGTTTAAAATGGCAATTATACCAAATGCCAAATGAAGAAGTGATCGCTAAAGGAATCGTTGAACGTATTGGCTTAAAAGATTCTATCTTCACAATTAAATATGGTGAAGGACAAAAATATGAAGTGATTGTTGATATTGATAACCATGAAGTGGCAGTAAAAATGTTACTAGACCAATTAATCGACTTAAACATTTTAGGTTCTTATGATGAAATTACTGGTGTTGGTCACCGTGTAGTTGCTGGTGGAGAAGAATTTAAAGATTCTGTTGTTATTACAGACGAAGTATTAGAAAAAATTGAAGCTTTATCTGAATTAGCACCTTTACACAACCCAGCGAATGCGATGGGGATTAAAGCATTTAAACATATCTTACCAGAAATCATTAGCGTGGCAGTCTTTGATACGTCGTTCCACACAACAATGCCAGAACACAACTATTTATATAGTGTACCGCGTGAATACTATGAAAAATTTGCTGCACGTAAATATGGGGCACATGGAACAAGTCATCGTTATGTCTCTCAACGTGCTGCAGAAATGTTAGGTCGTCCAATTGAAGACTTGAAAATTATCACTTGTCACTTAGGAAATGGTGCTTCAATCACTGCAGTTGATGGTGGTAAATCAGTCGATACATCAATGGGCTTCACTCCTCTTGCTGGTGTTACAATGGGGACTCGTTCAGGGGATGTTGATGCGTCACTATTGCCTTATTTAATGACAAAACTTGGCTTGACTGATGTACAAGACATGGTTGATATTTTAAACAAAAAATCTGGTTTATTAGGTTTAACAAATGGTTTATCAAGCGACATGCGCGATATTCAATCAAACTTAGATAAACCTGAAGTTCAAACAGCATACAACATTTTTATCGATCGTATTCGTAAATACATTGGTAGCTATGTCACTGTTATGAATGGCGTTGATGCGATTGTCTTTACTGCTGGAATCGGTGAAAATGCAGTTGGCGTTCGTAAAGATATTATTGATGGCATGACTTGGTTTGGTTGTGAAATCGATGATGACAAAAATAATGTACACGGTGAAGAAGCAGTTATCTCAACTGATGATTCAAAAATCAAGCTTCTATTAGTACCAACTGATGAAGAGTTAATGATTGCCCGTGACGTAGAACGTCTAAAATAATTAAACGAACACACCTTGTGAGACGCTCTCACAAGGTGTGCTTAATAGGTAAATAAGAAAAAACTGAGCCAACTATCAAAAGTGATAGTTGGCTCAGTTTTTTCTTATTTTTTATTTTTCTTCATTTTTTGGTAATTTGTTGTCTAAATCCGTCCGTACAACGAGAACATCGCAGCTAGCGTTACGGATAACTGATTCAGAGACAGAGCCAATAAATAAACGCTCAACGGCATTTAATCCAGTTGCTCCTAACATAATTAAATCAATGTTGTATTCTTTTGGTAATTCTTTGGCAATAATGTTCTTAGGAGAACCATAGGCTAGAACGCTAGAGACTTTTGTTTGTCCCATATCCACCGCTTGTTGTTGGTAGGTGTCTAAGGTTTCTTTTGCCATTGACATTGCTTCTTCTGCTAGCGCACCATCAAAAGAGGACACTGATTGGAAAGAGCGCGTATCAACAACATGTGCTAATAGTAATTCAGCATCGTTTCGTTTAGCGACGTTGACCGCTTTTTTAAAGGCTAAGTCTGCTTCGTCAGAACCATCGATTGCTATCATAATTTTTTGATATTGTTGTAACATAATAACCGCTCCTTTCAGCGTAAAAAAAATCATTAATTGTTTCTATAATAATTGTAAAACAAACAAAGAAAAAAAGAAACTGAAACCGCTTCTTTTTTTCTGAATATTGGCATTTTTTTGTAAAAAAAACTTCGTTCAAAAAAATCTTTTTGAACGAAGTTTTAAATTCATCGTCTTTTATGACATTTTTTTTGCAAAAGTTAAACTAAACAACGTTGAAAGTAATAAAACAAAAAAGATAAAACCAATTGACAATAACGGGCGATTAAAAATAGCCGCTAGAACACCTAGAATGGCGATAATCAAGTAATAACGCCCAAAACGTTCGATAAACTGTTGACTTTCTGTTGCAGTTTCTTTTTTTAAGAGTGGTAAAAAAGCTGCACTTTTCTTCATCAAATAATAACTGGCTACGCCTGTGACAACGGCGAGTAATAGTACGAGTATACGAATCATCTTGTCCTCCAAAAAAAAACAACTTGCCAGAGCAAATTGTTTAGAAATCTTCATAAAAATGGTAAAATCCGTCGATGCCGGTAATCGTCCTAGAGTATTGAACCCGCAAGATAAGCAGGTGGGTTCCTCGATCGCAGTATTGAACTACCAAAAGAAAAGGCATGTTACCAACTTTGATACAAGCAGGATCCCTAGATATCAATAAAAATGTTCGGTCAACACAGTGAAAGGACAACGCGTACATCACAGATTTACCATCTTTATAATAGCATACTCTCTCAAAATCGGCAACGAGATTGTTTCTTTTTTTGAAAGCGTATTATTTTGTTATTTTTTCTGTTTCCATTCTTGGATACGCTTGAGTTGCTGATGTAAGGCTTGTTCATATTTACCAATATCAATCGGTTCGTAATAACGTGCCTCTTTTAATTTGTCAGGTAAGTATTGCTGATTGACCCAACCGTTTTCAAAATTATGTGGGTATTGATAACCAATACCACGGTTTAATTCTTTGGCTCCAGCATAGTGGGCATCACGCAAATGATCAGGAACGTCTCCCGCAGAGCCTTGTCGAATATCTGCCAAAGCAGCATCAATCGCTGTGACTGCAGAATTTGATTTTGGCGATAAACATAAATCAATGACGACACTGGCTAGAGGAATCCTAGCTTCTGGAAACCCTAGCTTTTCGGCGGCTTGAACAGCGGTGACTGTCCGAGCGGCGGCCGCAGGATTCCCAAGACCGATATCCTCGTAAGCAATGACCATTAAACGACGACAAATAATCGGTAAATCACCTGCTTCAACTAAGCGACCCAAATAATGAAGTGCAGCATCTACATCGCTTCCTCGAATTGACTTTTGGAAAGCGGAAATCACGTCATAATGGGCATCGCCATCTTTATCATGGGTTAAGGCTTTTCGTTGCACGCACTCTTCAATAATCGGTAAGGTGATTTTAATTTCGCCTTGTTCATTTTTTGGTGTTGATTTAACAGCTAATTCTAGTCCATTTAGCGCACTACGTAAGTCACCGTTCGTTGCGCGTGTCAAATGTTGTAATGCTTTTTCTTCTAAGTGGACGGGATAATCGCCTAAGCCACGTGTACTATCGGTTAAGGCTTCTTGAATCGCTTGCTGAATGTCTGTTTCTGTTAAGGGCTTTACTTCAAAAATTTGCGTGCGACTACGAATCGCAGGGTTAATTGTAATATATGGATTTTCGGTAGTGGCTCCAATCATAATAATTCGTCCGTTTTCTAAATGAGGGAGCAAAAAATCTTGTTTTGTTTTATCTAATCGGTGAATTTCATCAAGCAGTAAAATCACTGTGCCACTCATTTTGGCTTCTTCAGCAACGATTTGTAAATCTTTTTTGGTGTCTGTGGCCGCGTTCAACATGCGAAAGGCATAATTTGTTGAACCAGCGATTGCGCTGGCAATACTTGTTTTACCAGTACCAGGCGGCCCATAAAGAATCATAGATGAAAGCATTTTGGCTTCGACCATCCGACGAATAATTTTACCAGGGCCGACTAAATGTTGTTGACCAACTACTTCGTCTAAGTGACGAGGTCGCATTCGATAGGCTAAAGGTTGTTGCATAAAAGGACCTCCTTTTTCATAATCATCTTATTATAACATAAAGAACGTACATTCGCTTTTTGGTGGTTTTTTGGGTTTTAGATGGATATAGCGGAAGGTTTCGTGTATGATAGGGAGTGGTGAAAGAAATGAAAGAAACGATAGATATCTTTAACACAAAAACAACTGAAGAAGTGGCACAATACTTGTTAGGGATGTATTTAGAGCACGAAACAGCAACAGGCGTTTTAGGTGGGTACATTGTGGATGCAGAAGCTTATTTAGGTCCTGATGATGAGGCGGCCCATAGCTTTGGCTTGAGAAAAACGCCACGCTTACAAGCCATGTATGACAAACCAGGCACGATTTATTTATATACTATGCACACGCATTTAATTTTAAATATGGTGACACAAGAGCAAGGCAAACCACAAGGGGTGATGATCCGCGCGATTGAACCTGTTGAAGGTGTCGACAAAATGATTGAAAATCGCCAAGGACGTCAAGGCGTGGAATTGACCAATGGACCAGGTAAATTAGTTGCAGCCTTAGGAATTGATAAGCAATTATATGGGCAGTCGATTTTTTCTAGTTCGTTACGGCTCGTGCCAGAAAAACGAAAATTTCCGAAAAAAATTGAGGCACTACCACGAATTGGAATTCCCAATAAAGGTCGTTGGACAGAGTTGCCTTTAAGATACGTCGTGGCTGGCAATCCATATATTTCTAAACAAAAAAGAACAGCAGTAGACCAAATAGATTTTGGCTGGAAGGATGAAGAAAATGAAAAAAGCAACAATACTCACATACTTAGAGGAACAACTTGAAAAACACTTAGCAGATTACGAAGTAGGACTTGATTGGGATCGTAAAAACCATACCATCGAAGTTATTGTTCGTTTATATGCAGAAAACAATGAGCAAGTGGCGATTGATGATGTTGATGGTACGCTTTCAGAAGAAGAATTCATTGAATTTGAAGATGGTTTGTTATTTTACAATCCGCAAAAGTCAGTCGTTGATGACGAAGAGTATTTAGTCACAATTCCTTATGAAGGAAAAAAAGGGCTACGCAAAGCAGTTTTAGACGGATTCATTCACTATTTAAAAGTGGTTTTAGATGAAGGGCAAAGTGATTTGTTAGACTTTTTATCAGATGAAACAGCGGAAGTTTTTGAATTGCATTGGGAGCCAGCAGATTTTGAAGCGATGATTAAAAAAGTGGCAGAAACAGAAAAAGAACAATGGATTGCGTATCCAAGTTATTAATTTAGAGGTGAGAACATGAAGTGGACAGAAGTAAAAGTAGAAACGGCTAGCGAAGCAGTTGAAGCAATTTCAAACATTATGATGGAAGCTGGTGCAAGTGGCGTGGCCATTGAAGATGCGTTGGACATTGAAAATTTTGAAAGTGATCTGTATGGGGAAATTTTAGATAAAGAGCAATTCACCCACATTAAAGAAGGGGCGATTGTGATGGCTTATTTTCCTGAAACAACCTTCTTACCAGAAATTTTACCATTTATGAAAGAAAATATTTTACGCTTGCCAGAGTACGGCTTATCCATTGGTAAAAACGAAATGACAATTAGTGAAGTAGCAGAAAGCGACTGGGCAACTGCTTGGAAAAAATATTATCATCCTGTCCGTGTCACACGATTCTTAACGATTGTGCCAAGTTGGGAAGCCTATCACGCACAAGATGAAGCAGAAAAAATTATCACATTGGATCCGGGCATGGCTTTCGGTACAGGCACGCATCCAACGACTCGTTTAACCTTGCAAGCTTTAGAAACTGTTTTACGTGGTGGCGAAACAGTTCTAGATGTAGGAACGGGTTCTGGTGTTTTGAGTATTGCAAGTCGCTATTTAGGGGCTAAAGACGTCTACGCATATGATTTAGATGAAGTAGCAGTTGCAGCGGCAAAAGAAAATATGGATTTAAATCCCATTGCGGCCGATGTTCATGTGTCAGCCAATGATTTACTAAAAGGGATTGACCATTCTGCTGATGTAATCGTCGCAAATATTTTGGCAGATATTATTGTGTTAATGATTGAAGATGCTTGGCGTTTGCTAAAACAAGACGGTACCTTCATTATTTCTGGAATTATTGAAGATAAAAAAGCAATGGTTTTAGAAGCACTAACGAAAGTCGGGTTTGTGGTGGACCAACTCTTTAATCAAGGCGATTGGTATGCGATTATCTTGAAGAAACCAGAGGAAGAGTAAAATGCAACGGTATTTCATGAAAGAAGATTATCAAGAAAAAGATTTGTATAAAGTCGCAGATGAAAACTATCATCATATTGTGCGAGTTATGCGAATGACGCCGAATGATCGTTGTTATTTAGTATTTCAAAATAAAACTGCCATTTTAGCTGAGATTGTGGAAATTGATTCAACGTCTGTTTACTTTAAAGAAATTAGTAAAGAAGAAATGGACAAAGAATTGCCAATTGAAGTGACGATTGCGTGTGGGTTACCAAAAGGGGACAAGTTAGAATGGATTGTTCAAAAAGGCACGGAGCTAGGTGGCAATCAGTTTATCGGCTTTCCTGCGAAAACTTCCGTTGTCAAATGGGACCACAAAAAAAGAGCAGCCAAAGAAAAAAGATTACAAAAAATTGCCACAGAAGCGGCGGAGCAATCGCATCGGCAGCAGACACCAAGTGTTTCTTTGGTGGAAAAAACACAAGAAATCATTGCGCAATTTGACTCATATGACACAGTCTTGGTTGCGTATGAAGAATCAGCAAAACAAGGAGAAAAAAGTCAATTAGCACAAGTATTATCCACTTGCCAGCCAGGCGCACGTTTGTGTGTGCTCTTTGGACCTGAAGGTGGCTTTGCACCGCAAGAAATTGAACAATTTCTGCAGTCTGGGGCGAAACTTTGCGGGTTGGGTCCGAGAATTTTACGAGCAGAAACAGCACCGTTGTATCTTTTAAGTGCGGTTAGCTACCAAATGGAACTTTTAAATTAAACGAAAGACCGCCTGTAAAATTCTTGTAGACATTCTCTTTGAATAAACAGAGAGTAAAAAAGCGACAGTGATTGAAATTTAAGGGAAATTTAGTATAATAGAGTTGTTGAAAGTGCTACTGTTTCAAGTGGTACTTTTCTTTTTTAT
Source organism: Enterococcus sp. AN402 (assembly GCF_040719405.1). Lineage (NCBI taxonomy): Bacteria > Bacillati > Bacillota > Bacilli > Lactobacillales > Enterococcaceae > Enterococcus > Enterococcus sp. AN402. Next base: position 1,697,553 of record NZ_JBFDTM010000004.1, on the reverse strand, counting down.
TAAAATAGATAAAACGTGAACGAAGTGTTCTTTATCCAAAGGTCACCTTCATAGAGGAGTGAATACCATGCCAAAAGAAGAAATACTGACAGGCCCAGCGGTCATCAAAATTGTAAGTACCTATATGGGACCAGAACATGTTGAGTTGGTTCAAAAAGCATTAACTTATGCTGAAAAAGCACACGAAGGTCAAGTCCGACAATCAGGTGAACCTTACATCATCCATCCGATTCAAGTGGCAGGCATTCTGGCTGAATTACATATGGATCCCCATACTGTAGCAACAGGATTTTTACATGATGTTGTCGAAGATACGGACGTAACACTGGACGATTTAAAAGAAGAATTTGGCGAAGACATCGCAATGTTAGTCGATGGCGTGACGAAACTAGGAAAAATTAAATATAAATCTCATGAAGAACAATTAGCTGAAAATCATCGAAAAATGTTATTGGCAATGGCGCAAGATTTACGGGTTATTATGGTGAAACTAGCCGATCGTTTGCACAATATGCGCACATTAAAACATTTACGTGAAGATAAGCAACGACGGATTGCACAAGAAACTTTAGAAATTTATGCGCCTTTAGCACATCGCTTAGGGATTAGTCGAATTAAATGGGAATTAGAAGATACGGCCTTACGTTATATTAACCCCAACCAATACTATCGAATTGTTAATTTGATGCAAAGCAAACGCGATGAACGTGAAGCTTATGTGGCAGAAGCAGTCGAAGATATTCGTTTAGCTACGGAAGATTTAGAAATTTACGCAGAAATATATGGTCGACCAAAGCATATTTATTCAATCTATCGTAAAATGAAGGACCAAAAGAAACAGTTTAATGAAATCTATGACTTATTAGCCATTCGTGTTATTGTCGATTCCATTAAAGATTGCTATGCCGTGTTAGGGGCGATTCATACACGTTGGACACCAATGCCAGGTCGCTTTAAAGATTATATTGCTATGCCAAAAGCGAATATGTATCAATCTATCCATACGACAGTTATTGGGCCAAAAGGGAATCCAGTAGAGGTCCAAATTCGGACCCATGAGATGCACCAAATCGCCGAATTTGGGGTGGCGGCTCACTGGGCCTATAAAGAAGGCAAAGCGGAAAAAATTGAAACAGATGAACTGACGAAGCAAGTCGATTGGTTCCATGAAATTATTGAATTACAAGATGAAAGCTATGATGCTTCTGAATTTATGCAAGGTGTGAAAGAAGACATTTTTAGCGACAAAGTCTATGTCTTTACGCCAAGTGGAGATGTAACCGAACTGCCAAAAGGCTCCGGACCACTAGATTTTGCCTACAGCATTCATACTGAAATTGGGAATAAAACAACCGGTGCGAAGGTCAACGGCAAAATGGTACAGTTAGATTATGTCCTAAAAAATGGGGATATTATTGAAGTCCTAACATCACCGAATTCTTTCGGACCTAGCCGCGACTGGCTGAAAATGGTTAAAACAAGTAAAGCCAAAAATAAAATCAAACGTTTCTTTAAAGAACAAGACCGTGAAGATAATATTATTAAAGGGCATGATGCTGTCATTAAATACATGACAGAAATCGGCTTTACACCGAAAGAATTTTTAACGAAGAATAAAATGGCGGAAGTGCTAGATAAATTTAAATTTCAAACGGAAGATGATTTATTTGCGGCAGTAGGTTATGGCGAAGTAAGTGCGCAAGTAGTGTGCAATCGTTTAACAGAAAAAGAACGCCGCGAACAAGAGTTGGAACGCCAACGTCAAGAAGCGGAAGAGTTGCTAAATCAGCCAGCTAAAAAAGAATCAGAAAAAATGAAAGTTCGTCATGAAGGTGGCATCGTGATTCAAGGGGTGGACAACCTATTGATTCGTTTAAGCCGCTGTTGTAATCCAGTGCCCGGTGATGAAATCGTTGGTTACATTACCAAAGGACGGGGCGTTTCAATTCATCGTGCGGACTGTCCTAACGTACAGCATCAAGAAGAATTAGCACAACGTCTAATTGAAGTTGAATGGGAAGATACCGAGCACAGTCGCAAAGAATACGCTGCCGATTTGGAGATTTACGGCTATGATCGTAGTGGCTTACTAAGTGATGTTTTACAAGTCATTAGTTCGATGACAAAAAATTTAGTCGGCGTTGAAGCTCGTCCATCCAAAGATAAGATGGCCCAGATTCATGTTACTGTGAAAATTCAAAACCTTTCTCATTTAAAAACCATCGTTGACAAAATTAAAAGTGTACCAGATGTTTATAGTGTTCGTCGAACCAATGGGTAAGTGTTAAAAGTGAGGCAAAACAGATGAAAGTAGTTATTCAAAGAGTCAGTCAAGCACAAGTTGCGATAGAAGAGCAGATAGTGGGACAAATCAAACAAGGCTTCATGGTGCTGGTGGGCATTCATCAAGAAGACACGCCAGAAGATGTGGCTTATGTTGTTGGCAAAATCAGTAAATTACGTGTTTTTGAAGATGACGAAGGAAAAATGAATCGCAGTATTCAAGAGATTGAAGGATCAATTTTGAGTATCTCTCAATTTACCCTCTATGCAAAAACTAAAAAAGGCAATCGTCCCAGTTTTATTGAAGCGGCTCGTCCAGATGTGGCGATTCCTTTGTATGAATTATTTAATCAACAATTAGAAGCAGAAGGAATAGCGGTAGCCACAGGAGAATTTGGCGCGGATATGCAAGTGTCGTTGACCAATGATGGTCCAGTGACCATTGTGATTGATACACGAGAAAAATAATTGATTTTCCTGTCGGAACCCCTTGACTTTCTAAGAGAACTTTAGTAGTTTATAGATAATATTAAAAATCTACGAAGGAACGAGTAAGTTTCATCTGTCTGCGAAGAGAGAGTTGCCGTGGCTGAGAGCAACTTCAACAGTGAAAGTGAAAGACATTCTGGAGATGGACGGAAGAAAAGCCGTCCCGTTACGAGCGTTAATCGTTGAGGAAAGAGTAAAATCTTTCAAAACTAGGTGGTACCGTGTAAAAGAGACTTTTACGCCCTTGTATGTTCAACATACAAGGGCTTTTTTCATTTTTAGAAAAAAGAAAATGGCGCACACATTTTTGTGGAATGATAGAAGGAGAGAAAGACAATGAGTTATCAAAAACCAAAAGGAACAAACGATATTTTGCCAGGAACTTCTGAAAAATGGCAATTTGTGGAAGAAACAGCTCGTTTGATTTTTAAAGATTATCAATACCAAGAAATCAGAACCCCGATTTTTGAACATTATGAAGTGATATCTCGCAGTGTTGGCGATACTACAGATATTGTTTCAAAAGAAATGTATGATTTTTATGATAAAGGAGACCGTCACGTGACGCTACGTCCTGAGGGGACAGCGCCAATTGTTCGGGCCTTCGTTGAAAATAAATTATATGGTCCGGAATATACGAAACCATATAAAACCTATTACATGGGGCCGATGTTCCGCTATGAACGCCCACAAGCTGGTCGTTTGCGTCAATTCCATCAAATTGGTGTGGAAGCATTTGGTAGTGAAAACCCAGCATTGGATGTTGAAATCATGGCTATGGCTTTGGACTTCTTCAAACAATTAGGCATCCAACAAATCAAATTAGTTATTAATTCCTTGGGGGATAAAGAAACACGTGCTACGTACCGTCAAGCATTAATCGATTATTTAGAGCCCCATATGGCAGAATTAAGCGAGGATTCACAACGTCGCTTACACGAAAATCCATTGCGGGTGTTAGACAGCAAAGATAAAAAAGACAAGGTGATTGTCGCAGAAGCGCCCTCCATTTTAGATTATTTAAATGAACCATCTAAAGCACATTTTGAAGCAGTAACTGATATGTTAGATTTACTAGAAATTCCTTATGAAATTGATAGTAATATGGTTCGCGGGCTGGATTATTACACACACACAATTTTTGAAATTATGAGTGAAGCGCCTAAAATGGGTGCGCAATCAACTATTTGTGCAGGAGGCCGATACAATGGTTTAGTTGAAGAATTAGGCGGCCCAGACACACCAGGTTTTGGTTTTGGTATGGGCATTGAGCGAGTGTTGTTAACAATGGAAGCTGAAGAAGTTGTGATTCCAGCGTTATCTGAATTAGACGCATATGTGGTTGGCATTGGTTCAGAAACCAACGTCGCAGCTTTGCAACTTGTTCAAAGCATTCGTAACTTTGGTTTCTCAGCTGATCGTGATTACATGAATCGCAAACCAAAAGCGCAATTTAAAACGGCCGATAAATTACAAGCAAAATTAGTTTTAACAATCGGTGAAAATGAATTGAATGAAGGCATTGTCAACGTAAAATCAATGGCAACACGCGAAGAAAAAGCCTTCCCGTTAAGTGCTATTCATGATTCATTTGATGAAGTGTATGACGAAATGATGACAAAAATGATTGAAGAATAAAAAGGAGAGATTGAGAAATGGCAAAACGCACAACCTATTGCGGCAATGTATCTGCCGAATTTATTGAAAAAGAAGTTGTATTAAAAGGATGGGTTCAAAAACGTCGTGACTTAGGAGGCGTTATCTTTATTGATTTACGTGACCGTGAAGGAATCGTCCAAGTGGTCTTTAACCCAGAAAAGTCAAAAGAAGCATGGGAAATTGCTGATAAATGTCGTAGTGAATACGTCATCGAAGTTAAAGGTCAAGTCGTTTATCGTGATAAAGAAGCGATTAATCCCAAAATGAAAACTGGCGAGTTTGAAGTGATGGCGACTGACATTACGATTTTAAATACTGCGAAAACAACGCCATTTACCATTGAAGATGACAATAACGTTAATGACGAATTGCGCATGAAATATCGTTATTTAGATTTACGTAGTCCATCAATGACAAACAACATTAAATTACGTCACCAAGTAACGAAAACAATCCGTCACTATTTAGATAATCATGACTTTTTAGACATTGAAACTCCTTATTTAGGCAAATCAACACCAGAAGGCGCTCGCGATTATTTGGTTCCTTCTCGTGTCCATGCCGGTCATTTTTATGCTTTACCACAATCACCACAACTCTTTAAACAATTATTAATGGGGGCAGGCTTCGATCGCTATTACCAAATCGTTCGCTGTTTCCGTGATGAAGATTTACGAGGCGACCGTCAGCCAGAATTTACACAAATCGATATCGAAACGACCTTTTTAACACCAGAAGAAATTCAAACATATACAGAAAATATGTTGGCTGAAGTGATGAAAGAGACAAAAGGAATTGAGATTTCTGTTCCGTTTCCACGAATGAGCTATGACGAAGCAATGGCACGCTATGGTAGCGATAAACCCGACACTCGTTTTGCTATGGAATTAATTGATGTTGCAGATGTAGTGAAAGACGTAGACTTCAAAGTTTTCCAAGCAGCGTTGGAAAATGGCGGACATGTGAAGGCTTTGAATGCAAAAGGCGCCGCAGATAAGTATTCTCGTAAAGATATGGATAACTTAGGTAAGTATGTGAGTCAATTTGGCGCAAAAGGCTTAGCTTGGTTAAAAGTTGAAGAAGATGGCTTAAAAGGACCGATTGCTAAATTCTTAACAGAAGTTAGTGATGAATTAATTGCTGCTACCAATGCAGAAGTCGGTGATATTTTAATGTTTGGTGCCGATAAACCTGAAATCGTAGCCGCTGCTTTAGGTGCGGTACGTACACGTTTAGGTAAAGAATTAGGTTTAATTGATGAATCGAAATTCAATTTCCTATGGATTGTGGATTGGCCGTTGTTTGAATATGATGAAGAAGCTGGTCGCTATGTTTCTGCTCATCATCCATTTACACAACCAAAAGCAGAGGATGTGGCCCGCTTAGCAACAGACCCAGCCTCTGTGTATGCTGAAGCTTACGATGTTGTCTTAAACGGCTACGAATTAGGCGGTGGCTCATTACGGATCCATACACGAGAATTACAAGAAAAAATGTTTGAAACGTTAGGTTTTACAAAAGAAGAAGCACAAGACCAATTTGGTTTCTTGCTAGACGCATTAGATTACGGCTTCCCGCCACATGGAGGGATTGCTTTAGGGCTAGACCGCTTAGCAATGCTATTGGCTGGGGAAGAAAATATTCGTGAAGTGATTGCCTTCCCTAAAAACGGGAAAGCAATTGACCCAATGAACAACGCACCAAGTTTAGTTTCTCCATTACAATTGTTTGAATTAAACATTGATGTAACAGCCATTGACGAATAAGTGTTAAATCCAAAGAAAGAGTGACTTCATTGACGGATGAGGTCACTCTTTTTTTGGAAAGGAAAAAGATAACGAAAGACTTAAAAAGTGGCTGAGCTAAAAATCTGCCAATTGGCTGTTTTTTCTTTTTAGAAAACTTTGTATGATAACTGAGTGCATAAAGGAGCGAAACAAATGACAAAAATAATTTTAACAATTGGCGGTTCCGATCCTTTTTCAGGTGGCGGGATTCAAACAGATTTAAAAACGTTTGAAAATCATCAAGTCTTTGGCTTATCAACTTTAACTTGCCTTGCTACAGCCCCTAAGAATCATTTTCAGATTCATGACCTGGAGACTTCTTTGGTGAAAGAGCAACTCGCTTCCATACCTGCCGGGAGTTTAGACGGCATCAAGATTGGCTTGATTCACAGTGAAGAAAGTATGTTACAAATTGCAACCTTTTTTAAAAAGCATGCAGGTCTGCCGGTGGTGTTGGATCCTGTCTTGGCTTTTAAAGAAACGACTTCAGTTTATGAAAAAAGATACATGCAGTTATTGATTGAAAAACTTTTTCCATTCGCAACGATTATAACGCCTAATTTAAAAGAAGCAGAATTACTCATTGGCAGAAAATTAACAACCGTCGAAGAAGTCCAACAAGCGGCGGAAGAGTTAAACTCTTTAGGAGCGGCAACGGTGGTGATTAAAGGTGGTAATCGTTGGCTTGGCCAAGAAGCACGTGACTTTTTTTATGATGGACAACAACATATTCAATTGGTCAAAGAAAAAGTAATGGCCCACACCATTGATGGCGCTGGTTGTTCCTTTGCCTCTGCAATTGGTGCGAATTTAGTTAAAGGATATCCGTTAATTGAAGCAGTTGATTTAGCAAAAACATACGTTCATGAAGCCATTGTTTCTGGAGTCCAGCTAAATGCAGCTTTTGGAAGTGTGTGGCATGAAGGATTACTAGCAGGAGGTGTGGCGGATAATGACAAGAAAAATTAGTCTATATGCAGTAATTACCGCTTTAACAGTGGCTGTGTCAATGGTCTTTATTATCCCCGTCCCAGCAACAAATGGCTTTGTTACATTGGCGGATGCAGGGATTTACATTGCTAGTTTACTTTTTGGTCCGATCGGTGGCTTGACAGTCGGAGCTTTAAGCGGTGGCTTAATTGATTTATTGTCAGGCTATCCACAATGGTTCGTTTTTTCGTTATTGATTCATGGCGGACAAGGTTGGTTAGCAGGGCACTTCTTTAATAAAAATAAAAAGATGCAAACGCTAGGATTACTTTTAGCCAGTCTCCTCATGATTAGCGGGTATGCTTTAGCGACTAGCTGGCTTTACGGCGTGGGTGCGGGGATTGCCTCTTTACCAGGGAATATCATTCAATCCTTATTTGGGGTGATTGTAGCATTGCCTCTTAGTCAAACATTAAAACGTGTGTTACCAAAAAATGGTCGTTTAGAAGAAAGAAGGATGAACAAATGACTATCGATGAAAAAATGTTAAAAGAACAGTTAGTGACAATTACAGAAGAAGTCATTACAGCAGGAAATTTACAAAAAGGGGACCTATTTGTTTTAGGTTGTACCACCAGCGAGGTAGTAGGTGGCGTCATTGGTAAAAATTCCAGTGCCGAAGTAGGACAATGGATTGTCTCAACCTTAATTGAACAATTAGATAAAAAAGGCATCTCTTTGGCTGTCCAGGGATGCGAACATATTAATCGTGCTTTAGCGATGGAACGTCGTGTGGCTGAAGAAAAAGGCTTTGAAATTGTCTCGGTAGTACCGCAATTACATGCTGGCGGTTCTTGTTCAGTGGCTGCCTTTGAAAAATTTGATGAACCTGTGGAAGTTGAACATATTGTTGCTCAAGCAGGGATTGACATTGGCGATACATCTATCGGTATGCATGTAAAACATGTGCAAGTTCCTCTTCGCTTGAGCATTCGAACGTTAGGTGCGGCCCATGTTACAGCATTATATTCTCGTCCTAAATATATTGGTGGACCAAGAGCCCATTATGAAACCACCCAAGAACGAAATCGTTAAGATTTCGTTCTTTTTTCATTTCTATAAACATTTGATGAATCTTCCGTAATTATTATAGGAATCTCTTTTTTTCTCTCGGTAAACCACGTATAATATGAAAAGAAATGTAATTTATTGAAAACCTGAAACGAGGCTATTATTTATGAAAAAAATTTATGACGGACTGCCAGTTCATGACTATACAACAAAATTTTCTGTGTCGATTGTCTATGCTATTCTTGCATCAATTGCCATGAACTTTTTCTATCAACCAGGAAATATTTATTCCAGTGGCTTAACAGGCTTGGCCCAAATTTTAACAACCCTCTCAACAAAAATTGTCGGTTTTAATGTGCCTGTCTCTATTACATTGTATCTGTTAAATGTGCCGTTATTCTTTATTGCGTGGAAGAAAATAGGTAAGAAGTTTACAATTTTTACTTTCATTACCGTGACTTTAACTTCATTATTTATGCATATTGTTCCGCAAACGGTGATGACCCAAGATCCAATTATATGTGCTATTTTTGGTGGGGCGATTTCTGGATCAGGAATTGGTTTTGTCTTAAAAAACGGGGTTTCTTCTGGGGGCTTAGATATTCTAAGCATTACCATTCGGAAAAAAACGGGGCGTTCAGTTGGCTCGATTTCAATTTATTTTAACGCACTAATTGTCTTCGTTGCAGGTTATTTATTTGGCTGGCAGTACATGTTCTACAGTGCGTTATCAATTTTTGTAAGTGGGAAGGTCACAGATGCTGTTTATACTAAGCAAAAGAAAATGCAAGTTATGATTGTCACTAAAAACCCAGATCGAGTCGTGGATGAGATTCAAAAGAAAATGCGCCGTGGTATTACAATTATTCATGAAGCGGAAGGGGCATATCGCCACGACCGCCAAACTGTTTTGCTAACTATTGTGACACGCTTTGAGTTGCCAAGTTTAGAAGCAGCCATGAAAGAAAGCGATCCGAATGCCTTTGTCAGCATCTCAGATAATGTCAAAATTTTAGGACGTTTTTACGAAGAAGATTACAAATAAAAGGATATGAAGCAACGAGAGAATGGCTGTGTCTATTCTTTCGTTGCTTTTTTTGAAAAATAAGTAAAAAAATGCTTTGTGAGAGGACCTGAAATTTCCATTTAAACAAGAAGTTAATTGAAAGACGTTCGTGAATTCCTTTGCTTTTGGTTTAATTAGATCTAATTATTCGGAAATAAGTTGCTATTATTTCCCACAAACGAATGCTTTGTTTGGATTTGAAAGAAAACGATGAAAAAAGAATCATTTTTATTGAAAAGACCTAAAAAAACTGGTACACTAAGTGTGTAATTGATAAGTACTTTTAATACTGTTATGAATAAATAGTAGGAAAAACGAACATCAATTCTATTTTTTTAAAGTTCATAGGTCGTTTTCAGTCTTACTTGGACATATTTCGACCCACAAAAGGAGCGCATCATGTTAAAAGAATTTAAAATGATTGAAGCAGTTGCTCCAGATATGCTCGATGTATTACAAGAAAGATTCCAAATTCTTCGCAATATTTATTGGATGCAACCTATTGGACGTAGAAGTTTATCAGAAACGATGGGAATTACAGAGCGAGTTTTGCGTACAGAAACAGATGTTTTAAAGCAACTCAACCTGATTGAACCTTCAAAAAGCGGGATGACATTAACAGAACGCGGTTTGGAAGTCTACCAAGGCTTAGAATTAGTCATGAATCAATTGCTTGGTATGCACCAAATCGAAAAAGAAATGACACAGTACTTTGGCATTCAACGTTGTATCGTTGTTGCAGGAGATAGTGATATCCAAAAGAAAGTTCTTTCGGACTTTGGAGATGTCTTAACCAATACGCTGAATTTACTCTTACCAAATGGTGAGAATACAATTGCGGTTATGGGTGGGACAACAATGGCCATGGTGGCCGAAAATATGGGATCACTAGAAACTGAAAAACGTCATAATTTGTTTGTTCCAGCCAGAGGAGGGATTGGTGAAGCAGTTTCTGTCCAAGCCAATTCAATTAGTGCTGTAATGGCCAACAAAACGGGTGGTAACTACCGGGCGTTATATGTCCCAGAACAATTGAGTCGTGAAACGTATAATAGTTTATTACAAGAACCCTCGATTCAAGAAGTTCTTACGTTAATTAGTCATGCCAACTGTGTGGTGCACAGTATTGGTCGAGCGTTGCACATGGCGGCACGCCGAAAAATGTCTGATGACGAAATGGTTATGCTCAAACAAAAAAATGCCGTGGCAGAATCGTTTGGTTATTTCTTTGATGAAGAAGGAAAAGTGGTCTATAAAATTCCACGAATTGGCCTTCAATTAAAAAACTTACAAGAAATTCCCTATGTCGTCGCAATTGCGGGCGGCAAAACGAAAGCCAAAGCCATTCGCGCATATATGAAAAATGCACCAAAACAAACGTGGCTCATCACAGATGAAGCTGCCGCAAACGAGATTTTAAAAGGGGTAACCCTTTAAAATAAAAAATTTTTGATTTTCATAAGGAGGAAATCTTTAATGACAGTTAAAGTAGGTATTAATGGATTTGGACGTATCGGACGCTTAGCTTTCCGTCGTATCCAAGATGTAGAAGGAATCGAAGTAGTTGCAATCAACGACTTAACAGATGCTAAAATGTTAGCACACTTGTTAAAATATGACACAACTCAAGGCCGTTTCAACGGTACAGTTGAAGTTCACGAAGGTTCATTCAACGTTAACGGCAAAGAAATCAAAGTTTTAGCTAACCGTAACCCTGAAGAATTACCATGGGGCGAATTAGGCGTAGACATCGTTTTAGAATGTACTGGTTTCTTTACTTCTAAAGAAGCTGCTGAAAAACATTTAACTGCTGGTGCAAAACGTGTAGTTATTTCAGCTCCTGGTGGTAACGATGTACCAACAATCGTTTACAACACAAACCATGAAACATTAACTGGAGAAGAAACTGTAATTTCAGGCGCTTCTTGTACTACAAACTGCTTAGCTCCAATGGCTAAAGCTTTACATGACAACTTTGGTGTTGTTGAAGGTTTAATGACAACTATCCACGCTTACACAGGTGACCAAATGACATTAGACGGACCACATCCTAAAGGCGACTTCCGTCGTGCGCGCGCTGCTGCTGCAAACATCGTACCTAACTCAACTGGTGCTGCTAAAGCAATCGGCTTAGTAATCCCAGAATTGAACGGTAAATTAGATGGCGCTGCTCAACGTGTTCCTGTAGCAACTGGTTCATTAACTGAATTAGTTACTGTATTAGACAAAGAAGTTACTGTTGATGAAGTGAATGCAGTAATGGAAAAAGCTGCTAACGAATCTTATGGTTATAACACAGACGAAATCGTTTCTTCTGATATCGTAGGTATGACTTACGGTTCATTATTCGATGCAACTCAAACAAAAGTTATGACAGTTGGCGACAAACAATTAGTTAAAACTGTTGCTTGGTATGACAACGAAATGTCATACACTGCTCAATTAGTTCGTACTTTAGAATACTTCGCTAACTTATAAGATTCATTCTTATCATTAGTGAAATTTGAACAATTGTGAAATAATAAGCGGGGAAGCAACGCGCTTCTCCGCTTTCTTTTTTTAAAAAAGAAAAATCCTAAAATTGACAATACAGGAGGTCTACTCATGGCTAAAAAGACAATTAAAGATGTAGATTTAAAAGACAAAAAAGTCCTTGTCCGTGTTGACTTTAACGTTCCGTTAAAAGATGGCGTGATCACAAACGATAATCGTATCGTAGCGGCTTTACCAACAATCAAATACGTGATTGAAAATGGCGGAAAAGCAATTCTTTTCTCTCATTTAGGTCGTGTAAAAACAGAAGAAGACAAAGCTGGCAAATCATTAAAACCAGTGGCTGAACGTTTAAGCGAATTACTAGGTCAACCAGTTACTTTTGTTCCAGAAACACGTGGTAAAGAATTAGAAGACGCTGTTAACAATATGAAAGATGGCGACGTTTTAGTATTTGAAAACACTCGTTTTGAAGATGTTGACGGCAAAAAAGAAAGCGGCAATGACGCTGAATTGGGTAAATACTGGGCTTCTTTAGGCGATGTATTTGTCAATGATGCTTTTGGTACTGCACACCGTGCACATGCCTCAAACGTTGGAATTGCTTCAACTGGTATCCCAACAGTTGCTGGTTTCTTAATGGAAAAAGAAATTAAATTCATCGGCGAAGCTGTTGAAAATCCAAAACGTCCATTCGTAGCAATCTTGGGTGGCGCAAAAGTTTCTGACAAAATCGCTGTCATTGAAAACCTAATTGAAAAAGCCGATAAAATTTTAATCGGTGGCGGTATGGCTTACACATTCATGAAAGCACAAGGCTATAGTGTTGGTTTATCTTTACTTGAAGAAGATAAAGTGGACTTAGCGAAAAGCTTAATGGAAAAAGCTGGCGACAAATTAGTTTTACCGGTTGATACAGTTGTCTCTAAAGAGTTCAGCAATGACGCTCCTTTCCACACGGTTCCTTCAACTGAAATCCCAGATGATGAAGAAGGCTTGGATATCGGTGAAAAAACAATTGAATTATTCGCTAACGAATTACAAGGTGCGAAAACAGTTGTTTGGAATGGTCCAATGGGCGTATTTGAAATGAGTAACTTTGCCAAAGGAACAATTGGTGTTTGTGAAGCGATTGCTAATTTAGAAGATGCAACAACAATCATTGGTGGCGGGGACTCTGCTGCTGCAGCAATTCAATTAGGCTACGAAAACAAATTCTCTCACATCTCAACAGGTGGCGGAGCAAGTTTAGAATTATTAGAAGGCAAAACTTTACCAGGTTTAGCTTCTATTAACGATAAATAATCAGTTTAAAAGACAATATTTTTAAAAAAAGAAAAGGATGTGCTTTTCATGCGCAAACCAATTATCGCTGGTAACTGGAAAATGAACAAAACTTTAAGCGAAGCACAAAGCTTTGCAGAAGCAGTAAAAAATGCTGTTCCATCAAACGACGTTGTTGACGCTGTGATTGGATCTCCAGCATTATTCTTAGCTCCTTTAGCTTGGAACCTAAAAGATTCTGAAGTGAAATTAGCTGCACAAAACTGCTACTGGGAAAACGCTGGTGCCTTCACTGGTGAAAACTCACCCGCTGCAATTGCAGATTTAGGTGTGAACTATGTGATTATCGGACACTCTGAACGTCGCGAATATTTCCACGAAACAGATGAAGATATCAATAAAAAAGCCAAAGCAATCTTTGCAAATGGTATGACACCAATCTTCTGTTGTGGTGAAACTTTAGAAACGTATGAAGCTGGTAAAACAGCGGAATGGATCGAAGGTCAAATCACTAACGGCTTAGTTGGTTTATCAAACGAACAAGTTGCTTCAATGGTTATCGCTTACGAACCAATCTGGGCAATCGGAACTGGTAAATCTGCAGATGCTAATATTGCAGATGAAATCTGTGGTGTTGTTCGTTCAACAGTTGAAAAATTATACGGCAAAGAAGTTTCTGAAGCTGTTCGTATTCAATACGGTGGTTCTGTTAAACCAGAAAACATCGCTGAATATATGGCAAAAGAAAACGTTGACGGTGCTTTAGTCGGCGGCGCAAGCTTAGAAGCAGACTCATTCCTAGCTTTATTAGATGCTGTAAAATAAGAAATCACTAACGGTAACGTTTTCTCAATGACTTTTGCAAAAAAATGTTTGCATAGTTTGCGAGAATTAACTACAATCATACATGAGGGAATCCCCTTAGTATAAATACAAACTCAAAGGAGAGACAAAACATGTCAATTATTACTGATATTTACGCACGCGAAGTCTTAGACTCACGCGGTAACCCAACAATCGAAGTAGAAGTTTACACTGAAAGCGGAGCTTTCGGCCGTGGAATGGTTCCTTCAGGAGCTTCAACTGGTGAATACGAAGCAGTTGAATTACGTGATGGCGACAAAGCTCGTTACTTAGGTAAAGGTGTTACTAAAGCTGTAGATAACGTAAACAACATCATTGCTGAAGCAATCATCGGTTACGATGTACGCGATCAAATGGCTATCGATAAAGCAATGATCGATTTAGATGGAACTCCTAACAAAGGTAAATTAGGTGCTAACGCTATTCTTGGTGTGTCTATCGCCGTAGCTCGTGCTGCTGCTGATTACCTAGAAGTGCCTTTATATCACTACTTAGGCGGATTCAATACAAAAGTATTACCAACTCCAATGATGAACATCATCAACGGTGGATCACATGCTGACAACAGTATTGACTTCCAAGAATTCATGATCATGCCTGTAGGTGCGCCTACATTCAAAGAAGCTTTACGTATGGGTGCAGAAGTATTCCACGCATTAGCTTCAATCTTAAAAGGTCGCGGCTTAGCTACTTCAGTAGGTGACGAAGGTGGTTTCGCTCCTAACTTAGGTTCAAACGAAGAAGGTTTTGAAGTAATCATCGAAGCTATCGAAAAAGCTGGCTATGTTCCTGGTAAAGACGTTGTTCTTGCTATGGATGCTGCTTCTTCAGAATTCTACGACAAAGAAAAAGGCGTTTACGTTTTAGCTGACTCAGGCGAAGGCGAAAAAACAACTGAAGAAATGATCGCGTTCTACGAAGAATTAGTTTCTAAATACCCAATCATTTCAATCGAAGACGGCTTAGACGAAAACGACTGGGACGGATTCAAAAAATTAACTGAAGTATTAGGCGACAAAGTTCAATTAGTTGGTGACGATTTATTCGTAACAAACACAACTAAATTAGCTGAAGGTATCGAAAAAGGTATCGCTAACTCAATCCTAATCAAAGTTAACCAAATCGGTACTTTAACTGAAACATTTGAAGCAATCGAAATGGCTAAAGAAGCTGGCTACACTGCAGTTGTATCTCACCGTTCTGGTGAAACAGAAGATTCAACAATCTCTGATATCGCTGTTGCAACAAACGCTGGCCAAATCAAAACTGGTTCATTAAGCCGTACTGACCGTATTGCTAAATACAACCAATTATTACGTATTGAAGATCAATTAGGCGATGTAGCTGAATACAAAGGCTTAAAATCTTTCTACAACTTAAAAAACAAATAATTCATTTAATGAATAACGCTTAAAGGGACAATTGGTTAATGAACCAATTCTCCTTATACTCGGACGTAAAAACACGCCTTTCTGCAAAGAAAGGCGTGTTTTTTTATATTTATAAAAATATTGAAAAAAATAGATTAGAAATAACTTCAACCGTACATCGCTCTATAATCACTTGTTTAAAAATAACAAAACATTAACAAAACAACATTATATAAAAATTTAATAAAACAAAATAATTGTTATTTTATAATTTTAGTATTGACTGGTTTCAGATAACGCTGTACGCTTAAAGAAATAGTATAGAATTTCACAAAAAAATGAAAACACAAATTTAACTTGGAGGATGTTGAGTAGTGAGCAACGGGAAAAAGATTTTTATTAGTCATAGTTCAAAGGATCAAGAATATGTGGATGCGTTTATCCAATTGTTGAAAAAGTTTGGGTTTCGAACACAGGATATTTTTTATAGTTCCACTATTGAAACGGGTGTACAACCAGGAGAATTAATTTTTGACACGATTAAAAGGGAGCTAACCAATCAACCTGTCATGCTGTATTTTTTATCTGACCATTATTATCAGAGTATTCCATGTTTAAACGAAATGGGTGCTTCTTGGATGCTATCAGATAAACACTATCCAATTGCGTTAAATAATTTTTCTATGAAAGATATGAAAGGTGTTATTAGCAGCGAGCGTTTGGCGATTGCGTTTAATGACAAGACAAGTACTAATGAAATAAACTGCTTATTAAAAAAGTTATCTCATGACACAGATGTACAAGCTGAACCAGATTTTGAACTAAACGTTGAGAAAAATATTCAGCCATTCCAAAATAAACTGACACAACTAATTCGGCAAGCAAGTTATTTAAAACCTGATGAAAAGGGATATTTTGAAACGACTCTTAGCACTCATCGTCCTGTGTATGGCACAGCAAAAGGGGTGTATGACTGTTTTAAATTACCTAGCTTAATTGAGCCTAAAAGTTTAGGTTTAGACACGCTATCAGAGGATGAAAGCCATTGGCTATTCTTTTTTCTTACGTGGGGAACTTTTCAAGAAGGCGAAAAAGTGCGGTTTAAATTGAAAAAGGATAAGGCGTATAACAATCGGGAATTCAGTGATATTGGTAAATGTAAAAATATTTACGTCTCTTATTTAGAGAAGGTAGAGTAATTGGAGGAGGTAATAAATGAAAATGAATTGGCGTCAGTTGGTTGGTACATATCGTATTTCTGATAATGGTAAACAATATCAAAATGACTGGTTAAATAAGCAAGTTGATTTAGCCACAGAACTTCGTAAATCTTTTGATAGTGACTATCGTAGAGTAATTAAAAGTGATGCATTTAGACGTTTACAAGACAAAACACAAGTTTTTCCTTTAGAACGTAATGATTTTGTAAGAACGCGTTTAACGCATAGCTTAGAAGTGGCAATGCATAGCAGGGATATACTTAGATTAGTTATTTCACAGTTGAACGAACGAAACATTGAGGTTATGGAATTATCAGAATGCTATCGGTTGTTAGAAACAGCTGCATTAATCCATGATATTGGCAATCCCCCTTTTGGACATTTTGGGGAAGAAGCCATTCGTATTTGGTTTGAAAAAAATGGTCCTTTGTATGCTTGTTGGTCTGATTTTTCGGAGCAACAACAAAATGATTTTCTTAACTTTGAAGGCAACGCTCAAACCATCCGACTTTTAACAAAACTGCATCATGATAATGGGACTTCTAAAGCAGGAATGAAACTAACAGCCACGACATTAGATACAGTTATCAAATATACGGCATCTTCAGATCAATTAAATAAGCAACAGCTTTTGTCTAAAAAAGTTGGCTATTTTTACTCGGAAAAACAAGTGTTTAACGCCATTAAATTTGCGACAGGAACACAAAATAAGCGACACCCATTAGTCTTTTTGTTAGAAGCTTCAGATGATATCGCCTATACTTTTTCAGATATCGAAGATGCCTATAATTATGGTTTATACAGCTATCAAGATTTAAAGCAGTTTGTTGATGGGCAAACAGGAACAAAAAAATTTTTAATGTTAGAAAAAGATAAAACAGAAGAAGCTACCTTACAAGAATTTTTGAGAAAGACACAAAGAGCTGTTTGTCAAAGCGTAGCGAAAAATTTTGCTAATCATTATGACTTAATTATGAGAGGTATCTATCATAATGAAATTATCATTGAAGATTGTGATGAAGTGAAATGCTTTCAGGCATTAAAAAACTTTTCTAGAGCCTATGTTTTTCAAACAAAAACAATTTTGGATCAAGAGGTATTGGGCTTCAATATCATCAATCGTTTACTAGATGAATTTGTTCCAGTCGTACTAAAATACGAAAAAGTTTCCATGAATAAGTATGAGGAGCGAATCTTTAATAATATTTCGGAAAGCGCGAAAGCGTTGTATAGAAGAGAAGCAAAGAACGCTACAGAAGCAGAAAAAGACTATTATCGTTTGAAAATGGCGGTGGACTTTGTATGTAATATGACGGATGGATATGCCAAAAAAGTTTATGATACATTATTCACTTAAAATTTGAGAAAAAGCTTCTCAGCGGTTGCCGCCGCTGAAGAAAACTAGTTCATTGCACAAGCTGATCGTTTCAGTAAAAATTTTAAAGATGCTAGTAATTTCACTGAAAATCGGGTACACTAAAATTAGCTAGTGTAACTAGCAAAAAAGGCAACTGGAATAGATAGGTTGTGCTGTCTATGAAGGGCTTTGTTTGTCAGGTGGTGCTGACATGCAAAGTGCCTTTTTTCTTTTTCTCAACATTTTAAGGACAAAAAACGATTGCAACATGTCACAATCGCTAACCTCGGAGAAAAAGGAATTTTTCTCCAATGGCCATTTCGATAACCTGTTGTGTGTTTCGAAACATTCAGAACGGTGGTGCGTTCTTTCAGTGCCTAATTATCCAATTCGTTTCTTGTTCCTCTATTTACAGTATACTGAATGAAAGCCTATTCTGCAATGATAGAATCAGGTTCCTGTGATTAAATAACATAAAAAATGGGCTCCTTATATAAAGAAAAATAACAAAAGAAATTTTGAATATTGACGTTTTTTTTAGGTACGTTATGATAAATGAGAGGTGATTTTATGTTAAAAATGCAAATTGTTGATTATTTACGCAATCAAACAGCTTTTTTTGAACCATCTTTAGTCAGTGAAATTTTCACAGCAAGCAATATTGCAACGACATTTTCTATCAAACGAAATACAGCTAGTCACTATTTAAATCAGTTAAACGAAGAAGGAATTCTAGTTAAGATCAATACACGACCAGTTTACTTTTTTCATAAAGAAGCGTTTCAGCAACAAAACTATCTTTTAAAAAGAACTGTTTATCAAAGTTTCCAAGAAATGATCGATGAACAGCCTGTTTTTGATCGCAAAAGTGATTTTTTTCAGTCGGTCATTGGTTATCGCGGTAGTTTAGCCCAGACCATCGAACAATTAAAAATGGCAGCGCTTTATCCTGGCGGTGGATTGCCTGTCTTAATTACAGGTGAAAGTGGTACGGGTAAAAGTTTTTTAGCATCCTTATATTATCAGTTTTGTCTTTCAAAAGAACTACTTGACGATTCAGCACCTTTTGTAACAGTTAATTGTGCGCAATATGCCAACAATCCAGAGCTTTTAACTAGTCAATTATTTGGGCATCTTAAAGGCGCTTTTACGGGAGCAGATTCCGATAAAATTGGGGCCTTTCAAAGTGCAGAAGGGGGCGTTTTATTTTTAGATGAAGTTCATCGTTTGAGTCCTGAAGGGCAGGAAAAATTGTTTACATTTTTAGATCAGGGCATTATTTATCGAATGGGTGAAACCAATCGGCCCATTCCTGTTACGTGTCGGTTGTGCTTTGCCACAACTGAAGAAATTTCTAGCACCTTTTTAACGACATTTTTAAGACGAATTCCTATTCAAATTAAAATCCCAAGTCTTGCTGAACGCACTCAAGCGGAAAGAAAACAATTAATTATGCGAGCATTTTATGAGGAACAGCAAGCTATTCAAAAAGCAGTTACTATCACGCCACAAGTTATCCAACTTTTAGAAAACCACCATTATGTAGGCAATGTAGGTGAATTAAGAAATAATATAAAAATTATTACTGCACGCAGCTTTGCCGCCAATCTTGATAAACGTGTTATTCCAATCACTTTACACGATCTACCGAAAGAATTTCTGGATCAATCAATCAAACTAGCTCCTGATGAAAATGAATTGCCTATTCGTTTAGATGAGCAAACAAATCTGGTTAGTTTGTTAGAGGAAACAGAGCTTGCGCAAAGAAGAATTATCCAGAGTTATGAACGAATCCTTCGTCTTTATGTCTCTCACCATCATCATCTTTCCACTGCTAATAACGACATCTCGAAAGAAATTGAACGCTTATTCGATGATTTATTATTTGAAAAGAAGCGAGAGAAAAATCACGAAATGCTATTGTTTATTACGCAAAATATCCGTCAATTATTGGAAACGATTGAATCGTCTTATCAAATTCGGTTTAATGGCAGTTTAGTCTATGCATTAAGCACCTATCTGTTTCAACGAAGATGTATTGATTGGTTTCCAGAAAAAGAACCTACAACAGTCATTGACGAACTTTTAACAGAAGTTCAAACCAAATTAGCAACTAGTTATGGCTACGCTGAACAACTGTTAACTTTAGTGAAACGTTCATTAGATATTGAGCTATCCCAGATGGATCGAATTATTGTCACCATTTATCTTCACTCTTCGGGTTCAGTAAAGGAAAGTCACTATCCGAAAGCGGTGATTGTTGCCCACGGATATGCCACAGCAAGTAGTATTGCGAATGTTGCAAATCGGCTGTTAAATGTGCCAATTTTTCAATCGTTTGACATGCCGTTAGATGTTACTCCCAAAAAAATTTCCGAACACTTAATTCACTATATGGAACGTCAAGAAACGAGGAATGGTTTAGTAATTCTTTTTGATATGGGTTCATTGAAAGAAATTTATCAGTATTTTCCGGCAGAAGAAGAAGGTCCTTTTTTATTAATGAATAATGTGACAACAAGCTTGGCTCTATCTATAGGAGAAGCCATTAAAGACGAAGTTTCTTTTGAAGAATTGCCCCAAAAAGCGTTAAAGGTTCATCCAAATGAATGGGAAATCATATTACCTGAAAATAAAACGGAACGTGTCATTTTAACAACGTGTAGTACCGGAATTGGCACAGCCGTTAAAATTAGAGATTTACTTGAAAAAAGTTTACCTGCGGAAGCACAATTAAAGATTATTCCTTGTGAATATAATCAATTACGTAATGCAGAGTCGATCAAAGAAAGTTTTCCAGAATATGAGATTGTCGGCATCATCGGTACAAACAACCCGTCTTCAAATGACCTCCCGTACATCTCTTTAGAAGAGTTGATTGCAGGAAAAGGAATTACGACCCTTTTAGAATGGACAAAGAGAGAATTAACTAAAGATATGCTGTCCTATGTAAATCATGAGTTGATTCGTAACTTTTCATTAGATCGGGTCATTCAATCAGTGACGATTTTAGATACAGAAAAAATTATTCGACAAGTAGAAGTCTTTTTAATTCAATTAGAAGAGCGGTGGCAACAAACGATTCAAAATGATCGTAAATTGGCGGTATATGTCCATGTCAGTTGTTTAATTGAACGATTGATCCGGAATGAACCTATTGAAAATTATAATGGCGCCGAACAATTAAAGCAGTGTCAAAGAACGGTCTTGCAAGAGTTAAAAGAGGCGTTTAGTGTCATTGAAAAAGTTTATAGTGTCAATATACCTGAATCGGAGCTTTTTTATGTCTATGATGTGTTGTTTGGAAAAACGGAGTTTAACAACGCAGAAAGCGATTTTTAAAATAAAAAGGAGGGAGTGCCACTTTTTTGGCACTCTTTTTGCTATATAAAGAAGTAAGTGAGGTGAAGAAAATGGAACGTAAAATTATTCTGGCAACACATGGTAATTTCGCTGCAGGGATTCAGACATCATTAGCTTTAATTTGTGGTGAAACAAAGAATGTGGAATGTCTTTGCGCTTATATGGAACAACCTTATGATTTAGCCAAGACGGTCAAAGACATTTTAAAGAACAATCAACAAAATGAATTAATTGTGATTACGGACCTATTTGGCGGAAGCGTGAATAACGAATTTTTTAATTATGTGGGGAAACAAGCAATGCATTTAATTTCAGGATTAAATTTAGCAACGTTAATTGAAATATATACCCAAATAAATACTGTTGATTCATTAGTTGATTTAGTAAAACGTGCCGTTGAAAACGGACAAGAAAGTCTTTGTTATTGTAATGAGTTATCTAGTAAAGAAATTTTAGAAGAAGAATTTTAGGAGGAAATGAAATGATTAAATTGTTAAGAGTCGATCATCGCTTGTTACATGGTCAAGTGGCTTTTTCATGGACCCAAGGCTTAGGCGCCGATTGTATTTTAATCGCAAATGATGACGTACCTAAAAATGATATTCGAAAAACAACCATTAAGCTAGCTAAACCAGCAGGAGTAAAACTGGTCATTAAAACGATTGAAGATGCGATTGCCGCACTAAAAAGTGGTGTTACAGAAAAATACAAACTTTTTATTGTAGTTGAGAGTGTGGAGGATGCTTATCGATTGGCTACTGCTTGTCCAGAAATAAAAGAAATTAACTTAGGAGGGATGAAAGTAAGGGAAAATACTCGAAACATTTCTAAAGCAATTAATATCACACCGGATGAAGAAAAAATGGTTAAAGAATTGGTCGCAAATGGTTGTGAAGTTGAAATTCGACAAGTCCCAAATGACAAAAAAGTAGCAGCATTAAATGTCTTGTAGAAAGGAGAAATACAAATGATAGGACAAGCGATTCTTTTAGGTTGCATCGCTTTTATTGCGCAGTCGGAATATGCTTTAGGTACCTCGTTGCTTTCAAGACCAATTGTAACCGGTTTATTTGTCGGAATTGTATTAGGTGATGTCAAAACGGGCGTAATCATGGGCGCAACCTTAGAGTTAGCTTTCATCGGTTCTTTTTCAGTGGGCGCCTCAATCCCACCTGATGTAGTGACTGGTGGGATTCTTGGTACAGCGTTTGCTATTACTGCTGGCGCAGGAACAGAAACAGCCTTAGTTTTAGGCTTGCCAATCGCAACGTTAACGTTGATTCTTAAAAATATTTATTTGGGTTTGCTCATCCCAATCATGAGTCAAAAAGCTGATCAGTATGCTGAAGAAGGAGCATATAAAGGGGTGGAGCGCATGCATTTACTTGCAGGCTTTGGCTTATCGTTCATGCTAGCGCTCATTGTAACTATTTCATTTGCCGTGGGCAGCAACACCATTAAAGGCTTACTTGATCTGATCCCTGAATTTATTCAACATGGGTTGTCTGTTGCAACGGGGATTATTCCAGCGCTAGGATTTGCGATGCTTGCACGCTTACTGATTAACAAACAAGTGGCGCCATATTTCTTTTTAGGCTTTGTCTTAATGGCTTACTTTAAGTTACCTGTAACAGGAGTAGCAATTTTGGGTGCCATTACAGCGGTAATTGTTGTGAATATCATGAATTATGCCAAAGGAAAGAATGAAACAATACAAACAACGAGTGGGGAGGTAATTGATGATGACGAAGACTTCTAAAACTAAGACAGAAAACTTAATTACAAAAAAAGAACTTAATCAAGTCTTTTGGCGTTCATTTCAAATGGAATTTTCATGGAATTATGAACGTCAGATGAATATGGCTTATGTCTATGCCATGATCCCTATTTTAAAGAAATTATATCCTCAAAAAGAAGAGATGGCGGCAGCTTTAAAACGGCATCTTGCTTTCTTTAATACTACGCCGCATATCGTGACGTTTATTTTAGGAATTAATGCTGCAATGGAAGAAGAAAATGTTCTGGACGAAAATTTTGAAGTTGGAACAATCGATAGTATTAAAACCTCGTTAATGGGACCTTTAGCTGGTTTAGGTGATTCCTTTTTCTGGGGAACCTTACGCTTGATTGCAACAGGTGTTGGAACTTCGTTAGCTTTACAAGGGAATGTGTTAGGGCCAATTCTATTTTTACTCATTTTTAACGTCCCCCATGTGATTGTTCGTTATTTACTGAATCGTTGGGGCTATAAATTAGGAACTGGTTTTCTCAAAAAGATTCAAGCAAATGGCATGATGGAAAGTCTCACATTAGGCGCTTCAATAATTGGCTTGATGGTGGTAGGTGCTATGACCGCCTCCATGATTGATTTAACTATCCCGATTACAATCAGCGGAAGTGGCAAAAATGCAGTCACAGTTCAAAGTATCTTTGACGATATCATGCCTAAATTATTACCGCTTGCATCTTTTGGTTTTGTTTTTTATTTATTGAAAAAAGAAGTAAAACCTTTAGCGATTTTAGGTGGCATGGCAATTGTCGGAATTCTTGGCTCATTAATTGGTCTATTTTAGGAGGCAAAATATGAAAACGATGCTGGATTATATAAATGAGGAGCAAGCAGCCCTAACTCAGATTCTTAACCAATTTCAATTAACTGATACAGACGTTTCAAAGGTCACGCACTGTCTAGTTTTAGCAACTGGCTCGTCACATAACGCTTGTCAGGCGGCTAAAGTTTACCTTGAAGAAGTGGCGCCTATTTATGTGGAAATCCAAGAGCCGTTCAATTTTGTTCATTATGGCAAAGTGGATGATCGGTTTGATCTGGTCGTAGCGGTTTCGCAAAGTGGTAAAAGTGCTTCGACAATTGATGCCATTGCAAAAATTAAAAACCAAACGTCTGTAAAAACAATGGCCTTGACAAGTGATGTCACCAGCCCGATTACGGAGGTTGTGGATGAAGTCCTGGATTTAAAAATGGGGCTTGAAACAGTTGGTTTTGTTACAAAAGGCTATACGGCAACACTTTTAAATTTATTTCTATTTGGTTTGAAACTGGGCTATCAAAAGCATCAATTAACAAAAGTAGAGGTTGGAGAAGAATTAGCAAAACTTGCCAAAGCAATTCAGGAAATCGATTCGGTGATTTATAAAACCGAACAATTTTGGCAAAAAACGAAAAAAGAATTAATAGAGGGGACACGATTTATCGCAATTGGTTATGGGCCCAATATTGGTACGGCAAAAGAGTTTGAGACGAAGTTTACAGAAACAGTTCGCTTACCTTCCCAAGGATTTGAAGTCGAAGCCTATATGCATGGGCCTTATCTTGAAGCGGATACTACACATCTTTTGTTTTTTATTGAAAATCAAAGTCCTATTCAAGCACGTAGCCAAGCCTTGAAAAACTATCTAGCCAATTATGTTGGTCAATGTTACACAATTACAACGCGTTCAACGAGAGCATCAAATACGTTAGAGTTAGCAAGTGATGTCGAAGAAAAAATTAGTCCTTTATTATTAGTTATTCCATTTCAATATTTGGCGTATCAAGTAGCTACAAGTAAAGGAATTGATTTATCTCAACGGATTTTTGATGATTTTGATTGTGTCCTAAAAAGTAAAATAGCAAAGAAAGAGGGAAATCAGCCATGTTAAAATTTAATGAAGAACAACAAATCAAAGACATACGAGGTGCCTTAGCCTTGCGTTCAGATGTTGAAAAAGTTGTTGATCAAGTTTGGACGAAAGGATTTGATGCGGTTTATTATTTAGGAATCGGCGGTACTTATGCTTCAGCCATGCAAGCAGTTACTTATGCGAATGGAAAAAGTAATTTACCAATCTATGTTCAACATGCTGCTGAGTATTACACAACAGGCAATAAACGTTTAACAGAAAAATCATTCGTCATCTTGTCTTCCGTTACTGGGACAACACAAGAAGTGGTGCAAGCCGTTCAAGAAATCAAAAAGGTCGGCGCAACGTTATTTGGTTTTATCGATGCAAAAGACAGTCTTTTAGCAGATTTATGTGATTATGTGGTGACTTATCCAGCTCCAGGAACTGAGCAAATCAAGTTCTTTATGGTAGCTGATCGTTTAATGCAAAAAAACAACGAATTTACAGATTACGAAAATTATTACCAAGAATTGGAAGAATATTTGCCTACAGGTTTAGCTGAAGCCGAAAAAAGTGCCGATGCGTTTGGCTTAGCTTTTGCGGAAAAACATCGTCATGATAGCATTCACTATTTTATTGGCGCAGGGAACCAATGGGGAGCGGTCTATTCTTATGCAATGTGCTATTGGGAAGAGCAAAGTTGGCTTCGCTCAAAATCAATTCATGCAGCAGAGTTCTTACATGGAACGCTAGAAATTGTAGATGAAACTACGCCAGTAACGTTGTTTATTGGAGAAGACGAGCAGCGACCGTTGGCAGAACGAGTAGCAAAATTATTGCCGAAAATCTGTGCCAATTATACAATTATTGATTCGAAAGCGTATGAACTTCCAGGAATTAGTGAAAAATATCGTGGCCGAGTTATTTCATTTCTCCTAATGCATGCGGTAACGCAACGCATTGATGCGCATGTAGAAAAATTGAATTGTCACCCATTAGAGATTCGTCGTTATTATCGTCAATTTGATTACTAAGACAAAATAGCCTCTTTTTCCAGCAAGCCTGTGGTAGACTGAAGAGAGAATACTTCAGAAAGTAGGAAAACCAATGACAAAACCGAAAATCTATACAATGACCTTTGCCAGTGTTTACCCGCTATACATCCAAAAAGCAGAACGTAAAAATCGAACGCAAGCGGAGGTTGACGAAATTATTTACTGGTTAACTGGTTATGATGAAAAAGGCTTGCAACAACAATTGGCTCAAAAAGTAACGATGGAAACATTTTTTGAAGAAGCACCCAATTTCAATGAAAACGCCCAATTGATCAAAGGCGTAATTTGTGGCTATCGCGTGGAAGAAATTGAAGATCCTTTAATGCAAAAAATCCGTTACCTAGATAAGTTAATCGACGAGTTGGCCAAGGGAAAAGCGATGGAAAAAATTTTAAGAACATGAAGAGGTCGGGACAGAAGTGTTTAACTCCGAGAAATAAGAAGGAGTTGCTTCTGTTCCCGCCGTTTATTAGTTTTTGAGCGTGGGACAAAAATTCAAAGTGATTTTTGTCCCACGCTCTTCATGTTTTCTTGTACACGGAATTTAACTATTTCCTGTATTAATGAAAGAGGTAACTCTTGCGTGTAGGGAAATTGAATGGCACCTTTCGAGGTTTTAAAAGGGCGTAATTCTTTGCTGAAACGTTGGATGGCTGATGGCGTAGGATAGAAACCTAAATGTTGCTTGGCCGCCGCAAAATGCACTAAATTGCCATTTAAGTAAAAGGTCGGCATTCCATAAGCGATTTTTTCAGTAGTCTCCTGAGGAACAACCGCTAAAATTGCTTGGTAGATTTCTGTTAACTGTGTTTGATGTTGGGGTTGCTGGCGAATATAGTTTGCAATGATGGTCATCTAAAAACACCTCCGTTTGTTTCAGTATACTATGTAAAAAATAAAAGGCGAAGAGGATACAAAAAAACCGTCTAGTATTTTTTCTTTACTAAACGGCTTTTAGCTTAAATAACTACCTAAAGGGTCTTGCATGGAAATGTTTGTCACTCCTTAGTTTAATTGTTTTAAGTGTGCAATTGCTTCTTCAATTGTGTGACCAGTTGCTGTTTTACTTTCATTTTTTGCATCAAAAACAATGAAAATATTTTTGTCTGTGTCTAATTGAATACGGTATTGAATGTTTTTTACTTTGTAAGTCATAGTTATTCTCCTTTCATAAAGTACTCTAAAAAGGCGACGATAACTGATAACGAAATTCCATTGTTACTATACCACTGGAAAATTATTTTTGCAACAAATAACATTTTTTCTTTACCATTCCTTAGACTTCTTTGCTAGCTACTTCTTTACATTCTTTTTCAAGAAGCATAAAATAAATACATTACTAGTTTTTGAATAGGAGATCGATGTGAAAAAGAGAGTTGAGAAATTTAGACGATGGCCCTACCGCTACCTTTTGTATGGAATCGGGTTCATCTTATTAATTATTTTTAGTAATTTATATTTGCAATGGTGTCAGAATAACTTGTCTGTTGATTTAGCCTTCAAGTTTGCTTTTTCGTGGCATACGGAAAAGTTTTTCTTAGGTTGTTTTGTGCTAAGCGTTTTTTTACTTTTTTTATGTAGTTTGGCAGGTTCATTAGGAGTTGGCTCTCTTTTATATAGTGTCATAATAGGTGTTTTAGGATTTGCGGACTATCAAAAGATGTTTTATCGTGTCGAACCTATTTACCCAGACGACTTAAAAATGATCACAGAAGTTAGTTTATTAAAAGAAATGGTTGGTTTATGGCCGTTTATTTTTGTGGTAGCGTTAGGTTGTGTAGCACTTTTTTTCTTAGGAAAAGCCTTTTATAAAAGTTTCTTTTTATCGAAGAAAAAACAAACTATTCGTGTGTTAAGTCTTGTTCTTTCGATTGGTCTATTTTCATATATTGGTGATTTTAACAATCCGCAAAATTTGTTACGTAAAGCCTATAATAAAACCGCGTTATGGATTCCTTACAGCCAAAAAATGAATTACTACAATACAGGATTTATTGGTGGTTTTCTATATAATTTAAAAGTAGAGGCTATGGACCAACCAAAGGGTTATTCAAAAGAAGCTATTTCAGAAATTACTCAGAAATATCAAAAGTTGGCCGAGGCAAAAACAGTGCCGAGCAATGAGCAACCAAATATTGTGTTTGTCATGAGTGAAAGTTTTTCAAATCCAGATCATCTGAAAGGTTTGTCCATTATTGGCAATCCTTTAGCTGATTATCAGCAAATCGCTGATAAAACTTACAGTGGCCAGATGCTTTCACAAAACTACGGGGGCGGAACTGCGAATATTGAATTTGAAGCCTTAACAAGTTTTTCGATGGAATTAATGAATGCCCAAATGACTACACCTTATACAATGATGATTCCTAAGATGACGGAATTGCCTTCCATTGTTTCATTACTTAAGGAACAAAAGTACCAAACAACGGCTATTCATCCGTACAATACATCTATGTATAAACGAAAAGGTGTGTATAAAATTTTAGGTTTTGATCAATTTATCAATGAAAAAACAATGAACTATACGGATAAACTAGAAAATAATCCTTACATTTCAGATCAAGCAGCGTATCAGGAAGTGACGACACTGCTTAAAGAAAAAGAGCAACCGCAATTCATTCATTTAGTTACTATGCAAACACATATGCCCTATGAAAATAAATACACAACGTCCAATTATTTTTCTCAAGGAAACGGCAATCAAGTCGCGCTCAATAATTACTTGCAAGATATTGCCTACAGTAGCGAAGCTTTGAAAAATTTCCTACAAGAAATCGAAAAAATGCCCAAACGCACATTAGTCGTTTTTTGGGGAGATCACTTACCAAGTATTTATGATGAAAACATTCAAGCGTTGAATGAAGGGGCAGCCCTTCACCAGACAGAATTTCTAATGTATGATACGGCGAACCAGTTAACAGAAAAAAATCAGCATCAAGCAATCATTAGTCCATTTTATTTTGCTCCCTCACTTTTCCAACAAAGTGGCTTACCGCAATCGGGATTTTACGCTATGCTAAATGAGGTACAAGAACAATTGCCTGCTTTTGAAAAGGGGAATTACTATCTCGGTGGGGAATGGAAAAAAACAGTAGAAATGAATAAAAAGCAAGAACAACTATATGAGGAATACCGACTGATTCAATATGACATTGTTTCAGGGAAGCAATATAGTTTAGAAAATCAATTTTTTAGCTAAAAAAAACACACGAAATATTCGTGTGTTTTTTGATTTTTATTTTAAAGTTTTACGATAAACAATGACATAATAGCTGAAAGCTAACAGGCAGGCAAAACTTAAAAAGTAAAGCGGTAAGACCCAAATGGTGCCATTGTGAAAGTAACTAATCAAATAGGTAAAGAAACTAACAAACAAGTAATAGACAAAACTAAAAATCCCACTGGCAGTACCAATTACAGATTCATAGCCTTTTAAGGCCATACTTAAGGCATTGGGCAAAGTAATATTAATCCCTAAGAAAAAGAGAAAAATAAACAAAATAAGACCAATGATTGATTCAAATTGTGTCATTATTAATAAACAGCAAGCCGCAAAGATACTTAGCAGCAAACCAGCAAAGGCAATTTTTTCCGCTGACCAATATCCTAGCAACCAATTGATAAGAACCGCAGCAAGAATACTAGACACAGCTAAAACTAAACCAAGAAAGCCATATTGGACACTGCTAAAGCCAAAGTGATTGATGAAAATAAACGGAGCTTCTGCATAGTAGCTAAACAATAAACCATTAATGCCCCCAATCAATAAGCCGTAGCACCAAACTTTCGAGTCGAAGGAAAGGCGTTTCGCCACGGACCAAAAAGGCGCTTTCGTTAAGGTATTTCCTAAGTGAAAGGTTTCTGGTAAACGATAAAAACTATAGAAAAGTAATAGAACAGCCATGACAATTAAGGTGCTAAAGACATGCTGATAGCCAAAATAGGTTTGAACAAGTCCGCCGACTAAGGGTCCGATGGCAGGAGATAGCGATAGGGCAGCGCTTGTTTGAGCAAAAATTTTCCCTCTTTGAAGATCGTTAAAGCTTTCCCGCATCATTGATTGGGTAATGACAGAACCAACGCTTGCACCAAATGCTTGAATTAAACGGAAGAATAACAGCCAAGGAAATGTCGGACTCAAAAAAAGGCCAATATTTCCAATTAAATAGCATAAAATTCCTAATAACATAGCTGGGCGACGTCCAATCGTATCGGATAGAATTCCCCAGAATAAAACGCCAACGGCAAAGGCAACAAAATAAATACTCATGGTTAATTGTGCCACGCTATCGTGAATGTTAAAAGCAGAACTAAGCGCTGGCAAAATAGGTGTGAAAATCGACTCGCTGATTTGTGGAAATCCCACAAGCAAAATAATAATTAGTAATGATGGGACGGTGTTTCGGGTGTTTTTCATGATTTTTCTCCTTAAAAGTTTAATCTAATCAAAAACACCCATTGTCTTTTACAACCGCCAAATTTAAAATAAGTAAAATAATGTCACCAACTTTCCTTAAAATTTTTTATTATACAAAGTCTAAATGAAGAAGCGCTTCTTCTTGACTAAATTCATAAGTGTAGCGACCAGATAAACCGGCAAGCTCACCTGATGCTTGAAATAGTTCACCAGGACAGTCTAAAAGACCTTGTGTAAACGTCCCTTTTTCGCAAGCAGTAAAGGTGCCTTTTTTTCCTAAATAAGTTCCTTCGAAATGTAGGAAACCGACCACTTGAGCCACAGCTTCAAGCCCATCAGCCATTGAAGAGCCTTGATAAGTCATTAAGTATTCCACAGAAGCTGTCCCAGATAAGGCGCCTGACAATTGATAAGTAGCGCTCGCTTGATTCACTGGGAAATTTTCATTAAGATTGTCAATCGGTTGTTCTTGCCAACTAGATACAGTAAATGATGCTTGCTCCATTGCTGTCCCTTCTTTCTTATTAATAAGAATAGGGTAGCTGGAAGCGCACTATTTGTCAACAATCCACCACTTTAACTCTTCTTTTTTTGTACAAAAGAATGTAACGCTAAGCGGTTGATGTGATAAGCAGTTCCTTGTTTTTGAATAAAGCCGCGCTCTCGAAATTGTTTGAAAGTATAAATAAGATGGCGATAACTAACCCCTAAGTATTCGGCAATCTCAGTATGTTTTTCTTTATAAACATCTTCGTGATTAGCGGCAACCAATAGCAATTCCGCTAACCGATAACTTAGTTCATAGGTCTGATTCGTTGTAAAGTGGTCCACTCGTTGGAGCATTTTTTTCCCTAGATAATGGCTGAGTTGCTGCATAAAAAGTACCTTGTTTTTTAAAACAGTTTCTGCATAAGCTAAAGGAATAGCCAAACAACAGGTTTCACCTAAGGCGATAACGTCCTTGGTTATCGTTTCCGCTTGAACTAATGTTAAATCGCCAATTAAATCACCTGTCGTTAAAAACTGAACAATGGATTGGCGGCCATTGCGTTCTGTTTTTAAAATTTTCGCTTTTCCTTTGATTAAATAAAAAAGATAATTTAATGGCTCTGCTTGGTGATGAATGAATTCTTGATTTTCAAAATCGATAATAAAACTGTGTTTTAAATCAATTTCATTAAAAAAAGGCGTATTTTTAGCTAATTCTTGTTTCGGTGATTGTTGGTAGGCTGTTTTAAGCATTTTTTCTCCTTATAATAGGAGATATCTCCTATTTGTTTCTTCTATTGTAGCACATAATAGACGTATCAAGAGTAGAGGAGTTTTTATAATGTGGAAGAAAAAAATTGTGCTATCGTTTCTTTTTTATTTAATTAGTGCATTGGGCATCAGTTTGACAATTCAAGCAGGCATTGGAGTTAGTAGTTTTAATGCATTTAATGTGACCTTTGCAACACTTACTCATTTAAAAGTCGGAACTGTTACCACAGCTATCAATTTAGCTTTTTTAGGCACGTGTTGGTTGTTAGATCAGCAGCGTAAAATTCAGGACTATTTGATTATTTTGGTGGCGTTAATTGGCTTTGGTTTTGTCATTAATTTTTTCTTATATCAATTATTTGGTTCGCTTGTTTTTCAAAATTATTTGGTTAAAATTGTTCTATTTATTTTAGGGACAATCATAGCAGGAATCGGGACAGGACAGGTAGTTGCGCTAGGTGTTTTGCAATTTCCTATTGAAAAATTTTGTACACTTATTTCTGAAAGAACGCGCTATAGTTTTCAGTTTTATCGTTATTTAGTTGATATTTTTTGTGTCAGTTTGGCACTAGGATTGTCCATTAGTTATCATTTGCCGATTTTTGTTCGTGAAGGAACCGTGATTAGTCTTTTCTTACTTTCTTGGGTTATTAGTTGGTCGAGAAAGCGGGGACAACAGCGTATTTTACGAATACAAATCAAGAAACTGGAATCCGAATGAAAGGATTTCAGTTTTTTTCAAATGAGCAGAACTTTTATTTGAAAAAAAGAGTGGAAAACGGTATACTAATTAAGTAATTATTCATAACATTGGTTCTCCAATCAATGTTAAATAGTTTTTTCATGAGGGAGTAACTGACAGTATTTATGCTGTGACAACATCACCAACTCCGAAAGCAATTTCTGGTGTTGTCTTAAACGGTGAGACTTATGTATGTTCGACGAAGTAGCATACACAAGTCTATTTTTTTTCATTTATTTTTGATGAAATGTAAAATAGTACTTGAAGGATGCTGCAAAAAATAGAGGAGGAAGAACATGTCAGAAGAAAAGAAAACACAATTGTCTGAAGCGTTTTACGCACAAGACGACACAGTTGTTTTGGAGAAAATGAACACAACAACTGATGGATTAAGTGCACAGGAGGCTCAAAAGCGTTTAGAAACGTACGGGGAAAATGTGCTAGATGAAGGGAAGAAAAAATCACTTGCCGTGAAATTCTTTGAGCAATTCAAAGATTTTATGATTATTGTTTTATTAGCGGCAGCGGTCATTTCAGCCGTCTTTTCCCATGATGTGGTAGACTCGATTATCATCTTAGTGGTTGTTATCTTGAACGCCATCTTTGGGGTCATTCAAGAAGCCAAAGCGGAACAAGCCATTGAAGCATTAAAAGAAATGTCTTCACCAAATGCGAATGTTCGCCGTGATGGACATGTCATTACTGTTAAAAGTGATGAATTAGTACCAGGCGACATTGTTTTATTAGAAGCAGGTGATGTCGTTCCAGCTGATTTACGTTTATTGGAAGCGAATAGCTTAAAAATTGAAGAAGCAGCGTTAACCGGTGAATCTGTTCCAGTTGAAAAAGAAGTAACCATCTTAGAGGGAACCGATATTGGTATCGGTGACCGAATCAATATGGCTTATTCCAATAGTAATGTGACGTATGGACGTGGTCTTGGCGTTGTGGTTGGCACAGGAATGAATACAGAAGTCGGTAAAATTGCTGGCATGCTAGCAAGCGAACAAGAAACGGAAACGCCTTTAAAACAAAACTTAAACCAATTGGGTAAAATGTTAACAATTGCCATTTTAGTCATTGCAGCGGTGATGTTTGTGGTAGGAATGATGAATGGTCGTTCATGGATTGACATGTTATTAACGTCAATTTCGTTAGCTGTAGCGGCAATTCCAGAAGGATTACCAGCGATTGTCACAATTATTTTGGCTTTAGGGACTCAAAAAATGGCCAAGAAAAATGCGATTGTCCGTAAGTTACCAGCCGTTGAAACATTAGGAAGTACAGATATTATCTGTTCAGATAAAACAGGTACGTTAACCTTAAATCAAATGACCGTTGAAGCGTTGTATACAGATGGTCAAGTGTTATCTGCTTCCACAGAAATCCCTGCTGATAATATGGCTTTAAAAATCATGAACTTTACGAATGATACAAAAATCGCTCAAGATGGTTCATTAATTGGTGACCCAACAGAAACTGCCTTAGTACAATTTGGTTTAGATCATGCGTTTAACGTAACCGAAAAAGTAG
This sequence comes from Enterococcus sp. AN402, assembly GCF_040719405.1. Lineage (NCBI taxonomy): Bacteria > Bacillati > Bacillota > Bacilli > Lactobacillales > Enterococcaceae > Enterococcus > Enterococcus sp. AN402. Next base: position 1,663,686 of record NZ_JBFDTM010000004.1, on the reverse strand, counting down.
CAGCTGAACCTCGTGTGGCAGAGATTCCTTTTGACTCTGATCGTAAATTAATGACTACTGTTCATGAATTAAAAACAGGTGGCTTCCTAGTTTCTGTCAAAGGTGCACCAGATGAATTATTGAAACGTTGTACGGAAATCTTATCAAATGGAGAAACAAGTCCATTAGATGAAACAAAACGTCAAGAAATTTTGAAAACCAACACCTCATTAGCGAAACAAGCCTTACGTGTTTTAGGAATGGCTTATAAATATGTTGAGACGATTCCAGCCGAAATGAGTTCTGAACTTGTGGAAAAAGATTTAACATTTGCTGGTTTAGTCGGTATGATTGACCCAGAAAGAAAAGAAGCTGCAGATGCTGTAAAAGTCGCGAAAGAAGCGGGTATTCGTCCAATTATGATTACGGGTGACCACCGTGATACAGCAGAAGCAATTGCGGCACGTTTAGGCATCATCAAAGAAGGTGACGACGATGCCGTCATTACAGGCGCTGAATTAAATGAATTGTCAGATGAAAAATTCGCACAAGTCGTGGGACACTACTCTGTCTATGCTCGTGTTTCACCAGAACACAAGGTTCGGATTGTTAAAGCGTGGCAACAAGAAGGAAAAGTGGTTGCGATGACTGGTGATGGCGTAAATGATGCTCCAGCCTTAAAAGCTGCTGACATCGGGATTGGTATGGGAATTACCGGAACAGAAGTATCAAAAGGTGCTTCAGATATGGTCCTTGCCGATGATAACTTTTCAACAATTATTGTGGCAGTAGAAGAAGGGCGTAAAGTCTTTTCAAATATCCAAAAAACGATTCAATATTTACTTTCAGCTAACTTAGGGGAAGTATTAACCTTGTTTATTGCAACAATGCTCAATTGGGATACCTTGTTACCTGTTCACTTATTGTGGATTAACTTAGTAACGGATACTTTCCCAGCGATTGCGTTAGGTGTGGAACCAGCAGAACGTGATGTGATGAGCCATGAACCTCGTGGTAAAAAATCGAACTTCTTCTCTGGCGGCGTTTTAAGCAGTGTTGTTTATCAAGGGATTACGCAAGGGGCATTGACTTTGATTGTGTATAAAATGTCAATTATGTTCCCAGCACATACCGCAGCTAACACAAACTTATCGGCGCAAGCGTTGTATGATTTACAACACGGCGATGCTTTAACCATGGCCTTCGCTACTTTGGGATTAATTCAATTGTTCCATGCCTTTAATGTGAAGTCGATTTATCAATCAATTTTCAAAGTTGGCTTATTCCGCAACAAATCATTTAACTATGGGATTCTTGTTTCGTTCTTGCTATTAGCTGCAACGATTGTTATTCCAGGATTTAATGATTTATTCAGCGTCACACATTTAGATGCATATCAATGGGCAATTGTAGCAGGTACTTCTTTTGCTATCATCCCAATTGTGGAAATTGTGAAGTTCTTCCAACGTAAAGCAGGTAAAGGTGCTTAATAAATAAGAAAAGAAAATTGGCTGGTACTTAAACCAGTCAATTTTTCTTTATGTAAGGAGTGAAAGGGCTTGAAACGGAAAATTATTTTCGAAACACAACGACTTATTGTCAGAGAATGGCAGTCGGAAGATGAAGTGGAATTGAAAAAATTTTTGCAAGATGAAAATGTGATGTATGCCTATGAACACGCTTTTTCTGATGAAGAGGTTGCAAACTGGCTAAAGTGGAACTTACAGTCCTATCAAGAATACGGCTACGGCTTATGGGCGTTAGAGAAGAAACGAACAGGCGAAGTTATCGGCGAGTGTGGTCTCACCAATCAATTAGTAAAAGGCAAGAGCTATCCAGAAATTGGTTATCATTTATGTGGGAAAGAATGGCACAAAGGGTATGCGATTGAAGCTGCCGCAGCGACAAAACAGTACGCATTCGATGTATTAAATTTTCCAGAAGTTATTTCAACGATTCGTGATACGAACTTAGCCTCTATGAATGTCGCTATTCGAAACCAGATGCTTGTTAGGGATCGATACATTAAAACATATCGTGGCAAAACGATGCCTCACTATGTTTTCTCTGTTAAAAATCAAAAGAATAAAGACTGAAAAAGTGCCACTTGTCAGATGGAATAGAAAAAGTGTAAAATGGAGTGAAAGAGAAAAGGGAAAAGAGGGATGGTTATGAGACCAAATTTAGGATTTTACGTTCAAACAATTAATGATATCGTTAAAACAACAGAAGATATTGGCGAAGTCATGAATCCATATTACGAAGAAGTTCGTCAAGCGATCGATAAGAATAAAGTGAATGATTTAACAGCCGAACGAATTGCAGAAATTCAAGCAAAATTTAAAGAAGGTACTGAAAAATATGAATTAATGCTCAAAAAAGTCGGAACATTAAAACCAACACCACAAGTACTTGGCATTCACAAAAAATTTCAACATGCTTATACAGAATATGTAGCAGGATGCAATGAAATGATTTTAGCAACAGATCCAGAAACAGGTATTGATGCAGAATTATTTAACGCTTCAGAAGAAAAGCAAGACCAAGCAACGGATGAATTAACCTTTGCCATTACGCGAATGAGCAACATTCTTTTGAAAAAATAAAAAACTAATAAAAATAACTAACGAATTTAATATTTTTTTCATGTCTTTTTTATGGACAAAAGAGAAAGTGTATTGTATTATTAATTCATACCAACAACAACCTTTTTATTTTTCATTTTACTCTTATTGAGTAAATACTCCTTTTCCATCGGCAAAACTGCCGGTGGTTTTTTTGTTATTTTTTTATTTAATAATAAAACAACCTTTGATTTTATTAAAATCAAAGGTTGTTTTAGCTTGTTAATTTTCAACATTTCGCACATAATCATCAAAGTATTGAATTAACTCTTTCTTGATTTGTTGATAATCTGCTTCAGAATAGTTCTTTTCTTCTAGCGTACCATTAAAAAATGGCAAATTTAGTTCTTCTTTTAAACGTTCAATCACTTCTTCTTGCTTCATAAGGACCCCTTCTCAACGAATTGTTCTCTTCTATTATAGAACATTGTAGTCATCCGTCAATTGTTCAAAGGCAATTTTCATTTCCTCTAGACGTTCATTCAATTGATGGGTTTCATCTTCTTCATTGAAAAAATGTTGTTTTAATTCAAAATAAAAATTTTCGAAGGCTTGGAAAAAAGGCTCAGACTTGTTGTTTTCAAGAGCAGGAACACTTGTGTAGAGAACACGAGCGCTATGGTAGTAAGTGAAAACCTCGTTAATATTTAATAAAATACGCGCTTCTTCTGGGCGTGGTCGACTTGTAACTAAGTCATGTAAAGATAAACTTTTTGTATGGGTTTCAGATAAATAAAATAAAAATAGTTCCAATTGCTCTTTTGTTGCAGACATGAAAACTCCTCCTCAAACAGTAGTAACATTTATTATAAATGAAAATGAAAGTGCTTGAAAAGCAATGCGCTCAGCAAAAATAATTATTTTAAGTGAAAACTATAGTTGTTGCTTTAGCATTCTTTTTAATCATGATAAACTGAGAGAAGTATAGTAGGTCCTGACAGAGGAGGAAACAAATGAAAATTGTGATTATTGGTGCATCATTCGCAGGTATTTCCGCAGCAATTGCTTCAAGGAAAAAATATCCCCAAGCAGAAATTTCTTTAATTGATAAACAAGCAACAGTGGGGTATTTATCTGGTGGCTTAAGTGCGTATTTTAATCATACCATCAATGAATTACACGAAGCACGTTACATAACGGAAGAGGAATTACGTCGTCAAAAGATTCAGTTGCTTTTAAATAGAGAAGTCGTGGCAATGGATGTTGAGAACCAATTGATTGCTTGGGCACAAAAGGAAGAGCAACAGTGGTATTCTTATGATAAATTGATTTTAGCGACAGGCGCGAGCCAGTTTTCCACGCAAATTCGTGGTAGTCAAACAGAAAAACTACTCAAATATAAATTTTTATCAGGTGCTTTAGCGGCTGTTCCATTACTGGAAAAGAGCCAGACAGTAGCCGTCATTGGTGCAGGACCCATTGGAATGGAAGCTATTGATTTTCTTGTGAAAATGAAGAAAACGGTCCATGTCTTTGAAAGCTTGGAAAATCTATTGCCTAAATATTTTGATAAAGAAATGGTTGCAGAAGTTCAAAAATCTTTGGAAAAACAAGCAGTAATTTTCCATTTTGAAGAAACGGTCCTAGGAATTGAAGAAACAGCAAATGGTATTGTTCTTGAAACAAGCGAGCAGGAAATTTCTTGTGACAGTGGGATTTTTGCTTTAAACTTACATCCTCAATTAGCCTATTTAGATAAAAAAATTCAACGAAATCTGGATCAGACAATCGCGGTGGATGCTTATTTACAAACTTCAGTGCCGAATGTTTTTGCCATCGGAGATTGCATTTCAGTTATGAATGAACCAGTCGCGGAAACTTTTTATGCTCCGTTAGTAAACAATGCGGTACGAACTGGCTTAGTAGTCGCCAACAATTTAGAAGAAAAAACACACCGATTCATTGGCTCTTTGCGAACAATGGGAACAAAAGTGGGGGACTATTACCTTGCTAGTACAGGTCTAACCGAAACGGAAGGTTTATTTTTTCCGCAAACACTTGCTTCCGTAATTGTTAGACAGCCAGCGCCGCCTCTACAACATGGGACAGAAATTTTAGGCAAATTAATCTATGATAAAGTGACGCAACGGGTCCTTGGTGCACAGCTTTGTTCAAAAAATAACTGTTTAGAAAAAATAAATACGTTAGCATTAAGTATCCAAACAGCTCAGACACTGACAGACCTATTACAAAAAGATTATTTTTATCAACCTGCCTTAACCAATATTTATGATATTACAAATTTGATGGGTGCTTCGGCTTATTGGAGAGAGAACGATGAAAGTTGAGACGTTATTGGAAAAGAAAGCGATGCGACAATTATTAACGGTACAACAAACCATCTTAGCAGGCGGCACCTGCTCAGTCTCTGATTTAACAGCGTTTTTAGCGGTCACAAAAGCCTCTTTTGAAAAAGACTTAGAGGATTTACATTATTTTTTGAAACCTTTTGGACAGGATTGTCAGCTTACTTATGATGGCCAACAGCTATCAATCACCTTATCGGATTTTTTTTCGTTGAATCATTTAATTGAAGCATTTGTAAAAGAGTCTCTTAAATTTCAACTTTTAGATTATTTATATCGTAATAAAGAGTTTTCTATTGTTCAATTAACGACTAAATTTATGATTAGTGAGTCTTCTTTATTTCGAAAGATTAAGGAACTCAATCAATTGTTAGCCGCCTTTGATTTGCAAATAAAAAATGGACAACTACAGGGAGAAGAATTGCAGATTCGTTACTTTTACTTTCAGTTGTATTGGTATATTACTCCCTATGAAATACACCAGAAAAAAACGATGTCGCCGTTAAATAAACGGATAATTGAAGGGATTGAGACTGGCTTAGGTTTTACTTTTAATGAACATAATGCGTTAAAAGTTAGCCTTTGGTTGAGTATTACGAAAAAGCGCCTAGCGGTCACTTCAAAAAAATATCAACAATTGAGAAAGAAAATGATTGATTTTAAAGAAGATCCGTTATTTAAGCAAGTTCGACAATTGTTTTTCCGTTTTTCTAGTCGTTATTCATTAGAATTAGATGAAGGAGAAAGCATGATTCATTTTGTTTTTCTAATCACAATGTCGGTCTTACCAGAATCAGCTTTTGATGAATATTCCTTAATTCGGGGACGTCGTTCCGCTGTTTCTTTAGCTGATACGTTTATCTTGGAAAATGTGGTCTTGTATTATCGGCCCCATAAATTTGAACCTATTCTTGAGAAAACCATGGCTTACTATTTTTCACAAATTCATGGAAAACTGTATTTTTTTAAAGGAGAATTGGAAGTTTTTGATCGGGCCCATATCTGGGAAAAAGAACAGCAATTATCTAGTCGGGAATTAGCTTCTTTTTCAACAACGTTATTAGAAAAAGCTTTAGCTTGTTTTGATGAAACGTATCAACCAGGAGATAGTTTGCATGAACTTTCTCTGGTCAAATATTTAAGCGTGTTGGCATTAATTGAATTTAAAATGATTGGTGAAATAAAAATTGGAATTCACTTAGCAATGGATGCTCTTTATCAAGCGGCGTTAACACAAGTATTAATGCTTAGTCTTAAAAATATGAATGGCACGCTGGTGGAGAGGTATCAGCCTGAACAAACATATGATTTAATTGTGACCAATTATCAGCAAACGAGCTATCAAGGAACACCGGAAGTCTATGTTTTGTCAGAATTAAGTTCGACCTATGATGTGCAACAATTAAAAAAGAAAATACGCACCTTGCGGGAGAAATAAACAAAAGGTTGGTGTGACGGAAATTGTCTGATCCTCGCACCAGCCTTTTTACAATTAAAAGTCGAAAATTAGGCTTTTTTAAACAAAAATGTTTCTTTTTATTGAAAAATTAGAGATAATAAAAGTATTATTGAAAGCGTTGTCTTTGTTGGTTTTAGTAGAAATCCTTTCAATTTTTTTAAAATAAAAAAAGTTTTTGACATGTTTAGTTATTCTTTTGTTTGTAAGATAGGAACATAAAGAAAACGATTTCAAAAACGTTTAGGAGGAATTATCATGGCAGAAGAAAAATACATTATGGCGATTGATCAAGGAACGACTAGTTCTCGTGCAATTATTTTTGATAAAAAAGGAAACAAAATTGGTAGTTCACAAAAGGAATTTACTCAATATTTTCCTAATGCAGGCTGGGTGGAACATAATGCCAATGAAATTTGGAATTCTGTTCAATCCGTTATTGCAGGTTCTCTAATTGAGTCAGGAGTGAAACCAACGGATATTGCCGGAATTGGGATTACAAACCAACGGGAAACAACCGTTGTTTGGGACAAAGCAACTGGGTTACCCATTTATAACGCAATTGTTTGGCAATCACGCCAAACGACACCTATTGCTGATCAACTAAAAGAAGATGGCTACAGCGAAATGATTCATGAAAAAACTGGGTTAATCATTGATGCTTATTTCTCAGCAACGAAGGTTCGTTGGATCTTAGATCACGTAGAAGGTGCGCAAGAACGTGCAGAAAATGGAGAATTGATGTTTGGAACAATTGACACTTGGCTCGTTTGGAAATTAACGGGAGATACTCATGTCACTGATTATTCAAATGCAAGCCGGACGATGTTGTTTAATATCCATGATTTAGATTGGGATCAAGAAATTTTGGATCTTTTAAATATCCCACGAGTGATGTTACCGAAAGTCGTTTCGAACTCTGAAGTGTATGGATTAACAAAAAATTACCATTTTTACGGAAGTGAAGTTCCTATCGCTGGGATGGCTGGTGACCAACAAGCCGCTTTATTTGGTCAAATGGCCTTTGAACCTGGGATGGTTAAAAATACCTATGGAACAGGCTCATTTATTGTCATGAACACTGGCGAAGAACCTCAACTTTCTAAAAATAATCTGCTTACCACTATTGGCTATGGCATTAACGGCAAAGTATATTATGCCTTGGAAGGAAGTATCTTCGTGGCTGGTTCAGCGATTCAATGGTTACGAGATGGCTTAAAAATGTTGCAAACGGCTGCTGAATCTGAAGCAGTAGCCAAAGCGTCAACAGGGCACAATGAAGTTTATGTGGTTCCGGCATTCACTGGTTTGGGCGCACCATATTGGGATTCACAAGCGCGTGGGGCTGTCTTTGGATTAACACGCGGTACCACGAGAGAAGATTTTGTCAAAGCGACACTTCAAGCAGTTGCGTATCAAGTTCGTGACATTATTGACACGATGAAAGAAGATACAGGCATAGATATTCCCGTCTTAAAAGTAGACGGTGGAGCAGCAAACAATGATTTCTTGATGCAATTCCAAGCAGATATTTTAAACACTGCTGTTCAAAGAGCCCATAACTTAGAAACAACGGCCTTAGGCGCAGCTTTCTTGGCGGGCTTAGCGGTTGGCTTCTGGAAAGACTTAGAAGAAATCAAAGCATTCCAAGAAGAAGGACAACAATTTGAACCAATTATGGCGGAAGAAGAACGAGAAGATTTATATGAAGGTTGGCAACAAGCAGTAGCAGCTACCCAACAATTCAAACGTAAAAATAAGTAAATGGAAAAGGGGAATTTTCTATGACTTTCTCAATAGAAACACGCCGACAATCAATCGACGCTTTAAAAACACAACACTTAGATGTCTTAATTATTGGTGGTGGCATTACTGGCGCAGGCGTTGCCCTGCAAGCCAGTGCCGCTAAAATGAAGACAGGGTTAATTGAAATGCAGGATTTCGCAGAGGGCACCTCTTCACGATCAACCAAATTAGTTCATGGTGGTATCCGCTATTTGAAAACGTTTGACGTGGAGGTGGTAGCAGATACAGTGAAAGAACGAGCCGTCGTTCAATCCATTGCGCCACACATCCCTAAAGCGGATCCCATGTTATTGCCAATTTATGATGAGCCAAATGCAACATTTAATCTATTTTCTGTCAAAATAGCAATGGATTTATATGATCAGTTAGCTGATGTAACAGGTACCAAGTACGCCAACTATTTGTTAACAAAAGACGAGGTTTTGGCACGTGAGCCACAACTAAAAAGTGAAGGTCTACAAGGTGGCGGTGTTTATTTAGATTACCGAAATAATGATGCTCGTTTAGTTATTGAAAATATTAAACAAGCAGTAGCTGACGGGGCACATGCTGTGAGTCGGGTTCAAGCGGTGGGCTTTTTATACAATGATGAAGGTAAAATTACTGGTATTCAAGCAAAGGACCTACTAACTGACGAACAGTTTGAGATTCACGCAGATGTTGTGATTAATACTACTGGTCCTTGGTCAGATAAATTAAGAGGCTTAGACAAAAATGATTCATTTACACCACAAATGCGTCCAACTAAAGGGGTTCATTTAGTTGTCGACAAAAGCCGTTTAAATGTTCCTCAACCAACGTATTTTGATACAGGTAAACAAGATGGCCGCATGGTCTTCGTTGTTCCAAGAGAAGAAAAAACATATTTTGGGACGACGGATACAGATTACCATGGAGACTTTCAACATCCAACAGTAGAACAAAGTGATGTGGATTACCTATTGGAAGTAGTCAATAATCGTTATCCAGAGGTACAATTGACAATTGATGATATTGAAGCCAGCTGGGCTGGCTTGCGACCTTTAATTTCTGCTAACGGTGGCTCAGATTATAACGGGGGAAACAATGGCAAACTTTCAGATAAAAGTATTGATGAAGTCATTGATGTCGTTGACAGATACCAAAAAAACCAAACAGATAAACGAGAAATTGAAGAAGTCCTAAACCATCTGGAAGACAGTTTGGTGGAAAATAAAGTCAATCCTTCAGCTGTCTCTCGAGGCAGCTCATTGGAAAGATCAGCGGATGGCTTGCTCACTTTGGCTGGTGGGAAATTAACAGATTATCGTAAAATGGCAGAAGGTGCGATGAAAATGATTCAAACCATCTTAGCAGAAGAATACCAGAAAGAATTCACCTTAATTGATTCTAAAAACTATCCAGTTTCAGGCGGAAAATTGAACCCTGCAACGGTAGACGAAGAATTAGAAGCGTTGGCAAAACATGGCGTGTCTAAAGGGTTAAGTGAAAAGGATGCACTATACTTAGCTCATTTATATGGCTCCAACGTACCAACTGTTTTTGAAATGATTGATGATGCCAAAGTAATTCCTGGTTTAACCTTAACAGAAACTGTCTCTTTAAACTATGCGATGGAAGAAGAAATGGCTTTAACACCCGTCGACTTTTTATTGCGACGGACCAACCACTTATTGTTTATGCGTGATCGTTTGGACCAAGTGAAAGCGGGAGTCATTGAAGAAATGGCACAGCATTATCAGTGGACAGCGGAAGAAAGAGCACGACACATTGAAACATTAGAAAAAGTAATTGAAGAATCAGATTTAAAAAATTTGAAAGTAGGGTGAAGAAAAAATGGGAACTTCGATGATGACACAATTATTCGGTGAATTTTTCGGAACGATGATTTTAGTTTTACTAGGGGATGGCGTCTGTGCCGCAGTTAACTTGAAGAAAAGCAAAGCCTTTGCTTCTGGTTGGGTCGTTATTGCTTTAGGTTGGGGCGCTGCTGTTACATTAGCTGTTTACATGTCTGGGTATATGAGTCCAGCGCATTTAAATCCTGCTGTAACAGTTGCGATGGCAATTACTGGAAACTTTGAATGGGGCATGGTTTTACCTTATATCGTAGCTCAAGTCCTAGGCGGTTTTATTGGTGGTTTAGTTGTCTGGTTAGCTTATTTACCCCATTGGAACATTACAGAAGACAAAGGTGCTATTTTAGGAACCTTCGCCACTGGTCCAGCTGTCCGTAACTATCCAGCCAATGTTTTAACAGAAATTATCGGCACATTTGTCTTGGTTTTTGGCTTACTAGCCTTTTCTCAAAACGACTTAGCGGCTGGCATTAACCCAATGCTTGTTGGGATTTTGGTCTTAGGACTAGGTCTATCATTAGGCGGACCTACAGGTTATGCAATTAACCCTGCACGTGATTTAGGACCTCGTTTAGCGCATCAAATTATTCCTGTGAAAACAAAAGGTGATTCCGATTGGGCTTATTCTTGGGTGCCAATTGTGGGACCTATCTTAGGTGCTTCATTAGCTGCAGTAATTTATTTATTCACTATTTAATAAAATGAAATGTAAATAGTTGTTTTAGACAATAAAAAACGCTTGTGAGAAGTAATCAATTCTTGCAAGTGTTTTTTTGCTACATATTAAACCAAAAAAGATTTCCTTAGACATTTAGACAATTTGTCTAAATGCGGAACAGAACAATTTTCCTATATGATACAATAAAAGTGCACAAGTAAGTGGGGGAGTAACATTTCATACTTATTTGTCAATTTTAAGCTGGACAATGTGTTCAGTAATATATACTAATTTAAAAAGGAGTACATGATTTGAATGGGATAATGGTTTTGTTAGTGGGCGCTGGGTACATCGGTTGGGTTATTTATAGAAATGGTCGTACGTATTTCCGTTATAAAAAAAATCTAAAAAAATATCAAACGACGCACCATCTAACGGACAGTGACCTAGAGATGTACCAAAGAATTATGGACGAATTAAAAAAACAAATTATTTATTTAAACGAACTAACGAATAAGTCACGAAATTTAAAAAAAATTGAACAAGTAGAACTGGGTGTTGCTTCCGCTAAGGGCATCTTTAAACACTTAGTGAAGTATCCTGAAGCAATTACTCATTTTAGTGATTTTTTATATCATAAGGTACCAGAGATTTTACGAGCATCAGAACGGTTTTTAAGCATTAAAGAAGATAAATTGTCAACAGAAGAAATAACACTTGCAACCAATGGTATCTTAAGTACCATACGAGTGTTGTCGGAAAGTATCACAGATGATTATGAAAGATTAGTCTCCGAAGCATCTGAGGAAATTGCCTTATCAAAAAAATTAGTGGAGAGAAAAAATGGCTAAACAAAAGAATTTTTATGATACATATGATGCGCTTTTTCAAAAGCCAAAATGGTCGTTTTTTCCTGTCACAAGAACAGACACAGTAAAGCAACTTCCTAACCCAAATAAAAAAGTGGTAAAACCACAGACGAAAAAAAAGAAAAAACAAAAAAAGAACAAAAAAATTATTTGGATAGGCATTGCTGTAGCAATTGGCTTTATAGTATATATTGATCTTGCGGAGAAAGATGATTATTGGGATTACTCCGCTTCATCAGAAGATGTTTATCCTTTAAAAGAAGCTGGACTTACCACAACTGGACCTGTTGATTTAGAAAAACCACTAAAAGTCACAATAGAACAAAATAAACTTTTATTTAATCAAGGCTACCAAATAGAAATTATCGGCGATGCCGATATTGAAACCAGTGGCGGAAAGAACTTTTTAATTTTACCTTCTACAGAGGAGTATCCAGATACAAAATATCTAGGCAATATCAGTTTTTATGAAAAAAGAGACTATTATACATCGGCAGGTATGTACCTTTCTGGCAATCTTGTCAACAGTCTTTCTGATTATTTGGATACAAGTAAAGAGTTTATCAAAGCATATCCAATTGATAAAATTGCTGATGTACAAACCGGCTATATTTTAAAACGGAATCAAGGATATACAGACATCTCAAAATATTATCTCTTTAAAGATGGGACAGGATTTGAATTAGAAGTCTCTGTTGACCAATTGGAAAAGGTCAAAGATCCCAAAGACTATTCTTCTTTTGTAAAAACATACGCAAAAGAAGTCGCTTTTATAGAAAAAAGTTTTAAATTTGAGTCTACTGATGAGGAATCTCGATAGAGAAACTAGTTTTCAGCTTCAAGTAGCGCCTAGCAATACCTTTGTTGAAAAAATGTAAGAGCCTGAGACAAAAAACACTTTGGATCTTCGTCTCAGGCTTAAAAACTGATCAGCGGTGGAACCGTAGCACTTTAAGGACTGAAGTACGTTACTAGATTGTCTTTGAAGGTAACATAGAAAAGAACAGTAATATACAAGCGACCTACAAACTATTTTCTGTCAGACTAAAACTGGCAGAAGTGGTTTGTAGGTCGCTTGTTTTCATTATGGTTGGTGAGACAAGTTAGCGCTTGTTTGTTTTAATATTGCAAATCAAAAATGGCGATACTTATTTTACTGAAAATTAGTTCCCAATCTTCTCGGGTTAATTCTTCTTCTAAAATGTAAATTCGGTCAATTTCTTTTGGTAAATCAAATAAGGGATAGTCAGTAATCACAATATCACAACTAGAAAAATCGGTTCGTTCAAAAATAATATCCTCACTAAATGCTTGCTTGATTTTCATCATAATAAAGCTAGCAATGTAAAAATCGCGAGAATATGCAACACCAATTTTAATTTTTTTGCGGGGACTATAGTGCTTATAAATTCGTAACAACAATTCACATGTCCAAATTGGGTTCTCCTGATCCTTAAATCTTAACTGATAAGGGGAATGCGCTGAAAAGTTTTGATAAAAAGCATAGATTTCTTTCTGTAAATCTTTTTGATAAGTACTATTTTTATTGACTAAAAAATCTAGAATTGCGGTATTTGGTTGCTGTGAAATAAATAATTGGTTATAGATAATATTTTTAAATAAAATAAGTAAGAAGTAATGACGATCAAATTCACGCATTTTTGGAATTTGAAAAACTTCGCAAAAATTGGTTAATAAAGAATCAACGTAGAAATATTCTGGGCAAGAAATTTCATTTAGAGCAGCCAGTAAATCTTTGGCTCGTTTTGCTGAATCAAAATTATCAATGGCAATGGGTGCAATGATATCTACAACCCGCTGTTGATCTTCTGAAAAATTTGATTGGGAACAAAAAATAGTTTGTTTTGAGTCTGAGAAAAGCCTTAAATAAGGATGTTCTTCAAATTCTTTTTGGAGATCATCTTCACAAGTATATGGAAAGCGATATTTTGCGATGTGTAAAAGTAAATTTAATTTTAGTAGAGAAGCGTGTTCCAAGCGTTCAAGAATTTCTGGGTTAATATGTTGCGTCAGTATATCTTCAAAATAAGTAGAGGTATAACGTGGTAAGGCTAAGGTATTTAAAAAGATGGTCCAGTAGACATCAAGAAAAGCATATAGGACTTGAAATTCAGAACCTGTAATCACTTTACTCGCGGAGGGGGAAAAATGGACGGAAATTCCATACAAACCAAATAGTTTATTAATGTTATTTAACCGTTTGTAAATGTAAGATGAGCTAAAATTAGTTTCTTGACTCACTTTCCAGACAGAATTGTTTTCTTTTTTGATAATTGCTTGAAAAAGAATGAAGTCAGTAGAATGGACACAGTAATAATTAAATAATAAAAAATAGTGGGAAAGAAAATCATTGGAAGTCGTATGTAATGAAATTTTTCCGTGATGGATCTGAATCTCTAAGGTATTTTCAGGAAGGGTTGCTAAGTCTTCTTGAATTTCACGAAGATAAATTGATAAATTTTTAGTAGAAAGATCGAATTTTCGGGCAACACTAGATAAATCAAGGTTTGTTTGTTTTGCTAAGTATAAAAAGACAGCCAATTTTTTTTGTGTTTTCTTTGAAAGTAAAAATGTTTTTATGGCATCTTGTGTTTTGATGAGACTCACTCCTTAGTAATAACTTCTCTTTTATTATAATAGTTCGCCTAATAAATTGTAATAAAAAAGAACAATTCTCATTGGTTTATGAGAAAATAACAAGATATTCAGCAGGAAAACACCTGTGTCAGTCGACACAGGTGTTACGATGAGCAAAAAGAGCGGGTTCTTTTTTTATCAAATAATTTTCCAAAGTGACGTGATCAACTAAAGAATCAATCACCCCTTCTTTAGAAACTGAAAATCCTGCAGCCTGAATTGCTATTTGAATGGCTGCTTCAGTCGGATAACCTTTCGAAAGATAGGAGGCGAGCGCGCTGATAAAGCTGTCACTGGCACCAGTACTATCCACAGCTATATTTTCTGTTGCAGGGAAATAGTGGCACACTTGGGGTGTTTTTAATAACACGCCTTTTTTTCCTAAAGTAACAATGACATTTTTTACGCCCATTTCTAAGAAGTACGCCGCTTTCTCTTCTAATGTACCAGTATCTGGTTGAAGTTCCAATAATTCATCTTCATTGGGAATGAAAAAATCAACCTTTTCTAGTATATTCACTGGAATATGATGAATAGCAGCTGGTTTTAAAATAATCGGTACGCCTGAATGTTGGGCGATTTCACAAGCTTTCTCTACAGCAGACAAAGGAATTTCTGTTTGAATGAGACAAAAACTGGCATCCATAAATAGGTGTTTTTGCTGTGCGATTTTTTTAGGCGTAAGCGCTGTGTTTGCACCAGGTAAGATTGAAATCATGGAGTCGCCGCTTGTCTCAACATAAATATAAGCTTGACCAGTCTCAGTATCTTGAATACGTGTGATACCATCTGTCGTAACGTGGTATTTTTCTAATTCTTTATATAAGTAATTCGCATCTGTGTCTGAGCCTAAACAACCAATTAAGGTGGCCTGATGGCCCAGTTTGGTTAAGCCAACAGCTTGATTTAATCCTTTTCCGCCGGGGAATTTAGCATAGCTAGACAAAAAATTTGTTTTGCCGTTATGTGGTAAATTTGTTGAATACAGATAATTATCAACGTTTAAACTACCCACTACAATCATTTTGCTATGTGGATTAACACTAGACATGCCTAATGTATTTTTGTGATCTAGCACCAATTTTTCAGCCTCATTAATCAAGGCTGTTTTTTCTTTGCGTTTGTTAAGCAATAATAAGGCTAACTGGCTGCCAAACGTCTCTGTGTCTAATAAGACGGAAGAAATATGATCAGGTAAAAATGAACGATCAATTTTTCGCTTAATTGCGAGTAAAGAGTAATTATCGGGGGTTCGCAAACCGCTCTGCTTTAAAAGCTGTTCCAAAAAAACAGCCTGGGTATAGTCATCAGTAAGGATACCCGTAATCCCATCTGTGATAAGCTGATTACTGAAATCAGCAGGGATAGTAGTTAAAATATTTTCTTTACTAAAGGGTAAATTGACATCAAACAAGGCTTTTTTATAGCCTGCAATAATTGCTTCTTTATATTTTGGGTTAGTGACGAAATAACTAATTTTTTTATGGTTATTCTGTAATAATTCTTGGGTTAAAACATAACTAGCTTCTTCATAAAGACCCGCTAGAGAAGGTAATTCGTTAGTTGAGTGATTGACGAAATAGTAAGGAATCGTTAATTCTTCTATAAATTTCGCGTATTGTTTACTGTTTTCATTGATTGGGTCCCAAATAATGCCACTGGCTTGTTTTAAAGTTGGCGAGGTAATATTTTTCAGTTCTTGTTCTAAACTACCGTGACTATTTAAAATTAAGCAGCTATAGCCATTTTCTTGAGCTTTATCAATAAAGCTCGTAACCCAAGCCTCAAAAGTTTCATGGCTATTTAATAATAACACGAAGGTTTTTGTAGTACTATTTGTGACGAGATTTGCTGAGTAAGGTGTGTAGTTGTAATCTCGAACGATTTTTAAGACACGCTCACGGGTTTCTTTACTAATAGTTTGATCTTTATTATTTATAATTTTGGATACAGTTGAAGCGGAAACGCCAGCTAATTTTGCAATATCTTTAATATTCATCATTTTCGTCCTTTCACTGAACTCTTTTTTATAGTAAGCATTCTAAAAGCAGAAAGTCAAGAAAAAGCCTAATTATTTATTATTTAGAAATTCTGCTTGACTTTTAATGAAAGCGCTGTTAATCTCAAATTAAGAAAACGTTTCCGGAAATGTTTTTCCTAAATGTGAATGGAGGAAGAAAAATGGATACAAAGAAAAGACCAATCATTATTGATACGGACCCAGGAATTGATGATGCTGTAGCTTTAGCGATTGCACTGAATCATCCTAACCTAGAAGTTCGCTTAATAACGACGGTTGCAGGGAATGTAGATGTAGAAAAAACAACAAATAATGCCTTGAAACTTGTCGATTTTTTTGGGAAAAAGGTTCCTGTAGCCAAGGGGTGTAATTGTCCGTTACTTATTCAATTGGAAGATTCTGCTGAGATTCATGGGGAGACTGGCATGGATGGCTTTGAGTTTCCGCAACCTATCTCTACGTGTTTAGATATTCATGCAGTGGAAGCTATGCGAAAAGAAATTCTGTCTAGTGATGTTCCTTTGACCATTGTTCCAATTGCTGCATTAACGAATATTGCTTTGTTACTGACCCTCTATCCAGAAGTCAAAGAAAATATTGCAGAAATCGTCATGATGGGTGGCTCATTAGCAAGGGGAAATACAAATACAAGTGCCGAATTTAATACGTATGTCGATCCACACGCTGCACAAATTGTTTTCCAATCAGGTGTCCCGCTAACAATGGTAGGATTAGATGTTACAAGTCAAGCTGTGTTAACGAATCATGAAGTAACAGCCATCAGAGCGCTTGGTAGAGTGGGGGAAATGTTTTATGGTCTTTTCCGTCATTATAGAGGCGGCAGTTTAACTACAGGTTTGAAAATGCATGATGTCTGTGCGATTGCCTATTTAACTTCACCAGAATTATTTGAGACAACTGAAACGTTCATTGAAGTTGCTTTGGAAGGTCCAGCTGCGGGAGCTACTGTTGCGGATTTAAAAATGAAGTATCATAAAAACACGAATGCCGTTGCCTGTATAGATGTAAACGTTGAAGCTTTTCAAAAATGGGTTGTCGAAAAAATGAAAGCGGTTAATTAACTGAAGGAGGATAAGTATGATTGAAAGTTTATTGGTATTGGTCGTTTTAGTTGTTGTAGCCTATTTGATTGTAAAAAATTATCATCCCGCACTCAGCTTAATTATTGGTGCGCTTGTTCTACTTGCATGTGCATGGATGTTAGGACATCCCATTTATCCTGCAGGGGAAGGAACCGGTTTTGGATTATTTGATATTTTCTTGAAGTTTAAAGATACAATTATTGCACAAGTGAGTTCAGCAGGAATTGTAATTATGATTCTTTTTGGTTATTCAGGCTATATGAATGCAATCGGGGCCAATCAGATGGCTGTCAACTTTTTGGTGAAACCATTAATGAAGATTAAACGTAAATCGTTATTTGTCCCTGTGGTCTTTTTAATTGGAAATTTAATGTCACTGGTAGTTCCTAGTGCATCAAGCTTAGCGATTATTTTAATGTCTATATTATATCCGATGCTAGCCAGCATGGGGATTTCATCATTAACTGCTGCAGGTGTGATTGCAATGACGGCAACTATCATGCCAACACCTTTAGGCGCGGATAACGTAATCGCCGCAAATACCCTTGGTTATGATGTGTTAAATTATGTTATATGGAATGCCAAAATTTCGCTGCCATCGTTATTAATCATTGCGGTTGCACAGTACTTCTGGCAAAAATACTGCGATAAAAAAGAAGGTGATGCTGCCTATGTCTCATTAAATGAAGAAGGCTTAAGCAAACAAAAAGAATTTGATGTTCCTAAATTTTATGCAATATTGCCAATATTACCGCTATTATTAATTGTTGGAGTGGGAATCGCAGGAATGTTTATTAAAGGAATAACGATGGATATTTTTGTTCTTACATTTATTTCTTTCTTCATCGCTGTATCGGTTGAGACGCTTCGCTTGAAATCTTTTAAAAAGGTTCAAGATACGGCTGTCGAGATGTTTAAAGGAATGGGGCAAGGGTTTAGTCAAGTTGTGATGCTTGTCGTAGGCGGTTCATTGTTCACGTCTGCGATTCAAACGTTAGGAATTATTGATAGTATTATGGCATCTGTCGAAGCATCAAGTTCAGCAGGAATTGTCACGACCTTAATTTTCAGCGGTGCAACGACCCTTTTTGGAATTTTAAGCGGTGGTGGACTGGCAATGTTTTATGCGGTTATCGAACTAATCCCTGGAATTGCCGAAAAAGCTGGGATTGATGGTATTTTAATTTCCTTGCCAATGCAGATGATCGCGAATTTAACTAGAACGATTTCTCCTGTAGCAGCAGTTGTCATGATTGTCGCATCAACAGTAGGAGTTAGTCCCATCAGAATTTTAAAACGGACGAGTGTACCGACCATCATTGGCATTATTAGTGTGATTGTCTTGTCGATTCTATTGTTACCTTATTAAGAGAATAAACAATGAAAATTAGAGTGGCTGATGAGAAAGAGTTACCGATGATTCTTCAATTTTTAACAGAAGTAAAGGCATACATGGATGTTGTGGGCATTACACAGTGGACAAAGGACTATCCTTCTCAAGGAGATATCCAAGAAGACATTACAAAAAAACGGTTGTATTTGCTAATGCACGAAGAAATGATTTTTTCAATGGCAACGTTCTGTATGGAGCAGGAACAAGACTTTGTTTGGCTAAAGCGCTTTGCAACTTCGCCTAATTATATTGCCAAGGGTTATGGCAGTTTGTTGTTCCATGAATTGGAGAAACGAGCAGTCTGGGAAGGAAGACGTAAAATGTATGCTCAAACTAATCATACTAACCATAGAATGATTCGATTTTTCGAAAGTAAAGGGTTCACAAAAATTCATGAATCTTTACAAATGAATCGCTTAGATTTTGGCTCTTTTTATTTATACGTTAAAGAATTGGAGAACCAATCCATCGTTTAAAATAAGAAAACAGGAGTCAGATGCAAAAATTATTTAGCATCTGACTCCTGTTATTTTCCAAGGAAATAGTCAACTTAATTATACAAATAAAACACAAACACATTCGGGAACAGCAACATCTTTTTGAATCATTTCTAATAAGCCTGTTTCTTGGTTCCGACGATAAAGTGTTAAGTTATCAGAGTCTTGATTAGCAACAACGATGAAATCTTCAGAAGGATCTAAATCAAAATCTCTCGGAATATCGCCTTCTGTTGAAATTAATTGAATTCGTTCAATCGCTTCGCCATTTTCTGAAACAGCATAGACAGCAATTGAGTTATGGCCACGGTTTGAAGCATAAAGGAAACGGCCATCAGAAGAAATACGAATTGCAGCACCACCATTAAACGCATCATAATCAGCAGGCAAAGTAGAAACTTTTTGTAATTCAGTAAAAGAACCATCTGTTTCATCATATGAAAGAACTGAAACAGTGCTATCTAACTCACCAAATAGATAGGCCAATGATTTTGTTGGGTGGAACACTAAATGACGTGGACCAGTCCCTGGCTCAGTCACGAATTGAGCGATTTCAGAAAGCTTTCCATCTAAGCTAACATTATACGTATACACGCGATCGGTTCCTAGATCACAGACGACTAAGCGTTGATCAGGCGTCAAATCTGTGTAATGAACATGGGCATTGTTTTGATTTTCATGAGGACCAGTTGGCTCTGTATGAATCACTTTGTCAGCATCTTCCAAAGCACCATCTTCTAAGATACGATACACGTGAACGATACCTTGGTGATAATTTGCTGCATAGACAAGTTGTCGGTTTTCGTCAACAGCTACATAACATGGCGGTGCACCTTCTTCAGTTACTTTATTCAATAAATTAAAATGGTCCATTTCTGGTTGATAAGCGGCAGTGCCACCTTCACCGTCAACACTAGTGACGCTAAAAAGTTCGCCCTTTTGACTCAGAGCAAGATAGGTAGGACTCGTTTCTTCTAACAAAAGTGTCGCTTCTGTTAAACGACCTTGTGTCGTATCTAATGCAATTTTATAAATGCCTTGGCTGGCTCTTCGAGTATAGGTACCTAGTAAAATTTGTTCTAACATCACAATTCCTCCAATTTGTTTCAACACAATCACTTTTTATGAAAGTGCTTTTATATAATGTAGTATACCATAAGAAGTCTAAGAACAATAAAACTTTCTATCTGAGATGTTCGCATTTTAAAGTGGTTTGTGCTATTATGATGAGAGACTGTGATGACAGTCATTTTTTGATTTTTAGAGGGGTGACGAACATGTACGACAATACGGATAATAACGGGACCGTTCGTTGTTCATTTTGTGGGAAAACACAAGAAGAAGTAAAAAAAATTGTTGCTGGTCCGGGTGTCTATATTTGTAATGAATGTATTGATCTATGTAAAGAGATTATTGATGAAGAATTTTATGATGAAGCAGTCCGAGAATTAACGGATGTGCCAAAACCCCAAGAAATTTTAAATGTTTTAAATGAATATGTTATTGGACAAGAACGTGCAAAACGCACACTTTCTGTTGCTGTTTACAATCACTATAAACGTGTGAATCAATCAGAAACAGCTGCAACTCAAGATGAAGTTGAATTGCAAAAAAGTAACATTTGTTTAATTGGACCAACAGGTTCAGGTAAAACTTTCTTGGCTCAAACGTTAGCAAAAACATTAAATGTACCTTTTGCAATCGCTGATGCGACCAGTTTAACAGAAGCAGGTTATGTAGGGGAAGATGTTGAAAATATCCTTTTAAAATTACTACAATCTGCTGACTATAATGTTGAACGTGCGGAAAAGGGCATTATCTATATTGATGAGATTGATAAAATTGCCCGTAAGAGTGAAAATGTTTCGATTACTCGAGATGTTTCAGGTGAGGGTGTTCAACAAGCCTTACTAAAAATTCTTGAAGGAACAGTTGCAAGTGTACCACCACAAGGGGGCCGCAAACATCCACATCAAGAATTTATCCAAATTGACACAACGAATGTTCTCTTCATCGTTGGTGGAGCATTTGATGGAATTGAAACTATTGTTAAAAACCGCTTAGGCGAAAAAACTATTGGTTTTGGTAAAACTAATTCTGCTTTAAATGAAGAAGAAAGCATCATGCAACATATTATTCCAGAAGATTTATTGAAATTTGGTTTAATTCCAGAATTTATTGGACGCTTACCTGTAATGGCTGCGCTTGATAAATTAACGAATGATGATTTAGTTCGAATTTTAACAGAACCGAAGAATGCCTTGGTGAAACAATATCAAAAATTATTGTCTCTTGATGACACTAAATTAGAATTTGAACCAGAAGCATTAAAAGCCATCGCAGCCAAAGCCATTGAACGTAATACTGGCGCACGCGGACTTCGTTCAATCATTGAAGAAATTATGATGGACGTAATGTTTGATGTTCCTTCAGATGAAAGCATTGAAAAAGTTATCATTACTAAAATGGCCGCTGAAGGTACCGGTAAACCAACAATTATTTATAACAAAAAAGATAAAGAAGCTGTATAAGATTGAAGCTGAAAACAGCTCTTTCGGCGGATCTCCGAAAGAGCTGTTTTTGTTAAGCTTTTGAATGAAAGACTGAACAGAAGAACGGAGGAAAACAATGAACGTACATAATGCAGAAATCGTGATTAGTGCGGTATCCCCTAAACAATATCCTGAATCTCAGTTACCGGAGATTGCTTTAGCTGGACGTTCGAACGTTGGGAAATCATCTTTTATTAATACCTTGATTAATCGTAAAAATTTAGCAAGAACTTCGGGTAAACCTGGTAAAACGCAAACGCTAAACTTTTATTTAATTGAGGATGCCTTACACTTTGTGGATGTTCCTGGCTATGGTTATGCCAAAGTTTCTAAAACAGAACGTGCGAAGTGGGGAAAAATGATTGAAACGTATATCACGCAACGTGAGCAATTACGTGCAGTCGTTTCTTTAATTGATTTACGTCATCCGCCGACCCAAGATGATATCCAAATGTATGAATTTTTGAAATACTATGATTTGCCAGTTATTATTGTGGCAACTAAGGCAGACAAAATTCCGCGGGGCAAATGGAACAAACACGAGAGTGTCATCAAAAAAGCCTTGAATTTTGATAAACAAGATGACTTTATTATTTTCTCTTCTGAAACAAAAGAAGGAAAAGAAGCAGCTTGGACAGCAATTGAAAAGTTTCTATAGAAAAAAACAAGCAAAATTACTCTTTTGCTTGTTTTTTTGCTTCTTCTTTTTTTGCTTCTTGTCGTTGTTTTGCCAGTTCTTCAAGAGGTACTTCTTTCTTTAATGGATCAACGGCGAAAGAATCGAAGAGTTTATCTAAGTCATTGGAACGTTCAAATTTTAATCCCATTTACTAAGCCTCCATTCCTTTTTTTATAGTGTAGCACGTTTTTTTTCATTTGGATAGCAACAGAAATGTAAGAATTCGTCATAGGTGCACCTGGTGTAATTTCTCGTAACTAAGACTTGCCAAACATGAAAAAACAAGCTATTCTTTAGTAAGAATTAGTTAGAAAGAAGGCACTTTATGAAAAATCCGTTAATCGGCGGTGTTCGTTTTTATCAACGATTTATTTCTCCAGGATTGCCTGCACGTTGTCGCTATTACCCAACGTGTTCACAATATATGATTGATGCAATTCATACACATGGAAGTGTCAAAGGAACAACGATGGGGGTAGCACGGATTTTACGATGTCATCCTTTTGTTAAAGGCGGCATTGACTATGTTCCGTTGAAATTTCGCTTGACGAAAAATCCTGATGAGACCTATCATGGACCGTATACGTATCGAAGAAATAAGAAAACAGAAGTAGAAAAGGATGGATAAATATGGCAATTTTAGCATTTGATCTTGGCGGTTCTTCCGTGAAATACGGCGTTTGGACAGGCAAAGAATTAACAAATCAAGGGAGCTTTCCAACACCTGGCTCTTGGGAAGAAATGAAAGCGCATTTATATTCGGTTTATGCAGACAAAAGAAATGAGTCGATTAGTGGTGTTGCTTTTAGTTCACCTGGAGTAGTTGACGAAAAAAGTCAACAGATTTTAGGGATTTCCGCCATTCCATATATTCATCATTTTAACATTTATGAAGAATTAGAAGCGTTGTTTGGCTTACCAGTGACTATCGAAAATGATGCGAATTGTGCTGGTTTAGCTGAGATATATGAAGGCGCAGCGAAAGGAAAAAAAGAAGTGCTTTTTGTCGTTATTGGGACAGGAATTGGTGGAGCGATTTTTCGCAATGGCGAATTGTACAAAGGCGCTCATTTATATGGAGGCGAGTTTGGACTGAACTTTTTAAGTAATGGCCAAACATTCAGTGAAATTGGCACAGCTGTCAAAATGGCTCAGCGCTATTGTGAACGAATTGGAGTCGAAAAACAGGCGGTGACAGGAGAAGAAGTTTTTGAACTGGCACAACGAGGGGATGAGGTTGCTCGCGAAGAAGTCAATAATTTTTATGATTATTTAACACAAGGATTATTCGGCTTACAGTTTTCTTATGATCCTGAAATGATTGTACTCGGAGGCGGTGTTTCTGCTAAAGAAGGCTTATTAGCAGAGATTAATCGCCGGATGCTAACGCATTTACAAACCTTTGAATTAAAAGATTTTGTTCCAGAAATCGTGACCTGCCATTATCAAAATGATGCCAACTTGATTGGCGCAGCCGCCAACTTTCAAGCAAAAATGAATTGGGAACTATAAAGAAACAGCCGATTGTTGTTCTCTTCAATCGGCTGTTTCTTTATTTATTTGCCTTGTCGTCAGTGTTTTCTTCTGCGGCAATCCGCGCTTGAACTTGTTGGCGTAAAGCTTCTAGTTCTTTTTCTTTCTTTTCTAATTCAGCTAAATCTTCAGAAATTTCATGGGCTTCTTCTGCTGGCTTAGGTTGTAAAAAGACGTTTAAACCAATCGCTATAAAGGTCCCAATGAATGTATCCAACACACGTTCCATTGCATATTGAAAGGAATCGCTTTGCGGAATACTTAAAGAAATCATTAAAAGTGTCGCAGTTGCAGAAATGATTCCAGCATTGTTATTAATCCCATCAGAAACAACGATGACGATAATGACTAAAAGTGGTAGTAGCAGTAATTCTACTAAGTGTTGATTAGGAAAATAATCTTGTGCTAATACATAAAGCAAAGCTAAAAAGCCACCCAATGTGTTTCCAATAATGCGCGATTTTCCAAAAGACAAACTAGTATTTAAATCTTGTCTTAGCGAAAAAACAGCTGCTAAACAGGCAATCATAGGTGAGCCACGATGGAAAAATTGAAATAAAAGAATACACAGCATGACAGCAATTGCTGTTTTTAACGTTCGCATGCCTAAACGAAATCGACCCACTATCATAAATATTCGCTCCTAAATAACTTTTCTCTTTAATGATAACCGAAATAGAGGTAAAATTACTAGAGAAAAGTGAAGAATTATTATTTTTTAAGGGGAGTATGCATGAAAATTGGTTTACGAACAGTCAAGACAGCCATTAGCGCTGCATTAGCAATGATTATTGCGGAAAAACTGGGATTACTTTATGCCCCTTCGGCAGGGATTATTTCGGTTTTAAGTGTTACTAGCACGAAAAAAACATCTGTCATGACAGGGATTTATCGTTTGTTATCCTTAGCTTTAGCAACTATTTTAGCGTATATTTGTTTTACTTTTTTAGGTTTTACAGCGATTGCTTTTGGTATTTTTTTGTTATTATTTATTCCAGCAGCTGTGTATTTTCAATTATCTGATGGGATTGTTGTGAGTTCCGTTTTGGTAACTCATTATTTAGTCGAAAAAAATCTTTCTTGGGCGATTATTGGAAATGAGTTTTTATTAATGAGTATTGGTGTGGGACTAGCGTTATTAGCTAATTCTTATATGCCTGATACAGAAAAACGTTTAAGAGAAGACCAAGAAGTCATTGAAACAATGTTTCGTAAAATTTTAAGGGAAATGGCGCTACATTTAAACAACGCTGCAGGAGAGCGAAATTTGGTCATGCATTGTGCAGATTTAAAAACCTTTATTCGCACAGGCGAGACGTGGGCCAAAAATCATGCCGAGAATCAATTGCTGTCTACCAATACGTATTATTTAGAGTACTTTGCGATGAGAAAAATGCAAAGTAATATTCTAAAAAACATGTTGGAATTATTAGAAGATATTACTGTTGATGCGCAACAAGTTCGTTATATTCAACAATTGTTGGAATATACGGCAGAAACATTTGCAGAGAATAATGATGGACAAGAAATTATGAATCGAATTAAGACCGTTTATGAAACCTATCGCACAAAACCATTGCCGCAAACAAGAAGTGAATTTGAAAATCGGGCGCGACTCTTTCAGTTTTTACAATTGTTTCAGTCATTCATTCAAGTCAAAGCGGACTTTGCCAAATTACAACTAGATAAATAAACAAAAAAGAAACCTTTTTAAACGGAGGTTTCTTTTTTTGTTCTCTTAAAAATTCAGGCAAGTTCTTTAGTATTCATTGAGAATGTGTTAAACTAATGAGAAAGAAAAATAAAAGGAATGACCGCAATGGATAATGCTCAAGTGAAGAGAAAACATTTCCGTTTTCCAGCATATGATGATGAACAGGGCGTAAAATTACCAACAGATAATGAACGTAACTTATTTCAAGATGATCTGATTGGTAAAGCAATGTCAGGTAGCAGAAGAACTGCAACATCTGCCGAAGATACCAGACAAAGCACACCATCCGTCCAACAACCAACAACGAATCAATCAACTACAAATAAACAAACACAACAATTAACAGCAGCACAACAAGAGCAATTAGCACGTCATCGTTCTAATTTGCCAGACTACACAAAACATGCTAGTAAAGCAACGAAAAATAAACAAGCAACGAAAAAAAATAATAGCCTTTTTGGGACGCCAAAAGGAAATGGCTGGACACAAACGTATAAAAAAAAAGAAGTCGTAGCGAAACCAAGTAGACCTGCCACATCACCATTAGTGCAGAAAACGACACCTTCTTATTTTGTTCCTAAATATATCCCGGCTTCTGTGATTCCTGAGGAACAGGAACCTAGTTTTACTGAAGAAGAGTTGCTAAAAGCAATGAAAAAAGATCGGCGTTCATATGTCATTCTTGATGATGAACCAACGGCTTTTCAAGTGAAAGATACGGAAGAAGATCCAACGGTGCGGAAATTTAATATTCCAACCTCAGAACCTGAGATTCCTTTAACTAGACGACAATATCAACAAATCAAACCAGACTTAGAACGTTTTGGCGAAGATGCGTTGGATTTACGTTCGCGTTCCCGTTTGAATGCCGCAAAGAAAAATGCTAAAAGTCAAACGGCTTATGGGAAAAAATTAGCTAAAGCGAATGCTCAAGTGGAGCCGGAAGCACCTGTGACAGAAGAAAAGAAAAAGGGCATCTTGGATAAACCATTAAGTGGGATGCTAGAAGATTCAAGTTCTGTATTAGAAAACAGTAAATATTTTAGTTAAGAGATGAAACTTGCATGTGGAATTGAAACATGTAAGTTTTTTATTCTGTTTTAATAGTTGATTATTTTTTTGTTTTATACGATAATGAATCTCGTATGATTGAAATTTTTTTAAAAAAGGTATGTTTTATATAGTGACAGAGAAGAGGATTATAATGGGAAATCAAGAGAACAAATTATACCATTTTGTCGGAATTAAAGGTTCTGGCATGAGCTCATTAGCGTTGGTCTTACACCAAAAAGGCTACAACGTTCAAGGATCAGACGTAGAAGAGTATTTCTTTACACAACGGGATCTTGAAAAATCAGGTGTCCCTATTTTACCATTTAATGCAGATAATATTGATAAAGACATGATTGTTATTGCTGGAAATGCTTTTCCAGATACCCATGAGGAAATCGCCCGCGCCATCGAATTAGGCGCAGAAGTAATTCGTTACCACGATTTCATTGCTCGTTTTATCGAACCGTACACAAGCATTGCTGTAACAGGGTCACATGGGAAAACAAGTACGACTGGTTTGCTAGCACATGTATTAAGTGGTATCAATCCAACTAGTTATTTAATAGGGGATGGCACTGGCCACGGCGAACCAGATGCTGATTTCTTTGCATTTGAAGCGTGTGAGTATCGCCGTCATTTCTTGGCTTATTCACCAGATTATGCGATTATGACGAATATCGATTTTGATCATCCAGATTACTACAAGAGCATTGAGGACGTTTTTTCAGCGTTCCAAACAATGGCTCATCAAGTCAAAAAAGGAATTTTTGCTTATGGTGATGATAAGTATCTTCGTCAGTTAGAATCAGAAGTGCCAGTATATTATTATGGCGTCAGCGAAGAGGATGATATCCAAGCCCGAAATATTCAACGAACAACGGAAGGCTCATCTTTTGATGTTTATCACAAGGATGATTTTGTAGGTCATTTTGTCTTACCAGCATTTGGCCATCACAATATCATGAATGCGCTAGGTGTGATTGCTGTGGCTTATTTTGAAAAACTTGATATGCAAAAAGTCGCAGAAGAAATGCTAAGTTTTAAAGGTGTAAAACGTCGTTTTAGCGAGAAAAAAGTCAGTGACATGATTATTGTTGATGATTATGCGCACCATCCAGCTGAAATTAAAGCAACGATTGATGGCGCTCGTCAAAAATATCCTGATAAAGAAATTATTGCTGTCTTCCAGCCACATACATTTACACGAACAATTGCCTTAATGGATGAATTTGCTGAAGCACTGGATTTAGCAGATGAAGTATTCTTATGTAATATTTTTGGCTCTGCGCGTGAAACACAAGGCGAGGTACGCATTGAAGATTTAGGTGAAAAAATTCAAAAAGGTGGACAAGTAATTACCGAAGATAATGTGTCGCCTTTACTAGATTTTGAAAATGCAGTGGTTGTCTTTATGGGCGCTGGCGACGTTCAGAAATTTGAACAAGCCTACGAAACATTACTAAGTAACACAACTAGAAACGTTTTATAAGAGAACATAAAAAAAATCGGGACAGGGGTATCTGGCTTCAAAAAATAAGAAGCTGCTCCTGTTCCGTTGTTTGTTTTTAGAATGCTAGCATGGTAGATAAGTTGGTTTTGTTTAAACATCCTTTAAGGACTACTTTTTAGCTTGCCTTTTAAGTACATTTTGGTACAATTATCTTATCAATAACGGAGGTGTACTAATTTGAATATCGGAAAACCGAGAAAATTAGGCAAAACCATCGAAGATATCGAAGAGGGAGATTCGTTGTCCTTGACAGAGTCAATTGAAGACAAGGACTTATTACTTTACTTGGGCTTGACCAATGATGCGAATCCTTTATATATCCAACATGATTATGCCCAAAAAACAGAATATGAAAAACCAATCGTACCATCAATTATGCTGATGGGGATTATCACTAGTGCGATTTCAAAACATTTACCAGGACCAGGTTCACATGTTGTGAATTTCTCTGTGAACTTTGTGGAACCCGTTTTTCATTACGAAACATTGACTTTCCAATTAGAAGTAATCAAAGTCGACAAAATGAAAGATGTGATTACCATTTCAGTTGAGGCTGTTAATGAGCAAGAAAATCGCGTGTTAGATGCAGTGGTGATGGTTCAACCACCCCAAGTGACGATTGATGAACTAACAGAGAAAGAAGGGACTTTAACTTATGAATAATCAAGAGTATATCCAAACTGGCACAGGTTTGAATAAATTTTATGCCAAAATTTACGGATTTTTAGCGTTAGGAATTGGTATTAGCGCAATTATGGCTTATGCCATGACAACTGTCTTTTTACCTGTTCTAGCTACTTTATTCCAATCAAGCTTAGCTTTTTGGATGATTTGGCTTGTTGAAATTGGCTTAGTTTTATATCTAGGCGCAAAAGCACAGAAGAATCCAACCATTGCGATTGCAGGATTTGTTGCGTATGCATTATTAAATGGTGTCACTTTATCCGTGACGTTATTAATGTATACTGGTGGAACAGTGGCCGGCGCATTTTTAAGTGCAGCAGCTACCTTTGGCGCGATGTCATTAGTAGGTGTCTTTACGAAGAAAGACCTATCAGCAGTTGGTCATGCCGCTTATAGTGCCTTAATCGGAATTATCATTGCGATGTTGCTAAATATGTTCCTTTTACACAGTAATGCTGTAGAATTCTTTATTTCCATTTTAATGGTCCTAATTTTCTCAGGGATTACTGCTTACGATAACCAACGTATTCGCCAAGTCTATGCGCAAACAGGTGATCAAGCAGGTACTGGGATGGCCGTTTTCTTCGCATTACAATTATACCTTGACTTCATCAACTTATTCTTAGCTTTCTTAAGAATTTTTGGTAAAAACAACTAACATGAACGTAAAAGAGCCAATCTGCTCAGCAGATTGGCTCTTTTTTTAACCCATTCCAATAGCGAAATTCAACAGTTTATCGGAGTATGTTGGGTTTTCTAAATCGGTTTTCATTGTTTCGTTCAGTAGACTGAGCTGATCGGTAATGATGCCATCGACGCCATAAAAAATCATTCGTGTCATAACATCTTCATCATTTGCTGTCCAAGCATAAACTTTTTTCCCATCATGATGAGCGGCATTTACAAAGTTACGATTCATTGTACTGTATTCCATAGTAAAAAAGTCAACTGGCATTTTAGGCGGTCCCACAATGTTGAAAGGAATAACGTAACCTACATAAAAGCGTGGTTCTTCTTTCTTTAAGGCCATCGCCGTATCATAGGTTAAGGTATGAAGGATATGGCCGTTTTCTAAAATATTTTCACGGTATTGTTTGACAAAGCGCTGTACTAAATCAGGGCTATCTTGAGGCGTGGTTTTGATTTCAATTAATAAACGTTGTTTTAATTGATTGGCTTTGGCTAAATAATCATCGAAAGAAACCATTTTAGCAGTTTGACCATTTTCTGTGACATTCATATTCGTTAATTCTTTAAGTGTTAATTGATTCGGTCGTTTATTAACGCCCGTTAACGCCCGTAAATTAAAATCGTGCATGACAATAAATTGATGGTCTTTGGTTTCTTGAATATCCATTTCAACATAATCAGGTTTTGCCTTATTGGTCTCGATTAAAGAATCCAAGGTGTTTTGAACGCCATTGTTACCATTAACACCACGATGGGAGATGGTAACCGGTTTTCGGTCAGGTGTATGACTTAGGTAATTCGTATTATAGGTGCCTACACCAATTCCGAAGATGATTGCAATCAAACAAAAAAGAACGACTCTGAAGGTGGTCCATTCTACCCGAACCTCTGATTTCGGGGTGAACCATTCTGGCGTGTCAGGCAAAATCCCTTCATCCTCCATATCATCAACAATAATGTAAAAAATAGCAACACTAGACAACACCAAGTTTAAGAGCATCATAACCTGAAGGAGCGTCATAGCGATGACAGCGCTAGGTAAAGACCACTCAGGTTTAAATGTTTCGACGGCGGTTTGACCTAAAAATATCAAGAAATAGCCAGCCGTAAAAATCCCTAAAACAGTTCCTCCAATGATAATAAATTGCCCTAAAATCTGGAAAAAGCGCCGCTTTGTAATTTGCCAACTACGTTTTAAAGACTCACGAAAACCAACATCACGTAAAATCAACTCTGGAAGGGCAAAAGCAAGTCGAATCGCTAAATATAAGATAATCAGTTCTAACAATACGAAACCAATAATAATAATGACGCGATTTGCAAAAATAAAATCTAAGATAAAGGCTGGAATCTTAACTCTTGTTAATAAATAAGAGCGGAAGGTTAACCCACTTAATGGTAAAATCAAAAAGAAATATGCCAGGAAAAACAGAAAGGTAATTCCTCGAACTTTTTTGATCTGAAGCAAGGTGCCGTGCAATAATTGCGTTAGAGTAATTGCTTGCTTTTTCTTAATAAAATAGACACTAAGCAATAAAAAGGTAAATTCAAAAAAGAGTGCCAATAAAATTAACAGCCCAATTAGTAGAAAAGTCAAAAGGACATAGGGATGTTGCGTAGCAATTGCCCCTAAGTTATCGTAGGAAATATAATCAATCCCACCTTCTTTGAGTACCAATTTGGACAAACTTGTCAATAAAGGCAATAGAACGAATAACATAAATCCGTGCATCAAGAGCACATCGCGAAAATACGCCGTTGTCCCTTTAAGAAAATCTAGCGTATTCACAATACTATTTTTAAAATAACTAAACATCAAAAGTCCCCCAGTTTCTACCAAAATTCCATAATAAAAGGACTAAATCAAACTGACACAGGCAGAGTTTTGATTTAGTCCGTTCGCTTTTTTATTTATTTACATTCCCAGTAAGCTAGTTAAAAATGTACCGCCATAAATTAACGCAAGACTATATAAATAGATAGAAGCAGGTTTTGCTAATAGAATAATCAGAGTAAATTTTTTCACAGACATTTTTGTTAAACCGGCCATTAAACAAAGCGCATCATCCGGTGCAATCGGGAAGAAAATTGCTAAAGCAAACAATCGTTCAAAACGTTTTTCATTGTCTAACCAACCGATATACTTGTTATATGTTTTATCACTGACAAGGCTCATAATGAATGGTTTCCCATAATTACGACCTAATAAGAAAATGATAATAGAGCCAAGTGCAATACCAACGTAATTATAGACGAAGCCCATTGTTGGCCCGAAAATCAAGACCCCTGCAGCACAGCTAACACCACCAGGAATAATCGGAATAACCACTTGAATAATCTGAATTAACATGAAAATAATCGGACCGAGAATGACAGATTGCCCTACTAGTCCTCTTAGTGCATTGATGTCCTTGAAGACACCTAATCGGATAAAATAGATGGTTGCAATTATGGTTGCAACAATGCCCAAAATGGAAATAATATTAACAATTTTTCTAGATAGGGTAACACTCACATTTCTCATCTCCTTTAGTTATACTCATCGTACTTTTAGTATATAACTTTTTATCAATAAAAAACATCGTTTGTTCTTTCTGCAAACGAACAAAGTTGTAAGATACACATCATTTGATAAGTTTATTATACAAAAAAAGAGACAGAAAAGACATCCTACTTAAGACCCATTCTGCACTGATCTTTCGAAAGAGAGTTAAAGAAACGAAAGTGGCGCATCTTTTAGGAATATTATAGAGGGGCAAAGAGTGAAATTAAATTTGCATCCACGTCTTTAATGATTGCGTATCGTTGGCCCCAAGGTGCATTCCAAGGTTCTTTAAAAACAATGTAACCAGCTTGGCTCATTTTTTTCACGGTGCTATCAACTTCTGCGGCCGTTTCACAAAGAAAAGCAAGTTCAATTTTATCGCCTTGCTGGCTAGGCGCAAACCCATAGACACCAGTAATCATTTGTAGTGAATTTAAAGAAATCCTGACGCCATTGTTTTGTAATTCTGTGTAATCAGGCGAAGCTTCTCCCAGCACGTTAAAACCTAGCGTTTGGTAAAAAGAGAGTGCTTGTGTCATATCGTTGACGATAATACCGACCATATCTAACTTCATCCTCATAACCTCCGATCTATGATAAAATAAGTGTAAGGGATTTTTTGGTAAAAACCAAACGATTTATAGCGAAAGTGCTTAAAAAAATTAGAATGTAACAGTTTACAACGAAGAATAAGAAGACTATAATTATGTTAACTAGTTTTAGGTGTACCTAAAAGTGAAATGTGTGAACAAGATAGATTGAGGGATGTTGGATGAAAGAAAAGAAAACGGAAAAAATGCTTAATTATGCAAATGGACCTAGTTTAGAAGAGATAAATAATACCGTCGAGGTACCTAAAAATGCTAGCTTTTGGCGAACTTTGTTAGCCTATAGCGGACCTGGCGCTTTAGTGGCTGTTGGTTATATGGATCCAGGAAATTGGATTACGTCAATTGCTGGCGGAGCGGAATATAAGTACACGTTACTTAGTGTGATTTTGCTTTCTAGTTTAGTTGCCATGTTACTACAAAGTATGGCTGCACGCTTAGGAATCGTGACAGGAATGGATTTAGCCCAAGCGACTAGAGAGCATACAAGTAAACGAACGGGCGTTGCCTTGTGGGTGGTGACGGAGTTAGCCATAATGGCAACAGATATCGCTGAGGTAATTGGTGGCGCCGTTGCTTTGCAATTATTATTTGGTTTTCCATTATTAATTGGTGTGTTGATAACAACGTTTGATGTTTTATTACTTTTGCTACTGACAAAGTTAGGCTTTCGCAAAATCGAAGCAATTGTTTCTTGTTTAATTGCAGTCATCTTTTTTGTTTTTGCTTATGAAGTGGCATTAGCAGATCCAAATGTTGGTGAAGTATTACGAGGTTTTATTCCAGACACAAAAATAGCGACAGATAAATCCATGTTATTTTTAGCCTTGGGGATCGTTGGAGCGACAGTCATGCCTCATAACTTATATTTGCATTCTTCCATTGCGCAAGCTCGGAAATTTGATCGTAACGATGATGCTGAGAAAGCCAAAGCAATTCGTTTCACTACTTGGGATTCAAATATTCAATTAACTGTCGCTTTTGTCGTAAATTGTTTGTTGTTAATTTTAGGAGGAGCATTATTTTATGGAACTAACAGTGAATTAGGTAAATTTGTTGATTTATTTGATGCTCTGAAAAATCCAGATATTGTTGGTAATATTGCTAGCCCAGTGTTAAGTATTCTTTTTGCAATTGCTTTACTGGCTTCGGGTCAAAATTCAACGATTACAGGTACGCTGTCAGGACAAATTGTAATGGAAGGCTTTATCCATTTAAAAATGCCGTTGTGGGCACGACGAGTGTTAACTCGTTTGTTAGCAATTGTGCCAGTCATTATCTGTGTCATTATTTATGGCGGTAGCGAAACGGCTGTTGAAGACTTGTTGCTTTATACGCAAGTTTTCCTAAGTATTGCTTTGCCAGTGTCGATTATTCCTTTAACGATGTATACAAGTGATAAAAAATTAATGGGCCAATTTGCGAATCCAGCGTGGGTGAAATTTTTAGCTTGGATTATTGCTATTGCCTTGACGTTATTGAATTTATTTTTAATTTATGGCACATTAACTGGTTTAACGAATTAATAAAAACAAAGGCTGACTAGAAAAGTTGGCCTTTGTTTTTTCATAGAATTTGCGCGTAAGAAATGGTAGAATAGGAAAGATGAAATACAAGGAAGAGAGGCTTTCACGTGACAGATTATTTAAATGTAGGAAAAATTGTGAACACACAAGGAATCAAAGGAGAAGTTCGGGTCATTTCGAAAACGGATTTTCCAGAAGAACGTTATCAAAAAGGGGCAACGTTACTGCTATTTCAAGAGAAAAAAGCACCAATTGAATTGGTCGTGAAGTCCCACCGCAAGCATAAGAATTTTGACATTTTAAGCTTTGAAGGACATCCAAATATCAACGATGTTGAAAAATATCGTGACGGTATTTTAAAAGTTGCAAAAGACAATCTCGCTGAATTGGCAGAGGACGAATTTTATTATCACCAAATCATTGGTGCCACTGTTTATGATGAAACCGGTAGTGAACTGGGAAAAATTAAAGAAATTTTATCTCCTGGTGCGAATGATGTGTGGGTCGTCCAACGACCAAAGAAAAAAGATTTACTTTTACCGTATATTGAAGGCGTTGTTACAAAAGTCGATGTCGAAAATCAACGGATTGATGTGGACATTCCAGAAGGATTGATTGACGATGAGAATTGATGTATTAACTCTTTTTCCTAGAATGTTTGAAGGACCAATGGGGGAATCAATTATTGGGAAAGCTCGGGAAAAGCAGTTATTAGAATTGAATGTCTCTAATTTTCGCAATTTTTCAGATAACAAACATCAAACGGTCGATGATTATCCGTATGGCGGTGGCGCGGGGATGCTTTTAAAAGTACAACCGATCTATGATAACCTAAAAGCAATTGAAGAAGAGACAAACCAGCAACCAAAACGGGTCATCTTATTAGATCCGGCAGGAAAACCGTTTAATCAAAAAATGGCCGAGGAATTTTCACAAGAAGAACATTTAGTTTTTATTTGTGGACATTATGAAGGCTATGATGAGCGAATTCGCACGATGGTCACAGATGAAGTTTCATTGGGGGATTATGTCCTAACAGGTGGCGAATTAGGTGCGATGGTTATGATTGATGCAACAGTCCGTTTATTACCTGATGTCTTAGGTAACAATCTTTCTGCACAAACGGATTCACATTCCACTGGCCTATTAGAGCATCCACAATATACCAGACCTGCTATTTTCAATGATATGGAAGTCCCTGCCGTGCTAACGAATGGTAACCATAAATTAATTGCAGAATGGCAACTAAAAGAATCATTACGACGGACCTTTTTGCGTCGACCTGACATGTTGGAATCAGTAGAAATGACGCCTGAAATGTTGAAGTTATTAGAGGAAATTAAACAAGAAGAGCAAAAATAAGGGAACTTTCAAGAAAATTCTCTTTACAGCTTATTTTGTCTGTGGTAAACTAATTTGGTGAGTGCAATGCGCTCTAACTATTACAATATTCCGCTGTGGCAGAAGTGACCATAAGAATATTTGGGAATAAGGAGAAGGATAAAATGAATCCATTAATTCAAGAATTAACACAAGAACAATTACGTACGGATATTCCTGCGTTCCGCCCTGGTGACACTGTTCGCGTTCATGCGAAAGTAGTCGAAGGTACTCGTGAACGTATCCAGTTATTCGAAGGTGTTGTAATTAAACGCCGTGGTGCTGGAATCAGCGAAACTTACACAGTACGTAAAGTTTCAAATGGTGTTGGTGTGGAACGTACATTCCCATTACACACACCACGTGTTGCTCAAATTGAAGTGGTTCGCTACGGTAAAGTACGTCGTGCAAAACTTTACTACTTACGCGCATTACACGGAAAAGCAGCTCGTATCAAAGAAATCAGAAGATAGACACGGAAAAACTTTCTTGAAAATCTGAAATTTGTGAAAAGTCCTTGTATATCAAGGACTTTTTCTTTTTTCTCTATCATAGGTTTAAATTATATACAGATGTTTTGTACTATTTTTTATCATATTCCCCTAAATTGTCCTAGATTTTCTGACTTTGACTATCTGAGTCGTCAAAATAGGTCAAAAATTAGTAGTCAACTTGACGACAAATTTAATACGTAGAATACCAAAACATTTACCGAATTTAGCGACTTTTGAGCCCGAGTTGCTAAAAAGACTGACTTTTTTTAAAAAAAGCAAAACATATACTTTTTTGCTAAAAAGTTGGTGTGATAGATTTCTATTTAAATAAATTGTAGGAGTTTTCATCATGAGACAAGACGATAGACGTGTCGTATGGAAAAATACAAGTGATTTAAAATTGATTTTACTGATTTCTGAATTTATCGAAAAACATGGAATAAAATCTAGTCGGCAATATCAGAAGGAACTTTCGAAAAATCCAAATTCTGTCCCGAGTATGTGGTTTATTAATCAAAAATATGGTTCATGGGAAAACTTATTGGTTAGTATTGGTTTTGAAAATACTGAGTATGGAAAATGGAAACGAATATCAGAAAAAGATTTACTGAAAATAGTAGAATCTTTTATTAAGACAGAGAAAATAACTTCTCAGCGAATGTATGAACAAAAATCAGTGGGGAAAGATGTTCCTTCATTAAGTACATTAAAAAAGAGATTTCAAGATGTAAGACCTCTGTTTAAAAAGAGAATGGATAAACCATCACTTACTGATTTTGAACTATTATTAGAATTAAGGAATGAAATAATACGTTTAAATTTAGAAAATGATCTATCAATGACGAAGTTTCGAAAACTTGTTCAATCATCAAGTTTACCGTCAGTTGATACAATTATGAGAAGAACAAATAAAAACTGGGAGGAGTTGATGGCGGAAATAGGATTCGATTATAGAAGAGTAAAAATCAGTAAACAAAGAAATAACTTATCTAAAAAGACTAGAATTAAATAAGTATTTAGTTTAGTAAAGACGTCCAAAACATAAAATGGGCGTCTTTTTTGTTTATTTTGAAAACTATTTGGTATATAAATTTTTCCGGGAAGCTTTCTTTTAATGTGTTAGTAAAAAAAGGACTTACAAAATTTTAAAAATAATGTTGATTTCTTGTTCGTATCAGAATCAAATTTAGAAAGAGACTTTATAAAAAAGGGTACTGAAAGTTTAAAATATAGTTTGTACTGAATGTTGGGAAGCTGAAAAGAGGAAGACGTTCCAAAGGTAATGATTTTCAAAATATGAGTAACTTTCTGTAGCTGATATACAGGTACAAACTATAATCATTCGTGTGCTGTAATGAGGAAGCATATTGCTGAGTGGAAGAGAAGGAAATAAATTTTTAGGTTTGTATCAATACAATAGAATCCTGTTTATTGATATGACAGTTGCTGATTTAGAAATTGAAGAAAGTATTCAATTTAGACAAAGAAAATATAACTAAAAAGCAAATGGTTCATTATACAGTTTAACAAGTGCACAATCAAAATATGTAAAAGCGGTGTAAGAGTTAAATAAGGCAGAAGCAACAATTGAGCATTAATATGTCCAGAATATCGTGAAGTAAAACAAGAATAAAAAAGCAGAAATTTACCACATACTGATGGCTGTAGGTGCAGTCAGCTTTAAGAATAAAAAACTTAAAAACAATTATTAATAATCAATTGAAACAGCATCTATTGTGTGTTAACTGAATAAAAAATAAGTAAGAGAATCGAAGATACTTTCGGTTCTCTTTTTTTGGAGGAAAATGATGATGAAAAAGCAACGGCCCCTTGCTGCACTAAAAGTGTAAAGCCACAAAAGAAAAAATAAAAAATCAAAGGAGAATGTTTCATGAGTAATCAGACAGAAGTAGAGGTAAAGAAACGGTTTAAAATGTACAAAGCAAAGAAGCGTTGGATTGTTGCTCCCATTATTTTTCTAGGCGTGTTAGGAGCCGTAGGATTAGCTACAGATCATGTGCAAGCCGCGGAATTGGATACGCAACCAGGAACAACGACGGTGCAACCAGATACTCCTATTCCACAGGCAGGAAGTGAAACTGCACCAGCGGCAGAAGTATCGCCAGTAGAATCACCAGCTCCAATAGACACTACTTCTCAACCGACCAAAGCAGAAGAAGTAGTGTCAGGAAATAGAGGTGCTGAACAAGGTTCAGCTACTCCAAATGATACCACAAACGTCCAACAACCAGTAGTCAGTCCTGAAACAACCAATGAACCTCTAGGACAGCCAACAGAGGTTGCGCCAGGTGAAAATGAGGCCAATAAAGCAACGTCCATTTCGAAAGAATTTGAAACACCGGACGTTGATCAAGCGATTGATGACGCGAAAAAAGACCCGAACATTACCGTCGTTGAAAAACCAGCAGAAGATGTGGGCACTGTTTCTTCTAAAGAGTTAGCCGCAAAAGAAAAAGAAGTGGCCCAACTACAAAAAGAACAAGCGAAAAAGATTGCCCAACAAGCCGCTGAATTAAAAGCTAAAAACGAAAAGATTGCTAAAGAAAATGCAGAAATTGCGGCAAAAAATAAAGCAGAACAAGAGCGCTATGATAAAGAAGTCGCTGAGTACAACAAACATAAAAATGAAGATGGGTATGTAAAAGAACCAATTAGTAAGAATTTGGTATTTGACCAATCCATCGTAACGAAAGATACGAAAATTTCGTCAATTACAGGTGGAAAATTCATTAAAGCTTCTGATTTTAATAAAGTAGCTCCTGGAGAATCTAAAGATATTTTTACGAAGTTAAGAAAAGACCTTGGAGGCAAAGCGAAAGGAACGTTCCAAAATTCAAAAGTAATTGCGGCAGAATTTGGCCCCAAAGGAGGCTACGCAGTTCTTTTAGAAAAAAACAAGCCAGTGACGGTGACCTATACAGGGCTAAACGCTAGTTATTTAAACCGGAAAATCACAAAAGCAGAATTTATCTATGAAGTACAATCAGCTCCAAGTAAAAGTGGCACATTAAACGCCGTTTTTTCAAATAATCCAATCATTACAGCGTTTGTTGGAACAAAAAACGCGAACGGAAAAGATGTAAAAGTTCGTCTGACAATCAAATTCTTTGATTCTACTGGAAAAGAAGTGTTACCTGATTCAAATGCGCCATTTGCTTATGCGTTATCTTCTTTAAATTCTAGTTTAGGAGCGAAGACGACAGCGGATCATGCGGAATTTGTGTCTAATTTTGGGACAAAAAACGAAGTGAAACAAATCAATGGCTCGTACATTAAGAAACAAGCAGATGGAAAATACTATTCGAAGGTAGACATTGATTATGGCAGAGGTCCGAATAAGGTGAAAAACAGCGATTGGGATGCGGTGGGCTCACCTAAAGCGTACTATGGTTCTGCGGTTGGATTGGCTAAGAATGGCGGTAGAATTTCTTTTTTATTCGGTGCGACAACGAATGGAAAGGTAAATGGATCAGGTTCACAGTGGTTCGCCTTTAGTACCAATTTAAATGCAAAATCAATTACACCTAAAAAGCAATTTGATATTCCAAAGAAACCAGTGAAAGCAACGATTGAATTCAATCGATACAAAGCCAATGTCGTTCCTGTTCTTGTTCCAAATAAAGAAGTCACTGACGGTCAGAAAAATATCAATGAGTTAAATGTGAAACGTGGCGATTCTTTACAATACATTGTGACAGGGGATACGACAGAACTTGCCAAAGTAGATTCAAAAACAGTAACCAAACAAGGGATTCGAGATACCTTTGATGCAGAAAAAGTGACGATTGATTTATCCAAAGTGAAGGTTTATCAAGCAGACGCAAGTCTAAACGAAAAAGACTTAAAAGCTGTTGCTGCAGCGATTCATTCAGGAAAAGCGAAGGACGTGACCGCTTCTTATGACCTTCATTTAGACCAAAACACCGTCACAGCAATGATGAAAACCAACGCAGACGGCTTCGTTGTGTTACCAATGGGGTATAAGTATTTGCTTGTTTTGCCGTTTGTGGTGAAAAATGTAGAAGGCAATTTTGAGAATACTGCGGTTCAACTCACAAATGATGGTGAAACGGTAACGAATACGGTGATTAACCATGTACCAGGTAGCACTCCTTCCAAAGACGTAAAAGCAAACAAAAACGGAACAGTTGGCAGTGTTTCTCTACATGATAAAGATATTCCGTTACAGACAAAAATTTATTATGAAGTGAAATCTTCCGAACGTCCAGCCAACTATGGCGGAATCACAGAAGAATGGGGCATGAATGATGTCTTGGACACAACCTATGATCGTTTCACAGGGAAATGGCACGCTATTACGAACTATGACCTTAAAGTAGGGGGCAAAACGTTAAAAGCAGGAACAGATATTTCAGCCTACATTCTTTTAGAAAACAAAGACAATAAAGACTTGATGTTTACGATGAATCAAGCATTATTGGCTGCCTTAAATGAAGGAAGCAACAAAGTAGGAAAACAAGCATGGAGTGTGTTCCTTGAAGTTGAACGGGTCAAAACAGGTGACGTAGAAAACACGCAAACAGAAAACTACAACAAAGAGCTTGTTCGTTCTAATACGGTGGTGACGCATACACCTGATGATCCAAAACCAACTAAAGCCGTTCATAACAAGAAAGGGGAAGACATTAATCATGGAAAAGTGGCTCGTGGTGATGTTCTTTCTTATGAAATGACCTGGGACTTAAAAGGGTACGATAAAGACTTTGCCTTTGATACAGTCGATCTTGCGACAGGCGTTTCTTTCTTCGATGATTACGACGAAACGAAAGTGTCACCAATCAAAGACTTCCTTCGTGTCAAAGATTCTAAAGGGGTAGACATTACGAATCAATTCACGATCTCTTGGGACGATGAAAAAGGAAGCGTAATGATTTCTGCTAAAGACTCACAAGCCTTTATTCTAGCGTATGGTGGGCAAGAATTGCGTGTAACGCTCCCTACAAAAGTCAAAGCCAATGTTTTTGGGGATGTTTATAATTCAGCAGAACAAAATACATTTGGTCAACGAATTAAAACCAATACCGTTGTCAACCATATTCCAAAAGTGAACCCTAAAAAAGACGTGGTTATTAAAGTCGGTGACAAACAAAGTAAAAATGGTGCCACAATCAAATTAGGGGAGAAATTCTTCTATGAATTTACAAGTAGTGATCTTCCTGCAGAATATGCCGGTGTTGTGGAAGAATGGTCGATTAGTGACAAACTAGACGTCAAACATGACAAATTTAGTGGCCAATGGTCTGTGTTTGCCAATTCTACCTTTGTTTTGGCAGACGGAACCAAAGTGATCAAAGGGGACGACATTTCGAAACTGTTTACGATGACCTTTGAGCAAGGAGTAGTGAAAATCACGGCCAGTCAAGCCTTTTTGGATGCGATGAATCTAAAAGAAAACAAAAACGTTGCGCATTCATGGAAAGCGTTCATTGGTGTAGAACGAATTGCGGCGGGGAACGTTGCCAACACGATTGAAGAATCTTTCAATAACGAAACGGTTAAAACCAATACGATAGTAACACATACGCCAGAAAAACCACAAACACCACCAGAAAAAACAGTAATTGTGCCACCAGCACCAAAAACACTGCAAGCACCAGTAGAGCCATTAGTAGTAGAAAAGGCAAGTGTGGTGCCAGAATTGCCGAAAACAGGCGAAAAACAAAATGTTTTATTAACGGTAGTTGGTAGTTTAGTTACAATGCTTGGTTTAGCAGGCTTAGGCTTTAAACGTAAAAAAGAAACAAAATAAAGAGAACAGAAAAGAAGGACAATCACATTCGTCCTTCTTTTTTAGTTATGGAAATGAATTTCTTTTTATCTGCCGTAGGCAGTATCGTATTTCTAGTATCTAGTTTTGTCTTCTTTCAAAAGCGTCAATCAATGAATAATGGTTAAAGAACAGGGGAAACTAATGTGTTCGTTTTGGTCGGTTTGGTGCTGTGTGTGTTAGCAGCTTTCTTTTTTTATTGTTTACTCAATAAAGATTACACAAAAAAGAGATTTTTCTTCGTTTTTTCACTCACTGTTCTAAATGCTTCAACAGCTGTAGGAATATTTTTAACTATGCTTTTTAAGTGAGGCGGTCACATGAAAAAACGTCTTTAAATACCAGTAGAACCATTCGTTTAGAAAAACAAGCAGCTGTTGTGCTGATGTTGCCAAAAACAGGGGAACAAGCGGTTAGAGGTTTCTAGCCGCTTGTTTAATGATAAGAAAGAGGTTGAAAAAACAGATCGGTAAAAATACAGCGTATTTTGCAATTTCAGACGTTTTGAATAAAATGGTAGGAACTATTTTAAAACCTCGGAGAAAGTGATTTTCGAGGGTGTTTTTGTTGTCTTTGGTTTATTTTCATAGGGTGAGGTGAAGGGTTCAGTGCTAATGACACTTGATAAATTTTTTGTAGAAGAATTGCAACGAAACGGGTACGATATTACATTTTTGGAATTACGACCAATTTATTCAAACAGTCGAATGCGCAATCGAGAGATTTTAGAAGAAAGAAGAAGAGCATGTAATCGAGAATTTTCTAGAAAATATTGGCATGAAGTCGCAAAGCACAAGCGACAGAAAAAAGGAAGGGATTTGAATGATCGGACGTCGTGATTCGTGATATAGCAAAAGAAATTGCGTTAGAAATGGAGATGAATAGCCAAACGATTAATCGTTTGTTTGGTTTACTACTGGATAAAATGATTGAGCATTTACAAAGTGGAGAAGAAATCAAATTTAATCGTTTTGGGAAATTTTTAATTGTTCATGAAGAAATACGCCTAGTGAACCCCGAAACAGGGGAACAGGAAAGACATCCGATGAGGTATGTGGAGTTTGTACCAGGTTCTGAATTGAATGATGAGGCAATGAATCGGTAAAGAAAGCCTAATGGTAATAAGTCAAGATAGAAATTTTAAAACATGAGTTAGATTTTCAAAGATTAGATCGCACTGAACTAGACCCGACGAAAATTTGATTTTTTTCGGGTTGATTACGAGGGTTTGCGCAAATAACTTTACGTTATTTTTCTATCACCACCTTCGTTGGCTGATAGAGTTGACCGTTGCGTAGTAGCACATCGATCAAGCGCACAAATTTTCTCCCGGTTAAGACGAGCGCTCGCTTATGTTTGTGTTTAGGGACTTCATTTTTCTTTTTTTGGTAGTACTCTTTAAATTCTGGAAGCGTGATTCTTACTCGATTGGTGGCTTCAATTAAGTAGTAACGAAAATAGCGATTTCCAGAACGATTTAGTGGTGTGTTTTCAGATTGAGAGTTCCCCGATTGATTCTTAGTCCAAGTTAGACCTGCATACTTTGCTAATTTAGATTGATCGTCAAATCGTTCGATTTGACCAATCTCAGCGATTAAGCCTGCGGTATAAACTGGCCCTAAACCTGGGACGCTTAATAAGCATTGGGCCTCTGGAATTGTTTCAAGTAAGGCAGTAATGGCTTTTTCGATTTCTTTAATCTGTTTTTTTAGAAATTTGATTTCATTGGCGATTATTCCTAACACAAGGTCAATAGAGTTCTTGGTTACTTTACCTAAACGATAAGAACTACGAACAGCTTTTTTAATACTTTTGACAAGTTGCTCAGGTTTTTTGAATCGACCTTTTCCTAGCTTTTGAAGTAATTCGGCTGCTTCTTCCAAAGGCATTTCTGAAAATTCATCTAAGGTAATGTCCTCTGTTAGGAGATTCATAATCGTAGTTCCAAATACAGAAGTTTTATTGTCTTCATTCGCAAGTTCTTTTGATAAGGTGTTACATTTATACGTCAGATTTTCTAAAAAATGTTGTTTGGCTTCCACCATTTGTGTGACTAATTGATAACGAGATCTTGTCAATCGTTGAAGCCCAACATAGATTTCTTCTTTAATAGGAGATAGTGTATGAAGATCTACTCGCAGATAATCAGCTATGATCCGTGCATCAATTTTATCTGTTTTATCCTGATCAAACATTCTTGAATACTGTTTGATTCTATAAGGATTTTCTACAGTGACCTCGACAGGTAACTGCTTCAAATCTTCATCTAGATAGAAAAACATTGATGGATGGAAACTATAAACAGAAGTTGATTCCATGCCTATGACAATTCGAATGAAGCCGCAGGTTTCTTGGTACTTCAGAATTCTTTGTTTGATTTCACTGGCTCCGATCAAATCGTTGCTAAGTGAATCTTCAAATAGAATTTCTTTTGAATCTGTTAAAAAACAAGTATCTAGTTTTTGAGAGCTAACATCTAAACCGATAAATAATTTCATGGAAGGGCCTCCTTTCGTAAATTATTTGGAAATACTTAGCTATTGAAGTTTATCCCTGAACCTTATTGGATAACCGCAGTCTCGCTTAATAGTACTCAATTGTTTACTTCCTAAAAGCCACTCTATTTCCTACTAGAAATAGTATAAAAAGTAAACGGTACAGCTAATGGGTTTGAGGCATGATAACCAATAAGTCGGGACGCAGGCTTTCTGCTGTAGTCATAGCTACAAAGGAAAATAGCAGTGTTCCGATAGACCGTTTCCACAAGTCTATTATTCAGGAACAAAAGTCAATAGCCAAGGTTTTAAAGTTATTTAATAAGGAATAACCCGAAAGGGTGACTGGAACGATGAAAATCGTTTCAAAATATATATTACGAGAAGG
Organism: Enterococcus sp. AN402; assembly: GCF_040719405.1. NCBI lineage: Bacteria > Bacillati > Bacillota > Bacilli > Lactobacillales > Enterococcaceae > Enterococcus > Enterococcus sp. AN402. The sequence goes on along the minus strand of NZ_JBFDTM010000004.1, from coordinate 1,618,819 downwards.
AACAAACAAATGAAAAAATTCTTTTATTGGACACTTATTATTCCTCTTCGCGTACTACTAAAAACATGGTTGATTACCTGGAAATTAGTTCTTCAATTGATGATTCTTTTTCGATAATAGAAGTCACGGTTAGTTGAGAAGGGAGTGGGTTTAAAGTGGAAGACGAATTAGCAGTAAGAGTTATTTTATCTGCTGGAAAAGATAGTATTCGTTATTTATATCCGTTGTTAAAAACAAAGTTAAATACACAGGCGAAAATCGCTCGTTTTACAGACAGTGAGGTACTAAACGAAAGTTTAGCCAATAGCAAAACGGCATTAAAAGCGTTGAAAAAAGAGTATAAAACAACTGGTGTTGACTTCTTTTCTCGGAAATTACCAGATGGAAAAATTGAGTTACTTTTTCATGCGAAAGATCGAAACATGATTCTAGCAACGACAGAAAAAATTATGCGAGATATGCAAGAGAATCCGCAAAAATATCTAAAGAAAGAGTCAGTGGTAAAACCAACAAAAGGTAAGAAAGAACCAACATTGAAAGAAGAAATCCAGAACGCGCAACAAATCCAACAAGAACTCTTGAAGAATGCACCAAAACAATCGTTAAACAAAACAATTAAGAAAAGGAAGAGCGTTTGATGCAAGCTAGTTCTTTTGCAATAAAACTAAAATTTGTGTGCTTTTTACTTTTAGGAATCGTTTTGGGATATTTTTTTCATATATTCACTTATTTTCTTCTTCTCGAGAAAGAAGAAGGAATATATAAATTAATAAATAGTGCAACGAATGTGTTGACTACTCTTATAGATGGAAACTTCTTATTCCGGTTTGAAGTCTATCCATTGCTGGCCCTTTTTTTAGGCTTCATTATCGCGTTTCTTTTGTTTTTGCTAAGTTTAGGAGATGGAAAATATCGAAAAGGAGAAGAATATGGCTCTGCTCGTTGGGCAACAGCAAGAGAAATGAAAAAATTTGCTGATAATGATTGGAAAGACAACAATATTCTGCTTTCAAAAGATGTCAAAATGAGTTTAACAACGAAGAATATGCCGTTGAAATACCAAAGAAATAAAAATATTCTTTTGGTTGCTGGTTCAGGTGCAGGTAAAACAGAATTATTTGTGAAGCCCAATATATCTCAATGTCATTCCTCTTATGTAGTGACAGATCCTAAAGGGAGATTACTTCATGAGACAGGACAAATGATGGAAAATCATGACTACCAGATTAAAAACTTCGATGTAAGTACATTTAAAAATTGTAACCATTTCAATCCATTTAAGTATATTCATGATGAAATTACGTTGAAACGTGTGATTCAAGTGATTATAGATGCGACCAATGGAGAAAATAATCGCAAAGGGGAACCTTTTTGGGATAAATCAGAAGAGTTATTACTGAGCGCATTGTTTTCTTTTTTGTATTACAAATATAAAGGGAATCCTAAAAAAAGAATTGAAGGGACAAATGAATTGCCTGCTCTATACCATATCTCTGATCTGATTCGTTTACTAAAAAGAGAAAATGAAGCGGTTCCTTCAGTGTTAGAGATTATGTTTTCACAATTTGAAGACCGCTTTGGTTCGGATAATTATGCTGTGATGCAATTCGAGAGTTTCAAAAGCTATGAAGGAGAAACGAGAAGTAGTGTTTTGGCTATTGCAACTTCACGATTTTCTATGTTCGATTTACAGGATATTCGTGAGCTATTAGAAGATGATGATTTAGAAATTGAAACTTGGATTGAGAAAAAGACCATTGTCTATCTTACGATTCCCGATATGGATAAAACATTCAATTTTCTCGTGACAATGATTTTTATTCTAGCTTTTCGAACATTGGAATACCAAGTTGACTATGTGTATGGGGGAAATCCACCGAATCATATTCGTTTTATCTTAGAAGAATTTGCGAATTTAGGGAAAATCCCCAATATAAAAGAAGCATTGGCTGTTTTTCGTTCGCGTGAAATGAGTATAGATATTATCATTCAAAATCTGAATCAGTTGATCAGTATGTATAAAGATGACTGGAAAAGCTTTATTGGGAATTGCGATACCTTGCTTTATCTTGCAGGTTCTACAGAACCTGATACACAAAAACTCTTTTCTGAACGTGCAGGAAAAGAAACGATTCGGATGAAAAAGAATTCGGAAAATAGAGGACGAAATGGCTCGTATTCCATTAGTCATGAAGTTTTAGGGAGAGAGTTAATTACACAATCAGAAGTTGCAGAACTATCTCGAGAAGAATGCTTAGTTTCAATCTCTTCAATGCCCATGTATAAAGGAAAAAAGTATCCTTTTGGCGGGCATCCATTATCGAAAGAATGGAGTAAACATAAAAATGACGAAAACTGGTATGAATTTACACCAGAATTTAAAACATTGGGAGAAGCGTATGATTATTACAATCAAACATTATCCCCCAAACAAATGGTAGAAATAGAAGGAGTGACGTAAATGAAAACAAAAACGTTATTATGGCTAGGAAGTCTTCCACCTCATTTAGTAGTGGGTACGGCAGCATTAAATACAATCAAAAGGTTGCTGACGTGGTTCTTTGGTGCTGGGGCAATTGGCTTGATTATCGTTGGAGTGATCCAAATTGCGGAAAGTATGGCAGAAGCCAATGGTGGACAACGAACAAGAGGGATCATGTTAATTTTAGGAGGGTTGCTTTTAGGGGGAGCTGCTGGACTTGTACAGTTGCTTACGGCACCTCCAGGTAGTTAATGTATCGTTAAAACGGAGGAATCAAAGGGAGATAGTCCACCACTCACTACTTCTTTTTTCTAAAAACTGAAGGAGGAAATGTCATGGATTTATTTAAAGTCCTTGGAGGACAAGCAGAGCATTTGAATGACAAAGGGTGGGAGTACGTTACTGCAATTATGGCGAAGTCAACAACGAAAGTAGGGATCTATTTACTTGTTTTTTTCTTAATTTTTGAATTGGCAAAAATCTTTGAAACGGCAAATAAAAACAATGAAGGAACAGTTGTGCCGATTACAATGTTTCAAGCGTGTGTGAATACACTGCTTGCTGGCGCTTTGGTTTCAGGGGCAATTTTCATTTTACCTTTTATTAATGAGATTGTGGTTGGTGCGATTAATTTAATCAAAGGAACGGGTTCTTATCGACTTTTTGCCTTTGCTTCTCCGGCAGTACCTAGTGCTTTTGATGGACTAGGCAAAATTCTTTCCTGGGCGATTACATTTATAGTAGGGTCTATTTCTTCTTTGGTTATTGTCGTAATTGTCTGTATGCGTGCGTTTCAACTCTATGTCTATACAATTTTAGCACCAATCGCATTTTCTTCATTTGCTTCAAGTGAGTATCGTTCAATTGGTGTTGGTTTTCTAAAACATTACTGTGCACTTTCTTTGCAAGGTTTTGTGATTCTAATTGTTTTAGGGATCAGTAATGCATTTTCTGCGCCACATGTAGAAGGAGCCGTTGCAGGTGGGTTTGCCTCGTTAGTGCAACCCGTTATTGTGATGGTACTGGTTATTCAATCAGGTAAAATTTCAAAATCCGTTGTAGGACTAGGAGGATAGCATGGAGATAAAAGTATATAAAGATGGTTCAAAGATAAAGAACAAGATTGTTGGATTAACACTACGGCAATTTCTTGCTCTTTTACTGATTGGTGTTGTGACAATTTTTATGAGTCTAAACTCGTTCTTTTTTCACATTGAGGCAATCTTTTTTGAGTTGCCACTCATGATAAGTCTTTTTATCGGTCTTTTTTTCTTTCTGATAAAAATTAATGGCTTGCCAAGTGATCGTTGGTTTAAGTTGAAATGGGCGTATTTAAACAAGCCTATAAAACGAACCTATCAAACAGAAAGGATCGTGAACTATGAACGTAAAGAATTTATTCAATCGAAAAAAGTCAAAGAGACAGCCACCTTTATCCAAAACAGAGAAGCTACGGTTGAATCGATTAAAGAAGAATGCACAGAAAGCAAAAAATAGTTCAAGTCAGAATGTATTACGCTATACGTCTCTTTTTGAAAACGGCTTGATGCATATTGTCGATGATCACTATTCGATGACCTATGAGTTGGGATCGACTAACTATGCAACAGCAACAAATGAGGAACAAATCAATATCATTACCCAATATAATTCGATGATCAATACATTATCGAATGAACAACATTTTCAGCTTACGTTAGTTGTTTCAAAGATACATGAACAAGAATACCGTGTACAAAATGAATTTCCTCTACAAAATGATAGATACGACCATTTCCGAAAAGAATTGAACGAAATGATTATGACAAACTATCAAAAAGGATTAAACAATTATCAGATTGATCGATATATTACTATCGCTACAAAAGCAGAAAACAAAGAAAAAGCATTAGGAAAATTGGAAAACACGCACACACTTATGGCAAATACATTGGCCAGTATTGAGGTGCCGATTCAGTCATTATCTGGTTTTGATCGTCTACGTGTGATGAATAAAATTCTAAACCCAAATAAGCCACTATATGGAAATTTTGGTGATATTCGACGTTCAATGTTGACTACAAAGGATTTGATTGCTCCTACATCACTTAAATTTACTAAAACAGCGATTGATGTAGAGGAGCGTTTCAATCAAGTGCTGTATCTAAGGGAATTTCCAATGGAGCTTTCGGATCATCTTTTTAAAGATTTGGCAGAATGTGGACAAGAACTAGTAATTACAATTCAAGCACAACCGTATTCTATTATGGAAACAAATAAACGGCTACGTGCACAAGCGACAAATGTCGAAAGTGAAGTAATCAAACAACAAAAAGCGGCGTATAAAGAAGGGTATTCACCAGATTTTATAGGGCGAGCGACGAAAGAAGCGCAAGCAGATCTTGATGAAGTAATTAAATTTGTTCGTGAGACAGGAGACAAACAATTTTCGTCTATTTTTCTTATTTATGTAACAGGAAAAACGTCCGAAGAAAGAGACGAGAATACACGAATGATTAAAGCAATTGGGGAGAAATACGGAGCGATTTTTGCTTCTCTTGGGTATTTACAAGAAGAAGCATTAAATTCTATTTTGCCAATCGGAATGAATTTTACTGATTGTGAAAAAACGTATCAAAGAGATTTAATCACCCCTAATTTGTCGATTAATTCGCCTTTTACAACGGTAGATATCAACCATTTTAAAGGGAAATTCTATGGCATTAATCTATTTTCCAACAATATTATTGCCATTAATCGAAGAGATCCAAGTATGGATAACTCCAATGGTTTAATTACCGGAATTTCGGGTTCAGGAAAATCGATGACTGCAAAATATGAGATCATTACGACACTTTTAAAAAATCCAGAAGATGAAGTGATTATCCTTTCACCAGATAACGAATATAATGAGTTGACTCAAATCTTTGATGGACAATTGGTGAAAATTGCCCCTAAGACAAAGCAACATATCAATATTTTAGATCTACCGGATGAAGATTGGTTGGAAACCGATGATGATTCTATCGGGTTAAAATCAAGCTTTTTAGTTAGTTTGTTTTCTTCTTTATTTGAGAATATTTCAGAAATTCAAGAATCGATTATTGATGAAGTCACAATCAAAACCTATAAGCAACATCAACATCCAACATTGCATGATTGGTATGAGATTTTAGCTACTATCAACAATGAAGAAGCGCAAGATTTAGCCTACAAATTGAAGCTCTATATTACAGGATCCATGGACATTTTTGCTCATAAAACGAATGTTGATTTGACTTCACGATTCACTGTGTACAATATCAGCCAATTAAAAAATAAATTTAAGCCATTTGGTTTTATGGCATTAGAAGAAAAAATTTGGCAACGCGTCGTAGAGAATAATGCAAAAGGGATTACAACTTGGGTGTATTTTGATGAAATACAAGTATTATTATCCGGAACATCAAGTGAAATAACGAGAGAAAAATTCAAAGATATTTGGGCACGAATAAGAAAATATGGTGGGAATCCGACAGGTATTACCCAATTTATCGATACGGTACTGACAACAGAAGAAGGACGTTCGATGTTCTTTAATTCTGAATTCTTGGTATTGTTGAAGCAGAAAAAATTTGCGATTAATATTATCAAACAGCATTACAACTTAACCGAACAACAAGAACAATATTTAAAAACGCCAGCCAAAGGAAGTGGATTGATCATAGCGGGAAATACAATTGTTCCTTTTGAAAACACTATTCCTAAAGAAACAGAATTGTATCGGATTATGCAGACAGATTAGTGAGGGATTCATATGGCTGCAAAACAATCAGATAAATTTACGTTTAAAACAAATGAAAAGCTAACCAAAAACTTGCGTCAATCTACACGAAAAGCAGGTTTTAGGAAAAATTATCGACTGGAAAAAGGAAAAACTTATCCAACGAAGTTTAGACGATTTAAACATACAAAGGGATTTAAAAACGTTAGAAAAGTTTCTGCTCATTCCAATTCCTTTTCATCAAGTATTTCGTTGTTAAAAAAATATAGCCCAAAGAAGTCACAAAAGCAGCAATCAAACCAAGGGCTATTTTACAAATCAGGAAAAGGACTAAAAAAAGCAGCATCAACTGTAGATCCATTGATGGAACAAAGTTCCAGTGAGGACGAAGAGGAACAGGCAACGAATGCGTTTAAACAACTGTTAAAAAAGCCTACAAAAAAGCCTACAAAAAAGACGATTTATCTCTCCAAACAAGGAATACAAGATAAATTCCTTAAGAAAAATGGATTTACAAATAACCGAGGAATGAAGAAGTATGTTCGACCGATACTAGAAAGCAAGAGGCCTTCTTATTCCAGTAAAAATCGTCCATTCCCTAAAATGAAACCACTGCCTAAGGCAAAAGTATATACAGAAAAGGCAGTGACATCAACCGTTGCTATAGCTAAATCGGTTGTTTCCACGACGGTTACTTTTGTGAGTACCTTTTCTTTTCCTTTAATTGGAATAGTCGGCACAGGGATTTTGCTTATCTTATTTTTGTCGCTGTTTGTTTCTATAAAAGAAAATCAATGTTCTCATCCTAGTTATAGTGATAGGATCACGACAGAAAATATTTCTAAAGCTCCACGATCAATTTATGACTTTATTAAAAGTCATAAAGATGCCTATATTCTTTCTTGGAAGGCAGGAGGGTTCTTGCCATCTGCCAGTATTGCACAAACCATGGTAGAAAATGGGTTTAATTTTACAAATCCCTCGGGTACCTCCTTTTGGCAGGCACATAACTTAGGCGGTGTCAAGACGTCACGTTTGGAAGACTTTCCCATCACACTAGCAACGTTTGGTAAAGATGCGGTGGATATTACTGGAACGAAACCTGGAACCAATGTGGGAGATAATACCGGTGGTGCTTACACGTACTTTAAGGATTACAATGCCGGCATTGTTGGTAAAGCCGAGTTTATGGCGCATCAAACGTTGTATAATGGAGCGATTAATAATACAAATGGCCCCAGTGCGTTACAAGCAATTTTTCGTGGTGGTTGGGCTACAGATCCAGGCTATTTAACAAGCTTGTTGGCGGCTTATGAGAGTTTAGGAAAAAAGTATCAATGGCTTGATCAAGAAGCGATTACCAAGTATGGGACAACGCCTTATAAAGCAGGAGCTGGCCTTAGAGATCCACTTCTGATTCAGAAGAAAGAAGATCAGGCTTCTATCAATGCATCAAAACGGAACAAAATCGTTGCATTGGCCAAAAGTCGTATCGGTGTGCCTTATGTCTGGGGTGGTCGTGAATGGGAAACTGGAATGGACTGTAGTGGATTGACCATGTTGGTGTATCAACGAGTTGGAGTTGATTTACCAACAACTTCGGAGTTGCAATCAGCAGAAGTAAAAAAAGTGGAGAAAGATCAAGCAAAACCAGGAGATTTAGTCTTTTGGGGAGCTGCTGGTAGTGCCCACCATGTGGCGATTTATCTCGGAGATGGCAAGATTATCGAAGAGCCACAACCTGGAGAAACCTGCAAAGAAAATGTGTTGTACGGGGACTATTGGTTTGGTTCTGTTGATGGCTTATCAAATGATTTGGACACTGGAACAGATGAAGACGGCTGTGTGGTGAATCAATTTTCTAGCAAAGAATCTGTTGGAACAACTAATGCACCTACATTAGATGTTCCAGCGGAATACAAAGGCAAACTCACTTTGCCCCCGCCCGACAACAAAAACTATGCCGGGAACAATTATCCGTTTGGACAGTGTACATTTGGGGCCTATAATCGCATGGCACAACTTGGCACACCAATTGAATGGTTTTCAGGTGATGGCGGCAATGGCGGCTCCTGGGGAGCTTCTGCGCGTGCAAAAGGGTATACCGTAGTAAAAGGAAAACCACAAGTGGGGTGGGCAGCCAGTTTCTATGGTGGTTTGGCTGGATCAGCCCCACCGTATGGGCACGTAGCCGTGTGTGAATATGTCAATCCAGATGGCAGTATCTTAGTCAGCGAGACGAACGTGGTGAATCCAGGTTCTGGGACACGTTCTTGGCGTGTGATTGATCAAGCGATTGTGGCTCAAGTGGAATTTATACAAGGGAGAAGATGAGATGCAAGAGAACGTGACGGTATGGAAAAGAATCTGTCTGATAGTGGCAATTATTTGTTTTGTGGTGCTCATTGTTTCTATTGGTATTCATATTGAAGGAAAGAAAGAGAGACAACAACAAGAGGAGAAAATTGAAGTGTTAGAAGGAAACATAAAAAAAGCCAATCAACGATACGAACAGTTATATTCACAAAAAAATAATACCCAGAATGACTCGTTGGTACATGCGGCTAAGGCGGTTTTTTCAAGTCTTTTTAATTATGATTCAGAAAAAGATACGCTCAAAGAAAGACGTGAGAAAGCACGTGAATTTGTAAGTGAAGAGACATTGGAAGAATTTTTTCCAAAAGAAGCAGCTTCTTACCAGGCTTCTGTTCAATCGGTTTCTCGGATCCATGAACCGATAGCCATCTATTATTCTGCCACCAAAGATAAAAGACAGAACGTATTCATTCTGATCAAAAATGCTGTGTCAATTGCAGGTAGTAAGCCACAAGAAGCACAATTTACGTATCGAGCAGAATACGATTCACTAAGAAACCAATTCGTTTCAATAGAGTTTATGGGGACATTCAATGAATAGGCGAAAGAAGTGTGTGTTTCTATTTGTGTTTCTTGTTTTCCTAATTATTGGGCTCATCGGTTATGGCTGTTTCAGGCAAGAAAAAAGCTTAGCTGTTGTTTCTAGCATTCAGGAAGAAAAAATCGTCTTTTTTTACCGTGACGATTGTCCAGACTGCCAGAAAGTATTTTTACAAGTCTATTTGTGGGATCTTTTGCATCAAGATATCCAATTCATCAATCTTAACCAGGAAGAGAATTGGCGCTTTCTCTCGCAATACAATGTTTATTCTGTCCCAACGTTTATTTATCGAGATCATACGTATGCAGGTACGAATCGACAGGCTATTGGCGATTTTTTAGAAAAAAGGAGTGATGAATAAATGGATCAAACGCTACAGGAAAAGAAACAAGAATTATTGGATCGTCAAGAAGCATTAATTAAGAGACGAAATAAAATTAATCAGGATTTAAAAGAGCTCAAAAAGAAAATGGCGAACGTTGAAAAGGATTATTTGATTGAAATGTTGGAAGAATCCAACGTTAGTATCGAAGAAGCGATTGAGCTATTGGGAATTGATTATAAGGAACATAAAGATGATTACTAAGAGACCTTTTAAATATGTATTTTCTGAGACAGAAATAGACGATTTTTTGCAACATCCAGAAGAATTTTTCTATTTTGAAGATTTTGTTACGCGAATGATTGATATAAACGCAAAACTAATAAAACTATCTGCTCTTCGGAGATTAAAAGTAGTGATTACAAAATATACGAAAGATGAAAAAGTGATTCATACGGAAATATTTCATCTCCCTGTTTCTGAAGAGACAAATTTCGAAGCCTTATTGGATTCGTTTAATCAAGAGAAGCCACCTAAGCGAAAGAAAGCTTCTTCAGAAAAAGAAAAGCGAAGGTTCGTCGTTCAGCCTCCTTACACAGAAAGAAGAATGACGGTTAAACTGGCGATGTTTCTTAAAATCATGTGCCTATTTTTCTTACTCTTAGGCACATTTTATCTTGGAAAATCTGTTCAATCAGAGCCTAAGATTCCAAGTGAAGTGAGCGAGCAATTGAACAACTTGGAAAAACAAGTCCAACAACAACCACAAATCGACACATTTAGTCGCTATTTTTTAACGAATTATTACACCGGCATAACAGAAGGGGAGAAAGTACAGGAGAGAATCAACCGATTTGTCGATAAAGGTTTATTAAAAGACGTTTCAGGGACAGATAAACAAGTCAAAAGTATTTTACCTTGGGAAGCTAAGCGTAAAGGCTCGACATGGCACCTTGCGTATATCGTGACCTTGCAAGATCCTCAAGAACAAACGACGACCCAACAAGTGTCTTTTTCTATCAAGGAACAAGACCAACAATACAAAGTCATGACGATCCCTAAAGAGGAACCTTTTGAAATCAATCACTAAACCAAAAAATTTAGGAGGAATTTTTTATGAAAAGAATCGTTTTAACCAGTTTATTTAGTGCAACGCTGTTTGTTGGGGCATTTGGAACGGCTGCTTTTGCGGAGAAAGTAGTTCCTACGGATCCAAGTACACCACCAGTTGAAGCACCAACAGATCCAAGTACACCTGTTACGCCAACAGAACCGACAACATCCGTGGAGCCATCGGTTGATCCTGGCATACCACCTGTCACGCCAAGTGAACCAACCGTCCCTGTAGAACCAGAACAACCAACCGAACCGAGTCAACCGACAGTACCAAGTGAGCCAACTGAACCAGTAGATCAAACTGAGCCAAGCACAACGGATACGTCTGATTCTACGACTGATTCGTCAAGTAAGGAACAACCGACTACAGCTTCTACGAGTGAAGAACCTGTAGAAACACCCAAAGAAGAGCCAAGCAAACCGACAGTAGTGCCTAAAAAAGAAACAACACAGAAAGAAAACCAACCGGTTACTCCCGCAAAAGAAGTAACCGTACCGGTGGATCCAGCTGGGGAAATAACGACCGATCCTTCTCAAGGAACTAGTGTACCGATTGTTACAAGTGATGTAAAGGAAATCAGTTATGTACCAACACCTGCCACACCATTAAAGGCAGCAACCGGTCAAACGATTGTCGGTGTGTTAGATGGAACACCGCTAGTGCAAAATGAACAAGGAGAATTAGTAAAAGATGTAGCAATTCCAGTGAAGAAATTACCAAGCGGCAACATTGAAGTCAAAACAGCCGATGGTCAAACAAAAGTTTTACCAAAAACTGGGGAAGAAGAACACACCGCCCTTTCAGTTCTTGGTTTGATTTTATTCAGCATCACCACGTTTTTGGGTTATAAGAAAACGAAAACATTCTAATGACGAAAATATTTTTAAGGGGTTCTCTTGCATGAAGGGAGCCTCTTTTTTCGTGGTCATTTTGAAAGGAGCATAGGAATGGTACAAGATTCATCAAAACAATCAGATCAACTTCAAACGTTGTTAGCAGAACGAGATATACGTAAGTTAGGAAACTTTTTAAAAGATCAGGTTGAAGAGTTTAAACAATCGGATCAATTTAAAAATTATTTGGATTTTGTTGCTAAGTGTCCAAAATATTCGATAAAAAATATTCAGTTGTTACTCAAACAAAAACCTACTATTGGACATGTAGCAACATTTACAAAATGGAAAGAGCGAGGCTACCACATTAAAAAAGGATCGAAGGGGTATAAAATTTTTATGCCTATTATCGGTGCAAAATACGAGAATGGGCAGCCAGTTTTAAACGAAAAAAATGAAAAAGTAATGGAAGTAAAAGGGTTTAAATTGGGGACAGTATTTGAAGATAAACAGCTTGTAGAATATGAAAAAATTCCTAAACCAGTAGCTTATCTTAATCAAGACCCAGGTCTTACGAAAAAGTTGTTTATTGCGTTAGCAGAAATAAGCAAAGTAGAAATTGAACTAAAACCATTAGAAATAGATGGTTATTATTCTTCGACTGAACAAAAGATTTTCATCAATTCGAAATTACATGGTGCGGATTTAATTCATACACTCATTCATGAAGTGACGCACGCAAAACTTCATCAAAATACTGAGACTTCGTTTGGAGAAAAACAATATTCCATTCAAGAATTAGAAGCAGAATCGACTGCGTATATTGTCGCAAATAATTATGGAATTGATACATCAAAGTATACACTAGGCTATCTCAATTCTTGGGGATTAGATAAAATTAGTAGTGAAGATTTGTATGACGTGATGGAAAAAGTTCAAGCGACAGCAAAAGAATTAATTGAAACCATTGATTTGGAATTAAACAAGCAAAAAGAAACTCAACTGAAAAAAACAACGCTACAAACTGAAATTGAAATGGCAAAAGAAAAACAAAGTGACTTACAAAAAAATAAAAAACAATCTCAAAATAAAGCAAAAATGAAAGAAGGGGTTCCATTATGAGTGAAGAGCTTAGAAAAGAAGAACGGTATGGAATAGAAATTTTTGAAGCTATTTCTTATTCAAAAGAATTTCCAGTCCCAAAGAAAAAGTTACTTCATTCATTTAACGTGATGATTAAAGAATTGGAACCGCTACTTGAAAAAGAGGAATTAGAAGAATATATACAGGCAAAAAAATTTATTCAATCGTTACCCGAGTTTGCGATAGAACTTATTTGCGAATTGGTTGTAAGACAATACGAAAAATTTGATTCGATTTTCTAACTGTATCGTAAAATAGATCTATCTAGTTCCGAATCAACTATTTTTTATCTCTTAATTTTTTTGTGGGCATTTTATTTTTTAGATTGATTTTGTAAAAATAAGTTTTTGTTCGGGAAATAAATTTCTGTAGAAACAAAAAAATTGCTTTAAATTTTTTAAGCAAAGAAAATTTAGTTTGAAAAATTTATTTTTGACTTTGGTTGTCGAATTTTTTTAAATCCAAAAATAGAAAAAAGTAAAATCTTTTTTAGAAAATGGGGATTGGGGCAGCGCCCCAAAAAAGAAAAAATCCAGCTGAAACAAAAGACAATTAAAAGGCCATGTTAGTTGTTTCTTTTGTGGCAGATGGATTTTTTTATCTAAGTGGGCACCCACTTAGTATGCTCGCAACAATGCATTTTAAGAGATGTCCTATTCTGAGGTTAAAAAAGCATTGAAAAAAGAAAATAAAGAGGTCAAAACGTTTTTGGGAAATGGGAAGATTTTTTTGAGAAGAGAAAATTCTTTCTTGAAAAAACTGGAAAAGATTTTTAATTTCGTAGGAGGAAGAAAATGTGGAAAGAAGAAAATAGAATAAGAAATATCCCAAAAAAATTTTGGGTAAATGAATCCGAACAAGAAGCTATTGAAAAAAATATGAGAAAAGCAAAAATAAAAAATTTTGGATTGTATGTGCGTAAGTGTTGCTTAAACAAAAAAATTTATGTGGCAGATGTTTCTTCTTTCGAAGAAATTATTTCTGTCATTGCTCAAGCAAATTTTGAAATGAAACGAATTGGAAATAACCTAAATCAGATCGCAAAATATTTGAATGAGTCAGAACAAAATTTGACAAAAGAATTGATGAAGGATTATCAAAATGAATTGAAAATTCTTCAAATAAAAATAAAAAGTGTATTAAAAGAATTTTCGGAGGGATAAAAATGCCTGTTGTTTCTTTACCTAAAAAGTCACATGGCGTCATTCACAGTGAAAAACAATTAGCGAATACATTGGACTATATTGTTGATCCTAAAAAGACAAATAATTATGAATTGGTTTCCGGACAAAATATTTATGTTCCACAACAAGCGTTCGAAGAAATGTTATTGACTCGTGAACTCGCAATTCTTATAGGAAATCAACCACGAAAAAATGAGCGGTTTGGATTTCATTTTGTCCAATCTTTTTCGCCAGAAGATCAGTTAACGCCAAAACAAATTCATGAAATTGGTAAGAAAACAATGAACAAATATCTCGGAGATTCAGCCGAGTTTGTCATTGCGACCCACACGGATAAAAATCATATACACAATCATATTGTATTGAATGCGACAAATCCGAAAACATTAAAAAAATTTCAACAATCACAAATGCAATTTGAAGAGCTAAAAGAAATTTCAGATCAAATTTCACTTGAGTATGGCGCAAAAATTATTGATCGAACATTGAAAAATTCCCATAAAAAATACCAACAATATTTGGCACAGAATTCCTATCGGAATGAAATAAAAACGAAACTAAAATTTTTAATGACCCACGCGAATACTTGGAAAGATTTCAAAGAAAAAGCACTTGCTTTGCATCTAAAAGTGGACGATACAAAAAAATATGTCACCTATCAATTAATAGATAGTAAACAAGAACGAAAAATTCGAGATCGAAGTTTAAACAATCAATCCTTGTTGAAGGAAAATCTTATAGACAGGTTAAAAAGAAATTCGGTGACCTATTCCAAAAAAGAAGTCGTTGCTCTTTGGAAGCAGCAACAAAAAATAAAAAACGAAAGTCAGGAAAAAGAAGTCGAAATTCTTGTAGAGGATTGGCAAGTTCAAAAGGAAACCGATAAATTTCTGTATGTAACCATTGATTATGGATTGGAACGAGAAGCGGCAATTAAAATTCCTGCACGTTGCGTCGATAAATTAGAGGATGGGAACTACCAGCTTTTTATTAAGAAGCAGGATCGTTTTTATTTTGTGGACGAAAAGAATCCTAGTAAAAATAAAATGATGCTAGGAAAAACTGTCGTAAAAAATTTAGAGAATCAAAGTGGAAATGTGCCGCTTTATGCTAATTCAGCAAGAATAAAGTTGCGACAAATTTTAACAGAATTTGATTTTCTTATTAGTAAAGGGCTTGACTTTGATAAATCATTTGAGGCAATAGGGCTTGAACTTGAGAATACGTTTTTAGAAACAGAGGACATTTTAGAACAATTGGATAAGAAAATTGTGGAATATGTAGAAAGAAATAAAACATACGCTAGAACCAATACACAAATCGTAAAGAAGATTGAAAACCTTCAAAAGGAACGATCGGAATTGCAAAAAACACTACAAAAAGTTGAAAAGGATATTCAATTTTACAATAAATCTGTCCAACGTTATGCGGAGTATGAACAAGAAAAATCAAAACGAATGTCTAAACCTCGTTTATCATAACTCTTCCTATTGGAAAGTCCTTTTTGTATATCTTATATAGAATAATAAAAAAATATATGATATAATAATGCTATGGAAAAAATTGTATTTGAAAGTTACCAAAGAAAAAATGGGCACGATGAATTTTTAGAATGGGTAAAATTATTACCAAAAAAAGACATTGCGAAACTGCTACGAATCATTGCAGAAACAGAAAAAAATGGGTTGTTAGTTGCGCAACGTTTGAAATGGGTCAAGAGGATTGACGCAAATCTATACGAATTAAGGAGTAAAGTAGGATCAAATATTCAACGAGCGTTCTATTTTCATGTAGTAGACAATCGCTATATCATTACGCATGGAATTATGAAAAAGACGGAAAAAACACCAAAACGGGAAATTGAACATGCAAAAGAATTAAGAAAGGAATGGTATGACAATGAAAATCAATGAGTTCATTCAGGAGATGAAGAAAGACACAGAATTTGCGGAGTTGTATCAAGCAGAAGGTGAAAAGCTTCAGACAGCTGTTGCCTTATATCATGCTCGTGAACAAGCAGGGCTCACACAACAAGAATTAGCAGAGCGAGCAAATACAACACAAGCAACTATTGCTAGAATTGAACGTGGAGACAATGTCTCTTTTGAAAAATTAGCTTCCATTGCTCATGCAATGGGAAAAGAAATGAAAGTAGAATTTATTTGAAGCTAAGGAGGGATAAGCGTGAAAGTGAACTATGATGAAGTATACCAAGTTGAGTTAATTAAAGAGTTGTCCGCAAGAGTATATGGTCGATTACTAAACATGATTTTAGAAGCAGGATATGATAAAACGGATATGTCCATTTTTGAGTGCTTACTTTTACAACAATTTAAAGAGCACAAAAGGAGTAATTTATTTGATAAAAACTTGAAAGAATTGGAAGAGCTCAAAGCATATTGGCATTCGATGAATCAGCTTACAAAAGATCTATCCAAGAAACGAGTGGCATAAATGATGGACGACTTACTCAGAGGAGCAGTATTGTGCGATTTTCGAGGATTTAATTGAAGATTTCACTTATTCGATGAATCCGACTAAAAATCCGCAAGCTTTTATTCTAGGTGGACAATCTGGTGCAGGAAAATCAACACTTCACAAACTGATATTGGAAGAGATGCAAGGGAATATTATTATCGTTGATAATGATACATTTAAACCTTTACATCCGAATTATGATTAATTAGCTAAAAAAATTGGCGTTGAAGTAACAGAATACGTCAAACCATTTTCCAATCGCCTCACAAATGAACTAATCGATTACCTAAGTGATCAAAAGTATAACCTAATTATAGAAGGAACATTGAGAACGACTGAAACACCAATAAAAACAAACACTCAATTAAAAAATAAAGGCTATTCCACAAATCTATATGTGATTGCTACTCAAAGTGAATTGTCTTATTTAAGCACTTTAGAAAGATACCTGGATATGTATTTAGAAGAACCAGAAACCGCACGAGCAACACCTAAAGTGATTCATGATGAAATTGTTAAAGCAATTCCAGGAAATTTAGAAACGCTTTATAATCACCATATTTTTAACGAGATGAAAGTTTTAACTAGGCAGGGGGAACTTTTGTATTCCATGCACTCAACTCCGTTAAAATCGCCTAAATCAGTATTAGAAGAAAAACTAACTTACGTTTTGAATATGGATCAACGAGAAATGATATATGGTAGATTAGAACAGAAGTTACAGCGAATCAAAGAAAAAGCTGTCATAGAAAATAAGATACTGATGGAAATTGAAACGAGAGTCGCATCATATAAAAACTTGCGAAGAGATATGATTAAGCCAAAGCAAACGATTTTACAAAAAGAAATTGAACAAGCCAAAATAGAAGTTGAAAAGGATATTCAATTTTATAATAAATCTGTCTAACGTTATGCGGAGTATGAACAAGAAAAATCAAAAAGAATGCCGAAACCTCGTTTATGACAGTTTAAATACGAAAAAGTGCCTTAACTCTTCTCAATACGCCCTGTACGTGTTAATGGTTTTGTCAGGAGGTAGTGCGCATGCCTATGACAATACGTGAGGCAGAGAAACTACTCAAAGAAGCTGGGTTCAGAGAAGTAAAGGGTGGAAAGGTTCTCATAGAAAATTTGTGAAAGAAAACTTTTCTAGACCGGTCATTTTAACGAGCCATTCGAAAGAGTTATCAAAAAGAGTAGAAGAATCTGTTCGAAAAGCAGTGGGCTTATAAGCCCACTGTCCTTTGAAAGAATAGGGAGGTAAGTAGTTTGAAGAAAGTTTATCCGGCTATTTTTGAAAAAGATCCTGTTGGCTATAGTATTTTTTTCCAGATATTGAGGGGGCAGTTACACAATGTAAGAATGTTTCAGAAGGTTTAGAAATTGCTTCAGATGCGCTAGGAATTATGTTGGGAGATTTAGTTGAAAAAAATCAACTATTGCCAGTACCAACTTCGATAAACGCTTTAACTCTTGATTTGGACAAACAATTTGCGACGTTGGTATCTGTCGAATTAAATGATTATTTAAAAGGAGATCAGCTTGATAAGAAAACCATTAAAATTCCTCATTGGTTGAATGTTCGAGCAATGAATACAAAAATTAATTTTTCTAAAACAATGGCAGAAGCTTTAGAAAAGAAATTAAATTTATAAGTAATGAGTGAAAGTTCAGTAGAGTATACTCTATTGAACTTTTTTGTGTTGTTGGTACAGCTGTCTTTTTCGGTGTTCATTAGACTTGTTCAAAATAGAGGTGATTTTCAAGTGCAAAAAAAGGTAGAATTTGTCGTCTTTACAGGAAGTCTGAGTGCAATGACGAGAAAGCAAGCAAGCACAGGCGCTTGTGACTGGTGTGGGGTGGAACGTACAACATACGGTAACAAAACAGACAACAATATTAGTTGTTGGCTATCATCAAACAAAATTGATGGCTCCTTTGGATCAGTCAAGAAAAAAGTTGATGGCTTTAAATTTAAAACATGAGGGGCAAAAAATACAGTTAATAAGCGAGAAAGATTTTTTTATGAAGATAAAAGAAAGCATTGACCAACTTTATCAGAATTTTATATGAAAGTGGGAGATAAGATGAGTAGAATTGGTTATGTACGTGTCAGTAGTAAAGAACAAAACTTAGAAAGACAATTGAGAGCGCTACAGGATGTTTTTAAGATCTTTTCAGATAAAATAAGCGGAAAGTCTTTAAAACGCCCGCAACTACAAGCGTTGTTAGATTATATTCGTGAAGGCGATATTGTTGTTGTGACGGAATTAGATCGATTAGGACGTAATAACAAAGATCTTACTGCGATTATGAATCATATCCAACAAAAAGGAGCAACCTTAGAAGTATTGAAGATGAGAATCTAAGAAGGTTGATAAATAATCTAATGATTGAATTGTATAAATATCAAGCAGAATCCGAGCGGAAACGAATTAAAGAGCGCCAGGCACAAGGCATTGCACTTGCCAAGCAACAAGGAAGGTTTAAGGGACGTAAACCCAAATATACGCTAGAAAATGAACGCTTGCAGCATGCTTTCGAGTTGTATCAACAAGGGTTGACAGAAACGGCGATTGCGCGAAAAACAGGGATCAATCGAACAACGTTTCGAAGGTGTCGCAATCATAACCACCCGTGAAACGGGTGGTTTGCTCTTCGGCTAGAAGCCTCTCTTACCGGCCTCGGCCTAAAAGGCCCTCTGAAAGCTTCCCCCCGCACCACTTCTACTCGCTGATTCTAAAAGAATCTCACTCTATCTCTTTTTGTTTTTAACTCCTGTAAACGGATCAACTTCTTCGAACAACGTAAGCTGATCTGCTGAATAATCTTCTTTTATTTGTTTACGAATATACTCAGCTATCTGCTCCTTATTCCGTCCAACCGTGTCCACGTAGTACCCTCGACACCAAAATTTTCGGTTCCCATAGCGATATTTCAACTCTGCATGACGGTCGAATATCATTAAACTACTTTTTCCCTTTAAATAGCCCATGAATTGCGAAACACTTAACTTTGGTGGAATACTTACAAGCAAATGAATATGATCTGCACAAGCATTTACCTCAATGATCTCTACTCCTTTTCTTTCACAGAGCGTGCGAAGAATCTCACCTATACTTTCTCTATACTTTCCGTAAATGATCTGTCTCCGATATTTTGGCGCAAACACGATGTGATACTTACATCTCCATTTACTATGTGATAAACTTTCTTTGTCCTTTTCCATAAGGACACCTCCTCGTAATATATATTTTGAAGAAACTTTCATTCCTTCAATCGCCCTTAGGGGCTATTCCTAATATGTTTAAATAAAATAACGATTACTACTTGGATACTGTAGGATATTCCTGAATAATAAGTCTTGGAAAGGACTTACGGGAAGACGCTATCACCTTCTGCAGTTTTACTGCGACAGAAAGTCTGTGACCCGAACCGTTGGTATAACCTCCAACACACTAGCTGAGTCCATTGACCTCTACCAATCCTAGTAGAGATTGGGTGGCTTAGAGGTTTAATGAATGAAACTCTATTATGCGAGGCTGTCGTTAGACAACGTGATTCTGGGATATCCCACAGTACCCAAGCAATTTCCGAATAATCAATGAAAGGAGATCCTTCCACATGAAACTATTTGTCGGTTTAGACGTTAGTTCTGAAAAATTAGATGCTTGCTTTATGACAGACGATTCAACTTGCTCTGTTTTAAAAGAAGCATCTTATGGAAATAGTCAACTTGGCGCAAGCCAGATCAAAGAATACATTCTCGAATTTTCTCAAAAATTTGAGATAGAGAGCTTAGTGATTGGAATGGAGGCCACATCTTTATATAGCTTTCATCCAGCTATGTTTTTTAAAGAAGATCTTGAGTTAAATCAATTGAACCTTATGGTTTCAGTTGAACAACCAAATAAAATTAAAAAGTATCGTGATATTTTTGAAGAAAACAAAAACGATCAAATTGATGCTTTTTATATCGCTGACTATTTTCGCATCCAAAGGCAAGTCAACTCCATCATTAAAGAGGAAGAATACCTTGCCCTCCAACACTTAACTAGAACGCGTTATCAGCTAATTAAACAGCTGGTTCGTACAAAGCAACACTTTATCGAAAACATTTATTATAAATGCAACACGCTTTCTAAAGAACTAAAAGCAGAAGGTGGATCCGTTTTAAGTGCCACATTAGTAACTCTAATGACGGAAGATTACACAATGGACCAACTTGCCGAACTGTCATTAGAAGAGTTTGCGAACCTAATTCAAAAACTAGGGAAGTATCGTTTTAAAAATCCCGAAGGAATTGCAAAGGCAATTTCTAAAGCCATACGTAGTTCCTACCGGTTAGGAAAAGTCCATCAGGACTCTGTAGATATTGTTTTGGGTGTTCTAGCCAAAGAAATTCGTAGTCTTGAAAAGTTAATTAAAGACTTAGACAAAGCCATTGACGATTTAGTCGTTGTGCTACCTGAATATCAATGTTTAACCAGTATTCCAGGAATCGGTCCTGTTTATGCTGCGGGTATACTCGCTGAAATTGGCCCTATCAATCGCTTTTCAGATGAAAGCAAATTGGCTAAATATGCCGGTTTATATTGGCGACAGAACCAATCAGGTAACTCTGAGTATGAAAATACTCCTATGGCCAAACGAGGCAATCGTTATCTCCGTTATTATCTAGTTGAAGCCACCAACTCCGTAAGGAGATACGAGCCTGAGTACCATGCGTATTATAAGAAAAAATACGCTGAAACACCCAAGCATAAACACAAACGAGCCATCGTACTAACCGCAAGAAAATTTACGCGTCTGGTGGATACGCTACTACGTAACCATCAACCTATATGCCACCAAGGAGCGTGATAGATAAATAACAGTATGTTATTGACGCTAATCCTTGGAAGTACCCGAAAAAATTTTTAATTTTGGTCGGGTTTAGTTCAGTGCGCTTCAAAAATTAACTACCTTTAAAAATCTTTTGAAAAATTATCTTGACTTATTACCACTAGACTATCTTTGATGGTGATGCGGTCGGGAAACCAACATCAGTTTATCAATTTTGGGAGGTCTTTTTAATACCACGCTGGAAGCTCTTTTGAACCACCAGCACAGCAGGTGGTTTTCAAACATACAAAAAAATAAAGGATCAATCAATCGATTAATCCTTTAGGAAACATGATTCCGTTCGTAGCCCCGATAGATTTCTTGAAACTCATGGTCTAACGTTGCCCAGATTTGTTGTTGTAAAAAAGAGTTGTTTTGAATGCGTAATTCTGGATAACCTTCAATAGCTTGATTGTGTTTTTCAAAGGCTTGTTTTGTCCGATGATGTTCACGCTGTAAAATATAGCACCAATCTTCACCGTATTTCTCATACGTACACCTGTTTTTGCTTTTCAGTTGATCAATATAAAGGGTCGCAAAATGATTTGCAGACATCAGGTTTTGATCATGGGAGGCAAATAGGTATTCTTTGGCTAAAAAATTTGTAGTGAGTGTATCCGATAAATAAGCATAATCTGGTGCGCGGTGGTAGAATTGAACAAACTGATCATAAAGCAAGGTGATTTTTTGTTTTTCTGCTTCTAAGTATTGAATTTCTTTCGGGAAAAATGTATCAATTGCATAAATTTTTTTGATTGTTTCCGTAAATAGCAACATATAATGTTGAATAAACTCGTCTTTTTTAATTGGTTCCCCTAAAAAGGTAAAATTGGTTGTCATAAAGAGTCCCTCCTTTTATTTTTCTGCTTCTTTTTGGCTTCGTCCCTTGCCCTTCCCGCCTTTTCGGTTGAGAGAGTTGGCTGGGGTGTTAGGGGCAACGCCCCTGAGGTCTTGATTCAGCTTATTTTTAGATGAAGGTCTGTTGGACTGATTTTAGTTTTCAGTTTTCAAAGATCAAAGTGGAACGCTGTTAGAGTCCCTTTTCGTCTATCCGTCGTTCGGCATAAGCGTCTTGAAACCATGTTCTGACGGTTGCCAAGGGCGCGTAGCGTGCATTTTACCCTTGGCAATTGGCAGGTTATGGGTTAGGTTATACTCGCCGAATGGCTGATAGACGATTCAGACGTCTGACAAGCCACTTCTATGAGAACGAATACATCAGACAAGCTAGTCTTTTCTAAAAATGAGCGGGTTCAGCTGTTTTTTCAGCTGACTCTTTGCATGTTTTACTGGGAAATTTTTGGACGACATCCAAAGCTATGCCTTTAAAAAAGGGGAATTAGGGAGTCAAGACAACCCGAAAAATCTTGCAATACAGATCGCTTTTTCTAATTAGAAAGTTCAGACAACCTACGAGAAATTGGTTCGAGAAGCGTAAAAAATCAACGGAAATAAAGCTGTATATCAAATAGTAACCGTTTTTAGAGGAAATGAACGAATGCCACGGGGATATTGGTTGTAAGCGATTGACAGTGCAGGTACACTTAATTTTAATGTATACGAGTACAACGTGCAGCCAAACGTCGTGTTTCACTATGAAGATGGCACAAGTAAAAGCGATCGAACGAGTGAGTTGGGAATCATGACCAAAGAAGAAAAACTACCAATGGCTAGTATTGATAGCCTTTACAAGGCCCGTTCTTGAAAAGAATTGCGGTTAATGTATTTTTTGTAAAGTGAATGCTTTACAACGGTATGCAATGGTGCTATAATTATAATATGAAAGGTGTGAAAAAAATGGCTCAAATTAACTTTAGAATTGACGATGAATTAAAAGAAGAATCTAAAGAAATCTTTGATTCTCTAGGAATTGATTTGACAACAGGTATTAAAATATTTTTAACTAAAGTTGTTCGTGAAAAAGGAATTCCTTTTGAAATGACAGTACGAAAAGATAATCTTGCTCAAGCATTAGAAGAAATGAAAAATGAAGATTATAAGTCATTTGATAGCGTAGCTGAATTAATGAAGGACTTAAACGATGAAGATTAAACGTACTCCCACTTTTAAAAGAAATTACAAGTTCCTAAAGAAAAAGCATTATGACATGCAAAAACTAGAAATTGTCTTAGAATTACTTGTCCAACAACAAACAGATATACTTTATCAAAGGTATAAAGACCATGCGTTAAAAGGAAATAAACAGGGACTTAGAGAATTGCATATTGAAAAAGATTGGCTTCTTGTATACGAAATAAAAAATGAGATTTTAGAATTATGGTTACTAGCCACTGGAAAGCATGACGATGTTCTTTAAAGTCTTACAAGGGGGCAGATTGAGAGGTGATTTTCATGAGAGTAATGGTTAAAAATGAAAAAATAGATATGCTATATTCGATTACTTTGGGATTGATAGGTTTGTTCGCACTTTTTGTGTGTAAAGTTTATAACTTTTACTGGGAGTGGACTTCGTTTTTCTTGTTTATGGCGGTGATTTCTTCGATTAATCTCCCCTCTGTAATCAGAAGAAAAAAGCAATATAAGAAAATTGACGAATTGAGAAAAGTATTAAACTTATCTATTGAAGAAGTAAGAGAAATTGCTGATATTGGTAAATATGATTTAATGGATTGGAAATGGGATAAGGCATATATCCCACAAAAGAAATTATATAAATTAGAGGATATATTAGAGAAAATGTACTTCAAAAAGTTTGATAAAGAATTTGTGTTAGATAACAAAGGACATGTTCAATCAACTAGTCTCACAAACGATGGTTTATGAGACTTTAAAAAGAAGCAATCAAAGCAAGTAATAGAAAGAGGAATCCTTTAAACTAAGGGTTCCTCTTTTCTAATAACCTGTCTCAAAATCAACGTCTCATATACTCTCGTTTGCGATTCAATAAAGAGAACAAAAGAATGGAGGAAGAAACTTGTCGTTCAAAAATAAAACCGTCGTTTTCACAGGTACGCTACAAACTCTAACTCGGAAACAAGCACAAGATCTTCTCATTCTATCCGGAGCAGTGTTCTATGAACGGGGATATTGAACAGCTACAACAAACAAAAAACAATTTGGAGTGAACGAATCAATGAAACGTTCTAGCTATGTACGAGTTATCACGTGCCTTGAAACTCTACTATTCAAACGAGTATTCCTTTTTATAAAATTGACGGTGATAAATTGATCCTAACTTTAGCTCGAATAGGTTCACATAGTGAATTATTTTGATGAATCGGAAAGATACTACAAAACAATAAAAATAGTTATGCAAGAGCAGGGCGCAACGATCTATTACAGACGTGCGGCCTTTTTTAGTTCGGGAAAAGGGAATGAATCCGTTGTTCCGCGGCGGTGCGGTAGCACTTGCTCCAAAACCAACGGATTAACTGCTGCACTCAACACGAGTCAATTAAAGGTTCTATTCCCATTCGTTCCGCAGTGATTAACATTTCTAGTAGGTATTTCATACCTACTAGAAAACAAAGATCAAGGGCGTTTCGTTCAAAAATACCTTTTCTGATGTCAGAACAGTGTCACGCGACCTTTTTCGTTTTCAGACCGTTCATTTTGCAGTGTGTAACGTGCTACTCACTGTTTGCTACAGTACCACAGCCAGTCGAAAAAACAAGGGTATATAAACGAGTAAGCTCGCCCTTGTTTTTTTCTTTATGTCTATGGTCCTTCCACGACACAGCGAGCGACACGAACTCACTGGCGAAAATGAACAGCCTAAACAAAAACGAGGAGGTAGACTACATCGTTTGACGAAAAGAAATTTTTGATCGTCCAGCTTCACTTCCTCAAACGCCTAACAGAAATGGTTGTTCAAAACCCAAAAAACTGAAAGGAGATGGTTAAAATGAATGAGCCACAATTAAAACTTGACCTAGAAAAGGCACAACTGGAATACTAAAAATTAAGCCAAGCAATTAATGAAAATGATACTGTCACGCTGTGATTAAACTATGGTTGTTAAAAAAATGTCAATGACTGTTTAAACCAACTATTATTTTTGTTGAACCACATTGAATGGAAGGACGTGTAGGAATGGCAGAAAAAATACTGTGTGACAATTATTGAAACGTTAGAAGTCGCTGTATATGTTTATGCTGAAAGCGAAGAACAAGCACATGAATTAGTTTCTAACATGTATTACGACCAAGAAATAATCTTAACAGAAGAGAATCACGAAACAATAGAATTTATCACTTAAAATAACGAAAGAGATGAAAAAGATATTTTAGAGATTGAATTATATCCACGAAAAAAGCACAAAAAAAGAAACCTTTTGCTGAAGACAAAAGATTTCTAGGACGTTAACTATTTATAATCATGAATAAGTATAGCGTACCTTAGAAAAATAATCAATGGGTTCCTGACATAACGATGGAGTTATGGAAAGGATTCATTGCAATTCATAGAATAGAACAATTATCTAACAGTAACGAATTAAAAAAATATTGCTTTTGGAGGAATACAAATGAGAAGATTAAGTAATACGACAACGGCCAACGAAACTCTAAAAAAAGAAGCATGGTATAGAATGATGCTTACCGACCTATCAAGTTCTGTTATTGATGAGTTTATGGAAACAGGGAAATGCCATTACACCAGCAATTACTTTCAAGGTGAAAATATTTTAGTCACTGAAGAAATAGAGTCAATCATAAAGACGGCCGAAAAGAGGTATGGCTTCCTGGTGTACTACGTAACTGAAAATAAAACAGCGGATGGCCAGAGATTTTTATCATTATTCTACGTTGGACGTGATACTAGTGATTGGCTTTACTGTCACAGGGATTTAGAATCTTATAGGCAATATGTGTATGTAGTTAATACGACGAATCCTGCATTTTCAGAATTTGGAATGATTCAATTTGATCCAATACTAGGCAGTCTTTTACGAACTGCATAGATAAAAAACATACATTTTATGGTATCAGTTGGGCTTTTTGGTCCAGCTGAAGCCTAACCGTAAGGAATTATAAGAAAGGTGGGAAATGAGCATGGAAATACGGGAATTAGCCATAATAGAAGATCCTTGCTTTTATCAATATACGACGATAAAAGAACTTGAATCGTTCAATACGTCTGAATTAACGATTGCGCTTAGCGTAGTTAGAAAAGAGTAGTGTCGCTTGAAAGAAAAAGTGTATCATTCTGGATCTGGCGCTCAAGTGGATAAAAATAACGTTAAATTAATCAACAAGTACAGAGCCAAGCTTGAAAAGCTGCTGTTTATTAAACAAGGGTATATTCCGGATGCAATCACGCAAAACATGATTGATACATTGATCAAAAACAATAAAAAATCCATACAGAAGATTCAAAAAGGTTGAGTTTAGCAAGGCAATAGAAAAAAACATTTAATAGAAGAGAGGATGTAAAACATGACTGAAAAAATCGATTTGAAAAAGTTATATCATGAAAGTAAAAAGGAAAGAGCCGAAAAACAAACGAAAATGGAGCGAGCGTTGGAAGAGTCGTGTGTGGTTTTCCAAGGAATACAGCTGATGATCCAATTTTAAAGATCACTATGAGCCAGGATAATACGAATAGATGAAAAAAAGAAAAAAATCAACGGTTATTAGTAAACTAGGAAAGGATAACTGTTAAATAGGGATTTTGACACTAAGTAATCTTTAATATTGTTATTATTATAATAAATAAAAAAAGAAAGTAGGGAGTTAAACATGGAAATTACTTTTTCTAAAAAATCAAAGTTCTTCTGTCTGGCAATGTCGTTATTGATGGTATTGAGTCTATTTGCCAGTGCTGGTACAAGCGTATATGCTAGTGAATTAGATAATGAGATTAGCAAAGAAGATAAGGCTATATTAGACAACATAGACGTCAATTCATTTTATTCAGATGCAAACAAAGGATTGGATGAATTCTTTTCAAAAGCTGTTTCTGTAAATCCTACAAACGGAAAGTTTATTGTAAATGAAAATGGTATTAAAGATATGTTTGGCAGTGGAGTTGAATATGAAGCTATTTTAGACTTCATAGAATTTTTTAATGATGATAACAACTTCAATGAACTTGGTAGATTTGAATTTAGAAATAATATTAGTACCTTAGCACAAGGTGCTATACCAATACAACCTTGTGCTGGTGGAGCATTAGCTAAATGTGCTGTAGATTGGGCTAAAAATACATTTGGAGTGGGTATTAGTGTAGCAGCATTTAAATCCGTGTTGAATACTTATGGTTTTGCTAGGGCAGCAGCATGGTTAGCAGGGAAGGTAGCTTCTGCTGCTGGGAGAAATGTAGCTGCTGTTTTAACATTAGTGTACACAGCGATGACTTGTGCTCCTATAGAAGCTGAATAAAAAAAGAAGGGCTAAAGTTTAGCCCTTCTTTTTTCTTGCCAAATCAGTAGTAATGCAGAAATTACACTAATTATTCCTGTGACGTAAAAGATATTTTTTGAGATTATTGCTGTATTAGACATGAAAAATATTTTTATTAAAATAATCAAAAACAAAAATAGTGACCATAAGCGAACAACCTTATCAAAGAAAACTATTAAAGTATTAGAAATATTATCGTTGTTTTTCATAAATTGCTGATCCTTTCTAAAATAGATTATATCTAGCCTATTTATTTTAGTATATATTAATAGTGTTATTTCTGCAAAAATTCAATAATATATAAAGATATTAAAAAAGTATTCTACTATCAATTAAGAACCAATAGGGTATGCTTGTTGGTTCTTTTTATGCTTCTATTGTTACCAGGTTGTGACTTTTGTATTTAAATGATCTGTTTTTTGAGAGATAAATGGCTTGTTGTAAAGCAAATTCTTTTAGCATCACTAAAAACTACTGTTTTAAAAACATCCCCAAGCGTTTAGACATTTCACTGGAATAAATTCTTAATGCTACGCCGTCTTCTGATTGATGATTTCTAGGGAGACTCCAAAGTAACTGGCTGTCTATAATGACAAATTTTTGATAAATATTTTCTTTGAAACACAGTTGGTAATTTAAGCTCTTCAATTCTTTGATGTAGTCCCTGTATCTTTTTTGATAATTTAATGGGATTATTTGAATCGGTGGTAAGAATAAGCACTTATTTTGTATGTTATTCTGTAAACTTAATTCAACTAAAAATTTGACCATCATTTTATCAAGAAACGGAAGACTAATCATCAGCGTTTCTTTGGCATTCATTACGTCTTTAGATAAAATATTCTGATAATCGGTATTGAATAAATTACTTTTATACAGTTCTGATTGTTGGTCATCCCATAGCTGATAACCTAGCTTTTTATATGTCTGTAGTCGTTTTTGATACATTTTATAAATCATTGGAATTGCATAATCTACGTAGTCATAAACCCGCAGTTCTTCTTTTTCTTCTAAATTCCGAAGCAAACGCTCTAAATATTACTTTAAATTATTGTGACTTGAAATAGGCATGGCCAAAATCAATGTGTCTAGTGCGGGCAAGTCAAATCCTTCTCCAGCATAGTTACCTGTTGTTAATAAGACAAATGGTGTTCCTTCTTTTTTTAACAGTAATAGTTCTTCACGTAATCCTTTTGTGCTCATTTTTCCATTGAGGATATAAAGTCTACAATCTTGATCTTTCTTCTTGAGTTGCTGTTCTAACAATGTTAAATGCTTGATATACCTTGTTAGAACTATGATATGCCGATTTTGTTGTAAATTTTCTAATGTATCTAAGATAATCTGTTCTGTTCGTTCTTCAGAATCTATAATCAATTGATAATTTTCATGAAGCGTCTGTTGCTGAACCGTTGTAAGTTGTTCACCCACAGAAGTGAAGCGCATATATAGTTTTTGTGTAATATGTGTAGGGATTTCTTTTTCCGCAATATGGCTTATTTCTCCTAACCGCATGTAAAGTATATTTTCGAGTCCATCCTCTCTGGTAGGTGTAGCCGTCAGTCCATAAATATATCGGGTTGCTGCTTTTTTTATAACATCTTCAAATGTCTTTGCTGCAACATGATGGGCTTCGTCGACTATAATCATTCCATAATCTTTAAACAATTCCTCTAGATTCTGTTGCTTCGTAAGAGATTGGAAAAGTCCAATATCCACTAGTTTACTTCTGTTAACAGAACCACCGTATATTTTTCCTATTTTTTCCTTTTTTCGTTTCCGACCAGTAGGAGTCTGCTCTTCAAAAGGTTCTCCTTCAATTTCTAAAAAGTTTTCCAAACTTGCTTTCCATTGATTAGCTAGATTCTTGTTATGAACGAGTATTAAAGTACTCACCTTTTTCTCTGCAATTAACTTTGCTGCAACGACCGTTTTACCAAAACCCGTTCCAGCGCACAGAATACCCATAGGTCGTACCATTAGATCTGTTAACGCTTGCTCTTGTTTTGGGTATAAAGAACCTTTAAAGTTTATGTTTAATTTTTCTCCGTGCTCTGTTTGATAAACAAATGAAGCATTTGGAAACAGACTATGAACTTGCGGTTCTAAACCTCTTGGCAAATATACAGTTGAATCAGTTATTTCAGCTAAACAAATAAATCGTGGAATTCCTCTGGTAGACTGTCGTTTATTTTGAGCAACGTAAAAAGCCTTGTTATGAAAGGTGGCTAAAAATTTTAGTTGTACAAGTTCTTCCTTCGTCAAATCACTTCTTTTTAGTTCTAATTGATTACGCACTACTATATTGATTTTGTTCATAAAAGACGTGGATAACTTAAGATCAGACTCAGTAAATAACGATATTTCTTTATCACAAAGTTTTGATTGTTTAAAAGTTGTCTGATAGTATTCCGTGGGTAATACATAGTCAATTTCTTTAACGATTCGTTCTATTTGATTCTGTTTTAACTTAGGTGTAGCTTCTAAAGTACCCCAAATATCATCAATCAAACTAAAGTGTTCATCAATAAAACGACTGGTACCATTTTTTACTTTAGATCCTTGTAAAGGTAAAGCGATTAAATTACCAAATCCACCATAGGAAAGTTCGTCCTGATTAGGGAACATTCGATCATAGGACTCAAAGGTCAGTTTTGGCTGATCTAGCATTGCATACTTTAAAAGTCCCAAACCAAACTGTCTTACAAGTTTAGCTTGAATGGCTTCCACAAAGAAAAACCAAATATGACAACCATTTCCTGATTGTGATAATTCAATTAATGGAGACAGACCCAATTTTTTCGCTGCTTTAACAAAGGTTAATCCCGATTGTTGCCAATCTTTTTTATCAAAATCAAAAGCTAAAAAGTATACGGTATTACCTTCAGTTATAGGATATATCCCATAAAAAGCCTCTCGTCCACTTCTGTCAAATCCTCTTAGGTGGTTGATGATTTGTTCGTCTGAAATAGGTTGGAAATTTTGAAATTGACATTTTGTACATGGAAAATTTGCTTTTTTAATCTTTGGGCAAGGATACTTTTTACGAGAAAGACATAGAGGATAATAAACTCGTTTTCCGTTAGAATTTTTAAAACTTGTGGCTAGCATGTTTTCTCTTCCTCTAAAATACGATCGATACAGTTGAACTTTTGCCAATGTTGTTCTTTTTACTTTTGTAATTGCTAGATCTGTAATGATATTTGCCTGGAATTCTAAGGAATCCGCTATTGCGTAACTTCCATTTGCTTTTAAAAGAACAGATTCTTTGCCTGAAAAATAATCAGGGTAAATAGCAACTAAATGAACTTTCTGGTTGTTTTTTAATGTGTATGTTTCACCCACTTTAAGCATAAATAAAAACCTCTTCTCTTAGTTGAATTTCACTAATATTATACCATGTAAAAATAACAAAGCCTTTGTACAGAAAATGGAGATTTTCTGTACATGCTAATTTTTAGCAGAAATTTCTTTTATTTTACTAGATATACCGTTCAACACCCCATCGATTAATCTATGTTCATTTATACTATCAAGATAAAGATATGATACAATGGATAAGTAAAGGGGAAGATTATATTGAAAATTGGTTGCGCAAGAGTTTCAACAGGACTACAAAATTTAGATTTACAGAAAGATAGTTTGGTTAAGTTTGGTTGTGAAAAATGTTCACCGACCATATAAGTGGAATTAAAAGTAAACGCCCAGGTTTAGAAGTAGCTATAGAATTTGCTCGTGAAGAAGATTTCGTTGTTGTTTGGCGTAGGGATCGATTGGCCAGAAATATGGAAGACTTAATTTCTATTGTCAATCAATTGAATGAACGAGGGATCATTTTTCATAGTCTTCAAGAAAATAATACGATGGATAAAACAAGTTCAACCGGCTAGTTTATGTTTCATTTGTTTGCTGCATTTGCCGAGTTTGAACGAAGTTTAATTCTAGAGCGTTCAGCTGCTAGTCGTGCTTCAGCTAGAGTTCGTGGTCGATTTGGTGGATGCCCAAAAAATTATCTGTGAAAGATTTAAAATTACTCATGACACTCGTTGATAGCGGCACGTAAAACAGTCGCGGACAAGTGGAATGTTTCTCGTACAACCGTTTGTCGTTATTTGAATAAATTGGAGGCAAAAGAGAATTGCAGAAAGGAAAAACTCTCTCACTAGTTTTTCGGAAGAAAAACGTAGGTATGCTCTGAAAAAGTATAAAGTGATTGAACCCTTCTTAAAAATTGAATTGTCGTTAGTGGATATTTCTAGTAAAGAAAAAAATCCTATAAGAACACTCTCTCATTGGAAACAAAGATTTCTTACACTGGGCTTAGTGTGACTGGTTCGCGAAGAGCGCTCGGATAAAGGAACAATCAATCTGCCCAGAGAACTTATTGATTTCATTGAACAATTGGTATTGAAAAAATGAGCATTGCTACGATTCCTCGGAAAGTAGTCACTATTGTTTCTCATGACTAAGAAATAAAGTTTATTCCAAGCTACGACCAAGTTTATAAAGTAGTAAGAAATATGGCTACTTCCTTGGTCTATCTTTCTCATCATGGGGAAAAGAAATACGAAGAACAGTTTAATTTTGTTCATATCTAGAGAAGCCAGTAACTCTAACGAAATCTGGCAAGTGGATCACACTCTACTGAATATTGAAGTTTTTGATGAAAAAGGACAGAAAAAACGGACATGGCTAATGATCATTTTAGATGACTACAGCAGATGTATTGCAGGGGATAACTTGTCTTTTGACGCGCCAAGTGCCATTCAAACTTCCTTAACTTTGCATCAAGCTATTTGGACAAAAAGAGACACGGAATGGCCTATCTGTGGAATTCCAGAAACATTTTATACCGATCATGGCGGAAGAAGAATAAGATTTTTAGAGGGCAGAATCGCTAGCATATAAGGATTCTGTTCTGTTAAAAAATTTTCTAAAACAAGTATAGCAAAGAAAGAATATACGATGCCAAAAATGTTAAGTATCAATGATTTTTATTTTGGATGCATTGGCCCAACCTTTGAACTAGATGAGGTCACCCCAAAATTTGCGACCGAAACCTGAACTGATGAAAATGGTTAGGTCATTCTAGATCGCGAGAACAAGCCAAGAAACTTCTATATCGATGAGATTATCGGGTACAAATATAATGTAATATTTGCAGCGTTCATCTTCATATCCTCCTTATTGTCCTAAAAATCCACCAATGTATACCGCTGAGCCAACAATGCCCCCAACTACCAATTCCTTGCAAGCGTTGTTTAGCAGTATAGCCACCGACTACAAGTACCAATTCTTCTTTGCTTCAACTTTAAAAATTTTTCATAGTAAAACTTCCCATATAATATTACGAAAAAATATATCATTCGAATTGAATTTTTAATGTAACTTGTCTCAAAATGATTAATTTTTTACTGAAATGTAAACGACCCTATTCATCTGTGTCTTTTTAGTGTAATTTTTGTTTATTTTCGTTTCAGCTGCAGTTCTATTCACTTTAGGATATGAATGAGAGATTTCAGGACAATTCGGAATAATATTCTATGAATACAAGTATATTTACACCATATTAAGTGCTAGAGAAGGTGTAAGTACATGAGAAAAATAAAATTGATTAAGCAACATGATGAAAAAGATTGTGGTGTTGCCTGTCTTTCTATGATCCTAAATTTTTATGATACGAGCGTTCCTATCAGTAAATTACGCTTAATGTCAGGGACAAACAGCCAAGGTACCTCAGCTTTTGGATTAGTCCAAGCATTAAATGATTTTCAATTTCAAACGCAGGTTTTTCAAACTGATGAATCAATTTGGAAGGAAGAATACGTGACCTATCCATTGATTGCTCACGTAATCATTGATGGAGCATTCTTCCATTACGTTGTCGTTTATGGAATGAAAAATGGGAAGTTGCTTCTGGCTGATCCGGCTAAAGGAAAAATTGAACGAACGCCAGAAGAATTTTCTTCGATATGGACAGGAATCTTATTAACTACTACTCCTACTGAGAATTATCATCCCATACAAGATAGATCCAATGGTTTATTCTCTTTTGTTCCGTTATTGGCAAGTCATAAGAAGACAATTGCCGGTATTGTACTTCTTTCTTTTATATTAACTGTGTTTGGCATCATAGGTTCTTATTATTTTCAAGTGATAATTGATCGAATTGTTCCTTCAAGATCTGTTAACTTATTAGAAATCATCTCAATAGGTCTTTTGTCAATGTATGTGATACAAACACTATTCCAGTATTTTAAACAGTATCTTTTAATTAGGTTAGGACAACAGCTAAGTTCTTCGATTATGCTTAAGTATTTCAACCATGTTTTGAATTTACCAATGAACTTCTTTTCAACAAGAAAATCAGGGGAGATTGTCTCAAGATTTTTAGATGCCAACAAAATTATCGATGCCTTGGCAAATGCCACACTATCCCTATTTTTAGATGCCAACAAAATTATCGATGCCTTGGCAAATGCCACACTATCCCTATTTTTAGATGTATCAATGGTTATATTTATTGGAACTGCTTTGTTTTTACAAAATCGTCTTTTGTTTTTAATTAGTTTCAGCACACTTCCAATTTACGGTTTAATCGTCTTTCTATTTATGAAACCATTTGATCGAACTAATGAAGAACAAATGGAATCTGGTGCTGTAGTCAATTCTCAGATTATTGAAAGCTTGAAAGGGATAGAAACTATAAAGTCCTTTAATGCGACAGATCAAGTATTTGATAAAGTTCAGAGTCAATTCAAAGAGATGATGGATAAATCATTCAAAAATGCGAATCTTGATAATCTACAATCGAATTTAAAAACGGCGCTTCAAATAATAGGTTCTACCACGTTATTGTGGGTTGGTACGTACTTAGTAATTGAGGGGAGCCTGTCTATTGGACAATTGATTACTTATAATGCCCTGATGTCTTTCTTCACAACACCTTTGCAAAATATCATTAATCTTCAGGTAAAGATTCAAACGGCAAAAGTAGCTAATGATCGATTAAACGAGGTTTTCTATCTGGATCGAGAATTTCTGGGTGAGGCAACCAGTCAACAAATGAATAATGTTGAATTGTTTACGAAAGAGCCATTAATTGAAGTAAGGGACTTATCTTTTGCCTATGGATTCGAAGAAAATGTTCTAAATGATCTTTCTTTTTCAATTAATTCAAATGAGAAAGTAGCAATCGTTGGGATGAGCGGATCTGGTAAATCAACGTTAGCCAAATTACTTATGAACTTTTATAGTGCTGAAAAGGGAACCATACGCATTCAAGGTATTTCTATTCAAGATATCTCAAGGATCGGTTTGAGAAATATGATTGGATATGTATCACAGGAAACTTTCTTTTTTAGTGGCAGTATCTTTGAAAATCTGATTTTTGGTTTAGACTATCACCCCACAGAGGAACAGATTATTTGGGCATGTGAAATGGCTCAGATAAAAGAATATATTGAAGGATTACCCCTTAAATTTCAGTCACCTATTGAAGAAGGTGCTAGTAATCTCTCCGGTGGTCAAAAACAGCGATTAGCTATTGCAAGAGCTTTACTAAAGAATTCAGATATTCTGATACTCGATGAGGCAACTAGTGGATTAGATACTCGTATGGAACACCATATCATTCAAAACTTAATGAATATGGAGAACAAAACTATTCTATTCATAGCACATCATTTATCTATTGCTAAAGATTGTGATCAAGTATTTGTTTTAGATAATGGACAACTAGTCGAATCTGGCACGCATCAACAATTGAGAACACTAAATCGAACATATGAAGAACTCTGGGAAATGATGACAACCACATAAAAAATGAGGATAATAGAGGTCTGTTAATACACTGCCTATTTTATATGATTCTTGTTATAATTAGAGGACTATCAGAATTAGGAGTGTTTTTATGGTATTGCTTGATTCTCTTTCTTACTTTTCAATAGAATTCTTTGATCTTATTTTACTATTTATATTGATACACTTATTAACCAACATAAGGTCCAAATTATTTCTTATAGGTATATTGTTACTATTAATACCTCTTACACTAATTTCAATGATGAATGCATTTTTAGGAATACTTGCAGTTATTCTCTCAATAGTTTTATTTTGTATTTATAGATGGAAACGAAATGATATACGCATTCTTATCAGTGATCTTTTTGGGATACTCCTTTCAGTATTGATATATTGGATCATTCCATTTTTTACTTCTAATTTAGCTAGATTTATTTTTAGTCTTAAAATGGATGCATTAAATAATCGAGGAGCTTTAGTAGTTGTTGTTGTGATTACAATGAATTGGCTTTTTTCCCTAGGAATTGCAATAATAATTCAGCGTAAAATATTAAGACAATCCTTGTCATTGGAAGAAAATAAAATTTTTACCATGCAACTAGCTATATTAGTCATCATAATAATTTTATTTAGTGAAGTTTTAAGAGAAATGCAAGCTCTGGGTATTTTTAGCCTGATAATGCTTGGATTTCTTATTGCCCAGTTTTCACTTACAATTTATTTTACCTATCTTTCAATAAAAAAGAATCAAGAAAAAAGGGAGCTTGAAAATTTAAAAGAAAAGATGGATATGATGAATAGCTATACAAGTGATGTAGAAAGAAACTATCAAGAGTTAAGAAAATTCCGTCATGATTATAAGAACCTTTTAATTGGTTTAAATGCATCACAAGAAATGAATGAAATAAATCGTGAATATTTGGCTGAGATGTTAGACTACTCACATCAGATGATTGACAATAGCGTTATGCGTTTTTCTGAAATTAGTAACATTCAAGTTCAATCTTTTAAGTCACTTATGGTTACTAAACTTTTGCAAGCAGAACAAGAGAACATAACCGTGCATTTTGAATGCCTAAAACCAATAAGTAATTTTAATCTAGAAGAAGTTAAACTAGTTCGGATAGTTGGAATACTGATGGATAATGCAATAGAGGCCGCGAAAGAATCGTCTGATAAAATACTAAATGTTTTAGTAATTGTAAATATTGATATGATAGAAATTTCTATTGAGAATTCATATAAAGGAAAGTTACCTTCATTAGGGTTAATGAATAAAAAAGGGTTTAGTAGTAAGGGACCAGATAGAGGTCTAGGATTAAACAACCTAAACGAAATATTATCAACAACAAAACAAGCTGATATTACGCACTATGCCGTTGATCAGCTATTTATTTCTACTCTAAATATAAAGAAAGCGTGATTAGTATGGCATTGCCAATTTTCTTATGTGATGATGATTCATCATTAGCTCAATACTATAAGTCTGTGATTGAAAACTGGATCATGATCAATGATTATGATATGGAGCTCATTTTCGCCACTACAGATCCGGATGATATTTTTCTATATCTGAAAAAAATAGTATTACCAATTGTTTATTCTTTTTGGATATTGATCTCGGTACGTATCTTGATGGGATCGATATTGCTCAACAAATTAGAAGTGATAACGAGTTCGCACAAATTGTTTTTATTACTTCACATCAGGAACTAGCAATAAAGACCCTACAAAGACAGATATCACCATTAAATTATATTGTGAAGGATAGTCAGACTGAAAAAAATCAAATTCAAAATGTACTAAATAGTTGTCACCAAAAAACTTTTATTGATCGTTTACCTAACCAACGACATTTATCATTTTTGATGGGTTCAAGAAGTATCAAAGTAGATATTTCGACTATTTATTTCATCGAAACTTCTCCAATCCCCCATAAATTAATTCTATATGGTGAGGATATTATGTATGAATTTTATGGAAAGATGGATGATTTAACAGATGAGTATCCTGAATTGCTTCGTGTACACAAATCATTTTTGATCAATCCACAACAAATAAAATCAATTGATTACAAATCTCGTACTATAATATTTCCAGAGGAATACTCATGTAATTTTCCACTTGTTAAAACTAAGCTATTGAAAAAAATGTTTCATAATTAGTTGATTAAGCTTTATCAGTATGCATCTAAAAATCTCGCAGATATATTCGGTGAGTTTTTAGATGCTTTTTTGCCATTTTTCAGTCATATGAATTACAAAGATGTAAAAATTGTTGTATACAAAACGAATTTGACATACTTGTACATATCGTAAGTGTTTAATTTTGTTATAGTGAATATATTAAAATTAGTTTCATTTTTTCAAAAAAATATGTTCATATGGCTTAATTTAGATTTTGAGATAAAAAAATACGATGTTATGACAATTTAATCCCTTCTTATATGGAAAGTCATATAATTTAGTTACTAATTAAGAGGAGTGATTACATATTGAATAAGAAGAAGCTTACGAAGCAAGAAGCAAAAGCTATCAGAGGGGGAGCGCGAAGTGGTGGATCAATATTTTCGGGAGGGAAAAATGCAGTACAAGATTTGTTTAATAAAGTGAAAGACTACTTTAAATAGTCAACGTCTCATACCGTAACATTCATGATTTGATCTGTGAGTTGATAGTTTAATTACTTGATACTACTATCGTTCTTGTATTTTTTAAGATTAATTTTAGATATTTCATGATAAAATTATTTTTTGTAATGTTCACTGTGCTAGAATTTTCTTGTGAAAATAATAAATTGGAGGTTTTTTGAATGGGAAAAGTAATGATGTTGTCAGTTGAAGATGCCAAAAAAGTAATTGGAGGTAGTGCTTGG
Source organism: Enterococcus sp. AN402 (assembly GCF_040719405.1). NCBI lineage: Bacteria > Bacillati > Bacillota > Bacilli > Lactobacillales > Enterococcaceae > Enterococcus > Enterococcus sp. AN402. The sequence continues at coordinate 1,580,678 of NZ_JBFDTM010000004.1, read as the reverse complement.
AGTAAATTAGGACAAGTTGTTGGTGGGGTAGCTACAGGAGCTGCTGGAGGTGCAGGATTAGGAACCGCGATTTGTGGACCTGCTTGTGGTGTTGTTGGTGGACTGTATGGTGCTGTAGCCGGTGGTGCTGCCGCTGGTTGGGATGCAAAAAAATAAAGGGGTGTTTTGACTATGAATGAAAAAGCATGCACAGTTTATCTTTCTAATCAGGAATTAAAAGCAATTGGGGGAGGTAGTGCAGTAGGAATTTTAGGTACTACTTTATCAGGAGCAACCGCAGGTGTAAAAATATGTTCGGCTGGTGGACCATATGCAATGGCTGCTTGTGGGGTAGGTGGTGCTTTGCTAGGAGCTGGTTTCGGTGCATGGACAGGTGCCTAAGAAAATCTTTGGAATAAAAGTTCAAGACTGGTTCATTTCAATAACTAACATAGTAATGTTTGTCATTTTTTCTAAAATATGGAATGGGGAAAGAGTGTTATCGAAATTTCTATTTTTAGGCTTTGTTATATTAGTAAATATTATTATTTTATGTAATTCAAAATCAACAGGTTCAAAAGAATAACTCTATGAAAATTCATCTAGAATTAAAATAGACTAAAAATAAAATTGAAGGCCTATAACAATCTGTAAAGATTAAGGAAGTAAATGATTCTGAACTAATTAATCTACTGAAAAGTGATGATTCATATTGAATCTTGGTTGGCTATAAAGAATGCCCTTACTGCCGAGAGTTTTCAAAAATGTTAACACTACATTAGCTGATCTTAAGTCTTTTAATTACTAATTCGAATCAGTACAATTAAGAATCAAAATACAATTTAATCGGTAGAGGATGAGATTAATATCTCGTCCTCAATTTATTCTGAAAAATGGTACTTTTTTGAAAAGATTAAAACAAATAATTAATCCGTATATCTGAAAAGCTCAGACATCTGCATATTGACTGGCACATAGATCTTCACGAAAATGTTCACTACATGAGGTTTAAGTATTGAACTCATTATTAATGCCTAATTCTTTGAACACTTCAGATAAATGAAGTCTCTTTGAAAGTGTTGGAACTAAAATTACTCTATATTACTTTCCTATGTGTCCCAATTTTGAATGCCATTCTTTTGATTTTTAGTTCTATCTAGTGATATTTGAAGGTTCTCACTGCTTCTAAAAATATTGATATTCCATAGAGTGATGTCTACTACACCGTAGAAAAATTCATGGCAGTGATTTTACTTCAGAACATTTGGAACAGGTTGAAGTAGATTTAAGAATTCATTTAGTTTTTTCAAAAGTAGGTGTTCCAAGGGGACGTGGCAAAATCGAACGGTTAATCAGCTATTCTTAGAAAATCAAATAGGATATATTGTCAATTCAAACACAGACATCCTATTGCCTATCCACGAATTTAAATTACGCTTACATGACTTTTTAATTAAAGAGTATAATTATCGCGAACACTCTTCTATAACAATGCCGCCCATTTATAAGTGGAACGAGGAGAATTTCTTACCTAATATACCTGAAAAATATACCTGAAAACTTAGAAACGCTAGACTTATTATTATTAGAAGTTGCAAAGACCAGAAAAATTCACCCTGATGGCGTTCATTTTCAAGGTATTCGCTAATGAATATAAATATTTGTGTAATGGCATTTTGCCAGAATTATCCAATTACTCCGTGGATCTTAATGAGCTAGTTTCCGCTAGAAACAAACGCCAACCAACGTACGCTGAAAAAGGAATTGCAGTCACCAAGTACTTTAGATCTTTTAGTCGCTGAAAAAAGAAAGAAATGCAAAAAAAGAACAAACCAAAAAAAGTCGAAATTAAAGAGGTACAAAGAGGTACTATAATGAGTGAGAAAAAACAGCTTATCGAGACAAAGGAATATCGTCGATTCGCGGAATTTTGTGATGCTTGTATTAAAAACAAATATATTGGTATTTATTATGGTCTTCCAGAAATAGGTAAAATATTATTTTCCAGATATTACACTAATTGGGATCAAATTAGCCCCAAAATTAATTAAACTAAGTTTACTGAGATCTCCTTAAAAGCAACGGAAGAAGTTCTTGATGCTCATGCGATTTTTTATACAGCACCAGCTTTAGCAGCAACTAAAATTGGCCATAATATTTTTTCTCGATGTTACGCCCTAGCAGCGACAAAAAATCATTATTTATGGAAAACTGGGGTCATAGAGGAAAATGATATTTTTGATAATTTAGGGAATTATCAAGGAGTTTACTTGATAATCATTGATGAAATTGATCGGTTGAAGCTACAACACTTGGAACAATTACGCCGTATTTATGACGAATATAATCTGGCTATGATTTTCATTGGAATGCTTGGAATCGAAAAGCGATTATCTCGTTACCGCCAATTGTATTCTAGAATTGGTTTTTCTCATGAATTCTCTAATTTGAGTAAAGAAAAAAACCATCATATTTTAGAATATCAATGGGCTGATTTAGGAATTGATCTGAAGTTAGAAGATTTTTCTGATTATGAAGCTATTATCTCCGTTATAAAGATAACTAAGGGAAACTTCCGCTTAATTCACCGACTATTTACACAGATTGATCGTGTTTTAAAGATTAAAAACATGACTACGTTTACTGTGGAAGTAGTTGAAGTTGCAAGAGATAGTCTCGTGATAGGTATTTAATATAAATGTCACTACTATAAACAGATAGTGACATTTAGCTCTCGAAAAAAACAGGCCATTTAAATACAAAAGTTACAGAAACAGTGACTTCACTTATGAAGAACTAGAAAAACTATCAATGGCTAGTACTGATAGCCTGTATGTGGCGCATGTCCTTGAAAAGAACGGGGGATATCTTGCTGTTTGTACTAACGTTGTATTGACAATTAAAATTTTGTTTAGTACACTGTTAGTACAAAGAACGAATGGAGGTAATTACATGTCTCAATCAACAATTACATTTAGAATTCCTGATGATGAAAAGGAACTGGTATTAGAATATGCAAAAGCTCATAATTCTTCATTAACCGAACTTTATCGGAATGCCGTACTAGATAAAATTGAAGATGAAATTGACTTAAAAACTTTGCGGAACGCAATGAAGATTTCCAAGGAGAAAAAGGAGGTTGGTATTTCTCAAGTGGAGATGGAGAATTTGTTAAATGAAATATAAAGTTGTATATATGCCACAAGTACAGAAACAATTAAAAAAAATGGATAGAAACCAAGCCAAAATTATAGTTGCATGGATTAGAAAAAATTTAGAAGGTACTGCTGATCCTCGTCAGCATGGAAAAGGGTTGACAGGAAACAGAAGTGGAGAATGGCGTTATAGAATTGGAAACTATCGGATATTGGCTAACATTTGTGATTCTGAAATTGTTATACAAATATTTTCAATTGGTCATAGAAGTACCATTTACAAAAAGTAAATTACGTCACAAAAACGACAAACAGGAAGATTGGAATGGCCAGAAGTTTAATGAGCTATAATGCTAAAAATGAAATTTTGAGAGACCTACTCAAACACCAAGACATTACAGTACTTGATGAAAAGAGAGTTAGATTTTCTTAAAAACTCGCTTCCCAGAAATATTAAAGTTGTTGATAACACTCTCAAAAACGATGGTTTGTGAGACTTTAAAAAGAAGCAATTCAAAGCAATCAATAGAAAGAGGAATCCTTTAAACTAAGGGTCCCTCTTTTCTAATAACCTGTCTCAAAATCAACGTCTCATATACTCTCGTTTGCGATTCAATAAAGAGAACAAAAGAATGGAGGAAGAAACTTGTCGTTCAAAAATAAAACCGTCGTTTTCACAGGTACGCTACAAACTCTAATTCGGAAACAAGCACAAGATCTTCTCATTCTATCCGGAGCAGTGTTCTATGAACGGGGATATTGAACAGTTGCAACAAACAAAAAAATTTGGAGTGAACGAAATATAGGACGTTCCGAAGGGCGAGAACGTCAAGCATGGCAACCAACAGGCTGGCACCCAAAAAAGGTTGATTGAAAAGAAATTGTCAACCGAGGGTATTTGCTTGTCTATACGTCTAGTTTTAACTTTGATACAGAGAGAAACTTTAAAAAAGGTGAATTAGGTAGCAAAGACAACCCGAAAAATCTTACAACACAGACCGCTTTTTCTAATCAAAAAGTTCAGACAATTTTCGAGAAGTTGGTTCGAGAAGCGCAAAAATCAACGAAAATAAAGTCGTGTATCAAATAGTGAACTTTTTTAGAGAAAATGAATGCATGCCAAGGGGCTACTGGTTGCAAGCGATTGACAGTGCAGGTACAATTAATTTTAATGTATACGAGTAAAACGTACAGCCAAACGTCGAGTTTCACTATGAAGATGGCACAAGTAAAATCGATCGAACAATGAAAGTGAGTTGGGAATCATGACCAAAGAAGAAAAAATAAGCATGATTGTACTAAACAGTGACTTTACTTATGAAGAACTAGAAAAACTACCCATGGCTAGTATTGATAGCCTGTATGTGGCGCATGTTCTTGAAAAGAACGGAGGATAGATACTTGAATTTCTTTTATGTGTACGTTATAATGTACATATATAGAAAGAGGTGTTTGCTTTGAAAACTATTACTCCAACAAATTTAAGAAAAGATATGTTTAAAGTGTTGAAAGAAGTAGCTAATTCAAATTCTGAAATAGAAATTACTATGAATTCAAAAAACGGCTTGAATGATGGAATTATCATGATTTCTAAAAGAGAATGGGAGACCTTACAAGAAGAACTCTACTTGCAAAGAACTGGTACATTGGACTATGTATTTAATCTAATGGAAAACGAAAAAGATGATGAATTTGAGGTAGTTTAATATGGCTACTGATTGGAAAGTAAAAGTGTATAAAGATGTATTAAAGAAGCAACTACCTTTACTAAAAGCAACTGGTTTAATCTGTGATTACGAGGATATTATCGGTATTCTAAAAAAAAATCCATATGAAAATATTAGAAGTAGAGAAAAATTCAGTCTTCGAAACAAACAAATTTTTTCTATGAGAATTAACAGCAAACACAGGGTTGTTTACACAATAGAAAAAGAAAAACATTTGGTAAATGTTTGGAGTGCATGGTCTCATTATGAAAAGGAGTGCCGAAGTAATCCTCTCAAATGCGATAATTTAAAGTTTCTGATAAAGAGACAATCGATGCAACTAATCAATAAGAAACATCAGGAGATAAAGAAAAAGTTAATCTTAAATTAATTAAAACACAGAGTTACTATTATGTAACGTAAGCCTGAAATGAAAGGGGTATCATATGAAATTAGGTATTATTAAATCAAATTTTCCAGATGAAAAAAGAGTTCCTCTGCTTCCTCAAGATATCGGTTCTTTTCCTAATAAATTGTATATTCAAACAGGTTTAGGGAATGAATTGAATATTCCAGATAAAGCTTATGAAGAAAAGGGCGCTATTATCACCACAAAAGCAACTATTTTTAAAGAATGTGATGGAATTTTCTCTTTAAAACTTATCCAAAAAGAAGACTACCATTTAATTAGAGAAAATCAAATTATAATCGGATGGACACATCCTTTAGGTTCGGGAAAGTATTTCATGGAACAGCAAGCACTTCCTAAAAACCTTATTGTTGTTGATCTAGATAATCGGTTTCCCACACTTTTTTATCAAAATACGCAAAAACGTATAAAATGGATACCAACAAATTTTGTTAGAGAAAATAGTTTTTATGCAGGATACGCAGGTACTTTACATGCTTTACTTTCGTATGGACTACTTCCGACAAGTAATGAAAGAATTGCAATACTAGGTTCAGGAAATGTTTCCCAAGGAGCTTTTTATGCGCTTTTCAAATTCGGTACTCAAGTAACGATGTTTTATAGAAGAACTTTACCCGAATTTAAAAATTGTCTTTCTGATTTTGATATTATCATTAACGGTATTGAAGTCGGAGAACGAGGACAATCTATTTTAAGCTTAGCTGAGCAACAAACATTAAAAGATGGCTGTTTTATTATCGATATAGCTGCCGATGCAGGAAATGCTATAAAGAATGATAAATTTACAAGCATAAAAAAACCAATTTATTTCGAAGATAATCACTGTATCTATTGTGTTCCTAATACACCTACTTTAGCTTATAGAAATGTTAGTAAAATTTTAAGTAAGCAGTTTTCTAAGTATATCTTTTCTAAGGATATAGAGGACTTTAAATGGTGTCTTAAGAATGATGAAACCTAACAAGTTTATTATTTACGGGGGAGAAAAAGGATTTGTTTGTAGATTTTCTAAAGTTTAGAGGATATACCTTTATCCTAGGAATCTTTTACATTGTAGCGTTAGGACTGTTAACGAAGAAAAGTAAATTTTTTTCCTTGTTTACTGTATGAAGTTGTTTCTCAACTAATATTTATGATTTATTTTATTAGGACTGGAATAATTTTAATGTAGCCAGATAGCAATAGAGGTTTTGGACCTTTCAATAGATTTTTAAATGTAATAGAGTCTTTTTGATTGTTTTCTATGTCTAAAGACGACAAAAGTTTATCACATACAGATGGAATTGTAAGTATCACATAGTTTTCACCCAAAAATATAGAAGAAAAGTAATCTAAGGGGAATTAAGAAAAGATATTGGAAGAATTTTGCGGAAGCTTTGTGAGATGAAAGAGGTATAAATAATCGAAGCAGATGCAATGCCAGATCATATTCACATATTGGTAAAAGTACCACTGATCGAATCCGAGATAGTATAAGTAAACGAGAATACGTTGATCCATTCAAAATGAAGAAAAAGAAATAAAGTAGCGAGCGAAGAGCGGTTGGTGGTCTTTTAGAAAGCTCCATTTATGGAGTAGGCGAGTAGTGACCTCTTCTAGAGGTGTTAAAAAGCCACCCGTGAGAACGGGTGGCTGTATTACTTTGTTTTTGAACAAGTAAAATATTACTATGAAAGCGAATATTCTCGAAGCAATCTTTTTTGACGAACACCATAATTGGGATAATTTTATTGAGAAACACGAGCGAAAGATTCGGATAGTCGTCAAACGGGAAGTAAACAAGTTTAGATATTGTGGAGATATTTGAAAAGGATACCGACTGTTTGTCTGAGAAGGATGTCATCAAACAAAGTTTGTTCCCTTGAAATGTCGTGGGAAGTTCTGTACAACGTGTGCAACAGTTGAAAGCCAAAGGTGGTCAGCGGTTGTGGCGAATGATATGTTTAAAGTGACACATCGGCACGTAATCTTTACACGGTTTATTAAGCAAATGAAAGAAATATATTATGATAAATTTCAGTTCATCAGTTTGTTAGTTACGATAGTGACAATAGTTGCGCTGTTAGTTTTATCATATCTTGAGGTAACTAATTTGATAGTAGTTATAGTCTGGGTTGTAATGGTGCTTTCTGAATTTACGGTCGCTTTTGCTATGTATACCAGAGACATAAGAGCTCTTGAAAGGGAACTGGGGAAAGTAAATGAGCTGCAGGAGTTAGATATGAGTTTTCCGAAAGATATGATTCTTTCTTTCCTAACTAATACTAGGATAATCAATGATAATGAAAGGTTCTTTAACTTAGTTTACGCAAGTGTGCAAGAATTAAACAGGAAAGAAGCGTTGTTTGCTTTAGTAAGAATAAAAAATTATAAAGAGCCAGTGTATTTAAGAGATACGTTTATCATATTTTATGGGATGGTTTCTTTATCATGGTATTTTACTCATAGAAAGAAGATATATGCAAAATGTACTAGAAGACTTTTTAGCCGATAGAATTTCTCAGTTTGAAAGAAATGAATCAACTAATCGAAATTCTTCTAGAAAATATTTAAGTACACATTATTAACGCTCCACGTTAAATGAGAAATATTTGACTAAGATATTGACCAAGAAATCATTTTAGAATGGTTTAAATCGTAGTAAGATTAATACAGTCAATTGAGTTAGATTGATTGATTATTTAGTGATATAAAACCTTGATAAGACAACAGATATTCATGACGGGAGAGTATAAAAAAATTTGAAATTATGGACACTCCTAAAGGAAAGATGAAAAAAGAAGGAGAAAAGGAAAAGAAACCAACGAAGATTTATGTCAGTAGGGTATCAAAATGGTAGAACAGATAAAAAGAATATACGTTCGATAAAGTGTGGCAACAGTATTGAAAATAACAAACGAACGTGTTAAACTTAGTTCGAAAAATAAAAACAGCTAAGTTTATTTAGTTGTTGGCGAAAAACGTTCTTCATTTCTATCCTTATAATAATCTTCTAAATTTTTTATTAAAGAGTAACCTAACTAAAATTCAGACACACACTACTTTGTTTTTGAACTTGCACAATAACTTCAGATTAAATAAAATGATTGAAGATAAAAGTCGAATGAACAAGGCTGTAACTATGATAGGCATGCTTGTTCGGTTTTATTTTTTTAGAATAGCAGCTTACAAATTCTGAAAATATTTTGCTTTTCTTCCAGTGAAAGGCTTCTTAAGAAAACTTGTTCTAACACTTTTCTTAAGAATTTGATAGTCTTAAAAAGAAAAGAGGCGATGAAATGTTAAAAACGGATCGATTCCAAGCGATCATGTCGTTATTAGAGGTTAACGGTACAGTACGAGTCAGCGATATTATGAAGAAGTTTTCGGTTTCGGATATGACAGTCCGACGTGATTTGGACGAAATGGAGAAACAAGGATTATTAGAACGCGTCCATGGCGGAGCGAAATTGAAAGATTTTTATCGGCATGTGGAGCTTTCTCATAGAGAAAAACAGATTATGCTGCAAGAAGAAAAGCAGCGGATTGTGGAAAAGGCGAATGAAATGATCAATGATGGTGATACGATATTTCTTGGACCAGGAACTACAATCGAGCTCATGTCAAAAATCATTCAAGGGGATTCACTGCGGATTGTTACAAACTGTTTGCCTGTTTTTGAAGAATTAAATAAGCGAAAAGGGAATCGAAAAATCTATCTATTGGGTGGCGAGATGCGGGAAGCGACTCAATGCTTTGTTGGTGAGATCACGAATAAATCGCTACAGGATATGAATTTTCATAAAGCGTTTTTCAGCTGTAATGCTTTAAATGAACAGAGAATTATGACTTCGACTTTTGAAGAGGGCCAAACTCAACAGATTGCTCTGAATAATTCTGTTGAACGCTTTTTATTGATTGATCATTCGAAAATTGGGAAAAGAGATTTTTCAGTGTATTATAATCTAAATGATGTAACAGTAGTTATAACGGATGATGATGAACAAAAGCATTATGAAAAAATCGAAAAAGAAGAAAAATATGTTGTGTAAATGAAAAACTGCCAAACTCTAGATAATTAGAACTTGGTAGTTTTTTTGTAGCCTTGAATTTAAGCAAATTATGTTATATTTAGGGTGCAACATTTCTAATTCCCCCGAATACTTGATACAACATTTGAAAAAAAGAAGTCAAAGAATCCGCAATCAAACAACAAAAAGTCAAAAAAAGTACAGAACAAACAAGAAACAAAAAGAATCGTTGAGGAATACCAACAAAGGCAAGCTTAAAGGAGGTGAAAAGCAGCATAAACGTTGATAATTTCTTTATTGGGTGTGGCAAGAGATGGGCTATGCTTTTTGAAATGGTTTTTACATCTATTTATTTTTTATAGGTAAAATAATACCCCGAAGTCTAAAGACATTCGGGGTGTTTCTAGCTTATTTAGCTTCGGCTGTATAAGTCATGTTATGCGCTGACCTTCTCTTTTTTTTCAGCTGCGTATGCAGCATTGCGTTTTTTCATTTGACGAGCGTACCAAATGAAGATTAAAAGGTATGCACCTAATGCTAAGGCAGCGTATATCACAAATTCGATTTGTCCTTGAGAAGCATTACCGACTAAATAGCCTAGGAATTTTTCAATCGGGCCTTCCATCGTTGTATGAGAGATCATGGCGGACCCGCTCAAGCCGGCTGGAAAGGCTCCGACTGCTTTAGCTGTTTGAGTAACGAACGGGGCAATCAAGGTACCTGACCATAAGAATAATGGTAATTCGATCGCGCCGATTACGATCATACGGATTAATTTTCCACGAGTTACGACCAATAGTGCTGGGGTAACACCCATTGCGATGATTCCGCCTAGTGGCAATAATTTATTTCCTGGTAAGATGATGGCTTCTAGCAACATGATTGGTGCTAATACGTTGGCGGCAGCCCAGATTTCAGCGCGGCCTGCTAAGAAAGGCCAGTCTAAACCTATGTTGATGGTACGTCCTTTTAGTCGTTTATTGGCAAAATCGGTAATCCCTTGTGATAACGGTTCTACGGCTGCGATGAACCAAGCGCCTATCAAAGAGAACAATTCCAAACAGACGGCAGCGGTAAAGGCTAGCGAGAAAATTTGCGTTGGTGTTTGTCCTGCTAGTAATCCAACAAAAATCCCCAAATAAATTCCAATCGCGAATTTTGATCCCCAGAAGCCAATTTTACTATTCAATTTGGCAGCATCGAAATCATATTTATCCAACCAAGGGAAGATTTTGTCGAAAATTTTATCGAAAACCATAATAATCGGATTCATCATGTAGTTCATATGAGTCGTGGTCATCGGGTTGCTGTCTGGTGCATTTAACAAGTCATTGAAGGTTGGTTTCATTAAGTCGGAGTTCCAAATTTTTAATACACCAATGAAAATAACTAATGCAGAAGCAATAAACAGATTAGCACCGCAGAAGATCGCGAACAAACCAACAATTGCTAAATGCCAAATATCGAAAATATCCACATCTAATGTGTCGGTTTTTTTCATTGCTAACATGATAATATTGACGATCACCATAATTAGTAAAAAATAAAGCGTGTATGGCGACCCCCATGTGATGGTTGCTAGTGGGGCCCAACCGACATCTGTAATGTTTAATGAAATACCTGTGCGTTCAACAAAAGCTGTCATAGCTTCTGAAAAAGCAGTAGTTAAAATTCCAATAATAGCTCCGATCCCAGTCAGGGCGATCCCTAATTTGATCCCGCCTTCAAGAGCGCGTGACGGTTTTACTTTAAAAAATAAAGCAATAACAGTTAATACGATGGTCATTAACGGTGCCGCCCCTAAATTAATTAGGGGGGTAAATACTTTATTGGCAATATCAATAATTGTATTCATATGTTTTTCCTTTCTTTAGTCCTATTTGTTTAATGATTGGATTGCGCTTTCCATACTTTGGTAAACAGGCTCAGCCATAGCAGGAATACGATAAAGAATAGCACCTGCATCAACGACAGGGATGTTAATGTTAAAACCCAAGTCGGTGTTGGCAATTTGTGCGAAAATGTCATAATGAGAAAGCATTTCTTCATTGATGTCTTTGATCATAACGGCGTCACAGGTGACTTGATAGCCACGATTTTTCAATTCAGTTTCCAAAGCGCTTTTGATTTGATGGCTTGAATTAACTCCTGCTCCACATGCTGCTAAAATTTTGATCATAATAATTCTCCCCTTAAAATAAGTTTATTTTTTATCCTGCGGTTAGGCAGAGACTTCTATATAAAAATGTTCTTCTAAAAAATGATAAATCGCTTCTGTGTCCTCTAATTTGAAAAACGAACACAGTTTTTCTTTGTCAACAGAATTAATGAAATCCATGATATTAGCCAACATGCCAGCCTGTGCTTCACCATTTTCGTTCAAGATCATGAAAAGAAATGAAGCGGAAATCTGATCGCTTGGCGAGATCATGTTGTAGAAAGGGATTTCATTTTTTACTTTGATTGGAATGATACGGGTGGTTCGCACAAACTCACTTTCGGTATGAGGGATAGCGATATCTGGCAATATTTTAGAGACAGGTGAGAGATCCAATCCCGTCGGATAATTACGCTCCCGTTCTAAAAGGTTCTCCAAAAAATCTTCGGTTACCAATTCTTTCTTTAACAGATCTTGATAGACTTGCTCGAACACTTCTTCTTGCGATTGCTTGTCAGAAACATAGACCGTGTCTTTGAAAAAGAATTTATTCACACAAAACAGCTCCTTTATTAGTTCGTTTATGTTTATTTATCTATTTACACGTTGAGTATAATCGCTTACAAAATCATTGTCAACACATAAACGAAAATAAACAAACAATATGTGTTGAAAAATGTTTGTAAATGTTTTATTATAGGGTCGTGGAGGTACAGAATATGCTGAAAACAGAACGACAGCGTTCGATCTTAGCGATGTGTGATCGCTATGGGACGATCACAGTCAAATTTATTCAGGAAGTACTGAATGTTTCAGATATGACGATCCGCCGAGATCTAGAGGAACTCGCGCAGAAGAAAAAGCTTTTACGCGTTCATGGCGGTGCACAAAAAATCGATTATCTGGAAATGTCGACTTCTATAGAAGCAAACGAGCTTTCTCATACTGAAAAAAAGAAGCTGCATACAAAAGAGAAGGAATACATCGCTAAAAATGCGGCGGCTCATATCAATCAAGAAGACGACACGATTTTTCTTGGATCGGGTACAACGATCGAATTAATGACACGATACATCAAGCCGTCATCTCTCCGAATCGTTACCAATAGTCTGCCGGTTTTCAATCTATTAAGTGAAATAAAAAGATTTGAACTGTATTTGATCGGTGGGCTTTATCGGGAAAAGACTGGAGCCTTTGTCGGTTCAATTGCCAATGAAGCTGTTCAAAAAATCGGTATTAAGAAGGCTTTTGTCGGAGTGAATGGATTGAAGGGTTCGGAGGTTTCGAATTTCAGTATTGAAGAAGGTACCTTGCAAAAAATTGTTTTAGATAATGCGGCAGAAAAATGTTTGGTTTCAGATGCAAACAAATTCGACCATAGCGATTTTTATAATTTCTATGATTTGCGCAAGATCGACAAATTATTTACGGATTCTACTCTTTCAGCCGAGCTGAAGAGTTATTATCAGCAATTCACTAAAATCATTCAGTAAAAAATAGGAGGAAACAAAAATGCGTGTAGTAATTGGTTCAGACAGTGATGGCATGGAATTAAAGGAATTAATCAAGAAAAAATTGATCAAGAAAGGTATAACAGTAGTAGATAAGAGTGAAACGGCTTCAGAAGATTTTGTGGAATCAACTTTGGCGATCGCAAATGATTTGAATGAAAACGAAGGTAGTTTAGGAATCGCGGTTGATGGCTACGGTGCTGGCAGTTTTATCACGGCAACAAAGGTTAAAGGAATGGTAGCGGCAGAAGTTTCGGATGAACGCAGTGCGTATATGACCCGTGAACATAATAATTCCCGGATGATCACATTTGGATCAAAAATTGTTGGCGATGAGTTGGCATTGAATATTGTTAAGGAATTTCTACAAGCAAATTATGATGGCGGTCGTCATCAAGTACGTGTCGACATGTTAAATAAAATGGCGTAATTAGGAAGGATGAATGAAATGAAAATCGCAATTGGCTGTGACCACATCGTCACAGATACAAAAATGGCAGTATCAGATTTCTTAAAATCAAAAGGACATGAAGTGTTGGATATGGGGACCTATGACTTTACCAGAACCCATTATCCGATCTACGGAAAAAAAGTCGGAGAGGCCGTGACTAGCGGAGAAGCAGATCTAGGAGTTTGTTTGTGTGGAACAGGTGTTGGGATTAACAACGCTGTCAATAAAGTACCTGGTATCCGCAGTGCGCTGGTTCGCGATATGACGACTGCTATCTATGCGAAGGAACAACTAAATGCCAATGTGATCGGCTTTGGCGCTCGGATTACGGGAGAATTTTTGATCTGTGACATATTAGAGGCCTTCATCAATGCCGATTATCAAGAAACTGAAGAAAACAAAAAATTGATCGCCAAAATCGATCACGTCGAAAAAGCCAGTGACAAGCAGTCTGATCCGCATTTCTTCGATGAATTTATCGAGAAATGGGATCGTGGCGAATACCACGATTAAGCGGGTGGACAAATGATTTTAACAATAACGATGAATCCCTCGATTGATATTTCTTATCCATTAGAAACCTTCAAGCTCGACACAGTCAATAGAGTAAGAAATGTTCGCAAAACAGCTGGCGGTAAGGGTCTAAATGTGACACGTATCTTGAAGCAATTAGATACGGAGGTGATTGCTAGTGGTTTAATCGGCGGTTTTTTAGGTGAAGAGATTAAAAAGGACCTGACTCAAAATGAGATTGCTCATGACTTTTTACCTATCAGCGGAGAGACACGTAATTGCATCGCTGTTTTACATGAAGGAAAACAGACGGAAATCCTAGAAAATGGACCTGTTATTACTGAACAAGAAGCAAGAGCGTTCTTGCAACATTTCGAAAAATTAGCTGTTAAAGCCGAAATCATTTCTTTTTCAGGAAGCTTGCCAGAAGGATTGCCTGCTGATTTTTATCGACAAATGCTGCAAGTTTGTCAGCCAAAGCCTGTCGTTTTAGATTGTTCAGGGACAGCATTAAGGGAAGTGTTGCGAGGCAGTGTAAAGCCTAAGCTAATAAAACCCAATACCGAAGAGCTGGCTGGTCTGCTAGGACGAGAAATCTCAACAGAATTATCAGATTTAAAAGCCGCCTTGTCAGATTCGATGTTTGATGAAATTGAATGGATAGTGGTTTCAATGGGGGGCGACGGAGCCTTTGCCAAACATCACGAGACTTTTTATCGCGTGACAATTCCAAAGATTGATGTCGTCAATCCAGTTGGCTCTGGTGATGCGACCGTTGCCGGATTGACCGCTGCGATTCAACAAGGTCTTTCGGATGAAGCCGTGTTAAAACAGGGCAATGTTTTAGGAATGCTGAATGCTCAGGAAGCGACGACTGGCTATGTCCAATTAGCCAATTATCAAAAACTATATGATCAAATCTTAGTGGAGAAAGTGTAGGAGGATACGGAAATGAACGAAGAAAAACGTCAATATATCAAGCAACTATGCAATGAAGATGGAGTGATTGGGGCCTTAGCAATTGATCAACGCGGGGCTTTGAAGAAGATGATCACAAAATTCAAGGGCAGCGAAGCAGAAGAATCAGAAATCGTTGAATTTAAAGAAATTGTTTCTTCACAATTAACGAAATATGCTTCATCGATTTTATTAGATCCCGAATATGGCTTGCCAGCAGCTGACGTTAGAGCAAAAAATGCCGGCTTGCTGTTAGCTTATGAAAAAACTGGTTACGATGCGTCAACTCCCGGCCGTTTACCAGATTTATTATCGATCTGGTCAGTTAAACGTTTAAAAGAAGCAGGCGCCGACGCTTGTAAGTTCCTACTTTACTATGATGTCGATGAAGCAGAAGAGATTAACAATCAAAAACATGCCTTTATTGAACGAATCGGCTCAGAATGTCAGGCTGAAAACTTACCCTTCTTCTTGGAGCTTGTTTCTTATGATGCGAATATCTCTGATGCGACTTCGAAAGAATACGCCATTAAGAAACCTCATAAAGTCAACGATATGATGAAGGAATTTTCTGATCCACGTTATGGCGTAGATGTGTTAAAGGTGGAAGTACCCGTCAATATGAATTATGTGGAAGGCTATGGGACAGACGAAGTCGTGTACACAAAGGCACAAGCGGCTAACTTCTTCAAGGAACAGGCTGAAGCCACTAACCTGCCATTTATTTTCCTAAGCGCTGGCGTGAAGGCCGAATTATTCCAAGAAACACTGCGCTTCGCGAAAAATGCCGGCTCAACCTTCAATGGCGTACTCTGCGGCCGTGCGACTTGGGCAGATGGTGTAGAAAGTTATATCGTTGATGGAAAAGAAGCAGCATTGGAGTGGATGAATACGCAAGGGCGTAAAAATATTGAAGAATTAAATACCGTATTGAAAGAAACTGCTACACCGGTGGAAGTGTTAACGAACTCTTTATCATAAGAAATCAGACTGTGAAGCACAATTGCTTGTAGTCTTTTTATATGAAAATAATTAATTGTGTTCCTCGAAAATTACGCAAAAAGACTGTCCGCCTATATACTGTAAGTGGATGGAATTTTTTAGCTATCGTAATGAGTTTGCGGCTCGATGCGGTAGCCTTTTTTAGTTAAGTCTGACACACTTGTTTGTTCATAGTGCAGTTCTAAGGTTTTATAAAGGACTCGTAAGATTTTGTGTGTAGTCGCGATTACAGCTTTCTGTTTACTTCCGCGACTGGCTATTCGGTGAAAGAATTCCGAAAATTCAACATTTCCGGACTGTTCCGCCGTTCGTCCAGCGTGATAAAGTACTGTTCGCAAGTACTTGTTTCCTTTTGTGATATGAGCGGATTTTCTGATCCAACCGCTCCCGCTGCTTTCATAGTTTCCCAGACATAGCCCTACCCATGAAGCTAAGTATTTTTCTGATTGAAACGCTGAAATATCTAGGCCGATTTCAGCCTAGATCACTTCGATCGTCGTTTGACTCACCCTTGGGATGGTGCGTAACTTATCAACGACTTCCTGATGAGGCGCGATTCTTTTTTTGAATATCAGTGGTTAATTCATGAATCTGCGTTTCTAGACAATCGATGTACTTTTGAAAGAGTCCCATCTAACGCTAAAAGGATATCTTGTGGAGAAACGCGGACTTTTGCATGAAGACACTTCGTGACGCTTTTCTCCGTCAATTTTTCACCACAAAGAAGCAGGTCTATCAATTTTCTCCCCGTTTTTGCATAAATATCAGAAAGAAATCCTGTAAGTTTGATGTTCGCCTGCTGTAGTACTTTGTGGATTCGATTTTTATGCTGGGTCACTTCAGAAACTATTTTCGAACGTGTTCTGGTCAATGCTTGCAATTCCTGAATATCCAGAGTAAGGACATAACTTGAAGCGACCAGTCCCATACTCCCTAACTCGGCAATCCATTCGGTATCTTTTTGATCGGTTTTTCGACCAACGAGCCCTCTAATGTATTGTGGGGTGGCGAGGATTAAACGAAACTGATTTTCCTCAAGAACAGACCAAATGAGGCGCCGATATTGTCCTGTACTTTACTTCAATACCGTAGTGATTTTTTGTTTTTTGAGCCTCGAAGCGAGTGCTCGCAACTCAAAAGTTCCCGTACCAAAAGTCTTGATCCGTTTCTTTGACCGACTCGTAGAAAAAGATCCTACAAGCAAACAATCAACAACTGTTTTCTGGTGCACATCCAATCCATAATACCGTTCAACCATCACATTCATTATTCCCACTCAACAATTGATTGCTTTTTTTCAAATTGGGCAACTATCCACAGAAAGAACGGTATACAAACATTTAAGTTTATTAAAGACAGAGAAATTTATTGCTAGATCACAAAATGGAATGAACACTTTTTATTATCTTACAAAAGAAGGACATAATTATATTGGAGGTTATTACACATTACCCAAAGTTCCCGAATACAATTGTAGCACCATTTACAAATCAATGATTATCTCATTAAAATATTGCAGCTTTGCCATAGTCACCCTCATTTAAAAGCAGTGGTTTCAGAACGACGGAAAGTCTATGAAGTCAAAGACCAAAAGAAAAATAAAAAAGGTGTAAAATACTTTGTCCCTGATTTTATTTTCGTTTTTGCTGGTGAGAACGGACGAGAAGTGGAGTGGCAATTTGAAATCGAATTGACTTTAAAAACAAGGAATCGTTATCGTGAAGGGGTCTTTCCAAAATATATTAAGCAATTAAAAACTTATGAAGACGCTCGTTTAATTTATGTTACACCTAGTCCAATCATAAAGGAAGAATTATTTAGAGAGTATTTCATTTATCAACAAGGTGAAAAAATCAGAGGAAGTTTTTGAACGACTACATTTATTTTGTGCAGAAGAATTTGAACATGAAATGAAACGATTACTAAAAGAATATAGATTTATTAATTGGAGTGGGACACATGGACAAAAAACGAAATAGTACGGTAGCACAAGAATAAAAACATAAGGAAAGAACTAGCCGCTTTGCGACTAGTTCTTTTAAGTGCATTGAATTTCGCTTCTTTGGCTCACGCTTTTACGGATTTGTTCCCGCTCACTCGTTTTTATGATAGTGCATTGCCGTATGTAACAATCTACTGCTGTTTGTTACAGTATCACAGCCAGTCGAAAACACAAGGGTATATAAACGAGCAAGCTCGCCCTTGTTTTTTTGTCTATGAAACTTTTACAGCACATCAACCGACCGAAATATACTGGCGAAAATGAACAATCAAATCTAAAAACGAAAAAGGGGAAGAGTGCAACAAGTCCTAGCATGAGTCAAAGAAGCGAACAGCTTCCCTCACTCACACCAGACAAAAATGGTTGTTGAAACCACAAAAAAATCGAAAGAGGGGACCGAAAAAGTTTAACGATAACAAATTTGTAAAAGGATTAAAAAAACAAGAAAACGAACAGCTGACAAAACGACATTTAAAAATTGATGGTTGTTTTGAAGGAGATTTCACCACTTGGATGGGCTGTTATGCTATTCAAGAAGACAAACCAACCGCTCTTGATCCTATGAATGAAGAAGTAGCCAAAGAACAAGATGAATATAGAGCAAATGGAATGGTACAGGATTTTAGCGAATGGTATAAGCGAGATATTGTCAGCGGAACCCTAGAAAATTTTATATAAAAAAGAAAGTTTTAAGATAAGTAGATTACTCTATTTTTAGAAAATGATAGTAAGTTCCACGGGTGATTATCCACTCGTGGACTAATATAAAAAATAGGTAAGTATGAAGATGGCACAAGAAAAATGGATAGAATAATGAAAGTGAGTTAGGAATCATGACCAAAGAAGAAAAAATAAGTTTGATTTTACGCAACAGCGCCTTCACTTATGAAGAACTAGAAAAACTATCAATGGCTAGTATTGATAGCCTATATGCGGCACATGTCTTAGAAAACAATGGGGATAAAACAATTACCCCGCTGTGTTGCCAATGTGATAACAATGTGGTATGCTTAGCTTTAAAGAAAGGAAGTGATTTCATGACTGTATCACGACTTAGTATTCGGATTGATGGAGATTTAAAAGAGCAAGCAAAAGAAGTTTATAAAGATATGGGAATGGATTTAACCACAGCTGTTACAATGTTCTTAAAGCAAAGTGTGCGAGAACAACGTTTGCCTTTTCAACCAGGCAGAGAACCCATTGAAAATGTTATTGCCCGCTATGAAGTAGAAAATGGATTGACAACAAAAGTTGATTCAGTGGAAGAATTGATGGAGCATTTAAATGCTGACAATTGAGTACACGTCTATATTTAAAAGAGATTATAAAAGAATGATGAAAAAGCATTACGACATGAAAAAGCTAGAAAAAGTAGCTACTTTGCTCGTCACAAACAACTCAGATGAATTGATAAGAAAATATAGAGACCATGCTTTAAAAGGAAACTGGAAAGGTTACAGAGAACTACATTTAGATAAAGACTGGTTACTAATTTACAGGATTGATGATAAAAATTTAATCCTAACAATGATACGTACAGGAAGTCATGATGAACTTTTTTAATCTCATAAATGATGGGATATGAGACTTCAAAATTAAGTAATCAGTAACACATCCCCCCCGTTCTCACGGGTGGATGTGTTACTTTAGACGAAAATCTGCTTGTTTGATTTTGGTTTTCAGTTGTCAAAGATCAAAGTGGAACGCTATTAAGTCCCTTTTCGTCTATTGGTCGTTCGGTATAACTGGCTTGAAACCATGTTCTGACGGTTGTCAAAGGCGTGTAGCGTGCATTTTACCCTTGGTAATTGTTAGATTATACTGGCTGAATGACTGATAGATGATTAGGGAGTCTGTACATCCACTTCTTTGGAAACGGATAAAGCGAACAAGCTAGTTTTTCCTAAAACCGAGTTTGTTCAAGTGTCTTGGAAGCTGAAACATTACGGGTGTTAACTATAGAAAAATAAGCGCGAGTAATAAAAAAATAGGATGTTTAAAGAGTATATGGGAGAAAACTTGTTCTAATGGAGTATGTATTTATTTGGATTAGGGAATATAATCTTATTTGTTATTAGAAATACATGTATTGGGAGATGGAGAAAATGGAAAGAGAACAAATGATTTTGTTGATTGTACAAAATAGTGATTTTACGTATGAAGAACTTGAACAAATGACTAGCAAGACTTTATATACTTTGTACGAAGCTCATGTGTTAGAAAAGAATGGTGGCTAATTGCCTATTTAAAGAAAAAACTTTCGATTGACTTTTTTGGAACAAAAATTTATTCGATAAAAAACAGTTGTTTTCATATGCTTATAGAAAAACTAGTATAAGGAAATTGTATATGTTTAATGAATTAGTGTTTGAGCAAATCCATCAAGAAAAAGTTATTGAACAGTTTATAAAAAAGATTAAGTGCATTGAAACTAAAGTTGGAATGGAAATCAAAGCACAGGACTGGAAATATGTAAAAACGGATTCACGTGTTGTGGTTTTTACGTTTGGAGAGGTTATATTTTCTCAAAAATGTTATACTGACGGAAACAAGTATCGATACTCTGTTGATGAAGAACTAGGGGTCTCTAGATATCCGCGTTTTTGATGGAATTATTATTACAGAATTGTAGTAATAAACGTTCAATGGCTTGCTTCAATTCTCCAAAGCTATGGTATTCTCTTTCGTGACAAATTTCCTGCTGTAATAGACTAAAGAAATTCTTCATGGTCAAATTATATAATCAGGTATTTTTACGGAACATACTTTGGAAGATCTTACGTTCTTTCAACTTATTACTATAGGCCTTCATTTTATAACCCTATCCTTGATTAGAGTGAAAGGTTTGACGATATACATAATCTTCCGTTATATGGATAGTTTCCCATAATAGCTAATACATCCGGATTCTTAGAGATAGGATAAGCTGTTGTACATATCTAAAAAGGGATCAAAATACAGCTTCTTTTTACGAATGATAGCGTATTTATCCGATTCAAAACATTTTAGTTCTGTTGCATCTGTTGTAATCTTTTGATGAAAAATAGTTGTGTAAAAGTATTGATGCATTCGATTTTTCACAATAGTTCCATTTTTCTCACGATAAAATCATACTGACGAGATTTCTCGTAAATGATTGGATTTTAATATCCAGCTTTCGAATCAAACGTTGAACCTTTTTCTTGGTAACATGGAATCCACGTTTTCACAATTCCTTTATCATATGTAAGCAGCTACAATTTTTATGTCAACTTTTTATTTTAAAAGTTTCCTCTTCATTTTTTTCTGGATGAACCATTTTTTTGCCAATACCTATAGGTTGCTTTCGGAAAGTTCAATGTTTCAAGAAGCTCAACTAGTTGAATGATTCTCGGAGGCTGCCGATGATGCGTACGACTGATTCATTTGTCTTTTTGTTTCCTTTTTTCTTCGATACGATGGTTTCGTCTTTAATAGCTGATCTACTCTTTCTGCACGAAAGATTTTCATTTAGTTGGCGATTAATGTAGGATTATTTATCTCTAAATGATTAGTACTTCACGATAAGACAGCTATAACTCTATCACATCTATCTTGAAATGAACAAAGAAGATTTTGACTTTTTCGCAGAAGACCTTCTTCATCGAACACGTGATAAGCATTGAACCAATTTTACATCCGCTGTTCTGATTTCACTCCATATTTTTTCGATAAATAAGATATGCCTGCTTTGAGGCTGTGATATAAGTAAAAAGATGACTTCAAAATTCGAACAATGAATTTGAAGTCATCTTCTTTATACTTATAAAGTATCAATTTTACAGCCTTCCAGAATGATTCATAAAATCTTAAACGAATGATTGTGGTTATCGACATTTTTTCATTCGTTTTTAGCTTAACGAAAATGACTTTTTATACGAAAACTAAAACTCTAAAAAAACAAAAAAAGGCTACCTCCTACTAATCGCATAGTTAGCCAAAATGGTATAGAGCACTTCAATTAATCGTGATTGAGGTGTTCTTTCTATTTGATAAATAACTTCCTCCAAGTTCTTGGTAACGGGACTGATCGGAAAGCATCCGATAAATGATTCGCAACAGTAGATGTACTGTCGCAATAATTGCTTTTTTATGACCGGCGTTCTTTCTTATACGAAAGAAAAATGCCCGTATTCGATTAGATTTCCCTTGGGAAATCGCCGCTGCTCCCTGAGCCAATACTTTTTTCAAATAAGAATTGCCTTTCCTTACTCTTTTACTTCGCGTTTTCCCGGCGCTCTGGTTGTTTCCCGGGCAGACTCCCGCCCACGAAGCTAAATGTCCGGCTGTCGGAAATACCGATATATCTAACCCAATTTCTGCTAGTACGACAGCTGCCGTTCGGCGATTGATTCCTGGTATTTCCTCTAAATGTTCCACATACTCTTCATAAGGCGCGAGATAGTCGTTGGTTGTTTCTTCGACTTCTTTTATTTGATTTTCCAAACACTCGATTTGAGTGAGATGAAGAGCCAACATTTTACGATAATGTGGTGTCATGAATCCTTCTAAGGATTCCATCAATTGAGGAACTTTTCTACGTAAAGTAGTGTAAACACACGCTAGAATGAGACTTTCTGTAATGGGTTTGTCCTCAACCAAGGCATAAAGTAAGGCTCTTCCGGATTTTCCATAGATATCTTTTATCACTGAAGTCAATTTGATTCCGGCATTCTGTAAAACCATATGCCCACGATTCTTTTCCCGATTCAAGTCTTCCACCAAATGCTTGCGATACCGAGTCAAGTCTCTCAATTCCTGAATCGGTTCCGGTGGAATGAAACTGGTAGGAACGACACCCAAACGAGTAAGGCGGGCGATCCATTCCGCATCCTTCATATCGGTTTTCTTTCCCGGGATATTTTTGATCTGACGAGGATTGGCCAATTGTAGCTCAAAATGGTTCTGTAGAATCCGCCAGACACATTTCCAATAGACTCCAGTACTTTCCATACTGATATGTGTGACGTCATAGGACACCAACCAATCAGATAATTCGAACAACCCACGAGTAGTGGTATCGAAGCTAGCGAAAAACTTTTCCGGGCGTTTTTTTCCATCAATAGAGCGAATAACACAGGCAACAATGACTTTTTGATGGATGTCTAATCCAGCACAACAAGAACGAAGGACATCTTCCATAATAAAAAAACTCCTGAAAAAAAGTTCAGAAGAGGCTATTCTACTTATAGAAATGATTTATTTTTATACGCAGGTTCTATGACCTAATGATTGGTACAAATAAGTAGAATGATCTAGTTTGTCACTCAAGGTCAACTTGGAGAAAAACCTCAATAAGTAATCGACCTACAAGCCACTCCTGTCAGTTTTAGTATGACAGGAAATGACCTGTAGGTCGATTCTTTTTCGTTTTCATTCTGTTTGGTGGCGGGAACCGCCATGGGTGTTTGTCACAGCTTCTTTAGTTTGAATTCAAAACTAAATTTTTCCATAAAAATCCCGACCAGATTTCTCCATTCGGTATTTTGTCTAATTTTTAAGTCTCACTACAAAATATTTTCTTTTTTATTTATATATTTGGATATAAGTTATAAAAAAGTGGTTTTTAGTTTTAGAATCTTGTAAGATTAGTGTAAGGAACTTTTTAAAGCCAAAAATGTGCGTATTTTTAGGGGGATTTCTAATAAAAGTTTAGGAGTGAAAAAATGAATAAGTTTCAAAGTTGGCTTTTGGCTAATAAAAATCTGTTAATTACAAATGTAGTAATGTGTCAAGTGTTAGTTTTAAGTATAGGGATAATCAATTTCCCTTATATTGATGATACAGGCAGACAAATCGATGGCAATACGGACTTTGCTAGAAGTTATTCTCGCTGGGGTAGCGAAATTGGTTCTTGGTTAGTTCAAGGAAGTAAACATCTTACGGATATGGGGTTGTGGACGCATATTCTTTCTGGACTCATTGTATCAGTGACAGGGATTATCATTGTTTGCTCTTTTCATAAGAAGCTATCTTTTTTAGCTTTAACAGCATCCATGTTGGTAGGATTTAATCCTTGGTTTTTACAAAATTTAAGTTTCAGATTTGACAGTCCTTACATGTCTTTGAGTCTTTTATTTTCTGTTATTCCACTTCTTTTTTGGAATAAAAATAAAGTCTTATTTTTGGTTGTTTCTATTTTAAGCATTTTTTTGATGTGTAATACTTATCAGGCGTCTTCAGGGATCTATGTGGTGATGGTGTTAGCATTATCACTGAAACAGCTGTTAGACAATCAATCGTTTATTGATGTGCTTAAAAAAGCGATTGTAGCTATGATTAGCTATATAAGCGCCATGTTTCTTTATCTTATTGAAACAAAATTTAACCCTGAAATAGCAACACGAGGCGGTATGACAACAATCGCGAGCGTTAAGGATATACCTAAAACAATCTTAGTAAATAGTCAAATGTATCTGTCAAAAATAACTGAGCAGAGTACAAAACTATGGATACTGTTGTTTTTTATTCTAGTAATTTTCTTTGTTTTAAGTACGGTTCTTAATGCGAAAGTATCGCCTGTTAAAAGCTTTTTATACGTAGTATTGTTTCTATGTTTAGGTTCTATTTTGAGTTACGGCGTCTTTTTAATCTTTCCGGAAAAGCTTCTTTTAATTTCACCTAGGTACGGCTATGGATTTAGTTTTTTTGTAGTTTCAGTTATCATGCTTACTTTGGCAAATACTTCTAAAAACGTGCTAGGATATGTGTCAAAAACAGCGGTTTGTCTCTTCTGTGTTTACCTTTTATCTTTTACATTTGTTTATGCTAGTGCGTTAAGTCACCAAAAGGAATCCTTTGAACGACAAAGTATGATATTAGCCGATGATTTAAAAGACCTAGTGAACCGTGACACGGTGACCGTGCATAGTACGTCTTTATTTAAGGATTCGCCAGTATTTGTCAATAGTTCGAAGAATTATCCTATATTAAAAGAACTGGTTCCACCAAATGAAGCCCTTTATTGGCCAAATCAGTTTTTATTTAGAACGTACACTGGTTTAAATGTGAACATGGAGATTTTTGATATTAACGCGTTGAATAAAGAAGAAAGTGAGTTAATGAAATCTAATTATTATCATGACATTTATGTAAAAGATTCAGAAATATTTGTTCATGTTAAATAATCCTAAAATAAAAGTAATATCAAGGCAATTGAAAGGCCAAAATAAGTTATAACCTTAGAGGCTGTCTCACCCCTAGAGCCAGTCTTAAGTCTTATATATTGGCTAATAGACAATTACTTTACTAAAATAGGATAAATTAAACCAGAAATGTATACTTTGTAAGAAAAAATCATAGCTGTTTTAGGATATTATTTGCTATTTTATGTATTTGCCAATTACAATGGTATTGTAAATAAATACATAAAGTAGCATTAGTAGGTTTGGAGGGATATAGATTTGGAAAATATTTTTGATTTAAACAAGGGATTGTCAAGAAGAAAATATTGGTATTATCAGTGTATACTGTTTGTGTTTGGATTAGGGATAGAAACTTTTTCAATGTTTGTATACAAAAATTCTCTGATTGAAAACAATTATTTAAAATATTTCGTGATAAATGGTCCTTTTGATTTTTATAATTTTCTTAGGATCGTGTTCTTTATAATGATTATTATAGGTTTTTCTGTTCCAAGAAAGAAGGTTTGTTGATATTGGGTGGTCGAAATTTGTAGCTTTACTAAGTCTGTTACCGTTAGTTGGTATTATCACAAGTGGGATTTGTTTATTTAAAAAGGGAAAAGACAATAAAACAGATGAGGCTGTGACATAAGTCTATAAAAAAGAGTACGGTAGCAGCCGTACTCTAAATCATTCAACCCTCGAAAGGATCAAAATCATGCATACAAATTATAACATGAATCAACTCACTTTAGATATCACAACTTCTTATATTCCAAAAGAAGATAGCACCGCTTGTTTTATCAATGAACTCGTTGAATCCCTTGAAATCAACGAAGCATACCTTTTTGGTCGCCCTCGTAATTATGATTTGAGTGCCCTGTTAAAATTAGTTCTTTTCGCCTATACATGCAGCGTGTTTAGCAGTCGGGAAATTGAGCAACTAGCAGAAGAAAGTCTCCCTGCTGGTTGACGCAAGAACAGATTCCTAGCTATCGTACAATCGCGTGCTTTCGAATTTCTAATGAGTTAGAAACGTTGATTGAAAAAGGGCTCGATTCGTTGATCCACTACCTTAGAGAGCAAAAATTAATGAGTGATTCGATTTTTATCGATGGAACGAAGGTTCTCGCAGATGCCAATAAATACAGTTTTGTTTGAAAAAAGAGCACCATTAAATACGACAAAATGAATCGTGAACAGATCATCTCTTTGATGTCTGAATTCAAAGAAGCACATGTAGCGAGTCATATTCCCGAAGAAACCACGCTCACATTAGATAGGTTAGATGAAGTACTTACAAGGCTGGAACTACGATTAGAAGATTTAGAGCAAGAAGTGATCCAAACCAAAGATGCTTCACCGAATCCAGCCAAACAACAACGTCGTACACTAAAAGCACAAAAAAGAAAACTAAGCGAGCGTCGGGACAAAATGACGGATCACCAACAGCGCTTAGCTATGTACCCGAAATAGTTATTCAAAAACAGATACAGATGCCACATTTATGCGTGTCAAAGAAGATCCTATGCGTAATGGGCAATTAAAGCCTGCGTTCAACCTTCAAATAGCTGCCAGTAATCAGTTCATTTTGGATTATGATGTCTATCAAAATCCAACGAATACGAAAACCTTCCCTACTTTTATAGAAAAAATGAACAAGGCGGGTCGACTTCCTAGGTATATTGTGGCAGATGCCGGGTATGGTTCAGAACAAAATTATCGGTACCTTGAAGATGAACGATCGAACCATACTATACCGCATTGATCCCCTACTCTACGATGTTGAAAGAGCAAAGTAAGAAATGGCAATCGGATGAACGAAAAGTCATGAATTGGACGTATAACGAAAAAGAGGATTGCTACCTTGATCCAAAAGGAGTTCGTTTCAATTTCAATGCATACAGGACAGACACGAATAAAGTCGACGGATTTTTCCGAGATTTTAAAGAATACAAAGTAGAAAAATATACAGAAAACAAAGAAGTGATTCAAGAGGCGTTGACCCAAGGGGGCAATACACGCATCATTAAAGTCAATCCTTCGCTAGAATACTTTAAAGTAAAACAACGTACCTTGCTTTCAGAACCTGAGAATGGAAAAATCTACGCACAAAGAAAAATTGACGTAGAACTAGTCTTTGGGTGGATGAAGGCTTGTTTGCATTTCACTCGATACCATGTTCGAGGGATGGAAAAGGTGAAAAAAGAGACAGGCATTCTTATCATGGCATTAAATATGAGGAAGTTAGCGGCAATGAAACGTCTCGGTATGTTAAATACATAAAGAAGTTGGCTCCATGAAATCATTTACTGATTTCATGGAGCCAACTTCTTGTAGTTAATGACAATGACTTATGTCACAGCCTCGTGGTTTGATTCCAAAAAGAAAAAATCCAGTGATTCAGAATGTAAGAGAAATGGTTACGGCTTTAAATATTATTTCTGCAAGACAGGTGAGTAGTGATCAAGCGCCAAAAGTTCTTAGAAAAGAATTTCATGATAACTTTTTGATTTGTGTAGGAAGTGCAAAAACAGCTGGCTCAAAAGCTACTCTCAGCAAACGAACGCTTGAAGTTTAATCCAAACGATCAGGAATTGCTAGCTAAGGTAAAAGTGTTACGTGAAGAAAAGAATGAATTGGAAAAAGAGATTAAGGTATTTGAAAAACAACTAAGAACATATGAAGAAGCATTAACAATTTTAAATGAAAAAGGATTTCCGGAGTTAGGAGATTTCGAAAAATAAAACTAATATTAGAGAGAGTTAATCAAGATTTTTATTCACAGATAATTATGTATATACTTCCAGGAAGTCTTGTGTTATACTTTGTATATACAGAAAGAGGTGTTTTAGATGGAAATGCTATCGATAAAAAAATGGGGAAATAGTAATGGACTTAGACTTCCTAAATCTACGATGGAATATCTTCAACTCCATACAGAAGACAAAGTGAAGGTTATACAAGATGAATCTGATGGTAAGAAACGATTAATTATCGAAGCTTTAGATTCAGATGATGAATTAACAATTGAACAATTGTTTGCAAACTACAACGGAGGAAAAGTAAATGTTGCTGTTCAAAATTTAGGAAAAGCCGTGGGAAATGAAAAATGGTAAAAGTTCCACACCAAGGCGATATTTTGTTATTGAATACAGCTCCCCGATCAGGTCATGAACAGACAGGAAAGAGACCGTATATTGTTTTAAGTCACAATATTATTGCGGATTACAGTAATGTTGTAATTGTTGCCCCGATATCAAGTACCAATAGAAACTATCCTCTGTATGTTTCTATTGACTCTTCCTATCAAATGAAAACTTCAGGAAAAGTATTATTAGATCAATTAACAACTATTGATTACGAAGCTAGAAAATGTGTATTTCTAGAGACAGCTCATGAAAACCTAGTCAATGAACTATTGTTAAAGGTTAAAACGGTATTTCAAAAAGTATAATCATTAGCGAAATGTAAAAAAACTTTATGAAAATGGGGGAACTACTATGGCAACCATTAATCAACTAATTGAATAAAAGAAAAAAAGCAGTAGCTCTTTCGCTAAAGAGTTTGAGTTAGAGTCTCAAAGACTAGAAGTAGCAGTTGCGTTAGCTCAATTGCGGAAAGAGCTAGGTTTTTCTCAAAGGGAACTTGCTGAAAAAGTTGTCAAACCACAAAGTACTATTGCTAGGATTGAAAATGGAACATTGAATGTTAGCTTTAAAGTTCTTTATGAAATTGCACATGACGTAGGAAAAGAATTACACTTAGAATTTAAATAGTTATAATATATTGCAAAAGAACGGCTTACTTTTAATGAAGTGAGTCGTTCTTTTTATTATGGCTCTTTTTCTATTAGTGTATTCTTCAAGCTCTTCTCGTAAATAAAGTTTCACTTTAGCTGGACCTTTTCCTTCAGTTTTATAAAAAGGAATTATATGGTCAATTTTTACTGCTTGATTAAAAGCATTGTTGTTTGGCCAGTTATCTGTGTACCGATCTCTTTGCTGACTAAATGATGAGACAACCATTTGTTAATTCCTTTTTTGTTGTTTCGTTTGATAAATCAATTTCCATTACTTGTCCCTCCATTCAATCACAGTGTACGGAAAACTTTTATAGAAATCAATATTTTACTTGTAATAATATACCAGTACTGTTAAAACAATCGTATAAAGTACGTGTACTGGTAAGAATAGAAAGGGTGATTTAATGATAAATAATGTTGTATTAGTAGGGAGACTAACTAAAAATCCTGATTTACGTTTTACTGTAAGTGGTGCGGCTGTTGCAACTTTTACACTAGCTGTGAATCGTAAATTTAAGAATCAGCATGGTAATCAAAGTTAGACCTAAAAATCTAACTTTTGGAGTTTTTTTGTATGGAAAAATACAGTTTTGAAGTTAAACTTGTTCATGACTACTTATCTGGTCAAGGAGGTCTAAGGTTTCTCGCAAAGAAGTATGGGGTTAAAAATAATTCTCAAATAAGCAAATGGATTAATACCTATAAAGAACTTGGTGAAGAAGGACTACTTCGCAGTCGAAAAAGTAAGAATTACTCTATTCAATTTAAGCTAGATGCGATAGAGTTGTCCTATCAAGAAGTAGCTAATCTTCTAAAAATGAACAATCCATCATTGATTGGAAATTGGCTTAGAACGTATCAGAAGTTTGGTATAGAGGGACTCTCTAAACAGAAAGGACGTCCACCTACCATGTCTAAAAAGAAATGAACCCCAACCATTACCAAGTGAACTATCTCAAGTAGAGAAACTAGAAAAAGAAAATAGAATGTTAAAAATCGAGAATGCCTATTTAAAAGAATTGAAGAGACTGCGTTTAGAGGACGAACAAAAAATGAACGAATCGCACGAATCATTCACAGTCTCCGAAGACACTTTCGATTAAAAGATATTTTGGAAACCCTAAGGTTTCCAAAATCCACTTACATGTACTGGCAAAAACGCCTTGACAGAACAGCTTCAACACAAATAATTGAAGAAGAAATTCAAGCGATTCGTAAAAAACATCAACATTATGGCTATAGAAGGATGAATCAAGAATTGAAACGACGTGGATTTCAAGTGAATAAAAAGAAAGTCCAACGATTAATTCAAAAGTTAAAGTTACAAGTCAAAGCTTTTACTAAGAATCTAGGAAGTACAATTCCTATAAAGGAACCGTTGGTAAAATCGCGACGAATCAAATTTTTAGCGATTTTACCAACGGTTCCTCATCAAAAAATCACAACTGATACAACTGAATTTAAGTACTTTGAAGCAGATAACGCAGGCATCTTTCGTCAGAAAAAACTATATTTAGATTCATTTATGGATATGTATAATAGTGAAATTCTAAGCTATAGCCTTTCTACTCAACCAAACGGTAAAACAGTTATGGCAGGTCTGAAAGAAGCAATTTCTCAAACAAATGATTGTCCCTATCGTCGCACCTTTCACTCTGAGCAAGGTTGGGCTTATCAAATGAATGTCTATATACAAACATTAAAGGACAACAATATCTTTCAAAGTATGTCTCGAAAAGGAACCTGTTTAGATAATTCTCCTATGGAGAATTTCTTCAGTATCCTAAAACAAGAAGTGTACTATGGAAAAATCTATCAAAATCAAAATGAATTAAGAGAAGCAATTGAGAACTACATTTATTATTACAACCATCACCGAATCAAAGAAAAACTTAACTGGAAAAGCCCAGTAGAATTTCGACAATTCAATCAAAAAAACTGCATAAAAAATAGAGTGGAAAAATCCACTCTATAAAATTCTAACTTTTTGGGGTCACTACACCTATTTGTTTGGTCACTTTTATTTTAGCAAAGGTGTTCTTATTTTTATACAAAAAATAAACCAGATGCCAATCAATCTTATTAATTGTTATCTGTTTTTTTCAATCTCTTGTTGTACTAAATTTTATTTAATTTACCGAGTTTTAATTGTTCAATATTTAAAAATTTCTGTATTGAAAGTGAAATAGCTCCACTAATTACAGGGTTCCATTCGATAGGGCTGTTAATAACTAATACGTCTTTTGTAAATTGATTGTTTAAATTTCTTTGGATTATGTTTATTATATCTGGAATTTTTTTTGTTAATGGACTATTGAAAATTACTAATTCAGGTGCATATAACATGATAGCATTATTAACACCAATAGATAAATAGTAGGCATATTGTTCAATCATTTTAACAACTTTTGATTCTTTGTTATTATATAGAATAGAAACTACATCTGAATTTATTTTATTGAGATTTTTCTCTTTCGAAATTTCGTGATAAATCACTTGTGTAGAGCAATATTTTTCTAAGCAACCATGATTTCCACAAGTACATTTTCTTCCATTGGGAAACAAAATAGTATGTCCTAATTGTCCAGCATAACCTTTATTACCAACATCTAGTTTACCATTTTTCACAAGTCCGACACCAATGCCACTATGAAGACTAATGGATGCTAAGTTTTCTATATCTGATGAAAAAGTATATTCACCCAACGCTGATAAATTAGCTTCATTTTGTAAGAATACTGGGAAGTTGTATTCTTGGTTTAACATTTCAACTAGGTTTATTTCAGCAAGATCATTGTAGGAAGTACTGATAATTTTATTATTTAGAACTTGACCTTGAAGAGCTATTGTCATACCTACTATGCCATAATGGGTATGAGGACAATCTGAAGTAAGCTGATTGAATACTTTATGAATTAAATCTTGGACATTTTTTTTGTTAACATAGGTATCAATAAGTTGAACCCTATGGATTTCTTTTCCATCTAAAGAAGCTAATGCGCCATCTATATAGTTATAGCCTAGATCAATTGCAATTACTAAGGCTGAAGAACTACCGTTAAAGGTCAGCATGATAGGTTTTCTTCCTCGATTTGTAGCTTCTCCGATCCTTTTTTCAATGATGAATCCATCGTTTATTAGTTTGTTTGTAATTGAAGAAACAGATGCTTTATTTAAAGAGGTGATCTTACTTAATTCGGCTCTAGATATTTCTCTATGTTTTATAATTTGATTAAGTATTTGAGCTTCATTTTGTTCTCTAATAGTGTATTTGCTGGAAATCATTTTTCTCTCCTTAAATTAGAATAAATTAGTTGTAATTAAAGTTTAAGATTCCTATTTGCTAAAAGCAAATTAATTTATCAAAAAAAATATAGCGTTTACAGTTGACATTTCACTGAGCCTGTTTTATAGTCTATTTATTAATTAGTTTAACGTGCTAACGAATAAATTTCAAGTCATTGATGCTGATTATCTTATGTTTATTTTTTTTAGTTAATTAGTTTATCGTGAAAACAAATTAATCTATAACCTTTTGTTGACACAGAGAGAGCAAAAGGAGTGCATATGAAAGCGTTTGTATTGTTGCGATTACTAGTATTGTTATCATATACAAACTAATTAAGAAGAAATTGAAAGTGGGTTGGAAGATGTGATTGAAG
Organism: Enterococcus sp. AN402; assembly: GCF_040719405.1. NCBI lineage: Bacteria > Bacillati > Bacillota > Bacilli > Lactobacillales > Enterococcaceae > Enterococcus > Enterococcus sp. AN402. The sequence goes on along the minus strand of NZ_JBFDTM010000004.1, from coordinate 1,548,195 downwards.
TTACACCAAAATCTTTTTCGAGAACTTTTGATGATGAATTATTGATTGTAGAAGCTTGGGGTGAAAATGCCGTTAGAGTCAGATCGTTTGTAGATATGAACTTTGAAAATAGACTTAATTCTTTAATTGGTGAGCCTGATGCTTTAGGTACAGTCATAATAAATCAAGACGAAAATAAGACAGAATTAATAAACGGGAAAATTAGAGTTGTGTTAGACCATCGGGACCGATTGACTTTTTATAATGAAAAAAATGAAGTGCTATTAAAAGAGTTTATCAGATTGAGAGCTGTCAAACATGATGACGGAAGTGAAGATGCAGGTACAATTGAAATAACTAAAGATTTTAATTCAACGCTGAAGTTGAAGTCTAGAGAATACCACTCTAATTTACAAGGTGGTTTTCAGGTTACAACTAGATTTGAATCTGAATCAAGTGAGAAGATTTTTGGAATGGGACAATATCAACAATCTTATCTTGATTTGAAGAATACAGTTCTAGAATTAGCTCAAAGAAACTCACAAGTATCTATACCATTCTATGTATCGAGTTTAGGATATGGATTTTTATGGAATAATCCAGGTATAGGAGAGGTATCATTTGCTAAAAACATGACTCGATGGAAAATGGCTTCTACTAATTATATTGACTATGTAGTAATTGCGGGTGATACCCCAAAAGAGATACTTCGAAATTATAGTGATTTAACTGGTAAAGTTCCTAAAATGCCTGAAAACTTATTGGGATTATGGCAAAGTAAACTACGCTATCGATCTCCAAATGAAGTAATGGATGTTGTAAAAAAATACTATGCTTTGGGAATAAAACTTTCAACTATAGCTATTGACTATTTCCATTGGCCTAAACAAGGTGAATATCGATTTGATGAAGAATATTGGCCTCAACCTGAACAATTTTTAAGAACATTAAGAGATGAATATAATGTAGAGCCAATTATTTCCATATGGCCTACTGTACAAACTGATGCAATGAATTTTAATGAATATCTAGAAAATGGTTACTTAGTGAAAGTAAATCGTGGCGTTAGATTAACAATGCAAATTCAAGGAAATACAATTTTTGTTGATATGACTAATGAGAAAGCACGAGAATATGTTTGGAACCTCATTAAAAAGAATTATGTTAACAAAGGAGTTAAATATTTTTGGCTAGATGTAGCTGAGCCTGGGTATTCTGTATATGATTTCGATAATTATCGATATAAAAAAGGAACCGATTTACAAATTGGGAATTTGTATCCAATCGATTATTTATCAATGATTTCTGAAGGTTTAGGAAATAATCAATCAGTTGTTACACTTGTAAGAGGTGGATGGGCAGGGGCTCAACGCTATGGAGCTTTGTTATGGTCAGGAGATATTGATTCTAGCTTTGAAGCTTTTCGTAATCAAGTAAATACTGGATTAAACGTTGGGTTGGCTGGGTTACCTTGGTGGACAACAGATATTGGAGGATTTCATGGAGGAGATCCTAAAGATCCTGAGTTTAGAGAATTACTAGTCCGCTGGTTCCAATATGCAACATTTTCGCCTATTTTACGAATGCATGGTGATCGCTTACCACACAGCAAACCATTATCTGATCATGGAGGAGGATCAATGGTTACCGGAGCTCCAAATGAAATTTGGTCTTATGGTAAAGAAGTCGAACAAATACTAACGAAATATATAAAAATACGAGAAGAATTGAAGCCTTATATTAGTAAGTTGATGAGACAGGCCCATGAGTTTGGTGATCCACTTATGAGAACATTATTTTATGAATATCCACATGATCAGAATGCATGGAATATTGAAGATACCTATTTATTTGGAGATGCGATTCTTGTTGCGCCTATTGAAAATTATAAAGAAACTAGTCGAGAAGTTTATTTACCAAAAGGTGAAAGTTGGACAAACCTATGGACAAGAGAAAACTTTGATGGTGGAAAAACAGTGGTAGTCGAAGCAGACATTCAACAAATCCCGATTTTTATCAAAACAAGTGAAAAAGGTAAATTTTCAAAATTATTTGATGTAATTAAGGAGGAAAATTAATGGAAGCAAGTATTTTTCAATTAGTATTAATTGTGCTGTATGGATTTTTTATTAACTTTGAAAAAAACTCAACAATGTTTGGAACTTATCAACCGGTAACAGCGGGTTTTGTTACAGGATTAATCCTAGGTGATATATCAACAGGTTTATTTATCGGTGGTACTTTACAGTTACTATCTTTGGGAATAAGTAATTTTGGAGGAGCTTCAATACCTGACTATCAAACAGCAAGTATCGTAGCAACTTTTATTACAATTACTACTGGGCAAAAACCATCTGTAGGAATCTCTATTGGTATACCAGTAGCTTTATTGATGGTCCAACTAGATGTTATCAGAAATACCATAGGTATCTGGATGGTTCACAAAGCTGAAGCAGGTGTGAAAAAAGGTGATTATAGTATGATTACCAAAATGCAAATGTTTGGCGTGTTTTTAACAGCAGCAACAACAGGCATACCAGTAGCATTGGCAGTAATTTTCGGTCCATCATTAATTAATACAATTCTATCGTATACTCCAGAATGGCTAACCAATGGATTAACTGTTGCTGGAGGTTTACTACCAGCTGTCGGTATAGGGTTACTACTGCGATATTTACCTGCAAAAGAATATTTTAGTTATCTTGTTATTGGTTTTGTAATGGCTGTTTATATGAAAATACCTTTATTAGGAGTAGCGCTTGTAGGGGCAGCTATTGCATTAATAATTTATAAAAAAAATAGTCAAGATTTAGTAAAGAATACTGTGATTAATATAGCAGGGGGGATGGATGACGATGAATAATATCGAACAATTAAAATTACGCATTGATACAAAAACTAAACGAAGTGTTTTGTGGAGATGGTTTTTTACAAGCTCAGTTTCTTCTAATTATGAAAAGATGCAAGCGCTAGCATATTGTTATGCAGTATTACCATTTTTAAAAATAGCATATAAAAATAAACCAGAAGCATTACAAAAAGCGGTATTAAATCATTTACAATTTTTTAATACTAATCCTTGGGTGGCACCTTACATTTTAGGTATTAATGTAGCTATGGAAGAGAATGCTGACGAAAACACAGAAGAGGCTGTAACATCTATTAAGACAGGCCTTATGGGCCCGGTAGCTGGTTTGGGTGATAGTTTATTTGTAGTTATTCCTTGGACTATATTTGGTGCTATTGCAGCAAATATGGCTATTGATGGTAGTCCAGTTGGAATTTTGTTATGGATTGTTGTAAGTGTAGCGCTAAAATTAGTTAGTATTCCATTATTTAATGCAGGATATGCCTCAGGAACAAAATTAATTGCTACTATAGAAAAAAGTTTGAAATTATTAACTGAGTCAACTTCGATTTTAGGATTAATGGTCGTGGGGGCATTAATACCTTCAGTCGTTAAAGCTAATATTACTTTAAACTTTAAACAGGGTAATTTTTCAATGAAAGGTCAAGATATTTTGGATCAAATAATGCCTGGATTATTGCCTGCATTATTAGTTGGTTTAGTTTTCTGGGCATTAAAGAAGAACGTTAAACCTATTTACTTAATTCTTGGTGTTATGGTATTGTCAATTGTTTTAGCGGCTCTAGGTATTTTAAAATAAAATAATTTATGGGAGGCATTTTCGATGGAAATGAAAGGTATTAACAATATTAGAATTGATGATCGCTTGATCCATGGTCAAGTAGCTACAATGTGGAGTAATAAATTGGGAGTAACACGTTTAATGGTAGTGAACGACAACGTTGCTAAAAATGATTTACAAAAGCAGGTTTTAAGAATGGCAGTTCCTGCTGGAATTTCTTCGTCTATCATAACTGAAGAAACAGCTATTAGTAATATTAAAAATGGCAAATATGAAGGACAAAATGTTCTGATGATTGTCAAATCACCCGTAGATTTATTACCATTTATTGAAAATGATTTAGAGATAAAAAGAATCAATGTTGGTAATATGTCAAATCGTAATAATACTACTGTTTTAAGACCAAATATTAGTGTCACTGATGAAGAGCGATCTGCTTTTGAGAAACTATTAAGTCTAGATATTGAAATAACAACAATTATGACACCAGATGATAAAAAGACTTTTTTAAAAGATATATTGTAAAGGAGATCATTATGACCAACGAAGTAATTTTAATGAGCCATGGCCTTATGGCGAAAGAAATTTTGAATTCGGCTCAAATGATCTTAGGTGATCAAATAAATTATCCTGTTGTTTCTATGACGCCTGATGATGGTATTGAAGGGACCTTTAATAAATTAGATAAAATTATTGGTACTTTAAATGATGCAAAAAGAATTGTGATTTTAGCAGATCTGATGGGTGGGACTCCAGCAAATACTGCCATGATGCTAGCAAGTGAAGACTCAAGAATTCAGATAATAACTGGAGTTAATTTGGGAATGGTTTTAGAATCATTCTTTGCTATAAAAGAGGAAAATCTTGTAGAACATTTATTGAAAATAGGTACCGAAAGTATTAAAATACCGAAGTTACAAATTGCTGAAGAAGAGGAAGAGTAAAATTAAAACTACCTCTGACTAATTAATTTTCAATAGTATATAAATTATAAAAATATTAATCGAATTGAAATAACAATTTTAAAGATGATAAGGAGACTTTTAACATGGTTTACTTCCCAAAAATCGAAAAAATTAAATATGAAGGAACGAACACAAAAAATATGTACGCGTTTCGACACTATAACCCAGAAGAAATAATTATGGGAAAGACTATGAAAGAACATTTACGATTTGCTGTAGCATACTGGCACACTATGACACAAGACGGTTCAGATCCTTTTGGAAAAGCAGTTAATAAGCGAAGTTGGTTGGGAGAATCTCCTATGGAGACTGCAAAAAAAAGAGTTATAGCTTTTTTTGAAATTTTAGAAAAGCTAGATGTTGAATATTTTTGTTTTCATGACATTGATATTGCTCCAGAAGGTAACTCTTTAAAAGAATTCTTTTCTAATATTGATGAAATTACAGATTTAATAAAAGAAAAGATGGATGAAACTGGTATTAAACTATTGTGGAATACTGCAAATATGTTTTCAAATCCTCGTTATGTCAACGGCGCAGCATCTACAAATAATGCAAACGTATACGCTATCGCAGCTGCTCAGGTAAAAAAAGGTTTAGATGTTTCAAAAAAATTAGGTGGAGAAAATTATGTTTTTTGGGGTGGACGTGAAGGATATGAAACATTACTAAATACTGATATGAAGTTTGAACAAGATAATATTGCGCGTCTATTCAAAATGGCTATATTTTACGGTGAAAAAATTGGACACAAGCCACAATTTTTGATTGAACCAAAACCCAAAGAGCCTTCAAAACATCAATACGATTTCGATGCTGCAACTACTATGGCATTTATTTTAAAATACGGGTTAGAAAAGGATTTTAAGCTAAATCTAGAGGCTAACCATGCAACTTTAGCTGGACATACATTTGAACATGAACTTAATGTAGCTCGAAACTATGGTGCCTTGGGTTCAATTGATGCTAATCAAGGTGATGTTCTGCTTGGCTGGGATACAGATGAATTTCCTACTAATGTTTATGATGTTACATTAGCTATGTATGAAATACTAGAAAATGGGGGTATTGAACCTGGGGGAATAAACTTTGATTCTAAAGTTAGACGTTCATCTTTTGAAATGGAAGATTTATTACTTGCTCACATTGCTGGAATGGATACATTTGCGAGAGGATTAAAGAGTGCGATGAAATTAAAAGAGGATCGTTTCTTTGAGGATCTAAAAGAACAGCGTTATTCATCGTTTAAAAAAGGTATTGGAGCAAAAATTATTTCTGGAAAAGAAAATTTAGAAAGTTTAACTAATTATGCCCTAAAAAATGATGAACCAATAATAGAATCAAGTCATATAGAATATGTAAAAAATATTTTAAATGATTATCTGTATTAAGAAAAATGAGCTGAAATATCTTTTGTAGGTATTTCAGCTTTTTTGAAAGGATTTAATAATTATGAGTTATGTTTTAGGTATAGATTTAGGTACAAGTTCATTAAAAGGATTATTGGTATCTGAAATAGGGGATGTCATTGCTACGTCTTCATCAGATTATCCATTGTTTTCTTCAAGACCAGGATATAGTGAACAAAATCCACACGATTGGATTAAAGCAATTGAAAATGTAATTAATGATTTATTGAGTGAATTTCCCGAAATGAAAAAAGAATTGAAAGGGATTAGTATATCTGGACAAATGCATAGTTTAGTATTATTAGACAAGGATAATGAAATAATTCGTCCTGCTATTTTATGGAATGATGTACGTACAACGAAACAATGTGAGGATATTATGAATTGTATGGGGAGAGAAGTACAGGAAATTACTAAAAATATTGCTTTAGAAGGCTTTACTTTGCCAAAAATTTTATGGGTTCAAGAAAATGAAGAAAAGAATTGGACTAAAACGAGGCATATAATGTTACCTAAGGATTATTTGGTACATTGGCTAACTGGTTGTTATTCTACGGATTATTCAGATGCAGCTGGTACGTTAATGCTAGATGTTAAAAAGCGCGTTTGGTCCAAGACAATTCTTGATAAGTTTAATATTCCTAAGGAGTATTTGCCAACATTATTTGAGTCTTCAGCTAAAGTTGGTAATATGAGAAGTTCGTTGATTAATAGATTTGGACTAGAAACAAAAGTGGAAATTTTTGCAGGTGGAGCTGATAATGCTTGTGCGGCTATTGGAGCTGGGATAGTTAATTCTGAAGTAGCAATGCTGTCAATTGGTACTAGTGGCGTCTTTTTGTCAATGGAAGACGATGCTGAGAACGAATATCAAGGTAATCTCCACTTATTTAATTCAGCTCTGCCTAATTCTTATTACTCCATGGGAGTAACGTTGGCAGCAGGTAATTCTTTAAAATGGTTTAGAGATACATTTGCTAAAGATGTAGAATTTTCTGATTTGTTAGCGAATATTGATGAAGTAATAGTAGGAAGTGAGGGCTTGATTTTTACTCCCTATATAAGAGGAGAAAGAACTCCGTATCAAGATAGTCAAATTCGGGGGAGTTTTATTGGTATCGATAGTCGACATAGTCTAAAACATTTTACACGATCAGTTATTGAAGGAATAACTTTTTCATTAAAAGAATCTAAAGTAATCATGGAACAAAGAAAAAATTTGAAAATAAAAAAAATTATTTCTGTAGGTGGAGGAACGAAAAATCAACAATGGCTTCAGATACAGGCTGATATTTTTGGCCTTCCTATCACTACATTGGAAACGGAACAGGGTCCTAGCTTGGGAGCTGCAATATTAGCAGTTATTGGTTGTGGTATGTGTGCAAACATTGATAGTTGTATTAAAATGTTTGTGAAATATAAAAAAGTATATCAACCAATTGAAAAAAATGTGTTGTTATATAATAAATTCTTTCAAGTATATAGTAAAGTTTATTCTACTACTAAAGAGATTTGTTATCAATTACAAGAGTAAACGTTAGTCAATTTAATATAATAGTGTTAGTCAAAAAGCATAAAGTAATATTTTAAATTTTTGTCTCCATGATAAATAGAATTGCATTATTTAAGGCAAATAGATAGTACAAAAGATTATGCTTTCTAGAAAATTAAAATAGTTAAGTAAGAAAAGGCGTTTTGTTTGAATATATTTCTTATAACTATTGTACAACGAATAGAATATAAAAATTATGATAGATAGTATGAATGTGTATTTGATGGATAATATATAGATAAAAAAGAGCGTAGCAGGCAATGAAATAGAAAGAAAGTACTATATTTAACTTACCGTAACTATTCTGTAACATTTAGAAAATAAGAATAGTTACGGTAAGTTAAAAAACGTTTTATAATTTTTGTTTTCGAGATAAAAGCTAATGAAAAAGAAGATAATTAAAGTTTTAGTTATTTGTGTTGAAATTAGTATTGGTTTCACAGCATTAGGGACAATTTTGAAAAAGGTTACTCAATTAATAATACGTTAGCAAATCCGTAAAATTCATTAGATAGAAACTTAAATAATCTTTTATTAAAATGAGGATAGAACTTTTATCAGTAAAAGCATTGTATAATAAAAAAAGAGTTTAACTAACAATTAGTGGTTTTGCTCTAAGAAATAAATATTAGAATTACTAATGCCGATATAAATTCTTTAAGGATGGTTAGTTTTTTTCATAGCCTTAGAATAGTTGCAAAATTTCATATAGGACAATGAAAAATAATTGAATATAAGAAAACTAATGGCTAGGAAACTCCAAAATTCTTGAACGACAATGGGGGGTATTTTTTAAATTATCTATATCCTTTTAATGATAATATATCGCAAAAAGAAAGTGATTATTACTGTTAATCATGTTGTATTAAAAAAGCTTGCCTAATTTAGAAATAAATTTATTTCTAAATAATGTTACAGAAAATACTACTCCACCTAAACATCCGATTAAGCTTATTAAAAAAAATAGTTGAAGAGTACTTTCAAATTTGTAAACACTAGAAATGATTTTTAACATTAGTAAGCTTAAAATAGTCATTACTATAGTTGAATAAACTAATCTTGAATAATACTTTCTGTTATATTTTATTGGATTAATATCAAATTTTCTACTTAGAAATCTATAAGCTATGATGGTTGTAAACATCGTACATATAATTGTAGCAATCGATAATCCATACCCTTTAAATAGATATATACATGGAATTTGAATAATAAGTTTTAATAAAAGAGTTATTGAAGTGATTTGCATAGCTTTCTTATGAAAACTTAGTGCTTGTAAAATAGATAATACTATTGTAAAAATCCCTAATAGAGATGTGCTAATAATTGTTGCTGATAAATATCTACTTCCATCTAAATTAAATCCAAAGAATAATGTATTAAGAGGATTGCATAATATTATCATTCCTATCGAAGTAGGTAGTAAAAATGTAAAGGCTAATCGTAGTATTTGTGAGGTACCTTGTAATAACTCAGGTTTTGATTTTACAGTACTTATTAAAGGTAGAGCTGAAATAGTAATTGATCCAATAATACCTAGTAGTACTGGAGCTAATTTATTTAGGATTTGCAGAGGCTAATGTATACAATGTTTGAAGTTCGCTTAAACTACTTTGAGGAAAAAACAAAGAATACAAAACCTTTAAAGAAAATTGATCAATTAATTGTAAAATAGAAATAGCCGATCCTACATATACAAACGGCAATGATTCTTTGATTATATCTATAGCAAGACCTTTCATGTGAGATATAGATTTTAAAGGTAAGAAGTAAAAATCTTTAAGTTGAAACAAATTTCTTTTTTTTCCGATAAAAAGTAGATAAAGAAATGCAACTATTCCCCCTATGGAGGATGCAAATGTACTTAATATAACTGCAGATAAAATACTACCATTAAATTGAACTCTAATTAGATAGGTTCCTACTAAAATACAAACTACTCGAACTAATTGTTCTAGTAGTTGGGAAACACCAAAAGGAAAACTATAATTTAGACCTTGAAAATACCCTCTTAGTGCGCTAAGTATAGGAATAATTAATAAAGAAAAACAAAGGCTACGGATTGCTGTGATACCCGCAGTATGATCAACTATTGGACTTATTTTACTTAATGTAGGAGCAAAAATAAACATTAATAAAGCAGAGAGAATCCCTATTATTTCCATAACTATCAAGCCACTTTTGAACAATTCTTTTATTTGGTTTTTATTTCCATTAATATTTAATTCAGCAATTTTTTTAGCAATGCCACTAGGAAATCCAGCTGTACCAAGTGATAAGAATAAAGCATAAGGTAAGTATGCAACATTATAAATAGCTTGAGCAGTTTGTTGATTGTGGATAGTTCCCATAAATTTTAGCCAAGGTATTAGATAAATGAATCCGAGAATTTTACAAACAATATTAAAGAATGATAACCAAAAACTCCCTATTAATAACTTTTCCCTCATATAGTAACCTCCAATCTATTATAAAAAGTATAAATAATTAGTTAGTAAATCTCTATGGTAAGATTCATTTTTTTATAAAAATTAAAACTTGTATTAATACTTACCTTGAAATAAAACGGAATAAAATCTAATTTAATCAAATTCGAAGGGCACCAACTTACAAAATTGTTAGATAGAAACCTTTGTCTCAATGTTTACAAAACTAGATCAATGGAGCTACAATTCTTGCGTGGAAGACGTTTTCTAATTTTTATTTTCGAGATGAATACTAATGAAAAAGAAGTTAGTTAAAAGTTTAGTTATTTGAGGCATGATTGGGATTGGTTTTACAGCATTAGAAACAAATATAGAAGTTGAAACTAGATCATATAGAAATATTGTAAAATGCTGTTTCTTTTATAGATAAAAATAGCATGCTTAAATACAAAGAGGTGAGAATAAAATAGATGAAATTTATATCTCCGATGATCTTTACGTTACTTCTCGTAATCTTTACTCTTGTTTTTGAATTAAATTTAGTATCTATAGCATACTTTGCCTTATTATTGTCTATCTTTGTACATGAGTTAGGTCATTTAGCTTTTGGATTATTTAATAAAGTTAGACCAGAGTCATTAATATTTGGGTTTATAAAACTTTCGTGGGAAAATCAGTTTAAGATTAGATTAAATACACAGTGGGGATTTTTGGTGGATTATTTAGATATAAGCCAACTACGTTTAATAATAAGAAAATTCTGAGGTTGTTAACCGGAGGACCAATATTTAGTCTTTTTTTTTACATTAACCTTTTTTGTAAAAATTGACTTTTTCAATATTTTTCTTTATTTAATTTTTCAATATTCTTGATTACTGTAGTTCCTTTTAATTTTAACGGGTTTATGAATGATGGATACAATATATATAAATTAGTTACTAAGGATTATATTTTCGAAATGTATTATATTGTATCAAATAGCTTACTTAATAAATATAATCAGTCAACTTTCTTAAATACCAATGAGGTATGCAAAATAATAAAAAAAATAAAGAATTACCATTATATGTGCTAAATACATTCTTACTGTATGTTATATATGAGTATTTAATAGACAAAAATAATAGGAAATTAAAACTAATATACCCAATACTTAGTAAAGAAGACAAGATACTGAATAATAAAAGTTATTTACAGAATTTTTATTTAGCTAATTTGTATATGATAGAATATATCTTATCTGTAGACAATAAACAAACTTTTAAAAAATCTAGACTCAATTAGTAGATCTAGAATTAAATATCTAAATTTTAAATGATCAAAAAGTGCTGATGATGAAATAAGCCAATCAATGACAAAATTTAACAATATCATTAAAAATTATTCAGATCAAACGTCAACTATGATTATAGCAGAAAAACAATGGGTTCAAAATTGAGATAAGAAACCAGCTAGACTGTCAACGTAAAATGATAGGCTAAAAAAAGTGATGTGTGCTTGATACAATTTTTATACAGTATTTCGTGATGTAATAAACAAATTTTCTATTAAAATATGTTAACTAAAAAGACAAACTTTTTGGGGGGCACTACATATACCTTGTTGGTCTTTTTTATATTCCAATTGTTATTAGGTATGTAGCAGGACATTTAAGGTATATTTTGATTTGTGTTCTGGGTCAGCGCACCAAAAACAAAAATGAAACGTGCGTCAGAGGAAGTATGTGTGGTTTTCCAATAAAAACAGCTGATGGTCCAATTTTAAAGAATAATATAGCACAGGAGAATATGAATGAAAAAAGGAAAGTTACCATTAATGATATAGGGAGAAATATAGTGTATTTAAGGAATTTGAGTAACGGTAAATAGTTGATGAATATATACTTTTTTAGTAGAAAAAAACACTGATAGGAGGTATAATATTGAAAAAGAGAATATGTATCACTACTGGAGTTGCAATGTTATTAGGATTATCACCGATATTAACAACAGGGGCTACAGTATACGCAAATGAAGAGAGTAACTACGTATAAGTAAATTCTACAACAAAAGAGCTAGAGCAACGGATGGAGGCGCTAGCCAATCAATACAAAGGAGTTTCTCTATTTGAAACCGAATTCAATAAAGAAAATATGACTCCTGTTCAATTAGAATTATATAACAAAGTTTTAGATCTACAATATGATATTGCTTTACAAAATGGAAGTGCAAAAGGGATGTCTAGAGAGCAATATAAACAATATCTATCAAACGCGATACAAGGTTTTATAATACAACCTAGAAATACTGGACATGGTTTGATTTCTGTTGACGTCTTAGAAACAGTTTTAGATACTGCGCTTAATGTTGTATTAATTATCGGAAGTTTTGGGTCAATGTCTGCAATGGTTAAAGAATTGGGTCAAGAAGGCGCAAAAAACTAATTACAAGATAAAGCAGTTGGATTAATTATTAGTGTGATTCTAAGTTCTGGAAAGCAAGCTGCAAAATTATTAGATTCTATTGACAAAATACCCAATAATGGCTACATTGAATTAACTTAATAGAGTTTACGAAAGGATTGAAAAAGATGTACCTTGTAATAGGGTCAATTCTAATAATCTTTATAGTCTCAGTTTTTATCTCTACTATAGGGACTTTGAATGAAAAAATAACAAATAAATTCTACTTATTTGTTAAATTTTCGTTTAATATTTCTATTGCTTGTATTTTTTTAGGTGGTATATCTTTTCTTTATGCTTACTTTGTTTTTGATGAGTTTAAAAATTTTAAAATTATCTTGATATCCATATTTTTATTTGTAATCTCTTACAAAGGTTATATGGATAAAAAATATTTTCCATGAAGATGTATGATACTAGACTTAATTAGTAAGAAGGAGACATATTGATGGTTCAACTAATTTCTATTATTTTTGCGTTTTTGATTATATACACTTTATTTAAAACAAGAGAAACAAGTAATTCTTCAAGAAAATTAAGAATGTTAGTGTACACTTTTTTGGGGATAATTTTTCTATTAGGCTTAGTAAGTGTCGTATTAGGAACCTATGGGCTGTTGAATTCTTATAACATTAGTGGAAATTGGCGTATAAATATGTCCTCTATTTTAGTTGTGTTGGCTGGAATTTTACTAGTTGTACTTTCTTATGTTGGTATTTCAAAATTTAAAATGAATTGTTAGGTGAATTAAATGAAGAAAGTTATCTCTACCATTTTACTAGTAATCCTTTTTTGTGGGATCAGGTTATGTGGTAAACGCTGCTCCTGAAATGAAGAGTTTGACTAATTTCGAAACGAATGATCAACATTATGATTTACAAGGGATAGAACATTCCTTTTGCTAAAGTGTTAAACTTTAAAACAAGTAGAAAAGATATTACAGCAAAAACGATATTAAAATTTGTATATCTAAAAAAGACAGACAATGAATTGAATAATGCTTCTGCATCTATTAAAGATTGTATTCGCTATGCCACTTCTATTGGGGTAAATATGGAATAGCTTGATGCAATGAAGAATGAACTTGATTTCAACCAAGTGAAGAGTGAGATTGATAAGGATCATCCAGTATTACTATGTTATAAACCAAACAAAACCGATTTAATGGAACCTTATTTATTAGCTGTAGCGCATGGATACGTATACGTTGCTCCAGATGGTCAAAATACTAAAGAACCATTTATGAGTACAAGTATCTGGATGTCGAACTATATATATCCTTCTATCCTGACTACGTTGGCGAATAAAAATAAGTAACAGTTACATATTTTTCAGTGAATAATGCGCCACAAAAAGATTATACATTTATTGGTATGATTATTTTTAAGTAAGAAAGGTTGTAAGGAAATTGAAAAAATACATTTTGTGTTTGAACACATTTGATTGAAGAACATCAACGCGACTATCTCTATGGTAATTAGGGGCACGTACTAAGTGCCTTTTTGAATGTAGAGTCATTTATTATGCTTAAGAAAAAAACTTACACAAAACTCTATACAGATCCGATTTCACTGTAACTGCTTTTAAAGAAAAGACGATATAAAGATAGTATAAAGAAATAAACTTAAGTTTCACACTATCTTTAGGTCTTTTTTTTTATGCTTACAGAGTAAAGAAAATTAGTTAGTTTATTTAACTGGTTGTTTTGAAAAGGAGTGAAGTGAAATGACGATTATTTTAGGAATTATTGGACTCTTATTAATGATCTATCTTTTCTGGTTTTTATTTAAGGGGGAAGAAGTTTGAAAATAAATCTATTTGAAGATACCTGAAGAACGGTACACTAAATAAGCCTACCGTTTTCAAAATTTTTGAAATGGAAGACAACGAGTCTATTTAGGAAGAATCAACGTAACTTTGGTTTAAGCACTATCTATAATGGTATATCCGCGTTTTCTTAAAAGGTCCAGAGCTTGGGATTGCGTCAGAACTTTCTCTTCTTTCGCAGGTTTTGGCTCCAGATATCCTTTAGCAGAATAGGGTTCCACCTTTGATAAGACATTCCAGATAGCGGTCAGGAGCATCTTACAAATAGCAATGATAGCTTTCTTGTGTCCACGATTCGCTTTGATTCTACGATAGCGATTTTTAAATTCTGGATGTTCTTTGGATCTGAGAAGAGCATTGGCAATCTGTACAAGTAGCGGTTTCAACGACTGCCCTGCACGAGAGATACGTGTTGATTTTGTTCGTCGGGCACTGCGATCGTTTCTTGGACAGCATCCAGCCCAAGAAATAAAGTGTTTCGAAGTTGGAAACACGGACATATCCGGTCCTATTTCTGAAAGAATCGCAATCGCTGTTATTGGCTGAGTGTCTAAGCCCGGTATGGTACGAAGTAGTTCCAAAACAGGGGAGAAGGGTTCTGCAAGAGCTTGAATCTCTAGATTGATCTCTTCTCGATGCTTCTCAATCTCGTTAATATGGTTGAGGCATTGGCGAAGCTTAATCGCTTGAGGTACAGAAATCGCCCCCTCAACTGCCGCTTGGATTTCTTCAACGGGAGTTTTACAACGGGCATGGATAAATGGTCGAACATCAAATGATTCACCGGGATGTTCTAACAAGTATTGGATGATAGAAGTGGATGATTTTCCGAACACATCACTAAAAACATCATCTAGTTTCAGATTAGAAACGGTTAAGCAGTTTAAAGCACGATTCTTTTCACTTGTTTTCATGTTGGTCAGTTTCGTCCGATAACGCATTAGATCACGAAGCTGGCGGATTTCAAGACCAGGAATAAAACTGGGTTTGATCATGTCGCACATAAAGAGATCACAAATCCATTTTGCATCTTTGCGATCTGTTTTATTTCCTTTCTGGGGTTTGGTGTACTTCGGATGAGCCAGTGTGACAAAACAAGTTTTTTCAAGAATATTAAAAACAGGGATCCAAAATTTACCGGAAGATTCCAAACACACATCCTTACAGTTGTATTTAGCAAGCCATTCAGCTAATTCATTGAGACCTTTTGTAAAGGAAGAGAAGCGAGCTTGCTTATACACTGTACGACCATTCGCATCTGTGATTCCGATACACGCATAGATCCACGTTTTGTGGACATCCAAGCCACAACAATTTTTACGAAAGATTTTGAACATAGCAACCTCCTGTAAAAAAATAGTACAGGTTTGGTAGGGACTGGTCATCCGGCGAAATCGAGTCAACTTCGGAAGAGATAAGTTTACGGGCTACGGGTTTGCGCCATTCATTGATGCCTTAACGGATGACCGACACCATATAATTATGCGGGGTTGCCGCTATACAGCCCCGCCACTCACCTCCTCGGGTTCTGTAGTGTACCAGGGACCTGCAAGGAAAGGGTAACACGGAATAAAAAAAGAAAGAAGGCGCTCTAAGGTTTTCATCACCTCATTGGTGCCTTTCGTAGGAAGGCGGATTTATAATTATGAATAGCTTGATTTATCAAGGATTATTTTTCCTATTCATATTATTGTTATTGGCAGTGCCGTTAGGCTGGTACATTAAAGAAATCATGCAGGGGGAAATCCCTAAAGGAGTATCCTTCTTACAGCCAGTAGAACGTTTATTTTATAAAGCGATTGGACCTATCAGCAAAAAAGAAATGTCAGCGAAACGTTATGCACTGAATGTGCTGCTGTTAAGTTTCTTCTCAATCGTACTTTTGATTGCTATTTTAATGACACAGCACTTTTTACCGGGAGGTTCCTCAGTAAAAAATCTAACGCTGCCGTTAGCGATAAATACGGCCGTCAGTTATGTTACGAATACCAACTGGCAAGCATATGTGGGTGAAACGACTTTATCAAATACATCGCAAATGTTTGGTTTGACAGCTCAAAATTTTGTTTCAGCAGGTGTGGGACTTTCTGTTTTGGTAGCATTGCTTCGAGGACTTTCACAAGTCAAAAAGAAAGCATTAGGAAATTTTTGGCAAGATTTAACTCGTAGTTTAGTTTACATTCTGTTACCGATATCAATCATTCTTGCTGTTTTATTAATTTCACAAGGAACCGTTCAGTCTTTCCAATCCGGGGTCGCTTATCAAGGTTTGGAAGGGAAAAGTCTTTGGTTGCATTTAGGTCCGGTAGCTAGTCAGGTGGCAATCAAACAACTTGGTACAAATGGCGGTGGTTTCTTTGGTGCTAACTCAGCATACCCATTCGAAAACCCAACACTATTCTCAAACTTTTTAGAGAATATTGCGATCTTGTTGCTCCCAGCGGCATTGATCTTTGCTTTTGGCTTTTGGGTCAAGGATTGGAGACAAGGACGAACGATAATGATAGTATCCTTGTTTTTCTTACTATTAGCTTTCGTCGGCGTTGCTTTTAGCGAGTATTACGGGCCTGAATTTACGCATGTTCTTGGATCGACCAATTTGGAAGGAAAAGAAATTCGCTTCGGCATTGGCTGGTCTAGCTTATGGTCCGTCGGTACGACCGCCGCTTCGAATGGTTCGGTGAACGCGGTGTTGGATAGTTTTACACCGCTTGGTGGCGCCATTCCAATGTTCTTAATGCAGCTTGGCGAGATAATTTTTGGTGGTGTTGGGAGCGGACTGTATGGAATGTTGGCATTTCTATTGCTAGCAGTTTTTATAGCAGGTCTTTTAGTTGGGCGGACACCTGAATATTTAGGTAAAAAAATCGAAGCTTTTGATATCAAAATGGCTAGCCTAGTTATCTTAACACCATTGATGTTGACGCTTTTCGGGGCAATGGCTCTAGTCCTACATCCAGAGGTAATGTCTTGGTTAACGAACCAGGGTCCCCATGCTTTCACTGAATTGCTTTATGGGGCAACTTCATTAGCCAACAACAACGGAAGTGCTTTTGGTGGGTTGCTAGCTAATACGACATTCTTAAACCTTTTAGCTAGTTTAATGATGGCTGTTTCAAGATACTTGCCGATCATCGCCATCTTACTTTTAGCGGAAAATATGGGAAGTAAAAAGAAAGCAGCTTTAAGTTCAGGAACATTATCCACGGTTAGTCCAACATTTGTTTCTATGTTGATTATTGTTATTTTGGTAATTGGAGCTTTAAGTTTCTTACCATCATTGGCACTAGGTCCGATTGCGGAATTCTTTACGATGAAATAGATGGAGTGAGTAAAAATGAAAAAAATCTATCAATGGGCAGTGGGACAATCCTTTAAAAAATTGGATCCACGCCAACAAGTTAAAAATCCCGTGATGTTTGTCGTTTATTTAGGTGCGCTCATCACTACAATATTATGCTTCTACCCAATGGGTATACCGTTATGGTTTAACATTTCAATAACCATTTTTCTTTGGTTGACTTTGCTTTTTGCGAATTTTGCTGAAGCTGTTGCAGAAGGACGAGGAAAAGCACAGGCCGATAGTTTGAAACAAGCAAAAAAGGAAGTCATGACTTATAAAATTAACAGTTTAGAAGATATCAAAGAAGAGAATTTCATTGAATTACAGTCTTCTGATTTAAAGCGAAACGATTTGGTCTATGTACGTGCAGGAGAGCAAATCCCAGCTGATGGTGATGTAATCGAGGGGGCTGCATCAGTAGATGAAAGTGCCATTACTGGCGAATCAGCGCCAGTAATTCGTGAATCTGGTGGGGATCGCAGTGCGGTTACTGGCGGAACAACCGTCGTTTCCGATTATTTAGTGATTCGTGTTACCTCGGAAAACGGTCAATCCTTCTTAGATAAAATGATTGCCATGGTAGAGGGAACTCAACGAAAAAAGACTCCGAATGAGATTGGTTTGCAGATTTTCTTGATTACTTTGACCATTATTTTCTTAACTGTATCAATTACTTTAGTCCCATTTACTGATTTCAGCAGTCAGTTATCTGGTAAAGGAGAAGCTTTATCACTGGTTATTGTGATTGCTTTACTAATCTGTCTGGCGCCAACGACGATTGGGGCCTTAATCTCTTCGATCGGGATTGCAGGTATGAGCCGCTTGACGAAGGAAAACGTCATTGCCATGAGTGGTCGTGCGATCGAAGCAGCTGGTGACGTGGATGTTCTTTTACTCGACAAAACAGGAACCATAACATTGGGAAATCGACGAGCAAGCGATTTTTTGCCAGTCCATGGTGTTAGTGAAGAACAGTTAGCGGATGCGGCGCAATTATCTTCTTTAGCTGATGAGACAGCAGAAGGTCGAAGTATCGTGATTTTAGCAAAAGAACGTTTCAACTTGCGGGAAAGAGAATTCCAGCAATCAGAGGTTAAATTTATCGATTTCAGTGCCAAAACACGCATGAGCGGAATTGATTATCGCGGTGACGTGATTCGCAAAGGTGCCGCAGACACCATGAAAAAATATGTACAATCTAAAGGAGAGGACTATCCATCTGAATGTGACAAGATTGTTGATAAAATCGCTCGAGCAGGTGGAACACCTCTAGTAGTTGTAAAAAATAATCGTGTGATGGGTGTCGTCTATTTGAAAGACATCGTTAAGAATGGTGTAAAGGAAAAATTTGCTGATATGCGTAAGATGGGTATCAAGACCATCATGATCACTGGGGATAACCCCTTAACAGCGGCAGCGATAGCAGCGGAAGCTGGAGTAGATGATTTCTTGGCAGAAGCTACCCCAGAAAATAAAATGAATCTGATTCGCGAGTATCAAGAAAAGGGTCACTTAGTTGCAATGACTGGTGATGGGACAAACGATGCACCAGCATTAGCGCAAGCCGACGTTGCGATGGCGATGAATACAGGAACACAAGCCGCGAAGGAAGCGGGGAACATGATTGATTTGGATTCCAGTCCAACAAAATTGCTGCAAGTCGTACAGATTGGGAAACAATTGTTGATGACTCGCGGCGCGTTAACTACGTTTAGTATCGCAAATGATATCGCTAAGTATTTTGCGGTGATTCCAGTACTATTTTACAGTATTTATCCGCAACTGGATCGATTGAATATTATGGGATTAGGTAGTCCACTGACTGCGATTCTATCCGCTGTCATTTATAATGCAGTCGTTATCGTGGCCTTGATTCCACTAGCATTAAAAGGTGTGAGGTATCAAGAAAAACCGGCCAGTCAAATTTTGAGTCATAATCTGCTGATTTATGGACTTGGGGGAATTATTGCACCATTTATTTTTATCAAGATTATAGATCTGATTCTCTCGCTGATCATTTTATAAAGGAGTAGAAACAATGAAAAAAAGTATTCTAGGCAGTTTGCGTTTTTTGATTTTTAGCCTGATCGTTTTTGGTGGGCTATATACCGTTGCAGTTACTGGCATTGGTCAATTGTTCTTTTCAGATCAAGCTAACGGCAGTAAGGTTTCAGTGAATAATCAAGTTGTTGGTTCAAAGTTGATTGGGCAAACTTTTGAACAGGCAAAATATTTTTCAGGACGTAGTGAGGAAGTTAGTCAGCTATCACTTGTTTCGGCGGAGCAAAAGCAATTAGTTGAGAAGCGTACCGTTGCAGAATTGGAAAAAAATCCAGCAGAGAAAAAAGTTCCGAATGATCTCGTGACAGCATCTGCTAGTGGTGTGGATCCGGATATTAGTTTGGCAGCAGCTCATTTTCAAGTTGCCCGAATTTCTAAAGAACGTGGCTTGTCTCAACAATCAATTCGTAAACTCATCGATAAACATAGCCAAAAAGATTGGTTTTCAGACCGATTTTATGTCAATGTTTTGCAGTTAAACCTAGCATTAGATAAACTAGGAATATAATATAGAACAATTCTCTAACCAAAAATGGTTAGGGAATTGTTGTGCATACAAAGAGAGGAGAACTGTTGATGCAGACAACAGAAGAAATGCAATCTGGCGATGGACGCCGAGGTCGATTGCGGATATTTTTTGGATTTGCGGCTGGTGTTGGAAAAACCTACGGTATGTTGACAGAGGCTCATGAATTATTGATGATGGGAAAACATGTTGTTGTCGGCTATATCGAACCTCATGATCGTCCAGATACCAATCGATTATTAGAAGGATTACCGCAAATTCCTCCTAAGAATATTTTTTATAAACAAATGGTTTTAACAGAGCCGGATATTGATCAAATCATTCAACAGAAGCCCGAAATCGTGTTGATTGATGAACTGGCTCATTCCAATGCGGAAGGTTCTAGAAATCGTAAACGATACCAGGATATTGATGAACTGTTGAATGCAGGAATCGATGTTTTTACTACGGTCAATGTTCAACATATCGAAAGTTTGAATGATATCGTTGAAGAAGTTACCGGAATTGAGGTCAAGGAAACGGTGCCGGACACTTTTCTACGGCAAGCGACAATAAGAGTGATTGATGTGGAGCCCGATGAGCTGATCGAACGACTTGAACAAGGAAAAATATATGCGAATGAAAACGCGAAACGTGCCTTGAAAAATTTTTTTATTCCACAAAAATTGGACCAATTACGTGGATTAGCAATTCAGCGAGCGTCGGATCATATTAATCGAATTAGTGGAAAGACAATTGGGATACAAAGTAAATTATTGACGGTGGTGAACGATGCCTTTCCAAAAATGACCGAAAAATGTATTCGCTGGACAGCACGTTTAGCGCAAGGTCTAGTTGCCGATTGGACAGTGATTCAAGTTCGTACGCAAGAAAATACACCAACGAACATTCCTTTAGCCGATAAATTAGGTGCGGAGGTTATTAGTATTGAAGAGGATGATAGTTTTGAGACGATTGTCGAGTTCGCAAAAATGACGGGTGTTACTGATATTATTATGGGGAAAAATCTAAGGCAGCCGTGGTATGAAAAAATCTTTATTGAAGCGTTTGATGATCGCTTGTTAAAACGATTGAAAGATACGGAACTTCATTTAATTCCTTTCAATGAAGAAAAGCGGTCTTTATTTTTTAAGACTCGTAAAGTCATTGAGGGTGGCGGAAAAGATTTAGTGATTGCAATTGGTGGTGTTTTTCTAGCGACGGTCGTGACGGAATTGATGCAATATATCCACGTTGGCGATCAAAATCTGATGCTTATTTATATTTCATTCGTATTATTAGTCGCTCGAACGACATCCGGTTATTTTTGGAGCTCATTATCCTCTATTTTAAGTGTTTTGTCTTTTAACTGGTTTTTTGTCGAACCATTATATTCTCTGACAGTATATAAACAGGGATATCCTTTTACTTTATTGCTCATGCTAGTTGTTGCCCTGATGAGCAGTAATTTAATGATTCGATTAAAGAAACAAGCAGATACTTCTATGAAAAAAGAGCACCAAATGGAAATTTTGTACGAATTGAACAAACGATATGTTTTAGTGGAAAGTCGAAAACAAATTCTTGATATTTCTGCCACTTATTTATCAAGATTATTGGAACGAGAAGTGATTATTTTTGATCGTCAAGTGAAGACAGAGAGTGTTCATTGTATCAACGAAAAAAAATCAATATTAAATAATGAAGACGAAGCAGCTGTAGCCTTTTGGGCAGCAAAGAACCAAAAAGAAGCTGGGAATGGTACAGACACACTAAATGGAGCTAAAGGATTCTATTTGCCGATTGCTGCAGGCAGGAAGACGTTGGCGGTATTAGGCATTGAACGAAATGCAGATCTTGATTTGGAAAATGATCAGCTCAATTACTTAAAATTGGTGCTGACGCAAATTGCAGTCATCTTGGAACAAACAGAATTGAAAGATGAGAAAGAGCTAGTTGAGTTAGAAAATGAACGGGAAAAAGTCCGTAGCAATTTATTACGAGCAGTATCTCATGATCTGAGAACACCATTAACTGTTATCTCAGGGACTGCTGAAACATTAGGTACTGGAAATGATTTAAAAGAAGAGACACAGCGAAAATTATTAAAGGATATTCAAGAAGAGTCACAATGGCTGATTCGGATGGTTGAAAATCTTTTATCCATCACGCGAATCAACATGGATACTATGAAGGTTAATAAATCTGCTGAACCAGTAGAAGAGGTCATCGAGGCTGTTTATAAGCATTTGAGGAAGGTCTATCCAGACGGCCAAGTGGATGTTCACCTGCCAGAAGAGGTCATTTTTATTCAAGCGGATCCCATTTTGATTGAACAAGCGTTGTTTAATCTGATAGAAAATGCGTTTCGTCATGGAGAAAATGATCTACCAGTCAAACTAAACGTCTATCAGGAAAAAGAACAAACAGTTTTTGAAATTGAAAATCACGGTGAAATTCCATTAAAACAATTTCAAAAGATCCAATCAAATTTGTCCAGCACAAATGAAGTGCCGGTTGACTCAAAAAATGGTTTAGGAATCGGATTGAGTATTGTAAAAACAATCGTCCATGCGCACAATGGTAAAATGGAAATGACGATAGGTGGGGGCAAAACATTGGTTCGAATTTATTTGAAGTGAGGGGAAGAATTATGAAGCAATCCATTTTATTGATTGAAGATGATCCAAATATTACAGATTTTATGGAAGTCGTTTTGGGACAGGAACGCTATCAGTTAACGATTGCTAGTACTGGAATGGAGGCATTGACTGCTTTTCAAACAACATCGTTTGATTTAGCTTTGTTAGACTTAGGATTACCAGATATTGATGGGATTGATTTGTTAAAAATCCTTCGCAAGCGAATGCATCTGCCCATCATCATTATTTCTGCTAGAAATAATGAAGAGGAGAAAGTTAAAGTGTTGGATTTAGGTGCGGATGATTATGTAACTAAACCATTTGGAACGAATGAATTACTTGCAAGGATTCGTACAGCCTTGCGCCATCAAAACGTTCAAACGGAATCACTAACTGTCGTGGAAAACAAAGACTTGAAAATTGACTTCGAAAAACAGTTAGTTTATAAAAAGGGACAAGCAATTCATTTTACAAAAAACGAATATCGAATTTTAGCGCTGATGTTCCGTCAATTGGGGAAGGTAGTTACGTATCAAACCTTGATGACAGAAGTATGGGGCCCTTACAGCGATGACTCGCAGACATTGAGAGTGAATATGTCTAACATTCGTAAAAAGATCGAAAGCGATACATTGAAACCAGAATACTTGATTACTGAGATTGGAGTGGGCTATCGTTTGCGAGATTATCGTTCGGAATAATAAAGTGATTTTACAAAGGCATAATAAACCGATTATTCATTAAAACGTACTATAACTATAAATAAAAATACTTGCATTGATATGTTTTTATATTCTTGAAATCAATTGTTTGGTAGTCCTTTAAAATGTTTGAAATATGTTATTTAATCTTCAAAATATTTTATACTTTGGATAGGCAAGCGGAGGTATGTTCAAGAAATGAAAGCAGAGATGGTTGTAAAGATCCATAAAGGACGAGGATGCATGGAAAATTATATCAAAGAATCCAAACGGAGTTTTCTCTTAGACAAGGCAAATAATATACTGTTTTCAATCAATGAAGTAAGGATGACAGTCCCTTTATTTAGTGGTTCTATAATATTTGGGGCATACTTATGGTGATGCTTTTTGTTTTTATTTGGTTCTGGTAGTTATAAACAGACTTTGGATCACTATGTAGTAGACAATCCGTTGTTTGAGACAGTGATTAAGTGTAACTAGAACAAATAATGTATCTTGCTTATCATTAATGGCATAAATGAAGTAATCTCACTATTATATAAATTCATAATCGAAGATAAATACAATTATTTTTGATAAAAAGGTAGATAATCAATAAATGTTACTAATTTCTTTAAAGGGATATCCGAAGAAATTTGTCTGTTTAAGTTGTTTTCGACAACCATATAAGGCTGGTCCACTTTACTGCGTTTTTTCATTTCCGCACGACAACTCCAATGATATTTCTGGATAATCTTTTGTATAGTATTTTTATTAATTTTGTATCATTGGTTAATCAATGCAGTAATCGAGAGTGTACAATATTTTGTGTAAGTTCCAAAATAGTAGAATAAACAAAATCAACTTGGAGGAACGAACCAATGAGTATGCTCTTTAAAGAGCAAATCAAAGAAATGACTTAACGATACGACATCAAAATTACAGAGAAAATTAAAATTGCATTTAAAGATATGTTTGGCGAAGCTGTTCAAGAATTTATGGAAGCGGAGTTAGTCATGCATTTAGGTTATGAAAGGTATTCCAATGAAACTTGAGGAGAGAAGTCTGAAAAATAAATTACTCTTTTCTGTAACTACAGAAAAAGTTTGCCCACTCGCCTTTTAGACTATATCATGCTAAGCGATTTGAAATCTGTGGCTTTCTGCAAATTGAATAGCTTCCTGAATAGATATTTTATATTTGGAGCGACATATTTTCGATAGTGATAAAGAGCAAGAATATATACCTTGTCTTTTTTGAGAATATGGTAGATTGCCACAAGCAACCAAAGAGTAATCGCAATTATTGATTTCTGGTGCCTTTTACATTTTTTAAGTCGATGATATCTATTCTGATATTTCGAAATCTGTTATACTTTACGACTGCATTGGCAATTTTAACCGGTAACGGTTTGAGGTATCGACCGCTTTTAGATGTTTGTGTAGAATATTTTTTTACCCACTCTTTTTTATTAGCAGGCACTCTACCCTAGCCCATGAACAGAGATGCTATGCAGAAGGGACTTCGTTCATATTGATGCCGATTTCTGAAATCACTCGTAACGCAGTTAGAGAATATTTAAATCCAGGAACGGTCTAAATCAACTATTGTGGGTGTGTATATTCTTTACTAGATTGGTAATTCATCTCTTCGAGATTTTTTTTGCATAAAGTAATCGCATCATAGTAAGCTTTTATTACGCGTAGTTTCACTGCTTGCTCATCAGATAGTTTACCATTCATTGAAATTTCTAATTATTTAACGGAAGCTTTAATATAACTGTGAATCATTGTGGTAATATCAGATTTCTCATCGGTCTTGTCTAGGACACTCTGAATATTTTTTTGAGCGGACTTTCCAAAGACATCGGAAACAATATTAGTAATTTGGAGATTGGATCAAATCAGACTGTTATGATAACGATTTTTCACTGGTTTGAAGATAGGTTAGCGATCCATTGGGCATTATTCTTATTGTCTTTTTTCCACGAATCGCTTTGATATATTTAGGATGTGCTAAAAAGAGATTTCCATTTCGTCTTCAAGAACTTTATAGACTGGAATTCAATACTTACCAATAGAAATAACTTTTAGATTTGTATAACGAAAAATCGGTCTAAAAAATAAATTATTAAAAATTGACTAGTCTATTCTATGATATTAGTAGATGTCGAATTTCTCTAACATAATGATTTTTCAATCTATTCGTTTTTTTCTTTTTTGACGTCGGCCGACGAAGTTATCCTTGATCTAATCGCTTGTATATAAAGAAGTGAGCCATCTTTTTTTCGTAATATAAATTTTTGAAGCAATCTCGTCTGCTTCCAACAAATAAGAAAAGAGCATTCTTGTAAATATTCGGATTGCACTAATATTGAGCGATGGAAACCAAGCCATCGATTCCTTTCCTTAGAATTTTCCACAAACAATAAAGATATATACGACTTTTTGATAATCGATTATCATGAGCCATAAGGTTCTTCAATACTGTTTTTATAAGATATTGACTCATGCCATCGTAAATAAAAATATCATGTTTTGTGGTTAATTATCGAACTTAATGGTAACGACCGCGTGTTTATTTTTCATAAAGAAAACACCTCCGATTTGAACTTGTATTGTGAGTATAATTGGAGGTGTTTTTTATTGTAGGTACTCAGTGGTTCGATCATATATTCATTACTTATATAGATGAGTTTATGTTAAGACGACTAGAAACTAGGTTGGTAGACGGTAAAATTTAAAGTCAAATAGCTCAAAACCCCCTTTTACGACTTATTTCCCCCTTAGCAAGAGTCACTAACGAAAATATGAATGAGTTGATTCGTGAATACTTGTCTAATATAAAAGATATATATTCCGTTTTAGTAGAAACTATTACATATTATGTACAGGCATTAAATACACTACTTTGAAAGTTTTAGATTGGAAAACACTTTATGGAGTTTATTTTGATGCAGTACAGCATTTGCTTTAACAATTCAAGAATTAAAAAGGCACTAGAAAAGGACATTTTCCTATTGTTTCTAGTGTTTTTTTGATATCTATGTCACAGTTCACTTTGTATATATTTGTATTTTTTCTTATCACTTCTTTTTCATTCAATAGGTACAGTGCTTGTAATCATCAAATATCGATATGTTAAAAAAATAATGTAATATACAAGAATTTTTTTTATATGAAAATCCTAATAAACTTAAATAACCGATATGTAAATGAAAATACAGTTGCGGATATTTATAATTATATAATATAAAGAAAGGAATGATTTAAGATGTTTTCTAAAAATAATCGGCAAATGTTTAGAAAAAAAACAGAAAATAGAAAACTTAGATATTCTATTAAGAAACTAAGTATAGGTGTTGCTTCTGTTTTAGTTGGAATTTACATTGGTTTTGGTGGAGCTGAGAGTGGAAACGCTCAAGTAGTAAATGATTCTGAAAACCATTTAGGTTCTTCGGAAGTTATGAATGGGTCAATGGAAAATCCAGTTATAGTGGATGGAGAAACTGATAAATTGGCTCTAAACTTAGAAAGTGATGAAAGTGTAACAGCAGAGGCGCCAGTCTCAAACCCAAAAAGTGATGAAAGTGCAACAGCAGAGGCGCCAGTCTCAAACTCAGAAAGTGATGAAAGTGCAACAGCAGAGGCGCCAGTCTCAAACCCAGAAAGTGATGAAAGTGCAACAGCAGAGGCGCCAGTCTCAAACTCAGAAAGTGATGAAAGTGCAACAGCAGAGGCGCCAGTCTCAAACCTAGAAAGTGATGAAACCACAACAGCTGGAGAAACAGTCGCAAATTCAGTAATCAATGAAACTGCAGCAGAAGATTTAAGTACAGAAACTCGTAATGCTACTGAAGCTCCAATAAATATTGATGCAATTGAATCTGGAAAAGTTAAAACAGGTGGACAATTAACGAATGAAGCTAATATCATAAGTGGGTGGTTAGAACTTGCACCTAAATCAGCTGTAGGATACACACCGGGTACAGGGGCAAGTACTAAGTTGAATGGTTATACAGTAAATGCTCAGTGGATTGATACAGATGGAGCAGTAAGTCCTGTTTATACAGCTGTTACGCATAACTTACCAGGAGGAGACACCAACGGTGGAGGAGATGGAGTTTTTGCATTTGAACTACCTACATGGACAGATGAAACAGGGGTAGAACATAGATTTACTTATATCCCAACTTCAAAACAAAGATTGAAATTATGGCTAGCACCTAAGCAATTATCACCGGATGGGAATGAGTTGATTACATTTCGTCCAGTAGTTGGAAATACACCTGGTTTTTCAACACCAACAACAGCGGGAGCTTTTTATCTTGCAGGAGCAAATCTACAGCGTGCAAGCATTTATGTAGTTGAACTGCCGAGTAAAGAGAATTTAGATACATTTGTAGGAAAAGAAGACACTTGGATTTATGATGATAAAGGACCAGATAGTAACCCGTCTAATATTGTAGGAGGAACTAATAGAGTTTCTGGAAAAGTTTGGTGGGAAACATCAAAAAATGGTGTTACTTTCCCAACTAGTACAGGTGAGAATTTTGTAACTCAAACGGCGGATGAAGCAAAGACAGGATTCAGAGTAGTTACTAGTATCCTTACTCCAGAAGGGAAAGCAGCGTTAGAATCTACACAAACTGCTAATAATGCGTATGATATAGTTAAGGAACAGTTAGCTATATTAAAAGCTCATCCTGAGTATGTACAAGAAACTGTAGTGGCTCCAATTATAGATGGAGAATATACTGCTCATTTTACTAATAATATTGATGTTGGTGCAATGTATCAGTTTGTAGTAAATGGTGAGGGAGAAATTCAACTGGCATATAGTAATTTTCCAGTGCTTGCTTATGGCTCACCAAGAGAATATACACATTCAAATCCGTTTATTGCGGCAGGTCGACAACAAGTATATAATTCTCATTTTGCATTAGTTCCTAACTTAGATAAATCCAATATTGACATAACTAACTATGATACAACGGAAAAAGTTGCTCTTCCAGGAAATACTGCAGTTAGTGATGTTCAAACTATCTTTAATGTTGGATCAACAGTAGAAATTGTGTGGTCAAATAAGGATGGGGAGATTAGTAGAACATCTGTTTCTACAATAGAGGAAGCTGAAAAAGC
The DNA here is from genome assembly GCF_040719405.1 of Enterococcus sp. AN402. NCBI lineage: Bacteria > Bacillati > Bacillota > Bacilli > Lactobacillales > Enterococcaceae > Enterococcus > Enterococcus sp. AN402. Next base: position 1,519,575 of record NZ_JBFDTM010000004.1, on the reverse strand, counting down.
AGCAATATTTACAGTTCCATCAGATATAAAAGAAAATACAATTTATACTGTAGAGTTAGTAGTGAATGGCGTTACAGTTGATGCGGATAGTTTTCTTGCAAGATTAGCTAAAGAGGCAGATAAATACGAGCCAAAAGTAGAGCCAGTTGAAAAACCTTATGGGGAAGCAACAACAGAAAAGGATGTAACAGATGCAGTAACAGTACCAAATTATCCTAAAGATGGAGATCAACCAGTAGTTACGGTCGATCCAGGGGCCAAATTACCAGATGGTAAAACACCAGGCACTGTAGAAGTACCAGTAACAGTAACGTATCCAGATGGATCAAAAGATCAAGTTAAAGTACCAGTAACGACACTAGAAAAAGTAATTGATCGTACAGATGATCCGAGTCAACCAACACCAGCGGGATATGTTCGAGTAACATTTGAAGCTGGCGAAGGAAGTTTCGCGGCAGATGCAAAAACAGTATTTGATGTAAAAGCAGGAACAGCAGCAGCGGAAGTTCCAACACCAACGGTTACCGCACCAACAGGTAAAGTACAAACCGGATGGAATCCAGAATTACCTGCGAGCTATGATAAAGCGGGAACATATACTGCACAATTCAAGGCTAAGACAACAGAGGCAGATAAATACGAGCCAAAAGTAGAGCCAGTTGAAAAACCTTATGGGGAAGCAACAACAGAAAAGGATGTAACAGATGCAGTAACAGTACCAAATTATCCTAAAGATGGAGATCAACCAGTAGTTACGGTCGATCCAGGGGCCAAATTACCAGATGGTAAAACACCAGGCACTGTAGAAGTACCAGTAACAGTAACGTATCCAGATGGATCAAAAGATCAAGTTAAAGTACCAGTAACGACACTAGAAAAAGTAATTGATCGTACAGATGATCCGAGTCAACCAACACCAGCGGGATATGTTCGAGTAACATTTGAAGCTGGCGAAGGAAGTTTCGCGGCAGATGCAAAAACAGTATTTGATGTAAAAGCAGGAACAGCAGCAGCGGAAGTTCCAACACCAACGGTTACCGCACCAACAGGTAAAGTACAAACCGGATGGAATCCAGAATTACCTGCGAGCTATGATAAAGCGGGAACATATACTGCACAATTCAAGGCTAAGACAACAGAGGCAGATAAATACGAGCCAAAAGTAGAGCCAGTTGAAAAACCTTATGGGGAAGCAACAACAGAAAAGGATGTAACAGATGCAGTAACAGTACCAAATTATCCTAAAGATGGAGATCAACCAGTAGTTACGGTCGATCCAGGGGCCAAATTACCAGATGGTAAAACACCAGGCACTGTAGAAGTACCAGTAACAGTAACGTATCCAGATGGATCAAAAGATCAAGTTAAAGTACCAGTAACGACACTAGAAAAAGTAATTGATCGTACAGATGATCCGAGTCAACCAACACCAGCGGGATATGTTCGAGTAACATTTGAAGCTGGCGAAGGAAGTTTCGCGGCAGATGCAAAAACAGTATTTGATGTAAAAGCAGGAACAGCAGCAGCGGAAGTTCCAACACCAACGGTTACCGCACCAACAGGTAAAGTACAAACCGGATGGAATCCAGAATTACCTGCGAGCTATGATAAAGCGGGAACATATACTGCACAATTCAAGGCTAAGACAACAGAGGCAGATAAATACGAGCCAAAAGTAGAGCCAGTTGAAAAACCTTATGGGGAAGCAACAACAGAAAAGGATGTAACAGATGCAGTAACAGTACCAAATTATCCTAAAGATGGAGATCAACCAGTAGTTACGGTCGATCCAGGGGCCAAATTACCAGATGGTAAAACACCAGGCACTGTAGAAGTACCAGTAACAGTAACGTATCCAGATGGATCAAAAGATCAAGTTAAAGTACCAGTAACGACACTAGAAAAAGTAATTGATCGTACAGATGATCCGAGTCAACCAACACCAGCGGGATATGTTCGAGTAACATTTGAAGCTGGCGAAGGAAGTTTCGCGGCAGATGCAAAAACAGTATTTGATGTAAAAGCAGGAACAGCAGCAGCGGAAGTTCCAACACCAACGGTTACCGCACCAACAGGTAAAGTACAAACCGGATGGAATCCAGAATTACCTGCGAGCTATGATAAAGCGGGAACATATACTGCACAATTCAAGGCTAAGACAACAGAGGCAGATAAATACGAGCCAAAAGTAGAGCCAGTTGAAAAACCTTATGGGGAAGCAACAACAGAAAAGGATGTAACAGATGCAGTAACAGTACCAAATTATCCTAAAGATGGAGATCAACCAGTAGTTACGGTCGATCCAGGGGCCAAATTACCAGATGGTAAAACACCAGGCACTGTAGAAGTACCAGTAACAGTAACGTATCCAGATGGATCAAAAGATCAAGTTAAAGTACCAGTAACGACACTAGAAAAAGTAATTGATCGTACAGATGATCCGAGTCAACCAACACCAGCGGGATATGTTCGAGTAACATTTGAAGCTGGCGAAGGAAGTTTCGCGGCAGATGCAAAAACAGTATTTGATGTAAAAGCAGGAACAGCAGCAGCGGAAGTTCCAACACCAACGGTTACCGCACCAACAGGTAAAGTACAAACCGGATGGAATCCAGAATTACCTGCGAGCTATGATAAAGCGGGAACATATACTGCACAATTCAAGGCTAAGACAACAGAGGCAGATAAATACGAGCCAAAAGTAGAGCCAGTTGAAAAACCTTATGGGGAAGCAACAACAGAAAAGGATGTAACAGATGCAGTAACAGTACCAAATTATCCTAAAGATGGAGATCAACCAGTAGTTACGGTCGATCCAGGGGCCAAATTACCAGATGGTAAAACACCAGGCACTGTAGAAGTACCAGTAACAGTAACGTATCCAGATGGATCAAAAGATCAAGTTAAAGTACCAGTAACGACACTAGAAAAAGTAATTGATCGTACAGATGATCCGAGTCAACCAACACCAGCGGGATATGTTCGAGTAACATTTGAAGCTGGCGAAGGAAGTTTCGCGGCAGATGCAAAAACAGTATTTGATGTAAAAGCAGGAACAGCAGCAGCGGAAGTTCCAACACCAACGGTTACCGCACCAACAGGTAAAGTACAAACCGGATGGAATCCAGAATTACCTGCGAGCTATGATAAAGCGGGAACATATACTGCACAATTCAAGGCTAAGACAACAGAGGCAGATAAATACGAGCCAAAAGTAATTGGAGAAAAAGTAGAAGTTGGAGAAAAAGTAGATTTAACGGATAATGTTACAAATCTACCAGAACTACCTAAGGGAACGAAAGTGACTGATATTACTCCTGATGGGGAAATTGATACTTCAACACCAGGGAAATATCAAGGAACAATTGAAGTAACGTATCCGGATGGATCAAAAGATCGAGTTAAAGTACCTGTAGAAGTTGTGGATACAGTTGCACCTGATAAACCTAAAGTTGATCCTATTAAGCCAGGGGATACTGAAGTAACGGGAAAAACAGAACCGAATATTGATGTAACAGTTAAACTACCAAATGGAAGTGAGTATTCTGGTTCTTCTGATGATCAAGGAATCTTTAAAGTAAAAGTTCCTAGCCTAGAAGCGGGTGATAAAGTGATTGTTACAGTCACTGATAAATCAGGTAATACAAGTGAACCAACAGTTGCTATTGTTTCTTCTGAAAATGCAGAAAATGTAATATCAGGAGATAATAATAAATCTAATGCAACTCCTCAACAGAAATTGGAGAGCGGTATTGGATTATCATCAACAGTGCTTACAGAATTACCTAAAACAGGGGAATCAACTAGTAATAAGTTTGTAGTTACTGGAGGAGTTGTTCTTATGAGTATGTTTGGATTGCTTGGATATAAAAAAAGAAAAGAGAATGAATAAAGGCTAGAAGCTTAATTCTTCTCATAGAAGAGTTTTTGACATAGTTCTCTGAAAAAAGCTCCAGAAATGGCGATTTATTCGTCATTTCTGGAGCTTTTTAGGTAAAATAAAGGTGAGCGCAAAGACGGTCATTTTTCTGATACCTTGTAATGAATTTCTTTTGTTGGGAGATCCACCAGTTTTTTTCTTTCAACCCTTTTCTTCGCTGATGATTTTTGGTGATGCCCTCTTCTGAAAGAGGTTGTGGAGCGGGTAGGTACATCAAATAGATCCAAAGCTTATCTACCCAGAACCGTCTGCACAAGATATTGACTCGCGCCATTGTAGATAAAAATGGCGTGCATTTCTGCTTTGGTTATTATTCCTATTTTAGCAGGAGTGAGTGTTTTTCTTTCATAAAGTAACCATTTCTAATTTGTATTTATATTGTCTGCATAGTCAGAAGAGGTTTTTGATTGTAGGCACTCAGTGGTTCAGCGCTTACGTTTTTCTGATCCTCTTTTTTCGTTGCAATATGTTGAGAAAGTAATCATATACGAAAATCAAAGAAAGCCCAAAATAATCAGGCTTTCTTTGTGAATATAAAACTATTTATTTAACTTCTTCTTTGCATCGTCAGCAACATCTTCTGCTTTTTCTTTTACATCAGAAGCTACTTCTTTAACTTTACCAACGGCTTGATCTAAAAGACCTTCAGCTTTTGTTTCTTTGTTGTTCGTAACGTCACCTGCCACTTCTTTTGCTGTGCCTTTGATTTTATCGGTTGTTCCTTTATCTGTCATTTAAATCACCTCCTAAAAAAGAATGATGGACCTTGCAGGATTTGAACCTGCGACCTGACGGTTATGAGCCGTCTGCTCTAACCAACTGAGCTAAAGGTCCTAAATAAAATGAATGCTTATTTTTTTGAATAATAAAAAAATACATTATAAAATATAAATAGGTGTTAGTAGCATCCTCCATAAGAGAGTAACAGGGCCTAAGAACTTGGGGAAGTCTTTTAGGAAAACTGTTACTCTTTTACGTTATATAAGAATAGCATATTATCAAAAATAATCAAAGAATATTGAACTTGCTTATTTTTTGTATACTAAGTATAGTAACTATGAGTGATATAGGAGACCCTTTTTTTCCGAGACCCGCGTTAGTATGGGTCTTTTTTATGTGTATCAAGTCTGTCATTTATCTAGTTTGTGAAAAGCAGTAAAGCGAGTTAAATAAGGATTTATTTTAGAGTCAAAGAGATACTAAAAATAAGCACGCAATTTCACGACTGATAGGAAAGACATTTATCAAGCTTAATGAAGAAATTCGCGGTTGAATCAACTATTATCGGATTGTAAGCGAAGCGCAAAGAATTACTTAGATAATTTTGACAGTGGTTAAGACTTAAAATCAGAGTAATTCTCATCAAGTAGTGAAAAATCTTGCAGCGTATCTATAAGAATATCAATCAATTGGACAAGATACAGCGATGTAAATTCACCGAAGAAAACATCTGAAAAGTAGCCAATTCAAGATTAGTCTGGCACAGACGGTATGAATGTAGTTAACTTTATCTCAAATCTCAAATACTTGTCCGAAAAAGGGCCGACTAGGTCTAGTTTATCATCTAAGGATACACTATATAAGACAGTCATGAATGATGTAGTTGTATCACTGTATACGAGCACCATACGTATGGTGCTGCAGGAGGAGCAGAAATTATTCAAAATTCATAAGAACGGCGTTCACTTGACTAAAATAGGATAATCTTTTTGAGACACTTGGTTTTTCCGATGATACTCTGATAAATCTAAAGTAATTACTAAATCGAAATTATCCTTATTATCTAATAAAATGTTTTTTGGACTAATCGGCTTTGGAAGTCATTTTTGCTTAAAGATAGCATAGCTTAACGCGGCTTGCTCCATTTCAACAGATTCATCGATTCTCTCACCAAACGTTGTGGCTTTTAGAACCTTTGAGAAAGTAATATGTAGTTATCCTCTTCAAGACTAAAAACTGCTGGATAAATAACTAAGTGCTTATTGGCTATTATAATCATCTCCTTTGTTTATTGGATTAACAATATGCCCATGGTAGGTAAGGACTATTCAAGTTTCACCTACTTCCATATGTTTTTTCTGTAACGATAGGAATATCTACTGTATGATTAAGCACAATTGTTGTTCTGTTAGTTTTTGAATAATAAAATTCATAGGGCTGTCGTTTTGGTCAATTTTAGCATAGTCGTTGTATTGAATACGTCAAATTCAAGTGATTTATTACGCTAGCTTATTTCTAGATATGAGAATGGCTATTTGTTGGGTATTCGTGCATTTAATAAGGAGATGATTAGTAGAAAATCTGGACATCTAAGAAATTTTAATATGTAAAAAAACATTGCTTGCTGAAGCTGATGAGGTTCTTGACGTTAATAATATAGCGAATGAGTTAGATTGTATCGGAAAATCTGTAAGAAACAAAATATACTCATTATAGCTCTCATGAGAACTGCAAGTATGAAAGGCAAAGAAGTAATATTCGTTTTAATGATGCTCGCTTTGCGCATGTTCCTAGCAAAGAGGCTATTTAATGGATATTTTTCTATTGGATTAAAACAAGTTAGCTTGATTTGATCCAATAATTATCTCTGGAAGTCAACGAATAGAGCAATGTTTCACCATATAAGGACAAGTAATTACTATAAGAAAATAGCCTGAACCAGTTTCTGAGTGCAAGCAAATAATAAGCATATTGTTAAGAAGAGAGAACAGGATCAATGAAAAATTCAACTCATGTTAAAAGAACTATAAAAGGAACATGAGAAATAAGGTATATTAACAGTTTGTGTTATGAAAAAAGAGTGCAATATGACTACTGTGCTTAACGGATGTTTAAGAGATTAGCGAATTTTAATAAATCAAAAAGGAAAAATACCAAGAATTAGTATCAAGTTCGTCAAAAAGTGAAAGACAGGGTTTATTAGGGCTTAAAGGCACTAAGGAAAACTATCATATAGTTTGAAGTAATCTAGCAACGCTCGTTCAGAAAAAAGGAGGACCATCAAAAAAGCCTAGTGATTCTTTTCTCCTGAGAGGTTAATATATGTGGACTCAGGAATAGAAGCACCACATTTTTTACAAGTATAATCGCCAGTAAATATTCCATTAAAAAACTCTTTTTCATAAATATGATCACATGGTGGATTACCCTTTTCTAGATGGTTCGTTCTCAATTTAAGCGTTTGTTCTAATTCAATAGACATAATATAATCACCTACATCTTAATTGTATCATAATATAATAGTTTTTGCAGAAGTAACAAAGTGTATGTGAACTCCCCCAACTTAGCAAAACCTAACGTTTCTTAACGCTTGAAGTTGGCGTTTCTTGGGAAGAGAGCATACTTAATAGCTTATTTTTTCACTAATAGTGGTGTCTCTTATTTACCAAGCTATCCTCGTAGTTCCTACGGTTCTCGATGATTTCTAAAACAAAGCTTGCGTACGCAGACCTTCGGTCAGAATATTGATACTAGCGTTGATATCTCGGTCATGATAAGTATGACAAATAGGACAAGTCCATTCTCGAATTTCGAGAGGTTTCTTGCCGTCTTTCTGTCCGCATTTCGAACATATTTGACTAGATGGAAAACACTTATCCACTTTGATGATTTTCCGACCGTACCAGTCAGCTTTGTATTGTTATTTAGTCACAAAACTAGACCAAGAAACATCCGAAATGCTTTTCGCTAGTTTATGATTACGCAACATACCTTTTGTATTTAAATCTTCCATACAAATAATCTCGTGGTTTTTGATAATTCTTAGTTTCAAAAAGATTGATACCTTTCTTTTTAGCTAACAACGAATGCCTTGACAATTTACGTTTTAATTTCTTCTTCATCTTAGAAGTAATTTATTATTATCAATTTTTTGACCATTAGAAAGAATTGTAAAATCTGTAATACCTAAATCAATGCTAATAGCAGAATTAGATTTAGGCAGTTCGCTAACTTTATCTTTGCATAACAAAGAAATATAGTATTTACAACTGGAGCGACATGATATTATGGCAGATTTAATCATTCCTTTTGGTTGTCTATGAAATTTAATTCTGATTAAGGATTTTAATTTAAGAACTTTGATAAATTTATTATCGATCAAAGCAATTATTTCATTTTGATTATTCGTTGTATAACTCTGAACAAGGTTTTTCTTGCTTTTGAAACGATGAAATCCGATGGGTTTATCACGAAAGAAATTCTTGTATGCCTTATCTAAATTGGGTTGTGCATTCGCTAAAGCGAGACTGTCCACATCTTTCAAGAATGGAAAATCTTGCTTGTATTTTGCAGGCGTTGGAAAACTCATTCTTTTAGAGGAATCATTCTTAGTTTCTTCATAAGCTTTCATTTGGTCATCAAGCATTAGATTGTAGACCTTACGACACAACCAAAAGACTTACCAAAGTAAATTCAGATATTTCATTATCAATTACTTATCTACGATATTTAGTTACCAGTACAAGATGATAATAGAATGGAAATATTGAATGATTATTCGTAGCTAATTCCATATTATATCAACTCATTTCTTATATAGATTGATTTATAATATGAAGAAAAATAAAAAGGCAATAAGCCTTATGGGTCGGTTTTCGAGTTACCAACGGTAACCCTCATACCGAATGGCACTCATCACCCATCTTTTATAGTTGGGTGATGAATGCCTAATTATGTTAGAATAATTTCTACAGAGGACTGCTGGGCTTGACCTATTCCCAGGTTGATATAGATTTTACACATTCTTTCATACGACGATAGTCTCAATATCACAATATACAGTATTTCTTGGATTTCATGATAACTGAGGTTATACTGAATATAGTAGACAGCGCCTACTGTTAGAAACTAACTTAAACACTCATCAAAGAAAAGTACTAGTCCACAGTGAATGACTCAATTAAATAAAATCGATTGACTGATCAATTGAGTAATCTAAGTATATAAGGAGGAAAAATGGTGCCTAAAAAAAATGATATTATTGCTATTTTAAGTGTATTATTTGGTTTATTTGCAAGTGTAGAAGTTTTTACTTACTGGTTAGGTATGCCTGTTGTATCAATAGTGATAATTACAGCTATAGGAGGAACTATTTCGTTACTAAAATTGATTGAAAGTATTAGTATATTTAATAAAGCAGTAGCTGTGTTGGGGTTAGTATTGAATATGGTACCGTTAGGTTATATTATTTTCTTGTATTTTGTTTTATAATTTTTTTAAAATTTTATGAATTAAAATGAGATAATCATCCTTCGATAAGAGTAGATATAAAGCGAGCCTGCAGAGGGGGTACAATATTTTGTGTAAGTTCCAAAATGGTATAATCAAATAAATGAACCAGGGAGAACGAGTCAATGAGTATGCTCTCAAAAGATCAAATCAAACAAATGCAATACTATGATATAAAAACTACTGATGACATTAAGGATGCGTTTAAAGATATGTTTGGTGAAGTCATCCAAAAAATTATGGTGACAGAACTAAATACACATTTAGGCTATGATAAAAATTCAAAAGGGATGAAAGATACAAGCAACAGGCGCAATGGAACGAGCAGTAAGAACCTTACGGTAGTCTGAATTTGGTGAAATTTCATTAACGATTCCTCTTGATTGGAACAGTGAATACGAACTCCTAATCGTGAAGAAAAATCAAACGTCTTTATCTGGACTAGAAGATCAAATCATTACCATGTATACAAAGGAATTGAGCACGAGAGATTCAAGACTATTTTACTAATTTATATGGTGTTGAGGTTTCCCCCTACACTAATTTCAAATGTTACGAATAAGATTTTACCAGTGATAAAAGAATAACAGAATCGTTCATTAGACGTGCTCTATCCGATTATTTTTATAAATGTCATTTTAAAGTTCGTCATGAAGAACGGATTCAGTCAAAAACAGTTTACGTTGTTCTTGACGTCACGATTGAAGGGTTTAAAGAAGTACTAGGGATCTGGATTGGTAAATCATAATCTTCAAAGTTTTGGTTAATAGTACTAAATGAATTGAGAAATCGTGGGGTTCAAGATATTCTGATTGCTTGCACAGACAATTTAAATGGCTTCAGTGAGGCAATCCAGGCAACGTTTCCACAAGCAGAAGTTTTAAAAGTGTATCGTTCATCAAATTCGCAACAGTATCCGTTTTGTCGGTTACAAAGATTTAAAAGCGGTAACGGTTGATTTAAAGCCTGTTTATAAGGCTTCTACGGAAGAATTAGCGACTTTTTCAAGCATCTTGCAGAATTATCATTTATACGACCAATGTGATTGAATGCTTTTGCCGTCAGCTACGTAAACCAACAAAGTCGAAAAGTGTCTTTCCTTCAGATGAATCATTGCTAAAAATGCTGTCTCTCGTTACCATGGATGTCACAAAAAAAGTGAACCATGAAGGTTCAAAATAGGGGACAAATTCTGTCACAATTCGTCATATTTTTTGAAGATAGAGTTACCGATTACATTTAACGGGAAAATAACTTACACAAAAACCTTTACAGATCCAGCTTGCAATAAGAAGTCAAGGTAAAAACTTGTCTGAGTGGAAGGCACGACAAGTAACACATCCACCCGTGAAAACAGATGGATTTTTAACATCTCTAGAAGCTGTCACTACTCGCCTACTCCATAAATGAGGACTTCTAAAAGAACGCCAACCACTCATCACTCGCTACTTTATTTCTTCATCTTGAATAGATTGATGTATTCTCTCTCACTTATGCTATCTCGAATTCTATCTTCTGCTTCTTGTTCCCTTATATATTTTGCAATTGTTTTCTGATTCAAGCCAACTGCACTTACGTAATAGCCTTTTGCCCAAAAACTTTTATTCTCATATTTATACACTAAGTTTCCATGCTGCTCATGGATAAGCGTTGCGCTTCTTCCTTTTAAGAATCCCATGAAACTTGAATTACTTATTTTCGGTGGCACTCTTACTAACATATGAATATAATCTGGCATTGTATGAGCTTCTATTATTTTTTACTTCTTTCATTTCACAGAGCTTACGCAAGATTCTTCCGATGTCCTTTCTCAATTCTCTATAAATCACTTTTTCTTATATTTTGGTGTAACTACTATGTGGTACTTACAATTTCATCGACTGTGTGATAAACTTTTGGCGTCATTGATGACATAGAAAAACTCCTTTCGATAATATGAGCGGTTGGTAGCCATTTATTAGTATATCGATAGGAGTTTTTACCGCTGTATATATGCATGGGATTCCTAGAAAGTTGAAAAAATAATAGACCGTCTTTCAGATTGGGCCCATACTATGAGACTTGCTGGCAAAAGTGTTATACTTTTTTCAACATGTAATTCTAATGGTCATACAACAGCAATAGATACACTGCATTCATATGTATTGCGCTTTAGAGGGAGAGTAATTGGGAAATACGTTTCAGCAGATTTTGTCCCAGATTTGCTAAATCGAGAAGATATTATTTTTATAACTAATAGTGAAAATACTGATAAAATCAATAAAATCGCAGAAGAGATTGTAAGGAAGTGGGACACACCATTTATATCTAATAAGTTCTTGGAAACTACATTTAAAGCCTATAAAGATACACAAATAACAAATATTGAAAATAACTATTCAACAGAAGAAACAGACTATTGGGTTTGTTCTGGAATGATAAATTACAGTTCATTTCAAGAATGGGTTAACGTTCAAGCATAATTTTGATGGTTTATCTCGATATATTAATAAATAATAATTATGGGAGGTTGTTTTTATGAGAAAGAAAATACTATTGTTATTGTTGTTAGAGGTTATTTCTTTACTGAGTTTAATAAATCAATCTCCTCCATTAGAGCCATTCGTAATAATAATTGCTACTATTTTAGGAATCCTTAATGTACACTTTAAATTAATCAATAATTTTAGGCTTGTATATTTTTTGGTTTTCTTGAGTGTTCCGATACGTTTATATTCCATCATTTTTGATAAACATATGATAGATCTAGTTTATGCTAACTTTGTTTGTTTAGCATTTTTAGTTGTTTATATAATTAAGGATAAGAAAAGAGTAATGTAATGAAAAAAGTAAAATATATTCCTTCATATGAACACTCAGAATGTGCTTTGTCGTGTATTACTATGATTAGTCAATATTTCAATAAAGATGTCAGCTTAACTAAGCTAAGAGAATTTTATGGTGTTCCTCAAGGTGGATATTCGATATCACAGATGGCAGAGGAAAATCTATCTTCTGGCTGGGTCAATATGAATGATAACCGTGTGCAGATTAAGCGAAAACAGTTTGAAAAAATGGATGTTATTTAGTGAAAATGAGCCTGAATATGACCTAATATAGGTAGTCGTATCAAGGCTCTTTCTACTTTGAACGGAGCTTAACATTATGGAAAAAAGACGCGATAGCAAAGGACGAATTTTAAGGACTGGAGAGAGCCAGAGAAAAGACGGAAGATACGCCTACAATATATAAGCACTTGGATAGCTAAAGTTTGAGTACGCTTGGAAACTTGTTCCAACGGATCAAAAAACAGCAGGAAAACGTGAGGATATATCACTCCGTGAAAAGAAACAAGCGATACAAAAAGACCTCAATGACGCCATTGACACTGTTGGAAAGAAAATGACAGTCTGCCAGCTTTATGCGAAGAAGAACAGCCACAGAAAGAACATCAAGCGCAAGTACCTTATGGACATTCTGAAAAAAAGCTCCCTCGGTGTTAAAAGCATTGATACGGTCAAGCAGTCAGATGCCAAAGAATGGTATATCAGAATGAAAGAAAATGGATACGTCTACAAGAAGATCGTATCAGAAAGAACCCCTTTTCGATTTTAAATTGAGTGATGTTCTGGAAGATGATACAGAACCTAAAATTGTTTTAATCCCACAACAGGAAGCAAAACTACTGTCCTTTAAAGAAAGCGAGAAGGTTTATGAAAAGTATCGTGATGAAATCATTATTCTCTTGGAAATGGGGCTTCGTGTTTAAGAATTATGTGGACTGACTATTAAAGACTTAGATTTCCAAAACAGGTCAATCAATGTAGACCACCAGATTTTGAGAGATACAGAAGTCGGGTACTACACGGAACTGCCTAAGACAAACAGCGGTATCCATCAGTTTCCCATGAGTGAAAAGGATTATCAACCGTGAAGGTTTGCCAAAGGTAGCAGTAAATTATGAGGGTATAGTTAAAGTGTTGATTAAGAAATATAACAAGACACATGAGGACAAGTTACCAAATGTGCGCCACATATTTTCAGACATACATTTTGTAACAACATGGCAAACATAGGAATGAACCCGAACAGCTTACAGTACATCATGGGATCTTCCAACATAACCATGCCACTTGGCTATTATGCACACGGTTCATTCGTTTCTGCAAAAGCTGAAATGGAACGGCTGTCAGCGTAGTAGTAAAGGATGAATTTACTACACTTTTACTACTTTTGAAAGCAAAGTCATACATGGATATACCAGCTCATGCAATGTATCTTCCGACATTTGATAACATTTGAAAAGATAATAAAAATTCTTATGAATTTTTATTATCTTTTCTACTTTAATGACTTTAGTCAGTTGAAATCTCTAAAGAGATTTCGACAAAAAAACCACGCGTACTGCGCGTGGAGGCCAGAGCTTTAGCGATAAAAACTCCTTTCGATATAATAGATAAAGGCTACCAACCGTTATCAAATCGAAAGGAGTTTTTGAATGTCGAACGACGATAAAAGTTTAGCACATACTCGTTGGAATTGTAAGTATCATCTTGTGTTTACACCAAAATATAGAAGAAAAGTAATCTATGGTAAATTGAGGCGAGATATAGGGAAAATACTAAGGAAATTGTGTGAGATGAAAGAAGTCGAAATCATTGAAGCGCATGCAATGCCCGACCATATCCATATGTTGGTAAGAATTCCACCGAAGTTGAGTGTATCAGGTTTTATGGGTTTCTTAAAAGGAAGAAGTGCAGTAATCATTCATGAACGTCATGCGAATTTAAAATACAATTATGGAAATCGATCCTTTTGGTCAAAAGGCTATTATGTGAGCACTGTAGGACTGAACCAAAAAACGATAGCAAAGTATATACGAGAACAAGAAGCAGAAGATCGAGTAAGGGATAGTATAAACAAAAGAGAGTATAAAGATCCATTTAGGAAGTAACAACTAGATAAGAATAGAAAGGTAGCGGTTGGCGGTCTCTAAAAAAAGCTCCCTTAAAGGGAGCAGCAGGTAGCGAGCCCTTCTAGGGCTAGTAAATATCCACCCGCTATGCGGGTGGATATTTACTTTCATGGGGGACGAGTATAAGAATTATATTAATTGCATTTACAGTTAAGGCTGTTTATTTTTCGCACTTTGTAATTTTAGTATAAATAATCTATGTCCATGATAAATGGATAAACTAAAAAGAAACGCAAAAATAGTTGGAAGCACCCATCCTAACCCTAACGAAGCAAGTGGAATATAATGATGATAGAAATCTATTATATTTACGATAACAGGTTTTTGAGTAATCACAGAAGGAGAATTTTCTAACATATCTATAATGGCTGGAACTGCTGCAAAAAATGTTGTCACTTTATAAATAGTTGGATTTTTATTGAAAAATTTTGTAGTCAGTGATAGTAGTATCAAAGTTAATGAAAGCGGGTAAAGTAGCATCAATACAGGCAAAGACCATTGGATAATGTTATTTAATCCGGCATTAGCAATAATAAATGAAATAAATGTAGTTAAACGTAACCAAAATACGTAGCTGACTTTAGGAAATAATTTATGAAAATCTTGTGCAAAAGAAACAACTAGACCCATGGCGGTAGTAAAGACGCCTAAAGTGACCATTATTCCTAAAAGAATAGCGCCAAAGTTACCCAGATAATAACGGAATATTTCTGATAAAGCAATGCCTCCATTTTCAGACAATGTTAGTTTATTTAGACTCATTACTCCTAAAAGGATGAGCCCAAAATAAATAGCTATTTCAAATAATATACTAATTAATCCAGATTTAGCAGTTACGATTGCTATTTGTTTATTTTTAAACCCTAAATCTCGTACGGAACGGACAAATGTAACACTTAAAGCAAGTAAAGCCACTGCATCAACTGTATTATATCCTTCTAAAATGCCATTTATTAATGGGGTCGATCGATAAGAAAAATAAGCAGGTTGATTTAGTCCTCCCATAGGATAAAAAGTAGCCAATAAAAATATTATAGTCAGCAAAACAAGAAAAATTGTGTTTAAGTATTTTCCTACATATTTGACTAATTGATTAGGATGAATAGTTAAGAAATATATGAATATGAAGAAAAAAGCAGAGAAAACAAACATACCAATTGTCATAAATCTTTCTGGAAGAAAAGGTTTTGCTGCCATTTCAAAAGCGGTAGCTGCAGTACGTGGAGTACCAAAAAAGGGTCCGATTGTTAAATGTACTAGAATAAGGAATAAGGCAGCATACCATTTCTCGGTTGGTTTAGCTAAATCGTATAAACCGTCACTATTAGTTACTGTGACTGCAAGAATAGCTAAAAGAGGAAATAATGCACCTGAAATAGCAAATCCAATTCCAGCATTCGACCAATTATGCCCAGAAAGTTGACCAAGATGAACAGGAAAAATCAGATTACCTGATCCAAAAAATAAGCCGAAGATGAGAGAGCTGATTATTAGAAGTTGTTTATAAGAATGAGTTTTATTCATAAAAGATTCCTCCGATAACAAAAAGTATATTTCTGATTTATTTTTCTAATCGCGATAATATCGTTTCTCATGAGAATCACCACCTTGAAATAAAATAAAAAAGAGCCCTTTTCCACTAGGAAAAGGGCTCTAAAACACTAGAACGATACCACCTTTTTTAACTTAAATAAGTTATCTCTTTCTCGCAGACGCTTTAATGAATACAAGTTATCTGCTAGCCCGATAATGGGGGCAACCACAATGTTCTACATTTTCGACATTGACTCGGAAATGATGTTCGTCTATTCGATTTATTGTCATTTCTCACTTTCATGACTCACTGGGAATAAATACTTGAATAGCTACTGTTTTCCTCTACGATTTACGGTATGAAGTTATTAAAATATGCTTTTTATTTTACATTTACTTGTGGATATAGTCAATATAAAAAAGCTTCATTTGGTATGTTCAAAACACTGTGAAGAAATAAGGAACGATTCTTATGATTGATTATCAATAAATACTCCTATCTTTAAATCATTTGGTTTTGGATTCATAATGACTTGCCAGCCATAAGCTGCCCAATCATAATCCTCCCCAATCTACATGGCAAAAGAATGTCCAGAACCCATCAACTGCGGACCACCTAATTTAGACACATACCACGCAGTGCCTCCATAGCACTCTCCATTGTTTGTGGTTTGCCCAATGACACCGTCTAACACCTTTGTGTTTCCTTTGCTTTTTGTAGGCAAGCTATTCCAATGTTTGATCGCAAATACATCATATTCAGTCAAATTGTACGATTTTATGATTCCCATGGCTCCCTGATAGTACGCACTTCCTTCTGTAATCCTTGCAGTCGCTTAGCTCTACCACAACCTAAACGGTTTTTAAAAGAAATTTTCGAAATTTAGGAACTAAAAGATGCAGATGTGTTTCTTGAAAACACAAAAAATAATTAAGCTAGCGTAGAGTGAAGGAGGTGCTGTATAGACGTACACACTAAATTAAGAACTTTTGATAAATAATTTAGAGAAAGAAAAAGTGAAAAAACTGCAATCGCTATTATACGGTAAAGGTGTGTTAAGTATAGAGTGTACCAAGAACTGCTTTGTCAGAATTAATTGAATCGGAAAGTGGAAGTGAGGTGAGAGATGAAAATCATAGTTGATGGAACACCTGAAGAAATAGAAGAATTGCTCCAAGCTATTGGGAGCAGCGAAGAGCAACTAAAAGTTAAACTACCTATTTCAATAAAAGACAACAAAATTATTTTTTATGAAGTTCATATTTAGCAAGAATTTTGCTGTTTGCATTTAAAGTAGCTTGAGAATAAGTGTAGCAATTGTGATGAAGTTTTTCTTCACGATTTCATCCTGCTAGAGTGTTTTCTAATTTTTTCTGGAATAGATTTAACTTCTTTATTAAAATATCTTTCTGCTAATTTCTCAATTTCGTTTTTAATATCCATGTAGTTTTTACTCTCCTTATTAATATTTAGTCTGTCACCCTGATAAGGAGATTATATGACAAAACGAATATGAATTTTAGAAGTAGTTATTTTTTAAAGCCTCATATCCATCGGGTAAAACGCGTATAAAGAGGCAAAAAAATTCCCCGTTAGGTAGATAACCGACTTCGCTATCGATAAAGTTTTTTGCAGTTAAGAATAATAAAGCGTGTTCAATTTCTTCACGAGCGTATGAAGCTAAAATTGAGTGTTGGAAGAAAGAGTCGGCTCTTGGATGATCCTTAGGATCAAAGTTTTTTGCAACTGAAAGAACATCGTAAGCAATCACAGGAATTTGTTTCACAGAATCACCTCCCAAATAATTATAATAAGTTATTTTAGAAACGTAAATATGAAATAAACTGAGAAATAGAGGAAGGAGAATGTCAAAAGAAAAAAATCTGGAATATTTATTCGTAGAAATTTACTCATTCATAAAGGAATCGATACTGATGAAGTAATAACTGAAAAAGCTATACTTTTTGCTTAAGAAATCGCAAATTTAATTAATACGAAATAAATCAAGCAATTATTCTAATAGATAATTGTTTCTACAAAAAACACGTAAAAATCGAGTGAATGGTTCAACTTCGGAGTAAGATTTTCTAGGTTAAATTTTTTGATACTCCTAAAATCACAGAGACATAATTTTTAGGAATACCTTCGAGGTTTAATCGGCATGTTGATTAATGCCTAACATTATCCAACAATTACGGAATTGGTTCACTAGAGTACTTTTGAGTGCTGCTATTGATTCAACATGTTAAATCTGCTCATGATTATTTGTGGAGTATTCGTATATATGACAGGGAGGTAGGTCAATTGAAAATCTAGGCATCAAAGGAGAATCAATATATATAAAAGACTGCATTGCTTGCTGAAACCAAAAAGGACCCACTTCGAAATAAGCCGAAACGAGCAGGGAAAATGGAGTTAAATGAAACACTATTAATAAAACTCTATTTAAGTAAAGTAATACCATGATTAATGACAAAATTCAATAGATTTTAAAGGAACTACAAAAGGAATGCGAAAAAGAAAGGATATCAGCACTTTGTACCTTGAATAAAGGGCGCAATGTGACTGTTATGTTTGTTGGTTCACTACCTGATATTGCGTTTTGTTTAGCCGTTCAAGAATTAGAGATCCCTATACCCACAAAAATTTTACGGAATGCTGGGCTTGGCTCACTAGGAAAACAAACAGTGAAAATAGAACAGACCATATCTTTGTCATTAAACGATAATAATCGACGTAATTTTTTTAGCATATCAGATCATCTCCATCTGTTTTCACAATTATATCAAAAAATATGGTTTGAAAACTAATATTTAGTTAGTTAACCTAAGCAATTGCAGAAAAAAGACTGCCACCCGATATGACAGTCAATGAGCTGATTGAAATATGCTTTTACCCGACTGGAAAAAAGAAAAAAGGAGGATCAGCTCATCACTATTGTACAACAATTAGAAATGAAAGTGAAATATATGTTCGATATGAAAATTTTTTGATTATTGAATTACGAGTAACTCACGCCAAGTTATTTTGAGTAGGGCGCTCAGAAATGAAGATGGAGAATTGTACGAAAGAAAAATTCCCGAAGGTAAAATGGAAGAAGCTCGCAGTGTTATTGGGTACTATTCAAATTTCAGCAAGACTTTAATTGGATACAACACGATTATGTATTACATGGCGATAAACCTATTAATTACATGAAAACTTACAAAGAAGAGCTAGAAACGATTACTAAGGCGTGTGAAGATTGGTTAAACATGGGAGATCCATTTAATTAATCCGACAAAGTCACCTACGCTTATAGTGTGAAAAAAGGACTGCCGTCTCCTTTAGCGGCAGTCTATGAGTTAGCAGATTTTATTGCAAATAGGAAACGACTGTTACTAGCTCGTCTAAATTATATCACAATATAAAAAGCACCAAGCTTTCGTCCAATGCTATAGGTAATATGACACTACAATTATAGCATAAGGAGTGGCTAATTTGATCGTTTTATTACCAGAAATAGACATAAATAAAACGAAAATGAATGCACGAAAAGTTTTATCTCAGTATCGTAAGTGGGAACGTATCGCAAGCAAAGCAGCTATAGATATTAAATCACCGCTTCTAAGTGACATACATCGAACGTTAGTCGTATCGATAAATAAGACGATGGTCTATTAGAACGAGTGCATGCTGAGAACGAGCGAGATGTCATTATAAGAGCTTTAGTAGCACTTTCCTGGAGTCTATCTATGACTTATCGCGAGCCTGAGAAAGATTCTGTGTATGAAATCAGTTTAGATATGAGATACAGAGAAATCCCAATTAAAAAATATCGTTCAGTTGCATTGATGGAATTTACCGAGGCATATAAACACGGTGAGTTGTTAGTGCGATAATAATTATACTTTTTGTTCGAAAAAAGATGATAGAATAGTAGTGAAAAAATAGTGTATAAGACGACACGCAAAAAAATGGTGAAAGGAGTTGAAAAACTTCATTTCCTTTTAAAGTTCACGTGCCGTATTTATGTTACTGTGGTGGAAAGGGCAGACGCGCTAGAATTCCAAATGATACCAGTTAAGGGCGGAGCTTAGCTCAAATTAGGGGAGGTATCATGCAAGGTTCGAATCCTTTGACAGTGACTTAGTAACCGAGAACGTGGTAGGGGTAGAACCTGATGAGATTGAAGTGGAGATACAGACGGTGTGTAGGTTACTTGTACATAAAAACGGCGCTATAATTTCTAGGACTGATAGAAAATCATTCTATCGGTCCTTTTGAGCATAAAAAAACAAAACATACAGAAGCTCCGTTAGAATTGAATCACCACAACACAATCAAAGGAGCGTTCTGTATGTCTGACCTTCATCTTATCAAACTATTACTAGGAATCAAAGATGAAAACATTCAAATCACTCATGTCGAGAAGAAAAAAATACATTCAATCAACAGTATCGTTGTTTCTGCCACGCTCATTAAAACGATTCAGCGCTGTCCTCAGTGTAAACAGGTGAATCAACATGGGCTGATCGTTAAGAACGGAAAGAAAAAATCGCTGGTTTTTCTCAATAAGTGTGCGAATCAACGGACTTATCTTGCTTTGGCAAAGCAACGGTACCTCTGTCGTGGCTGTCACACCTATTTTACGGCGAATACCTACATTGTTGAAAAAAACTTTTTTATCGCCAAACAAGTACATTATAAAATATTGGAAGAATTGACTGAAAAACAAGCAATGACGACGATTTCTAAACATTGCGGCGTTTCTTGGTCAACTGTTTCGCGAACACTCGCTTCTCTGCTCCCCATGACAAACGTGAAAAGGAATTGGTTGCCTCGCTGTTTATTGGTGGATGAATTTCGTTCATTGAAAAATCAAGTCGGTCCCTATTCTTTTTCTTGTATGGATGGCGATACTGGGAAATTACTGGATATTCTTCCTTCACGTAAGAAGAAAGACTTGGTTTCTTATTTTATGCAATTTGAACGACGTGCACGTTTAAACGTAAAAATACTCGTAACGGATATGAATGCTTCTTATGCTTCGTTGATAAAAGAGTGCTTTCCTCATGCCAAACTCGTTGTGGATCGCTTTCACATCGTCAAGCACCTCATTCGCAGTTTTGAGGATATTCGACTACGAGTCATGAAAAGCTTCGACCGAAACGATCCAATACAAGCCAAACACTATCGACAAGTGAAGGCTTTATCTCGACTTCTGATTAAACGACAGGACATGCTTGATTATGATAAATGGACAAAATGGCGTAATTTTGGTTGGGACTATCTAACCGAAAGTGAAGTCGTAGAACGTCTGCTTTCTACTTCTGATGAACTACGAATAGCTTATGCTTACTATCAAGAAATTCTTCAAGCTTTTCATGACAAAGAAGCGGACATCTTCTTTCAGCTTGTAAAAACAATGCCCAAGTCGGTTTCAAGAGAACTGCACCATATAAAAAAAGCGTTTATAAACTATGAATCCGGCATTCGTTTAGCCTTAGAGTTGCCTTACTCAAATGCCAAAATAGAGAATCTGCATACCCACATCAAAGCATTGAAACGAATAGCTTACGGGTTTAGAAGCTTTCGTAGGATGAAAACCAGAATTTTCTTAATCAATCATCTGATCACTTACTAAACATAAAAAAACATCTAAAGCAGAAAATCAATTCTACCTTAGATGTTCTTATATCACTCTATCAGTCCTATTGACAAAGAGCCTATATTCTATTGTAGAAAAGTGAAAAGATGGTGGTTAATTTCTTGAATAAAGGGGTACTTCCTATGGTTCATAGTTTTATCTCTAGAAAGGAGTAGACATGTCTATTTATCAAGCATTATCGTTGATGATTGCTTTTGCGACGTTAGTGTTGCTGATTACAGATCACAAGAATAAAAAACATCTAACACTTTAGCAGAAAGTAAGTGGTTAAACAATTGAAATTAACTTACCGTCTTTTTAACGATTCTACATGGAACGTATTACTAGCACATCGTTTTTCCATTTGGATTATACCACGAAACAAAATAAATTAAATCAAGACTACTCAGTATAATTGAGTGGTCTTTTTTTAGTCTTAAAAAAGCCACTAGACTATGGGTTCTAGTGGCTAGGTAGCATTCATGAAAAAATTTGTAGGTTGCTATTTACAAATTACAAAAAAAGTTACTACCAAAAAAATTATATCAAATGGGGCTAGAGAATAAAAGAGCTTTTAGAATGTGACATTTATTTTTTACATAAAAGCAACTAGGAGAGAGTATGAAAAACTATTGATATGGATCGTTAACACATAAATACCCACAACTGAACTACTCAGTTGATGTAGTTTGTGTTGTAATGTCTGTGCAGGTAAAGAAGAATGCTACCGTTGTCGAAATGACGAGAGAAGCACCACCGAAAGAGATTGATCATTGTAAGCTAGTTGGCGGATTAGATGGCAATGTTGATCTGAAAGGTATAACTGATAATAGTTACACGAAAAATAACCAATCAACAACAAACACACCAGCTATTGATGCAGGTAAAGAAGTAGAAAATACACCTACTTCTGCAGTAAGAGTTGGTGATACGGTCAAAGTGAAATTTAATGTCGATGCTTGGTCAACTAGTGAAGCTATTCCACAATGGCTGAAAGGCAACAGTTACAAAGTATTGTTAGAAGGTATTTTGTCATGGATTAGTAAAGGCGATATTGAATTATTGCTAGATGTGGCAACAGTTACTGATAACCAATCAGAATCAACTTATGTGGTACAATATGGCGAAACATTATTGGGGATTGCTTATCAATGTGGTACAGACTATTAAATCTTAGCTTCATTAAATGGCTTGGTCAATCCTAATTTGATTTATCTAGGACAAGTTTTAAAAGTCAAAAGATCGTTAATAAGTAATGTTTACACAGTCCGATATGGGGATAATTTATTTAGCATTGCGGCTAAATTTGGAACGACTTATCAAGTGTTGACACAACGAAATGGATTAACAAATCTTAACGTAATCTATTCAGGTCAACAGACAGTTTATTAAGTATTGACTAATACTTAATTGAAATAGTATAACTTTTTTGGCAGTATTTGCTTACTATCAATACTAATCAACTCAAAAGACTGACCAAGAATCTAGTATCGGTCAGTCTTTTGAGTTGATTAGATCATTCGGCTCATAACTGTCCTGATTACAGGCTACATACTTTAAAGCATCTCTAGGCCAATCACTAGTTAGAACTAAGTTTTATCTTGAAAAATAGAATCGAGTGAATACACTAAAAGTATCTTAATGTCTATTGTATTATTTGTGGTCTAATAAAACTTTACATGTATATTTTTTGCAAACAAGAAAGATTTCAGATAAAATATTTTTATCAGATATAAGCAATCCTTAAAAGAAAGTAGCAGGATCAGGGAATTTAGAAAGGGACACTGATCCTGCTACTTTTTCTTTTTTATTGTAATATGTTGAAAGAATAATTATATATGAAAATCAAAGAAAGCCCAAAATAATTAGGGTTTCTTTGTGAATATAAACTATTTATTTAACCTTTTACATCGTCAGCGATATCTTCTGCTTTTTCTTTTACATCAGAAGCTACTTCTTTAACTTTATCGGTCGTTTCTTATCTACCATTTAAACCACCTCTTAAAAAAGAATAATGAACCTTGCAGGATTTAAACCTACGACCTGACGGTTATTAGCCGTTTGCTCTAACCAACTGAGTTAAAGATCCTAAATAAAATGAATGCTTAATTTCTTGAATAATAAAAAAATACATTATAGAATATAAATAGGTGTTAATAACATCCTCCATAAGAGAGTAACAGGGCCTAGGAGCTTGGGGAAGTCTTTTAGGAAAACTGTTACTCTTTTACGCTATAGCTATGTAAGAATAGTATATCATTAAAAATAATCAAGGAGTATTGCACTTGATTATTTTTTGTATACTAAGTATTATGTTTATAAGTGATATAAGATATCCATTTTTCTCCGAGACCTGCATTAGTGTGGGTCTTTTTTACTTCGGCTCTATAATATCTAGTGTTGGTGACGCCTTCTGTTGCCAATACTTTTTCTTTTTTCTAATAAACGCAAACAGACACCTTGAAATCCTTTAGAATAAAGTCGACGAAAACCATTCAAAGGAGTGTTTCAAGATGTCCTATTCAGAGTTTACCAAAGAGTTACTAGATATTCTAGACCTAAATCTTATCTTTCATGAAGATGCCTTTCGCAAAGAGCGAATCAATGACGAAACATGTTTTGTTTTTGATGGCACATTGACCTATCAACCAGAGGAATGCTTCCATTGTCACTATCAAAATAAGCAAACGATCATTAAATGGGGCTGGAAAAAAGTATCCATCTTATTGAATGATGTCAGTAACTACAAGACCATTCTGCGGATTAACAAACAGCGCTTCAAATGTAAACACTGTGGAAAGACTTTTTTAGCAGAAGATTCAGTTAGTGATCGTCGCTGCTCCATCGCCCGCAGAGTCAAACAAGCCATTCTTGAGCTATTAAGTGAGCCTATTTCTATGTCTTTGATTGCACGTATGAAGCACATTTCTCCGACCACTGTCATTCGAATACTTCGCAGCCTTCGGCCTAAAACCGTTTCTTTGAACCAGCCGTTACCAGAAGTGGTGTGTTTCGATGAATTCAAATCGGTGAAAAACGTCTCGGGAGCCATGAGCTTTGTCATGATGGACGGCAAGACCCATCAACTGATTGATATTGTGGAAAATCGGCAACTCAATCCTTTACGCGACTATTTCTTGCGCTACCCTAGAAAAGTCCGTGAACAAGTGCGTCTAGTGGTTTCAGATTTCTATACACCTTATCGCACATTGGTGAAAGAGTGTTTTCCGAATGCCCGAATCGTCGCCGATCGCTTTCATATTAGCCAACACATTGGTCGGGCTTTTACCAACCACCGAATTCAAGTAATGAAGACCTTTAAAAAAGGGGATCGTCGGTCGAAGCACTTAAAGAAATACTGGAGACTACTTCAAAAGAATGCGTGGGAATTGAAAGGTCAGCATCGCTACTGGCGTCCGTCATTTCGAGATCATCTGACAGAAGCAGAGATAGTCGATCGGCTATTATCTTATGATGATTCCTTAAAGCGAGGCTACGAAGTCTACCAGGATTTTCTTTCCGTTATCAGAAGACAAGATGTTCCTGAATTCGTCGCGCTCCTAAAAGAAGACTACAAGGAGTTGCCAGAGCACTACCAACCAGTGTTCACGACCTTCAAGAAATACCAAACAGAAATCAAACGAGCGTTGCGCGTTCCCTATTCCAACGGCCCTATAGAATGTTTGAATAACCATATCAAAGTACTAAAACGAATTGCCTATGGCTTTAGAAACTTTCAAAACTACCGAGAACGAATCTTTTTATATCGAGGAAAATATTTTAAGAAAACTAAGAATACTACCCAACTGACTAAAGCCAGAACAACAACACGGCTAGACAAGATAGCTGTCTAGCCGTGTGAGTATCTCGATTATTCTATTGAATTTCTTCACCAACACTCATTGACGAAGAGCCCTGTGACGAGTTTTCTTTCTTTTAATTCTGCAATTAATTTTAAATTTTCTTCCCAATTCATATGACTATTGCCAGTTTCGTTTGTTTGACTAGTACAATCTAAAGAAACAATACTAAGAAGTAAATGGCTCTTTTCAAGATATTCAAACATTTCTGACGTAAAGTAACCTGTATCATGGGTGGATAAAAAAGCATCTTTACCATCGTCTATAACGAAAATAAAACAATCTTCGCTGAAATTTCCATGTTGTGCAGGAAGGGGATAAATCGTATAGTTCGCAATAGTAAAACATTTGTAGGGCTGAATAACCTGATAATGTAATCGGGTATCGTCTTGACGACCTTCTAAATCAAAGGCGCGCTGATAAAACGTCTTAACTGCTTCATTTCCGTAAACAGTTAAACGATTTGGAATATCTAATGCATAACCAGACATTCGATAAGCCAAATCCTCGCCGTAAAAATGATCGGAATGCCAATGAGAGATTAGTAAAGAGTCAAAGTCTGCAAAACACAAGTCGTACTGCAACAGGTGTAAATAAGAATCCCCTGGAAAATCAATCAGTAGGACATCATCAATAATTAATTGAGTTTGTGTACGAATTTCTCGTCCTTTTTTCTCTCGAGCGTACTTACATAATTTACAATTACAAAAAATTCCTGGAATCCGTTCTGCTGCACCCGTACCTAAATAGTTGATTTTCATTGGGAGTACCTAACCTTTCTTTGACATTCTTCATACTTAGTAGATAACGCTGAACCTTAAAGTAAATGGGCATGGAAACTGAAACATTTGTTGTGTCCATCTTACCTTTTTTAGAGAAGAATTGAAATGGAATTTCTTAAGTAAATTTGCGTAAAATAGAAAAAGCTAGACGCCTTTTTTAATAAGCTGAATTTGTTGCGAATGTTCATGCTATTTCCGAGAAAAAGTTTTACCAAAGGCACTTTCATATCCATCTGCTATTAGTTATAGAAAAATAACAAGATGGACATAGCTTATTAGAGCAAAAATAACTACGCTATTGATAAAGAGTGAGGCGTGTTTTGAACAGGTTACGTGGGCAAATGAATTTGAATAAAAGGGATGACAAAAGATGACTATTGAAAAATTAGAATATTTTTATACCATTGCAAAATATAATAGTATTTCCAAAGCAGCCTCTGAACTCCATGTTAGTAAATCAACCTTAAGTGCGTCATTAAAAGATTTGGAAAGTGAATTGGGCCATTTACTTTTTGACCGTAACGGGAATTCTTTGACGTTAAATTCCTATGGTGATAAAATCGTCCAATCTGTATATATCATTTTAAACGAGGCTAAGAAAATGAAACTTAATTTGCATGAAATGATTGAGAATCCAGTGATGCGTTTAGGTTTTGGAAATACGTCCTTGATGTATAAAGTGACAGAAAATGAGGATCAACTGAATCGTTTTTGGGAATGTTACCATGGTTCATCGTTTGAGTTATTGAATAAATTGGAGAATCATGAGTTGGATTTTGTGATTACTTCTGCAGATGTGAATAGTCCAGTTTTAAAGAAAGAACAATTAATTGAACTAAAAATGTATCTTTGTGTTTCAAGAGAAATTAAACAAGAAATTGAGGAAGAAGGCTTCAGCTGTTTGACCAACTATCCATTTCTATTTTTGCCGCATCACTTAGATCATTTAGAAGCTACCAAGAGTGTGCTAGAAATGTTGCAATTAACAAGTCCGCTTGTTTGTTGCTACGATACGTTGATGCTTACTCGTCTCATTGAAAAAAGTAAAGGAGTTTATGCGGTAATCTCTCTTCGGAAAGAACAACTGCAGGAAATTGATTCTAAACTCTTCTTTTTACCGATTGAACGAAAACAAAAATTTTATTTATACCGAAATGTTTCCAGTTCGGTTTTTGTCCAACCTGGTCAAATCAAGGCAACTTTACAAAAGTTGCTAGAGACTTAGCCATTAAAATTACTTTGGAATAGTTACCAAAAATAGCTTTATTCGCTTAGATTTACTTTTGCTGCGGATAAGGCTATTTTTGTTGTTCATTGTTTAAAAGAGATGCTCAATTATGGGGCTGTTCGATATTTCTGAACAGAATGTTCAATTATTTAATAACTTAAGAATCGATAAATCGTATCTATTACGGTTCAATTTAAAGGGGTTCTGGTGTATAGTTTGGCTATCTAAAGATTTACTTTTTTAAATATAAAATAACTAAATGGCAAGGAATATAAAGAACTGTTGATACGTGAGTACTTGCGATAACTGTGTCGTTAGAAGTTTAAGTGTCATTGTTGCTTTTCCTGTTTTATGTAGTTGCTAGAAAGGACTGTTTTTATGATCGATAGAAAAAAAGTTATTTTGTATACTTGTTGCATGAGTTTGTTTGTAGTGACCATGGATGTTACGGTTGTCAATGTGGCGTTACCATCCATTCAAAGTGATTTTCACACGAATCTGTCTACATTACAGTGGGTAACAGATGGCTACACTTTAATGGTAGCATCCTTATTATTGTTGTCTGGGTCTACAGCAGATCGAATTGGCCGTAAACGAGTCCTTCAATTGGGCTTAGCCTGTTTTGGTTTAGCGTCTTTCCTATGTGGGATTTCGCAAACCCCAGGGCAATTGATCGCGTTTCGCATGTTGCAAGGGATTGGCGGTTCTATGTTAAATCCGGTAGCAATGTCTATTATTACACAGGTATTTACCGAAAAGTTAGAAAGAGCGAAAGCAATTGGCTTGTGGGGCTCTGTTACAGGGATTTCCTTAGGCATGGGCCCGATTATTGGCGGACTAATTGTTTCTTATTTTAGCTGGCGGTATGTCTTTTTTGTAAATGTACCGATCATTGCTGCGGCAATTATCCTTACACAAAAGTTTGTACCTGAGTCAAAAGTAGAGAAAACGGCGAAAAATGATTTTGTTGGTCAAGCATTGATGATTCTTTTTCTATTTAGTTCTATCTATTCCATTATCGGACTACCTAGAAAAGGGCTTTTCGCGCCAGATATTTTAAGTACTGGGATAATCGGCTGTTTAGCCATTGTCATTTTCTTTATTTATGAATATAACATTGACAATCCGTTAATCAACCCGCGTTTCTTTTTATCTATTCCATTTACATCGGCTTCTTTTTTAGCTATTTTTGGCTTCATCATATATAACGGCTATTTATTTTTAAACACGCTATATTTGCAAGAAATGAGAGGCTTCAGCCCGTTGGAAGCTGGCTTATCAACCATTCCTTTGGCTTTTGTTAGTTTTCTTGTTGCACCGAGAGCCGGCGAAATGGTAGGGAGAATAGGGACGAAACGTCCTATTATGCTTTGTGGTATTTCAATGTTGGCTGTTAGCTTTTTACAATTATTTGTAACTAAAACAACGCCTATGATTATTTTATTTATTATTTATATCTTTTTAGGCATTGGGTTTGGGATGTTAAATTCACCGATTACCATTACAGCGATTGAAGGAATGCCACTTTCTCAGTCAGGAACGGCAGCAGCCATTGCGGTGACATGTAAGCAAATTGGCAATTCTTTAGGGGTTGCGCTACCAAGTCTTTTAATTACAAAGCCTATTACTAGTTCGCTTACTCGAACACCTTTTACAAACGTATGGCTTTTATTTGGATGTTGCGCCATTGCGATTATCTTTTTAAGTTATTTATCCAATTCTCCGCTAGCGAAAAAGTCATTGCGCAGAGTTAGGTTTTATTTTTAACAAATCAAGATTTTTTTGAAGGGAAAGGAAGACAAACTTAGATGAAAAAAATAAATAACCGATTAGGACTCTTTTTATTTTTTGTTTTACTCTTTTGGGCAAAAACGATTCTGGCGTATTACCTAGATTTCTCATTGGGCGTTAAGGGCAGTCTCCAGCGAGAAATTTTATGGTTCAATCCAGTTGCTACTACGCTGTTATTATTTGGTTTTAGTTTGTATTTTAAAAAGCATAAAACATTTATGCTTAGCTTAACTCTTTTAAATGTTTTAAATACATTAATTTTATATTTGAATATTATTTTTTATCGTGAATTCACTGACTTTATTACCATCCAATCTGTTTTTGGCTTTTCAAAAGTTTCAGAAGGGATTTCTGGTGATTTACTTGCTTTAATGAGAGTCCACGATGTCTTTTATTGGCTAGATACTTTAGTGCTGCTCGTTTTGGTATTTTACTCTTTTAAACAGCGACGGAATCATCAAGTCTTTGTGACCAAACCTATCAACAGAAGATTGGCGATCTCAATTAGTTGTTTAAGTGTCTTGCTCTTTTCGGTTAACTTATTTTTAAGCGAAACCGATCGTCCTCAATTGCTTCAAAGAATTTTTGATCGTAATTATATTGTAAAATATCTTGGCTTGGATGCATTCACAGCCATCGATGGTGTCAAAACAGCCATGTCAAATGAGGTAAGAGCAGAAGCTAGTTCAAACGAATTACCTGAAATCATGAAATTTACCAAGCAAAACAATTTACCGCTTAATCCGCAGTATGCCGGGATTGCCAAAGGAAAAAATGTATTTGTGATTCATTTAGAAAGTTTTCAACAATTTTTGATTAATATGAAAGTCCAAGGCCAAGAGGTTACACCGTTTTTAAATCAGCTCTATCAAAACAAAGCGACAATCAGTTTTGATAATTTCTTTCATGAAGTAGGGCAAGGAAAAACGAGTGATGCGGAGAACATGTTGGAAACAGGAACATTCGGGTTACCGCAAGGCTCTCTTTTTACACAATTAGGATCAGACAATACTTTCGAAGCGGCTCCCGCAGTTTTAGGACAAAAAGGCTATACAACCGCTGTTTTCCATGGGAATGTGGGGAGTTTTTGGAATCGAGACCATGTGTATAAAAACTTAGGTTATCAATACTTTTTTGATCGGTCATATTTTTCAAAAGATGACAAAATGCTAGGTTACGGTATTTTAGATAAACAATTGTTGCGTGAATCAGCTAGTGAGCTTGAGCATTTACAGCAGCCATTCTATGCGAAGTTTTTAACTGTGACCAATCATACCCCTTATTATACGGATGACCAAAACTTCCCGTTTCCTAAATTGAACACAGGCAATTCGATTGTGGATGATTATGTTCGAACAGCGCACTATTTGGATCAATCGCTAGAACAATTTTTCCATTACTTGCAAACAACAAGTTTATACAATCATTCTATTTTTGTTATTTATGGTGACCACTTCGGTATTTCAGATGCGAACAACAAGGACTTATGTAAAGCCTTCAACCGCGATCCAAAAACGTGGACAAACTATGACAATGCGCAATTGCAAAGAGTACCTTTGATGTTTTACATGCCAGGCTATACGCAAGGGAAAATCATGCACGAATATGGTGGGGAAATTGACGTTTTACCGACACTGTACCATCTTTTAGGTGTCGATGATAAAAATTATATCCATTTTGGCACGGACCTTTTATCTCCTCAATATAAACAAGTGGTTCCTTTTAGAAATGGCGATTTTGTAACGCCTCAATTTTCTTATCTAGGTGGGGAAATCTACAATAATCAAGGAAAAAAATTAGACCAAGTTCCAGCAGATTTAAAAGCAGAAGTCACGAAAGATAACGATTGGGTGAAAAAATCGTTAAGTTTATCTGACAAATTAAATCAGGAAAACCTTTTACGTTTTTATAAACCACAAGGATTCCAAGAAGTGCAACCAAAGGACTACAACTATGATGTGGCTTTTGAAAAAAACAAAGTCTTAGAAGTAGAAAAACAAAAAAATGCACAATCAACTAGCTTGTTTAGTCAAAATGGCAATCAAACGACAGTCCAAAATTATCCGAATACGCCGTAGATCATTTAAGAAGGATAATTTTTGTAAGGGAAAAAGGATCTTGTATGAAGTGAAGAAGGTCAGGACAGAACCGTTTATTTTCGAAGGAATTGGTTCTGTTCCCGCCATTTATCAGGTTTTGAGCCTGGAACAAAAATCCAAAGTGATTTTTGTCCCAGGCTCTTTCGCTCTTTTATTGAGTAAGAAGTCAGTTTAGAATTTATATTAAGTTTCGCTGTACATTTTAAAATTACTATCAACAGAAAATACAACAGGCGGATTTCTAGATAAAAAAATTAGTAAAACAAGTATTAAATAAATAGTATTTTTGAGGATAAAGTAAGAGAAATGTTGTTTTTTTAATAGTTGTTAACGAAAACAAAATTATTTTATAACCATAAAATATATTTTTATTATAATTATATTATAAAATAATGAGCATATGATTTGCAGATAAGTTTTTCAGGGCCTATTCTGAATAGGAACTTAGCTATAAAAATAAAAGAGGAGAGTGGTTTTGATGAGAAAAACTCAGAAGATTGTGCCAATTGTGACAGCTTCAGACGAAAATTATGCTCCTTATTTGAATGTAATGATGACAACTGTTTTAGAAAATTGTCATGCGGAGAGACCTGTTCATTTTTATGTGATTGATGATGGGCTGTCGCTATCTAGCAAAAAAGCACTCCGAGAAACGGTTAGTAGTAACTCACAAAGTGCGACTGTTGAATTTCTAACAGCAGACAAAGAAGTTTATCAAAATTTTTTAGTGAGTGATCATATTACAACGACCGCTTACTTACGCATTTCTTTACCGTCACTTTTACAAAAATATAGCTATAAAAAGGTTCTTTATTTAGATGCAGATACGCTGGTTTTAGATGATATTGTCCAGTTGTATGATACGCCATTAGTGAACCAAACGATTGGCGCGGTTATTGATCCTGGTCAAGCATATGCCTTGAAACGTTTGGGCATCCATTCCTCCGATTATTATTTTAATTCTGGAGTCATGATGATTGATATTGACCGATGGAACGAGAAAGCAATCACTCAAAAAACAATTCAGTATCTAGAAGAAAATGGGGACCGCATAGTTTATCATGATCAAGATGCTTTAAACGCTGTTCTTTATGAAGATTGGCTAGCTCTAGAACCAAGATGGAATATGCAGACGTCTTTAGTTTTTAATCGTCATGAAGCGCCTAATGAGGCTTACCAAAAATTATATGCAGCGGGAAATCAAGAGCCAGCGATTATTCATTTTACTGGTCACGATAAACCCTGGAATACGTTAGAAAATCATCCTTATACAGCTCTTTATCTAAACAAGTTAAAGAAA
Organism: Enterococcus sp. AN402; assembly: GCF_040719405.1. NCBI lineage: Bacteria > Bacillati > Bacillota > Bacilli > Lactobacillales > Enterococcaceae > Enterococcus > Enterococcus sp. AN402. Next base: position 1,487,229 of record NZ_JBFDTM010000004.1, on the reverse strand, counting down.
GTAGGTGCAAGAAATGGAAAATAGAAAAGAATTAGCGATTGTCTCCTGTTGCAATACCAACTTTGTACCGCATCTTGCTGCTATGTTTGTTTCAATTTTAGAAAATAGTCCTTCAGCGGCAGCTGTTCATTTTTATGTGATTGATGACAATATCAATTTTGAAAGCAAGCAACTACTGTATTTTACGATTAAACATACCCAAATCAATGCAGAGTTAACATTTTTAAAAATCAACCCCCATTTTTTCAAAAATGTTGTAACCAGTGAACGAATTCCCAAAACAGCTTACTACAGGATTGCTATTCCAGAGCTGTTTAGAGGAAGCCAGATCGAACGGCTGTTGTATATGGATTGTGACATGATTGCCTTAGATGATGTCGCAAAATTATGGACAGTTGATTTAGGTGAAAATATCATCGCCGCTGTTGAAGATGCAGGGTTCCATCAACGTTTGGAAAAAATGGCGATTCCTGCAGAATCTATGTGTTATTTTAACTCAGGCTTGTTGCTAATCGATGTTAAAAAATGGTTGAATTTAGATGTAACCACTAAAGTCTTAAGATTTATTGAAGAAAATCCAGATAAATTACGTTTCCATGATCAAGATGCATTGAATGCGGTTTTACACGACCGTTGGACCCTGTTGCATCCTAAGTGGAACGCCCAAGGTTATATTCTGTCAAAAGCGAAAAAACATCCAACTATTTATGGAGAAAAACAATATGAAGAAACGAGAAGAGCACCATCCATTATCCACTTTACTGGCCATGTCAAACCTTGGACGAAAGAATTTCAGTGGTATACCAAGCGTTATTATGATCAATATGCGAATAGGACGGCCTTTCGTTGTGTCAACACATTCAATCAATATTTATCTTATACGAAAATTAGCAGAAGGATTGAATATGCTCAATAATGAATATTGTCATGGATTTCGTAAAATCAGTTACTTGTTAGTTGTTGCCAGAACCAAACAATAGAAACGAAGAAGTCGGGATCGAACTGTTTTTCAGATTTTGAGTATGAGACAAAAATCTAAAGTGATTTTTGTCTCATACTCTTTTTTGTCTATTTAAAATAAAGCCAGCAACTGGTATCATATTTAAGGATGGTTTTTTATAAAAAAATGATTTCTTGAGGAAAAAAATATTACAATAAAGAAAAATAAAAAAATGTAAACGTTATCATTTCAAGGTTATAGCGGTATGAAGATATTTATTAATACTTTTTATTGACAAAATAAAAAAAACCACCGTACTATTGGTTTGTGGTTATAACCAGTTAGGGTAAAGGAGAAAGTTATGGAAAATGCCTTTAAAAACAAAGCTTTGTATCATCAACTTGTTGATTTGCTGCAGGAACGAATCGAAACATGCATGATTCCTCATGACAAGTTGCCCTCTGAACGTGAATTGACTGCACAATATGGAGTGAGTCGGACGACGGTCCGGTTAGCGCTACAAGAACTAGAAAATAGAGGTTCCATCTATCGTCGTCATGGCAAAGGAACATTTGTTTCAGATATAAAAAAAGAGGCCGCTGATTTAGCTGGCGCATATAGTTTTACAGAACAAATGAAAGGGCTGGGTCGAAAACCACATACCCGTATATTATCCTTCGAAAAATTGGAAGCGGATAAATTTATTTGTCAGCATTTGAATCTTTCGTTAGGAGAGGCAGTTTTTAAATTAAGTCGGTTGCGGATTGCTGATAACGAGCCATTAATGGTTGAAGACACATACTTGCCTGTGAAATTTTTCTTATCACTCACGGATCAATTACTACGTAGCAAACCATTATATGATCTATTTTCAGAAGATTTTAAGCAAACCGTTCGTTTAGCTGATGAAGAATTATATGCTAGCATTGCGTCAAAAGAAGATGCCAAATTATTGATGATTCCAGAAGGAGCGCCAGTCCTTCATTTAGCACGCCAGACATATAACATGAAAAATGAAATTATTGAATTTACGTTGAGTGTGGCGCGAGCAGACCAATTTCATTATCAGATACGCCATATTCGGAATAGTTAGGAGAGTTAAGTATGTTTACAGCAGAAAAAGAAGAACTAGAACAACTAGGAGCGGAAATCACGACACGTGAAATTCGTCAGCAACCTGAGCTTTGGCAAGAAACCGTGACACTTTATCATGAAAATCAAACAGCTTTGGAAAACTTTTTAAAAGAAGTCCAAGCCAAAGCGCAAGGAAAACGCACAAGAGTAATTTTTACAGGAGCAGGGACTTCGCAATATGTCGGTGATACTGTTGTACCTTATCTCCGAGCACACGGCGACACACAAGCCTTTTCATTCGAAAGTATTGGGACAACGGATATTGTGGCCAAACCAGAAGATTATCTGATTAAAGACGAACCAACATTGTTAGTTTCGTTTGCAAGAAGTGGAAATAGTCCTGAAAGTTTAGCGGCAGTTGAAGTAGCTAATCAAGTGGTTGAAACAATTCATCATTTAGCGATCACTTGTGCCGAAGAAGGACAACTGGCACAAATAAGCCAAAAAGAAGAAAACAGCTTTTTATTCTTAATGCCAACACGTTCCAATGATGGTGGTTTTGCGATGACTGGTAGCTTTTCTTGCATGACCTTGGGTACATTACTACTCTTTGATCAAACAGCCTTTGAGCAAAAACAAGATTATGTAACCGCTCTAATTAAATTAGGTGAAGAAGTGCTATCCCGTGAAGAAGAATTAAATGAAATTGTTAACCTTGATTTTGAACGCATTGTTTATGTTGGTTCTGGAAGTTTAGCTGGTTTGACAAGAGAAGCGCAATTGAAAATTTTAGAACTAACAGCCGGCAAAGTTGCCACAATTTTTGACTCTTCTATGGGCTTCCGTCATGGACCAAAATCATTTATTAATGAAAAAACAATAATGTTTGGTTTTGTTAATAATACACCATACACAAGAGATTATGACTTGGATATCTTAGAAGAAGTTCACGGTGACGAAATTGCGGCGGGTGTTTTCGCGATTGCTCAACCTGGCAAACGTAATTTCTCAGGTTCAACTATTGAATATTCCGCAGAAACTGCTCTATTACCTGATGGCTATTTAGCATTAGCAGATATCATGGTAGCCCAAACAGTCGCACTTTTAACATCTATTAAAGTTGGAAATAAACCGGATACCCCTTCACCGACAGGTACAGTGAATCGTGTGGTTAAAGGCGTAACGATTTATGACTATAAATAATACAACATTTGGAGGAGGAACTATGCTTACGTTAACAGCTGGAAAAAAAGCGGCAATGGATCGTTTGTCAACCCAAGAAGGAATCATTAGCGCATTAGCCATTGATCAACGAGGTGCCTTGAAAAAAATGATCAAAGCACTAGATGTAGAGCCAACCGATGCACAAATTGAAACGTTTAAAGAATTGGTCTCGAAAGAATTGACACCTTATGCGTCCGCCATTTTATTGGATCCAGAATATGGATTGCCTGCTGCAAAAGCACGCGATACCGAGGCTGGATTGTTACTCGCTTATGAAAAAACGGGCTATGATGCAACAACTCCGGGACGATTGCCTGATTTACTAGCAGATTGGTCTGTTTTACGCTTGAAAGAAGAAGGCGCAGACGCGATTAAATTTTTACTCTACTATGATGTGGATGAGGATCCAGAAATCAATCATCAAAAACATGTATTCATTGAACGCTTAGGAAGTGAATGTGCAGAAGAAGACCTACCATTTTACTTAGAATTAGTTTCTTACGATGCACAAATAGCAGATGCAACTTCTTTAGAATATGCAAAAGTTAAACCGCATAAAGTGAATGAAATGATGAAAGAATTTTCTAAACCCCAATATAAAGTAGATGTATTGAAAGTGGAAGTTCCAGTTAATATGAATTTTGTAGAAGGTTTTGCGCCGGCTGAAACAGCGTATACAAAAGAGGAAGCGGCGAATTATTTCTTAGAACAAAGTCAAGCCACTGATTTACCATTTATCTTTTTAAGTGCCGGTGTCTCAACAGAGCTATTCCAAGAAACACTACGTTTCGCTAAAGAAGCTGGTTCAACATTTAATGGTGTTTTATGTGGCCGTGCTACGTGGAAAAATGGCGTGAAACCTTTCGTTGAAGCAGGAGAAACTGCGGCTTGTGATTGGTTAAAAACAGAAGGCCGAGAAAACATTGAAAGTTTAAATGAAGTCATCGCGGCAACCGCCAGCTCTTGGCATGCAAAAGTTCAAGTAAACGAAGGATAATTGGGAGGCATAGCTGTGATAGTAACAGTAACAATGAATCCGTCAATTGATATCTCCTACCTATTAGATCATCTAAAGCTTGATACCGTTAATCGGACCAGTCAGGTGACCAAAACCCCTGGTGGCAAAGGATTAAATGTCACTCGTGTCATTCATGATTTAGGTGGAGATGTTATAGCTACCGGCGTTCTTGGTGGTTTTCATGGGGCGTTTATTGCAAACGAGTTAAAGAAAGCAAACATCCCCCAAGCATTTACGTCAATCAAAGAAGAAACGCGTGATTCGATTGCGATTTTGCACGAAGGGAATCAAACTGAAATTTTAGAAGCTGGACCGACTGTTTCCCCAGAAGAAATCAGTAACTTCCTTGAAAATTTCGATCAATTAATTAAGAAAGCAGAAATTGTCACAATTTCTGGCAGTTTAGCGAAAGGATTAGCATCAAATTTTTATCAAGAATTAGTTCAAAAAGCTCAAGCACAAGAGGTTAAAGTACTACTAGATACTTCTGGTGATAGTTTAAGGCAAGTTCTTCAAGGACCATGGAAACCGTATTTAATTAAACCTAATTTAGAGGAACTAGAAGGATTGCTAGAGCAAGATTTTTCAGAAAATCCATTAGCAACTGTACAAACAGCTTTAACAAAACCAATGTTTGCTGGAATTGAATGGATTGTCGTATCTTTAGGAAAAGATGGTGCAATTGCCAAACATCACGATCAATTCTATCGTGTAAAAATTCCAACGATTCAAGCTAAAAATCCTGTTGGTTCAGGAGATGCAACCATTGCTGGTCTTGCATATGGACTAGCCAAGGATGCCCCAGCGGCCGAACTGCTAAAATGGGGCATGGCGGCTGGAATGGCTAATGCCCAAGAAAGAACGACTGGGCATGTAGACGTAGAGAACGTGAAGAAACATCTTATGAACATCCAAGTAGTTGAAATTGCTAAATAAAGAGCTTTCTTTATTTAGCAATTATCCAGCAATTGAAAGCGTTTACTAGAAAGGGTGGCAATGTGGACAGATTTGAAATTAAAGAGGAGTTTCTTTTAAATGGTCAACCATTTAAAATTTTATCAGGCGCCATTCATTATTTTCGTGTAGATCCCTCAGATTGGTATCATTCACTTTATAACTTGAAAGCTTTAGGCTTCAATACAGTTGAGACATATGTACCATGGAATTTACATGAACCGCAAAAAGGAACATTTCATTTTGAGGGAATATTAGATTTGGAGCGCTTTTTAAAATTAGCACAAGAACTTGGACTATATGCGATTGTGCGGCCGTCTCCTTATATTTGTGCAGAATGGGAGTTTGGTGGTTTTCCAGCTTGGCTATTAAATGAACCAGGACGGATGCGTTCGAATAATCCAACCTATCTGAAGCATGTTGCGGAATATTATGATGTTTTAATGGAAAAAATTGTTCCGCATCAACTTGCTAACGGTGGCAATATTTTAATGATTCAAATCGAAAACGAATATGGTTCATTTGGCGAAGAAAAAGCGTATTTACGGGCGATTCGTGATTTGATGATTGCACGTGGCGTGACAGCACCATTTTTTACTTCTGACGGGCCATGGCGCGCAACATTGCGGGCAGGCAGCATGATTGAAGATGATATTTTAGTAACTGGGAATTTTGGCTCAAAAGCCAAAGAAAATTTCGGTATGATGCAAGCCTTTTTTGAAGAACATGGTAAAAAATGGCCGTTAATGTGTATGGAATTTTGGGATGGCTGGTTTAATCGTTGGAAAGAGCCAATTATTAAACGAGATCCGCAAGAATTGGCTGAATCAGTTAGAGAAGCATTAGCATTAGGCAGTATCAACTTATATATGTTTCATGGCGGCACCAATTTTGGGTTTATGAATGGCTGCTCCGCACGAGGAACCATTGATTTACCACAAATCACTTCCTATGATTATGATGCGCCACTTGATGAACAAGGGAACCCAACCGAAAAGTATTTTGCGTTACAAAAAATGCTTCACGAGGAGTATCCTGCGTTACCACAAGCTGAGCCATTAGTAAAAGAATCTTTTGCGCAAACAGCAATTCCTTTAACCAACAAAGTGAGTTTGTTTGCAACCTTAGAAACGATTAGTCAGCCAGTAATTAGCGTTTATCCGCAAACCATGGAACAATTAGGACAAAATACAGGCTATCTTCTTTACCGAACAAGCATTGAAAAAGATGCTGCAGAAGAAAAGCTAAGAGTGATTGACGGTCGTGATCGTCTGCAATTATTTGTCAATCAGGTACATCAAGCAACGCAATATCAAACGGAAATCGGCGAAGATATTTACGTTACACTGCCGCAAGAGAATAATCAAATCGATGTTTTAATGGAAAATATGGGTCGTGTCAATTACGGGCACAAATTATTTGCAGATACTCAGAAAAAAGGGATTCGAACGGGTGTCATGGCAGATTTACATTTTATGACGCAATGGCAACAATATTGTTTACCTATGACAAGCTGTGAACAGGTAGACTATTCAAGAGAATGGCAACCTGATCAACCAAGCTTTTACCAGTATCATGTGGAGTTAGCAGAAGTGAAAGATACATTTATTGATGTTTCTAAATTCGGCAAAGGAATTGTTTTTGTTAACCAAACCAATCTTGGTCGTTTCTGGAATGTTGGTCCCACGCTTTCCTTATATATTCCCAAAGGATTATTAAAAGAAGGGCAAAATGAGATCGTCATTTTTGAAACGGAAGGAACGTACCAACCAGAAATTCAGTTAGTAAAAGAACCACTATATAAAGAAATGAAAGAGGGATTACAATGAGTATTATTGGCGTAAGAATTGATGGACGTTTGATTCATGGACAAGTGGCAAATTTATGGGCGACAAAATTGAATATTTCCAGAATTATGGTCGTTGATGATGAGGTTGCAGGGAATGCCATTGAAAAAAGTGGCTTAAAATTAGCAACACCAGCTGGCGTGAAACTAAGCGTGTTACCAGTTGAAAAAGCTGCTCAAAATATTTTAGCAGGAAAATACGACTCACAACGTTTACTAATTGTGGTACGGAAACCAGATCGTTTATTAAAACTAGTAGAACTTGGGGTGCCGATTAAAGAAATCAATGTTGGGAACATGTCACAAACAAACGAAACACGGTCGATTACTAAGTCAATCAATGTGGTCGATCAAGATATTGAGGTTTTTAAAGAGTTAAATGCTAAAGGTGTCCATCTGATTGCTCAAATGGTGCCAAGTGACAAAGCGGAAGACTTTATGAGTTTGATAACAAAATAGGAGGGAACAAAAAATGAATATCTTATGGTGGCAGATCTTATTATTAACATTATACGCAGGATACCAAATTTTAGATGAATTACAAATTTATTCTTCATTAAGTGCGCCAGTGTTTGCAGGTCTTTTTGCAGGATTAGTGATGGGGGATATTAAAGCAGGACTTATTATTGGTGGAAGTATGCAATTAACTGTATTAGGAGTTGGGACTTTCGGGGGTGCTTCCAAAATTGATGCTAACTCAGGCACGATTCTTGCCACAGCATTTTCTGTGTCTTTAGGAATGAACCCTGAACAAGCAATCGCTGCTATTGCAGTACCAGTTGCTAGTTTAATGATTCAATTAGACATTTTGGCTCGTTTTGCGAATACCTACTTTGCACATCGGATTGATAAAATGGTCGAAGATATGAACTATAAAGGAATTGAACGTAACTTCTTAATGGGTGCCTTACCTTGGTCTCTTTCTCGAATGATTCCAGTCTTCTTAGCACTTGCTTTTGGTGGTGGTTTAGTACAAAAAGTTGTATCTGTCCTAAATGGCGATTTGAAATGGTTAGGTGATGGCTTGTCTGTTGCTGGGGCGGTCTTACCAGCGGTCGGTTTTGCAATTTTACTACGTTACTTACCAGTGAAAAAACATTTCCCTTATTTAATTCTTGGTTTCACTGTAACTGCTTTACTAGGAACAATCTTTACAAACATGCAACTTTTAGGAACATCTGTTGCGAGCGTTGTGAAAGACTTCAGTGGTGTATTTAACGCACTACCAATGTTAGCAGTTGCTTTAATTGGTTTCGCTTTAGCCGCAATTAGCTACAAAAATGGTCAAATGATTCCGAGTGGGCCAGCAGCCAAAAAAGAACATGCAGCGAATGATTCAGACGAAGGAGAGATTGAAGATGACGAAATCTAATTATAAATTGACGAAAGAAGATTTTAAACAAATTAATCGCAGAAGCTTGTTTACTTTCCAATTAGGTTGGAACTACGAAAGAATGCAAGGATCAGGTTACTTGTATACGATTTTGCCACAATTGCGCAAAATTTATGGGGATGATACGCCTGAATTAAAAGAAGTGATGAAAACACACACGCAATTTTTCAATACTTCAAACTTCTTTAATACGATTATTACAGGGATCGATTTGGCCATTGAAGAAAAAGAAGGCATTGCTGGAAAACAAACAGTTTCAGGTTTGAAAACTGGTTTAATGGGACCGTTTGCAGCAATTGGGGATTCAATTTTCGCAGCTTTAATTCCAACTATTTTTGGGGCGCTAGCTGCCAACATGGCGATTAATGGCAACCCAACTGGTATCTTTATCTGGATTGTTGCTCAAATTGCCGTGATGGTCTTCCGTTGGAAACAATTGGAATTTGCGTATCGCGAAGGAATTTCTTTGGTGACAACTATGCAACACCGCTTAACTGCCTTAACAGACGCTGCAACTTTACTAGGGGTCTTCATGGTTGGCGCTTTAGTGGCAACGATGGTTAATGTCAAACTATCATGGGCACCAAGTATTGGGGATGTAACACTTAACATGCAAAATAACTTGGATATGATTTTACCACGTCTACTTCCTGCAGGAATTGTCGGTGGCGTTTATTGGATGCTAGGTAAAAAGAATATGACGTCTACTAAAGCCATTTTTATCGTATTAATTGTCTGTGTCGCATTGTCTGCGTTAGGTGTTATTTCAAAATAAGTAAGACAGGAGAAAATCGATGAGTGAACATTTAGTTTTAGTAAGTCATGGCCGTTTTTGCGAGGAATTGAAAAAAAGTGCGGAGATGATTATGGGACCGCAAGAAACAATTTCCACTGTTGCTTTATTACCAGAAGAAGGTGAAGCTGACTTTTTAGAAAAATTTGAAGCGATTACGGAATCGCTAGAAGATTTTGTTGTCTTTGCTGATCTATTAGGGGGGACACCTTGTAATATTTTATCCAAAAAAATTATGCAAGGTGCTTCGTTTGACTTATATACTGGGATGAATTTACCGATGGTTATCAGCTATGTAAATGCAAGTTTATTAGCGATCGAAGGTGACTATGTTAAGGAATCAGCAGAAAGTATTGTGAAAGTCAACGAATTGCTGCTAAATGTTGCAGTAGATGGCGAGGATGAATAATTCTGACTTGTTGTCGTAAGTAATCAAAGTTTTTAAGAGAATGATTTAGAGATGGACGTTCCAAAAATAAAAGAATTTATTTTTGGAACGCCCCTTTAATTGTTAATAATGAAAGCGTGTTCAAAAATGTTAGGGGGCTGATTTATCAGATGAAACATGGAAAAATAAAACGATTTAGTACATTGACACTATTGGCAAGCGCAACGATTTTAGTACCATTAAGTACGTCTGCAGAAGAAACAACAAACAGCAGCACTGAAACAAGCTCATCAATGGTGGAACCTGCCGCAACAGAAGAAAAATTGTGGCAATCTGATTTTCCAGGAGGGAAAACTGGTGAGTGGCAAGATGTGATTGGTAAAACAAATCGAGAATTAGCAGGAGAGTCATTGGCGATTTCACGAGATGCAGCAGCAGGTAATAATGCCGTATCTTTAAATTTAGATTCCCCTAAATTAGCTGATGGTGAAGTAGAAACAAAGTTTAAATACACTGCTGGAAGCGGTCGAACGGGTGTGATTATACGTGGTAATACCAAAGATAGCTGGGTTTTTGTAGGCTATAACGCGAATGGCAAATGGTTAGTTGAAAGCCCTAATTCGTGGAATGATTCAATTTCTGGGCCAACGTTAAATGAAGATACGAATTATTTGTTGAAAGTACGTTATGTTGGTGAAAAAATTACTATCTGGCTTAACACCACGTTGATTTACGAAGGAGAACCTGTTTTGGCCAATGGAGACAAAATTCCAACAGAAGCCGGACATGTGGGTGTCCGTTTGTGGTACGACAAAAAAATTGTCAATTATGACTATTTTAAAAATGGCCCCGTAGATAGCATTCCAGAAATTGTGCCAGAAGTGACACAAATTGCGCCAGTCAAAGTTTTTACAAAAATTGGTGTCGCACCAAAATTACCGAAACAAGTAAAAGTGACCTATAATACTGGTAAAGAAGCCAATGAAGCAGTCCGTTGGAATGAAATCGATCCTGATGCATATAAAGAACCAGGAACTTTTGAAGTCGACGGTACTTTGGAAAATACAAACATCAAAGCAAAAGCCAGCATTGTTGTTGCTAAAGACAATGAAGCTGAAAAAGGCGACAAAATCTCTTCCGCAGATTTAACAGCCGTGGTTGATCCACAATTTCCACGAATTATTCGCTACGAAGACCCTCAGAGTAATCAAGTGATTTTTAATGGCCAACACGAGAAAATTGACCAAGTAATGATTGATGGCAAAGCATATAAAGCAACTGCTGAAAAACAGAAGAGTGAAGCAAATCAAGCCGTTTATAACGTAGCTGTCCCAGAAATTGGTTTGCGTTTCACAACGACATTGACTGTTTCCGAAGGCCAAGAATTAGCTATGAAACTCTCAGATATTCGTGAAGAAGGAACCAAAATACACACAATTTCAATTCCAAATCAAGGCTTGATTTCTGTCAATAGTACAGATGAAGGGGCGACTTTTGCTGGCGTTGTGATGAATACTGGGACAAATGCAAATAACGGAAATAAAAATGGTGATACTATCCAAGATTTAACTACAACAAGCCAAGAAGAAACGAAAAAATATATGTATGGTTTCTTAAATACGGCGAATTATGCTGCAAGTTTTTGGACGAACGCCTATGGAGACGGCTCTGTCGATGGTAGTGACAACAATCGAATCCATAAACAAACAAAAGAAGCGGCGACTGGTTTTGTAACAACCTTGTCAAGTGGGGCATGGACCTATCGACCATTTGATGCACCGGAAGATTACACAACTGGAGAAACGCCAGAAGTGAAAGTTAAATTCTCAAAAGATAGCAACGACGACAATCGGGTGGATTGGCAAGATGCGGCAATTGGGTTCCGTTCAATTATGAATAACCCAATGGGTGCGGAAAAAGTCCCTGAATTAGTCAACCAACGGATTCCTTTTAACTTTGCTAGTCAGGCGACAAACCCATTCTTAGTGACGTTAGACGAATCAAAACGTATTTACAATTTAACAGATGGATTAGGACAAATGAATTTACTAAAAGGGTATCAAAATGAAGGACATGATTCTGCGCATCCAGATTACGGTGCTATTGGTCAGCGACCTGGTGGGGAACAAGCGTTGAATCAATTAATTGATGAAGGACATAAATTAAATGCCGTTTTCGGTGTGCATATTAATGACACCGAGTCTTACCCAGAAGCAAAAGGATTTAATGAGGAATTAGTTGATCCAACGAAGCGTGGCTGGGATTGGTTAGATCCGTCTTATTTTATTAAACAAAGACCCGATACATTGAGTGGTCGTCGCTATGAGCGCTTTAAAGAATTAAAACAAAAAGCACCGAATCTAGATTATATTTATGTTGATGTTTGGGGCAACCAAGGCGAATCAGGTTGGGCAAGTCGTCAACTAAGTAAAGAAATTAATTCACTCGGTTGGTTTACAACCAATGAATTTCCGAATGCTTTAGAGTATGACTCGGTTTGGAACCATTGGTCTGCAGAAAAAGATTACGGCGGTACAACAACGAAAGGCTTTAACAGTACAATCGTTCGTTTTATTCGGAATCATCAAAAAGACACTTGGATTATTTCCGACAACCCTTTGTTAGGTGGAGCTGAATTTGAAGCCTATGAAGGTTGGGTGGGTAAAACCAATTTTAATACCTATCGCCAAAAAACTTTTGCCATTAATGTCCCAACTAAGTTCTTACAACATTACCAAATTACAAACTGGGAAACTACAACAGCAGCAGATGGTCAAATCTATGGCACAATTAAATTAGCGAACGGTGCTGAAAAAGTGACCGTTACTCAAGCAGATGCTAATTCGCCAAGAAGCATTACGTTAAATGAGACAGAAGTTCTAAAAGGTGATGCGTATCTACTGCCTTGGAATGTCAATGGTCAAGACAAACTATATCACTGGAATCCAAAAGGCGGTACCAGCACTTGGTCATTGGATAAGAAAATGCAAGGAAAAACGAATTTACATTTATATGAATTAACAGATCAAGGGCGTATTGACAAAGGCGCAATTGCCACTACAAATAACCAAGTGACCATCCAAGCCGAGGCTAATACACCGTATGTCATTGCTGAACCTGATAGTATTGAACCCATGACATTCGGAACAGGAACACCATTTAAAGATCCTGGATTTAATGAAGCCAATACCTTGAAAAATAACTGGAAAGTTTTCCGAGGTGATGGAGAGGTTAAAAAAGATGCCAACGGTGATTATGTCTTTAGTTCAGAAAAAGAAAGAACCGAAATCAAACAAGACATCAATCTTCCTAAACCAGGAAAATATAGTTTGTATCTAAACACAGAAACACATGATCGCAAAGCCACAGTAACTGTTAAAATTGGTGGTAAAAAATATACGCGGACAGTGAATAATTCGGTTGCCCAAAACTATATTCAGGCAGATATTAACCATACAAGCAGGAAAAATCCGCAGTATATGCAAAATATGCGAATTGATTTTGAAATCCCAGATAATGCCAAAAAAGGCTCGGTGACGTTAGCGGTTGATAAAGGCAATTCCGTTACAAAATTTGATGATTTACGAATTGTTGAGCGTCAAACGGATATCATGAACCCAGACAAACAAACAGTTATTAAGCAAGATTTTGAAGACACACAAGCAGTTGGGTTATATCCGTTTGTTAAAGGCTCAGCTGGTGGTGTAGAAGATCCACGGATTCATTTATCAGAAAGAAATGAACCTTACACACAATATGGTTGGAATGGAAACCTTGTTTCAGATGTATTAGAAGGCAACTGGTCCTTGAAAGCCCATAAACAAGGAGCAGGTTTGATGCTTCAAACAATTCCGCAAAATATTAAATTTGAACCGAACAAGAAATATACGGTCCAATTTGATTATCAAACTGATGGTGAAAATGTCTTTACTGCTGGGACCATTAATGGGGAGTTGAAAAATAACAATGACTTTAAGCCAGTCGGTGAGTTGACTTCGACAGCAGCAGATGGTCAAACCAAGCATTATGAAGCAGAAATAATTGGGGATGCTTCAGGAAACACCACGTTTGGTATTTTTACAACAGGTGCCGATAAAGATTTCATTATGGATAACTTTACGGTCACAGTGGAATCGAAAAAATAAATTTAGTCTATCTAGAAGAGGTCGGAACAGAAGTGTTTAACTCCGAGAAATAAGAAGGAATTTCCGGAAATTATTCTATAATTTTTGGAGACCAAGTAGGTATTGTTCATCATCGAATCACTACGTTCTTCGTGATTCTCAACAATTTCGGCTTATTTCCGAAGGACCTTCACCAAGTAGGTACGATGATTTCATCTGTTCATGCTTCACAGTGAAACATCGCAACTCTTAGAGCTGTAGCTCTTTTGAAGGCTGTACTGTGACGAGACGCATGTCGAGAAAACACCTTAGAAGTTGTTGAGATCGGAGCAACGCGTAGTGTTGCTTCTGTTCCCGCCGTTTATCAGTTTTTGAGCGTGAAGCAAAAATCCAAAGTGATTTTTGTCCCACGCTCTACTTCTTTTATGAGAAGAAGCAAGGTCTAGTGCCTCATTTTTATACTGCAGAATAAACAGACACATTTTTTAAAGTGTCAGGCTTCTTTGTGTATTTCATCAAGAACGAATGGACAAACTTGCCTTTTGCCACAAATCGTTTACAATTACAATGATAGGCATAATTTATTTAGAGGTGAAGTGATTGAAGAAATACAATGTTGATTGGAATTACTGGGTTGTCCGCTTTTTATTTGTAATGGCGCTGATTGTTGGCTATTTATTAATCACGAATTATCAGCACTTTGTCCATAGTGTTTCGGGTTTATTAGGCATCTTATCCCCATTCATTACTGGGTTCGTGATTGCTTATTTATTGAGTGGAAGTCAGAAAAAAATCGAGGGATTACTAGAAAGAGTTCCTTTACCAGCCGTAAAAAAAGCGAAACACGGCTTGAGCGTACTCCTTTTGTACCTGATTATTTTGTTTATTTTTGTCTTGACATTAAACTATATCGTTCCGCTACTCATTAGTAATTTAGTAGATTTAGCAAACTCTTTACCCACTTTTTATGATCACATGGTTCAGTTTGTGATGAGTTTAGAAGATAAAGGGATTTTAAAAACAGCCGTGATTGAAAAATATTTAAATAGTGTCCTTAAAGATTTGTCGCCAGAACGTTTTTTAAATCAATGGACACAAGCGTTGTTTTCATTAGGAACGTTGACTAAAAATGTTTCTTCATTCTTTTTAAATGCATTTTTGACGTTGATTATCTCAATATATGCGCTGGTATTTAAGCAATCTATTTTGACATTTGTTAAAAAGGCTGCCCACAAATTGCTGTCTGAAAAAGTGTACAAGCAAACACAAACCTGGTTAAATACAACGAATAAAATTTTCTATAAATTTATCAGCTGCCAATTTCTTGATGCCTGTATAATTGGCGTTTCATCAACGATTTTGTTAAGTATTTTGAATGTGAAATTTGCTGTGACTTTGGGGATTTTATTAGGTATTTGTAATATGATTCCTTATTTTGGTTCGATTTTTGCGTCAATTGTTGCTGGTGTGATTACGCTTTTCACAGGTGGTGTTACTCAAGCCATTACGGTGTTACTAGTTTTATTAATTTTACAACAAATTGACGGTAATATTATTGGTCCTCGAATTATGGGAGATGCCCTAAATGTCAATCCGATTTTAATTATTGTTTCAATCACGATTGGGGGAGCGTACTTCGGCGTCTTAGGGATGTTTTTAGCAGTTCCTGTTGCTGCAATCATTAAAATTATTGTCTCGGAGTGGCTAAATGAATCAAAAGAAAATGATAAGATTGTAGATTCTATTGAATCCTAAAGTAAAACTTTTCGTCGCGCGTTGACGAAAAGTTTTTTAGTGGAAAAGAAAGTTTAATTATTTGGAATTTTTGATATGCTATACTTAAAGTAAATAAAAAATCAAAATTGAGGTGAATAGATGCAGTTTTTAAAAAAATATGGCGGCTATTTTTTAGTTTTAGGGGTCTTACTTGATTTTTTTACACCTTATTATGTCGGATTCAAAGATCAAGGTTACAATCAATTGACAGAAGTAATTAGCTTATTAGGTGAGGTGAATAGTCCAGTTAGGGAAAACTTTAATCGGTTAACTATCATTGCGGGAATGTTGATGTTAGCAAGTTTACCTAGGATATATGCTATTTTTTCCAGAAAAACGAAAAAAGGTGCTTGGTTAGTAGTGGCAATGATTGGCGCTTATGGTTTATTTGATTGTATTTTCAGTGGGCTCTTCAGCGTAGACACTTCAAGCGCTGGCACAGTTGCTGCCGCGCTTCATAACGGAGGATCAGCAGTCGGTTATACAGGCTTTTTGTTGTTATCAGGCGTCTTAACCATTATCTATAGTAAATACGGTTCGCAAAAAAATAAAAAACTTTTTGGCTTTTTGTTTATTTTATGTATGCTTGCAGCCGGCTTATATGGCTTAGCAAGGATTCCACAACTACAACAGGTAAAACCATTTAATTATTTAGGCTTATGGCAAAGAGTGAGTTCATTTTGTAATTATCTACCAATGCTGGCACTGTGTTTACAAACTAAAACCAATGACAAATTTGATTGAACATTTGTCATTGGTTTTTTACTAGTTAAAATTGTCTGGTAATAACTTAATTATTGGCTACGGTGACTTCACCAGTAACAGTGGCACCATCTTTTTCTAAGTCAGCAGAATCTTTGTATTCTTGTTTATCAAAAGTAATATTGCCATTAACTTTGGTACCATTTAAAGTAAAGCCATTTGCTTTCACCTCAATATCACCTTTGACAGTCCCGTGAACGATATTGAAATTTTCAGAAGAAACGATTAGCTTAGGAACCGTGATTTCATATTCAGCAGTTACTTTTTTATTATCATCTTGAGAATAAAGCGCTAATTTACGATAGACATCGTTGGAATCTTTCCCCTTATCATGGAAAGTACCAGCAACTGTTACCTCTTTATCAAAAGTGACATTGTCAGTAGCTGCGACAATCCAATTTCCTTTATCACTTAACGCCATTTCGAGCTCTTCAGGCTTGGCACTAATTGAAGCACCAGAGACTACTTCTGTACTTGAATTAGCTGTTTCTTTGCTACTAGAACTACTATCTGTTTTTTTATCAGATGAACAAGCACTAAGCAGCACAAGAGCAGCAGTTGCCGTCAAAACAGTGGTGAGTACTTTAGACATTTTCATGAAAATCCCTCCAAAAAATTTATTTATTTCTTCCTTTATCATAACTGATTCAAAGGGAAATGAGTAATCATACACTCAAAGATTGAGAAGTTTGGCCAACGGGAAATTAGGCTTATTCTCTCAAGAATGTTCAGGAAATATTCAAAGTAATCATTTCTTTTTCAAATGTTCCTTTTCTGTAGTAAGCTAGTAATAGACAGAATTTAAGGAGGAGATTTTGATGCCTTGGAATATGAATGATTATCCTACATCAATGAAAAATTTAGCACCTTTGATTCGGAAAAAAGCGATAGATATTGGCAATGCGTTGCTTGCGGATGGCTACCCTGATGATCGCGCCATTCCAATTGCGATTAGTCAAGCGGAGAAATGGTATCAAGAGGCAAGTGAAGCAGACAAAAAAGCCTTCGAACAAGAAGCAAATCCTACGAAACAAGATTCGCATAAACAGGATAAACATGCGGGAAAATTATTAACGGCGGCTGTCAACGTTAAATATAAAGACGGCCAATGGTTGGTGATTTCAGACAGCGCTGAAAAAGCAAGTAATACATTTACCCACAAACAAGAGGCGGTTGAACGAGCTCAAGAAATTGCTCGGAATAAGCAAACAAAGTTGAAAATCTATAAGCAAGATGGTACGTTACAAGAAACCAAAGAATATACTGAATAATTTTTCGAAACCTTGATATTCCGTTGCAATTCAAGAAACGGTTATCAAGGTTTTTTTGCGAGGGAGAAATGGACAAGTAAGAAAAAATAACAAAAGTTAAGAATGAGAATAAGACTTGCTTTTCTAGTTTTTGGTGGGTACAATTACACTAATTAAGATAAAAAATCAAAATAATTGAGGTGCTACGACAATGGAAAAAGCCAATCTTGATTGGAATAATTTAGGATTTTCTTACATTAAAACGCCCTTTCGTTATATTAGTTATTGGCGAGATGGCAAGTGGGAAGAAGGCACGCTAACAGATAACAATCAGTTAACGATTAGTGAAGGTTCGCCTGCTTTACATTATGGCCAACAATGTTTTGAAGGATTAAAAGCGTATCAATGTGCAGATGGTTCTGTCAATTTGTTTCGTCCAGATGAAAATGCCAAACGGCTACAAAAAAGTTGTGCGCGTCTACTGATGCCACAAGTGCCAGTAGAAACCTTTGTTTCTGCATGCCAAGAAGTGGTGAAAGCCAACCTTGCTTATTTACCGCCATATGGAACGGGCGGTACGTTGTATCTTCGCCCTTATATGATTGGTGTCGGCGATAATATTGGCGTAGCACCCGCCAAAGAATACATTTTTTCTATTTTTTGCGTGCCGGTTGGTTCGTATTTTAAAAATGGTTTAGCACCAACCAACTTTATTGTTTCTGACTATGATCGAGCAGCGGGTCGAGGAACTGGGGCCGCTAAAGTGGGGGGCAATTATGCAGCTAGTCTTTTACCAGGTGCAGAAGCACATGAGAAAGAATTTAGTGATTGCATTTATTTAGATCCGTATACGCATACGAAAATTGAAGAAGTTGGTGCAGCCAATTTCTTTGGCATAACCAAAGAGGGTACTTTTATTACGCCGAAATCAGCGTCTATTTTACCAAGTATTACTAAATATTCATTATTGACGCTAGCAAAAGAACGTTTAGGGATGACGGCGCTTGAAGGAGACGTTTACATTGATCGATTAGCGGACTTCTCCGAAGCGGGTGCTTGTGGCACAGCGGCGATTATTTCTCCTATCGGTGGGATTCAAAATGGCACAGATTTCCATGTATTTTATAGTGAAACGGAAGTTGGACCAGTGACTAAGCAACTATATGATGAACTGGTTGGCATACAGTTTGGTGACAAAGAAGCGCCAGAAGGCTGGATTGTAAAAGTTTAAAGAGACAAAAAAGAGAGAATTCATGCTCTCTTTTTTTTTGTGTAGAATATTCAGAATTTTCTATAAAAATATTGACTTTGATTCTATTTAAAGGAATAATGGAAGATACAAGATTTAAAAAAGGAGGGGAAGTTATTGCTTATTAAATCAGCAGAATCAGAAGAAATGACGATTTTTTTTGATAAAGAAAACCAACCAAATGCACAAGTTCAAATGGGCATTATTACATTACAACCTGGTGAAAAACGGCCTTTAGCTGGATATGCTCGCCATGAACAGGATGAATATTCTTATGTGATTTCTGGCGAAGCACATACGATTTTAGAAGATGGTCAAGACTTAGTCGGAAAAGCTGGACAAGCCCAATTAATTGAAGCTGGTGAGGGGCACATTAATTATAATAATGGGTTGGAGCCAGCGGTCGTTGTCTGGATGCTTGTTGAAAGGACAAAATAAAAGGGGAGCTGTCTTTCTGTAAGTAAGAGCATAAAAAAATGAAGAGTTATAGGAGAAAGAAGATGAAAAAGTATTTAAAAATCACAATGGTTTGTATTTTATTGGTAGGATTTTTAGCTGGGTGTACCAATAAAAATGAAAATAAAAAGAAACAGAAAAATACCAAAGAAGCCGTTCAACTGATGTCACCCTCGGAATTAACAACGCTCAACACCTCTGTATTATTGGATTTTCCAGATGCTATTGTCCAAACAGCAGCGTTTGAAGGGTTATATAGTTTAGATGAACAAGACCAATTGGTACCAGCCGTAGCAAAAGCATTGCCGACGATTTCAGAAGATGGAAAAACCTACACGATTTCTTTGAGAAAAGAAGCGGTTTGGAGTAACGATGATCCTGTCACAGCGCATGATTTTGAATATGCTTGGAAAAAAATGATTGATCCTAAAAACGGCTTTGTTTATAGCTTCCTCATCGTTGAAACAATTCAAAATGGTGCAGAAATCTCAGCGGGGAAATTAGCACCCAATGAACTAGGTGTCACAGCTGTGGATGATTATACATTAAAAGTGACGCTCAAAGAGCCAAAACCCTACTTTACGTCCTTGTTAGCTTTTCCTACATTTTTCCCGCAAAATCAAAAAGTAGTCGAACAATTTGGTGCGGACTATGGAACTGCTAGTGATAAAGTCGTCTATAATGGTCCGTTCGTGGTAAAAGATTGGCAGCAAACAAAGATGGACTGGCAACTAGCAAAAAATAATCGCTATTGGGATCACCAGAACGTGCGCTCAGACATTATCAATTATACGGTTATCAAAGAAACATCTACTGCATTGAATCTTTTTGAAGATGGACAATTAGATGTGGCTACACTAAGTGGTGAACTGGCGCAACAGAATAAAAATAATACGTTGTATCATTCGTATCCAACAGCGACAATGAACTATTTGCGCTTAAATCAAAAACGGAAAGGGCAAGCAACGCCGCTTGCAAACGAAAACCTGCGTAAAGCATTGGCTTTAGGAATAGATAAAGAAAATCTAGTCAATAATATTATTGCAGATGGTTCTAAAGCTTTACATGGTGCGATTACGGAAGGCTTTGTGGCGAATCCCACAACGGGTCTCGATTTTCGTCAAGAAGCAGGTGATTTAATGGTTTATAACAAAGAAAAAGCGCAAAGTTATTGGAAAAAAGCACAAGCAGAATTAGGAGAAAAGGTTAACGTTGAATTGATGGTAACAGATGATGGTTCTTACAAAAAAATTGGTGAAAGTTTGCAAGGCTCGCTACAAGAACTGTTTCCTGGTTTGACAATAGAGCTAACCGCATTGCCGACCGAAGCTGCATTGAACTTTGGGCGAGAAAGTGATTATGATTTATTCTTAATTTACTGGACACCAGACTATCAAGATCCTATTTCTACCCTGATGACTTTATACAAGGGCAATGATCGCAATTATCAGAACCCTGTCTATGACAAATTATTAGATGAAGCAGCCACAACCTATGCCTTAGAGCCAGAAAAAAGATGGGCGATACTGATTGCAGCTGAAAAAGAAGTGATTGAAACGACTGCTGGCATGATTCCACTTAGCCAAAATGAACAAACAGTCCTGCAAAATGATAAAGTCAAAGGCTTGAATTTTCATACCTTTGGCGCTCCATTAACGTTAAAAAATGTTTATAAGGAAAAATAAAAAGAGAGCCTGGGCTGAAAATCGCTTTTGATTTTCGGCCCAGGCTTAAATCCTGCTTTTTAACCCAAAATTTGTCACCATTTAGCCTTTTCGGGTTTTATCTCGAACGCTTCTGTTCTAATAGTTCAAAATCAGGTGCAGTGTGGGGCTGGGCATATTTTTTCATATATGTCGGCAAGGCTTGACTAATCTTCGTTGGTAAAACAACATAGTCAGTTTTGGCCAAATCATCTCCAATGAGACTGTGTAAGTAGACGGCGCCAGCAATGGTTTCAATTGTCGGCTTAAACTGAGCTAAAAAACCAGCAATGATGCCAGCCAAGGTATCCCCAGTTCCGCCAGTAGCCATCCCAGGGTTGCCACCTGTATTTTGAAAAGGTTCTCCTGCGTGGAAAATTGTTGTGCGATGACTTTTTAAAACAATCGTACTGCCTAATTTTGCTTGTTGGCGCTGGTTATTTGCCAGTGTTTGTTGCTCGATAGGTAAGTGACTCAAACGTTGCCATTCTATTTGATGAGGTGTGAAAACAACTTTTTCAGGATAGGTAAGGGAAAAATTGCCTTGGCTAAACAGGGTAATTGCTGAGCCATCGATAATTAACCATTGTTGTTTTTGATGTTGGGCGAGTACCATCTTTAATATTTGTTGTGCAGTAGCATCTAAGCCTAAACCTGGACCAATTAAAATAACCTCCGCTTGCTCTACGACGTCCGTCAGAAGGACTGTTTCTTCAAAGCCCACGACCATCGCTTCTGGGCATCTTGCATGTAAAGCCCCGTGGTTTTTAACATCAGTAATCACAGTGGTGAGACCAGCGCCACTATTGATACACGCTTCGGTACTCATGATGATGGCTCCGCCATATTGACGGTTTCCTCCGATTAATACGACACGCCCAAAATTGCTTTTATAAGAGTCGGAGGGGCGTTGAGTGATGACTTCCTCTAAAATGTCCTTGCTTAAATAGCGCATTCTATCACTCCTTTTCTTGGGATTTCTTTGTTCTCAGTATACTACAAGAGCCCCGAAAAAATCAGTTTATTTAATGTTAAAAGTTACTCTATTGAAGGCAATGAGGTGTATAATAAGGACCAGATAAATGAGTTAGGAGAGTGAAACAGATGGAAGAGAAAAAAACATTTTATATGAGTGGCTACGTAGGAATTGCGAGCTTATTAGTTATTTTAATTGCGGGAATTGGTTTATTTATTTATGGAGCGAGTCATACCAATGGTGTTCTTGTTGTTTTAGGTATTATTTTGTTAGTTGGGGCTATTTTATTTTTAAGTTCCTTAACCATTGTTAGTCCCAACCAGGCGAAAGCTATTTTATTTTTTGGTCGCTACTTAGGTACGATTAAAGAAAATGGGTTGTTTATTACCATTCCATTTACGCAAAAAATGAACATTTCTTTGAAAGTACGAAATTTCAATAGTTCTCTATTAAAAGTCAATGACTCTGACGGGAATCCAATCGAAATCTCTGCGGTCATCGTTTTTCGGGTAGTCGATACAGCTAAGGCGTTATTTAATGTCGATTATTATCAAGACTTTGTGGAAATTCAAAGCGAAACGGCAATCCGGCATGTAGCAACACAATATCCTTATGACACTTTTTCAGATAATGATGTAACTCTGCGAGGAAATACCGAACAAATTTCCGAGGAGTTAACCAAAGAATTGCAAGAACGCTTAGCAGTGGCTGGTGTAGAGGTTATCGAAACACGGTTGAATCATTTAGCTTATGCAACTGAAATAGCTAGCTCCATGTTGCAAAGACAGCAAGCAAAAGCAATCTTAGCGGCCCGACAAACAATTGTTGAAGGTGCGGTAAGCATGACACAAATGGCCTTAGAACAGATTGAAGAAGGGCAAGAAATTAATTTTACCGATGAACGAAAAGTACAACTTATTAATAATTTACTAGTCTCAATCATTACTGATAAGGGCACACAACCAGTTATTAATACAGGCGACGTTTCTTCTTAAAGAGGAAGCAACGCTAAAAATAGCAAAAAAGAGTCATCTTTCCGATGGCTCTTTTTTTGGCAAACACGAACATTATATAATTTTAATTTATAATATTTCGGTTTTTCTTTGACATCTCTTTTTCTCATTGTTAGAATAACAGTGAAAAAAGGCGGAAGGAGTTATTATATTCATGAAACCATTAGTCGCTGTGATTATGGGAAGTACCTCAGACTGGGCAACGATGAAAGCTGCTTGTCTTGTGTTAGAAGAGTTGAAAATTCCTTATGAAAAACGAGTGATATCAGCACATAGGACCCCTGATTTGATGTTTCGTTTTGCAGAGGAATCACGAACAAAAGGATTGAAGGTTATTATTGCTGGCGCTGGTGGAGCGGCCCATTTACCAGGGATGGTAGCTGCAAAGACAACCTTACCTGTCATTGGTGTTCCAGTTAAAACACGAACATTAAACGGTATTGATTCACTGTTGTCTATTGTGCAGATGCCAGGGGGAGTTCCTGTAGCAACAACTGCGATTGGCTCAGCAGGTGCTACCAATGCTGGGTTATTAGCTGCAGAAATACTAAGTATTGATGATTTACAGTTAGCAGAAAGAATCCAAGCAAGACGACAATCATTGGAAAAAGCGGTTATGGAAAGTGGGGAACAACTTGAATAAACCTTTAAAAGTCGGAGCAACTATTGGCATTATAGGTGGGGGACAGTTAGGGCGAATGCTAGTCATGAGTGGTAAAAAAATGGGTTTCCAAATGATTGTGTTGGACCCAACGCTCAATAGTCCAGCTGGTCAAGTAGCTGACCGTCAAATTGTGGCAGCCTTTGATCAGATATCTGCTTTAACTGAACTAGCAGAGTTATGCGATGTGATCACCTATGAATTTGAAAATATTGAAGTGGCCTCTCTAGAAAAGGCCATTCCACTAGAAAAGCTGCCACAAGGAACAGAATTGTTAAAAATTACTCAAAATCGATTGCTTGAAAAAATGTTTCTTCAATCGATTGGCTGTAAGATTGCCCCTTTTACGGAAGTGAAAAGTCAGAAAGAGCTGCCACAAGCAACAGAAAAGATTGGTTTTCCATGTGTCTTAAAAACTATTCAAGGTGGATACGATGGAAAAGGACAGGTCGTCTTAAAATGCGAAGAGGATTTCTCCCAAGCGACTGAATTATTAGCTAACGCCACTTGTGAATTAGAAAAGTGGGTGCCTTTCACTAAAGAACTTTCAATCATCGTTGCAGGGAATAAGCATGGTTACCAAAGCTTTCCTGCATCTGAAAACATTCATCGAAAGAATATCTTGCATGAATCAATTGTGCCCGCTCGAATTTCTGAGAATGTGCAACAAAAAGCAGCGGAATTGGCGCAACACATTGCTGAGGAATTAAATTTATCTGGGGTTTTAGCTATCGAACTGTTTTTAACGGATTCAGAAGAGTTGTACGTCAATGAATTAGCGCCACGGCCTCATAACTCAGGTCATTACTCTATTGAAGCTTGCTCATTTAGTCAATTTGATGCGCATATTCGAGGAATTAGCAATTGGGGCATTGGGTTACCCCAGTTACTTCAACCAGTGGTTATGGTGAATCTCCTAGGCGAACACTTAGAAAAAAGCTACCAGTTATGCACGTCAAAACCTACTTGGCAAGTCCATTACTATGGAAAAGCCGAATCAAAAGTTGGCAGAAAAATGGGCCACGTCACCATTACAACACCTTGCTTATCAGAAACGTTAAAGGAAATTGAGACTGTTGGTATTTGGAACGTAACTTAATAAATGCTTGCTCCAAGCAAGTTTTTTATTTTTACATTCGACAAACACGAACGATTATTGTTTTTTTATAACTAATGTAAGTTTTTAACTGATGTAAATCAGCTGAGTTAGAAAGAATAGGGTTCATGAAGCTAACGAGAAGAGGGAAAGAATGGAAAAGAAAGCACTTGTGTATACAGGAAAAGCGAAGAAGTTGTATCAAACAGAAAATGCTGCGGTTCTTTTTGTGGAATATCTTGATCAAGCAACAGCTTTAAACGGTCAAAGAAAAGACAAAGTTCTTGGAAAAGGCGCTTTAAATAATCAAATCACTAGTCTTATTTTTGAATATTTACAGCAACAGAAGATTCCCAATCATTTTATCAAAAAAGTATCTGAACACGAACAATTAATTCAGGCCGTAGAAATGATTCCTTTGGAAGTTGTCGTACGTAATTATGCGGCAGGAAGTTTTTCGAAGCGTTTAGCGATTGAAGAGGGCACTAAATTAGTGACGCCCATTATTGAATTTTATTACAAAGAAGATCGTCTGGATGATCCTTTTATTAACGAAGACCATATTCAATTTCTAAAAGTAGCCACTCCTGCTGAAATTGTGGAGATTAAAGCATTGGCTTTACAAATTAATCAGGCGCTTAGTCAACTCTTTCAACGTCTCAATATTTGTTTGATCGATTTTAAAATCGAGATTGGTCGGACGAAGGCCAATCAATTGTTACTGGCAGATGAAATTTCTCCAGACACCTGTCGTCTATGGGATTTAAACACAAACGAACATCTGGATAAAGATGTTTATCGCCGTGAATTAGGAGAAATAGTTCCTGTATATGAAGAAGTTTTACAACGTTTACTAACAGCTAATTGAGGAGGAAGCGCGTATGTATTTTGTCAAAGTCTATGTTACGTATAAAGAATCAATTTTGGATCCCCAAGGTGAAGCGGTTAAGGAAGCAGTCCATCGGCTTGGTTTTACAGAAGTAGCCGAAATCCGTGTCGGTAAGTATTTTGAAATGCACGTCCAGCAGACAGAAGCAATTGAAGAGAAAATTGAACAAATTTGTGATCAACTATTAGCCAATGTAAATATGGAATCCTATCGTTTTGAAATTTTATCTTTGGAGGAAATTTAAATGAAATTGGCAGTGATTGTTTTTCCAGGATCCAATTGTGATGCAGACTTATTGTGGGCTGTCAAAGAGGTGATGGGCGTCGATGCAGAATTTGTCCGACACGATGCCACTTCTTTAGCAAAATTTGATGGCGTATTGTTGCCTGGTGGTTTTTCTTATGGCGATTACTTACGTTGTGGTGCAATTGCTCGGTTTTCGCCAATTATCAATGAGGTGATTCGCTTTGCTACAGAAGGCAAAATGGTTTTTGGTACTTGTAATGGCTTTCAAATTTTAACAGAAATTGGCTTACTTCCTGGCACGTTGCTAAGAAATGATTCGCTTCGTTTTATTTGTAAAAGTGTCCCATTGAAAGTGAATACGCACACAAAGTTTACAAGCGAGTATCCTGAAAATGTTTCGATACATTTACCAGTAGCACATGGCGAAGGGAATTACTATTGTGATGAAAAAACGTTGCAAGAGCTGAAAGAAAAGAACCAAATTGTTTTTACGTATCAAGAAAAGGTGAACGGTAGTCTTGAGAATATTGCTGGTATTTGTAATGAACAGGGCAATGTTCTAGGAATGATGCCTCATCCGGAACGAGCGATGGAAGAATTGTTAGGTTCAACAGATGGACGCAGCTTTTTTGCTTCAATCATTAAAAACTTTGGAAAGGAATTAAGCCAATGATGAATGAACCAACACCAAAAGAAATCAAGGAGACACGGTTGTATGCAGAATGGGGACTAACAGATGAAGAATATCATCAGATTGAGACCATTTTACAAAGAGAACCTAATTATACAGAAACTGGCTTATTTTCCGTGATGTGGAGTGAACATTGCTCTTACAAAAATTCCAAGCCCGTTTTAAAAAAGTTTCCGACGGAAGGGCCACAAGTGCTTCAAGGCCCTGGTGAAGGAGCTGGGATTGTCGATATTGGTGACGGATTAGCTGTTGTTTTTAAAGCAGAGAGCCATAATCATCCTTCTGCAGTAGAACCTTACGAAGGAGCAGCTACAGGCGTTGGTGGAATTATTCGCGATATTTTCAGTATGGGGGCGCGGCCGATTGCTTTACTGGATTCGCTAAGATTTGGCGAACTGACGGATGCACGAACACGTTATTTGTTTCAAGAAGTTGTGGCGGGGATTAGCGGTTATGGAAATTGTATTGGTATTCCAACCGTTGGCGGCGAAATTGCTTTTGAGCCATGTTATCAAGGAAACCCACTTGTTAATGCTATGTGTGTGGGATTGATTCGTCATGATGAAATTCAAAAAGGCCAAGCAAAAGGCGTCGGAAATAGCATTCTTTACGTAGGTGCGAAAACAGGACGAGATGGAATTCATGGTGCGACCTTTGCTTCAGAAGAATTTAGTGAAGGTGAAGAACAGCAACGATCTGCGGTACAAGTAGGTGATCCGTTTATGGAAAAATTATTATTGGAAGCTTGTCTTGATTTAATCAAAAATCATCAAGATATTTTAATCGGCATCCAAGATATGGGGGCGGCTGGCTTGGTTTCTTCAAGTGCTGAAATGGCATCAAAAGCAGGTTCAGGCTTGATTCTAGAGCTAGATAAAGTTCCACAGAGAGAGACGCAGATGAGCCCCTATGAAATGCTCTTGTCTGAGTCCCAAGAACGGATGTTAATCTGTGTGGAAAAAGGAGCAGAACAGCAAGTTTGTGAATTGTTTCAAACGTATGACTTAGAAGCGGTAGCGATTGGCTCCGTAACAGATGATGGACAGTATCGTGTCTTTCACGGTGGCAAAATAGTCGCAGATGTACCAGTAGATGCTTTGGCAGAAGAAGCCCCTGTCTACCAGAAAGCCTATCAAGAACCAGAGCGGATGCGTGCTTTTAAAAAATTAGCGCCCTTCATTCCAGAAATTACGAATAGTACGGAATTATTAAAACGCCTATTGCAACAGCCAACGATTGCATCGAAAAAATCAGTTTACGAAACCTATGATAGTCAAGTACAAACGAATACAGTGGTGCAACCAGGAAGTGATGCAGCTGTTTTAAGAGTGCGGGGCACCAATAAAGCCTTAGCGATGACGACAGATTGTAATAGCCGTTATTTGTATTTAAATCCTGAAATTGGTGGGCAAATTGCGGTTGCAGAAGCAGCCCGTAATATTGTAGCAAGTGGAGCACAACCTTTGGCTATCACTGATTGCTTGAATTATGGTTCCCCAGATAAACCAGAAAGTTTTTGGGAATTATGGACGTCGGCGGATGGAATCGCCGCCGCCTGCCGTCAGCTAGGAACACCCGTGATTTCAGGGAACGTCTCTCTTTACAATGAAACAGATGGTCAAGCCATTTACCCTACGCCGATGATTGGTATGGTGGGAGTGATTGAAGATGTTTCACAAATTACCACACAAGCGTTTAAACAAGTTGATGACTTAATTTATCTCATCGGTGAAACCCACGAAGATTTTAACGGCTCAGAAATTCAAAAAATGCAACTGGGTCGAATTGAAGGGCAATTACGCTCATTTGATTTAAAAGAGGAAAAAGCAAACCAAGAATTAGTTTTAAAAGCAATTCAAGCAGGCCTAGTTGCTAGCGCGCATGATTGCGCTGAAGGTGGCGTTGCCGTTGCTTTAGCCGAGTCGGCTTTTGCTAACGAACTGGGGTTACAGGTGACACTGCCATTAAAAAAAGAATATCTATTTGCGGAGACGCAATCCCGTTTTATTCTTTCAGTTAGTTCCCAGCATCAAGAAGCATTTGAAACACTTATCGGAAGAAAAGCTCAACATATTGGGAAAGTGACTGAAACTGGTTTGATCATTCATGCGTTAGATGATGTGATCAATTGTTCAACAAAAGAAGCCAAAGCCTTATGGGAGGATGCGATTCCATGTCTTATGAAGCAAAAAGCTTAAATGAAGAGTGTGGTATTTTTGGTATTTGGGGTCATCCTGATGCGGCACAAGTGACTTATTTTGGCTTACACAGCTTGCAGCATCGAGGCCAAGAAGGCGCGGGAATTGTGGCGAACAATTCTGGGAAATTAGATGGCCACCGTGATTTAGGTTTATTAGCAGAAGTATTTCAAAAGCAAGAACAACTGAATGCGTTAGAAGGAACGGCGGCTATTGGTCATGTACGCTATGCAACCGCTGGTACGGGTAGCGTGGATAATATTCAGCCATTTTTATTTAAATTTTATGATAGTCAAATTGGGTTAGCACACAATGGCAATTTGACAAATGCCAAGCGTTTACGAAAACAACTAGAAAGAGAAGGAGCTATTTTTCATTCCAATTCAGACACTGAAATTTTAATGCACTTGATTCGAAAAAGCACTGCTGCCTCGTTTCTCGATAAATTAAAAGAGAGCTTGAATTTGGTTAAGGGTGGCTTTGCTTATCTTTTATTAACAGAAACGATGATGATTGCTGCACTGGATCCCAACGGCTTTCGCCCTCTCTCCATCGGACAAATGAACAATGGGGCGTACGTTGTCGCATCCGAAACGTGTGCATTAGAAACAGTTGGGGCTCGCTTTATTCAAGATGTGGCGCCTGGTGAAGTAGTCATCATTTCTGATGAAGGCTTGAAAATAGAGGTTTTCACTACGGAAGTCCAACCGGCGATTTGCGCAATGGAATATATTTATTTTGCACGACCAGATTCAAATATTGCTGGAGTTAATGTGCATACAGCTCGTAAAAGAATGGGGAAGAACTTGGCAATCGAAAGTCCAGTCGCAGCTGATATGGTAATTGGGGTACCAAACTCGTCATTGTCTGCAGCTAGCGGCTATGCAGAAGAAGCACGGATTCCTTACGAACTAGGTTTAGTAAAAAATCAATATGTCGCTCGAACATTCATCCAGCCGACACAAGAATTAAGAGAACAAGGTGTCCGTATGAAACTATCGGCAGTTCGTGGCGTGGTCAAAGGAAAAAAAGTCATTTTAGTAGATGATTCGATTGTTCGCGGGACCACTATTCGACGCATTATTCATTTATTAAAAGAAGCAGAAGCGCAAGAAGTTCATGTCAGAATTGCTTCACCACCATTAAAATATCCGTGTTTTTATGGCATTGATATACAGACGCGGGACGAACTAATTGCGGCAAACTATTCAATTGAAGAAATCAAAGAGCAGATTGGCGCAGATTCGCTGGCTTTTTTGAGTGAAGCAGGGCTGATTGATGGGATTCAATTAAATTATGATGCTCCTTATTCTGGGCTGTGTATGGCTTACTTTAATGGAGACTATCCAACGCCTTTGTATGATTATGAAGAACAATATCAAGCATCCTTGAAAAAAGAAACTAGGAGGAATTGACATGGAAAATGCCTATTCAAAAGCTGGCGTAAATGTTGAGGCAGGATACGAAGTAGTGGAACGAATTCAAAAGCATAGCCAAAAGACACAACGGACGGGAACGTTGGGCATGCTTGGTGGTTTTGGTGGTTGTTTTGATTTAAGCAGTTACAAGCTTAAAGAACCAGTTTTGGTATCAGGAACGGATGGCGTAGGCACAAAGTTACTCTTGGCAATTGAAGAACAGAGACACGAGACAATCGGAATTGATTGTGTAGCAATGTGTGTCAATGATGTCGTCGCACAAGGCGCCGAACCGTTATATTTTTTAGATTATTTAGCGTTAGGGACCGTTAATCCAGCTAAAGTTGAAGCAATTGTTGCGGGTGTTGCGGCTGGCTGTTGTGAGGCGAATGCAGCCTTAATTGGGGGCGAAACAGCTGAAATGCCTGATATGTATGAAGCAGATGCTTATGACGTGGCTGGTTTTGCCGTGGGTATTGCTGAGAAAAGTCAACTCTTGACTCCAAGTAACGTAAAAGAAGGCGATTTCTTGATTGGTCTTCCTTCAAGTGGTCTTCATTCTAATGGTTACTCTTTAGTAAGAAATGTTTTTTTTAAGAAACATTCGTTTAAAACAACGGACAAGCTTCCAGAATTGGCACCCAAAACGTTAGGGGAAGAATTATTAACACCAACAAAAATTTATGTGAAGGAATTATTGCCATTGTTAAAAGCAGGACTCGTGCATGGGGCTGCGCATATTACTGGCGGCGGGTTTTTAGAAAATCTACCAAGAATGTTTTCTTCTTCATTAGCTGCAGAGATTCAATTAAATAGTTGGCCAGTGCTACCAATTTTTAAATTGCTTCAAAAATATGGTGAAATTCCATCTGAAGAAATGTATGAAATTTTCAATATGGGCTTAGGGATGATTTTAGCGGTGAGTCCAGAGCATGTTGAAAAAGTTCAGGAGCTTTTGCCAGAAGCTTTTGAAATTGGTCGTTTGGTACCTAGGAAAACGAAAGCCGTTATTTTTAAGGAAGCCTTATGAAGATAGCTGTTTTTGCATCTGGCAATGGTAGCAATTTTGAGGCGATTGCTGCAGCTTTTTCCCAGAAAAAAATTGCAGGGCAGTTGAGCTTAGTCTTTTGTGACCAGCCTGAAGCCTATGTATTGACCCGTGCCCAAAAACGCAAGATTCCCGTTGTTTGCTTTTCACCATCTGATTTTCCATCTCGTGGGCAGTATGAAGAACAAGTATTGAAACATTTAAAAGAGCATCAGATCGATTTAATCGTGTTAGCTGGTTATTTGAGAATTATCGGCAAGACTTTACTGGAGGCTTATCCAAAGAGAATCGTCAATATTCATCCTTCTCTGTTACCTAGTTTTCCAGGTCTTCACGGAATTGAAGAGGCATTTCATTATGGAGTGAAAATAACAGGAATCACTATCCATTATGTTGACTCTGGGGTTGATACAGGACCGATTATTTTTCAAACAACAACCAAGATTGATACTGAAGATACATTGGACACATTAGCAGAGAAAATTCATGCTCTTGAGCACGAATGGTACCCAAAAATAATTTCACAAATTGTAAAGGAGACAATGAAATGACCAAAAGAGCATTGATTAGCGTTTCAGACAAAACAGGAGTGATAACATTTGCAGCAGGCTTAGTTGCAAATGGCTTTGAAATTATCTCCACTGGGGGAACAAGGACTGTCTTGGAAGAAGCGGGGGTACCGACACTTGCTATTGACGACATCACTGGCTTTCCAGAAATGTTAGATGGCCGTGTCAAAACGTTACATCCGAATATCCATGGCGGACTTTTGGCAAAAAGGGGAAACCAAACGCATCAAAAAGCACTGACTGAACAAGGCATTCAATTTATTGACCTTGTAGTAGTGAATCTTTATCCATTTAAAGAAACAATTTTAAAACCAGCGATCTCTGAAGCAGAAGCGATTGAAATGATTGATATTGGCGGTCCTAGCATGTTACGTTCAGCGGCAAAAAATTATCAAGACGTAACAGCAGTGGTTGATCCTAGTGATTATGAACAGGTATTAAGTGAAATTAGCAGCACTGGAACTAGCCAGTTAGCCACTAGAAAAAGATTAGCAGCAAAAGTCTTTCGTCATACCGCTGCTTATGACGCGCTTATCGCTGACTATTTAACGACGCAAGTGGGTGAAACTGAACCAGAGAAACAGACGCTTACTTATGAACGTAAGCAAACATTGCGCTATGGCGAAAATAGCCATCAACAGGCCACCTTTTATCAATCCGTTGTACCTGTATCATTATCCGTTGCTTCCGCTCGACAACTTCATGGCAAAGAACTGTCATATAACAATATTCGAGATGCTGATGCAGCGCTCCGGATTGCTAGCGAGTTTACAGAACCTACGGTCGTCGCTGTTAAACATATGAACCCATGTGGAATAGGAACAGGAAAAACGATTTTGGCAGCCTATCGTCAGGCATTTGAAGCAGATCCAGTTTCAATTTTTGGTGGCATTGTTGTTTTGAATCGTCCAGTGGACCAAGCGACTGCGGCTGAAATGCATCAAATCTTTTTAGAGATAATTATTGCGCCTAGTTTTGAGGAAGAAGCTCTGGCCCTGTTATCTCAGAAAAAGAATCTTCGTTTGTTAACGTTAGATTTTCATGCTCAAGAAAAAAAAGCGAAGGAATTAGTTTCTGTTATGGGTGGGTTATTAATTCAAGAACAGGATACAGTTGTTGAAAATGACCAAGCATGGCAAGTTGTTACAGAGCGCCAACCCACACCAGCCGAAAGAGACGCCTTGAACTTTGCTTGGAAAGCAGTCAAGCATGTAAAATCAAACGCTATTGTTTTAGCCAATGAAAGCCAAACGGTGGGGATTGGCGCTGGTCAAATGAATCGAATTGGTTCAGTAAAAATTGCAGTTGATCAAGCCCAAGCAGCTGGAAAATTACAAGGGGCCGTCTTAGCAAGTGATGCCTTTTTCCCCATGGCAGATAGCGTGGAATATGCTGCACAACATGGCATTCAAGCAATTATTCAGCCAGGCGGGAGCATTAAAGATCAAGCATCAATTGATCTAGCGAATCATTATGGTATTGCGATGATTTTTACTGGGACTCGTCATTTCAAACATTAATTTTTAAAGGAGAAACCGATGAATATATTAGTGATTGGGCGTGGTGGTCGTGAACATGCAATCGCCAAAAAATTACAGCAAGAAAATAAAGTCAAGACTGTTTATTGTGCACCAGGTAATCCTGGTATGAGTGGTGATAATATTCGGACTGTACCTATCAGTGAAGAGCAGCAAACGGAACTAATTCAATTTGCGAAGGATAATCAGATTGATTGGACATTCGTCGGACCGGAAACGCCATTAATTGAAGGTATTGTAGATGCCTTTCAAGCAGCGGGATTACTGATTTTTGGCCCGACAAAAGCAGCTGCAATAATTGAAGGTT
Source organism: Enterococcus sp. AN402 (assembly GCF_040719405.1). NCBI lineage: Bacteria > Bacillati > Bacillota > Bacilli > Lactobacillales > Enterococcaceae > Enterococcus > Enterococcus sp. AN402. The sequence goes on along the minus strand of NZ_JBFDTM010000004.1, from coordinate 1,453,629 downwards.
CAAAAAGTTTTGCGAAAGATTTTATGCAAAAATATCAGATTCCAACGGCAGCATATCGGGTCTTTCAACGTTTGGCACCTGCCTTAGAATATATTGAACAGCAAGGAGTACCAATTGTTATTAAGGCAGATGGTTTGGCAGCTGGAAAAGGAGTAGTAGTTGCCGAAACAAAAACAGCCGCAAAACGGGCGCTAGTTGCGATGATGGAGGACCAACAATTTGGAGCAAGCGGTCAAACGGTTGTAATCGAAGAATTTTTGCAAGGAGAAGAATTTTCCTTAATGGCTTTTGTTTCTAATGAGAAGGTATATCCGATGGTGATTGCTCAAGATCATAAGCGGATTTTCGATGGGGATGCTGGGCCGAATACAGGGGGGATGGGCGCTTATACACCAGTGCCTCAGATCCCAGAAGAAGCGGTTCAGCAAGCCATTAGTCAAGTCCTGAAACCGACTGCTAAAGGAATGGTGGCTGAAAAACGTCCGTTTCAAGGGATTTTATATGCTGGTTTAATCCAAACAGCAACTGGCCCCAAGGTTATTGAATTTAATGCTCGATTTGGGGATCCAGAAACACAAGTTGTGTTGGCACGTTTAGAGAGTCCCCTTTCAGAAATAATTTCTTCATTGCTGGCGAAAGAGCAACCAACGATTGTATGGAATGAGTTAGCGAGTGTTGGTGTTGTTGTAGCAGCAGAAGGCTATCCTAATCAATACAAGACAAATCTACCATTGCCTGAAATGTCTGGTGAAACCATCTATTATGCAGGGGTAACTCGTTCAGAACAGGCTCTGGTTTCGGCTGGCGGACGAATCTTTTTAGCAGAAGCAACTGCTTCGACTCTTGAAGAAGCCCGCAAAAAAGTTTATCAAACATTGGATAATTACTCATTTCCTGGAATGTACTACCGAAAAGATATAGGTGTGAAAGGCTTGATTTAGGATTTTCAAAAACAGAGGCAAGGACATTTAATCGAATGTTTCCTTGTCTTTTTTTTATTGCAAATTCAGATAGGGAGGCATAAACTGAAAGTATATCCATCATTAAACTAGAGGAGAAAGCTAAAATAATGAGAGAGAAGCAGATTGAAAAAGTTAGTCAGCGGTTATTTATTGTTACAAGTATTTTAGCAGTCAGTTTACTATTATTAAGTGCGGTGGTATATCCTGATTTACCAGCTCGTGTGCCCATTCATGTGAATTTTTTGGGCAAGGGTAATTCGTTTGGCCCAAGATATAGTATATTTATGTGGCCAGTGGTCCTGTTTGGCTTGAGTATTTATCAACGAAGTTATCAATCAGTACAACCATATGGTAGGTGGCTGAAGGTGTTCTTAATCATTGTTAATCTTGGCGCTTTGTTTAGTATTCTGCGTCTATTTATTCATTTGTTGGTTTGAAGGGGTCGAAAGGTGAGAAAATGAGAAAGTTAATTTTAGTTTTTGTGGGTTGTGCCATGGCCTTTTGTTTATGGCCTAATCAAGCGGAGGCTGTAGCTGGTGGCTATGGCGGTGGACGTGTAGAAAGTCCTAGCGGAGGTAATCCCTCGAATGGTTTTTCGCCAAGCGGTGATGGATCAAGAAGTTATGTTCATCATAACGAGACCGGGACCAGCAACACAACGCCACTGGAAGGCTTAATTTCAACAGTGTTTTTTGTTCTTTTTGGGGGCGCGATGATTTGGCAAAGACGCCGCAGAAATCAACCAGTCGATGAAGGAGCTTTTCAAGAAATGTGGGCAGCATTACCTGGAACATCAAAAGAAAAAAAGGCACTCTTAAAAGAAATACAACAAACGTTTTTAGAAATACAACAAGCGTGGGATCAAGAAAACTTGTCTGTAGTCAAAGATAACTATACAGAAAAACTTTATCAAAAACATCTTGCAGTATTACAAGCAAATCAACAAGCGGGCATCAGAAATCATGTGAAAAAAGTGAAAGTAGCGCCAGCTTCGAATTATCATCCTATTAGTGAAACCAGTTTTTCACTGATGCTTCATTTTTCTTGTATTGACTACGAGGAAGATACTCAAAGCGGTCGTGTTTTATCGGGATACAAGCATCAAAAACAATATTTTTCACAACTTTGGTATTTTGATTACAATCCATCTCTTGGAAAATGGCAAGCAGACTTCATTCAACCTAAAGGATAGTGCTAAAAAGCGCTTGGGGTTTAAACCCCAAGCGCTTTTTTATTCTTCGATGCGTTTTACAAGCTGTATTTTTTTATTTAATACGTAAATCAGGATGCCGCCGACCGTCATTGAAAGAAGTTCACCAAGTCCAACGGTCAACCATGTGTACCAAAAAGGTAACTGATAAAAGAACGTTAAGGGTCCGGCGACAGTGAACATGGACAAAGCAAAAAGAATGGCCGTCAGCATTAGTTTAATCAATAAATTTTGCTGATTTTTTGTCGCAAAATAGGCAATCCATAAGACTGCGCACGTTCCAGCGCTACCGATGACTATATCGATGATACCAAGAGGCGAAGCGGTGTTGGCAATCGCAACCCCTAACGTAATGGACCAGATATATCGCTTGTTAAAAACGCCTAAATAATTAAATAATTCGGCAAGACGAAGCTGTATCGGACCAAAACTAAGCGGAGCGAGAAGTACAGTGACAACAACATACAAAGCGGTAACCAGCGCCATTTTAGCCAACGCCGTAGCTGACCACGTACTGGTTTGTGGATTTGATGAATGATTCATTTAAGATTCTCCTTTATAAAACAACGACGTGTTTTAGTGATAACCATAACCAAAGGAAGGGCAGTAAAGCCAACTGAAGTGTTATGGTGTGAGTTGCCTCACTGTGTTACATGTTACTGAAGAACAGACACTCTGTAAAGTCTTTTTATTTCATGGTCCAACCACCATCAATGGTCATAACTGTGCCATGGATATAATCAGCGTCATCACTAGCTAGAAATAATGAAAGTTTTGCTACCTCTTGTGGCTGTGCCCAACGGCCCGCAGGTGTTTCACTTGCTACCCAAGTAGCCATTTCACCTTCTCCTGCAAAATCAGCTGCGTTCATGGGTGTTTGGATGGCACCTGGCGCAATCGCATTTGCTCGAATGCCTAATTTGGCATAATCGTAGGAAAGTTGTTTTGTATACCCGATGATTGCGTGTTTGGAGGCAGTGTACGCTGCGCCGCCGCCCCCAGCTACTAAGCCAGCGATAGATGCCATATTAACGATTACTCCTTTTTTTTGTTGGAGGAAATAAGGTAATAGAGCATTGGTCACTAAAAAGACACTTTTTAAATTGGTTGCTAAAATTTGATCCCATAAAGCTTCCGAAGTTTCTAGAGAAGGACGATAATCATCTAAAATACCTGCCGTATTTAATAAAATATCAATTTGGCCGTTGTTTTTCACAATTTGTTTCATCGTGGCTTGCACAAATGAGGGAGAAGACACATCACCGACAAAATAAGTAAATGGCTTAGTAGAATCTGGGTTAACCAGTGCGGCTGTCTGTTTTAACCCCGTTTCGTCTAGGTCGATGCCAATAACTTCAGCACCTTGCTCAGCAAAGGCAATTGCTTGTGCTTGGCCAATCCCTGAAGCTGCACCGGTTACAAGCACCCGTTTTGTTTCAAATTCTTTTGGCATAAGAAAAACTCCTTTAAACATTTAAAAATTAAGGTCTGGAAGAACGAGCAATCGCCGTAATCTGCCAGACCTTATGTGTATAATTATGCTTCAACAATCACCCAATCTTCTGCTAAGACATCACAAGGTGTTGGTGAAAACATGCTGTAGCCTTCATCAGAAGTTTTGATTAAAAAATACGGGGTAACTTGTAAAAATTCACCTTCGGAGGTGCCAATTTCATCACGTAATTCAATAAAAAGTTCAAAACCGCTCCAGCCTTTACGTACGGCTTTTTTTCCTGCTTTAATCTGTGGCAATACTTCTTCAAATGTCATTTGATTGTGCTCCTTTTTCGTTAAATGGTAGTTCATGATAGCTTGTTGCACCTTTTTCAATTGTCAACTGACCGTTAAGTAGATCCGTCATTTCAGCTATAAATGTTTCTGTTGCTTGTTCATCTACTAAACAAATTAACTGAATAGACTCTGTGTAAATAGTTTCTTTAAGCGTGTAGGGACTATGTTCCAAAAAGGCTTGGGCTTTTCCTAATAAAGGATAGGCGATCGTAATCAATAGTTCTTGTTGCAATTTGCCAATGACTAAACCAATTTCATCTAAAGTGTTGGAAAGAGCATGACTATATGCTCGGATTAAACCACCAGTGCCTAATTTTATTCCGCCAAAATAACGAGTGACAACAGCCACTACATTGATTAACTCTTTTTTCTTTAAGACTTCCAGCATTGGAACACCAGCAGTACCACTAGGTTCGCCGTCATCGCTGCTCCGCTGAATGTCATTTTTTTCGCCGATCACAAAAGCACTACAATTATGATTGGCTTTCCAATGTTCTTTTTTTATTGCGGCGATAAAGGCTTTTGCTTCTTCTTCTGATGTTACGCGCTTTACAGAACAGATAAACCGCGATTTCTTGATTTCAATCTCGCTGAAACCATCTTGTTTGACTGTAATATAGCTTTCTAACATATGGGCATCCTTTTCTCTCGTAATAAAGTCAGTATAAAAAAGAATCAACTGAATAGCAACTTTTTCTCTCATCTTTTTTGTGAGATTTTTTGGAAAAAAACGTTATAATAAGGTATGATAGAGAAAAGGGAGGCGCTGGAAAATGGTACATACACGACAGAAAAAATATGATACAATTACTCATTATTTGAAAACGAATGGCGGTTCCCAAGTTACCTTGACCTTTACCCAGTTTGATGAATTGTTATTCCCTCATTCTGGTTTACCAAAAACTGCTAAGACAGATGTCGATTGGTGGGCGAACGATTATAAGCATCCAGAAAAGGGCGCTTATGGTTGGTTGAATGCGAGTTACCAAGTAGTTCAAGTGAATTTGGAAAAAGAATATGTGGTATTTAATAAATTACTGAAATCAGCATGGTACGTTTAAACCAAGGTTGTATCCGCTTTAAAAAACAAGAATGATTGACAAAAATTAACTTTACACTATAATATTTTTAATAGATAATGTTGAAAATTGAAAAAGGCAATGGTAAAAGGGGCTGTTAAAATGTCAAAAAAAACAATTATGTTAGTTTGCTCCGCAGGAATGAGTACTAGTTTACTTGTTACAAAAATGCAAAAAGCAGCATTTAATCAAGGCTTAGATGCCCATATATTTGCGGCTTCTGCATCGGAAGCAGAAACGAATTTAGAAAATAATCCAGTTGATGTGTTATTGTTAGGTCCACAAGTTCGTTATATGAAGAGTGATTTTGAAAAGCGTCTATCACCAAAAGGTATCCCAACAGATGTCATTAGCATGTCTGATTACGGCTTAATGAACGGGGAAAAAGTGCTGGAACAAGCCTTGGGTTTGTTAGCACAAGCAGATAAAAAAGAGTAAAAAAACAAGTTGTTTTTTCGAGAATCTTCGAAAAAGCAACTTGTCTTTTTTTATGACTTTAGTTAATTAGAATTGAGCTGAAGCAGTCATTCTGGTTTATCAGTTCCATAAATTATAGAGCCGAAATTAGTCCTGTGAGCTAGAGAAAGACAACTGTCTTTAATTTTTTACTTTAATCTAGATACTAAAAAAACATACTTAACAATCTATTTTCTGAATAATGAACACTTTTTTCTGTAGTCTAAAAGTAGTAAAAAGTAGTAATTCAAAGAATGATTAACAATATTTTTATATACGAGTCATTATAGTATGGCATAAGCAATTCGAATAACAGACTTATTCAGCAAATAAATGAGAGAGAATTCTGTTTTTGTTGTTTAAAAATAATGAGGTTATTTCATAAGGCATACTTTCTTCATACGTGATTTCTAAAGGACTATCTTTATCAAAAGAAATAATTTGTGAGTCAGGCATTGCAAGTAATATAGGTGAATGAGAGACAATAATAAACTGAGACCCCTCATCAATTAGTTTTTTTATAGATATCATTAAGGCTAGTTGGCGTTGAGGTGAGAGAGCCGCTTCAGGTTCATCTAACAGGTACAGACCATTTCCTCTAAACCGATGGTTCACCAGATTCAAAAAACTTTCGCCGTGTGATTGATGATGTAGGGATTTATCGCCATATTCAGAAAAATCTAAGTCTATATTTTCTGCATATGTAGCAACATTGTAGAAACTTTCAGCTCTTAAAAAGAAGCCATCCGTAGCACGCTTTACACTTTTTCCAACAGTTAAATAATTATGTAAATCCAAGTGAGTATCGTTTGTAGAGAAATTAAAATTAATACTACCGCCTTCAGGATTAAATCCCCAATTGACTGCGATTGCTTCTAATAAAGTGGATTTTCCAGTTCCATTTTCACCTGAAAAAAAAGTAATAGGTTTTTTAAAATTTAGTGAATTAAATTTATTCAGCCCTTCAATTTTTGAAAAAACAGAATCTTCTTCAAAAGCTTTGAGTTCTAGTCTTTTTAAAAAAATATTTTCCATGATAAAGCTTGCTCCTTTCTAGTCTTTTCAAATTAAAGCTTGAATTACTAGATATACTTTAACATTAATTTTTCTTTAAAGGTAGATAAATTTGTTTATAAAAAAGCTGCATATAGGTAAGTCGAAAGTAGAAGATTCGTGTAAACAATAAAGCGTATCAAGAGTTTGTTTAGTAGGTAACGACTAGATAAGAATAGAAAGATAACGGTGGGAGATCTCCTTTTTCGCAAAAAAGCTAGAGAAATGCGTATTTTATAATTGAGGTGGTTAACATGGAAGATTTGCATGGACGTAAAATAATTCTTGAAGAAACAGAACCTTCAATACAGACAAAACTGGTTTATTTACCAACAATGTTAGAGCGTTCACCCCTAACAATTCAATGTCAGCGGTGCGGGGAAGTCGTATCCAAAAAAGAAAACAGACTGGCGACAAATGTATACTACTGTCATGCGTGCATTCAATTAGGCCGTGTGACTTCTTGTCAAAAATTTTGTCATTTACCAGAAAGGCCCAATAGCCCAAGAACTGTCTTTTTTGAGTGGTCTGGACAATTAACAAAGGGACAGCAAGCGATCTCGGTTGAACTTTGTGAGACAGCAAAAGCAAGAGAGAATCGCTTAGTGTGGGCAGTTACAGGTGCAGGCAAAACAGAAATGTTATTTGCTGTTTTGCACCAAACCTTACAAGAAGGGGGGCGGATTGCGCTGGCTTCGCCGCGTGTCGATGTTTGCTTAGAACTGTTTCCCAGAATCCAAGCGGTTTTTCCTCATGAAGCAATTGCTTTACTTCATGGAAACAGTCAAGAACCGTATCGTTATACGAAACTAGTGATTTGCACCACCCATCAATTATTGAAATTCCATCAAGCATTTGATTTACTTATCGTTGATGAAGTCGACTCTTTTCCTTTTGTTAATAACGAGCATCTTTATTATGGAGTGCGTAACGCACGAAAAAAAAGAAGTAGTTTGGTGTACTTAACAGCAACCCCTACGAAAGAATTACGGAAGCTTTTACAGCAAAAGAAGTTAGCAGCCAGTATTTTGCCAGCAAGATATCATCGTAGGCCATTGCCTGTGCCACGCCGATTTTGGGTTCAGTCGTGGCAACGTCTTTCTAGCAAAAATATTAAAATCATTGCACATCATTTGAAACGTTTATTGGTGCGTAATTCAGTTTTACTATTTTGCCCAAATATTCCATTAATTCACCAATTGCATCCATTAATAGCTGAGCGATTTTCCGACAAAGAAGTTGTCGCCGTTTATGGTAGTGATGAGCTTCGCCTAGAAAAAGTTCAAGCAATGCGTCAGCAGAAAACGGATATTTTGATCACTACAACCATTTTAGAACGTGGTGTGACTTTTGATGCAGTCTCAGTTATTGTTTATGGTGCCAATCATCGAGTCTTCACTTCTTCAACACTTGTCCAAATTGCGGGCCGAGTCGATCGAAGACAAGAATTCAATTACGGCGAAGTTTTATTTTTACATGATGGGGAAACAAGAGACATGAAAGAGGCAATTCGGCAAATAAAGCAAATGAATCGCTTGGCTAGCAAACGAGGGATGTTAGATGGATTGTAAAAATTGCGCAAGCCCCATTCGTTTGGAGATAACATTAAAAATGCTCTTACGTTTTAAAAAATGGGCGAGGCCTTCACTTTGCCAGCACTGCCAAGCAAAGTTCCAGAAACTGCCAATGACAGGCACTTGTTTTGGCTGTAGTCGCGTCAGCCAAGAGCGCTATTGTTTTGATTGTCAAAGGTGGCAGCTGCTTTATCCAGAGTATTCTTTTCATAATGCAGCGTTGTTTCATTATGATGAAGGAATGCAAGAGTGGATGGAACGCTATAAATTTCAAGGAGACTATCGCTTAAGAATGTGTTTTAACGAGGAAATCAACTTTTACTTTCAGCAACAATCTGCGGACTATATTATTCCGGTGCCCTTATCCGAAAAACGAATGCAAGAACGAGGCTTCAACCAAGTAATTGGCTTACTAGAAGCGGCTGATGTTCCGTACAGCCCTTTTTTAATTAGAAAAGAGGAAAATGTTCCGCAATCTAAGAAAACTAGAAAGGAAAGGATGCAGTTGCAACAACCATTTGACATCCAAAAAGAAAACCAAAAAAAATTAAAAAATTGTTCTATTATTTTGGTGGATGACATCTATACCACTGGACGAACTCTTTTCCACGCAGCTGCTGTTATCAATGACTGTTATCCTAAAAGTTTGAATACGTTTACTCTCGCGCGGTAAAAAGAAAAGAATTCATAAATTTGATGACTATTTTGTTGGCAAAACCCAGATTATTCGATATAATGAAATTAAGAAGAAGGGAATTAAAGAGTGGTCCTTTAATCTTTTCTTTACTGGTAGATGAAAGGGGTAATTGTTATGTTTAGATATAATGTACGTGGAGAAAATATCGAGGTAACCGAAGCGATTCGAGACTATGTTGAGAAAAAAGTCGGTAAATTAGAAAGATATTTCAGCGATTCACCTGAAGCAACGGTTCACGTGAATTTGAAAGTGTACACTGAAAAAACAGCCAAAGTCGAGGTTACTATTCCTCTTCCTTATCTAGTTTTACGAGCTGAAGAAACGTCACCTGATTTATACGCAAGTATTGATTTGGTTGTCGATAAATTAGAACGACAAATTCGTAAATTTAAAACAAAAATCAACAGAAAATCTCGTGAAACAGGACGTAACAATACAAAAGCCGCTGTCTTCTTAGTTGGTGAAGAAACAGAAGAAACACCTTCAGAATTAGACATCGTTCGTACAAAACGTCTATCATTAAAACCGATGGACAGTGAAGAAGCTGTTTTACAAATGAACATGTTAGGACACAACTTCTTCATTTTTGAAGATGCTGAAACAAATGGAACAAGCATTGTTTACCGTCGTAAAGATGGCAAATATGGCTTGATTGAAACAGACTAAAGCTTAAAATAAGAGCTGAAATGCCTTCGTGCATTTCAGCTCTTTAAACATCTTTAAAGCACGGAGTAAAGAAAAAATAAAGAAATACATAAAATAACTTTAAAAGTTCCTCTTTTAAAGGAAAATGTCTGTAAAATAGAGAGAAATGGTTTTCTTTCTCGTCAAGTAATGATAAAATAAAACGGATAGATTGTGCTTCTTGTACAAAAAGGATACAAAAATAAAAAGAGGTAATTGAAAGGAACACAGATACCAATGGCAAATTTTTTGAAAAAAATGATTGAAAACGATAAAAAAGAATTAAGACGATTAGAAAAAATCGCCGATAAAATTGATGCACATGCAAGTGCAATGGAACAACTAAGCGATGAACAATTACGTGAAAAAACAGATGAATTTAAAGCCCGTTATCAAAAAGGGGAAACCTTAGACGAACTATTACCAGAAGCGTTTGCGGTTGTCCGTGAAGCTGCTAAACGTGTACTAGGTTTATTCCCATACCGTGTCCAATTAATGGGTGGGATTGTGCTTCATGACGGGAACATTCCTGAAATGAGAACAGGTGAAGGGAAAACCTTGACTGCCACAATGCCTGTATACTTGAATGCACTATCTGGCGAAGGAGTACACGTTGTTACAGTTAATGAATACTTAGCAACCCGCGACTCTAACGAAATGGGAGAATTATATAATTTCTTAGGCTTAAGCGTTGGCTTAAACATTAACTCTAAATCTTCTGATGAAAAACGTGAAGCGTATAACTGTGATATCACTTATAGTACAAATAACGAATTAGGATTTGACTATTTGCGTGATAACATGGTTGTTTATCGCAGCCAAATGGTTCAACGTCCATTAAACTATGCAATTGTCGATGAAGTGGATTCAATCTTAATTGATGAAGCAAGAACCCCATTAATTATTTCTGGACAAGCTGAAAAATCGACAGCACTCTATACGCGTGCCGATAATTTTGTCAAACGCTTAAAAGAGGATGAAGATTACAAAATTGATATTCAGTCTAAAACAATTGGTTTAACAGAAGCAGGGATTGAAAAAGCGGAACAAACTTTTGGATTGGATAACCTTTACGATATTGAAAATACAGCATTAACGCACCATTTAGATCAAGCGTTACGGGCAAACTATATCATGTTACTAGACATTGATTACGTGGTTCAAGACAATAAAGTCTTAATTGTTGACCAATTTACTGGTCGTATCATGGATGGTCGTCGTTATTCTGATGGCTTGCATCAAGCGATTGAAGCAAAAGAAGGCGTCGAAATTGAAGATGAAACAAAAACAATGGCGACGATTACGTTCCAAAACTACTTCCGGATGTACAAAAAACTAGCCGGGATGACTGGTACTGCTAAAACAGAGGAAGAAGAATTCCGTGAAATTTACAATATTCAAGTCATTCAAATTCCAACCAATCGTCCAATTATCCGTGACGATCGTCCAGATTTACTTTATCCAACCTTAGAAAGTAAATTTAATGCAGTGGTGGAAGATATTAAAGAACGTTACCACAAAGGACAACCAGTGTTGGTGGGGACTGTTGCGGTAGAAACGTCAGAATTACTTTCTGATAAATTAAACGCAGCTAAAATTCCTCATGAAGTATTAAATGCGAAAAATCACTTTAAAGAAGCCGAAATCATTATGAACGCTGGTCAAAAAGGCGCAGTTACAATTGCAACAAATATGGCTGGTCGTGGAACGGATATTAAACTTGGTTTAGGTGTACTTGAACTAGGTGGTCTAGCAGTTATCGGGACAGAACGTCATGAGTCACGTCGTATTGATAATCAGTTGCGTGGACGTGCAGGACGTCAAGGGGATCCAGGGGTTTCACAATTTTATTTATCTTTAGAAGATGACTTAATGAAACGCTTTGGTTCAGAACGAATTAAAACATTCTTAGAACGAATGAATGTGCAAGAAGAAGATGCAGTTATTCAAAGTAAAATGTTTACTCGCCAAGTAGAGTCTGCTCAAAAACGTGTGGAAGGAAATAACTATGACACACGTAAAAATGTCTTACAATACGATGACGTGATGCGCGAGCAACGTGAAGTTATTTATGCGCAACGACAAGAAGTAATTATGGAAGAAAATGACTTGTCTGATGTATTGATGGGCATGGTAAAACGGACGATTGGCCGAGTGGTGGATAGCCATACACAACTAGAAAAAGAAGAATGGAATTTAGATGGGATTGTCGATTTTGCAGCCTCAACACTTGTCCATGAAGATACGATTTCTAAAAAAGATTTAGAAAATAAATCAGCTGAAGAAATCAAAGACTACTTAGTGGCACGTGCGCAAGAAGTATTTGAAGAAAAATCTCAACAATTGAATGGTCAAGAACAATTGCTAGAATTTGAAAAAGTAGTCATCTTGCGTGTTGTCGATACTAAATGGACAGATCACATTGATGCAATGGATCAATTACGCCAATCTGTCGGCTTACGTGCGTACGGTCAAAACAACCCATTAGTAGAATATCAAACAGAAGGTTATTCTATGTATAACAATATGGTGGGTTCAATCGAATATGAAGTAACACGTTTATTCATGAAATCGGAAATTCGCCAAAATGTCCAACGTGAGCAAGTAGCTCAAGGACAAGCGGAACATCCAGAAACAGAACAAGATGCAGCTGCACAAAGCAACACAAGTGCGAAGCGTCAACCTGTGCGTGTAGATAAAAAAGTGGGCCGTAATGATTTATGCCCATGCGGAAGTGGCAAAAAATTCAAAAATTGTCATGGAAGAAACGCTTAATTAAAGAAAAAACGCAGGGTGGGGCAATTTGTCCCGCCTTTGCTCTTTTTACAATAAAGAGAAAGAAGGAATCATTTTGGAAAACCCAGAAATTCGTACATTATTAGACGAAATGACACAAAAAATTACTAGCTTCAGGAGGTCTCTTTGACTTAGACCAGTTAGAAGAAGACATTGCCGAGGCGGAAAATCGGATGGGAGAACCTGGTTTTTGGGACAACACAGAAACGGCTCAAAAGCTAATTAACGAAACCAATAGTTTGAAAGAAAAATATCAACAATTTCATCAGCTCTCTGAGGAACTTGACGAATTAACGGTGATGTTTGAATTACAACAAGAAGAATATGATGCAGAGATTCAAGAAGAATTGGAAGAAAGAATTCATCTCTTGCAAGAACGTTTAACAACGTATGAGCTATCCTTACTACTAAATGAGCCATATGATCATAATAACGCCCTAATTGAATTACACCCTGGTGCCGGTGGTACTGAATCACAAGATTGGGGAAGTATGCTTTTACGAATGTACACACGTTGGGCAGAAAGTCACGGTTTCCAAGTTGAAACGTTGGATTACCAAGCTGGAGATGAAGCAGGGATTAAAAGTGTCACCTTATTAATCAAAGGTTACAATGCTTATGGTTACCTAAAATCTGAAAAAGGTGTCCATCGTCTTGTGCGGATTTCGCCCTTTGATTCCGCCAAACGCCGTCATACTTCGTTTTGTTCAGTTGATGTAATGCCTGAATTAGACGATACAATAGAGATTGCGATCAATCCAGATGACTTAAAAATTGATACCTATCGAGCAAGTGGTGCCGGTGGTCAGCATATTAATAAAACAGAATCGGCTGTTCGAATTACACATATTCCAACAGGCACCGTTGTCGCAAGCCAAGCACAACGTTCTCAATTAAAAAACCGTGAGCAAGCAATGAGTATGTTAAAAGCCAAATTATATCAATTGGAAATGGAAAAGAAAGCTCAAGAAGCAGCAAGTTTACGTGGTGAACAAATGGAAATTGGTTGGGGCTCACAAATCCGTTCTTACGTGTTCCATCCGTATTCAATGGTCAAAGACCATCGGACAAATTACGAAACCGGCAATGTACAAGCTGTGATGGATGGAGACCTTGATGGTTTCATTGATGCCTACTTAAAACAGCGCTTAAGTTAAGCTCTTCATTAAATTGAAATAAAAATGTAACTTAATGCAAGAAGTTTGCAATATTGACATGTTATAATGAGTAGGATTGAAGAAAAAAGAGATGGAGAGAACGCCATGATTGAAATGAAAGATGTAATGAAGAAATATTCGAATGGTACAACAGCGATTCGGAATATTTCAGTAGAGATTGACCAAGGCGAGTTCGTCTATGTGGTTGGTCCCTCAGGTGCAGGGAAATCAACCTTTATTAGATTAATGTATCGTGAAGAAAAAGCAACAAAAGGTAATTTGACAGTTGCAGGTCATGATTTAATGAAAATAAAAAATAAAGAAGTTCCTTATTTACGTCGTGAAATCGGCATCGTTTTCCAAGACTATAAACTATTACCTAAGAAAACTGTGTATGAGAATGTGGCCTATGCGATGCAAGTTATCGGACGACGTCCTCGCGAAATCAAAAAACGCGTGATGGAAGTTTTAGATTTAGTCGGTCTAAAACATAAGGTACGTGTTTTTCCAAGCGAACTTTCTGGTGGGGAACAGCAACGGGTATCCATTGCACGAGCAATTGTAAATACACCGAAAGTTTTAATTGCCGATGAACCAACTGGGAACTTAGATCCAGAGAATTCATGGGAAATCATGAAATTGTTGGACCGGATTAACGCACAAGGAACAACAGTCGTGATGGCAACGCATAATAGTACAATTGTAAATACGATTCGTCACCGTGTTATTGCCATTGAAAATGGTCGCATTATCCGTGACCAAGTGGAAGGAGAATACGGCTACGATGATTAGAACATTCTTTTCTCATTTATTTGAAAGTATCAAAAGTTTAAAACGGAACGGTTGGATGACTGTTGCCTCAGCAAGTGCGGTTACAATTACATTAGTTTTAGTTGGTATTTTTATGGGCGTTATTTTTAATGCAACGAAACTTGCTGATGATGTCGAAAAAAACGTGACAGTGTCAGTTTTTGTCGATATTGGTACAAAACAAAATGAAATGAAAACATTAGAAAAACAACTTAAAGGATTAGACAATGTTGAAGATATTTCTTATTCAAACAAAGATCAACAATTGAAAAAAATCCAAGAACAAATGGGGGATGCCTGGAATCTTTTCGAAGGCGACAGTAACCCATTATACGATGTGTATTATGTCCGTGCGAAAACACCAGAAGACACGAAAGATATTGCGAAACAAGCAGCTAAATTCCCAAGTGTTTTTAAAGCCGATTACGGTGGTGTAAACTCAGACAAAATCTTTAAAATCGCTCAAACCGTTCGAACTTGGGGCTTAGCAGCTGCTGCATTACTTTTATTCGTTGCAGTGTTCTTAATTTCCAACACCATTCGGATTACGATTTTATCTCGTCAAAAAGAAATCCAAATTATGCGTCTTGTAGGAGCGAAAAACAGTTTCATTCGTTGGCCGTTCTTCTTAGAAGGTGCTTGGATTGGGTTGATTGGCGCAATCGTGCCAGTCATCATTATGACGTTAGGCTACCATCAAGTTTATAACATGTTTAACCCGCAGTTATTGCGTTCGAATTATTCATTAATTCGTCCAGAAGATTTTATCTGGAAAGTTAATCTATTAATGATTGCAACAGGAATGATTATTGGATCACTAGGTTCAGTTATTTCAATGCGTCGTTTCTTGAAAATTTAAAAAAGTATAATTTTGCGGACAAAAACCTTGCCATCTAAGTGATTTATCACATAGAGATTGCTAAGATGAGAGAAATGTTTTTGTTCAGTAGGCTATCTTAAAAGTAAAAAAATGACACATAAGTTGACTCGACTTATGTGTCATTTTTTAGTTAATAATCAACACACCAATCCATCGGAAAATCTGTAGTAGATTTTGTATACGGGAGGACCTATCTGATGGTAAAATTTATTGCCATATGCTTAAAACGTATATATTATTTAAGCATAAGCAGATAACCGTAGATTAAAATTGTGGAAATTGTTATTTTTTCTTTCTAAATCATGATAAATTAAAGGGGTAATAGTTATCATAAATTTCTGAAAATTATTTATTGAAAATTGTATCCCTTTACAAAAAATATTGTATAATTAAATTATTAATTGTCATTGCTTAAAGGAGGTTCTCATGTACAGTATAGGTTTAGATTTAGGGATTAGTAGTGTTGGTTGGTCAGTAATTGATGAACGGACAGGCAATGTTATTGATTTAGGTATCCGTTTATTTAGTGCGAAAAATAGTGAAAAAAATTTAGAACGACGCACAAATCGAGGTGGACGTCGTTTAATTAGACGGAAAACGAATCGCTTAAAAGATGCAAAAAAAATACTTGCGGCTGTTGGATTTTATGAAGATAAATCATTAAAAAATAGTTGCCCGTACCAATTAAGAGTAAAAGGATTGACAGAACCATTAAGCAAAGGAGAAATTTATAAAGTGACTCTTCACATTTTAAAAAAACGTGGAATTAGTTACTTAGACGAAGATGATACGGAAGCAGCGAAAGAAAGTCAAGATTATAAGGAACAAGTTAGGGAAAATGCTCAGTTGTTAACAAAATATACGCCGGGTCAAATCCAATTACAGCGGCTGAAAGAAAATAATCGAGTGAAAACAGGAATCAATGCTCAAGGTAATTATCAGTTAAATGTTTTTAAAGTTTCTGCTTATGCAAATGAATTGGCAACCATTCTTAAAACCCAACAAGCCTTTTATCCTAACGAATTGACAGATGATTGGATTGCATTATTTGTACAGCCTGGTATTGCAGAGGAAGCTGGATTAATTTATCGCAAACGACCGTATTATCATGGACCAGGAAATGAAGCCAATAACAGTCCTTATGGTCGTTGGTCTGATTTTAAAAAAACAGGCCAACCAGCAACAAATATTTTTGATAAATTGATTGGCAAAGACTTTCAAGGTGAACTACGAGCAAGCGGCTTAAGTCTATCTGCACAACAATATAATTTACTCAATGATTTAACCAATTTAAAAATTGATGGAGAAATACCACTTTCGCCAGAACAAAAAGAATACATTTTAGCAGAATTAATGACCAAAGAATTTACTCGTTTTGGCGTTAATGATGTGGCTAAATTGCTGGGTGTAAAAAAAGAACGATTAAGTGGTTGGCGTTTGGATAAAAAAGGTAAACCAGAAATTCATACATTAAAAGGCTATCGGAATTGGCGAAAAATCTTTGCAGAATCAGGGATCGATTTGGCTACGTTACCAACAGAAACGATCGACTGTTTAGCAAAAGTTTTAACCTTAAATACCGAACGCGAAGGGATTGAAAATACGTTAGCTTTTGAACTGCCTGAATTAGCTGAATCTGTGAAGTTACTCGTTTTGGATCGCTACAAAGAATTGAGTCAAAGTGTTAGCACGCAAGCGTGGCATCGTTTTTCTTTAAAGACATTACACTTATTAATTCCAAAACTAATGAACGCTACTTCAGAACAAAATACACTATTAGAACAGTTTCAGTTAAAGTCAGATGTTAGAAAACGTTATAGTGAATATAAAAAATTACCAACAAAAGATGTTTTGACAGAAATTTATAATCCAACGGTGAACAAAACAGTGAGTCAAGCCTTCAAAGTCATAGATGCTTTGTTAGTAAAATATGGAAAAGAGCAAATTCGTTACATCACTATTGAAATGCCTAGGGACGATAACGAAGAAGATGAAAAAAAACGAATAAAAGAATTACATGCAAAGAATAGTCAACGAAAGAATGACAGCCAAAGTTATTTTATGCAAAAGTCTGGATGGAGCCAAGAAAAATTTCAAACGACCATTCAAAAAAATCGTCGTTTTTTAGCTAAGTTATTATACTATTACGAACAAGATGGCATATGTGCCTATACAGGACTGTCTATTTCTCCTGAATTATTGGTTAGTGATTCAACAGAAATTGATCATATTATTCCAATTTCGATTAGCTTAGATGATTCTATTAATAATAAAGTACTGGTTTTAAGTAAAGCTAATCAAGTCAAAGGACAACAAACACCATATGATGCATGGATGGACGGTTCTTTCAAAAAAATTAACGGGAAATTTAGCAACTGGGATGACTATCAAAAATGGGTGGAAAGTCGCCATTTTAGTCATAAAAAAGAAAATAATTTATTGGAAACGCGGAATATTTTTGACAGTGAGCAAGTCGAAAAATTTTTAGCTAGAAATCTGAATGATACGCGTTATGCCAGTCGTTTAGTTTTAAATACCTTACAGAGTTTTTTTGCAAATCAGGAAACGAAAGTTCGAGTAGTTAACGGCAGTTTTACTCATACTTTACGGAAAAAATGGGGTGCTGACTTAGATAAAACTCGTGAAACACATCATCATCATGCCGTTGATGCGACATTGTGTGCAGTCACCCCGTTTGTCAAAGTTAGTCGTTATCACTATGCAGTGAAGGAAGAAACTGGTGAAAAAGTCATGCGTGAAATCGATTTCGAAACTGGTGAAATTGTCGATGAAATGTCTTACCGGGAATTCAAAAAATCAAAGAAGTATGAACGAAAAACCTATCAGGTAAAATGGCCTAATTTTCGTGAGCAATTGAAGCCAGTAAACCTCCATCCAAGAATTAAATTTTCTCACCAAGTGGATCGTAAAGCTAACCGCAAACTCAGTGATGCCACTATTTATTCTGTTCGAGAGAAAACGGAAGTCAAAACGCTGAAAAGTGGTAAACAAAAAATAACGACTGACGAGTACACAATCGGTAAAATCAAAGACATTTACACGGTAGATGGTTGGGAAGCCTTCAAGAAAAAACAAGATAAACTTTTAATGAAAGATCTTGATGAAAAGACCTATGAACGATTGTTGTTTATTGCAGAAACAACTCCTGATTTTCAAGAAGTGGAAGAAAAAAATGGTAAGGTAAAGCGTGTTAAACGTTCACCGTTTGCTGTTTACTGTGAAGAAAATGATATTCCAGCGATTCAGAAATATGCGAAAAAAAACAATGGACCACTTATTCGTAGTTTGAAGTATTATGACAGTAAATTGAATAAACATATTAATATCACCAAGGATTCACAAGGACGACCTGTTGAAAAAACTAAAAATGGTCGCAAAGTTACGCTACAAAGTTTAAAACCATATCGCTACGATATTTATCAAGACTTAGAAACTAAGGCTTATTATACAGTACAACTATATTATTCTGACTTACGTTTTGTGGAAGGTAAGTATGGAATCACAGAAAAAGAATACATGAAAAAAGTCGCCGAACAGACAAAAGGACAAGTGGTGCGTTTCTGTTTTTCTTTACAAAAAAATGATGGTTTGGAAATCGAATGGAAAGATAGCCAACGCTATGATGTGCGTTTTTATAATTTCCAAAGTGCTAATAGTATTAATTTTAAAGGGTTAGAGCAAGAAATGATGCCAGCAGAAAATCAATTTAAGCAAAAACCTTATAATAATGGAGCCATCAATTTAAATATTGCTAAATATGGCAAAGAAGGCAAAAAGTTACGAAAATTCAATACAGATATTTTAGGAAAGAAACATTATCTGTATTATGAAAAAGAACCAAAGAATATTATTAAATAAAAAGGAAGAAACGAAAAGGAAAGGGTTGCATGATTAGCGTTTTTGTAGTAATCTTTAATTGTAGTCGACGGACTACCGCGTTTGACGAAACGCGTCTTTAATAATTTTACTGATAAGAAATTATTGAGAATCTACAAAAATAAGGCATTTTGCCGAATTTACCGCCCTACATATGTAGGGCGGTTTTTTTATTAAAAAGGAGGGAATGTTGTTGGGATTTCGAACAGTTTTCGTAAAAAATGGCGAGAAATTAAAAGTAAAGTTAGATAATTTAGAAGTGATAAAAGAAGGGAATACATATGTCATTCCTTTGACAGATATTGAAAGTGTAATTTTAGAAGGCGACCAGACAGTCATCACTACACGGTTACTAGCGAAGTTCGCACAACATCATATTGATACCGTGATTTGTGATAATACGTTCATGCCTGTAGGTGTTTTTCTTGGTATTGGTCAGTATCATCGCAGTGCGAAACGAGCAATCTGGCAAAGTAATTGGACAGAAGAACATAAACAAGTAGCGTGGTGCGAAATTGTAACACAAAAAATTCAGAATCAAATCGCAGTTGCGAAATATTTAGGAACAGATTCCGAACGAGTGGAAGTATTAGAAAAACTTAGTGAAGGAATTTTACCAGGGGATACAACGAATCGTGAAGGACATGTTGCAAAAGTATATTTTCATTCATTGTATGGTGTGGGTTTTACCCGTGAAGAAGAGTGTTTACCAAATGCCTGTATGAATTATGGCTATGCAGTTATTCGTGCACAAATGGCCCGTTGCGTGGTAGCGTTAGGATTATTACCGATGTTAGGGATTTTCCATAAAAATGAATATAATTCGTTTAACCTAGTTGATGACTTAATGGAACCTTTTCGTCCATTAATGGATTGGTATATTCATCAAACGATATTGAAAAAGAATGAAAAGTATTTAACCTATCATAGTCGTTTAACCTTGGTGGAATTTTTACATCAAAAGATTAAGGTGAAAAACAAAAAAATTTATATGAACCAAGCAATGTCTTAATATGTAGCTGCTTTTGTGAAAGCAATGGAAACAGGTGATTTTGAAAACGTTCAGAAAATTCATTTGGTAAATATGTTGGAGTGTGAGGGGAAGTGAGTTTAGGAGTCGTGCGATTAATGTGTTTATTTGATTTACCCTTTGAAACGAAACAGGAGCAAAAAGAATACCGAATTTTTAGAAAACATTTACTGGAAAATGGATTTATTATGTTGCAGTATTCTATTTATTATCGGAGTTTGCCCAATCGTAGTGCGTTAAAAAAATATGAAACAATTCTAAAGAGAAAAGTACCACGTTCAGGGAACGTTCGATTGTTGTATGTTTCAGAAATTCAGTTTCAAGATATGCTATTATTGGCGGGCAGTCGTAGTCATCAAGAAGAAGTAGTTGGCGTTCGTCGATTGGTGGTGATTTAATGAAACAAATTCGTTTAGAATATCAGTATCAATAATTTATTGAATTCTTTTTGGAAGATTATGTATTTTTTTATGGAGGAGAAAACCAATGGCGTCGTAAAATATTACGAACATTAAAACGGTTTGCGAAACAAAAAGCGTTAAGTGACTTAGAAGAATCAATCTATGGAGATAACGGTATTGAAATTTTTTTAGAAGAAAAAAAGTTAAAGGCAAAGAGTATTGATTTTTACTTTTTAGAGGACAATACAAGTATTTTTCAACAAATGAATTTTATCAAAGGTACGTTACTTCACCAGGAATTACTTTATTTACAAGATGATTTTGATATTACAAATCAAATGAGCAATTTAAATGATCAGTTGTTAAAACTAGAAAATTTAATGAATGATAAATTAAATAACTATTTAACGAATATTGAACCGCATTTTTTAGAAATGAATTTTCAGGATATTTTGAAGTATTCGTTGTCATTAAACTATTTAGAAAATGGCCAATCGTTGCCTTTAGAAATGATGGATACAGGGGAATTGTTGGCTGAATTTATTTATCTCTTGCAACGGAGTATCAGCCGAAGAGAACAGCCTGTCTGGCTTGTTATTACAAATCCAGAAAGTTTTTTGGAGACGGAATCAATTTATTATCTCTTTCAGCAGTTAAAGAAATTGGCTCAAGAAACAAAGCAGTTGAAGTTTTTTATTTTTAGTAATAGAAGCTTACCTTTACCGTATACGGAGGAAGATGTTGAGAAAACGATTTTGTTATATGATAAGTATCAGCAGTTGCCAGTTTTTGATGTTTTTCGTCAAAGTATCGAGCGACATTATCCAGATCAACTCTCTTGGACAAATCAACAACTAATTGATGCTTTTTATCGAGTCTGTCATTTTGTTGGTGATCAGTATACAAAAAATTATCTTTTACCTAAAGATATGATATTATTAAAATTGTTGAAGGAATTGTTAGATGACAATAGTGAGTGTGTCGATACGTCGATGGAAAAGCTCACTGTATTGGAAGAACAATATTTTCGCGAACGATTATTGCGGAAAGAGTGAGTTTGGAATTTTAACCGTGTAAAGTTATATTTTTTATCAAAAGGATTATTAATGAGATTTCAAATTTTAAATTTGAGGTTTTTGTACTCTCAATAATTTCTTATCAGTAAAACAGCTTGTTCCGTTTCGCTTTTAAGTGACTGGTTTTTGTACTCTCAATAATTTCTTATCAGTAAAACCGCGTGTATTAATTTTTCGCGGCTGCTTCTGTTTTTGTACTCTCAATAATTTCTTATCAGTAAAACAATAAGGAAGTAGGTTGGATGTACGAACTCGCTTTTATACCCCAAATAATTTTCAAAAAAGCCATCCCCACTAAATGTTTAAATATAGTCATCTTTCTAGCATAATTATTTGTATCTGAAGCAACAGCCAAATTGGCTTTTTCAGATACTTTTTGTTATTTAATTTAAGAGTTTTCTCAGTTGTACCAACAAATTGATAACTTATAATTTTCAAGTCCTACATATAATGGTAAAATAGAATAGATTGAAATTAATTGGAGGAATAATGAATCGATGAAAAAAAGATTGCTATTATTTATTGGTTTGGCAAGTATACTTACTTTGACAGGATGTGCAAAATGGATTGATCGTGGTGAATCCATCACAGCGGTAGGCTCATCAGCTTTACAACCATTAGTAGAGACAGCGAGTGAGGAATATCAAAGCCAAAATCCGGGAAGATTTATTAATGTCCAAGGTGGCGGAAGCGGAACAGGTCTGAGTCAAGTCCAATCTGGCGCGGTAGACATTGGTAATTCTGATTTATTTGCAGAAGAGAAAAAGGGCATCAAAGCGGAAGACTTAATTGATCATAAAGTTGCTGTCGTTGGGATTACACCAATCGTTAACAAAAATGTCGGTGTCAAAGATATCTCAATGGAAAATTTAAAGAAAATCTTTTTAGGTGAAGTAACAAACTGGAAAGAACTTGGCGGGAAAGACCAAAAAATTGTTATTTTGAACAGAGCGGCCGGTAGTGGTACGCGTGCGACTTTTGAAAAATGGGTCTTGGGAGATAAAACAGCCATTCGTGCGCAAGAACAAGATTCCAGCGGCATGGTTCGTTCCATTGTTTCTGATACACCAGGAGCGATTAGTTATACCGCATTTTCATATGTTACTGATGAAGTAGCTACGTTAAGTATTGATGGTGTTCAGCCAACAGATGAAAATGTAATGAACAATAAATGGATTATTTGGTCTTATGAACACATGTACACTCGTAAAAATCCAAGTGATTTAACCAAAGAGTTTTTAGACTTTATGTTGTCAGATGATATCCAAGAACGTGTGATTGGTCAATTAGGGTATATTCCTGTTTCGAAAATGGAAATTGAACGGGATTGGCAAGGAAATGTCATTAAATAATTCTCTTAACACAAAATTTACAAACTTAACATAAAATTTACATGTTATTAAAAACAAATTGATGTAAAAAAGGTACACTATTTTTATCTGTAAAAGTTGGATTGTTTGAGGAGGAAATATTCTTGGAAGATGTACAGAAAAAATTATTAACAAAATCGAAAAGAGCCAAGATGGAGCAACGAGGGAAATTTATTAGTTTCCTATGTATTGCCTTAATTGTAGCAGTGGTTGTTTCAATTTTCTATTTTGTTGCAAGTAAAGGACTTGCTACATTCTTTAAAGATAAGATTAACGTGTTTGATTTCTTATTTGGAACAAACTGGAACCCAAGTGATATCGGCGCAGACGGTAAACCCATGGTTGGGGCTTTACCAATGATTGCGGGTTCTTTTATTGTAACGTTTTTGTCAGCGATTGTTGCGACGCCATTTGCGATTGGAGCGGCTGTTTTTATGACAGAAATTTCACCTAAAAAAGGAGCGAAATTTTTGCAACCAGTTATTGAATTACTTGTAGGGATTCCCTCTGTTGTTTATGGATTTATTGGTTTATCTGTCATTGTTCCTTTTGTCCGTTCAATCTTTGGCGGAACTGGCTTCGGTATTTTAGCTGGTACGTTTGTACTATTTGTCATGATTTTACCAACGGTCACTACAATGACCGTAGATGCATTAAAAGCTGTGCCCAGACATTATCGTGAAGCGTCGTTGGCGCTTGGTGCTACGCGTTGGCAAACGATTTATAAAGTTGTCTTGCGAGCAGCTGTGCCTGGTATTTTAACTGCGGTTGTCTTTGGTATGGCTCGTGCGTTTGGTGAAGCCTTAGCAATCCAAATGGTAATCGGAAATGCAGCTGTGATGCCAACTAGTTTGACAACACCAGCTTCGACACTAACAAGTATTTTGACAATGGGGATTGGGAATACGATTATGGGAACAGTTGAAAACAACGTTCTTTGGTCTTTAGCCTTGATTCTATTGTTGATGTCTTTACTATTCAACATTGTTATCCGAATTATCGGTAAGAGAGGAGCCTTAAAATAATGAATGCAAAAAAAGCAGATAAAATCGCAACAGGTATCTTATATGCCGTATCTGGCGTCATTGTTTTAATTTTGGCGGCCTTACTGATTTACATTTTAGCTAGAGGAATTCCACATATTTCGTGGGAATTTTTAACACAACCATCCAGAGCCTATCAAGTTGGTGGTGGGATTGGTATTCAGCTTTTTAACTCACTATATTTACTATTGATTACAATGATTATTAGTATTCCAATTTCATTGGGTGCTGGAATTTACTTATCGGAATATGCGAAAAAGAATTGGTTAACTGATTTAATTCGTACCTCGATTGAAATTTTAAGTTCATTGCCTTCCGTTGTTGTCGGGCTGTTCGGCTTCTTGATTTTCGTTGTACAAATCGGATATGGCTTTTCAATCTTATCAGGTGCGTTAGCATTAACATTTTTTAACTTACCATTATTGACTAGAAATGTTGAGGAATCTTTGAAAGCCATTCATTATACACAGCGTGAAGCGGGGTTAGCCTTAGGTCTTTCACGTTGGGAAACAGTTAAAAAAGTTATTTTGCCAGAAGCATTACCAGGAATTTTGACAGGTGTTATTTTGAGTTCTGGTCGGATTTTCGGTGAAGCCGCTGCGCTAATTTATACAGCAGGACAAAGCGCACCTGCCTTAGATTTCAGTAATTGGAATCCATTGAGCGTTTCAAGTCCAATTAGCATTTTCCGTCAAGCGGAAACGTTGGCTGTGCATATTTGGAAAATTAATACCGAAGGAACGATGCCAGATGGCGCTGCGGTCTCAGCAGGTGCCTCCGCTGTGTTAATTTTAGTAGTTTTACTTTTCAATTTCGGCGCTCGCTTTATCGGCAACCGTCTTTATAAGAGAATGACATCAGCTTAATGTTAGGGGAATTAGCATGAAAGAATACAATTTAAATGATACCCATTTACTTCAACTAGATAGCCAAAAAGGCCCGATTGCGTTACACACGGAAGACTTACATGTCTTTTACGGGGACAATGAGGCTATCAAAGGTGTTGATTTGCAATTTGAAAAGAACAAAATAACCGCCTTAATTGGACCTTCTGGTTGCGGTAAATCCACGTATTTACGTTCGCTAAATCGTATGAACGATGGCATTGCCAATTCACGTGTTACTGGAAAAATCATGTATAAAGATGTCGATGTCAATACGAAAGAAGTTGACGTCTACGAAATGAGAAAACGCATTGGCATGGTTTTTCAGCGGCCCAACCCATTTAGTAAATCTATCTATGAAAATATCACATTCGCATTGAAACAGCATGGTGAAAAGGATAAGAAAAAATTAGATGAAATCGTTGAAACAAGTTTGAAGCAAGCCGCACTTTGGGATCAAGTGAAAGATAACTTAAATAAAAGCGCCTTAGCTCTGTCTGGTGGGCAACAACAACGTTTGTGTATCGCTCGGGCAATTGCGATGAAACCAGATATTTTATTGTTAGATGAACCGGCAAGCGCGTTAGATCCGATTTCAACAGGAACGGTTGAAGAAACGTTAGTGAATTTAAAAGATGATTACACGATCATCATTGTGACACATAACATGCAACAAGCGGCGCGGATTAGTGACTATACAGCTTTCTTCTATATGGGTAAAGTCATTGAATACGACCATACAAGAAAAATCTTTACACGACCAAAAATTCAAGCAACGGAAGACTACGTTTCAGGACATTTTGGTTAGGAGGAGCAAGATGGGCAAAGAAATTATTTCATCAAAAGATTTACATTTATATTACGGGAAAAAAGAAGCATTGAAAGGCATTGATTTAACTTTTAATCAAGGAGAATTAACTGCCATGATTGGTCCTTCTGGTTGCGGGAAATCAACGTATTTACGTTGCTTGAATCGTATGAATGATTTAATTCCAGATGTAACTATTACTGGAAGTGTTGTCTATAAAGGAAAAGATATTTATGGACCGAAAACAGATAACGTTGAATTACGTAAAGAAATTGGGATGGTTTTCCAACAACCTAATCCATTTCCATTTTCAGTTTATGAAAATGTGATTTATGGCTTGCGCCTAAAAGGAGTCAAAGACAAGCAAGTCTTAGATGAAGCAGTTGAAACCAGTTTGAAAGCAGCTGCCGTTTGGGAGGATGTCAAAGATAAACTTCACAAAAGTGCACTTTCACTTTCTGGTGGACAACAACAGCGGGTTTGTATCGCTCGTGTTTTAGCTGTGGAACCAGATATTATTTTATTAGATGAACCAACTAGCGCCTTGGACCCAGTTTCTAGTGGTAAAATTGAAAACATGCTGTTAACATTAAAAGAGAAATATACCATGATTATGGTGACACATAATATGTCGCAAGCATCACGGATCTCTGATAAAACGGCCTTCTTTTTACAAGGTGATTTAATTGAATTTAATGACACGAAAAAAGTATTTTTAAATCCAAAAGAAAAACAAACAGAAGATTACATTTCTGGTAAATTTGGTTAAAAGGGGGAAAAAGAATGTTACGGACACAATTTGAAGAAGAACTATTGAATCTGCACAATCAATTTTATGAAATGGGTATGATGGTTAGTAGTGCCGTCCATAAATCCGTGAAGGCATATATTAATCATGATAAAAAATTAGCTCAAGAAGTGATTGATCGCGATATTGAAATCAATGATATGGAAGTCAAACTTGAGAAAAAGAGTTTTGAAATGATTGCGTTACAACAACCAGTGACAACAGACTTACGTATGATTATCACTGTTATGAAAGCTAGTTCGGATTTAGAAAGAATGGCGGACCATGCCGTTTCAATTGCTAAATCAACGATTCGCTTAAAAGGAGAAACACGTATTCCTGAAATTGAAAAAGAAATTTCAGATATGTCTGATTATGTGAAAAAAATGGTGGATAATGTTTTAATCGCCTATGTTAAAACGGATCAAAAAGATGCACGAATGATTGCACAAATGGATGATCGTACTAATGAATATTTCGATAGTATTTACAAACATGCCGTAGAAGCAATGAAAGCTAATCCAGAAACGGTCATTAGCGGAACTGATTATCTACATGTGGCACAATACTTGGAAAGAATTGGCGACTATGTCACAAATATTTGTGAGTGGATTGTTTACTTGGCAACTGGTAAAATTACCGAATTGAATAGTAATCGTGACGAACAATTTTAAGAAAAACAAATAAAAAAACTAGGAGACGGCCTTTTTTAGACCAATTCCTAGTTTTTTTAGCGTAAAATGAACTGATTTTATAAAACTAGTCCTTACTAATGAGAAGAAATCGTTCTTAAGTCCTATGACAAATGATCAAAAACAAGGCATAATAATGCATGTAAGGAAAACACTATTGAGTGAAAAATTTGCTAAGGAGGCAATATCCATGAAAGAAAGAGAACGCGTATTAGAATTAGTGAAAAAAGGTATTCTAACGTCAGAAGAAGCGTTAATTTTATTAGAAAATATGGCAACTGAAAAAGATGAAAAACAAATCGAAAAAGCTGCTGAAAAAGTTGATACACAAAATATTGGAACAACAAATAAAGAAGATCAAGTCGCAGATTTAATGGATGCATTAGAAAAAGGAGAATCAGAAGGACCTACTGTTGATTCGTTTGAAGAAAATACACAGGACAGTGCAGAAAAAGATCGTGAAAACTTAGAAAGAATTCTTGATGAGTTAGCAACAAAAGCCAATCGTGCTTCGGCTGAATTGGACGAAGTCAACGCAGAAATTGCCGGCATCAAAGAAGAAATTAAAGAAGTCGCAGAAGAAATTGGAACATTAGATACAAAAGAAGAATTAGATGCATTGACAGAAGATGAACAAGTTCAACGAAAAGACTTGCACGTTTTACTTGCACAATTAGAAGAAAAATTAGCGACTCAAAGTACTGAAAAAACAGCACTGGAAGAAGAACTAAAAAACATTCGTAAAGAACAATGGAAAGGTCAATGGAATGATACAAAAGAAAAAGTTTCTTCTCAATTCTCTGAAGAGTGGAAAGATCAAGCCACAGACACCTTTAACCAAGTCGGCGGCAAAGTTGCCGAAGTTGGCGGCCAAGTGGGAGAATTCTTGAAAAAAACATTTAATTCTTTCAGTGACACCATGAATGATAATGTGGAATGGAAAGACATTAAAATGAAAGTTCCTGGTGTGGCAACAACTAAGTTTGAACATGAGTTTAATTATCCAAATCCACAAGCAAGTTTAATTGATGTCAAGGTAGCAAATGGTACCGTGGTTTTCAAAACTTGGGATCAAGAAGATGTGAAAGTCGAAGCAAAAATCAAATTATATGGTAAAATGGCAGGAGATTCACCAATGGAAGCTTTCTTAGAACGAAGTGACATTGATGTGGATGATGAAACGATCTCTTTCCAAGTGCCAAACAAACGAGTGAAAGCAGATTTAACGTTCTATTTACCAAAACGCACTTACGATCATGTATCTGTTAAATTATTAAACGGAAATGTCTTAGTAGAAGAGTTAACAGCGAAAGATGTTTACACAAAATCAACGAATGGGACGATTACGTTTAAAAAAATTGATGCAACTATGTTAGAAATT
The DNA here is from genome assembly GCF_040719405.1 of Enterococcus sp. AN402. Taxonomy (NCBI): domain Bacteria; kingdom Bacillati; phylum Bacillota; class Bacilli; order Lactobacillales; family Enterococcaceae; genus Enterococcus; species Enterococcus sp. AN402. The sequence goes on along the minus strand of NZ_JBFDTM010000004.1, from coordinate 1,425,111 downwards.
GAAGGCGTGAATGGTGAAATTAAAGTCCTAGAAGGAACGATTTTAGATAACATTATTGAAACAGTCAATGGTGACGTGTCTATTTCCGCGGCACCAGAAAGTCTAAGTGTTTCTCTGATTAATGGAGATATCCGCATTACAGCTAAAGAAAAAACGCTTCGTCGTGTTGAAGCAAGCTCTGCAAATGGGAATATCAAGTTGGCCTTGCCAAATGACTTAGGCGTTGAAGGGCAAGTGAAAACGAATTTAGGTAGTATTAACAGCCGTTTAACAGATATTGAAGTTGTTCGTGAAAAGAAAGATCGCGGCAATCAACAATTACATTTTAGACGTGTACTGGAAGAATCAATGGCTCAAATTAATGCTTCTACAACAACGGGAAGTATTTTCCTAAAAGATACGGATAAATAATTAATAATTTTAAGCTAGATGGGCTGACGAATCAGCCTTTCTAGTGTAAAATTTAGTAGACGAGGTGAAAACATATGAAAAGAAAACTAACAAAATCTCCGAATAACGTGGTTTTAACAGGAAGCTTAGCTGGGATTGCTGATTGGCTAGGAATTGACCCAACAATTATTCGTGTTGTTTATGTCTTGCTCAGCTTTTTCTCAGCAGGATTTCCAGGCATTCTCTTATACATTGCCTTAGCAGTCTTGATCCCTTCTGGAAGAACAGGAAGCGATCGCGGCTACGGCCATCAAAATCCTTATAATAGAAATGTTCGCAATGAAAATCCTTATGCTGCCAATAAAAAGCAACGTAAAGAAGCGGAAAAAATTGATGATGACGAATGGAGTGACTTTTAATGACATATTTTCAGCGATTGGTTGTTAATACACTGACATTCATTTCTTTATCAGTTGTTTTTCCTGGCATGATTCATGTGAGAGGCATAATGCCTGCAATTATTGCCGCTTTTGTTCTCTCAATCCTAAATATGTTGGTGAAACCAGTCTTAACAATCTTGTCGCTCCCATTTACTTTATTAACGTTTGGTCTATTTAGCTTTGTTGTCAATGCAGCGATTTTACAAATGACCTCGTTTTTTGTGGGGGAAATGAACTTTGGCTTCTCAAGTTTTTGGGCAGCGGTGCTAATGGCTGTAATTATGTCAATTGTCAATACGATCGTTACGGATCACAATTTATCTAAATATGAATAAAAAAAGCCTGAAGAACGTAGCATAAAATGCGTTCTTCAGGCTTTTTCGATGGTTAAGTTTTCTAGGTGACATTCTGGATGGCGGCTGATATAGCCATATAAAATGTTTAAAAAATCAACTTGTTGCTTCGAGTAATGCTCAATTGTTTTCGGTGGTTTTTTGGGCATGATTTTTTTTGCTAGTTCAAGCGGTGAATATTTTTGAAACGTTTGTTTAGTTACAACACGTGTTGCTACCACCAAGCCTTGGTAAATTAAATAGTATTTGATTTTTTTCTGACAAGGTAACCACATCAGTTGCCAATCTCGTTGGTTAGCTTGACTAATTCGTTGATTTTGGTTTGCAAAGCGCGTCAGAAAGAGCCAATCTTCCTTGAGTTTTGCCGCTTTTTCGAAGGCTTGTTTTTCAGCAACTTCTTGCATTTGTTGAGCAATTCGTTTGATTGGTTCTCGTCCTTGATTATGGAAAAAGTCGAACAATTCTTGTTGAAATAGTTCGGTCGGAATGGCACTCTCTTTTTGAAAGGTTTGATGCCAATAGTTGGTTGGGACGAGATCGTAGATACTATCCAAAATTATTTTTAAACGGTTTAATTTTCGGCGAATCGAATAAGGACCAAAACAGTTCTCTTTAGTGGGAATATTTAAGAGTTTAATCTCTAATTGCCGCTCATTAACGGCTACCGATACATAAGAATATTGTTCATAAGCATTCATTTGGCGATTGTAGCGCGGCCGATACTGTTGAATCAGTTGACATTCTAGAAGGAGCGCATCCAATTCTGTGTCAGTATGGAGAACATCGAAGTCTATAATTTGTTTGATTAAACGCATCGTCTTTCGAGAATGTTGATTACTATTAATAAAATAGCTCGACACGCGATTTTTTAATTTTTTGGCTTTACCCACATAAATAATTGTGTCGGTTGCGTCTTTCATTAAATAAACACCCGGTGTTAACGGTAGTTGATGGGCTTTTTCCTTTAAATATTCTTTCATAAGTTTCCTCTTTTCTTAAAAGGATCGGCTTCAAGTATACAAAGTTTTCTGAAATAGTCAAGTGACAGAAATAGCATAGATAATTTCAAAGAAAAATAGTTTCATTTTTTTGAAATATGATAATTCTAGGAATTATCTAGTGAATAGCTAGAAACTTGTATTTTTAAATGATAAAATATAACAAGTAGCAGAAAGGACTGACATTCGATATGACAGAAGTGGTAAAGATTTATCAACTGGTAGAAAATCTTTCTTTAGAAGTAGTTTACGGAGATGAAGAAAGCTTAAATAGAACAATTAAAACTGGTGAAATTTCCCGGCCAGGCTTAGAATTAACTGGGTATTTTAATTATTATTCGCATGATCGTTTACAATTATTTGGGAGCAAAGAAATTACCTTTGCAGAACGAATGATGCCTGAAGAGCGTTTATTAGTGATGCGCCGTTTATGTGCGAAAGATACTCCAGCCTTTATAGTATCCAGAGGACTAGAAATCCCCGAAGAATTAATTACAGCAGCAAAAGAAAATGGGGTTTCTGTATTACGTTCACCGATTTCAACTTCCCGTTTATTAGGGGAACTATCCAGTTATTTAGATGGTCGTTTAGCTGTTCGGACAAGTGTCCATGGGGTTTTAGTTGATGTTTATGGACTTGGTGTTTTGATTCAAGGAGATAGCGGTATTGGTAAAAGTGAAACAGCTTTAGAGCTTATTAAACGTGGACATCGGCTAATCGCAGACGATCGTGTCGATGTTTATCAGCAAGATGAATTAACCGTGGTGGGAGAGCCACCAAAAATTTTGCAGCATTTAATTGAAATTCGTGGTATCGGAATTATTGACGTCATGAACCTGTTTGGAGCTAGTGCGGTCCGCGGCTTTATGCAAGTTCAATTGGTCGTTTATTTAGAGGCGTGGGAAAAAGACAAGAAATATGATCGCCTCGGTAGTGATGATGCAATGGTTGAAATAGCTAACGTTGATGTCCCTCAGATTCGTATTCCTGTTAAGACCGGCCGAAATGTGGCCATTATCATTGAAGTAGCAGCAATGAACTTCCGCGCGAAAACAATGGGCTATGATGCAACAAAAACGTTCGAAGAGCGCTTAACCCGTTTGATTGAAGAAAATTCAGGAGAATAGAAGGAGAAGATGTGATGATGTTAGCTCAAGTAAATTCAATTGCATTTCGCCTTTTCGGTATTCCCGTCTATTGGTATGCAATTATTATTGTTTCAGGGATTGCTTTAGCTGTTTGGCTAAGTAGTCGTGAAGCCGTTCGTGTTGGTTTAAAAGAAGATGATGTCTTTGACTTTATGCTCTGGGGATTACCTGCAGCAATTGTTGGCGCGCGCTTGTATTACGTCGCTTTTCAATGGCAAGACTATGTAGACAATCCGATTGAAATTTTCTTTACTCGAAATGGTGGCTTAGCGATTTATGGTGGTCTTATTGGTGGGGGACTGGCGCTGTTTTTCTTTACGCGTCATCGTTTCATTTCTACATGGACTTTTTTAGATATTGCTGCACCAAGTGTGATTTTAGCGCAAGCAATTGGTCGCTGGGGCAACTTTATGAATCATGAAGCCTATGGGCCAGCGACCACCAGACAATTTTTAGAAAATCTCCATTTACCAACGTTTATCATTGATAACATGAATATCAACGGAACGTATCATCAACCAACATTTTTATATGAATCTGTCTGGAATGTTTTAGGCTTTATCGTTTTAGTGTTATTACGCAAAAAGCCACACTTTTTAAAAGAAGGCGAAGTCTTTTTAGGTTATATAATATGGTATTCTTTCGGCCGCTTCTTCATCGAAGGGTTACGGATGGACAGTTTGTATGCGTTTAGTAATATTCGTGTCTCGCAATTGTTGTCTTTAGTAATGTTCGTGGCAGCAATTGTTATTGTGATTGTTCGTAGAAGGAATCCCAATTTGAAATTTTACAATCGGGAGAAACAAAAGAAAAAAATAACAACTTCTTAATCCAACTTGATCGAAGAATATGGTAAACTAAAGAAGTAACGTTGTTTAGCGAAAGGAGAGTTTCACCGATGAAACAAAAAGTCGCTGTTTTAGGTCCAGGTTCCTGGGGGACAGCTTTAGCTCAAGTATTAGCCGAAAATGGACACGAGGTCTGTATTTGGGGAAATAAACCAGAGCAAATCGATGAAATAAATACAAAACATACCAACAAACATTATTTACCAGAATTAATCTTACCTACTTCAATTCAGGCAACCACTGATTTAGCTACTGCTTTAGTAGATGTGGATGCGGTACTGTTTGTGGTACCAACTAAAGCCATTCGTTCAGTAGCACAAGAAGTGGCCCAACATTTAAAAACAAAACCAATTATTATTCATGCAAGTAAAGGGCTCGAACAAGGTACACATAAGCGGATTTCAGAAGTGATAGCGGAAGAGATTCCAGCAGAAAAACGGCAAGGGATTGTGGTTTTATCTGGTCCAAGCCATGCAGAAGAAGTCGCTGTTCATGACATCACAACCATTACAGCAGCAAGCGAAAATTTAGCAGACGCTGTGTATGTGCAAGAGTTGTTTATGAATGATTACTTTAGAATTTATACGAATGATGATGTGATTGGTGTAGAAACAGGGGCGGCCTTAAAAAATATTATTGCTTTGGGCGCCGGAGCGATTCATGGCTTAGGCTTTGGTGATAATGCCAAAGCGGCAATTATGACTCGTGGTTTAGCAGAAATTAGTCGTTTAGGGGTTGCGATGGGAGCAAACCCATTAACATTTATTGGTTTAAGTGGTGTTGGGGATTTAATTGTTACTTGTACAAGTGTCCATTCTCGAAATTGGCGTGCGGGTAATTTATTAGGAAAAGGTCATAAGTTAGATGAAGTCTTAGAAAACATGGGCATGATTGTGGAAGGTGTTTCAACAACTAAAGCAGCCTATGAATTGGCACAACAACTAGAAGTCGAAATGCCAATCACAGAAACAATCTACAATGTCTTGTACAATGACGAAGATGTACAACAAGCAGCAAAAGAAATCATGTTGCGCGATGGCAAAACCGAAAACGAATTTACACTTGATTTTTAGGAGGAAAAAAGATGAAAGTTAAAAAGGCAGTTATTCCAGCAGCTGGGTTAGGAACACGTTTCTTGCCGGCTACTAAAGCGATGGCAAAAGAAATGTTACCGATTGTTGATAAACCAACGATTCAATTTATTGTAGAAGAAGCACTAGCTTCAGGAATCGAAGATATTTTAATTGTGACAGGCAAAGCCAAACGTCCGATTGAAGATCATTTCGATTCAAATGTTGAACTAGAAAATAATTTAAAAGAAAAAAATAAAACCGATTTATTGAAATTAGTCGAAGAAACAACGGATGTTAATTTACATTTTATTCGTCAATCCCATCCGAAAGGCTTAGGTCACGCTGTTTTACAAGCGAAAGCATTTGTTGGCAATGAACCTTTTGTCGTGATGTTAGGCGACGATTTAATGGAAGATAAAGTGCCATTAACGAAACAATTAATGGATGATTACGAACAAACACATGCTTCGACAATTGCGGTAATGAAAGTACCCCATGAAGATACTTCAAAATATGGTATTATCAATCCAGAAAAAGAAATCGAAAAAGGACTATACAATGTCGAGAATTTTGTTGAAAAACCAAAGCCCGAGGAAGCACCAAGTGATTTAGCGATTATCGGCCGTTATTTATTAACCCCTGAAATTTTTGATGTACTTGAAAATCAAAAACCAGGCGCTGGTAACGAAATTCAGTTAACAGATGCGATTGACACTTTAAATAAAACACAACGCGTTTTTGCTCGTGAGTTTAAAGGAGAACGTTACGACGTTGGCGATAAATTTGGGTTTATGAAAACAAGCATTGAATATGGTTTGACTCATCCAGAAGTAAAAGATAATTTACGAGAATACATTATTAATTTAGGTGCTCAATTAGCGAAAAAAGAGCAACCAAAAGAAAAATAAATAAAAATAAGCGTAAAATTTCAATTCGTTAGAAGGAAATTTTACGCTTATTTTCTTAAAGAAAAGGGCATGAGAATTTTATAAAATAAATTGTCATTCTTAGCTTTATGAGTTGTGAAAAATATAAGTTGGTGTTATCCTAAGATTATAAATAAAATTTCAGAGGGGAGTAATGATATGTCAGGTGGGGAAATTGCTGCCTTAATTGCAGCGGTAGCATTTGTTGTTTTAGTCATCTTTTTAGTACTTGTGTTATATAAAGTTTCTCAAGTTGTTTCAAAAATTGAAGATACAATTGATGAAACAAATACAACAATCAAAGTCGTGACTAGCGATGTGAATGTATTGAGTCGCCAAGTGGAAGGCTTGCTTGTTAAAAGCAATGAACTATTGACAGATGTGAATCAAAAAGTGGCAACGATTGATCCGTTGTTTACGGCCGTTGCTGATTTAAGCGAAAGTGTCTCTGAATTGAACACCTCAAGTAAACATTTGATTACAAAGGTAGGAACCGTAGGGAAAGGCACAGCGAAAGCTGGTTTAGTGAGTAAAGTAGGCGGTTCTGCTTTTAGAGCAATGCGTTCAAAAAATAAAAAAACAAATAACTAATTGGAGGAGATTTTTATGGCTAAAAAAGGCGGATTTTTCTTAGGAGCAGTAATTGGTGGAACAGCAGCAGCCGTTGCCGCATTATTACTTGCACCAAAATCAGGTAAAGAATTACGTGATGATTTATCAAATCAAACAGATGATTTAAAAAACAAAGCGCAAGATTACACAGATTATGCTGTTCAAAAAGGAACAGAATTAACAGAAATCGCAAAACAAAAAGCCGGCGTTTTATCAGATCAAGCCTCTGATTTGGCAGGTTCTGTCAAAGAAAAAACAAAAGATTCATTGGATAAAGCACAAGGTGTTTCTGGCGACATGCTTGATAACTTTAAAAAACAAACAGGTGATTTATCTGATCAATTTAAAAAAGCAGCTGACGATGCTCAAGATCACGCGGAAGATTTAGGTGAAATTGCCGAAGATGCAGCAGAAGATATCTATATTGACGTTAAAGATTCTGCGGCAGCGGCCAAAGAAACTGTTTCTGCTGGTGTCGTTGAAGCAAAAGAAACCACCAAAGATGTTCCTGAAAAAGCTGCAGAAGCAAAAGAAGATGTTAAAGATGCAGCGAAAGACGTAAAAAAAGAATTTAAAGGGTAACAAGCGTTTAGCTTATGAAAGTTAGCAACGGATCGTGTTGCTTTTGTTCAGCGGCTTACCTTAAAATTTAGAAATGAGGCCATCAGTCCGGTTGACTGATGGCCTCATTTTATTTTTATGCTATTGAATAATTTGCAATTCTTTGGTTGTCTTAGTGAATGGTTCGGAGCCTGTTTTCGTTACGTGTAAACAATCTTCAATACGAACGCCTACTTTTCCAGGAATGTAAATACCGGGCTCAATAGAGAAACACATACCTTCTTCAATGACTAAATCATTGCCATGAACCAGCGATGGGTATTCATGGACAGTGGTTCCAATGCCATGGCCTAAGCGATGGTTAAAATATTCCCCATAACCAGCTTTTGTGATTACACCTCGAGCAATATCATCTAATTCGCCTGCTGTAACACCAGGTTTCACCGCTTCAGTTGCTGCTAATTGTGCTTCTAAAACAATTCCATAAATTTCTTTTTGGAAATCAGAAGGTTCCAAGTAGCTGACTGTTCGTGTGGCATCACTACAATAGCCATTATGAACGACACCTAAATCAAATAACACTAAGTCATGGGGCTCAATTTTTGTTTCGCCAGGTACCCCGTGAGGACTAGCTCCGTTTTTTCCTGTTAAGACTAACGTATCAAAACTCATCGAGCGAATACCTTGACGTTTTAATTGATACTCGATTTCTGCAACAATTTCTTGTTCCGCAACGCCTGCTTGAATTGCTTTGAAGCCAATCTCAAAAGCGACATCCGCCCAACTACCAGCTTCTAGTAAACGTTGAATTTCAGGTTCTGTTTTAATTAATTGAAGTTTTTCAATTAAAGGCGTAACATCATGCGAAAAATCGCTAGCTGGGAAATGGGTTTTCAATTGATCAAAACGAGCTAAAGAAAGAGCTTGTTTTTCTAAAGCAAAGCGTGGTGTGCCTTGTGTTCGTTTATTTAATAAAGCCGCAATTTTTTCCCAAGGATTTTCGCTATCTAAATAACCATAAACGGGATAAGTCCAACTACTCTTTTCGGCATCTTCGACTTCCAATGCAGGTGTAAATAAAAATGATTGGTCGTCCGCAGCGATAAACAAAGCTAACACGCGTTCATGAGGTTCGCTTTCGTAACCGGAAAAGTAAGCGATATGACCAGGATCACTAATATAAGTGAAGTCAATCTTTTCTTGGTGCATCCAATTTTTTAAATCGGCAATTTTTTCTTGATTCATAAAACATCCTTCTTTCTTTTATTCTGAAGTGAATCACAGTACTATCATAACATGAAATGACAAAAAGTTCCTTTTGAAATGGAAAGTAAATTTTCATGAAAAAACGATAAAACGGTTGCAAAAATAGAAGAATTTTGATATTCTAGGCTAGGAAAGAAATGTAAACAGTGTTTTCAGAAAATGAGAACAAATTCATATTTATAGGAGAAGAAACATGGAAAAACAAACAATTACAATTTATGATGTTGCTAGAGAGGCAAATGTATCTATGGCTACTGTTTCTCGTGTTGTCAATGGTAATCCCAATGTAAAACCAGCAACGCGTAAAAAAGTCTTAGAAGTGATTGATCGCTTAGATTACCGTCCTAACGCAGTCGCACGTGGTTTAGCAAGTAAAAAAACGACAACAGTGGGTGTCATTATTCCAGATGTTAGTAATGCATTTTTTGCTTCATTAGCACGTGGCATTGACGACGTGGCTACAATGTATAAATATAATATCATTTTAGCTAATTCAGATGGAGACGATCAAAAAGAAGTTACTGTATTAAACAATTTACTTGCCAAGCAAGTAGATGGGATTATCTTTATGGGTCATCGCATTACAGATGATATTCGTGGTGAATTTTCACGTTCAAAAACACCTGTTGTCTTAGCAGGTTCAATTGATCCAGACGAACAAGTTGGTAGCGTTAATATTGATTACACAGAAGCAACGAAAGATGCAACAGCGACTTTAGCGAAAAATGGGAACAAAAAAATTGCTTTTGTTAGTGGTGCATTAATCGATCCAATTAATGGTCAAAACCGAATGAAAGGCTACAAAGAAGCTTTAGCGGAAAATGGCTTGTCTTATAATGAAGGCTTAGTTTTTGAATCTGAATATAAATTTAAAGCAGGCATTAATTTGGCTGAGCGTGTCCGTAATAGTGGGGCAACTGCTGCCTTTGTTACAGATGATGAGCTAGCAATTGGCTTATTAGATGGGATGCTAGATGCTGGTGTGAAAGTTCCAGAAGAATTTGAAATCATTACAAGCAATAACTCATTGCTTACAGAAGTCTCTCGTCCACGTCTATCAAGTATTACACAACCTTTATATGATATCGGTGCCGTGTCAATGCGTTTATTAACAAAACTAATGAACAAAGAAGAAATTGAAGAAAAAACAGTTGTTTTACCTTATGGAATTGATCAAAAAGGTTCAACAAAATAAATTGAATTAAACGGCTAAACTAAGAGCGTTAACTCTTAGTTTAGCCGTTTTTTGATACCTAAAAATGAGCCAGAAAACGTATTTTTCTGGCTCATTTTAGCGAGTTAATTATTGTTCTTTTTATTATCGTTGTTTTTATTGTTGTTATTATTTGTAGTGGCACGTGGAGCAAGATTTCCCCAGTAAGAAGCGTAATTGCTGTCTGTTCCACCGATCCCAAATTTATAGGTACTTTGTGGTGCACCATCTTTGGCATAGTATGAAGTCGTTGTTTTGCCAGGTGTATTGAACTTGGCACCATTATAGGTAATTGAGCCAGGTTTTTCACCAGTAAATTCAGAAACTTTTGATTTAATGACACTTGGGTCTAATTCAAATTTTTGACCAATGCCAAACAATTCTGGATTCGCATAGTACAGCGCGTTAGCTAAGTTCGCCATATAATTCCCGTTATTGTCGCCGCTGGTCGTCGTCATTGGCGCTGGTAGATCATGTCCTGACCAAGAACTTAGTGTCACAGTCGGGGTAGAGACAATTAGCCATGAATCTTTATAGTCATTAGTTGTCCCAGTTTTTCCGACCCAATCAGCACTGGCTAAATGAGGATTCAAGCCAGCTAATGTTGGTTTGAATTTTGTCGTATTCGCAGAATCCACCACTGAGCGCAACAAGTCATTCATAATAGAAGCGGTCGCCGGTGAATAAACTTGCGTTCCTTCATCTTTGTGTTCGTAGACCACATGTCCGCTATTGTCTGTGATTTTTTCAATCATGTAGGCTTTTTGATATTTACCTTTGTTAGCAAGCGCTTGGAAGCCGTTTGTTTGTGTTACAACATTTGTTTCTACTGAACCCAATGGCGCAGATTCGTAAGCCCAAGCATCTGAAGCTGGATAGTTCATTTTACTTAAGTAGTGATTGTAAGAGAAATTATCATCACCCATTTTTTTCCTTAGCTCATTATTAACATGAACGACAGGGATATTGAAAGACCAATTCAAGGCATTCCGAACAGTCACGAATTGATTTAAATCCACATTTGTGGAATTAACAAATTCTGTACCATCAGCATAAGTCGTTGGGTAGTTGGCCAGACGACTTTCAGAACCAATGAGTCCTTGATCAATCGCAGGGCCATAGACAGAAATTGGTTTAATCGTAGAACCAACTTGACGATCGGCATTAAAGGCATGGTTGTTTTGATTAATATCGAAGTTTCTGCCGCCGATAAAACCAAGGATACGACCAGTAGCGTTATCCATTAAAATATTGCCAGTTTCAATCATTGTATTCCCATTGACATCTGCAGTGCCATCATCAAGCAAATAACCATAATTTGCGACAGCGGTTTGCATCGTGTTATAAATGTTCTGATCAATGGTTGATTGGATTGTATAGCCTTGCGACTGGATTTCGCGACGTGCTTGTTCTTCATATTGATCTAAACCAACTTGATCTAAATCATCACGATTAACTTTAGCTTTTTTCATATCTAAATCCATGACAATCTCAACTGCTTTATCTAACACCGTATAGTATAGATAGCCTTCTGTATTGACATTGGCCTGTTCAGTTGGTAAAAAATCTTTTTTCAAGTCGTAAGCTTTGGCTTCTTCATATTCCTTTTGTGAAATTGCTTTTTCTCGGTACATACTGAAAAGAACAAAATCTTTTCTCTTCATTCCTAAAGATAAATCGTCTTTCAAGGCACCAGTGTTAGTATAGGGCGTGTAAACAATGGGACTTTGGGGAAGTCCTGCGATAAAGGCCGCTTGAGGAAGATTCAAGTCCTTGGCACTTTTACCAAAGAGTCCTTTGGCTGCTTCTTCCACGCCTGCAATATTTTCACCTTTGTTATTACGACCAAAAGGGGAGACATTTAGATAAGTTGTCACGATTTCGTCCTTAGAAAAGTATTTTTCAATACGTAAAGCTAATAAAATTTCGTTGGCTTTCCGTTTAAAAGTCGTTTCGTCAGTTAAAATCTGTTGCTTTACCAATTGCTGAGTCAATGTTGAACCACCAGAAGAACCGCCGATACCTGTCGCATCAGAAATCAACGCTCGAACTAGCGCTTTTGGTACTACCCCATGATGTTCTTCAAAATATTCATCTTCTGTTGAAATAATGGCTTTTTTTAGCAATGGAGACATTTGATCGCCATTAATTCGTGTCCGAATTAAATCTGATTTGATGTTAGCAATCGGAGTACCATCTGCGTAAGTCATTTTTGACACTTCGGTAATATCACTGATTTCTTTTTGCAATTCTTCCTTCGTTGGGGGCTGTGTATCTTCAACTAGAAAAGCAAAATAGCCCATTCCAATACCTAAGCCAAGAGAGCCACCTAAGACAATCAGAATAACCCCAAAAACCACTAATGACTGAAAAACGCGAATAATGACATTTAAAATAAGTAAAAAGACATTGCCGCCAGAAGAGGTCGTTGGTTTTTGCTTATTGTTACTTGAATTATTTTTCAAAAGCTTCACCTCAATAAAATGATACATTCTGTGTTATTATAGCAAAAAAAAGCTTCTATGAATAGTTTCTACACCAATTGCCATTTTTTGTTGAAAAAACTTAAGAGAAAATAGGGAAATCTCATTTTTTGACTTTTCAAGTGTGACAGAATCGGTTACTATGAATAGGGGAATTTGATCTATTATTATGTTTTACTATAGGAGGAAAATCATGAATTCAGCTTTTTTTGAAGAATTAAAAGCCCGTGGGTTGGTCTACCAAGTCACAGATGAAGAAGCCTTACAAAAACAATTAAATGAAGAATCTGTTAAATTATATATCGGCTTTGATCCAACGGCAGACAGTTTACACATCGGGCATCTACTGCCAATTCTTATGTTACGTCGTTTCCAACAAAATGGTCATGTGCCCATTGCTTTAGTTGGTGGCGGAACAGGCATGATTGGTGATCCATCATTCAAAGATGCAGAACGTAGTTTAAACACACTTGATACAGTGAAAGCTTGGTCTGAAAGTATTAAGGGCCAGTTGTCACGTTTTATCGATTTTGAAGATGAAAAAAATCCAGCGATTCTAGCAAATAACTATGATTGGCTTGGAGAACTTTCATTAATTGATTTCTTACGTGATGTGGGAAAAAACTTTACAATTAATTATATGATGAGTAAAGAAAGCGTGAAACGCCGAATCGAAACAGGAATTTCTTATACTGAATTTGCGTATCAATTATTACAAGCGTATGATTTCTTGAAATTGTACGAAACAGAAGGCTGTTTATTGCAATTAGGCGGCAGTGATCAATGGGGAAACATTACTTCAGGGATTGAATTATTACGCCGAGAACAAGAAGTTCAAGGATTTGGCTTAACTATGCCTTTAATTACAAAAGCAGATGGTACCAAATTTGGTAAAACAGAAGGAAACGCAGTTTGGCTAGATGCGGAAAAAACTTCGCCATATGAATTTTATCAATTCTGGATTAACACAGATGATCGTGATGTCGTGAAATTCTTGAAATACTTTACTTTCTTAACATTGGATGAAATTGCAACAATTGAAGAAGAATTTACAGCGAACCCAGGTCAACGTGCTGCGCAAAAAGCGTTAGCCAAAGAAGTGACTACTTTAGTCCACGGTGAAGCAGCCTATCATCAAGCGGTTAAAATTTCAGAAGCGTTGTTCAGCGGAGATATCCAAAGCTTAACAGCAGAAGAAATTAAACAAGGATTTAAAGATGTACCAACGTACGAGGTGCAACCAGAGGATCAATTAAGTTTAGTTGACTTATTAGTTACCTCAAAAATAGAACCATCCAAACGTCAAGCCCGTGAAGATGTTCAAAATGGAGCGATTTACGTCAATGGAGAACGTAGACAAGATTTAGCAGCTGAATTGACAGAAACTGATAAAATCGAAGGGCAATTTACTGTGATTCGTCGCGGTAAGAAAAAATATTTCTTGTTAAAATACTAAAACACTGTGAACTTCAATCTTATACGGTTTATAAATTAAAAATAATAGTTAACAGTTAATACTAGCTTAATATTTTGCTTTAGGAAGACTTGTTTACCTTAATGTAAGCAAGTCTTTTTATAAAGTTTTGCTTATAGTACTAGAATCAATAGTCACCAACATTATCTTGAACGGTTTATTATATAAAAATACCGACCAAGTTTCTCTGGTCGGTATTCTGTCTAATTTTTAAGTCTCACTACAGATAGCCAATCCTTACTTGTATAATATTACTGTATGGAAACCTTCCATAGATCCTGACAGACCTTGATTTTGTAGTGAATCAATTTTTATATCAACAATTTCATAACCATCTAACTGCATAGAAGATATTATTTCATCAATTTGCGTAGTGTATTTGTCCTCACAGCCAAAATTTTGATTAATCCATTTACTAAAACTATTTACCATAACTAGATGAGTTAAACCATCTTTAGGTTTTAAAAATTTTTTTATTTCTTTTTGATAAATAGATTCTGCAGCACTTTTTTGTCCTTTTGTAAACATTCCCACTCTATTTCACCACCTTTCCAGTAAAATTATTATTGCTAATATATTTATTGCTTCAAGCTTTTTGTGAATGTCCAAAGTGTTAATCACTAATAAAGTTAGACTATTATTCCTCTCTATGGTGATTCATTAAGGAAAAGTATTGGTTAAAGCATATAGACGATAAAGATAGTATATCAATGTTCACAAAAGTCTACAATAAAAATTCAAATTTGTTATAGACTATATTAGAAAAGTAATGGGTGGGTATTGTTGTATCAACAATAAGGAGGACTGTAAGAAAAGTCCTTTGTCAAGATAGTATTGAAATAAAAAGCTGAAAATCAAAAGGACAAATGTTACAAAAAACTCTTTTTTACTATTGGGCATATTCAATTACAGATAACTTGTGCTATGCTAGAATAAAAAGTGCAGTCGCTATAAGGAGTAGGTTATGAAATCAATTGTCGAAAAGTTAAACTTAACGAAGTATCAGCACCCAGTTATTTTAAATAGACCACAGGCAGAGTATCTATCTGAATTTGCTTCAGCCGCGCAGCAATTACCCTCAGAACCAGTTGAGCTGATTTTTGCATTTGTAAAAACGATGGCGGAATTTCAAGAGATTGTTTCAATGGTGATTGAAGGTCAACATTTAGTAGAAAATGGGTTGTTATATGTGGCTTATCCGAAAAAAGGCAATAAAATGTATCCAACTTTTGTCCACCGAGATGAAATTTTTCCAACATTACAAGTAAACGAGGCAGATGGGTATATTAAAGGCTCAACCTTAAAATTTAATCGCATGGTTAGTTTAGATGAGACTTTTACGGTTGTCGGCATGAAGAATGTTCTTAAAAAGCCAGCGAAGAATCAGACCAGTTCTGCTGTTGGGGATTATGTTCAATATTTACCAGAAATTGAAGCGTTGGTACAAACAGAACCAGCTGCTGCAGCGACATTCGCTGCATTAACGCCTGGTTATCAAAAAGAGTGGGCGCGGTATGTATTTAGTGCAAAGCGAGCGGAGACACGGAAAAAGCGGCAAACTGAAATGTTAGTCATTTTAAAAGAAGGCTATAAAACCAAAGCGCTTTATCAGCAAAGGAAGAAATAATGGCGCAGTCAATTGAAACAGTTACAGCATACATCGAAACAGTTGAACCAAAATGGCGAATTGCTTATCAGCAAGTATTAGACGTCGTTTCGCAAAATTTGCCAGCAGGATTTGAATTAACGATGCAATATGGCATGCCAACCTTTGTTGTGCCGCTTTCAGTATTTCCAGAAGGCTATCTCAACCGTGGTGATGAACCGTTACCATTTATCAGCTTAGGCGCTACTAAAAGGCAAGTAGCTTTATATCACATGGTATTAATGGGAAATGAAGCCGTCCGAAGTTGGTTTCAAGAAGCCTATCAGGAACAAGTGTCAACAAAGCTAAACATGGGGAAAAGTTGTATTCGCTTCACTAATCCTAAGCGAATACCCTATGAACTAATTGGCGAATTAGTAACAAAAATCACGCTAGAAGAATGGCTGCAACAGTATCAACACCACCAAAAGAAAAAGAAGAATTATTAGGAGGAACCACATGTTATTAGGATCACACGTTAGTATGAGTGGCAAGAAAATGCTATTAGGCTCTGCCGAGGAAGCGGCTAGCTATGGCTCAACAACCTTTATGATTTATACAGGCGCGCCACAAAACACGCGCCGGAAACCGATTGAAGAAATGAATATTGAAGCTGGGCAAGCTTTTATGAAGGAACACAATTTAAGTAATATCGTCGTTCATGCCCCGTATATTATTAATTTAGGTAATACAATTAAAACGGAAAATTTCGGTTTTGCCGTAGACTTTTTGCGACAAGAAATTGAGCGAGCACAAGCGTTGGGAGCAACGCAAATCACGTTACACCCAGGTGCGCATGTTGGCGCAGGTCCAGAAGCCGGCATCAAACAAATTGTTAAAGGTCTAAACGAAGTCTTGTGGAAAGAGCAAATCCCTCAAATCGCTTTAGAAACAATGGCTGGTAAAGGGACCGAAATCGGCCGTACATTTGACGAACTAGCTGCGATTATTGACGGAGTTACGCTGAATGATAAACTTTCTGTCACTCTGGATACTTGCCACATTAATGATGCAGGTTATAATGTAAAAGATGATTTTGATGGCGTATTAGTTGAATTTGATAAAATTATCGGATTGGATCGTTTAAAAGTTATTCATGTGAATGATTCTAAAAATCCTATGGGCTCACATAAAGATCGTCATGCCAATATTGGCTTTGGCACTATTGGTTTTGAAGCTTTAAACGGTGTGGTTCACCATGAAAAATTAACTGCTTTACCAAAAATTTTAGAAACACCTTATGTCGGAGAAGACAAAAAAAATAAAAAGGCCCCTTACGGCTTTGAAATTGCGATGTTAAAAAATCAAACATTTGATCCAGAATTATTAGAAAAAATTCAAGGACAAAACTAAAGCAACAATCGCTCTTAAAGGTCCTATTGACATTTAAGAGCGTATATTTTTGACTTTTAATCACTATTTTGCAAAAAAATCAGACTTTTTTCATTATTTAAGAGAAATCCCGCAAAAAGAACTTTTCTTTTTTTGCTATTTCTAGTAAAATAATTCATTGAGAGCAAAACTATACGGAGAGGAGAGAGTTTCAATGGCAACAGGTTGGGTAGTATTAATCGCAGTAATCGCTTTATTAGTAGGCGCTGCAGGGGGCTTTTTCCTTGCACGCAAATATATGCAAGATTATTTCAAAAAAAATCCTCCCGTTAATGAGGATATGTTACGCATGATGATGGCATCAATGGGTCAAAAACCGTCAGAGAAAAAGGTTAGACAAATGATGCAACAAATGAAAAACCAAGGAAAATAGTAAAGGTTATTCAGGTAATCATGAATAAGTGTAAAAACGGGCTGATTTTCAGTCCGTTTTTTTGTTGTTTTGCGGGAGAATAGGATAATCTAGGAGGAAAAGAGCGAAACGTTTAATCAAAAACAACAATAACGAAGAAACCTTCTAGCTCGAAAGTAGTCTTCGTAGAACAACAAAGTAAAGGAGGGACAACTGAATGTCCATATTCAAAAAATTAGGCTGGTTTTTTAAGCAAGAGAAAAAAAGTTATATTATTGGGGTTTTCTCATTAATGATGGTCGCTCTTGTTCAATTAGTCCCGCCCAAAGTTATTGGCGTCGTTGTAGATGAAATCGTTAACAAAGAAATTCGCTTAACGAAAATTATCGTGTGGGTTGCACTCTTGGTTGGTGCTGGGCTTGCCCAATATCTTTTTCGCTATATTTGGCGGATGCATATTTGGGGGAGTGCCGCTCGTTTGGAAAAAGAGCTACGGACTCAATTATTTCATCATTTCACAAAAATGGATAGTATCTTTTATCAGAAATATCGGACAGGTGACTTGATGGCGCATGCAACCAATGATTTAAATGCCATCCAAAATGTGGCTGGAGCTGGGATTTTAACATTTGCTGACTCTGTGATTACGGGAGGAACAACAATTATCGCAATGGTTCTATTTGTCGATTGGCGCTTAACATTAATTGCTTTATTACCGCTGCCTTTATTAGCGGTCACCTCACGAGTTCTAGGTTCTAAGTTGCATGATGCCTTTCGAGATTCACAAGCTGCTTTTTCAGCGATTAATGATAAAACACAAGAAAGTATCACTGGAATTAAAGTCATTAAAACATTTGGGCAAGAAAAAGAAGATCTTGCTGATTTTACAGAGAAAATTGATGATGCTATCGTCAAAAATAAACGAACGAACTTTTTAGATGCACTATTTGATCCGTTTATTACGCTGATTATTGGTGTTTCTTATGTTTTGACAATTATTATTGGTGGTCGTTTCATCATGGAAGGAACGATTAGTTTAGGTCAGTTGGTCTCTTTCATTGCCTATATTGGGATGCTAGTTTGGCCAATGTTTGCGATTGGGCGCTTATTTAATGTGTTAGAACGTGGGAATGCTAGTTACGATCGTGTGAACGAATTATTACATGAAAAAACGCATATTATCGAACGAAAAGATGCCATCAAAACAATGGCGCAAGGAACAATTTCAATGAAGATTGATTCTTTTTCTTATCCAAAAGAAGAGGCAGTGGCGTTGGAAAATATCCAATTTTCGTTGCAAGAAGGAGAAACTTTGGGGATTGTTGGCAAAACAGGCGCTGGTAAAACCACTATTTTGAAGTTGTTGATGCGTGAATATGACCAATACCAAGGAACGATTTCCTTTGGAAAACATGACATTAAAAATTACACATTAGATGCATTGATGGGTGCAATGGGTTACGTGCCACAGGACCATTTTCTCTTTTCCATGACGGTACGAGATAACATTCGTTTTGCTAAACCAGACTTGGAACAAGCAGCAGTTGAACAAGCGGCAGCATTAGCATTTATTAACCAAGAAATTAAAGCATTCCCTGAAGGCTATGACACAATGGTTGGGGAACGTGGCGTTTCGCTTTCTGGAGGACAAAAACAACGGATTTCTATTGCACGGGCCTTGATTGTTGAACCAGAATTGTTAATTTTAGACGATGCCTTATCTGCAGTCGATGCGAAGACTGAAGAGGCGATTTTATCAAATCTAAAAGAAACACGCCAAGAAAAAACCACTATTATTACAGCGCATCGTTTAAGTAGTGTCATGCATGCAAAAGAAATCTTAGTGTTGGATGAAGGGAAAATTATTGAACGGGGGACACATCAGGAGTTACTGGCTCAGAAGGGTTGGTATCAGCGGATGTGGGAAAAACAGCAATTAGAAGCGAAAATTGAAGGGAGTGAGAGTTAATGGAAGAAAAGTATCAATCCGAATGGTCCAGAGAGTTACCGCTGAAAGAACAATTAACGATTGTTCAGCGTTTGTTTCGTTTTGCCAAACCGTTTCGACGCATGTTTTACACAGCTATTCTCTTTGCATTTGTCTTATCAATTATCAATATTCTTTTGCCTAGAGTCATTCAAGTTTTTATGGATAATTATTTAACGCCTAAAACTGCTACAATGCAGGTGATTCTAACTTTTGCTGCTATTTATTTTTTTGGTGTCATTGTCAAAAGTATTGTTTGGTTTTTCCAATGGTATTTGTATTCGATGGCTTCTTTAAAAACGTATCAATATATACGAGTGAAATTATTTGAAAAATTACACACTTTAGGTATGCGTTATTTTGATCAAACACCAGCGGGTTCGACGGTGTCTCGTGTTACAAATGACACAGAAACATTGTTTGAATTCTGGTATGTATTCTTAATGGTGATTACAGGAATTTTTGCCGTAATCTCGTCATTTTTTGCAATGTTTCAACTCAGTCCAGAAATCTCATTTTATTGTCTAATTTTCTTGCCAATTTTATTAGTTGTGATTTGGTATTACCAAAAATTTAGTTCAAAATTATATCGCAGTATGCGGGAAAAATTAAGTCAATTAAACACCAAACTAAATGAATACATCTCTGGTATGCAAATCATTCAACAATTTCGCCAAGAAAAGCGTTTGGAAAAAGAATTTGAGGAAACCAATGATGATTATTTAAAAACACGTGTAGCAATGATTCGTATGAATTCGTTATTATTAAGTCCCATCATTAATTTGTTGTATACGTTGGCGATTGCATTGGCCTTAACTATGTTTGGCATCGATGCTTTACATTCACCTGTTGAAGCGGGGATGATTTATGCTTTTGTAACGTATGTCCAAGCTTTTTTTAATCCGATGACGCAAATGATGGACTTCCTAAGTATCTTTACAGATGGGATTGTCGCAGGTAGCCGTATTTTAAAAATTATGGATACGGAAGAATTAACGCCGCAACAATCAGTAGGTGCGAATGGGGAAATTATTCGCGGGAAAATTGAATTTCGCAATGTTACTTTTTCTTATGACGGCAAAAACGAAGTATTGAAAAATATTAGCTTTGTTGCAAATCCCGGGGAAACCGTCGCTTTAGTCGGTCATACAGGAAGTGGTAAAAGTTCAATTATTAATGTACTCATGCGCTTCTATGAATTTTATGAAGGGCAGATTTTAATTGATGATCGTGACATTCGTGATTTTCCCATGACAGAATTACGGGAAAAGATGGGCTTAGTATTACAGGACGCTTTCATGTTTTATGGAGATATTGCTGGAAATATCCGTTTACTGAATCCCAATATTACAGATGAACAAATTAAACAGGCTGCGGAATTTGTTCAGGCGGATAAATTTATCCACACGTTACCCAATACCTATCATGCGAAAGTCATTGAACGAGGAGCGAGTTATTCTAGTGGACAACGTCAATTAATTTCGTTTGCACGAACGATTGTGACTGATCCCAAAATTTTAGTTTTAGATGAAGCAACCGCTAATATTGATACAGAAACAGAAGGATTGATTCAAGAAGGATTAGCCAAAATGCGTCAAGGGAGAACGACAATTGCGATTGCGCATCGCCTTTCGACGATTCGTGATGCAAACTTGATTTTAGTTTTAGACAAAGGACAGATTGTAGAACGAGGAACGCATGAAACGTTATTGGCAGAAGGTGGCCTTTATGCGGATATGTATCAGTTACAAAGTACGGAAGTTTAACGTAACAACTGAAAGAGTTAAATAACCCAAACAAAGACATTTAGTGTTAGGAAATTCCTAATTCTAGGTGTCTTTGTAGCTCTTTAAATTGCAAAAAAGAATAGAAATGGTATGATATGAAGAGAGAAAAACAAACGAGGAAGTTAGGTGGAACTGTGAAGCCAGTTATAGTCAAAAATGTGCGAATAGGTGAAGGGAATCCCAAAATTGTGGTGCCCATTGTTGCTCCAACAGCCGAGGATATTTTGGCCGAAGCAACGGCGAGCCAAACACTAGATTGTGATTTGGTGGAATGGCGTTTAGACTATTATGAAAATGTCGCTGATTTTTCCGATGTATGTAATCTTTCACAACAAGTGATGGAACGGTTGGGGCAAAAACCGTTATTGTTAACTTTTCGTACACAAAAAGAAGGTGGCGAAATGGCTTTTTCCGAGGAAAATTATTTTGCTTTGTATCATGAATTAGTGAAAAAGGGTGCGTTGGATTTATTGGATATTGAATTATTTGCGAATCCACTGGCGGCAGATACGTTAATTCATGAAGCTAAAAAGGCGGGGATTAAAATTGTTCTCTGTAATCACGACTTTCAGAAAACACCGTCGCAAGAGGAGATTGTCGCGCGGTTACGCCAAATGCAAATGCGTCAGGCGGATATTTGTAAAATAGCTGTGATGCCACAAGATGCGACAGATGTACTTACGTTACTTTCAGCAACCAATGAAATGTACACCCATTATGCATCCGTCCCAATCGTTACTATGTCAATGGGACAGTTAGGGATGATTAGTCGCGTAACAGGTCAACTGTTCGGGTCGGCACTAACTTTTGGCTCCGCCCAGCAAGCGTCTGCACCAGGCCAACTATCCGTACAAGTATTAAGAAATTATTTAAAGACATTCGAACAAAACAAGTGATTCAGAAGGTGAAAAAAGTGGCAAAGAAAAAAACACAACAAAAAACGAATGCGATGCGCATGGTAGAACAACATAAAGTACCATATAAAGAATATGAATTCGCTTGGAGCGAAGATCATTTAAGTGCAGAAAGTGTCGCTGAAAGTTTAGGTATTGACAAAGGACGAATTTTTAAAACCTTGGTTACAGTAGGTAATAAAACAGGTCCCGTCGTGGCTGTCATTCCTGGTAATCAAGAATTAGATTTGAAAAAATTAGCGAAAGCTAGTGGCAACAAAAAGGTAGAAATGCTTCACTTAAAAGATTTAGAAGCAACCACAGGCTATATTCGTGGGGGCTGTTCACCAATTGGGATGAAAAAACAATTTCCCACCTATTTGGCTGAAGAAGCTCAACAATATTCTGCAATTATTGTTTCTGCAGGCAAACGTGGCATGCAAATTGAATTAGCTCCTGAAGCAATCCTTTCGCTAACCAATGGACAATTTGCGGAAATAACGACAAAAGAATAAGTGGCTATAAGAAGAAGTCGAGACAGAACCGTTTATCTGTTTTTAAACGTGGAGCAAAAATCACTAGGGATTTTTGCTCCACGTGTTTAATTATCAAATTAATAAAGGAAAAGCATTAAGTAGACAGTGCTACTTTTTATTGGGATAAAATTTTTGTAATGCTTGCCGTGCGAGCATATCGGCCGCTTTGTTTTGACTTTCAGGTAGCCATTTGATTAAGAGCAAAGGGAAATTCTTTTCTAGTTGTTGATATTCTGCTAAATAAGGCTGGTACTTTTCATTTTTAGCATAGTTTTTTTCAATTGTTTGGACAACAATTTTACTATCTGAGTGGAGAAGAACGGTTTGTTGATTGTCTTCATTGGCAATCGCTTGTTTTAAAGCTTCAATCAGCACTTTAAATTCGGCTTCGTGATTACTAACAATGCCTAAAGGCACATGCAATTGTTGCCGCGATTGGTCGGTGAGGTAAACGATACCGCCGCCAGATTCACCTGGATTGCCTTTTGTTGCAGCATCTACATAAATTCTTAACATAAAATTACTCCTAATTTCTTTTTGTTCTTAAAAAAAGTATGTTACTATTATAACATATTTAAATTTAGCGGCGTTGATCCAGAAGTAGTGAGGGCACTTTATGAAAAAACAGAAATTCTATTGGCAGCCAGAATTAGCATCAACAATTATTTACTGGTCTTGCACATTTTGTATATTATTTATTAGTTTAATTTTAGCATTGGAAAATAATGGTCCTTACTTGATTAGTAATCTGGTGATGGTTCCATTTTTTGTGTTTGCGTATCTAGGAATTGCGCGGTCTTTTAACCTGACAGAAACATCTTTAATTGTCAGAGATGTTTTATGGTTTCGCAAAAAAGCACTTCCGCTTTCTCAGATAGAAAAAGTAACCTACAATGAAAAAAGCATCGAAATTTTTTCCTCAGAATTTAAGGAAGGCTCAAAAGTCTTTTTAATGAAAAAGAAAACGATTCCGTTATTTCTTGAGGCACTTAAGGTAAAAAAGCCTGAATTGAAGGTAGCAGAAGATCATTCTTTGGGCCTTCATAAAAAAGAAGAAAAAAACAAGAGTGAGTCATAAGTCGAAACGACTGGTGACCCACTCTCAAAATCTTAAAATAATCAGCTGAAACAAACGCTACGTTTACTTACTTTTTGGAGCTAAGCGCTGTTGGTTCAGCTTTTTTAGTTATCTATTTTTTTGACATGTGCTGCTTGTAGCCCACGATTGCCTTCCATTATCTCGAATTCTACAGATTGATTCTCATCAAGTGATTTGAATCCGTCACCTTCTATAGCAGTGAAGTGGACAAAAATCTCATCTTCTTCGTTGTAAACGATAAAACCATAACCTTTTCTGTTATCGAACCATTTGACAATTCCTTTTTGCATCCAATTCACGCTCCTTTTAGATTTGTAAAGACACTTTCATTATACGAGAAAAGGCTACCAAACGTCAATGGTTGGGTTGTTTAAAAAAGGTTATTCTAGCCATTCTATTCAATACAAGCTATAATTTAAAAGAAACAATGTGTCACAAAGACGATAAAGAATTGAAAAGGGGTCCGTTATGAAGACAGATATTAACATTGCACAAGCAGCAACATTAAAACCTATTCAAGAGATTGCCGAAACAATCGGTCTTTCAGAAGATTCGCTCGAACTTTATGGAAAATACAAAGCGAAAATAGATTTTCCAACGCTTCAATCCTTAGAAGCGAAACCAGAAGGTAAATTAATCCTCGTTACGTCGATTAATCCAACGCCAGCAGGAGAAGGAAAGTCAACCGTGACCATTGGTTTAGGAGATGCATTAAATCAAATCAATAAAAAAACAGTTATTGCCCTAAGAGAACCATCATTAGGTCCTGTGATGGGGATTAAAGGTGGCGCAACAGGTGGCGGTTACGCACAAGTATTACCAATGGAAGAAATCAATTTGCATTTTACTGGTGATATGCATGCCATTACGACAGCCAATAATGCCTTAGCTGCGTTACTAGATAATCATTTACAGCAAGGAAATGAATTAAAGATTGATTCTCGGCGGGTGATTTGGAAACGTGCAGTGGATCTAAATGATCGTGCGCTCAGACAGGTCGTTGTTGGTTTAGGCGGTCCTTTCCAAGGTGTACCAAGAGAAGACGGTTTCGATATTACTGTGGCAAGCGAAATTATGGCGATTCTTTGTTTATCGCAAAATTTAACGGACTTAAAAGAACGCTTAAGTCGGATTATTGTCGCCTATAATGACCAAAGAGAGCCGGTGACGGTTAAAGATTTAAACGTGGCAGGTGCCCTGACTTTATTATTGAAAGACGCCTTAAAACCTAATTTAGTTCAAACGATTGAAGGAACTCCAGCTTTTGTTCACGGTGGTCCTTTTGCCAATATCGCTCATGGATGTAACAGTATTTTAGCGACAAAAACGGCTTTGCATCTAGGGGATTATGTCGTAACAGAAGCAGGTTTTGGTGGCGACTTAGGTGGCGAAAAATTTTTAGATATTAAAGTACCTTCTTTAGGAAAAGCACCCGATGCCGTTGTGATTGTGGCAACGATTCGCGCGTTGAAAATGCATGGCGGTTTGGCGAAAGATCAGTTAGCAGAAGAAAATTTACCAGCGTTACAAAAAGGCTTTGCCAACTTAGAAAAACATATTCAAAACATGCAACGTTATGATGTACCAGTAGTTGTTGCAATTAATGAGTTTACACAGGATACAGAGAAGGAAATTCAACTGTTGAAAGAAGCCTGCCAAGCGTTAGGCGTGCCCGTCGAGTTAACAAGTGTTTGGGCGCAAGGTGGCGCAGGTGGCACGAATCTAGCGAAAACAGTAGTAGCAGAGATTGAAGCCAATACAAAACAGTTTCAACCTTTATATAATCCTCGCCAAACTATTGAAGAAAAAATTCAAGCCATTGTACAAACGATTTACGGCGGGGAACAGGCGATTTTTTCTCCGAAAGCGCAAAAACAAATCGCAGACTTTACAAAAAATGGTTGGGATCAATTACCAATCTGCATGGCGAAGACACAGTATTCACTTTCTGACGATCCTCAAAAATTAGGACGGCCAGAAGGATTTACGATTACGATTCGTGAGCTAGTTCCAAAAATCGGTGCAGGGTTTATCGTGGCGTTAACGGGTGACATTTTAACGATGCCTGGCTTGCCGAAAGTTCCTGCTGCGTTAAATATGGATGTGGACGAAACGGGTCAAGCGAGCGGTCTCTTTTAAAGCCGCTCTTTCCTGAGACCTATTTTTAGTATATACTTGAAAGTAGCTCAATAAAAAATAATGACGGAAATTTATTGCGTAGTTTATTATAAGGAGCAACGACTATGGGGGAACGAGCAGATACATTTTTAGCACACTTTAATCGCATTGAAAAGTGGATGAGAGAGAGACTGAACAATCCTGTCAACATGGGATTCAGTGAAATGACAAGACGTCTTTCCCGAAAAGAAAAAGGACAGATTGCTCAATTTGAAGAGGATTTGCTTCAAATGGCTCAGTTAAGAAATGCCATCGTTCATGAGCGAATTGCTGATGATTTTGTAATTGCAGAGCCAAACGAATGGGCAGTTCAACGAATTGAAACGATTGAACAAGCTTTAACAAAACCAGAAAAAGTAGTGCCTAAATTTGCGAAACGTGTTACAGCTTTTGAAATCACCACTTCTTTAGAAACGTTATTAACGATTATTGCAAAAAAACAATATTCCCAAT
The DNA here is from genome assembly GCF_040719405.1 of Enterococcus sp. AN402. Lineage (NCBI taxonomy): Bacteria > Bacillati > Bacillota > Bacilli > Lactobacillales > Enterococcaceae > Enterococcus > Enterococcus sp. AN402. The sequence continues at coordinate 1,399,004 of NZ_JBFDTM010000004.1, read as the reverse complement.
TTCCGATTTATGAAAAAGGTGTATTTAAAGGATTAATCACGGTTCGAGGGATTGGTGTATGGTTTGCCATTGAGAGCACCAAAGGCGAAGTTCACATTGCCAACCGAACGGTGCGAGAATTGTTGGCATCAAATTATAAACGCAGCAACTATCAATTTGTTTCAATTGAAGCAACCGTTTTTGAAGTTGAACAAATGTTTCGGGAGCAGCCACGCTTAGAAGCTGTGCTTATTAGTAAAAGTGGCCATCCTAATGGTGAGTTAGTAGGCATTGTTCGACCAAGAGATTTAGCAAGTATTCATAGAGAAAAGGAATGACGCGATTGTTAGTAGTATATTTTTTAATCAGTGCCTTATTAGTAGGGCTTGACCAATGGAGCAAATATTTGACGGTCCAAAACATTTCTTTGGGTGAAACAAAAGAATTCATTCCTGGATTTTTGTCGCTGACCCATTTAAGAAATACCGGAGCCGCTTGGAGCTTATTAGAAGGAAAGATGATATTCTTTTATGTCATCACAGTAATTGTTAGTGTCGTGATTATTTATTTATTAATTAAGAATTATAAAAAAAGTATCTGGTATTCTGTAGGTTTATCTTTTGTCTTAGCAGGTGCCATTGGGAATTTTATTGATCGTGTACGTTTAGGCTACGTAGTGGACATGCTCCAAACGGATTTTATGAATTTTCCTATTTTTAATGTTGCAGATAGTACGTTAGTGGTCGGCGTTATTTGTATATTTATTTATTTGATTTTAGATGAAAAAGCAGCAAAGGAAGGCAAAAATGGAACAAATTAACGTAACGATTCAAACAGAAAAAGGCCGGATTGATAAAGTATTAAGTGAACATTTACCCAATCATTCCCGCTCGCAAATTCAACAATGGTTAAAAGAAAAACACGTAACAGTTAATGGTGAAACGGTCCGCGCAAATTACAAAGTTACAGCAGGCGATGAAATTGTTGTAACAATTCCTGAACCAGAAGTTCTAGATATGGTAGCAGAGGATATTCCTTTGACCATTGTTTATGAAGACAATGATGTGATTGTCGTCAACAAACCTCAAGGCATGGTCGTTCATCCTTCGGCAGGGCATCCCAATGGTACATTAGTGAACGCGTTACTTCATCATGCGGATCACTTATCGGCGATTAATGATGTGGTGCGACCGGGAATTGTTCATCGAATTGATAAAGATACTTCGGGGCTATTGATGGTGGCTAAAAATGATCAAGCCCATGAATCATTAGCGAAACAGCTAAAAGAAAAAACATCGTTACGTAAATACGTTGCCTTGGTCCACGGTGTTATTCCTCACGATAAGGGAGAAATAAATGCGCCTATTGGTCGTTCCAAGGTTGACCGTAAAATGCAAGCGGTCATTGAAGGCGGTAAAGAAGCAGTCACGCATTTTACTGTTTTAGAGCGTTTTGATGCATTTACCTTAGTTGAATTACAACTAGAAACAGGCCGGACACATCAAATCCGTGTTCACATGAAATATATCGGTTATCCATTAGCTGGAGATCCATTATATGGACCGAAAAAAACATTGCCTGGCAATGGACAATTTTTACATGCGAAGTTATTAGGCTTTACACATCCTACTACAGGTGAACAATTAGTCTTTGAAGCACCTTTACCAGAAGTTTTTGAAAAAACTTTACACCAATTAAGAAATAATCATTGATTTTTTTCTGAAGAAGAGGTAAACTCTTTTTTAAGAAGAAAAATAACTAAATAACTGTAACCTTTAAGTTTAGTCCCGTGAGGCTAAGAAGGAATCATGCAAAAGAACACTAGGTGCGCTTAGTTAGTAAGTTGTGTGGGCTACATGGTACCCTTGTACCTTTTTAAACTGTAACCAACATCCTCCTATCCTCATACGGGTAGGAGGATTTTTTGTTGGAAAAAATAACAGGACAATTTCAATAAAAATCCACTTATTTTTCAGCTGCTCAATTGAAGGAAGAATCGCTGACCCCAAGACAGCGAGGACGTAGATAAAAAAGAAATGAGGAGGAAATTATTATGCCAAAGAAAGAAGTTGTTGACGCAGTCACAATGAAACGAGCGCTTACTCGAATCTCGTATGAAATTATTGAAAGAAACAAAGGAATTCAAGACATTGTTTTAGTAGGAATTAAAACGCGTGGGATATACATTGCACAACGTCTAGCCGAACGCTTAAAACAATTAGAAGATATTGACGTGCCAGTTGGTGAATTAGATATTACTTTGTATCGTGATGATGTGAAAGATATGGAGGAACCTGAATTACATTCTTCTGACGTACCAGTCTCAATTGAAGGTAAAGAAGTTATTTTAGTGGATGATGTCTTGTACACGGGCCGGACCATTCGTGCTGCGATGGACGCTGTTATGGATTTAGGTCGTCCAAGAAAAATCTCTTTAGCAGTCTTAGTAGATCGTGGGCATCGGGAACTACCGATTCGTGCCGATTATGTAGGAAAAAATATTCCAACATCAAAAACTGAGGAAATTATTGTGGAAATGGAAGAGCGTGACGGCGCAGATCGTATTATGATCAGTAAAGGAAACGAATAAAAAGGAGTGAACAACGTTGTCAGAAAAAGAATTTCGAAATGAGGATGCAGTCTTAGATATTAAAGACAGACCGCAAGCTTTTCACTGGGTTGGCCTAAGTTTACAACATTTATTTACGATGTTTGGCGCAACGGTTTTAGTACCAATCTTAGTGGGAATTGACCCAGGGATTGCGTTAGTCAGTTCAGGATTAGGAACAATGGTCTATCTGATTACTACAAAAGGAAAAATCCCCGCCTATCTTGGCAGTAGCTTTGCTTTTATTGCAGCGATGCAGATGTTAATGAAGAGTGATGGTTATCCAGCCATTGCCCAAGGTGCTATGACAACCGGCTTGGTATACCTAATCGTTTCATTAATCATTAAAAAAATTGGTTCCGACTGGTTGGATAAAATTTTACCGCCTATCGTTGTAGGACCTGTCGTGATGGTTATCGGTTTAGGCTTGGCTGCTAACGCCGCAAATAACGCAATGTATAACAACAACGTTTATGATTTTAAATATATTGCCGTAGCCTTGATTACTTTAGGCTTAACCATTTTTTACAACATGTTTTTCAAAGGCTTCCTAGGATTAATTCCAATTCTTTTGGGAATTGTCAGTGGGTACCTAGTCGCTTTAGCTTTCGGAATTATTGATTTAACCCCTATTAAAGAAGCTGCGTGGTTTGCTTTACCGAATTTTGAAGTACCTTTTGTTCAATATGAACCGAAATTGTATTTAAATGCCATTACAACAATGGCACCAATTGCTTTTGTAACAATGACAGAACATATTGGTCATTTAATGGTCTTGAATAAATTAACCAAGCGCAACTTTTTCCAAGACCCAGGCTTATCTAAAACTTTAATGGGAGATGGCTTAGCGCAAATTGTAGCAGGTTTTGTTGGTGGACCGCCAGTTACAAGTTATGGTGAAAATATCGGCGTGTTGGCAATTACAAGAGTACACAGTGTCTTCGTGATTGGTGGAGCCGCGGTGTTCGCTGTAGCTTTAGGATTTGTTGGAAAATTAAGTGCCTTGATTCTAAGTATCCCAGGACCAGTTATTTCAGGAATTAGTTTCGTCTTGTTCGGTGTGATTGCCGCAAGTGGTTTGAAAATCTTAATCGATAATAAGATTAATTTTGATAAGAAAAAGAATTTATTGATTGCTTCAGTAATTTTAGTCATCGGCATTGGTGGCTTAGTCTTCAAAGTAGGAACCTTTGAATTGTCTTCAATGGCATTAGCAACCGTCTTAGGAATTGTTTTGAATTTAATTTTACCGGAAAACGCACGTAGCGAAGAACAGTAGGAGGACTGGACGAATGATTATTACATCTGAACGAATTAGTTTAAAACATCTTTTAACTGCTGAGGCTTTAACCGACCGTGAAGTCATGGGGTTAATCCGTCGCGCAGGAGAATTTAAACAGGGGGCAAAATGGCACCCAGAAGAACGTCAATATTTTGCAACAAACTTGTTTTTTGAAAATAGTACTCGAACACATAAAAGTTTTGAGGTAGCTGAGAAAAAATTAGGCTTAGAAGTGATTGAGTTTGAAGCAAGTAGAAGTTCTGTTCAAAAAGGAGAAACGTTATACGATACAGTACTAACGATGTCGGCAATTGGTGTAGATGTAGCAGTCATTCGTCATGGTAAAGAAAATTATTACGATGAATTGATTCAAAGTAAAACGATTCAATGTTCTATTATTAACGGTGGGGACGGGAGTGGACAACACCCTACACAATGTTTATTGGATCTGATGACCATTTATGAAGAATTTGGTGGATTTGAAGGCTTGAAAGTGGCGATTGTGGGAGATATTACACATTCTCGCGTTGCTAAATCAAATATGCAGTTATTAAACCGTTTAGGCGCTGAAATTTATTTTTCAGGTCCAGAAGAGTGGTATGATCATCAGTTTGATGTCTATGGACAATATGTGCCGCTAGATGAAATTGTTGAAAAAGTCGATGTGATGATGTTACTTCGCGTGCAGCACGAACGTCATGATGGTAAGGAAAGTTTTTCAAAAGAAGGCTATCATTTGGAATATGGTTTAACCAACGAACGGGCAACTCGTTTACAGAAACACGCAATTATTATGCATCCAGCGCCAGTCAATCGGGATGTTGAACTGGCAGATGAATTAGTGGAAAGTCTGCAATCAAGAATCGTCGCGCAAATGAGTAACGGAGTCTTTATGCGCATGGCAATTTTGGAAGCAATTTTACATGGAAAGGCCTAGGTGGAGAAATGAAGACGTTAATTAAGAATGGAAAAATCATCAAAAAAGAGAATCAATTGATTGAGGCAGCACTTTGGCTAGAAAATGGTGTGATTCACGCAATCGGAGAATCGTTTGACGAAGCAGATTTTGAGCAAGTGTTTGATGCGAACGGGCAACTAATCACGCCAGGCTTGGTGGATGTGCATGTTCACTTTAGAGAACCAGGCTTTACGTATAAAGAAACGATTAAAACGGGTAGTAAAGCTGCTGCTCGCGGTGGTTTTACTACGGTTTGCGCAATGCCCAATTTGAATCCAGTACCAGATACGGCTGAAAAATTAAGTGAGGTTTACGACTTAATTCAAAAAGATGCAGTCGTGAAAGTTTTACAATATGCGCCCATTACAGAAGAACTACGGAGTGAAGTTTTAACCAATCAGAAAGCCTTAAAGGAAGCGGGTGCCTTTGCATTTACGAATGATGGTGTTGGTGTCCAAACGGCAGGAACGATGTACTTAGCCATGAAAGAAGCGGCTGCATTAAATATGGCGCTTGTTGCGCACACGGAAGATGAATCTTTATTATTTGGTGGTGTGATGCATGAAGGAGAAGTTTCTAAGAAATTAGGCCTACCAGGGATTTTAAGTGCAACGGAAGCTTCACAAATTGCTCGGGATATTACTTTAGCGAAAGAAACAGGCGTTCATTATCATGTTTGTCATGTTTCAACAGAAGAAAGCGTGCGCGTTATTCGAGATGCTAAAAAAGCAGGGATTCACGTAACAGCCGAAGTTTCGCCACACCATTTAATTTTAGTCGATGAGGATATTCCTGGTGACGAAGGGTTTTGGAAAATGAACCCGCCATTACGTGGTTTAGCAGATCGACAAGCATTGATTGACGGCTTGTTAGATGGCACGATTGACTGTATTGCTACCGACCATGCGCCCCATGGTTTAGAAGAAAAGCAACAATCATTTTTAAACGCACCTTTTGGCATTGTCGGTAGTGAAACGGCCTTCCAATTGATTTATACGAACTTTGTCGAAACAGGCATTTTCACATTAGAACAAGTGATTGATTGGATGGCAGTGAAACCGGCAGAAATTTTTGGATTAAACGCAGGAACACTAACAATTGGTGCACCAGCAGATATTGCAGTTTTTGACTTAGCAACAGCTGCACCAATTGATGCAGAAGCATTTGAATCAATGGCTGTCAATACACCATTTACAGGGTGGACAGTCAAAGGAAAGACACTTATGACATTTGTTGACGGAGCATTAGCTTGGTCGGAGGAGGCGCAGTAGGTTTGAAAAGGTTATTGATTTTAGAAGACGGAACAGTATTTGAAGGAAAAGCGTTTGGTGCAGAAGGCAATGTAGTAGGAGAAGTTGTTTTTACTACTGGCATGACAGGTTACCAAGAAGCAATTACTGACCAAAGTTTTAATGGACAAATGATTACTTTTACGTATCCATTAGTTGGAAATTACGGGGTCAACCGAGATGATTATGAATCCATTGCACCAACCTGTAAAGGTGTCATTGTTAAAGAGCATGCGCGGGTTGCTTCAAATTGGCGTCAACAAATGACCTTGGATGAATTTTTAAAGCGCAAAGGGATTCCGGGAATTTCAGGAATTGATACGCGTGCGCTGACTCGTAAGTTACGATCAGCTGGAACAATGAAAGGGAGCATCATTGATGCCGTGGATGATTTGCCGCATGCATTTGATCAACTAAAAGCGACGGTCATGCCGAAAAATCAAGTGGCACAAGTCTCCACTACTAAACCTTATCCGAGTCCAGGTATTGGGCGTAATGTAGTCGTCGTTGATTTCGGGTTGAAACATAGTATTTTGCGAGAATTATCAAAACGGCAATGCAACTTAACCGTGTTGCCTTATAATACAACGGCCGAAGAGATTTTAGAATTAAGTCCCGATGGTGTCATGTTGACAAATGGGCCTGGAGATCCCAAAGATGTGCCTGAAGCTATTGAAATGATTCAAGCAATCCAAGGAAAAGTTCCAATTTTCGGCATCTGCTTAGGTCATCAGTTATTTTCATTAGCAAATGGTGCGGATACGTATAAGATGAAGTTTGGACATCGCGGTTTGAATCATCCTGTACGAGAAATTGCAACAGGACGCATTGATTTCACTTCACAAAATCACGGATATGCCGTAGATGAAGCAACAATTGATCCAGAAAAATTACTTGTGACCCACGTGGAAGTCAATGATGGAACGGTTGAAGGCGTGCGTCATCGAGATTATCCAGCTTTTACTGTGCAATATCACCCAGATGCGGCTCCAGGACCGCACGATGGTCTTCATTTATTTGACGAATTTATGGAATTAATGGATGCATGGAAGGAGCAAAACTAATGCCAAAACGAACGGACATCAAGAAAATCATGGTGATTGGTTCAGGACCAATCATTATTGGACAAGCAGCAGAATTTGACTATGCAGGCACACAAGCCTGTTTAGCGCTAAAAGAAGAAGGGTATGAAGTTGTCTTAGTAAACTCAAATCCAGCGACTATCATGACCGATAAGGAAATCGCGGATCATGTTTATATCGAACCGATTACTTTAGAATTTGTTTCAAGAATTTTGCGAAAAGAACGTCCTGATGCTCTTCTACCAACATTAGGTGGTCAAACTGGATTAAATATGGCGATGGAATTATCGGAATCAGGAATTTTAGATGAGCTAAATGTAGAATTGCTAGGAACAAAGCTCAGTGCGATTGACCAAGCGGAAGACCGTGATTTATTTAAACAATTGATGGAAGAATTAGAACAACCGATTCCAGAAAGTGAAATTGTCAATACGGTGGAACAAGCCGTGGCTTTTGCCAAACGAATTGGCTATCCAATTATCGTTCGTCCCGCATTTACTTTAGGTGGAACAGGCGGCGGCATGTGTGATACGGAAGAAGAACTCCGCCAAATTGCCGAAAACGGTCTGAAATTATCACCAGTTACACAATGTTTAATTGAAAAAAGTATTGCTGGTTTTAAAGAAATTGAATATGAAGTGATGCGTGATTCGGCTGATAATGCGATTGTGGTTTGTAACATGGAAAACTTTGATCCTGTCGGCATTCACACTGGGGATTCGATTGTTTTTGCTCCGAGTCAAACCTTATCAGATTATGAATACCAAATGTTGCGAGATGCGTCTTTGAAAATTATTCGTGCATTAAAAATTGAAGGTGGCTGTAATGTTCAATTAGCTTTGGATCCGCATAGCTTTAATTATTATGTGATAGAAGTGAATCCTCGTGTTTCTCGCTCATCTGCACTTGCTAGTAAAGCCACAGGGTATCCCATTGCGAAGTTAGCTGCAAAAATTGCTGTTGGTTTAACATTAGATGAAATGAAAAATCCAGTTACTGGAACCACTTATGCCGAATTTGAACCGGCTTTGGACTATGTTGTTTCCAAAATTCCTCGTTGGCCTTTTGACAAATTTGAAAAAGGTGCTCGAGAACTAGGAACGCAAATGAAAGCAACCGGGGAAGTCATGGCAATTGGCCGCAATATTGAAGAATCCTTATTAAAAGCAGTTCGTTCTTTAGAAATTGGTGCTTATCACAACGAGTTAGCAGAACTAAGTCATGTCAGTGATTTAGAATTAACGAAGAAAATGGTCCATGCGCAAGATGATCGATTGTTCTACTTATCAGAAGCCATTCGTAGAGGATATAGCATCGAAGAATTACAAAGTTTAACGAAAATTGATTTATTCTTCTTGGATAAACTTTTACACATTATCGAAATTGAAACAACCCTTGAAAGTCACGTGGACAACGTAGCTGTCTTGAAAGAAGCCAAACAAAATGGCTTTTCTGATCGGAAAATCGCAGCACTTTGGGGACAAACAGAACAAGCCATCGCTGACTTCCGCAGAGCCAATCAAATTGTGCCCGTCTATAAAATGGTGGATACGTGTGCTGCAGAGTTTGAATCACATACGCCTTATTTTTATAGCACGTATGAAGTGGAAAACGAAAGCAATGTTTCGAAAAAGCCTTCTGTACTAGTATTAGGTTCTGGTCCCATTCGCATTGGTCAAGGGGTCGAGTTTGATTATGCAACCGTTCATTCTGTCAAAGCAATCCAAGCGGCTGGTTATGAAGCAATTATTATGAATAGTAATCCTGAAACAGTTTCAACAGATTTCTCTGTTTCTGATAAATTATACTTTGAGCCATTAACTTTAGAAGATGTCATGAATGTGATTGATTTAGAAAATCCGATTGGCGTGATCGTCCAATTTGGTGGACAAACAGCGATTAATTTAGCTGAGCCGCTCACAAAACAAGGCGTTAAAATTCTTGGAACAACGATTGAAGATTTAGATCGTGCGGAAAATCGTGATTTATTTGAACAAGCTTTGCAAGAGTTAGAGATTCCTCAACCACCAGGAGATACGGCCACAAGTGCAGAAGAAGCAGTCGTGATTGCTGATCGTATCGGCTATCCCGTTTTAGTGCGTCCAAGTTATGTTTTAGGTGGTCGTGCAATGGAAATTGTCGAAAATCAAAAGGATTTGGAAGATTATATGCGACATGCAGTCAAAGCTTCTCCAGAACATCCTGTCTTGGTTGATAGCTATTTATTGGGACAAGAATGTGAAGTTGATGCCATTTGTGATGGTGAAACAGTACTAATTCCAGGGATTATGGAACATATTGAACGAGCTGGCGTTCATTCTGGCGATTCAATGGCGGTTTATCCACCGCAGTATCTTTCTCAAGAAATTCAGGCAACAATTGCCGATTATACAAAAAAACTAGCACTTGGTTTAAACTGTGTAGGCATGATGAATATTCAATTTGTTATTCATGAAAATCGTGTTTATGTGATTGAAGTGAATCCTCGTGCGAGTCGAACAGTTCCTTTCTTAAGTAAAATCACAGGGATTCCGATGGCCCAAGTTGCTACAAAAGCGATTCTTGGTGAGAAACTGACTGACCTAGGATATCAAGATGGATTATACCCTGAAAGTAAACAAGTTCATGTGAAAGCCCCTGTGTTCTCCTTTACGAAACTACAAAAAGTAGATACGTACTTAGGGCCTGAAATGAAATCAACTGGGGAAGTTATGGGTAGTGATTATTATTTAGAAAAAGCCTTGTATAAAGCCTTTGAAGCATCTGGCTTGCATTTGCCAAGTTATGGAGCTGTACTTTTCACCATTGCTGATGAAACAAAAGAAGAGGCGTTAGAAATTGCTAAGCGTTTTTCAGCAATTGGCTATAGTTTAGTCGCAACGGAAGGAACCGCTGACTTTTTAGCGAAGCATCAGTTGCCTGTTAAGAAAGTGACGAAAATTTCTAATCCTGAAGGGGAAACCGTGCTGGATGTCATTCGTAATGGGAATGCACAAGTGGTAATCAATACCATGGATAAAAATCGTTCCAGTGCCAACCAAGATGGGTTTTCAATCCGTCGGGAAGCAGTCGAACATGGGATTCCATTGTTTACCTCACTTGACACAGCGAATGCGATTTTAAAAGTTTTAGAATCAAGAGCCTTTACGACAGAAGCCATTTAAGCAAAAATCTGGAACAATCGTCTGAGGAGGACTGTTCCAGATTCTTTTACGAAGAAATAGAAAATCATTTATAGGGGAATCAGAGAATAAAGGAGTGAAGGATACTGATGCAGAGAAAGCAAGAAATGATGACCATTGTAGCTCAAAAACAGTTAGCGCCACGGATTTATCAGTTAGACTTACAAGGCGAGTTAGTGAAAGAGATGACACGACCTGGACAGTTTGTGCATATCAAGGTTCCGCGTGCAGATTTACTTTTGCGGCGACCGATTAGCATCAACCAAATTGATCATTCGAACGAAACCTGTCGTTTGATTTATCGAGTCGAAGGCGCTGGAACGGAAGTGTTTGCCACCATGAAGGCTGGTGAACAATTAGATATTTTAGGTCCTTTAGGAAACGGCTTTGATATAACTACCGTAGCAGCTGGTCAAACTGCTTTTATCGTTGGCGGAGGAATCGGGATTCCCCCATTGTATGAATTATCAAAACAACTCAATGAAAAAGGCGTGAAAGTGATTCATTTTCTTGGTTATGCATCAAAAGAGGTTGCTTATTACCAACAAGAATTTATGGCATTAGGAGAAACACATTTTGCCACAGATGACGGCTCGTTTGGCGCTCATGGCAACGTGGGACGTTTATTGTCAGAAGCGTTAGCAAAAGGACGGATCCCTGATGCAGTTTATGCTTGTGGTGCGAATGGTATGTTAAAAGCAATTGATTCTTTATTTCCAACACATCCACACGTTTACCTTTCTTTAGAAGAACGGATGGCCTGTGGAATTGGGGCTTGTTATGCCTGCGTTTGCCATAAAAAAGGAGACACTACTGGAGCAAAAAGTGTCAAGGTCTGTGATGAAGGTCCGATTTTTAAAGCAAGTGAGGTTATCTTATAATGAAAAATCCTTTAGCTGTTTCAATTCCAGGTTTAACATTAAAAAATCCAATTATTCCCGCCAGTGGTTGCTTTGGGTTCGGGGAAGAATATGCTAACTATTATGACCTTGATCAATTAGGTTCAATTATGATTAAGGCAACAACGCCCCAAGCACGATATGGAAATCCCACGCCACGTGTAGCTGAAACACCTAGTGGTATGCTAAATGCCATTGGATTGCAGAATCCAGGTTTAGAAGTGGTGATGCAAGAAAAATTACCGAAATTAGAAAAATACCCTAACTTACCGATTATCGCAAATGTTGCAGGTGCTTGCGAAGAGGACTATGTGGCTGTTTGCGCAAAAATTGGGCAAGCGCCTAACGTCAAAGCAATTGAATTGAATATTTCCTGTCCTAATGTGAAACATGGCGGCATAGCTTTTGGTACAGATCCAGAGGTTGCTTTTCAATTAACACAAGCAGTCAAAAAAGTCGCATCTGTTCCGATTTATGTTAAACTATCACCAAACGTAACGGACATTGTGCCGATCGCCCAAGCAATTGAAGCAGGGGGCGCAGACGGTTTTTCTATGATTAATACATTGCTCGGGATGCGCATTGATTTAAAAACGAGAAAACCTATTTTAGCCAATCAAACTGGTGGACTATCTGGACCAGCCATTAAACCTGTTGCTATTCGCTTAATCCGACAAGTCGCCAGTGTTTCTCAGTTGCCAATTATTGGAATGGGCGGTGTTCAAACAGTGGATGATGTCTTGGAAATGTTCATGGCAGGTGCTAGCGCTGTCGGTGTTGGTACGGCCAATTTTACAGATCCATATATTTGTCCGAAGTTGATTGACGGATTACCTAAGCGAATGGAAGAGTTAGGTATTGAATCGTTGGAACAATTAATTAAAGAAGTGAGAGAGGGGCAGCAAAATGCACGATAGACCAATTATTGCGTTAGATTTTCCCACGCAAAAAGAAGTGGCTGTTTTTTTAGAAAAATTTCCTAAGGAAGAAGCCTTGTTTGTTAAAGTGGGAATGGAACTTTTTTACGCAGAAGGACCAGCGATTGTTCGCTGGCTTAAAGAACAAGGACATGATGTTTTCTTGGATTTAAAATTACATGATATTCCGAATACTGTGGAAAAAGCGATGACAAATTTAGCAAAATTAGGCGTTGCCATTACCAATGTCCATGCAGCAGGGGGCGTTCGAATGATGCAAGCAGCTAAGGAAGGTCTAATCAAAGGGACTCAGCCAGGCGCTAAGGTTCCTGAGTTAATTGCTGTAACCCAGTTGACTTCTACTAGTGAAGAAGAGATGCACCATGATCAATTAATCAACGTTTCTTTAGAGACAAGTGTCATTCATTATGCTAAATGTGCGGAAAAAGCGGGTCTGGATGGCGTGGTTTGTTCAGCATTAGAAGCACGTGGTATTCAAGAAGCAACCAAGCAAACGTTTATTTGCTTAACACCTGGTATTCGTCCAGCAGGAAGTGCAGTAGGTGACCAACAACGGGTCGTTACGCCGCAACATGCTCGCGAAATCGGGTCCACATATATCGTTGTTGGCCGACCTATTACCCAAGCAGAAAATCCTTACGAAGCCTATCAAGAAATCAAAAAAGACTGGAGCGGAAAGTAACATGACAAAAGTAGCAAAAAAGATTGCCAAAGATTTATTAGATATTGAAGCGGTATTTTTAAACCCTAATGAGCCGTTTACCTGGGCTAGTGGCATAAAAAGCCCGATTTATTGTGATAACCGTATCACGATGAGTTATCCTGCTGTGCGTAAAGAAATTGCAGAAGGCTTAGCGGCAAAAATTAAAGAAACTTTCCCAGAAGTCGAAGTGATTGCTGGGACAGCTACCGCAGGGATTCCACATGCGGCATGGGTAGCCGATATTTTAGGATTACCAATGGTTTATATCCGCAGTAAAGCCAAAGATCACGGCAAAGGGAATCAAATTGAAGGCCGAATTTCTGAAGGACAAAAAATGGTAGTTATCGAGGATTTAATTTCAACCGGCGGTAGCGTTTTAGAAGCGGCAGAAGCGGCGGAACGTGAAGGAGCAACGGTTTTAGGCGTTGCGGCAATCTTCACTTATGAGTTACCCAAAGGAACGGCAAATTTTGCAGATAAACAGATGACGTTACTAACGTTAACCAATTATTCAACTTTAATTGATGCTGCATTAGAAGCAAATTATATCGAAGAAAAAGATGTTACCTTATTACAAGAATGGAAAAAAGATCCTGAAAACTGGGGCAAATAAACGTTGAACTAAAGATAGTTCTTGTCGTCTGATTTTTAGTGTCATTTTCAGTAACCAGATTTAACGGTAGGAGAACTTAGGTCATTTGCCGAGGAGCGTAATGATCTAAGTTCTTTTGTTTGACGTAGAAAAGATGTTAGGATAGAGTTTTAACATGAGTTTTACCTGATTACTATGTGGAAATGAAGGAAGAGTGTATGAAAAAAATAAAAAATATGGACGTTGAATGGAGCTATACAGGCAACGATGGACCGGAACATTGGCATACGCTATGTGACTGGTTTGCAGAAGGTGCTAAGTTTGCTTATCAATCGCCAATTGCTTTAGAAAAAGAAAGTGCTGAGACAGTAAATTCTCAGATTACGTTTCATTATAAAAAAGAAGAATTCACTGAAAAGGAATTCAAAAATACGTTTCATTTTGTACCACCAAATACGGAAAGTTACGTAATGTTTGAAAATGTTGCGTATCATTTAACCGATATTCATTTTCATATGCCTAGCGAACATTTGCTATCGGGAAAGCAGTATCCGCTAGAATTCCATTTGGTTCATATGAATGATGCTGGCGAAAATTTAGTTGTCGGTTGCCTGTTTACCATCACTGAGGAAGAAAATCGTTTTTCAGAAGCGAATCATCCGATGGACTGGGAAAACGGCACGCACCAACAATGGTTTAATCCGTCAATCTTTTTACCAGAGGAGCGTCTACACTACCATTATGTAGGCTCGTTAACAACACCGCCAACTAAGGGTCCAGTGAAATGGTTTGTATTTGATACCATTCAAAAAATGGATCAAGCCTTTTTAAATAAGATCAAGGAAGGTATGTTGACCTTTAACAATCGGCCCCTTCAGCCGTTGAATGGGCGTAAGATTTATTTTTCAAATGATTAGTGTGTGGAGGAAAAAGTGTTGAATATTCAACAAATGAAGTATGTTGCTGCCATAGCTAACAATGGGAGTTTTCGGGAAGCAGCCAAAAAACTATTTATTACACAACCTAGCTTGTCAAATAGTATTCGAGAATTAGAAGAAGAACTAGGAATTTCCCTCTTTTTACGTACTAATAAAGGCGCTTTTTTAACAGAAGAAGGAATGGTTTTTTTAGAACAAGCAGAGAAAGTCTTAGTTCAAATGGAGTTATTGGAAAATCGCTATCGCGAGACAGTGACCAGCGAACGATTCTCCATCTCTTCGCAACATTACGATTTTTTAGGTGAGGTAATTGCCAAAGTTCTTAAAAAGTATGGGGATCAATATAAAGATTTTCGTGTCTTTGAAACCACGACCTTAAAAGTAATTGAAGACGTCAAAGGATTTCACAGTGAGCTGGGGATTATTTATTTAAATGAACAAAATAGTGTCAGTATTGAACGGTATTTAGAACAAGCTAATCTAGCCTACGAGGTAATTAGTACTTTTAATACACACATTTTTTTAGGAAATCATCATCCTTTAGCCAAGCAAAAAGAAATTCATTTAGAGGAATTAGTTCCCTATCCACAAGTTCGCTTTAATCAAGAAGGAAGCAATTTTTCCTATTTTTCTGAAGATTTAGTTGAAATTCCTGAACAGGAATCGGTCATTCATACTACGGATCGTGGAACCTTGATGAATTTGTTGGTAGAAACCAATGCTTATGCTTCTGGTTCAGGAGTCGTAACGGGTTTTACGAAGAAAGAAATTCGGTTAGTGCCATTGGCGCCAGCTTTGGAAAATCGTATTTGTTTACTCTTTCCCAAAAATCGGGAAATCAGTCCAATTGGTCGCTACTTTATCAAAGAACTAAAAGCGTTGTTTAAAAAAGAGGTAGATACCAAAACATTTAGCACTAAGGAATAAAAAGAAGAGGTCGGGACAGAAGTGTTTAACTCCGAGAAATAAGAAGGAATTTCCGAAAATTGTTCTTTAATTTTTGGAGAATTTCGGCTTATTTCCGAAGGAGTTGCTTCTGTTCCCGCCGTTTATTAGTTTTTGAGCGTGGAGCAAAAATCCAAAGTGATTTTTGTCCCACGCTCTTCTTTTTTTGCTCATTTTGAAACAGTAGAAATGGTTTCTCTTTCAATTAATGTGACAGGTACTTGAATGTCTTCTATGATTTGAATGTCTTGTTGCATCGTTTGTAATAACACTTCACCAGCTAGTTTTCCCATTTCTTTAAAGTCTTGCGCCATGGTTGTTAATGGCGGTTCGACAAATGCTGCTGCTTGAATATCGTCAAAACCAATAATCGATAATTCTTCAGGCACATGAATACCTAGGTTTTTACAGTTTCGTAAACAATGTAACGCGCTGAAGTCATTATCGCAGACCACGGCTGTGAGTTGGTGCGCCTCAAAATACTGTTTAAAGTTGTGTTCATCTAAGAGATTGGTTTCCGTGATTGCTGTATGGAACGCCAGATTGGCTTCTTTTAAAGCTTGGAGATAACCTAAATAACGTTGCCGAACGGATTGTAGGGCCGGACTTCCTGAAAGGATATATCCAATTTTTGTATGTCCTAAGCCAATTAAGCGTTCGGTTGCTGTTTTACCACCAGCAAAGTTGTCTGATTGAATGGTTGCAAAAGGTAAATCATGGATCTTTTTATCCAAGACAACGACTGGAAAATTCATCAAAGCCAACTCAAACAATAAGTCGAGGTAGTCATTACTAGTAGCAGCATAATAGACAAGCCCGGCAAACTCATTCACAATGTCCGCAGCATTTTTCTCTCTCAAAAAATTAGGCGAGGTCATAAAGACTTCTAAACCAGCTGCTTGAATAGTAGGGGCCAAACCGCTATAGAAATTTCCTACTGATAAATCGTCTGCAAAAGGCAATAAAAAAAGAACTTTATTTAAAGAGGTATGGAGAGGGTGCTTTGGTGCTTGAACAAAACTTCCTTTTCCTTGGTGACGTTGGATTACGCCTTGCGTTTCCAACTCAGTTAGCGCTCGTTTGGACGTAATTCTACTGACGTTAAACTGAGCCGATAATTCTTTTTCGGTAGGCACTTGCGCTCCAACAGGCAATCGCCCTGAATCAATTTCATTTTGTAAATAATCAATAATTTGTTGATATAATGGTTGCTTCATTCATTTCACCTCACAATAAGATATATCTTATTTATAGTTTACCATAAATTAATTGGTTTTAAAATGAAAAAAATGATTGAAATCACTAGACAAAGTGAAATGTAAACGCTATAATTCAATTGTAAAATGATATATCAAATTTAAGAGGTGACGAGAATGGTTTATACAGAAGTTCCAAAATCCGTAGCAACATTTATGGAGACAATTACAGAAAAATGCGGTGAAGCACATCAAGATTGGGCAAAAAACTTTCAGGCGGCCTTTGCCAATACTTTACTAACAACAGTGAAACGTCAAGAAGATGGTACTACCTTTTTATTAACAGGCGATATTCCAGCAATGTGGTTAAGAGACTCAACAGCACAAGTTCGTCCCTATTTAGTGATTGCGAAAGAAGACGAAGACCTTGCTCAAATGATTGCTGGTTTGGTTAAGCGCCAGTTTCGTTATATTTGCATTGATCCATATGCCAATGCGTTTAATGAAACAGATAATCATGCAGGCCATCAAACTGATAAGACCGAAATGAATGGCTGGATTTGGGAACGGAAATATGAAATTGATTCATTATGTTACCCGGTCCAATTAGCCTATTTACTTTATAAAAATACTGGGATGACCGAACAATTTAATTCAGATTTTGTGGAAGGCGTCAAAAAAATTCTCAACGTTTTTACAACAGAACAAGATCACGCACAGTCACCTTATTTATTTGAACGAGATACGTGGCGTCAAGAAGATACGTTGGTTGAAGCAGGGAAAGGAACACCAGTTGGCAAAACAGGGATGACATGGTCAGGCTTCCGTCCTAGTGATGATGCCTGCCAATATGGTTACTTAGTTCCTTCTAATATGTTTGCAGTCGTAATTTTAGGCTATATTCAAGAAATTTTCTCTGATGTTTTAGAAGATGCTACGATTGTGGCGATTGCTAAAAAATTACAAGAAGAGATTGAAGAAGGCATCCAAACATTTGGACGAACAAAAAATCAAAATAACGAAACGATTTATGCGTATGAAGTGGATGGCTTAGGCAATGCAAGCGTGATGGATGACAGTAATGTTCCCAATTTAGTAGCAGCCCCTTATCTGGGTTATTGTTCAACAGAGGATGAACAATATTTAACAACGCGTCAAACCTTATTAAGTAAAGAAAATCCTTACTTCTATGAAGGCAAATACGCGAAAGGGATTGGTAGCTCGCATACACCAGAAAATTACGTGTGGCCGATTGCTCTAGCAATGGAAGGAATGACAACCAAAGATAAAGCAGAAAAAGAACGAATTTTAGATTTATTGGTTGCCACAGATGCGGGGACTCATTTGATGCATGAAGGTTTTGACGTAGATAATCCTGAAAATTATACAAGAGAATGGTTTTCATGGGCTAATATGATGTTTTGTGAATTAGTTATGGATTATTTTGACATCCGAGTGGAAAAATAGGAGGAAAAGTGATGACAAAGAAAAAAGTCTATATTGTTTCCCATAGTCATTGGGATCGTGAATGGTATCTTCCTTATGAAGAACATCATATGCGCTTAATTGAATTAGTGGATAATGTATTAGATTTAATTGAAAATGATCCTGAGTTTAACAGTTTCCATTTAGATGGACAAACGATTATCTTAGACGACTATTTACAAGTTCGCCCAGAGAAAAAAGAAGCCGTGAAAAAAGCTGTCCAAGCAGGCAAACTAAAAATCGGACCATTTTATATTTTACAAGATGACTTTTTAATTAGCTCTGAATCCAATGTTCGAAACATGCTGATTGGGCATTTAGAAAGTCAAAAATGGGGAGCACCAGTTCAATTAGGTTACTTCCCGGATACATTTGGGAATATGGGTCAAACGCCTCAAATGATGCAATTAGCAAATCTGCCTGCGGCTGCGTTTGGACGCGGGGTGAAACCGATTGGCTTTGATAATCAAGTCTTAGAAAGCGACTATAGCTCACAATATTCTGAAATGTGGTGGGAAGGTCCTGACCAAACCAAAATTTTCGGCTTGCTTTTTGCGAACTGGTATAGTAACGGGAACGAAATTCCTTCAGAAAAAGAAGCGGCAATCGCTTTTTGGAAACAAAAATTGGCTGATGTGGAACGTTACGCTTCCACAAACCATTTATTGATGATGAATGGGGTCGACCACCAACCGGTACAAAGAGATATTACTAAGGCCATCGCTTTAGCCAATGAACTATTCCCAGAATATGAATTTATTCATTCCAATTTCGATGACTATTTGAAAGCTGTTCAAGAGGAGTTACCAGAAGATTTAGGAACAGTAACAGGCGAATTAACGAGTCAAGAAACGGATGGCTGGTACACATTAGCCAATACTTCTTCTGCTCGCGTCTATTTAAAACAGTGGAACACAAAAGTGCAACGCCAATTAGAAAATATCGCAGAACCTTTAGCAGCAATGGCTTACGAAGTAACTGGCGACTACCCACATGACCAATTTGATTATGCTTGGAAAACATTGCTTCAAAACCATCCGCACGATAGTATTTGTGGCTGTTCTGTCGACGAGGTTCACCGAGGCATGATGACTCGCTTTGAAAATGCCAATGATGTCGGGCATTTCTTAGCAGATGAAGCAACACGACAATTAACAGAAGCAATTGATACAAGTGTTTTCCCAGAAAAAGCGCACCCGTTTGTTTTATTTAATACTAGTGGCTATCAGAAAACGGAGGTTGTCACTGTGGAAGTGGAGATTGAACGATTGCCATTTTATACAGGAAAACCTGAAGATCTTTATCATGAATTAAAACAAAAAGCCACCCCAGATTATCAAGTGATTGATCCAACAGGACAAGCCGTTGCAAGCCGTATTGTCAAAGAAGATGTTCGTTTTGGTTACGATTTACCTAAAGATGCTTTCCGTCAACCGTACATGGCTAAATACTTAACGGTCGAATTATCTGTCAAAGAAATGGCGCCATTCTCTTGGGATAGCTTTGCATTGATTCAAGGAAAAACGAAAGCTTTTGAAGGAAGTCTTTTGGCTCAACCAGCAACAAATGAAATGGAAAACGAATTTATTCAAGTGAAAATTGAAAACAATGGTAGCTTAACCATTGCTGACAAAAAAACAGGAGAAACATTTTCAAAATTGTTAACATTTGAAGATACTGGCGACATTGGGAATGAATATATCTTTTTCAAACCGACTGAAGACCAAGGAATTACAACCGAAAATGTAACGGCTGAAATTACGAATAAAGAAAATTCCCCTGTAAAAGCAAGTTATCAAATTAAACAAACCGTCATGTTACCAGTTTCAGCAGATGAACGATTAGAAGAAGAACAAAAGGCTGTTCGTGAGTTTAGAGAACGCCAAGCACAACGTTCAACGACGCTTCGCCCGTTCGAAATAACGACAGTGGTTACAATGATCAAAGAAAGTAACCAATTGTTCTTTGAAACAACCATTAATAATCAAATCAAAGATCATCGTTTACGCGTGCTTTTCCCAACTGGCATGGTCACAGAAACACACGAAGCGGATAGTATTTATGAAGTCGTGACACGACCAAATCAAGTAAGCGACACATGGGAAAATCCAACAAACCCGCAGCACCAACAAGCGTTTGTGAATGTTCATGACCAAAACAAAGGCGTGACTATCTTCAATGAAGGCTTAAATGAGTATGAAGTCTTAGCAGATGGAACCATTGCGGTCACATTAATTCGTTGTGTTGGCGAACTAGGTGATTGGGGCTATTTTGCGACACCAGAAGCACAATGTCAAGGAGAATATACCTTTAAATATGGTTTGTCATTGCATGGAAAACCAGAAGAACGCTTTGCTACGTATCAACAAGCCTATAGTGCACAAATTCCTTTTACTGCAGCTACTACTGCGCGTCATGAAGGTAAACTAGCACCGAACCATGTCTACTTGACAACGGCAGAAGGACCAATTGGTTGGACAGCCGTTAAACGTCAAGAGCAAACAAATCATTTAGTCGTTCGTGGCTTTAATCTAACAGCGCAAAATATTCCTTGTGAACTTCACAAAGAGACACAACCAGCGACTTGTTTAACAAATGTATTAGAAGAACCGTTGACACCAGCGATAGAAGTTGATGCACCATTACGTCCGTTTGAAATTCGGACATGGCGTTTCGAAAAATAAATAAATAGGAGAACTTTGTTGAAAAGGACAAAGTTCTCCTATTTTCTTCTCTGCCGTTTTTTTGAGATATTTATAATAAAAATCTAGCGAAACAATGAGAAAATCATTCATTTTACGGTCAATTTGTGCTACTATAACGTCAACTGAAGGAGTGAAGCTAAATGGATTTAACCAATCGTTTTAATCGTCAAGTAAATAAAATTGCTGTTTCTTTAATTCGTCAATTTGACGAACAAGTCTCAGGAATTGAAGGTATTTTAAAATTAACACTAGGAGAGCCGGATTTTAACACACCTGAGCATGTCAAAAAAGCAGCCAAAGAAGCAATTGATGCGAATTTTTCTCATTATACAGGGATGTCTGGTTTGTTAGATGTCCGTGAAGCAGCCGCTTATTTTATGAAAGAAAAGTACCATTTGACTTACCAGCCTGCGACAGAAATTTTAGTAACAGTTGGAGCAACAGAAGCGATTTCAGCTTCGTTATTAGCAATTTTAGAACAAGGTGACAAAGTGCTATTGCCAGCACCTATTTACCCAGGGTATGAACCAATTATTACATTGGCGGGGGCGGAGCCGATATATTTGGATACACGAGACAACGATTTTGTCTTGACCCCTGAAATGATTGAAGCGGCAATGGCCGAGCATGGGGAACAAGTCAAAGCAATTATTTTAAATTATCCTAGCAACCCAACTGGTGTCACCTATAACCGCCAAGAGTTGCAAGCAATTGCTGATGTTCTAAAAAAATACGACATTTTTGTGATTAGTGATGAAATTTATAGTGAGTTAACTTATGATGAGAGTCATGTTTCGATTGCTGAAATGTTACGTGACCAAACGATTTTAATTAACGGTTTGTCGAAATCACATGCCATGACAGGCTGGCGGATTGGCTTTATTTTTGCACCAGCGATTTTAACAGCGGAGATTATTAAAGTTCATCAGTATTTAGTTACTGCGGCTGCAACAGTGTCTCAAAAAGCGGCTGTTCGTGCCTTAATCGAAGGAATGCATGATGCTGAAATTATGAAAGAAGAGTATCGGAAACGGCGCGATTTTGTTTATGAACAGATGACTCAATTGGGGTTTGAGGTTGCGCGTCCAAATGGCGCCTTTTATATTTTTGCTAAGATTCCTACTGGTTATGAACAAGATTCTATGAAATTTTGTATTGATTTAGCGCAAAAAGAAGCAGTAGCGTTGATTCCAGGTATTTCTTTTGGTCCAGAAGCAGAAGGATACGTCCGAATTAGTTATGCGTCCGATATGGATAAATTAACAACGGCCATGGAACGAATCGCACATTACATGGCGACCCAACGCGTAACGCACTAGCCTTTATAGATTCTTTACACACCTTTACCTTTTATTTACATTTAATTGAAACAGAATTAACAGAGTCTTGGTAGACTAAACTTGTAACTAATTGAAAAGGAAGTGCAAAGATGAAAAAACGTGTAATTGCAGCAACTATGCTGAGTCTAGGGTTATTATTAACTGGGTGCGGAGCTCAAGGAGGCACAACTGAAAAATCCAGCGAAGCGGATAGTAACAAACCAGTTAAAATTGTCGCTGTTGGTTCCACCGCTTTACAACCGTTAGTAGATGCTGCGAAAGATCAATTTACACAAGAACATCCCAATTATACAGTTTCTGTCCAAGGTGGCGGCAGCGGAACAGGACTTTCGCAAGTTGCGGATGGCGCAGTGACCATTGGAAATTCCGATGTGTTTGCCGAAGAGAAAGATGGCGTGGATGCCTCTAAATTAGTCGATCATCGGGTGGCCGTGGTCGGTATGGGACCAGTGGTCAACAAAGAAGTCGGCGTGAAGAATTTAACAAAGCAACAATTGATTGATGTCTTTACTGGCAAAGTCAAAAACTGGAAAGAAGTGGGCGGCAAAGATCAAGAAATCGTCGTAATAAACCGCGCAAACGGAAGTGGCACCCGAGCAACATTTGAAAAATGGGGCTTAGATGGAGCTAAACCAGTTCAATCACAAGAACAAGATTCTTCGGGAACAGTTCGTAAAATTGTTGAACAAACACCAGGAGCAATCAGCTATTTAGCTTTTTCTTATATGGATGATTCCACCGTTGCCTTAAGCATTGATGGTGTTGAACCAAAAGAAGAACACGTGAAAGACAATTCATGGAAAATCTGGTCTTATGAACATATGTATACAAAAGGGGAGCCTAATAAAGAAGTAAAAGCCTTCTTAGACTATATGGTCACCGATGATGTTCAAAAAACCATTGTCAAAGACTTAGGTTATTTAGCCATCACAGACATGCAAGTAGAACGTGATGTAAATGGAAAAGTAACTGAAAAATAAACAAAAAAACTCAGCCAATAAACAGGATTGGCTGAGTTTTTTAGGCTTCTTTTTTTGTTAAAGGCAAGGTGATTGTAAAAGTGGTCCCTAAGCCTAAGTGACTATCAATGACGATTTTACCGCCTAATAATTCTGTGTAATTTTGGACAATAGCTAGACCTAGACCGGTGCCACCAGAATGACGGCTACGTGCTTTATCGACACGATAGAACCGTTCAAAGATCCGTTCTTGGTCTTTTTGACTAATGCCAATGCCAGTATCTTGAACAGATAAACGTAATTGCTGATTTTCAATAGCATAAGAAATAGTAATCTGTCCATTTTCTTGGGAATACTGAATGGCATTTTCAATTAGATTCTTCACGATTGGATAAAACAATTCGTATTTGGTGAAAAATTGGCTCTCTGGCAGACCATGAACGACTGTTTTCAGCTGTTTTGCTGCCAATTGTTGCTGATAAGAACCGAGAATTTCTGTAATGAATTTTTCTAAAGTAATTTCTTGTTCTGCATAAGGAATTGTTGCGCTGCCCCGAGAAAGTTCTAAAATTTCTTGAATTAATTGTTGCAGACGCTGGGCATCTTTTTGCATGATGTGCAAAAATTGATCAAGGACTTCCGGATCTTCTTTGGCGCCATCTATGAGTGTCTCGGTAAAGCCCAAAAGAGAAGTGACAGGCGTTTTTAATTCATGAGACACATTTGATACAAAATCTTTTTGCATTTTTTCTAGTTGGCGAACGCGCGTTAAATCATAGGCAATTCCTAACACTTGATAATCATTGGCGCTTTGATCATCCAAGTAACGAAGAGAAAGATCTAAGCGTAAAGGTGTTGGTCCTTGTGTCACAGTAATTTCTTGATGTAAACTGTTTTTTTCAGCGACGACTTGATGGATTAAATGAATCAAATCGGCGTCTTGAATCACTTCAAGATAATTGCTTTGCATATTTTTAGCAGAGAGTCCTAACATTTCCTGCATTTTAGGGTTCAACAGACGAAGCCGTCCTTGCGTATCAATGATAAAGACACCAATCATCAGCTCATCTAAAAGTTCGTGAAATTGCTCATCCGCAGACGTATACGCTTTATACGTTTGACTTACTTGTTGACTCAGTAAGTTAATAGTTTCGTAAAGTTCATTCCATTCAGAAGATTGCTGGATAATGGATCGATTTTCATCTGGATGTTTAAGCATTCGTTTCAGAATCGGTAAGACAGTCACTAGCGGTTGATTTTTTTGCCGTAACAATAAAAAGATAAACAAGGTAATTAGTAGGAACAAGATGCCAAATGTAAAGATAATATAGCGACGAAAAGATTGGATATTTTTAGAAAATAGCGCAGTTTGTTCCGAAATCCGAATAATACCAACGATTTCTCCTGATTTTAAAACAGGCGTGGCAACGTACAGAAGTTCTTTATTTAACGTTTTACTCTTTCGTAAAGCTGAACCATAGGTAGCTCCTGATAGAACCGCAGCGATTTCAGGTCGTTTTTTGTGCGACTCTAGCGGTTCATTTTGGCTGCTGTCAAAAAAGACGGTACCATTTTTTTGCAACAAAGTTACTCGTTCTTCTGCATCATCTAACGCATGGGTGACAAGGAGTTGTTGTTGGTTTGTCAGTTGCCCTTTTTCGAAAACGGAAGGGGGCAACTGGTCTGTTAAAAGGGTATTTTTTCTTCTTAAATAGGTTTCTTGCTGAGCAACCATTTCTTTTTGAAAGAAAAAATTGGTCGCTGCAATACTCCCGACAAATAATAAAAGCATGACTGCCGCAACTAAAAAATATTCAATCCGCAGTCTCTTTTTCATCGTTTTGGCTCCTGAAAACGGTAGCCAAAGCCACGGACAGTTACTAAGTAAACGGGCCGTTTGGGATCGGGCTCGATTTTATCACGTAAATGACTAATGTGGACATCGACGATGCGACTTTGTCCAGCGAAGTCATATTGCCAAATTCGTTCCAACAAGGTTTCCCGATTAATGACCCGATCTTTGCGTTTCATAAAGTAAACGAGTAATTCAAATTCTTTCGGTGTTAGTTCAATGGGCTGATTGCGCACAAAGACTTCATAATTTTGTTCATCCACACGAATCTCGCCAATCACAAGCGGAGCTTTAGGTGTGTCCTCTTGAAGCGGTTCGGTCGTGGTAGGTTTTAAACGACGGAAAATAGCTTTCATGCGTGCTAGGACTTCTCTGGGACTAAAAGGTTTTGTTAAATAATCATCTGCTCCAATTTCTAAGCCGATGATTTTATCTACTTGTTCATCTTTGGCAGTTAAAATCAAAATAGGCGTGTCAATTTTTTCTCGACGAAGTGCCTTGGTAATTTCTAAGCCATCCATACCAGGAAGCATTACATCTAAAATTATAAAATCATATTGATTAGACAAAGCTAATTCGAAGCCGTTTTTACCATCTTCGGAAGTAGTCACCTGATAGCCTTCTTTTTCCAAATTAAAGGTTAACAAAGTTAAAATCGATGGTTCATCATCGACGACAAGAACTTTTTTCATTTACATAACTCCTTCAAGAAATTTCTGAAAATAAGTGTATATTTCACTATTGTTAGTTTAACATATTTTTAGAGGAAGAACGTACTTTAAAGTAAGCGAGAATGCTACTTTTGAGAAAAGTCAACTCATGGTATAATAGAGAAATGAAATGAGGAGAAGCGAATGATTGGTATTAGTAGTTGCTTAGGTGGGATTTGTTGCCGTTACGATGGAAAATCTCAAGAACAAGAAGCGTTAAAACAACTTGTAACTAATGGAAAAGCAATAATGATTTGTCCCGAAGTTTTAGGCGAATTGCCCATTCCACGTCCGCCAGCAGAAATCATTGGCGGGGATGGCTTTGATGTTTGGGCGAATACTGCTTATGTATATACGGATAACGGGGAAGATGTGACTGTGGCATTTAAAGCAGGGGCACAACGCGCGTATCAAAAATTAAAAGCCCAACAAATTACAACCTTGATTTTGAAAGAAAAAAGTCCCAGCTGTGGCAGCCAGCTGATTTATGATGGACAATTTTCTGGCATTAAAAAAGCTGGAGTTGGAGTCGCAACTGCTTATTTTATTCAACAAGGAATGACCGTTTATTCTGAAGAAACATGGCAACTTGCAGACATTTCTTTTTAAAAGGTAAAAACTTAGTAAAAAAAGATTGACTATTCCCTATGAAATCGGTAACCTATAAGGGATTGAAGATGGGAGCACGGCTCATGGAAATGGAAAAAACAAACCGCATGAATGCGTTATTTGAATTTTATTCGACATTATTAACGGAAAAGCAGATGAATTATATGGAGCTTTACTATGCTGATGACTTTTCTTTAGGAGAAATTGCGGAAGAATATGAGGTTAGTCGCCAAGCGGTTTATGATAACATTAAACGAACCGAAAAAATTTTAGAAGAATACGAAAAAAAGTTACATCTTTATTCAAACTATGTTGTACGGAAAGAATATCTTGAACAACTACAGCAGTATGTTCAAGAAACTTATCCCAAAGATAGTGAAATCAAAAAATATATTGAACAAATTCAAGAAATAGAGGAATGAAACTATGGCTTTTGAGAGTTTAACAAACCGCCTACAACAGGCAATGAGTAAAATCCGTCGTAAGGGAAAAGTTTCCGAAGCCGACGTAAAAGAAATGATGCGAGAAATCCGTTTGGCTTTATTAGAAGCCGACGTTAATTTACAAGTGGTCAAAGATTTCACAAAACGCGTCAGAGAACGGGCAGTAGGAGTTGAAGTATTAGAAAGCTTATCACCAGCCCAACAAATTGTGAAAATTGTTGATGAAGAATTAACGAAAACGTTAGGTTCAGAAACGGTTGAACTGAATAAATCTCCAAAAATCCCGACAGTGATTATGATGACAGGGTTACAAGGGGCTGGTAAAACAACTTTTACTGGTAAATTAGCCAAACACTTAATGAAAACTGAAAACGCTCGTCCGCTTTTAATCGCTGGTGACGTTTATCGTCCAGCAGCGATTGATCAGTTGAAGGTTTTAGGTCAACAATTAGAAGTTCCCGTTTTTGATATGGGAACCGATGCTAATCCAGTGGAAATTGTTCGTCAAGGGTTAGCGTTAGCAAAAGAAAAGAAAAATGATTATGTCTTAATTGATACGGCCGGCCGTTTACACATTGACGAAGCTTTAATGGACGAATTGAAACAAATTAAAGAGTTGGCTAATCCCAATGAAATTCTGTTAGTTGTTGATGCGATGACGGGGCAAGATGCTGTCAACGTTGCAGATAGTTTTAATGAACAGCTTGGAATTACTGGGGTTGTTATTACCAAAATGGACGGCGATACTCGTGGGGGGGCTGCGCTGTCAATTCGGGCAGTAACGGGGGCTCCGATTAAATTTGTCGGTTCTGGTGAAAAATTAACTGATTTAGAAATTTTCCATCCCGATCGTATGTCGAGTCGTATCCTAGGTATGGGGGACATGTTGACGCTAATTGAAAAAGCGCAACAAGATTACGATGAGAAAAAAGCAGAAGAACTTGCTCAAAAAATGAAAGAAAACAGTTTTGACTTTAACGATTTTATTGAGCAATTGGATCAAGTTATGGGCATGGGACCGATTGAAGACTTATTAAAAATGATCCCTGGAATGAGTAACATGCCTGGTATTGAAAATGTCAAAGTCGATCCAAAAGATGTGGCACGGAAACGGGCGATGGTCTTATCAATGACCCCTGCAGAACGTGAAAATCCTGATCTATTAAATCCTAGTCGCCGCCGCAGAATTGCAGCTGGTTCAGGAAATAGTGTGGTTGAAGTCAATCGTATGATTAAACAATTTAAAGAATCCAAAAAAATGATGCAACAAATGTCCAAAGGGGATATGAACATTCCTGGTATGGATCAAATGCTAGGTGGCGGCGTTAAAGGCAAGCTAGGTAAAATGGCCATGAATCGTATGATGAAGAAAAACAAAAAGAAGAAAAAGAAAAAAAGATAAACAGGCTTTAGTTAATTATCGTAAGAAACAGAAAGTGCGCCATCAGTCGAAGAGACTGATGGCGCACTTTCTGTTTAAGCGTAGTTTTGGATAATTGCGTTTAACGCTTCGGCAAAACCAGCGCCGTGTTGTTCATAATATGACGTAAATCGTTCATCGCCAACATACATAAGGCCTAACCCTTTGTGTGCTTCTGGCGAATAGCTTGACCAAGAGTACATTAACCAATCTTTGTGTAATTGGAAAATTTCTTGCGCAAGTTGGCTAGTTAACTTGGGTGATTTTTGATACATGGCTAACTTAGAAAATAAATCTTTTTCCACGTTCTGCATTGCTTGCATGTCTTTTTCCGTCAAGTTTAAATATTTTTTGTTGGCTTGTTCAATCGTTTCGTTGCCATATTTTTCCCGAATCTCTTTACCATATTTTTCTTCGTTTTCTTGAACTCGTTGTTGTTTGAATGCTTCGAATTTTTGCTGATCTGACATGTTTATCTCTCCTTTGTAATGGTGTAAGGTTTGTTGAACAGAGGCTAAAAGACGATCAATTTCATTGCGCTTTTCCAATAGTTTTTGTTGATGCTCGTATAAAGCCTGTTCAACATTAAAGTCAGGTTGCTCCAAAATTTCTTTAATTTCATCTAGTTTCAGATCCAATTCACGGTAAAAAAGAATTTGTTGCAAACGATTCACCTCGGCTTGCCCGTAAATTCGATAACCAGAAGAATTAATTCTGGCTGGTTGAAGAAGACCAATTTCATCATAATATCGTAACGTCCGTGCACTGACGCCAGATAGTGAAGCCATTTTTTTAATTGTATATTCCATCATTCATTCCTCCTGACAAAATCTATCATAAACCTTTACGTAACGAGAGGGTCAAGCAAAAAAATAAAAAAAGTGAGACAACCTGTAAAAAGTTACCTCACTTTTTCTCGATTGATTCAATTAGGCAGTTAAGCGATTAAAGAAATCCACGTAAGCATCTACAATTGATTGTAAGAAACCAACAGTGCCATCAATAATTTTACCATCTTC
Source organism: Enterococcus sp. AN402 (assembly GCF_040719405.1). Classification (NCBI taxonomy): domain Bacteria; kingdom Bacillati; phylum Bacillota; class Bacilli; order Lactobacillales; family Enterococcaceae; genus Enterococcus; species Enterococcus sp. AN402. The sequence continues at coordinate 1,369,871 of NZ_JBFDTM010000004.1, read as the reverse complement.
ACCAATTAAGTTCGTAATGCCGCCAATATAGGCTTCAGGTTGTTGTAAAGTTGGAACATTTAAGAATACTAATGATTGTCTTAAATGATGGTTCGCACCAAATCCGCTAATTGCACCTGGTGAAACACTCACCACAAGTCCTGGTTTTTTATCCCAAACGCTTTCGCCATACGGACGTGAACCGACATCCAATGCATTTTTTAAAACAGCTGGTACTGAACGGTTATATTCTGGTGTTACAAACATCACACCATCTATTTGTTTGACTTCTTCACGGAATGTTGTCCAAGCTTCAGTGGGGGTTCCTTCATCATCCAAATCTTGATTGTATAATTCTAAATCACCAATGTTAATAAAAACAGGTTCGAAATCAGCTGGAAATAAGTCCGCCATTGTTTTTGCTACCAATTTGTTAAATGAATCTTTTCTTAAACTCCCTACAAAAATACCAATTTTTTTTGTCATGTAAATCCCTCCATTTTTCTTTTACTTACTTTATGATAGTACTTTTTCGAAAAAAGCGCAAACGTTTTATCCTTGTACATTGTTGAACTTCGTAACTTCACGTATAATAGCTAGTAAAAGGATGAGTAAAGGAGCAACTGCTTGAATAAAAAAATAAATTGGCGCCGACAATTAACACCGTCGGAGAAACAAACATTGACTGAATTAAGAAACAAGGAAATGATTAAACAAGGAACTTTTTATAAATTGGAACAAACATTTCCTGAGGAATCAGCTTATACTTATTATGGTTTATACAGGAAGGGACAAGCCATTCAAGCGTATATCGTAGAGTATTGTTTTGATGGGGAAACCTTGGAAGCGACGATTGTTGCGCCAAATGTAGGACCATTTTTTGAAGAACTTGTTCAAGAACTCGAAAAGCAAGCAGCTTTGTGGGGAATGAAAGAAGTCTTTCTCGTGATGGAAGACAAGCAATCTGTTGGCCTGAATTATTTTAATAGACAAGGAATTGTGCCAGCTTTTTCAGAACAGTATCTGGTTTTTCAAAGAGAAACATACTCACAGGAGTTGGCGAAGCTGACACTTCTCCGACCGCAAGTGGCTGATTTGGATTCCTTGGCTAGGTTACTAGAAGGTACGCCTTTGCCGGAGGACCTTCAACGAACACTTATTTATAAAGAAAACAATCAACTTTTAGCCACGCTACGTTTGGATCATTTTGAAAACGAATGGGGGATTTATGGCTTTGTTGTGACAAAAACGCAACGAGGTCGCGGTCTTGGCCGTCAAGTGTTACAGTCTGCGCTCCGAATGATTTTAGAAAATTCAGCTTCAGCGACTATTTTTTTAGAAGTTGAAACAGAAAATCAAGCAGCGCTTCATCTCTATCAAACAGAAGGCTTTCAAGTGAGAAACCAGTACAACTATTATCAAATTTTGTGAAAATTCTTCATTATTTCGTTTGTTTTCCTGCAAATTGGCTAAAAAAATTGAAAAAAAGTAAAGGTGTCAAGAAAAAACTCTTTACAGGTTGTTGTTAATCTGTTAAACTAACTCTTGTGATTAAGTTAATGGAGGTGTATTTAATAATGGCAGTTAAAATTCGTTTAAAACGTATGGGTTCTAAAAAGAGTCCTTTTTACCGTATTGTAGTAGCTGATTCTCGTTCTCCTCGTGATGGACGTTTCATCGAAACTGTAGGTACTTACAACCCTTTGAAAGACCCTGCAGAAGTAGTTTTAAAAGAAGATTTAGTTTTAGATTGGTTATCTAAAGGTGCGCAACCTTCTGATACAGTTCGTAACATCCTTTCAAAAGAAGGCGTTATGAAAAAACATCATGAAGCTAAAAACGTTAAGAAATAAGGTGATTGAATATGGCAGATGTGAAAGAGTTAATTTTAACTATTGTCCGTCCGTTAGTCAGTCAACCTGAAGCAGTCTCATTAGAAATTGAGGAATCAACTGATTTCCTCGAGTATAATTTGACTGTGGCCAAAGAAGATATTGGACGTATCATTGGTAAACAAGGGCGTGTTGCAAAAGCAATTCGGACAATTGTTTATAGTGTACGTATCGATGGTCCGAAAAAGGTCCGTTTAAATATTCTTGATGGTAAATAAGCATTAACAAGGAGGTAGCCTAGCTATCTTCTTTTTTTATACATAACCAAAAAGTTTTCATTGCTAGAGACAGGCCTTTCTTGCTAAAATAGATGTATCCAGAATAAAGGAGCGATTTGTATGGCAAAACGAATTATCATTATGAACTTTGATATTGAAAGTAAATCGTACCAAGCATTTTCCGAAATAAAAAAGATGCAGGCAGAAAGACAGCTTAAAGGTGAGCAAATGGCGGTTGTTACGCATGTTAATGATGGCCAGCATCAATTTAAAATCAATGATTTTATCGATTTTACAGGCAACAATCATACATCAAAAGATAGCATGATTGGGATGCTAGTAGGCATATTAGGTGGTCCTCTGGGCATTCTTTTTGGCTGGTTTGCTGGAAGTATGTATGGTGCAAGCAAAGACGCCAAAGAAATTCAAGAAGCCCAAACGGTTTTTGAACATGTGATTCAAAAGATTGATGAAGGACAAACGGGATTGTTATTAATTGCAGAAGAAGAAGACAACCGTCCGCTCAACCAATTGGTTATGTTTGACTTAGGTGGCGAAATCACGCGGCTTGATTTAGAGGAAGTCCAACAAGAAATTAACGATGCGAACGAAGTTGCAAATGAAGCGAAACAATCGTGGCAAGCAAAAAAAGAACAACATAAAGAAGCGACATCGAAAGAAGAATAAGGATCAAAGACTGTTTTCTGAATAAAGGGAAACAGTCTTTTAAAATACTAAGAAATCACGGTTTTTTATGGTAGTTTGCTAATTTTTTGTTATTTTATCGTAAAATACGGTAAACTAAGAAGAAAACTTTGAGAAAATAGATAAATTATTATTTGCTAAAGGAGCAAACTTCTTCTAAAATAAAAAGGAAGTTTAAAAGAAAGTATGGTAGCAGATGGAAATACAATTTTTAGGAACAGGCGCTGGTGTGCCAGCAAAACATCGCAATGTCACAGGGATTGCGTTGAAATTATTAGATGAACGAAATTCAGTTTGGCTCTTCGATTGTGGGGAAGGGACTCAATTGCAAATTTTAAAAAGTAGTATTCGCCCAAGAAAAATTGAAAAGATTTTTATTACACATTTACATGGGGATCATATTTTTGGTTTACCTGGTTTGTTAAGTAGTCGTTCTTTTCAGGGCGGGACAGAACCTTTAGAAATCTATGGACCAGTTGGGATTGCTGATTTTGTTAAAACTTCTTTACGAGTCTCACAATCGCGGTTGTCCTATCCACTGAAATTTATTGAATTAACGAAAGAAAATGACGTTATTTTTAAAGATAAACAATTCACTGTTCGCTGTAATATCTTGGACCATGGCATCACGAGCTTTGGCTATCGAATTGAGGAAGCAGCGCATGAAGGAGAATTACAAGTAGAGAAACTTCAAGCTTTAGGGATTCCTTCTGGGCCATTGTATGGCAAACTCAAACGTGGTGAAACGATCGTTTTTGATGGACAGGAAATTAATGGACAAGCGTTTGTGGGAGAACGTAAACCCGGACGAATCGTGACGATTTTAGGAGACACTCGCAAAACCAAAAATAGTGTAACTTTAGCACGACGAGCGGATGTTTTAGTCCATGAAAGTACGTTTAATAAACACGAAGCAAAAATGGCAAAAGCCTACTTCCACTCAACCAGTCAACAAGCAGCTGAAGTTGCAAAAGAAGCGCAAGTAAAACAACTTATCTTAACGCATATTAGTGCCCGTTATTTAACCAAAGAGGCCTATCAGCTTCAAGAAGAAGCCCAAGAAATTTTCCCCAATACAAAAATCGTAAAAGATATGGATATCATTGAGATTCCATTTGCCAATGAAGGAGGAGCTTAGATGGATTTAACAAATAAAGTCGTTGTCGTAACTGGAGGTTCAGCTGGTTTAGGTGAACAAATTTGTTATGAAGCAGCTAAACAAGGGGCAGTCGTCGTTGTCTGCGCCCGCAGAATTAATTTGATTGGTAAAGTTCGCGAGCAGTGTGCCGCTTTAAGCGGACGAGAAGCATTTTCTTATCAATTAGATATTGCCGATCCAGAAAGTGTTGAACGTGTGGTTGAAGCTATTTCAGCAGAAGTTGGTCCTATAGATGTTTTAGTCAACAATGCTGGTTTTGGCTTGTTTGAAAATTTTGTTGAAATTGACTTGGCTGTTGCACGCCAAATGTTTGATGTCAACGTTTTAGGAATGATGACGTTTACTCAAAAAGTAGCTATTAAAATGATTGAAGCTGGGCAAGGACATATTATCAACGTTGCTTCAATGGCTGGGAAGATGGCTACAGCTAAATCAACCGTTTATTCTGCAACGAAATTTGCTGTGTTAGGTTTTTCAAATGCTTTACGTTTAGAATTGAAACCGTTGGGTGTAGCAGTAACGACTGTCAATCCAGGACCAATCCAAACAGAATTCTTTGATAAAGCGGACCCGACAGGCACTTATCTAGCTGCGGTGGATAAAATTGTTTTAGACCCTACGAAATTAGCGAAAGAAGTGGTTGGGAGTATGGGGACTTCTCGACGTGAGATTAATCGTCCGTTTGTCATGGAAGCGGCTGCCCGCTTTTATACATTGTTTCCACATTTAGGAGATTTCATAGCGGGAAATATTTTAAATAAAAAATAAAGGAGTCGATCAAGTCATGAAAAATCAATGGCGTGTTATTTTGGGCCTTGTGTTGGTCTTAATTGTTGTTATTTTTGCTGTTTTAAATAATCAAGCTGTTCCAGTAAACTTTGGTTTTACTAAAATTAGTGGACCGTTAATCTTAATTATTTTAGGTTCTGCAATTATTGGCGCACTAGTTGGATTACTAACCTCCACAACCACCATTTGGAACCAACGTAAGGAATTAAAAGCTGTACAAAAAGAGTTGGATATTTATAAAAATGATATGGATAAATTAGTCAAAGAAGAAACGGAAAAAGTTCAACGTTCTTTTGATAATCAATTGGCTGATTTGCAAGCCAAACAAGCGGCAGCACCACAAGTCGCAGAACCAGTGGTCAACGAACAAACATCAAACACAGAAGTAGACGCAACGCCTGTGTCAGGTAGTCGTATTGATCGTTATGTGAAACCTCGTGTGAATGAAGAGGAACAAAAATAAGGAAGAGACTTTATCGCTAAGTTTCTTTTAAAATAAAACTGTGATATCTGCTATTTATCTAACAGATATCACAGTTTTTTTCTCAGATTTAAAAAAATGCTTTCTTTAGTTTTTGGAAAAATTTTGCTATAATTACTTGGTTAGGAGTGACGTCGTGAAAAAATCAAACTATCAATGGCAGTTACAGACAAAGACAGAATTACCTGTAGAATTTATAGAACAATTAAAAAAAGAAGAAATTAATCCATTAATTGGCCAACTTTTATGGCACCGCAATATCCGGACAGAAGAAGCATTACGTAAGTTTCTACATCCGACTATCGAAGATATTTATGATCCGTTCTTAATGCATGATATGGAGAAAGCGGTAGCCCGCATCCAGCAAGCCGTCGAAGCGGGTGAACAAATCCTTGTCTATGGGGATTATGATGCAGATGGCATCACTAGTACCACGGTTATGAAAGAAGCAATCGAATTAGTCGGTGGCATGGTTCAGTACTTTCTACCAAATCGTTTTGTTCATGGATATGGACCTAATAAAGACGTATTTGCTGAACAAATTGAACAAGGAGTCCAATTAATTGTAACCGTTGATAATGGTGTAGCTGGACATGAAGCAATTAACTACGCTATGGCTCAAGGGGTAGATGTAATCGTTACTGACCATCATGAATTGCCTGAACAATTACCAGAGGCCTATGCGATTGTCCACCCTAGACATCCGCAAGGAGACTATCCTTTTGGAGATTTAGCTGGTGTTGGCGTGGCTTTCAAAGTCGCTACTGCGTTACTTGGTGAATTGCCAATTGAGTTATTAGATTTGGTAGCAATCGGGACAATTGCTGACTTGGTTTCATTAACCGATGAAAATAGAACGTTTGTCAAAATGGGCCTGCAAATGATTCAAACTGGTGATCGAATTGGTTTAGACGTTTTATTACAAGAAGCGGGTGTGAAAAAGGAAGCTGTTTCAGAAGAATCAATTGGCTTTACCATTGGACCTCGTTTAAACGCATTAGGTCGATTAGGAGAAGCCGCACCAGGTGTTGAATTGATGACTACATTTGATGAAGAACAAGCGCTGGAAATCGCTAAATATATTGATCAACAAAACAATGAACGAAAAGACATTGTAACGACGATTGCCAAAGAAGCCCTGGATTTAATCGACCCGAATGCGCCGGTCCATATTTTAGCGAAACAAGGCTGGCATGAAGGCGTCTTAGGGATTGTCGCGGGCCGCATTATGCAAGAAACGGGGAAACCAACCATTATTTTAGCAATAGATGAATCTGGTACGACTGCTAAAGGCTCTGGACGTAGCATTAGCGCATTGAATCTCTATGAGGCGTTGAACGAAGTGCGTGAGCAATTCACTCATTTTGGTGGGCATCATATGGCAGCGGGAATGACTTTACCTGTTGAAAATATTTCTTTTGTTCAAGAACATTTGGCACACTTTATTGAAAAAAATCAAATTGATATGGCTAATGGACAAGAGTTACTCATTAGTGAGAGCTTAGCGGTTTCGCAGGCAACGACTACTTTTATTGATCAATTGCGTATTTTGGCGCCTTTTGGGACTGATAATACTGTGCCAACTTTTGTATTTAAGGAAATCACGCCTACGCAAATTCGGCAAATTGGTGCAGATAATGCACATCTGAAATTTCAAATGAATCAAGAAGGGGCACAATTGGATGCAATTGCTTTTCAAATGGGGCCTCAAGCGGATGAACTAGCACAAGGAACCGCCGATGTGGCAGGCCAACTTTCCATCAATGAATGGAATGGTCGTAAGAAACCACAATTAATGGTGACTGATTTTGCTGTATCGGGAAGACAATTATTTGATTTTCGTGGCAAAAATAATCAAACGAAACCAATTCCTTCAGAAGCAACAGCTTATCTTTTGTTTGATGAAAAAAATCAAAAATTCATTTCAGATCCAACCGCTAATATTATTGTTTGGTCAAACCAAGAAGAATTGGTGGAAGCTGTTTCTCAAAATCAAATCGAACAACTGGTTTTTGTCGACTGTCCTGTGGAAGCAATCACGGTTAAAGAAATTGTTGAAGCGACTGAGATCCAACGTATATACATGATGTTTATTTCACCAGAAGAAGCTTATTTAAACGGTATGGCTTCACGTGAACAATTTGCAACATTGTATAAATTTATTTTGCAGCAAAAAGAAGTAAATCTACGTTCCCAGCTATCGAAGGTGGCAAATTACTTAAATATCCAAGAAAAATTATTAATTTTCATGATACAGGTGTTTTTTGACTTAGGATTTGTTACAATAGAAAGCGGTGTTTTAAACAGTATTGAGAAACCCGACAATCGACCATTGACTGAAAGTCAAGTGTACCAACAACGATTGAAAAAAATAAAAACAGAAGAATTTCTACTTTACAGTGATTGTCAAACAATACAACAATGGCTGTGGAATGAGGAGGACAAATAAAAATGGATTTAAGAGATTACATTGCAAGCATTCCAGATTATCCTGAGAAAGGGATCGTGTTCCGTGACATTTCTCCATTAATGGCTAATGGGGATGCCTACCGTGAAGCAACGAAACAAATCGTGGATTACGCGAAAGAAAAAAGAATTGATATGGTTGTAGGACCAGAAGCTCGTGGCTTTATTGTCGGCTGTCCAGTGGCTTATGAACTAGGGGTTGGCTTTGCTCCGGTTCGTAAAAAAGGAAAACTTCCTCGTGAAACCATCGAAGTGACTTATGACTTAGAATATGGTTCAGATACATTAACGTTGCACAAAGATGCCATCACACCAGGTCAACGTGTTTTGATTTGTGATGACTTGCTAGCAACTGGTGGTACAATTAAAGCAACCATCGAATTAGTCGAACAATTAGGTGGTATTGTGGTTGGTTGTGCGTTCCTAATTGAATTAATGGATTTACATGGCCGCGATAAAATTGATGGCTACGATATTGTTACCTTAATGGAATACTAATCTAATTTAATGGCTCTTCGTCAATGAGTGTTGGTGAAGAAATTCAATAGAATAATCGAGATACTCACACGGCTAGACAGCTATCTTGTCTAGCCGTGTTGTTGTTCTGGCTTTAGTCAGTTGGGTAGTATTCTTAGTTTTCTTAAAATATTTTCCTCGATATAAAAAGATTCGTTCTCGGTAGTTTTGAAAGTTTCTAAAGCCATAGGCAATTCGTTTTAGTACTTTGATATGGTTATTCAAACATTCTATAGGGCCGTTGGAATAGGGAACGCGCAACGCTCGTTTGATTTCTGTTTGGTATTTCTTGAAGGTCGTGAACACTGGTTGGTAGTGCTCTGGCAACTCCTTGTAGTCTTCTTTTAGGAGCGCGACGAATTCAGGAACATCTTGTCTTCTGATAACGGAAAGAAAATCCTGGTAGACTTCGTAGCCTCGCTTTAAGGAATCATCATAAGATAATAGCCGATCGACTATCTCTGCTTCTGTCAGATGATCTCGAAATGACGGACGCCAGTAGCGATGCTGACCTTTCAATTCCCACGCATTCTTTTGAAGTAGTCTCCAGTATTTCTTTAAGTGCTTCGACCGACGATCCCCTTTTTTAAAGGTCTTCATTACTTGAATTCGGTGGTTGGTAAAAGCCCGACCAATGTGTTGGCTAATATGAAAGCGATCGGCGACGATTCGGGCATTCGGAAAACACTCTTTCACCAATGTGCGATAAGGTGTATAGAAATCTGAAACCACTAGACGCACTTGTTCACGGACTTTTCTAGGGTAGCGCAAGAAATAGTCGCGTAAAGGATTGAGTTGCCGATTTTCCACAATATCAATCAGTTGATGGGTCTTGCCGTCCATCATGACAAAGCTCATGGCTCCCGAGACGTTTTTCACCGATTTGAATTCATCGAAACACACCACTTCTGGTAACGGCTGGTTCAAAGAAACGGTTTTAGGCCGAAGGCTGCGAAGTATTCGAATGACAGTGGTCGGAGAAATGTGCTTCATACGTGCAATCAAAGACATAGAAATAGGCTCACTTAATAGCTCAAGAATGGCTTGTTTGACTCTGCGGGCGATGGAGCAGCGACGATCACTAACTGAATCTTCTGCTAAAAAAGTCTTTCCACAGTGTTTACATTTGAAGCGCTGTTTGTTAATCCGCAGAATGGTCTTGTAGTTACTGACATCATTCAATAAGATGGATACTTTTTTCCAGCCCCATTTAATGATCGTTTGCTTATTTTGATAGTGACAATGGAAGCATTCCTCTGGTTGATAGGTCAATGTGCCATCAAAAACAAAACATGTTTCGTCATTGATTCGCTCTTTGCGAAAGGCATCTTCATGAAAGATAAGATTTAGGTCTAGAATATCTAGTAACTCTTTGGTAAACTCTGAATAGGACATCTTGAAACACTCCTTTGAATGGTTTTCGTCGACTTTATTCTAAAGGATTTCAAGGTGTCTGTTTGCGTTTATTAGAAAAAAGAAAAAGTATTGGCAACAGAAGGCGTCACCAACACTAGATATTATAGAGCCAATTTAATTAGAAAGAGCGAAGGAATTTAATCCTTCGCTCTTTCTTTGACATATTTATAAAAACGGAGCGTAGCTTGGGGGGAACACACCGTTTTATTATTTATTAAGGGAACTTACGATAAACGTATCTTGCTTGCTGTTGTTTACGTGTACGTGTATAACGCTTCTCATCCCATGACATAAACCAAAGAATAAATAACGGCGTCACGATCATAAAAGCAAGACGTAATCCTAATGTTCCCAAAAAAATACCTATAACCAATACAAAAAATAAAAATCCAACACGACGAATTGCTTCCATGTGTATCACCTCTTCATTTGATTCGAACGAGTGTTCGTATTGTTATTATACGAATGTATGTTCGTTTTGTAAAGTCTTTTCTACTAATTTATGTTAAAATAATTCGAAAAGAAGAATAATCCTTTATAATAAAGAGATTTAGGGCAATAAAAGAACACGATGCTTTGAGCATCGTGTTCTTATTGTGCTGTGATTACGTATAAAAGAGAACAGAAAAATACATGAGGATCGCTGCAAGCATGACGAACAAGTGCCAAACCACATGCATAAACCGCACATTTTTCAATGAATAGAAGGCTGCACCTAATGTGTAAGACACACCCCCTGCGACCAATAACGCTGTTCCTGTAAACCCAAGAGATTCATATAACGGACGAGCAGCGATGATACAGAGCCAACCTAAAACAATATAAATAATCGTTGAAATGTTTTTCACTGTTTCTTGTTTATGCAACGTGAGGGATTTATAGACAATACCAACGATGGCGATTAACCAAACTAAACTGAATAAAGTCCAACCTAACCAGCCGCCAATACTAATTAAGCAAAACGGCGTATAGCTGCCAGCAATCAATAAGAAAATAGAACTATGATCGAAGACCTGAAAGACCTTTTTGGCTCTTGTAAAAATTAAACTATGAAATAACGTTGAAGATAAAAAAAGTAGAATCAACATGGAGCCATAAATAGCATAAGATACCACGTGAATCGGTGAGCCTAAACGAGCTCCTTTAACAAGTAAAATGACTAAACCAGCAATACTTAAACCTGCGCCTATGCCATGTGTAACTGCATTTAAGACTTCGTTCACGATTAGGTATTTTTTTGAGAAATGCGTTTTTTCCAATAAATTCACTTCCTTTATTTTAATTTGATGAAAAATTCGGCAGTGTCTGTTATACTATAACTAGATAATTAACCGTTTAATGGTATTCTACCATGAAAACAGGTTCCTTTTAAAGAAAGAGTGATAAATTTATGACAAACGTTAAAATCGTAACGGATTCTTCATGTACGATGGAAAAAAGTCTTAGAGATGAATTAAATATCCATATGATGCCTTTATCAATTATGGTTGATGGCGTTGTTTATCCAGATGATGATCATTTGCCAGGCGAAAAATTTATGGACATGATGGCTAATGCGAAGGCCTTACCCAAAACCAGTCAACCACCAATTGGTGAATTTGTAGAATTATATGATCGCTTAGGTGAAGATGGCAGTGAAGTAATTTCGATTCACATGACAAAAGGCTTAAGTGGAACGGTTGAAGCGGCCCGTCAAGCTAGTAACTTATCATCAAGTAAAGTAACGGTGATTGATAGCGATTTTACAGACCAAGGTTTGTCTTTCCAAGTCATTCAAGCAGCAAAATTGGCACAAGCGGGAGCGGGTGTTCCAGAAATTTTAGCTGAAATTGAACGCGTCAAACAAAATACTAAATTATACATTGGCATTTCAACATTAGATAATTTGGTTAAAGGTGGACGAATCAGCCGTACAACAGGATTATTATCAAACATTTTTAATATGAAAGTTGTCATGGACTTTGAAAATACGGAATTGGTTCCTGTAGCGAAAGGCCGAGGCGTTAAAACGTTTAATAAATGGTTTGACGAATTGAAATCAGAATTAAGTAAGATTCCAAATGTTCGACAAATTGGCATTTCTCATGCGGATGGGCTAGAACTAGCAAATGGATTCAAAGAAGGATTACAAGCAATCTTTAAAGACATGGATATTCCCGTATTACATACGAATCCAGTCATTGCAACACATACAGGAAAAAATGCCTTTGCTATTATGTACTATACAGACTAAGAAATAACGAGGTTGGGTCTCACTCTTAAATGAGTAGACGCAACCTCTTTCTAACAAGAAAAGGAAAATTTCTTGTTGGTTTATTTAAAAGGAAGTGACGAAGATGAAAAAACAAACACAGCATATTTTGCTGACCGTCTTAACACCTATCCTCATTGCGCTAGGTGTTTTTACATTGTTAAGTGTGGCCATCCCCAAAGCAAAGCCACTATTAAAGCAAGAGAAAGTGGCCACAACTGCTCAAAAAAATCAAAAAGAAGTCATTCATTATACAGCAATCGGTGATTCTTTAACTGAAGGAATTGGCGATTTGACGAATAGTGGAGGTTTTGTTCCTATTGTGGCAGATGATTTAAAAGAACACTACAACTTGAACGGTGTTCAAACAGACAATTTTGGGAAAAATGGGGATCGTAGTGATCAAATTTTAAAACGAATCAAAGAGAAACCTGAAATTCAAAAGGGCCTTGCCTCTGCGGACGTGATTACGCTAACGGTTGGTGGAAATGACTTAATGAAAGTAATTAGTAGTAATATTTTCGACTTGAAAGTTAGCTCGTTCAATCGTCCTCAAAAAGCCTATCAACGCCGAGTAAGACGACTACTTGAAGAAATCCGAGAGTACAACGAGAAGGCCCCTATTTATGTCTTAGGAATTTACAATCCCTTCTACTTAAACTTTTCCGAAATTACAGAAATGCAAGAAATCGTTGATAACTGGAATCAAGCAACCGAAGAAATGGTTCAAGAGCAAAAACGAGCCTATTTCATTCCTATCAATGATTTACTCTATAAAGGTCGTGGCGATGAAGTTGGCGTAACTGGTGGCGACTCAGAAACTACAGGAAGTAGTGCTAGCAAAGAGGATTTAAACAATTTGTTATATGAAGAAGATCGCTTCCATCCGAATAATCTTGGCTACCAAATTATGGCCGGAGCTGTCCGGGATGAAATGGTCAAGACAGAGAAAGAATGGATAACCAAATCAGAAGGTAGTGAATAAAATGAATGAAGAAAAGCCAAAAACAAGTAAATCAATTAAAAAGACACAACCAACCAATCTTAAACGAAATCCCTGGAAAATCGCTTTTCTTGTTCTAGTGGGTTTAGTCATTGGTAGTGTAGCTTTCGTGACATTTCGAGCAACACAAGTTCGCGAACCAGATTTAAAGAAAATACCAGCAATTGTTGAAAAAGAAGGCGAGCCAGTCGTCACAATTCAGTCAAAAAAACAACAAGTGAACAAACTGATTGACTTTTATTTAGCCGACTTTCAAAAAGGCTCGGAGATTAAATATAAATTTTATTTAGAAAATGATGCTTTATTAAATGGAACATTTCAGGTGTTAGGGCATGACATTCCTTTTTACTTATATTTTGATCCTTACGTGATGGCGAATGGTAATGTACAATTAAAAGCAAAAAGTTTATCTATAGGAACGTTAGGCTTGCCAATTAAAGAAGTATTGAAATTTGCTAAACGTTCTTACAAACTACCTAAATGGGTTGAAATCAATCCAGATGATCAAACTGTTTTATTACGTTTAGATCAGTTTAGAATGCAAAATGGTCTATTTGTTCGAGCAGAAAAGATTAATTTAGTTGACGATGACATTCGGATGAATATATACTTGCCAAAAGAGAAATAAAAAAGGAGTGTTAGAGATGGAAGAAAAAGCAATTTTTGCAGGCGGCTGTTTCTGGTGTATGGTGCAGCCTTTTGATACACAACCAGGGATTATCTCAGTTGTTTCGGGTTATACAGGTGGGCATGTTCCTAATCCAACATATGAACAGGTTCTAACACACACAACAGGCCATACGGAAGCAGTAGAAATCACTTTTGATCCAGCGATTATTTCTTACGAACAATTAGTGGATATTTATTGGCAACAAACAGATCCTACTGATGCTTTCGGTCAGTTTCAAGACCGCGGCGATAATTATCGGCCAGTTATTTTTTATCGTTCTCAAGAACAAAAAGAAACTGCTGAGAAAAGTAAAGAACGTCTAGCTAATAGCGGCCGTTTTACAGAACCAATTGTTACCACCATCGAACCAGCAGCACCATTTTATCCTGCTGAAGAATACCATCAAGACTTTTATAAAAAAGATGCTTTGCGTTATGGATTGTCCCATCAACGTAGAAGTGAATTTATCGAAGAAAAATGGAGTGATTAATTTACATGAGACGAAGCTTTTACCATTACTTAATGACATTAAAAGGTCCGGCTAAAGATCCTGAAACTGATTTTGCCAATGAAGCGGCCAAAGATATTCAGTTTCCAAAACAAACCGAGGATTATCATGAACTTTCTTCTTATTTAGAAATGAATGCTGACTATTTAAGCAACATGGACATCTTTGATGAGTTATGGGAAAAGTACCTTGAAAACAATAAATAAATCCAGAGGAAAAGCAAACAAAGCTTTTCCTCTTTTTTCATTCATGTTATAGTAAACAAAAGTAGTGACGAATTTGTTAGAAATGAGATGAAATCTATGAAGAACAAACGAACTGTTCCTTTTTATCAATATATTATTTCGCTCCTCTGTGTCGCATTTTTAGCTGGAGGAAGTAGTTATATTTATTTTGATCATCGTGTTAAAAAGATGAGTCAAGAAGGGGCAATTACCAATGCTGATTTAAGCAAAGTGCAGGATTTATATAATGAAATTAGTACCAATTATGTAGGTGAAGTAGATAAAAATGAATTAGTTGAAGGCGCCTTAAAAGGCATGTCTGAAGCCATTGGAGACCCATACTCAACTTATCTAAATGAATCTGCTGCCAATGATTTAAACGAAAGCTTATCTGGCGATTTTGAAGGAATTGGTGCCACTATGACAATGAAAGATGGCGAACCAGTTGTAGCAGAGGCACCTGTAGCAGATTCCCCAGCTGAAAAAGCGGGAATCAAAGAAGGCGATATTATTGAAAAAGTTGATGGTACAGCTACAAAAGGGATGAAACTAGCAGAAGTCGTCTCAAAAGTCCGAGGTAAAAAAGGAACTTCCGTTGAATTGACTATCCAAAGAGAGGGAGAAACTAAAAATATCTCAATCAAACGTGGGAAAATTCCCGTTAAAACAGTGACTGGTGAGTTAGACAAAAATGATGCACAAATTGGCTCGATTAAAATTACGTCCTTTGGTAAAAAAACATATCAAGAATTGAAAGAAACAATCACGAATTTACGAGACAAAGGAGCTAAATCCTTTGTAATTGATGTACGCCAAAATCCTGGTGGACTGCTAGATCAAGCAGAGCGAATGGCCAGTATGTTTTTAAAAAATGGCGAAACAATTGTTCAATTTGAAGACAAAAAAGGACGTACGATGAAAGAAGTTGCTTCCAAAGAATTAGACGACGGCTTTAAAGTAAAAGAACCTGTTGCAGTTATCATTGATGGCAATAGTGCCAGTGCATCCGAAATTTTTGCTGCAGCACTGCATGAATCTGCGAATGTCCCACTAATTGGAACGAAAACATTTGGCAAAGGAACGGTCCAAACGGTGAAAGATTTAAATGACCAAACCGAAATAAAATTGACTGTTTTAAAATGGTTAACACCAAAAGGCGAATGGATCAACGAAAAAGGAATTGAACCAACCATCAAAGCTGATTACCCCGAGTATGCCTATTTAAAATTGATTCCTCGCGATAAAACGCTAAAAGAAGGAGATCAATCTGAAGATATTCAGAACTTAAATGCTATTTTAGCTGTATTAGCGTATCCTGTTGATGAAAACAATGCAAACTACACCGCAGAAACAAAAGCAGCGGTTAGCGATCTTCAACAGAAAAATGGCTTGCCTGTAACTGGAGAAATCGACAATGAAACAGCCACAAAAATTGAAGCCACTTTAGGTAAATTAATTCTTGAAAATGACGCTGCCTACGATACAGCAGTCAAAGAAATTCAAAAAAACTAGAAAAAAGGTGGCACGAAGTTGAAGAAGAAACGTGATTATGTTGGGTATTTAATGTACTTTCTGAAAATCTTAGTACCAGCAATCGTAGCCGTTTTTATTTTAAGAGGATTTTTCCTGATTCCTGTTCGGGTGGATGGCCATTCCATGCAAAAAACCTTGAATCAAGGAGATATGATTGTGATGGAAAAATTCTCCGCCATTAAACGGTTTGATGTGGTGGTCTTTAAAACAGACACAGGATCGATTCTGATTAAACGTGTGATTGGTTTACCAGGAGAAGCTGTGCGTTACGAAAACGATCAATTATATGTCAATAATCAGCCAATCGCTGAACCGTATTTAACTAAAAACAGAAAAAAAGATCATGAAACGATGCCTTACACTACGAATTTTGATTCAAAAGAATTGTTAATGCAAGAAAAATTACCTAAAGATAGCTATTTTGTGCTTGGTGATAATCGCCGTATGTCCAAAGACAGCCGTTCTTTTGGTGCAATACATGCAGATCAAATCTTAGGGAAAGCACAATTTGTTTATTACCCACTCACTCATATGAAGATCATTCCTAAATAAGTAAGACCACTAGTTCGTTTATTTAAATAACGACTAGTGGTCTTTTCTAATCTGAAAAATTGTTCTCTTAGCTGAAAAATGTTAAGGTTAAAGTAATGATAGATGTAGGAGGTCATGCAAATGATTAGAAAAACAATTTTAGCAAGTTCTATCTTAGGTGTTGGGTTACTGATTGGTGCATGTGGAAACCAAACCCAAACCCAAATGAATTCAACCAATACCAGTGAATCATCACAGCCTAAAGTAACCGAATCAAGTCGCAAGTCATCTGAAAGTGCGTCTAATAACGAAGGTGTATCAAGCGATTCTAGTAAATCCACAAGTTCCACTACAGAATCAGAAATGTTAAAAGGTCTGGCGGAAGAAAAAATGCTAAAAGAAAAAATTCCGTCCTTAAATCAAACAACGATTAAGAAAGTCACTGATAATGAGTATAAACGCATTCTTGTGATGGAAGAAAAGGCTACAGGAACGACCTATAAAAGTATTTTGATCAAAAAACAAAATCGCTTAAAAATTGTCAACGAAACAACCGATGAATTGTTATACAATGGAACCCTATAAGAACGAAACCATTCAATAAACTCAAAAGTATAGCCATTGTTTTCAAAGAAAAATTTCTTTGGAAACAATGGTTTTTTTATTGACAAAAGAATTTCTAGGATATATAGTTAGTTACATAAGTAGTTAACCATTTAAGTGAGGTGTAAAAATGGAATTTAATTTTTCGGGGGAAAAGCCTTTATTTCAGCAAGTAGCCGATCAGATTGCCGAAGGAATTTTTAATGGCGCTTACTTAGAAGGCGAACAAATTCCCTCAACCACAGAAATATCAAAAAGTTATCAAATCAATCCAGCCACCGTTTTAAAAGGAATGAATTTATTAGTAGAACGACAGCTGATTGAAAAGAAAAGGGGGATTGGCATGTTTGTTTTACCAGGCGCTCAAGAGAGAGTAAGAAGTGCACGGAAAGAAGAATTTTTAAATAAAGAAGTCTTAGAAGTTGTCGCAGAAGCTAAAAAATTAGGGATTACAGCCGAACAATTAAAACAACTAATTGAAAGAGGGTATGACGCATGAGTTTGCGGGTGGAATCAGTAAGCAAAAAATATCATCAAAAAAAGGCATTAGATAATATTTCAATTACTTTTGAAAAAGAAACGATTTATGGGCTCTTAGGCAGAAACGGGGCTGGTAAAAGTACGTTATTAAATATCATAAATAATCGAAGTTTTGCCACTTCAGGTTCCGTTCAATTGGCGGGAGAAACAGTGACCGATAATGAGGCCGCTTTGACTCATATTTACTTAATGAGTGAAGATAATTTGTTTCCTCCTCAGTTAAAAATTAAAGATATTTTTAAAACGACTGAAGGTTTTTATGGATCCTTTGACTGGTCTTTGGCCGAACAAATGTTAAGCGATTTTGGTTTAGATAGTAAAAAGACATTCAAAAAATTATCAACTGGTTATCGGAGTATTGCTAAACTAATAGTGGCGCTATCCGTCCCCTGTGAGTATATTTTTTTAGATGAGCCAGTCTTAGGTTTAGACGCCAATCATCGGGAATTATTTTATACTTATTTAATTGAGACATACCAAGAACGTCCCCGTACGTTTGTGATTTCTACCCATTTGATTGAAGAAATTGCGAATTTATTAGAAGATATTATCATCATTGATCAAGGAAAATTGATTCGCGCAGAATCTATTGAAACAATTTTGAAAAACGGTCGCATTGTTTCTGGGCCGAAAGAACAAGTAGAGCGCTATACTCAGTCATTGGAAATCTTAGGCATGGACACTTTAGGTGGGGCAGTTACGGCTTACGTGTACGGCGACTTGCCGACTGAAAAAGCAGAGGTTCAAATTGCGCCGCTAAATTTACAAACATATTTTGTGCAATTAACCAATAGAAAGAAGGAAAAGTAAAATGAAATTTAAAACAGCTTTGCAGTATCGTGTTATTTATCAAGTCCGTTCTTTAGCAATTTATTTTGGCTTTTATGCTTTGTTCGGCATTCTTTTTCCTCTTATTGGCTTGCTCTTTTCTAACGACGTAAATACTGTCAGCTCTGATGCAGTAATTCCTTGTCTGGTTTTTATGGGGATACTATCATTTTTAGGGGTAAACACAGATTTTAAACTGTTTATTCAAAACGGGCTTTCCCGCTGGACAATTTTTTTGGTGAATTTTGTAAGTAATGCTATTTTATCTTTGGTTGGATCCTTGGCTGTACTTGTACTGATTAAAGTATTTAGCGGCAATTTCATTTCTCATTTTCAATTATCAATGAAATTAATTGATGTCTATGCGCAAGGAAACTTTTTCATGTCGTGGTTGCTCTTTTTTATCTTACTAATGCTTAGCGGCTCACTTGGCTTGTTAGCAGGTGTCTTTAATGATCGGATAGATGGCGTAAAAAAACTCATTGTTTTATTGCTGTTATTAATGATTCCTATTTTACTGGGCACGATTGCACAATTAGGGGGGGCACCAATGCGCCTGAGAATGCTCCATGTCTTGCAAGCAATGGTTGGTTATCAATCCACTGGTTTTACTGTCCTGCCACTTCTTCTGACAATCAGTTGCTTTGTGGGCATTAATCTTGGTTTGGCCTATTTATTGAATAAACATCGTGAAATTAAACGCGTAAATGCATAACTAATTAATAAGAACATGTTCAATGAGGTGAATTTGGAACATGTTCTTATTGTTTTAATTGAGAGATACATCGGAAGTACCATGACAAAGGAAAGGGCTTCCGTCAAAATAGAAAGAGAAGAAAGGAGTATGAAAAGAGTAAAAAACTTTGTAAATAAGTAAACGACAAAGAATGAAAAATGGAGGGGTAACATGGCGGTAATTGAAGCAAAAAATATTAAAAAAAGTTATGGAAAGAACGAAACAAAATTTGATGCGTTAAAAGGTGTTGATTTAAAAGTTGAAAAAGGTGAATCTGTGGCCATAATTGGTAAAAGTGGCTCTGGGAAATCAACATTTATGCACATTTTGGCATTGCTAGATCAACCAACTTCAGGAGATATTTATTTAAATGGTAAAAATGTTACTAGTATTAGAAAGAAAGTGCTGAATAAAACGAGAAATGAAGAATTTGGTTTTGTTTTTCAACAATTCTTTATGAATGCCAAGGATACAGTTTTAAATAATGTTCTTTTACCATTAAAAATTGGTGGGATTTCCGGTAGCAAGAGGAAAAAGATGGCTTTAGATGCGTTAAAAGCAGTCGGTTTGGAAGATAAAGTTCAAAATAAAGCGAATAATTTATCTGGTGGCCAAAAACAACGGGTATGTATAGCGCGTGCTTTAGTTAATAATCCGCAAATTATTTTTGCAGATGAACCTACAGGGAATTTAGATTCTGCCACTGGGAAGAAAATTGAAGAATTGTTATTTGATTTAAATAAAAATAAAGGAATTACCTTAATTATTGTGACACATGATCCAGACTTAGCAGCACGTTGTGATCGGCAAGTTCATGTTCGAGACGGCTTGATTGTAGGAGGAGATGAGTAAATGAAATTTAGAGATATTTTAAAATCAGCTAGTACCAATTTAATGCGTAATAAAGGTCGAACCGTATTGACCATTATTGCAATCTTTATTGGAGCATTTACCATAGCTTTAACTACAGGAGTCAATATTGGTGTAAATGATTATATTGACAAACAAGTCGGCAGTGTCGGTGGTGCAAATCAGCTATTTATTCAGCCAAAAATGGAGATGAATGTTGGTAACGGAACAGAACCAAGTAAATATAATCCAGAGAAAAAAACCAGTACGATTCAACAACAAAGTATGCTTGCTGAAAAAGATATTGAGAAGATTAAAAAAATCTCGGATGTTACATCAGTGGAACCAATGAAATCCGTTGCTATCGATTATATAAAAGGAGCAGATAAGCATAAATATGTATTTTCAGCTACTTCTGCGCTAGATGAGATGACCATTGATTTAGCGGCTGGCCGTAAAGTTTCGCAAACGAGCCAGGACTTCGAAATTAATTTGTCACCAGAATATGTAAAAGCGCTCGGCTATACATCTAGTAAAGCTGCCGTGGGAGAAACAGTTCAATTAGGTATCTCAAGTTCCTTGAAAGGACAAGAGCAAGTTATTGAAGCAAAAATTGTTGGCGTTAGAAATGCCAGTGTCATTCAAAATGGGCTCTCGCTGATGAATAAAGCATTGATTGATAAAGTTGTCTCAATCAATCAAGCAGATCTTCCAGAACATTTAAAAAATCAATACGCGATGATTATTGCTGAAGTTAAAAAAGACAGCACGCCAGAGCAGATTAAGGACATCAAAAAAGATTTAGATAAAGCTGGCTATTTAGCGACTACTGTCGAAGATGAAATTGGCATGATTCGTAATATAATCAATGCAATCACTGGTGTTTTAACCATGTTTGGTGCAATTGCCTTGTTAGCTGCAAGCTTTGGCATTATTAACACGCTGTATATGTCTGTCCAAGAAAGAACGCGAGAAATTGGTTTAATGAAAGCCATGGGACTTAGCAATGGGAAAGTCTTTACAATTTTTAGTGTTGAGGCGGCTTTAATTGGCTTTTTTGGCTCAATATTAGGCATTTTAGGAGCTGTTGGGGTTGGAAATTTAGTTAATCGTTTGGCAACGGATTCTTTTTTAAAGGCTTTAACAGGATTTAAATTAATTCAATTTTCATTGCCATCTTCATTAACGATTATCTTAGTTATTATGTTTATTGCTTTTTTAGCAGGAACTTTACCAGCTCGAAGAGCAGCAAAATTAGATCCAATTGAATCTTTACGTTATGAATAATAGACTAAAAACAGCTACTTTCTCTCAATTTAACTAAAGCATATTCTTATATAAAAAGAAGGCAATAGGCGTATACTAAAAGTGTGAAAAATGAAACAAATGAGAGGAAGTTGGTTTATGAAAGCTGTTGTGATTAATCAGTACGGAAGTAAAGAGGTACTTGAAGAAGCAGAAGTAACACTGCCAGAATTATCGGAACATCAAGTGTTGGTAAAAGAATACGCGACATCAATTAATCCGATTGATTGGAAATTGCGTGAAGGATATTTAAAACAGATGTTTGATTGGTCCTTTCCGATTATTCTTGGTTGGGATGTCGCTGGTGTGATTACAGAGGTGGGGAGTCAAGTAACGGATTGGCAAGTTGGCGATAAAGTTTTTGCTCGTCCTGAAACTACTCGTTTTGGTACCTATGCAGAAGTAACGATTGTGGATGATCATTTATTAGCAAAAATCCCTGAAACAATTAGCTTTGAAGAAGCGGCTGCCGTTCCGTTGGCTGGTTTAACCGCTTGGCAAGCATTGTTTGATCATGGTCACCTTAAAGAAGGAGAAACTGTTTTAATTCATGCGGGTGCAGGTGGGGTCGGTACTTATGCGATTCAACTAGCAAAAGAAGCGGGCGCACATGTCATCACGACCGCTAGCGCAAAAAATCATGCTTTACTGAAAAAAATTGGTGCAGATGAAGTGATTGATTATCATACAACGAATTTTGCAGAGGTATTAGCTGATGTTGATTTGGTCTTTGATACAATGGGTGGTGAGGTTCAAAAAAATAGTTTTGACGTCTTAAAACCAAACACCGGTCGTCTTGTTTCAATTGTGGGCATTGAAGATAAACAATTGGCAGCCGAAAAAAATATTTCTGCTGAAAGTATTTGGCTTCAACCAAATGGAGAACAATTACAAAAAATTGCTGATTTGATGGCAGCTGGAAAAGTGAAATCAATTATTGGTGAAGTTTTCCCTTTTTCTAGACAAGGGATTTATGATGCACATGCACTCAGTGAAACGCACCATGCAGTTGGTAAAATAGTTGTTCAAATGGCAGAATAAAAAGAAGCTCAGACAGTGAATTATCTTAAAATAGAAAAAGTGGGTCCTAAGTCATTTCGACTTAGGACCCACTTTTTTGTTAAGAGGACAGATGTACCAACCAAGTTTGTGTTTCCTTAATTTCTTGATAAGTTAATTGATGACTTTGTGTCCAAACCTCTTGTACGGTTGCTCCATGATTCTGAAATAATTGAATCACACGCATACTTTCAGGAAGTGGGACAATCGGGTCATGCTCTCCTAGAGATAATAAAACAGAAGTGGCGGTCAAGTCTGGTTGATTGGTCAATTCAACAGGAAACATGGGATGATAGAGGACAGCTTGATGGTAGCTGCCGGGATGAGTAAGCAATAATTGAATAGCGATATTGGCCCCATTTGAATAGCCAATAAAAATAATTTTATCCAATGAAAATTGATGCTCGTTAGCGGCTTGTTGAATAAACTTATGAAGCGCCTCACCGCGTTTTTCTAGATCTTCTAAGTCATAATGACCTTCCGCTAGGCGCTTAAAATAACGATTCATTCCATTTTCTGAAACATCACCACGAATACTTAGTACAGTGGCTTGTTTATTTAGTTCTTGGGCAATTGGTAGGAGAGATGTTTCATCACCACCTGTACCGTGAAGTAGCACAAAGACAGGTGCTTCAGGATGTCCTTTTTTAAAAATTGAATGCATGTTTTTTCCTCCTTAGGCTCGTTTTGTATTGAAAGGCTTGATAACACTCTCAATATACTCACGACGGTTTTCTAAAAATGGTGCAAGAGATAACTTTTCTCCTAATGTTTCGTAAGGTTCATCCCCCATAAATCCTGGTTCATCGGTGGCTAATTCGACTAAAATATGCCCAATGCGAACATACAATGATTCAAAATAATAACGATCGACATAGCCAGAGTTTTGTAAGCCTAAATGATCAAAGAGCGCTTGCCAAGTCCCAAGTGATTTACGATCCGCTAGGCGGAATGCAACGTGATGTACTTCACCATATCCTTGTTGTGCTTGTGAGCTAGTATCATCGTCTACCAAAACGACTTGGGCACCATTGCCACCTTGGCCAACTTCTAGTAAATAGCGATTGCCTTCTTGTGCCACTAGGTGAAAGCCTAGAATTTCTTCAAAGACTTCTTTGAATTCATGAAAATAGGAAATAGCTATTTCGACAGGTCCTAAGCCATAAATCGCAAATTCTGTTGGAACAGGTCCTTTTTTCCAAGGGGTGCCCGCTGCAACGCCCTGATTTAATTCATCAGAGATTAATTGATACGCTTGATCATCAAAATCCCAGAAGCGAAGGACTTTTTTGCCAAATTCTTCAGAAATACCTGTGTGTTTGACCGCAAATTTATTAAAGCGATTTTCATAATAAGTCAAAGCTGCATCTGAAGGAACCCGGAACCCTGTTCTTGAAATTGTATTGGTTCCTTTTAATCCTTTAGGGTTATTGGGAAAATCGAAAAAGGTCATGGTTGTACCTGGTGTACCCAAATCATCAGCAAAATAGGTATGGTAAGTATAGATATCATCTTGATTCACTGTTTTTTTGACTAAACGCATCCCTAAAACGTCTGTAAAGAAGTGATAGTTTTTTTCTGCATCACTTGTCATAGCTGTAACGTGGTGGATTCCTAATAATTGATCTTCTTTTTTCATCATTATTTCCTCATTTCGTTTCATTTGTTATTTTTCGTAAAGTTTTTTGAAGAAGTGTTAATTCTTCGGAAGAGAGTTGTTCAAATGCTTCTGCAATTCGCTTTGCATGCGTCGGGAAAATTTCTTCAATTAATGTTTTTCCAGCTTCTGTTAATTCGACGTAAGTAATGCGTCGGTCTTTTTCACTGGGGGTGCGCGTTACATAGCCTTTTTTATGTAATTGGTCAATAACATAAGTGGTGCTACTGCTAGCAATTAAAATTTTCTCCTTAATTTTTTGGATGGTCTGAGGACCTTTATGGAGTAACAGCTCTAATACTGAAAATTCTGTAATGTTTAAGTCATAACAAGTAACATCTTGCTTGGCAAGTTGCTCTAGTTGATGGCTGGTTCTTAATAAACCGATATAGGCTTTTAAAGCTTCTTGCTGTTGGCTCATTGTTTCACCTCTTTTTATTTCGAATTCGAGATAAATATAACTTGCTTTTGGTAAGTAATCAATTAATATGCTTAAAAAGACAGCCAGCAAAAAATGTGAATTTTTGCTGGCTGTCTTTTTTGTTTAATTTAGAAGATCGTTGGAACTAAGCCGCCATCGATTCTTAAGGCTTCGCCTGAGAATGAAGAAGAATCCGGGCTGGCCACAAAGGTAACAAAACGACCAATTTCTTCTGGTCGAATGAGCCGTTGGATTTGTGAACGAGAACGATGATTTTTCATGAAATCTTTTTCCCAATCCTCTTTGGGAATGTCTGAACCAGCGTACATATCTTCCAACATTTTTTCTACACCTTCGGTAAGGGTTGAGCCAGGCATAACCGTGTTAACGGTGACATGTGTGCCGACAGTTAAGTTGGATAAACTTTTAGCTAAGGAAAGATTCATCGTTTTTGTCATGCTATATTGGGGCATTTCGCCAGAAGGCATCACTGCTTCTTCGCTAGCGATGAAAATAATGCGACCAAAATCTTGTGCAAGCATTTTAGGTAGATAAGCTTTTGCTAATGCATTGCCTGACAACACGTTCACAGTAAAAAATTTTTCCCAAGTGGCGTCATCGATGTCCCAGTATTCCATTGGTTCAAAAATCCCCATATTATTCACTAAAATGTCGACTTTAGGGAATTTTTCAAGTAAAGTAGTTCGTTGACTTTCAATGGAAATATCGGCAGTTCCTGCTTGAGGATGAGTGTCTGGAAACATTGTTTGTATTTCTTCAACAACTTTGATTACTTCGGCTTCATTGCGCCCATTGATAATGACATCGGTCCCTTCACGAGCCATTTCAATCGCAATTGCTTTGCCAATTCCTTTGGTTGAACCAGTAATTAATGCTAATTTATTCGTTAAGTGTAAATCCATTTAAATCCCTCCAACGTTTGTCTATCTCTAGTGTAGGTCTTTTTCTGGACTTTTAAAAGGAAAAAGTTTTTTCGGCCTGCGGGAAACAAGCCCCAATAATTACTTAACAGCTAGATTTTCACTTTTTGGGCGTAAAACGAGTAATTATTGTCAGTAAAAAAGCATCACTTTTTTGATAGAATAACTAGAGACGAAATTGGCTAAGACCAATTTTGTAAAATTGTACATAAAAAAGAAGAGTGGGAATGCTATGAAGAAACAATATTACTGGAATATACCCGATAACTTACTAAACTCGTTAAAACAGCGGAAAAAGTTATACAACTTTTATAAAAATGAACAAAATAAGGCAAGAGAATTAGTAGAAAATTGTCAGTCGGTTCTTTTTCCTGAATTAGTCGCTTCGCTGAATAAAATAGATGAACGGATTAAATTATTGATATTCTATCAAAATTTAGAAGATTGTGAGCTTTCAGAAGAAGAAATTATTACTGTGATTGAGCGAGAATATTTTGTGACTTTTTATGAAACAATTGAAGAACCGACCACTGAAATTATTAGTAGTCATTCTATGTATTATTTATTGCAACAGCTGACTAAAGAAATGCTTTGGGATTTAGACTTTAGTAACATGTTAAAACAAGGTCAGTTAGTTGATTTAATGGATTACCAAAAATTGACCAAATGTTATCAAAAGCTACAGAATCAAGCTAAAAATTTGATTGAAAAATTAAATAAAGAAACATTTTACACATTCTATAGTCAACTTTTATTGATTGATTGCCAATGCAAATTATTAATAGAAGAGGCGCTTCTGAAAGAAGAATCATTGATGACGGTCGATG
The DNA here is from genome assembly GCF_040719405.1 of Enterococcus sp. AN402. NCBI lineage: Bacteria > Bacillati > Bacillota > Bacilli > Lactobacillales > Enterococcaceae > Enterococcus > Enterococcus sp. AN402. Next base: position 1,343,764 of record NZ_JBFDTM010000004.1, on the reverse strand, counting down.
AATGCTTAATAGCCATTAAGCAAGAAATTCGAAAAATTCATTTTGAACAATTTAAATACCAACATTATTTATTCGAAGATTTATCTTTGCGGTACCAAGTTTAACGAAAGTGACAAAAAGAATGGTTGAATCTAACAAGAATGTTCGTTGTTTTCTGTTATATAAAAAGATATGATAGTTTCTGTAGAAAAAATAAAGGAGACGATTCATGAACGCAAATCGCTTAAAGTTATTGATGATGGGGTTAATGGTTCTTGACCATATTAATTATTTTGTTCCGCCAGAATGGGCACTGATTTTTCATGTAATTACTCGTTGTGTCGGTGTGTTTTTTGGTTATATGGCTGTAGAAGGCTTCAACTATACACGGAATGTTTATCGCTACAATGGTCGTTTGTATATTTGGGCAGCAATCATGTTTGTTGGAAATACGCTGCTAAATCATTTAGTGAATAATCCAGCTGTCGCTGTTCACAACAATATTTTCTTCACCTTAGCCCTTGGTGTCAGTATGTTAATTGTGACAAAAGCGATGCTAGAGATGCCAAAAATCAGTTTAAAAATTGTTTTATTGATTAGTATACTAGCAATTTTAGGAATAGGAGCAATGTTTGCTGAAGGTGGCATTGTGATGTTACCTTTTATGTTGATTACGTATTTAGCCAGAAAGAGACTTGTCTTACGGAACTGTTTATATGGTGCATTAGCGCTCTTTTTCTTAGTTACAAGTTTTCAATGGTTGGGAGATTGGCCAACGACAATTGAAATGTTAGCTTATAATTCTGATTTTATGTTTATCACTGTGTTACCATTTATATCGCTTTACAATGGTGAGAGAGGGAGCAAAGCACCATTTTTCAAATATTTATTTTACGGATTCTATCCGCTTCATTTATGGCTGATTGCATTGATAGCTAATTACGTTCATTAAACCTTTTTATATTAAAAGAATAAAAACAGCGGCTCACAAAAATGTGAGTCGCTATTTTTTTAGATGGGTAAGATACTGATTCCTAAAAGAAGAGTGACAAGTAGAAAAACAAAAAGCACAATTCGCTTATCATGAACCAGTAAGGCAATGTATTCTCGGATTAGAGCAGTTGGTAAAAAATATAAGGCAGTTGGCGCCCCGACACCTTCAGCTTTTAAGCCGACACGATGGGCATACATAGCTCCTCGTAAGACATGATAGTTATTTGTTGAAAAAATAACAGAGGGTTGTTTAGAATCAGACGGCATCTTTTGCCAATCTGCCTGAATTATTGCTTTAGAAAACAACATATTTTCATAAGTGGTGGTGGATTGGTCCTCCATCAAAATTGCTTCTGCAGGAATATTTTGTGAAAGCAAATATTTTTTCATTGCGAAAGCTTCGGCCACAGGTTCGTCAGGACCTTGACCCCCGCTGACTACAAATTTAGCGGTGGGATTTTTCTCATAATATTCAATTCCTTTATCTAACCGACTCTTCAAAAGTGGAGGTACTTCCTCGCTACGAATTCCCGAACCTAAAACAATGATATAATCAACCGCTTTTTTTAAAGGAATCATTTGGTACATCCATGAATACAAGACGTAAGCAGCAAATAGAAAGGTCAGCAAAAGATCCATTAACAATAGAAAAAGTAAGAACAGAAAAAGCACATAAGGTATTTGCGCTGTGCCAACTGATAATAAATATAGAAAGGCTGGTAAAGCAATTAATAAGTTCAGCCCTAAGCCCGCCGACAATTTAGCCGTGACACTTTTGCCTTCTTTCGTTTGCATCGTACGTGAGTTAAAAATAAAGTAAAGGCAAATGCCGATAAACACAGCGGGAATTAATAGATAAGCAATGGCCAAGGTAATTAGGTCGCCATTCTTAAAATGTAAATAAATTTTGTCTAGTCCGATAAATAGTAAGGTGACTAATGACAATAAGGTGCCAGAAGCCAAAGTGATACCGCCGAGGATACTGCGGTTATTAATTTTTAATATACCAAATCCTAGTAGGGCGATAAACAAAAAGAATAGTAGTAGTGCCATTTAATTCCTCCTAAAAATAAGTATCTAAAGTATAACATGGTTTAGAATCTGACATAAATAAACAGCTGTGCCGAAGTATAAGTTTTCCTTTCATTCTTAGAAAAGAAGTTTTTTCATGAAAAGTAAATTAGATAACGATTGTTTAGAGAAGGAAAAGCTTGATTTACTAAGCTTTTCCTTCTCTATAAAAAATATTAATAAGGGCATAAAAATTAACAATTTGTATGCGCTTACATACTAAGGTAGATTTAAAGTGTAAAGAAGAAAAAATGAGGTGAGAAAATGATCACTGTTTCAATTGCAGGAGGTTCACAACCAGAGATTTTACAGCTAGTTAAAAAAGCACTAAAAGAAGCCGAGCAACCGTTGCAGTTTATTGTATTTGATACAAGCGAAAATCTTGATACTGAAAATCTCTGGAAATATGTTCATTGCTCAGATGAGGCCGCGGTAGCACAGGAAGCTGTCAGTCTAGTTGCAACCGGTCAAGCACAAATTTTATTGAAAGGAATTATTCAGACCCACACATTACTAAAAGAAATGTTGAAAAGTGAGCATCAATTAAAAAATAAACCGATTCTTTCCCATGTAGCAATGGTGGAGCTGCCTGCGGGGAAAACCTTCTTGTTAACCGATTGTGCGATGAATATCGCCCCCACTCAAGCGACACTCATTGAAATTGTTGAAAATGCTAAAGAAGTCGCCCAAAAATTGGGACTGCACCACCCGAAAATTGCTTTGTTAAGCGCAGCGGAAAATTTCAATCCTAAAATGCCTTCGTCTGTTTTAGCAAAAGAAGTCACGGCACATTTTAATGATCAACAAGAGGCTACGGTTTTTGGTCCACTTTCGCTTGATTTAGCGACCTCTGAAGAAGCGGTTGCGCATAAACGTTACAGCGGTCCTATCATGGGGGATGCAGATATTTTAGTGGTCCCAACTATTGATGTTGGCAATTGTTTATACAAATCATTAACCTTGTTTGGGCACGCCAAGGTGGGAGGAACGATTGTTGGCACAAAAGTCCCAGTCGTTTTAACATCTAGAAGCGATTCGACAGAAAGCAAATTCCATTCATTAAGATTTGCCATGAGACAAGTTTAAAAAAAGGAGCAGAAAACAATGGAAACAGTATTGGTTATTAATCCTGGCTCGACCTCCACGAAGTTAGCGCTTTTTGCTAATCATGATTGCTTGGCGGAAGAAACGCTTAGACATAGCGTCCAAGAATTGGCACCTTTTGAAAATGTTGTCAGTCAAACATCATTTCGAAAACAAATGATCGCGGAATTTTTAGAAACACATAACATCACACAATTAGCCGCTGTCGTGGGGCGTGGTGGTTTGCTTAAGCCTATTCCTGGCGGTACGTATCTTGTCGATCAACAAATGCTAGAAGATTTGCGGACAGAACGCTTTAATACCCATGCTTCAAATTTAGGGGCGATTTTAGCTAATGAGTTTGCAGAAAAATATCACGTGCCAGCCTTTATTGTCGATCCTGTTGTTGTAGATGAGCTACAGCCATTAGCCAGGATTTCTGGATTAAAAGGCATTCAGCGGCGTAGCGTTGGTCACGCCTTAAATCAAAAAGCGGTCGCTCGAAAAATCGCTGAGGATTTAGGAAAAACATATGAGCAAAGCAATTTTATCGTTGTTCATTTAGGTGGGGGCATTAGCTTGGGGGCGCATCAAAAAGGCCGCATGGTGGATGTGGTAAATGGGCTTGATGGTGAAGGTCCTTATACGCCTGAACGCAGTGGCGCCTTACCGCTCGTTGAATTTGCGCAATGGATACTTGAACAGGAGTTAACGATTAGCCAAGTGAAAAAGCTAATTGCGGGGAATAGCGGTCTTAAATCATACCTAGGTGAAACAGATTTACGGCATATCCAAGCACAAATAGCTGCAGATGATCAAACAGCAAATTACTATTTAAAAGGAATGTGTTACCAAATCGCAAAAAGTATTGGCGAGATGGCCGTAGTTCTTGAAGGCACAATTGATGCAATTATTTTAACAGGGGGCGCAGCCTACTCGCAAACCGTTGTTCAAGAAATTAGTCAAAAAATCACTTGGATTGCACCAATTAAGGTTTACCCAGGTGAAATGGAGATGGCTGCTTTATATGAAGGCGTCAATCGAGTATTAACAGGGGAAGAACAAGCTTTAAATTATAGTGAAGCAAAAATTGAGCAGGAGTGATCAAAATGGCGGAACAAACAGATTTACTGATTTTAGGTGGCGGAACAGGAGGCTATGTAGCAGCAATTCGAGCCGCACAAAAAGGGCTAAACGTCACAATTGTTGAAAAATACAAATTAGGTGGCACTTGTTTGCACAAAGGCTGTATCCCTACAAAAGCTTTATTAAGAAGCGCAGAGGTTTTTGATACCTTAAAACAAGCGGCTTCTTTTGGGATTGAAACAGAGGCAGCGTCCATTGATTTTTCTAAAATACAACAACGGAAAGAAGGAATTATTGAGCAGTTACACAAAGGTGTTGAAGGCTTATGCAAGAAAAATAAAATCAAAATTTTAGCAGGCGAAGGTGCGATTTTAGGTCCCTCTATTTTTTCACCAGTCTCTGGCGCAGTGGCAGTTACGTTTAATGATCCAACACGGGAAGAAGAAATTATCGTTCCTAAAAATGTCATTATTGCGACAGGCTCTAGTCCTAAAACGTTACCTAATTTGCCACTGGATGAAGAATTTATCTTATCTTCTGATGGGATGCTTGAATTAGAAGAGCTACCAGAATCAATTGCAATTATTGGTGGTGGCGTTATTGGTGTCGAGTGGGCTTCTTTATTAAATAGTTTAGGTGTCAACGTAACTATCATTGAATTTTTGGATCGTTTACTTATAAATGAGAGTGCAACAATTTCTAAAGAATTAAAGAAACGTTTAGAGCAACGAGGAATTAACATTTTATTAGGTAGCAAAGTCCAAGAAGCGAAAGTTACCGGACAGAAGGTTCAAGTAGAAGTTGCAGGACAAGAAACCCTCACTGTTGACAAAGTCATGGTAGCAATTGGTCGTCAACCCAATATCAATAAGTTAGGGTTACAGAATACCTCAGTGAAATATACTGACAAAGGCATTGAAGTAAATGAATTTTATCAAACCACAGAAGGACATATTTATGCGATTGGTGATTGTATTGATACACTTCAACTAGCGCATGTGGCTATGAAAGAAGGAGAGCTAGCTGTTCAGCATCTTTTAGGCGAGACAGTTGAACCTTTAAATTATACAAACGTGCCTCGAGGTGTTTATACAAATCCTGAAATAGCAAGTGTCGGCTATACTAGAGAAACTTTGCCAGCAGATAAAGAAGTAGTGATTGGCACCTTTAATTTTAATGGTAATGGTAAATCACTTGTTTATGGAGAAACAGATGGCTTTATAGAAGTAATTCGTGACAAGAAGACCGATGATTTATTAGGGGTTTCTATGATTGGGCCACATGTCACGGATTTAATTGCCGAAGCAAGTACTGCCATGTATTTAGATGCCGCGCCCATTGAAATTGGTGAAGCAATCCATGCGCATCCAACAATGACAGAAGTATTGCAAGAAGCAGCCTTAGATACTTATGGCTTAGCGATTCACAAATAGAGAAAGGTTGATGAAAATGAAAGCGCTTAAAAAATCAGGTTTATCAAAAGAAGAATTGATTCAGGCATATCGTCAAGTACTACGAGGACGTCGTTTAGACGAACGGTTGTGGCAATTAACAAGGATTGGTAAGACCTCTTTCAATATTTCTGGTCAAGGGGCAGAAGTTGCACAAGTAGCGATGGTGATGGCTTTTGATCCTCAAAAAGATTATTTTTTACCGTATTATCGTGATATGACCGCGTGCTTGGTTTGGGGCATGACCTCCAAAGATATTTTAATGGGTTCTTTTGGAAAAGAAGCGGATCCTTCTTCCCATGGTCGTCAAATGCCGAATCATTATGGTTCAAAAGAGCATAATATTGTTTCCTTCTCTTCAACAGTAAGTACACAAATGCCATTAGCGACAGGTGTTGGTTATGCAGCGCAACTTCAAAAGGCTGATTTTGTTGCATTGACCACCACTGGGGAAGGCTCTGCCAATCAAGGAGAAGTCCAAGAAGCTATGAACTTTGCAGGCGTAAAAAAATTACCAGTCATTTTTGTTGTTGAAAATAATGAATATGCGATTTCTGTCCCAATTGAAGAACAGTATGCCAATAAACGAATGGCCGATCGCGCGAAAGCTTATGGCTTTGAAGGTGTAACCGTTGATGGTAGTGATTTTACTGAAGTCTATCTAGCGTTTAAAGAAGCAGTAAAAGCGGCTCGCGGGAAAAAAGGACCAAAATTGATTGAATTAATGGTTTCTCGCTTGACTTCTCATTCCGCTGACGATGATCAATCTGTTTATCGTTCAAAAGAAGAAATTGAAGAGATGAAAAAGAACGATGCAGTGAAGCTTTTTGAAAAACAATTATTAGAAGAGGGCTATTTAACAGACGAAGACATTGCCAAAATTGATGAAGAAATTCGTGCAGAAATCAATCAAGCAACGGATGAAGCAGAAGCAATGCCAGATCCTGTACCGACATCAATTTTAGAAGAAGTGTATGCAAAATAAGAGAAGAGGAGAAGAAATATAATGGCTGAGATGACTTATTTAGAAGCAATTAACTTAGGAATTTCTGAAGAAATGGCTCGTGATGAAAAAGTAGTTATTTTTGGAGAAGATGTCGGCGGCGACAAAGGCGGCGTGTTCGGTGTAACAAAGGACTTGGCTGCTAAATACGGTGACGAGCGTTGTTTTAATACACCGTTAACAGAAGGCTTAATTGGTGGTTTAGCTGTCGGCTTAGGTTTAATGGGCTATCGCGCAATTGGTGAATTTCAATTTGCGGATTACATTTTGCCTGCAACCAATCAATTGTTATCAGAGGCTCGGACAATGCGCTATAGAACAAAAGGCGATTGGACTGCGCCAATCGTTTATCGGACACCTTATGGCGGCGGTGTTCGTGGTGGGCTGTATCATTCTCAGTCTACAGAAAAAGTTTTTTGTGGACAACCAGGATTAAGAGTTGTGACCCCCTCTAATCCTTATGATGCAAAAGGGATGATTAAAGCAGCGATTCGTTCCGATGATCCAGTCATTTTTTACGAACATAAGCGTTTATATCGTTTACTAAAAGATGAAGTGCCTGCAGATGATTATATCGTACCAATTGACAAAGCCAATGTCGTTAGAACGGGTAGTGATTTAACCGTGATTAGTTACGGCATGACCTTGCAATTAGCTTTAGCTGCGGCGGAAAAACTAGCCGCTGAAGGAATTGATGCCGAAATCGTCGATGTTCGCTCATTATATCCTTTAGATCACGAAACATTAGTAGCTGCAGCTAAGAAAACAGGGAAGGTTTTACTCGTAACAGAAGACAATAAAGAAGGCAGCGTGATGAGTGAAATTGCGGCAATGATTTCAGAAGATGCTCTCTTTGATTTAGATGCACCGATTCAACGACTTGCAGGACCTGATTGTCCAAGCATGCCTTATGCATTACCTTTAGAAAGAGAATTTTTAATCAATGAAGAGCAAGTATTAGCAGCAATGAAAGAATTAGCAGAATTTTAATTGAAGCAAGGAGGAAAAAATAAATGGCCACAAAAGAAATCAAAATGCCTCATCTAGGCGAAAGTGTCACAGAGGCAGCCATTGTCCAATGGTTAGTTAAACCAGGAGATGCAGTGAAACGCTATGATCCCTTAATGGAAGTCGTTTCTGATAAAGTCACCACGGAAGTCCCATCAGATTTTGATGGTGTAGTAAAAGAATTTCTGATTTCTCTAGATACAGATGTGCCCATCGGAACAGCGGTGATGACGTTAGAGACAGAAGAAACAACAGAAGAAACAGAAGTAGCTACTTTAGCACCAGTGAAAGAAGCAAGTGCGGAACAAGCACAAGAACATGAAACGGCTGAAACAACAAGCACTGCGACGTCCCATCAAAAAAATAATGGTCGTTATTCCCCAGCAGTCCTTAAAATTGCCCAAGAAAAAAAGATTGATTTAACACAAGTTACAGGGACAGGTCGTGATGGTCGGATTACTAGAAAAGATGTTACAAACTTTACACCAACACAGGCAAGAACACCTGATAAAACAGTGAGTCCAGGAACTAGCCCTTCAAATTCAGAGGAGCCAGTTGCTTCGCAAAATGAAAGCGCCGCAACAGCTAGTCCAACTGAAACAACCACAGATAAAATTGTCTCTGCAGATCCTGTACGTAAAGCGATTGCTAAAAAAATGGTCCAAAGTGTCAACGAAATCCCTCACGCTTGGTTAATGGTGGAAGCGGATGTGACCAACTTAGTCCAACTTAGAAATTCATTAAAAGATGAATTTAAACAACAAGAGGGCCTATCTCTAAGCTTCTTCCCATTTTTTGCCAAAGCAGTCATTCAAGCGTTAAAGAAAAATCCAAAAATCAATACATCTTGGGATGATGGCTCAATTATTTATCATAAAGATGTTAATTTATCCATAGCTGTAACGACAGACGAGCATCTTTACGTGCCAGTGATTCAACAAGCGGATAACTATTCGATTGCAGGGCTAGCTAAAGAAATCAATCGCTTGGCACAAGAAGTCCGACAAGGAACGCTAGCAAGCAAGGAAATGCAAGGAGGGACCTTTACTCTTAATAATACTGGAACACTAGGTTCCGTCCAATCGATGGGAATTATTAACCATCCACAAGCTGCGATATTACAAGTAGAGTCAATTAATAAACGCCTTGTGCCAACCGCAGATGGAGGCTTTAAAGTGGCAGATATGGTTAACTTATGTCTTTCTATTGATCATCGAATTTTAGATGGACAACAAGCAGGTAAGTTCTTGCGAGATGTTAAAGATAATTTAGCGAAATATAATGCGGATACGGATGTATATTAAAAATCGTTCCTTGCTTTAGTTAAATAAAAAGCGCCTCAAAGAAATAAGCGCTCTTCTTTGAGGCCGCTCTTTATCTAACAGAAAGTTCAATCATTCTCAAACTTGTTTTAAAAAAACAAAAATAATCAATAGGAGTGTTGAAAATGCCCACTGATAAACTGGATGCTCAATTAACCCCAAGAATATTTTTTAACAAAGTGTTAGCTGGAACAGCTTCCGGCACCATTATCGCCTTAATTCCCAATGCTGTATTAGGAGCCATTTTAAAATATTTTGCAGAATACAAGATTATCGAAATGATTATTCATGCGGCGCAAATTTTCCAACTAGCCACCCCTTTAATTATTGGTGGACTGATTGCTTTTCAATTTGGCTTAACGCCACAGAAAATGATGATTGCTGGCGGTGCAGCATTTGCTGGCTCTGGCGTGATTAAATTTAATTCAGAAGTGAAAGGCTTTATTGGTGCAGGTACTGGTGACATCATTAATATTATGATTACCGCTTCTGTTGCAGTCTTACTTTTATTAGTCATTGATAAAAAATTCGGTTCAGTGGAAATCATTGCTTTACCGATCGTTGTTGGAGTAGGTGCAGGCTTGTTTGGCATGTTGATTTACCCATATGTGACACAGATCACGGTTGCCATTGGGAAAGTGATTAACAATTTTACTGATTTCCAGCCAATTATCATGAGTATTTTAATTGCTTGTTCATTTGCTGCACTGATTATTTCACCAATCACTACTGTGGCAATCGGTTTGGCGATTCAGTTGAATGGCTTGTCTGCAGGTGCTGCCGCAATGGGAATTGCAGCCACAACTGTTGTTCTTGTGATTAATTCTTGGAATGTCAACCAATCGGGAGTGACACTGGCTGTCTCTTTGGGCGGTATGAAAATGATGATGCCTAACTTATTTAAATACCCAATTATTTTAATTCCTTGTTTATTTACAGCGACTATTTCAGCAATTCCTGTGGTTCTATTCAACATTTCAGGAACCCCACAATCGGCTGGATTTGGCTTGGTTGGACTCGTGGGGCCACTTGCTTCATTGGATGCGGGCTTAGGGATCTTACCTTTACTCTTTTCTTGGTTTGTTGTTCCAATTGTCGCGGGTTTATTCTCAAAATTCTTATTTGAAAAAGTGTTGAAACTTTATGATAGTAAAGTCGTCTTTGCTTATCAAGGCTAGGCTATCCATTAATTTTCTTTAATGATTTGGATAAAATCTCTAACATCTTCTGTCAGACTAAAATCGCGGCGCAAAGCAATGCCGATGGGGAAATAGTCAAACTTATCTTTTAAAGGAATCCATTTCAGTCCTTGACTTTTTCCCACTTCATAATATTCAATCGGCAGCAAACAAATCGAATTATTTTTTTGTAAACTATAAAGAAGTACTTGTAAATCATCGTTATGCAAAATGATATTCGGCTCATAACCGAAGCTCCGAGTCCGATCTAGTAGTAGGCGACCAATCATAAAATTATCACTTAACGATGAAAATCGTTGATCTTTCAAATCTTTAAAAGTTAATTTTTCATATTGGGAGAGAGGATTTGATTCTGGTACCACGACATAAACATGGTAGCCTTTGGTAGTCGTTTCTAAAGGTTCAATATGAATAATTTCAGGTAAGGTATTTGGGAAAGAAATTAGTCCCATATCAATTTCTTTATTTGCTAACATCGTTTGTAATTTTGGCGAGCCGTCTTGCTGTAATATTAAATTCACATGTGGATGGGTTGTTAAAAATCGTGAAATTTCTTTCATAAATTGTACAGCAAATAAAGTAGTTAACCCTAAACGCAATTGCTTTTTAACTGGTTTCTGGTTCATTTCACGAATATCTGTTACCAATTGATCGAATTGAAAAACAACTTCTTGGCCATGTTCATATAAATAAACACCAGTATCGGTCAATTGAAACGGTTGATCAGAATGATCAAACAACGCTGTGCCTAACTCAGATTCCATTTTTTTCAATGCTAAAGAAAGTGTTGGTTGGGTGACAAATAAATTGCGAGCGGCCGCCGATAAACTGCGGGTATTAACAATTTCAATGAAGTACTTTAAAAGCTGAATATTCATCAGAAACTCCCTTTCTTTTTAAAAGCGCTTACACAAATGTGCTTGGATAAAAAATAACAAATAGATCACTTATAATATAACATATGTTTTGCCTTTTTATTGCTATAAAAGTAAGAGATAGAGATTTTCTTAGCAGATTTTTACCTAAAAATAAAAAATTGAACGGAGGAAAAGAAATGAAGATTATTATCGCAGGTGCTGGCGCTATGGGCAGTCGCTTTGGACTAATGTTACATCAAGCAGGAAATGACGTTATTTTTGTTGATGGTTGGCCAGAACATATTGAAGCAATAAGAAAAAACGGGTTAGTTGCTGATTTTAATGGCGAAGTGATGACCGCTAAAATTCCTATTTATCCTCAGACAGAAGTAGCAAGCATCGATTTTACAGCAGACTTAGTTATCCTATTTACAAAAGCAATGCAACTGGAAGGAATGCTTGAAGCATTAGAACATTTCCTTAATAAAAATACGAAAGTTTTATGCTTGTTAAATGGAATTGGTCACGAAGATATTATCAAAAAATACGTGCCATACGAAAATATTTTATTAGGAAACACAATGTGGACCGCTGGGTTAGAAGGACCTGGCAAAGTAAAATTATTTGGCAATGGTTCGATTGATTTACAAAATTTAGGAGCGCAAAGTGAACAAGCGGCAGAAGCAGTCATTAAGGTATTAAATAACGCTGGCTTAAATGCACGTTATTCTGAGAATATTTTATCATCCATTTATAAGAAGGCCTGTGTGAATGGAACAATGAATGGTTTATGTACTTTGTTGGATTGTAATATGGCAGACTTTGGCGAAACAGAGCAAGCAGATCAAATTGTTCAACAAATAGTTAATGAATTTTTAGCAGTCGCTGAAGCGGAACAAGTTACGTTAGATAAACAAGCAGTCCTTCAACAAATCCGCTCGTGTTATAATCGAGAAACAATTGGTCTGCACCATCCATCGATGTATCAGGACTTAATAACCAATCATCGTTTAACCGAAATTGATTATATCAATGGAGCAATTGTTCGCAAAGGGAAAGTCTATGGGATTGCTACACCGTACTGTCAGTTTTTAACAGAGTTAATTCATTGTAAAGAAAATTTACTTCATGCTAAATAACAAGTAAAAACAGAAATATTTTTGAGTCAGTCTTGAGAAGAGCTTGACCTACTAATTTCTATACTTTGCCAGTGTACAAGGCTGAGACAAAATCCAAAGTGATTTTGTCTCAGCTTTTTTGTTTTTTTAAGAACACTGCAGAAAATAAATCAAATCCGTGAAAAATATGTTAAACTAGAGAAGGTGTTTTTTCGCAAGAATCTACGCGGAACACAGGACTCGTTGAAGAATTGAATCAAAGAAACAATGTGTTAAAGAAGGGATTTGAACAGATTATGACCATTCAATGGTTTTCCGGCCATATGGCCAAAGCAAGAAGAGAAGTTTCTGAAAAAATCAAATATGTCGATATTGTATTTGAACTAGTTGATGCGCGGTTACCGCTTTCTTCCCGTAACCCAATGATGGACCAAATTGTCCAACAAAAACCACGATTAGTCCTTTTAAATAAAGGGGACTTAGCAGATAACGACCAAAATAAAAAATGGCAACATTACTTTCAAAAGAAAGGGTACCAAACCCTAGTCATCAATGCCCAACAAAATAAAGGAATCAATAAAATTGTGCCAGCAGCCAAGGAAGCGTTAAAAGAAAAATTGGCTCGTGAACAGGCGAAAGGCTTGAAACCGCGTGCGATTCGCGCCATGTGTATTGGGATCCCCAATGTTGGTAAGTCAACCTTAATGAATCGTTTAGTCGGAAAAAAAATTGCGCAAACTGGGAACAAGCCAGGTGTGACAAAAGGACAACAATGGTTACGCTCTGGTTCCCAATTGGAATTACTGGATACACCAGGAATTCTTTGGCCAAAATTTGAAGATGAAGAAATTGGGAAAAAATTAGCTTTAACTGGCGCTATAAAAGATCAATTATTGCATTTAGATGATTTGGCGATTTATGGATTAGAATTTTTTGCACGTTTTTATCCGCAACGTTTGACGGAACGATATGGTTTAACAGAGGAAGAGCTATTTTTACCTGCCCCAGAACAATTGATGTTAATTAGCCAAAAACGTGGTTTTAGAGATGATTATAATCGAGCCAGCGAAATGATTATTTTAGAAATTCGCAGTGGAAAATTAGGTACGTATACTTTGGACCGCTGGGAAGAACTAGGAGACGAATAACATGGCAAAAGAGTCGATTCAGGCAATCAAAGAAGCGTTGCTAACTGTCACTGATGCAACCGATGAACGATTAGCAAGCTGGCGAGAAGATGAACGTTCAGGAGTGCAACAAGCGATCAAACAATGGGAACGTCGCCAGTTAGCCAAAGAAAAAGAATGGCAACTTTTTAAAGAAATGAGTCAATTTGAGGAAGCGGCCTATAAAAAAGGCCATCGTTTAATTGCGGGAATTGATGAAGTAGGCCGCGGACCATTAGCTGGCCCTGTTGTGACAGCTGCAGTTATTTTGCCGAAAGATTGTCAATTATTAGGCTTAAATGATTCAAAAAAACTATCTGCTAAAAAACGGGAAACGTTATATAACCAGATTCAAGAACAGGCTGTCGCTATCGGGTTAGGTATCGCTGATCAAGGAGTCATTGATCAAATTAATATTTATCAAGCAACTAAACAAGCGATGAAAATGGCAATTGACGATTTAGCTTTTGCACCAGATTATTTATTAATTGATGCAATGCAGTTAGACGTTCCCCAACCACAAGAAAGTTTGATTAAAGGGGATGCGCGCTCCATTTCGATTGCAGCAGCCAGTATTATTGCAAAAGTAACAAGAGATCGATTAATGGAAGAATATGATGAATTATATCCTGGATATGGATTTAAAAACAATGCAGGTTATGGAACAAAAGAACATCTTCTCGGGTTAGAAAAATACGGTGTAACACCCATTCATCGACGTACGTTTGCGCCAATAAAAGATATGATTTAAAAATAAAACACTTTTTTTACGTATTCTTATTTTAAGAAGATGTGAAAGAGGTGTTTTTTGTTGGAAATTTTACAACGACAATTATTATTTAAATTAGCGGTATGCCAAGGAATTGGCAATTTAGGGATCTTAAAAGTGTTACAAGAAGCTATCGCACAAAAGCGTGTTGATTTTTCCAGTACAGAAATTATTAGAATTGCTGAAATCAAGAAATATCGTGAATTATTTGAACAATCTTGGTTACACCATACGATTCATAGTGAAGCGTTATATATACGACAATGCCAACACCAATTTATGACAATTTTAGATGCCGTCTATCCTAAATTATTACGAGAAATTTATAATCCACCAGCAATTCTTTTTTATAGAGGAAATTTACAATTGTTAAGCAGAAGGAAAATTGGCATCGTCGGCGCTCGCTATGCCACTTCGTATGGGTTAAGAGTGACTGAAGCTCTGGTTCCTAAAATAGTCAAAGAAGGGTTCACAATCGTCAGTGGTCTTGCCAAAGGTATCGATAGTCGTAGCCATGAGATGGCCATCCAGAACGGGGGTCAGACAATTGGAATTTTAGGCACTGGATTAGATGTATATTATCCGTATGAAAAGAAAGAATTACAGCAAACTATGAAGCAGAATCAGCTTGTTTTAACAGAATATGTGAATGGGAGTGGGCCGAAAAAATATCATTTTCCTGCACGTAATCGCATTATTGCTGGATTATCTTTAGGGGTCTGCGTGATGGAAGCTCGTAAGAATAGTGGCTCTTTAATTACTGCACAAGCGGCGATGGATTACGGGCGCGAGGTATTTGCCGTACCGGGAAGTATTTTCCAGTCTTTTTCAACAGGCTGCCATGAATTAATTCAGGACGGCGCTAAATGTGTTCAGACAATAGATGATATTTGTGAAGAATTGTGACTTTTACTAATTGTGAATTGACAACCTACGTTCACTTCGGTACTATTTAATCAGATTTTAATCTTTTGGTTGTTAGTTAGGAGTGTCTAAATGGAAACGGTTGTTAGAAAAAGATGGTTGTTTGGTATGCAGCTACTGGGCTTTTTGGTTTTGGATCAAATTCCTTTGATGATGGTCTCAGTTGTTCAAGTTTCTACAGAAAACTTTTGGTTTCGCTTTGTTAGTGGATTAGTGGCTGTTGGACTTGGTGCCTATTTCGTCTATCTATTTGTTGCTTTTTTGAAAAAGAAAAAGCTCATAACTTGGACTTTTTTAGGAATCAAAGAAACCTTGCCAGTGGCCTTGTTAGGTTTGGTGATAATCTTTTGTGTGGGAATATTTGGTGATTTCTTATTACGTCTGGAAGGACTAGAGACGACCTCTAACCAACAAAGTGTTGAAGAAATTGTTCAAGCCATTCCTAAAGGGCTTATACTTATTTTTGCAGGTGTGATTGGGCCAATTTTCGAAGAGGGAATTTTTCGTGTCGGGATTCAAGCGTTTTTCAAGCCAGCTTCAAAAATAGGCATACTCGTTTCTTCTATTTTATTTGCACTTGTGCACACGCCCACAGATATAGGTAGTTTTATTATTTATTGGGGCATGGGTTTAGCGTTAAGTTGGGTCTATCTACGCACGGGTCGCTTTGAAGCTGCTGTCTTGACTCATTTTATTTGGAATGTTTTGGGTATTTTAATGCTTTAGGATAAAATCTATAAATCATATGCATTTTTTATTTATAAATTCGGACAGTCAAACAGAAATGACAGAAATGTTAGAAAGCCTAGTCTTGACAAACCTGTTCTATATAGCATATGATGTATTACGATTTGTGCGTTTTTTACATATATTATATAGTAGGAAAGCGAACGCGAAAGGAGCTAATTGAATGGCCTATAAGTATCTCGTGATTGTAGAATCACCTGCCAAAGCCAAAACAATTGAAAAATATCTAGGAAGAAACTACAAGGTGGTTGCCAGTGTTGGTCACATTCGCGATTTACCAAAAAGTAAAATGGGGATTGATATTGAAAATAATTATGAACCTCATTATATTTCGATTCGCGGAAAAGGCGATGTCATCAAAAGTTTAAAAGCGGCTGCAAAAAAAGCTGAAAAAGTCTATCTCGCAGCCGATCCGGACCGAGAAGGTGAAGCAATTGCTTGGCATTTAGCTTATCTTCTTGGCCTTGATTTAAAAGATAAAAACCGTGTGGTATTCAATGAGATCACTAAAGAAGCGGTAAAAGCGGCATTTAAAGAACCTAGAACCATCAACGTTGATTTAGTTGATGCACAACAAGCACGGCGCATTTTAGACCGTTTAGTTGGATACTCGATTAGTCCTATTTTATGGCGTAAAGTAAAAAAAGGTTTGAGTGCTGGTCGTGTGCAATCTGTTGCTTTAAAAATGATTATTGATCGAGAAAATGAAATTCGAGAATTTAAACCTGAAGAATATTGGAGCATTGATGGGAATTTCCAAAAAGGTCGCAAGAAATTCAAAGCAAATTTTTGGGGCGTAGATGGTAAAAAGAAAAAATTACCAAATGCAGAAGCGGTGAAAGAAATCACTTCTCGAATTGACGGTAAAGATTACGATGTTACAAAAGTTGAGAAAAAAGAACGGAAACGTAATCCTGCATTACCTTTTACAACCAGTAGTTTACAACAAGAAGCGGCACGTAAATTAAATTTCCGTACCCGTAAAACCATGATGGTTGCGCAACAATTGTATGAGGGAATTGCTTTAGGGAAACAAGGCACTGTGGGGCTGATTACCTACATGCGTACAGACTCAACCAGAATTGCTGATTCCGCCAAAGCAGAAGCTGCTGAATTCATTGAAAAGACCTACGGAGATGAGTTCTCAGCACATGGCGGCCGCAAAGCAAAAAATACGCAAGGTGCACAAGATGCCCATGAAGCGGTTCGTCCGTCAAGCGTTTTAAGAACACCTGATGAAATGAAGAAGTATTTAGATAAAGATCAATTAAAATTATATACTCTTATTTGGTCGCGCTTTGTTGCTAGTCAAATGACACCAGCGATTTTAGATACCATGAAGGTCACGCTTCAACAGAACGGCGTAACGTTTATTGCCAATGGCTCCAAAGTGAAATTTAAAGGGTTTATGCAAGTATATGTTGAAGGACGCGATGATGGTAAAGAAGACAAGGAAAATATTTTACCTGAATTAGTAGAAGGTGACGTTGTTAAATCGGTCGATATCGAACCGAAACAACACTTTACTCAACCACCGGCTCGTTTTAGTGAAGCCACGTTAATCCGGACTTTAGAAGAAAATGGTGTGGGCCGACCATCAACATATGCGCCAACATTAGAAACCATTCAACGGCGTTATTACGTGAAGCTAACCAATAAACGGTTTGAACCAACGGAATTAGGTGAAATTGTGAATTCCCTAGTTTCAGAGTTTTTCCCACAAATTGTCGATACACATTTTACAGCGACAATGGAAACGGACTTAGATAAAGTCGGTGAAGGCCAAGAAAAATGGGTTGAAGTTGTCGATCGCTTCTACAAGCCCTTCGAAAAAGAATTAACAAATGCCGAAGAAAAAATTGAAAAAATCCAAATTAAAGATGAACCAGCAGGCTTTGACTGCGAACTATGTGGACATCCAATGGTGATTAAACTGGGTCGCTACGGAAAATTTTATGCATGTAGTAATTTCCCAGATTGTCGGAATACAAAAGCGATTGTCAAAGAAATTGGCGTGACGTGTCCTGTGTGTCACGAAGGGCAAGTTATCGAACGCAAATCAAAGAAAAATCGGATTTTCTATGGCTGTAGTCGGTACCCAGAGTGTGACTTCACTTCTTGGGACAAACCAGTAGGCCGACCATGTCCAAAATGTGGGCAATATTTAGTAGAGAAAAAAGTTAAAGGCGGCAAACAAGTCGTTTGTATCAATGGTGATTATGAAGAAAACGTCCAAAAATAAGAAAAATTGAGACCGAAGAATTTACTTCGGTCTTCTCTTTTAGTAAAATGAATTGAGTTTGTAAGAGACAGCTCTTAACTTCTTGACATAGAAAGGAATTTTTATACATGACAAAAAAAGTCACAATTATTGGTGCCGGTTTAGCTGGAAGTGAAGCGGCATGGCAAGTGGCCAATGCTGGCGTACCAGTTGATTTATATGAAATGCGCCCTGTCAAAAAGACACCAGCGCATCAAACAGAAAATTTTGCAGAGTTAGTTTGTTCTAATTCATTACGTGGAAATAGTTTAACCAATGCGGTAGGTGTTTTGAAAGAAGAAATGCGCCGTTTAAATTCAATCATTATTGGTAGTGCAGATCAAACCGCTGTACCAGCTGGCGGCGCCTTAGCAGTTGACCGTGATTCTTTTTCTGAAACAATCACTGAAAAAATTAAAAGTCATCCATTAATTACAATCAAAAATGAAGAGATCACCGATATTCCGGAAGGGATTGTAATTATTGCAACGGGTCCCTTAACCTCTGAAAGCTTATCTCAAAAAATTCAAGAATTTAATGGTTCTGAAGGCTTTTATTTTTACGATGCAGCAGCACCAATTATTGATAAATCAACAATTGACATGGATAAAGTTTATTTAAAATCTCGTTATAACAAGGGCGAAGCGGCTTACTTAAACTGTCCGATGACTGAAGAAGAATTCAATGCTTTTCATGAAGCACTAGTCAATGCAGAAGTGGTTCCTTTACGCACGTTTGAAAAAGAGAAGTTTTTCGAAGGCTGTATGCCCATCGAAGTAATGGCGCAACGTGGCATTAAAACCATGTTGTTTGGTCCGATGAAACCTGTCGGACTAGAAGACCCTAAAACAGGTAAACGCCCTTATGCTGTAATTCAATTACGTCAAGACAATGCTGCAGCTTCTTTATACAATATTGTTGGTTTCCAAACGCATTTAAAATGGGGTGAACAAAAACGAGTATTCCGTATGATTCCGGGATTAGAAAATGCTGAATTTGTTCGCTATGGCGTCATGCACCGTAATAGTTTTATGAATTCTCCAGAGTTGCTAAAACCAACCTACCAATCAAAAAAACGTGACGATCTGTTTTTTGCTGGACAAATGACTGGTGTTGAAGGATATGTTGAAAGCGCGGCAAGTGGTTTACTCGCAGGTATTAACGCAGCTCGTCTTGCCAAAGGGGAAGAGCCGATTGAATTCCCTCGCGAAACGACTTTAGGAAGTATGGCTTATTATATTACACATGCAGAAGGCAAACATTTCCAACCAATGAATGCAAACTTTGGGCTTTTCCCAGAGTTACCTGAACGAATTCGTGACAAAAAAGAACGCTATGAAGCAATTGCTAATCGGGCCTTAGATGTCCAAGCTCAAGTTATCCAATCTTTAGACTAAATTAGAAAAAATATGAGAAAAGACCGAGCATCATTGCTAAGAAATGCGATGATACTCAGTCTTTTAATTTTTAGAAAAAAATAACAAAAGCTAAAGAATAGTTAAAATTGTGAACATATTTAGAAATATTGATTAAATTCTGACAACTTAATTGTCTTTTGAAAAAGGTTATGCTAAAGTTACTTTGTAATCGAATGAGGAGGGCTATCACATGGAAGAAAAGAATTGGCCTGAGTTATTTGCTCGTTATCTTATTGTCGAAAGAGGCTATTCAGAAAAAACAAAAAAAGCATATCAAGAAGATATACAACATTTTTTTTCGTTTTTAAAGACTTCAGGTAATGACAATTATTTGACTGTGGAACATTTGGATGTTCGGGCTTATTTGAGCGAATTGTACGATCAGGAATATAGCCGTAATTCGATTAGTCGAAAAATTGCCAGTTTGCGTTCTTTTTATCAATTCTTATTAAAAAATGAAGCAATCCAAGAAAATCCTTTTTCCTATGTTCATATGAAAAAGAAACAGTTACGGTTGCCCCGTTTTTTTTATGAAAAAGAAATGGATGCATTATTTGAGAGCGCACAAGGGGAGCAACCGCTTGATTTGAGAAATCAAGCATTACTAGAAGTTCTGTATGGGACTGGTATTCGGGTCAGTGAATGTGCGAACTTAACGGTGGACGCAGTTGACTTTCAAGCTTCTGTTTTATTGGTTCACGGAAAAGGAAATAAAGACCGTTATGTGCCTTTTGGTTCATTTGCACAAGACGCCTTAAAGGATTACTTAGAGAATGGCCGCGCGCTATTAATGACAAAATATCAAAAAAAACATCCGTATGTCTTTGTTAATCATCATGGTGAACAAATCACGCCAACAGGGATTGAATATGTCTTAAACCAACTAATTAAAAAAAGTTCATTAAATGCGGAAATTCATCCCCACATGTTACGCCATACATTTGCGACACATTTATTAAATAATGGCGCCGATATGCGGACAGTTCAAGAATTATTAGGACATGCTAATTTATCAACAACTCAGATATATGCGCATGTGACAAAAGAAAGTTTACAAAAAAATTATCGAACGTTTCATCCTCGTGCATAATGGAGGGAAACGTCTAGGAGGAACAACAATGGTTGAATCACAATTTCACTCTACAACAATTTGTGCAGTCGAAAAAGATGGAAAATTTGCAATGGCTGGTGACGGCCAAGTAACAATGGGCGAATCTGTCGTTATGAAAGGTACAGCCAAAAAAGTGCGCCGTATTTACAATGATGAAGTCGTTGTCGGTTTTGCAGGAAGTGTGGCAGATGCCTTTACATTAGAAGAAAAGTTTGAAGGGAAATTAAATGAATACAACGGAAACTTAACGAGAGCT
Source organism: Enterococcus sp. AN402 (assembly GCF_040719405.1). Classification (NCBI taxonomy): domain Bacteria; kingdom Bacillati; phylum Bacillota; class Bacilli; order Lactobacillales; family Enterococcaceae; genus Enterococcus; species Enterococcus sp. AN402. The sequence continues at coordinate 1,322,943 of NZ_JBFDTM010000004.1, read as the reverse complement.
GCGGTTGAGTTAGCCCAAGAGTGGCGTACACAACAGTCTATGCAAAAATTAGAAGCTATGCTGATTGTGATGAATAAGGAAGAAATGCTCTTAGTTTCAGGAACTGGGGAAGTCATTACACCAGACGATGGTATTTTAGCAATTGGTTCTGGCGGTAATTTTGCTTTGTCCGCTGCAAGAGCCATGAAAAACTTTGGTGATAAAGAAATGCCAGCGAAAGAGATTGCTAAAAATGCCTTAAATATTGCTGCAGATATCTGTGTATTTACGAATCATAATATCATTGTAGAAGAATTATAAGCGAGGGAAAATCCATGAATGAATTAAACAAAACACCAAAAGAAATAGTCAAAGAACTAGATCAATATATTGTTGGACAGCAAGCTGCCAAAAAATCAGTGGCGGTAGCTTTACGTAACCGCTATCGTCGCTTGCAATTAGAAGAAAATATGCAACAAGATATTACGCCTAAAAACTTACTAATGATTGGACCAACAGGTGTTGGTAAAACTGAGATTGCTCGTCGTCTCGCAAAAATTGTCAATGCGCCTTTTGTAAAAGTTGAAGCAACCAAATTTACAGAAGTAGGGTATGTCGGTCGGGATGTCGAATCAATGGTTCGGGATTTAGTAGAAAATGCGATCCAAATTGTTGAAAAACAACAATACAGTCGCGTGTACGCGCAAGCGTTGAAAAAGGCCAATCAACGTTTAGTCAAAGTATTAGTGCCTGGAATTAAAAAAGAACAAAAACAGGCTGGCGGTAATCAATTTGAACAAATGATGAATATGTTTAACATGGCTCAGCAACAGCAAGAAGCACAAGAAGAAGTAACGGAAGATATTCGAACGAATCGCCGAACAATTTTGGAACAGCTGGAAAAAGGTCTATTAGATAATCGTGAAGTAACAATTGAAATTGAAGAACCGAAGAAAACGATGCCAGCTATGAACAATGGCCTAGAACAAATGGGCATCGACTTAAATGAAACGTTAGGCGCTCTGTCACCAAAGAAAAAAATCGAACGTACTGTAACGGTGAAAGAAGCACAAGAATTATTAGTGAAAGAAGAATCAGCAAAAATTGTCAATGACGCTGATATTCATAGTGAAGCGATTCGTTTAGCTGAATCAAGCGGAATTATTTTTATCGATGAGATTGATAAAATCACCTCTAAAAGTCAACAAAGTTCGGGCGAAGTCTCTCGTGAAGGAGTACAAAGAGACATTTTGCCGATTGTTGAAGGCTCTCAAGTTAACACGAAGTATGGTCCTTTACAAACGGATCACATTTTATTTATCGCTTCAGGTGCTTTTCACTTGTCAAAACCAAGTGACTTGATTCCAGAATTACAAGGCCGCTTCCCAATTCGAGTTGAATTAGATGATTTAACGGCGGATGACTTCGTAAGTATCTTAACTGAGCCAAATAATGCTTTAATTAAACAATATGTAGCATTAATTGGCACAGAAAATGTTTCAGTCATCTTTACCAAAGAAGCAATTGAACGGTTAGCACACATCGCTTATGATGTAAACCGTGATACAGATAATATTGGGGCGCGTCGTTTACACACAATTTTAGAACGTTTATTAGAAGATTTATTATATGAAGCACCAGATATGCAAATGGGTGAAATTACGATTACCGAAGCATATGTCAATGAAAAATTGAATGACATTGTTCAAAATGAAGATTTAAGTCGTTACATCTTATAAAAAAGGCTGGAGGAGAAAAGATGGCTACATTATTAGAAAAAACACGTCAAGTGAACGAGCTTTTGCAAAAAAATAATCTGTTTGACGTACAAGCAGAACTTCCGTACAACAAAATGGCAATGATTTTAGGGGATATTTTAGAAAGTAATGCGTATATTATTAGCAGTTCAGGAGATTTGTTGGGGTATACTGAAAAATTAGATGTTAATAATGCCCGTATCAAAAATATGTTTAAAGAGAAAAAATTTCCTCAAGGATACACCGAGGCCGTGGATATGCTCAAAGTAACCGAAGCCAATATTCCAATAGATAGTGATTTAACTGCATTTCCTTTTGAATCACGAGAGCTGTATCCGTTTGGTTTAACCACTATTGTGCCTTTGTACGGTGCCGGCAAACGCTTGGGTACGATTATTTTAGCGCGTGTTGAAAAATCCTTTAACGAGGATGATTTAGTGTTAGCTGAATATAGTGCGACCGTTGTCGGCATGCAAATTTTGTATCATCAATCCAGAACAATTGAAGCAGAAGTTCGCAGTGCGACTGCCGTGCAAATGGCCATCAACACTCTTTCCTATAGTGAATTAAAAGCCGTCCATGCCATTTTTGAAGCCTTAGATGGCGAAGAAGGTCGTTTAACTGCTTCAAGTATTGCAGACGAAATAGGCATTACTCGTTCCGTAATTGTGAATGCCTTAAGAAAATTAGAATCAGCTGGAATTATTGAATCACGTTCTCTTGGTATGAAAGGGACTTATTTAAAAGTGTTAAATCAACAATTTATTAAAGAGTTGGAAAAATAAGCAATTGCTCGTATCAACTAGGAGGACAACGCAATGACTGTACAAATTGAAAATGAATTTCTAATCGCAACATTTGCTGAAGAAGGAGCAGAATTAGTAAGTTTACAATCAAAAGAAACCGGCATTGAATATATTTGGCAAGGAAATCCTGAATTTTGGGCCCGCCATGCGCCCGTACTTTTTCCGATTGTCGGTCGTCTAAAAGAAGATACGTATATGTACCAAAATCAAGCGTATCATTTAACTCAACATGGTTTTGCTCGTGATCAAGTATTTGATGTGATTGAAAAAGGTGGAGAAGAAGTTTCTTTTTCACTAAAATCAACAAAAGAAACCAAGAAGAAGTATCCTTTTGATTTTGAACTAGTGATTACTTATACATTAGAACACCAAGAATTGACTGTAAACTACCAAGTAGAAAATACAGGGAAAGAAGAGATGTATTTTGGGATTGGTGGTCATCCAGCCTTTAATGTACCTTTAGAATCTTCACTAACGTTTGAAGATTATTATCTAAGTTTTTCACCTAAAAAATCACGGACACAAATTCCCTTAGCAGGCCCGTTTATTGATTTAGCGAATAAAACGCTAGCCCAAACGAATACCAGCTTTGACTTAACGCATCAATTATTTGAAAATGATGCAATGATTTTTGAAACAAAAGGTCAAACAGCAATTACGATTGCCACAGACGAAAGTGACCATCAAGTCACTTTGAGTTATCCAGAAATGCCTTTTGTGGGGATTTGGTCACCGACACCGAAAGAAGCGCCTTTTGTCTGTATCGAACCTTGGTGCGGGATTGCTGATGCTGTCGACGCAACTGGCCAACTTGCTGAAAAATTTGGCATCAATAAGTTACCAGCTAACGAACTATTTAAAACACAGTATATGATTAGTGTAAAATAAAGAAAAAGGCTGTGAACATTATTTGTTCACAGCCTTTTTCTTTATTTTTTTGCACGTAAGCCAAAAGAGAGGCGACTTTCTGTTCCATTTTTAATTCGCTGAATGTTTTCACGATGACGGACAAAGATAAAAGTAGTCAAAGCAATCGCAATCACGGTTAATAACCAGTTAAATGTTGGTAAAATAGCTGGGACAGTGAAAGGCAAAATAATAGTAGAAAGTGTAATTAGTACAGCGCTAATCATACTTGTTAAACTCACCATACTGGTTAGATACAGACAAATCACAAAAATAAGAGCAGAATAAATAAAAAATGTGGGGCTGTATGCTAATAACATGCCAGCGCTAGTGGCTACGGCTTTACCACCTTTGAAATTGGCAAAAATAGGGAAGGTATGCCCTAAAACAGCTGCTACCCCAAAGAAGAGCGGATTCACGCCTTGTAAACCAAACAAATAGGGTAATGAAGTGGCTAACGTTCCTTTCAAGATATCCATTAATAATACCGTAATTCCGGCAGGTTTCCCTAAGACACGAAATGTATTGGTTGTTCCTGTATTCCCACTCCCAAATTGGCGTATATCTTTTTTAAAGAAAAGTTTGCCAATCCAAACACCTGAGGGAATCGAACCTAATAAATAGGCAACAAGTAACAAAATGACGATTTTCATCAAGTTAACCTCTTTCTTATTCAAACTAGGATTTATTTTATCATGAATAGAAAAACGGAACAACGTCTAATAACTAAAACAAGAAAAGTTTTTCTTTTGCTTGAGGAAGCGTTGACAAATGGTTGATAACCGTTATAATAAATGTGTGTCATTAGACAAAGACGTCTAATCACTGGTTTGAAAATTAGTTATCAACGAAGATACAATATATATGTACTTATGAAGTGTCAGGGAAAGAGGTGCGAATCCTCTACAGACCTACCTACTGTATGGTGGATGAAACCAATAAGACCACAGATTATTCTGGAAGGATTGGGAGTAAGAAGAAGCTAAGTCAGGATACCGGCTTGATAAGTCTAATCATTCTTTTGTAGGAAAAAGAAGGGGCTTTGAAGATAACTGGCTGAGTATATCATTAGCATAGTTAAGTGACTGCTTTTTTTCTATTGGAGAAAAAAGTGGTTTTTTTGTATTGTTTTGACGTTGAGACAAAGGAGGTTCATTTCAGAAAATTTTCCCCAAAATAAAATAGACGAATGCGAGGATGAAAAAATGAAAAAATTTACTTTAACAATGATGACTTTAGGTTTAGTAGCAGCACTTGGCTTAGCAGGATGTGGTAAACAGGAAAAGAAAGCAACTACCTCTTCTGAAAAAACAGAAGTAACGTTACCAACCAAAGACCGTAGCGGCAAAGAAATTACTTTACCCAAAGAAGCAACCAAAATTATTTCCCTAGTGCCATCAACAACAGAAGTGATTGAAGACTTAGGTAAAACCGACCAATTAATCGCAGTTGATACTCAAAGTAGTACAATGATGACTGATTTAAAAAAATTACCACAAATGGATATGATGGCTGTCGATGCAGAAAAATTGATTGCCTTGAAACCGCAAATTGTTTATGTGAATGACATCAATTTAGCTAGTTCAGAAAGTGTTTGGAAACAAGTGGAAGATGCTGGAATTACAGTCGTTAATATCCCCACTAGTACAAGTATCAAAGCAATCAAAGAAGACGTCCAATTCATCGCGGATAGCTTATCCGAACATGAAAAAGGACAAAAGTTAATCAAAACAATGGATCAAGAAATCGACGAAGTAGCCAAAATTGGGAAAACTATTAAAAAACCAAAAACTGTTTTGTTTGAAGTGGCTGCCTTACCAGACATTTATAGTTTTGGTAATGGGACATTTTTAAATGAAATGATTGAAACAATTGGGGCAAAAAATGTTTTGGCAAATGAAAAAGGCTGGTTACCAGTGACAGAAGAAGCGGCCATTGCTGCAAAACCAGAAGTCATTTTAACCAATGTTAACTATATGAAAGATCCCGCCAAAGAAATTTTAGCTCGTAAAAACTGGGAAAACGTTCCTGCAGTTCAAAACAAAGAAGTTTTCGAAATTGATAACATGTCTAGCTCTTTACCAAATAACCACATTACCAAAGCATTAAAACAAATGGCAAAAGCTGTTTATCCAGAGGAATACAAGGATTTAAAAGATGAGTAAAAAAACGTGTCTCATACTGATGCTCTTGATCAGTATGAGCATGCTCTTTTTGGGTATTAAAATTGGAAGTGTTCAGATTTCGTTAACGGATTTGCTTCAAATTTTAGTGAAAAAGACGGTTTCAGAAGACGGGATTTTAGAGGGAATCATCTGGAATGTTCGGTTACCGCGTGTCGTGATGGCCTATCTCGTGGGCGCAGGCTTAGCAGTAAGTGGCACGGTGATGCAATCACTCTTGGGTAATCCTTTAGCTTCTTCGTATACTTTGGGCGTATCAGCGGGAGCATCCTTAGGCGCTGCGTTAATCATGGTAACTGGAGTAACTGCTTCGATCTTAGGGGCATTTTTATTGCCTTTAACTGGTTTTATCTTTGGCTTAGCAACGGTCTTTTTAGTTTTGTTATTTACGCAAACAATGGATAGTCAAATGTCCAATCAAACAGTTGTTTTAGTAGGAATGATTATGACCTTGTTTGTCGGTGCTATTTTGACGTTGATTACAGCACTTTTCCAAGATTATTTGAAACAATTAGTCTTTTGGCAAATGGGTAGTTTTTCTGGCAGTAATTGGCAAAAAATTGCTATTTATTGTCCAATCTTGCTTGTCAGCAGTCTGTTTCTTTGGTTTGATGCCAACGCATTGGATGTTCTTGGCTTAGGAGAAGAACATGCGATGTTAGCGGGAGTAGAAGTCAAAACAGCAAAACTACGCATTATTCTTTTGGCTAGTTTATTAGCAGGAAGTGCGGTTTCATTTGTCGGTGTGATTGGTTTTGTTGATTTAATAGCACCACATATTGTCCGTCGCTATTTAGGGGCGACTCATCGCTGGCTGATTCCCGGTTCAGCAATCTTAGGTGGGACCATCATGGTAATAGGGGACACAATTGCCCGCACGATTTTATCACCAAGAGAAATTCCCATTGGGGCCGTAACAGCCTTGATTGGAGCGCCATTCTTCTTGTATATTTACTTTAAAAAAAGGGGCGTTGCTGCATGATTGAATTAAAAGAAACAGCTGTAACGCTCCAACAAACCCCCATTTTAAAAGATATTTCCCTCGTTTTTCCGACAGGTAGTAAAACTTGTATTTTAGGTCCAAATGGTTGCGGTAAAACGACACTTTTAAAAACGATTGCCGGACTTGTCCCTTATAGTGGTTCTGTTTTAATTGATGGTCAAGAAGTTCATGGACAAAAGCGGAAGGAATTGGCAACGAAAGTAGCGATGATGAGTCAATTCACGACAGTTGCTTTTGATTATACGGTTTACGAAACAGTTTTGATGGGGGCGTATCGACAACAAGCACAACGTTTTTTACCCATTGTTTCTAAACAAGAAAAAGAACGAGTCCTTTATTATTTAGAACGCACGGGTTTATTGCCTTTAAAAGATAAAGTTGTCAATCAGCTTTCAGGAGGACAACAACAACGAGTATTTTTGGCTAAATTATTTGTACAAGATCCAGAAATTATTTTATTGGATGAACCCAATAATCATTTGGATATTCGGTATCAACAAGAATTGATTCAGCAGTTAAATGAGTGGAGTGCGCAAGAAGGGAAAACGTTAATCGGGGTGTTTCATGATATCCGTTTAGCGTTAACGCTAAGTGAAAAAATTGTGTTTATGAAGCAAGGGAAAGTGGCCGCGCAAGGTGATTTTCAAACGTTGGCTTCCAAAGAATTTTTACAAACAATTTTTGAAACAGATATTGTCTCCTATTTTCAGAAACAACATAAAGTTTGGAAAACTATTCAATAATTTTGACAAGTTTTTTGGAAACAGGTAAGATAAAGGCAAAGAATCAGAAACACAATGGCGTGTTTTAACAAATCGGCAAAGGAGCCCAAGACTAAGTACGTGATGGTACTTGCTTTGGGCTCCTTTTTTATGGAGGTAGCGATGAAACGAATCATTTTAATGGGAGCTATCGGTTGTGGCAAAACCACGTTATGTCAAGCTCTGCAAGGCAAAGAATTAATTTATGATAAAACACAGGCGGTGGAATTTCATACAGAAATGATTGATACACCAGGCGAGTTTATTTTGCATCGGCAATATTATAATGCGTTAAACGTCACAGCGGCAGAAGCAGATGTGATCGGTTTGGTTCAAAGTGCTGTAGAAACACAACAAGTTTTTTCACCAGGATTTGGTAGTATTTTCCCGAAAGAAATCATTGGTATTTTAACCAAGATTGATTTAGCACAAGATTCTCAGCAGTTAGAGATTGTTCGGCAACAATTAAAAAGTGCGGGTGCAACAAGAATTTTTGAAATTTCTTCTGTTGAAAAAATTGGCTTGCAAGAATTAGTAGATTATTTAGAGGAGGATGAAGCAGAATGAAAATTTATACAAAAACTGGCGATAAGGGAATGACGAAATTAGTCGGCAGCTCAACCGTCGCTAAAGATTCTGATCGAGTTGAAAGTTATGGAACGATTGATGAATTGAATTCTTGGGTCGGCTATATTATCAGCCAACTTCCACAAGAAAATCAAGAAATTAAAGAAGAACTAGAAGCTTTACAACATTTACTTTTTGATGCGGGAACAGATTTGTCAACACCGATTGAAGCACAACGACCATTTAAATTACAAAAGGCAAGTGTGCATTGGCTAGAACAGCGGATTGATTTCTACACTGCACAATCACCAGATATTGATCGTTTTATTTTACCTGGCGGAACCCCAGCAGCCAGTATGGTTCATGTGGCTCGGACGATTGCACGGCGCGCAGAACGCATCATTGTTCGTTTAAATTGGACAGCCAAAATTAACGAAGAGGTATTAATTTTTACCAATCGTTTATCAGATTATTTTTATGCGTTGGCTCGCTATTTAAATGTTCAAGCACAACGACCTGATGTTTTTTATGAACGAAGCGAAAAAGTTTTCCACAAAATTAAAGAAGATGGATTGTAAACAGTTGCTTTTCTAAAAAACTTATGGTAAATTTCAGATAGATTAAACGAATATTTTATGAAAATATGAATGGAAGCCAGTGAGAATCTGGCACGGTCCCGCCACTGTGAAGAAGCAAGGTTGCTTTTAAGTCAGGTCTTTTCATTTTTTCATTATTGGGCATGCTGTTTCGAGGCAAAACAGGATGTTTCTTAACAACGCTTGTGTTGAAAATCCAGCCCAAGATATTTGTATTAATCCAATTAATGGCACGAGGAAGTGCTTTTGGGAATTTTGGGCTGGTCTTTCAATGTTGAAGGAGATTTCAGGTACAATGACGTACTGCTATATTCCCTTTTTTTATTGACAATTAATTAAAGGCGTTGTACTCTATGGATAAGGTTTCGTGTACAATGGCGTATACATAAGGAAGCAAAGACGCTTCAGACAGATGATTTTTCGTTTGTTTGAAGTGTCTTTTTGTATTTTATTAAGGAGGAATTGAGATGAAAACAATTCATTTCCCTACCGAACTATGGGTAGGAGAAGGCGCATTAGCCAATTTGGAAACACTTCATGATAGACGTGTTTTCATTGTCACAGATCCATTCATGGTTGACTCTGGATTTGTGAATGAAGTGACAAAGCATTTAACAAAAAGTGAATGGCAAATTTTTAGTGACATCATCCCCGATCCACCAATTGATAAGATTGCTGCGGGAATTAAGCAGTTAGCGACATTTCAAGGAGATACGATATTAGCTTTAGGTGGGGGATCCGCTATTGATGCGGCCAAAGCAATGAAATTTTTTGGCAAACGTACTTTGCAAACTCAGATTGCTGAGTTTATTGCGGTTCCTACAACTAGTGGGACTGGTTCAGAAGTTACGAATTTTTCAGTGATTACGGTTGCTGAAACTGGTACCAAAATCCCGCTTGTAACGGATGAAATTCAACCAGAAATTGCTATTTTAGATACAAATTTAGTGATGAGTGTGCCACCAAAAATCACAGCGGATACAGGAATGGACGTCTTAACGCATGTTATTGAAGCGTATGTTTCAACAGAAGCAAATCCGATTTCAGATGCGTTGTGCGAAAAAGTCGTTCGCTTAGTATTCGACAATTTAGAAATAGCCTTTAATCAGGGTAGCAACCAACAAGCCCGTGAAAATATGCATTTAGCTTCATGTATGGCAGGGATGGCGTTTAATGTTACTTCGTTAGGCTTGAATCACGGTATTGCTCATGCGGCCGGTGCGCGTTTACATGTGCCACATGGACGAATGAATGCAATGCTCTTACCTGAAGTCATTGCATATAACAGTGGCTTAGCGAATGGCAAAGTCACCAACGAACCAACAGCTAAACGTTATGCGCAGTTAGCAAATTGTCTAAATGATACACAGACAACCAATGCACGAATTGGTGTTCAACAATTTATTCGACAAATCAAGCAACTCCGTCAAAAATTAGACATGCCTGCCACTTTTAGTGATTATGGTTTACCAAAAGAAGAAGTCCAAGCTGCGATCCCAAAAATAGCTGAAGGCGCATTGATGGATGGCTGCACCAAAACAAATCCTGTCCAACCAACAGCAGCAGAAGTGACAAAAATTTTAAATTCTATCTTATAAGCGATTGACAGGATGAAATCGATAACATATAATGTGGGTAGCACAACGGCGTGCTTCAAAATTTAAGAGCAAAGAAGCTCCTTAGTAGAAAGCGAAAGTGGAACCTTTACGTTTTTTATTGAGGATTTTTTATTTGCTAAATTAAAGGAGCGAGTCTGGTTGGAAGAAAAACAACGAATGATTCAAGAATATGTTCCTGGGAAACAAGTAACGTTAGCGCACATCATTGCTAGTCCTAATAAAGAAATTTATACAAAATTAGGGTTGCCAGAAGGCACCAGCAATGCACTAGGTATTTTGACAATCACTCCGAGCGAAGCGGCAATTATCGCTGTTGATATTGCGACTAAAAGCGGAGATATCCAAATCGGTTTTATTGATCGTTTTTCTGGATCGGTGGTCATTTCTGGTGACGTAAGCTCAGTGGAAGCAGCCTTACAAGCGGTGATTGAAGGTTTACAACAGATTTTAAACTTTTCTGTAACTTGTAAAATTACCAGAACATAGCGTTGAAAGGACAAGGGCGTGAAGAAAATGGATGGACGAATTGTAATAGTCGATGATGAACCTATTACGAGACTTGATATTCGTGATATTGTGATAGAAGCAGGGTACGAAGTAGTCGGTGAAGCAGCTGATGGTTTTGAAGCAATTGAGGTATGTAAAAAAACACAACCTGACCTAGTATTAATGGACATTCAAATGCCAATTTTAGATGGTCTAAAAGCAGGTAAAAAAATTGTTCAAGACCAACTAGCCAGTAGTATTGTCTTTTTATCTGCATACAGTGACGTACAAAATACGGACAAAGCTAAAAAATTAGGCGCACTGGGTTATTTAGTTAAACCTCTAGATGAAAAATCATTAATACCTACAATTGAAATGAGCATTGAACGAGGCAAACAAACGCAGCTGTTACTAAATCAAATCGATAAATTAAGTTTAAAATTAGAAGAACGTAAAATTATCGAAAAAGCCAAAGGTATTCTTGTAAAAGAAAATCATATATCGGAAGAAGAAGCCTACCAAATGTTGCGTACGTTAAGCATGAACAAACGCGCACGTATGAGTGAAATTGCAGAATTGATTGTAATGGATGATGAATAAATGAAACGATTAGAGCAATTATGTCACCAATATACCAATCTTTCAGAATCAGACATTAAAGAATTACAACGTACAGCACGTTATCTTTCTTCGACGACACTCTATCAAAGTGCAGATGTTTTTATTGATGTGTATAAGGAAATGTCACAGCAAGCACTAGTCGTTTATCATAAGCCGCCTGCGAAGACAACTTCTTTATATAGCGGAGATGTCGTCGGGATGGAAGCTTTATTAAAAAATGAACCTGGTGTTCTGCGTACCATGCAAACTAGCTTAAATAGCATTGGTTTGTTAGCAGTGACTCAGGAAAATCGTTTGATTAAGCAAAATATCTATCCCATTCGCAATGAACATCGAACGATTGGTGTCATTATTGTCGAGATTGCGGCAGATGAAGAGATTCAAGCGGACTTACAAAAAGAGGAGCTAAATAACTGCCAGTTAGCAAAAGTAGCGAAATCAACTAGTCAAGTCGACGCATTATTTATTGATCAATTGGCAGAAGCCGTTTTGATTTTTGATGCGGCGGGTCACTTATTAATTACCAATCACAATGCACAAGAGCTTTATCGCAAACTTGGTTATCGGGACAATATCATTGGAATGAGTTATGACAATTTGTCCATCGATTATACAACTTTTGAATATGTGTTGTATCAAATGAAATATAAAATGAGTAATCAACCAATTGAAAGCAAAACGACCTACCTTAATTATTATTTTAAGGTTCGGAAAGTGTGGTTGGCATCAGAAGAACAACTGATTATGATTATTCAAGACAATACAGAATTTAAAGAAAAAGAAGCGGAAATTATTTCCAAATCTGTTGCGATTCGTGAAATTCATCATCGTGTTAAAAATAACTTGCAATCGGTGGTTTCCTTATTGCGTATTCAAGAAAGGCGAACGCAAAGCCCCGAAGCAAAGAAAGTCCTTCATGAAAGTGTCAATCGAATTATGGCGATTGCAGCCACCCATGAATTGCTGTCAAAACAAGTCAAAGATGACGTTGCTTTACGGCAAACATTGGAAGCAGTGATGTATAATTTTAGACATCTTTTTCAAGGCGCACAACCCATTGAGATGATGATGGATGTTGATCCAGCCATTATGGTTTCTAGCGAACAAATGGTCACCATTTCCCTTGTTGTCAACGAACTATTACAAAACATTTTTGATCATGCATTTGAGCCACAAACAAGTGGCGTTGTTAAACTTAGTGGAACATTAGATAATAAAATGATTACCATTACTGTTACAGATAATGGTAAAGGCTATGACGTTCATCAAAGTAACGAGACCAGTTTAGGTTTGATGATTGTCAAAAGCTACGTAAAAGATAAATTAAAAGGAAAAATTACAATTGAATCCAATAAACAGGGAACTAAAACCTGTTTCTATTTCGAACAGAACACCAGTGATGTTGTTCATTGATTAAGCAAAGGCGCTTAAAGAAAAGTAGAAAGAAATTTTCTAACGATTCTTTAAGTGCCTTTTTGTATGCAAAAGGAGGCGAGTCAGGCGATGTCGAAGGAAACACTTTTAACCGTAGGGATTGATTTAGGGACGTCTACAACCCAATTAGTCTTGTCAGAATTAACTGTTGAAAATTTTGCCTCTGCGTTTACAGTACCACGTATCAGCATTTCTGATAAAAAAGTCATTTACCGAAGTGACATTATCTTTACACCCTTACTTAACCAATCAGAAATTGATGCAGAACCTATCAAAGCGTTTGTAGCGGAGCAATATCGCCAAGCAGGTATTCATAAACAAGATATTCAAATGGGTGCGGTAATTATCACAGGTGAAACTGCTCGAAAAAGCAATGCCAACAATGTGCTACGAGCACTTAGTGGCTATGCAGGTGATTTTGTCGTTGCTACGGCTGGACCTGATTTAGAAAGTATCATTGCCGGGAAAGGCGCTGGGGCTCAAACCTATTCTGAAACGAAACGCAAACCAGTGGTTAATTTAGACATTGGTGGTGGAACGACAAATTTAGCTGTCTTTAAAGATGGCGAAGTGATTGACACGGCTTGTTTTGACATTGGCGGACGCTTAATTAAATTAGATCAACAACAAAAAATCACCTATATAGCTCCGAAGATTCAAGAAATTATAAATAAAAAAGGGCTAACCTTGCACCTTGGTGACCAAGCCACCGAACAAAACTTACTGCCAATTATTTCGGAATTAGTTGCCGTGTTAGAAAATAGCATTGGCTTGGGGACACAAAGTCCGTTCTACCAGTTATTAGTAACCAACCATCCACTACGAAAAGCTGAGGAATTACCAATTGTAACATTTTCTGGTGGTGTGGCTGATTGCTTAAATACGACAAGTACGAATCTCTTTAAATATGGGGACATCGGCTTACTTTTAGGGAAATACTTGAGAAAGTCACTGATTTTTTCGGAAAAAGAAGTCTTAGAAAGCGCAGAAACAATCCGAGCGACGGTCGTCGGAGCAGGTTCACATACTGCTGAAATTAGCGGAAGTACGATCGCTTACCGTGAGCAAATTTTGCCGGTAAAAAATATCCCAATTCTAAAATTAGCGCAAGAGGATGAAACCCTTACTGTGACAGAATTAGGCCAGCGAATCCAAGAAAAACTCAATTGGCATCGTATTGAAGAAACACCCCAGATTGCCCTAGCAATTAGAGGCATGAGCAATCCAACATTTGCTGATATTCAACGCTACGGTCAAGGGATTGTGGAAGGATTAGCTAGTTTAGTTGCTGAACAAATTCCCATTATTGTTATGGTGGATGAAGACATGGCGAAAGCTTTAGGGCATGCCTTAAGTGCCCATCTGCCAAAAGACTATCCGTTTATCTGTCTTGATTCGGTCAAAGTAGAAAACGGTGATTATGTAGATATCGGTTTACCAGTGGCAGAAGGAGCCGTCCTTCCAGTCATTGTTAAGACCTTAGTATTTAATTAAAAAGGAGCGACACAAAGATGATTTTAAAAACCAAACTATTTGGCAAAGTCTATCAATTTACATCCGTTAAAGAAGTCTTAGCCAAAGCCAATGAAGAAAAGTCTGGCGACAAGTTAGCTGGCGTAGCTGCTAATTCAGCCGAAGAACGCGTGGCAGCAAAAGTCGTTTTATCGGAATTGTCCTTAAATGACTTGTTTAACAATCCCGTTGTTGATTATGACGAAGACGAAGTGACGCGCATTATTATTGATCAAGTCAATATGCGAATTTTTGAAAGTATTAAACATTGGACAGTTGCAGAATTACGCGAATTTATCTTATCTTCGGAAACAACCGATTTTGATATCAAACGAATTTCCCGTGGACTCACTTCTGAAATGATTGCTGCTGTCTGTAAATTAATGTCCAACATGGATCTAATTGTTGGCGCAAAAAAAATCAATATTGAAAAAACCGCCAACACAACAATTGGCCGTCCCGGAACTTTTTCAAATCGTTTACAGCCGAACCATCCAACCGATAATGTCGATGGCATTATGGCATCAGTTATGGAAGGTCTTTCTTATGGCGCCGGTGATGCGTTAATTGGTTTGAATCCTGTTGATGATTCTACAGAAAGTGTTAAACGGATCTTAAACAAATTTGAAGAGTTCCGCAGCGAATGGGAAATTCCAACACAAACTTGCGTGCTTGCTCACGTAACGACACAAATGGAAGCCATGCGTCAAGGCGCGCCAACTGGCTTAGTCTTTCAATCCATCGCTGGTTCAGAAAAAGGGAACACAGCATTTGGTTTAAATGCAGAAATTTTAGCTGAAGCACAAGATTTAGCGCTTCACAGTGGTCAAGCAGCTGGTCCTAATGTGATGTATTTTGAAACAGGTCAAGGCTCAGAACTTTCTTCTGAAGCGAACTTTGGCGCAGACCAAGTCACAATGGAAGCGCGTTGTTATGGCTTAGCCAAAAAATTTGATCCGTATATTGTAAATACCGTTGTCGGCTTTATTGGACCAGAATATCTTTACGATTCAAAACAAGTCATCCGCGCTGGTTTAGAAGATCATTTCATGGGCAAATTAACTGGAATTTCAATGGGCTGTGATGTCTGCTACACCAACCATATGAAAGCTGATCAAAATGATATGGAAAACTTAGCAATGTTATTAGCAACAGCTGGTTGTACGTATATCATGGGGATTCCTCATGGCGATGATGTCATGTTAAATTATCAAACAACTGGGTTCCATGAAACTGCGACGATTCGTGAAACATTAGGCTTACGTCCAATTAAAGAATTTGAAGAATGGATGGAAAAAATGGGCTTAATGGAAAACGGAAAATTAACAAGTCGCGCTGGCGATGCATCTGTATTTATTAAATAAACGAGGTGAGAATACAAATGAACGAAAAAGAATTAAAAGAAATGATTGCCGGAATTTTAACAGAAATGGTCGCTGACAATCAAGCGGTTTCGACTGCCACTGTGACTGCTGAAGAAAAACCAGTCACAACACACGTCACTGAAACGACAGAAATTGAAGAAGGCCTAATTCCTGACATTACTGAAGTAGATTTACGTAAACAATTACTATTGAAAAATGCCGTTGATCCTGAAGCACTATTAAAAATGAAAGCTTTCTCGCCAGCTCGTTTAGGCGTTGGTCGTGCAGGGACACGTTATATGACTAGTTCAACATTACGTTTCCGAGCGGACCATGCGGCAGCACAAGATGCGGTCTTTTCAGACGTAAGCGAAGACTTGGTAAAAGAAATGAATTTTATTTCTACAAAAACAATCTGTAACAGTAAAGATGAATATTTAACACGTCCAGATTATGGTCGTCAATTTGATGAAGAAAATAGTGAAATCATTCGGAAAAATACGACACCAAAAGCCAAAATCCAAATGGTCGTAGGGGATGGCCTTAGTTCAGCTGCTATCGAAGCGAATATTAAAGAAGTCCTACCAGCAATTAAACAAGGATTAAACATGTACAACTTAGATTTCGACAATGTAGTTTTTGTTAAATATTGTCGCGTGCCAGCAATGGATAAAATTGGTGAAATCACTGACGCTGATGTTGTTTGCTTGCTAGTTGGCGAACGTCCTGGTTTAGTAACAGCTGAATCTATGAGTGCCTACATTGCTTACAAACCAACTGTCGGTATGCCAGAAGCACGGCGGACAGTTATTTCAAATATTCACAAAGGTGGGACACCGGCTGTTGAAGCAGGGGCCTACATTGCCGAAATTATTAAAAAAATGTTAGACAAGAAAAAATCTGGTATTGATTTAAAAGAAGCTGAATAAAGGAGGATTTCTCATGAAAAATGATCGTCTAGGCGCAAATGTCCTAAGTATGAAAGTCATTCCCAATGTCGATCCGGCATTAGCAAAAGAATTATCATTGAAACCAGAACATCGCTCATTAGGAATTGTTACTTCCGATTGTGATGATGTCACTTATGTTGCATTAGATGAAGCAACCAAAGCCGCCGATGTTACTGTAGTTTACGGTAAAAGTATGTATGCTGGCGCAGCAAATGCTTCAACCAAATTAGCCGGTGAAGTGATTGGCATTATTGCTGGTCCGAGTCCTGCCGAAGTCAATAGTGGCTTGAGTGTCATTACGCAAGTCATTGAAGAAGAAGCCAGCTTCTATAGTGCTAACGAAGATGACAGCATTGTTTATTTTGCACATGTAGTGTCAAGAACGGGTAGCTTTTTATCTGAACAAGCGAATATTCCTGAAGGTGAAGCGATTGCTTATCTGATTGCACCACCGCTAGAAGCAATGGTTGGTTTAGATGCAGCAATGAAAGCTGCCGATGTTCAAATGGGTGTCTTTTATGGCCCACCTTCTGAAACGAACTTTGGCGGCGCTTTATTGACAGGTAGTCAATCTGCATGTAAAGCTGCTTGCAGTGCGTTTGAACAAGTCATTCAAAATATCGCTGACAATCCGTTGAGTTATTAAGGATGTGACCTGAATGAAAGCATTAGGAATGGTCGAAGTCAAAGGATTTTTAGGTGCCATTAGTGTGGCCGATGCGGCATTGAAAGCCGCCGACGTTACTTTGTTAAAAGCTGAAATTATTAATGGCGGTTTAACAACTGTGGAACTGATTGGTGACGTTGCCGCGGTTCAAGCTGCCGTTGAAGTAGGCACGGAAGTAGCTAAAGAATTAAATTGTTTAATTGCTCATCATGTGATCTCACGGGTTGATGCTCAAACGGAAGTAATTTTATCAGATCAAGAACCCAAGTCAGCACCTGAACCGATGGAACAAATAGAAGTAATTGAAGAAGAGATTGAAACACCAGATTTGGAAGAACACACTGGCACACGCCAAAAATTAGAAACACAACGCGTGGTTGATTTACGCAAACAAGCCTACAAAATGAACCTAAGTAGTTTAAAGAAAAGTGAGATTAAATTTGCCAATAAAGAAGCTTTAATTCAAGCAATCATGGCTGAAATAGAAAGAAGTGAAGACGAGTGGAATTAGTAGATAAAGACTTACGTTCCATCCAAGAAACAAGAAATTTAATCAGAAAAGCCAAAGAGGCACAGCAAGTATTAGCAACATTTTCGCAAAAACAAATCGATGCGATTGTCCAAGCAGTTTCAGAGGCTACGTTTAACCAACGAGAAAAGTTAGCGAAAATGGCCAATGAAGAAACAGGATTTGGTATTTATGAAGATAAAATCATCAAAAATGCTTTCGCTTCAAAAGTAGTATATGACGAAATGAAGGACAAAGCTACAGTTGGTGTGATCCATGATGACGCTGCCAAAAAAGTCACTGAAATTGCTGTCCCAGTTGGTGTAATTGCAGGATTAATTCCTTCTACCAACCCGACATCAACAGTCATTTACAAAGCATTAATTTCATTAAAAGCGGCCAACAGCATTGTTTTTTCACCACATCCCAATGCGTTGAAATCGATTATTGAAACAGTGGAAATTATCCAAAAAGCGGCTATTGCTGCAGGGGCACCAGAAGGTTGTGTCTCGGTCATCAAAACGCCAACCATGCAAGCGACCAGCGAATTAATGAAAAATAAAGAAACAAATTTAATTTTAGCTACTGGTGGAAACGCAATGGTTAAAGCAGCGTACTCTTCTGGAACACCAGCAATCGGTGTCGGGCCTGGTAATGGACCAGCCTACATCGAACGAAGTGCAAATGTTCCCCATGCAGTGAAACAAATAATGGATTCAAAAACTTTCGATAACGGTACAATTTGTGCATCGGAACAATCAATTATTGTTGAAACTGTCAACCGTGAAGCGGTCAAAGAAGAGTTAATTAAGCAGGGAGCGTATTTCTTAAGTCCAGCCGAAGCCGACAAATTAGCTAAATTTATTTTACGACCAAACGGTACAATGAACCCGCAAATCGTAGGACGTTCCGTTCAACATATTGCTTCATTAGTCGGTTTATCTATTCCAAAAGATCGCCGCTTAATTGTTGCCGAGGAAACACATGTAGGCTTGAAATATCCATTTTCAAGAGAAAAATTGGCACCGATTATTGCTTTCTATACAGTTGAAAACTGGGAAGCAGCTTGCGCGTTATCAATTGAAATTTTGAAAGGTGAAGGTGCGGGTCATACGATGGGTATTCACACAGAAAACAAAGAAGTCATTCGTGAATTTGGCTTAAGAAAACCCGTCTCTCGTTTGCTTGTTAACACCTCTGGTACACTTGGCGGAATTGGTGCTTCAACTAACTTAGTGCCAGCATTAACACTAGGTTGTGGCGCAGTTGGTGGCAGCTCAACTTCTGATAATATTGGGGTTGAAAATCTGTTCAATTTACGTCGTGTTGCTTATGGCGTGCGTGATTTAGAAGAGATTCGTCAAGAATTTGGTCAAACATCAACCACATCTGTGGCTACTTCTTGCGAAACAACCAATCAAGAAGAACTAGTAAATGCCGTGGTGGCTCAAGTTTTAGCTCGCTTAAACTAACAAGAAACGAGCGAGTAAGAGTAAAACAAATAAATTATTGGATTTAGGGTTTGGGACCTAAGTCAAATTGATAATTGTCCCAAATTTTTAAAAATAAAACATACATCTTAGGAGGAAATTATAATGTCAAGTACAAATGCTTTAGGAATGATCGAAACTCGTGGTTTAGTAGGTGCTGTTGAAGCAGCTGATGCAATGGTGAAAGCGGCAAACGTTACTTTAATTGGAAAAGAACAAGTCGGTGGCGGTTTAGTTACAGTAATGGTTCGCGGTGACGTTGGTGCTGTAAAAGCAGCAACAGATGCTGGTGCTGCTGCAGCAGAACGTGTTGGTGAATTATTATCTGTCCATGTAATTCCACGTCCACATACAGAAGTAGACGCTATTTTACCACACGCAACAACTGAATTATAATTTTGATTTTTTGGGGCAGAGGTAGGTTCATTACTTCTGTCCTAAACTTTCATTGAGGAGGGGTGTTATGACAGTTATTACAGAAGATATGCTTCGCAACAAAAGGCTTAAAAAAGAACTAGAAGATGGCACGGATTTTGTGTTTCCTGTAGGCAGTTTTCTGACGCCAGCCGCCAAAAGCTATCTACGCGAGCATCGGATTAATAGCAGCTTCTCTTCAACAAACCCATTGCTTTCTGAGGTTCATTCAGTGAAGGCCTCCTCACAAAAACAAAAACAAGAACATTTATCAAAAGAAACAATTTATGAGATTCGGCACTTAAGCCATCTATTGTATTTGCCTTTCTTAACGAATGAAGCGTTATCAACAGAAGGTTGGTTATATTTCGAACAACAACAACAGTGGTTAGAGAAGTTTATTTTAGAACAGTCGATTGTAATGGAACCAGTCATTTCGGAATCAAAGGTAACTATTCTAACTAACCAACAGAGACAATGGCGCTATTCCTCAAAAGAAATTCAATTACAACTAGATAAAATTATTCTCCAGTTAAAAGGAGAATCACAACTGTTCGGCCTTTTTCAATCTTGGGCTACAGAATTAATTAGCACCATGGCTGAAATATCACGAAACTAGGAGATGAACAAATTGGATTCAATGAATGAAATTGTTGAAGAAGTTGTTAAACGAATTCAGCAACAACAACAAAATACTTTTGAAGTTGAAGCATCTGGCCGACATGTTCATTTGTCTCGTCAAGAGATTGATGCATTATTTGGACCAGGATATCAACTAACAAAAGTGAAAGATTTATCACAACCTGGACAGTTCGTTTGTAAAGAACGAATTACGGTTGCTGGACCTAAAGGACTTTTTCAAAATGTGGTTATTTTAGGCCCTGAACGTAGCGAATCACAAGTCGAAGTTTCTATGACGGATACGCGTATTTTAGGAATTAATGCCCCAGTTAGAGAGAGTGGCAAGACAGAAGGGACACCTGGCGTCACGCTGATGAACGGATCAGCAGTTGTGACATTAAGTCACGGCTTAATTGTTGCCAAACGTCATATTCACATGACACCAGAAGATGCCTTAAAAAATAAAGTAAGCAATAGCCAAATTGTGCAAGTCAAAGTGGAAGGCACACGTCCGTTAATCTTTGATGATGTAGTTGTACGAATCAGTCCGCGATTTGCAACGTACATGCACATTGACTACGATGAAGCCAACGCTTGCGGCTTAACCAAAGGAGCTCGTGGCTATATTCTTAAGTAAAAGGAGGAAGGACAATGAACGTTTCTGAAATGGAAAATTTGATTCAACAGATTACTGATCAAATTTGTCAACAATTGCTGTCGTCGTCTTATTCAGTGGCTTTAGCAGAAGCAAAAGAAGCATTTCCTGAAGAAATGTTTGTTCGTTTTCCTGATGTAAATTGGGTAACCAAGGAGCAGAAGCTAGCACGAGGCTTGGTTGTAAAGAGGCTAACGATTTCCCAAGTAAATGCGATTGCGCATTTACAGGAAACGGATGAATTAGTCAAAAACATCTTAGCATTCTTATTTGAAGGTAAGCCGGTATTGGTTTTAACCCCAATACCTTCAGTGAGTAAAAACTCACGATTGAAGTATCGTTTGAAACAAACGATTCAGGAAAACGTGGACATGTGCCAACAGTTTGGGATGATTTTTTATCATGATTCAGAAAATTACGCTGTGTTTCAGGCGGCCTGTCAAAAACAACTTCGTTCTTTAGCTGAGACCAAACGAACCTACATTACTGAAAAACAATTGATAAGAATGACAGAATCAGGTGTTTCTTTAAGTAAAAACGCCTATTTAACCCCGTTAGCGAAAGATTATGCTAGGAAACATCAATTGCTGACGTAAGGAGGAAAAACGATGCTTTTAGGAAAAGTGACTGGTAGCCTTTGGTCAACAAGAAAAGATGAAAAATTAAATGGCTGGAAATTTATGATGGTTGATATTTTGAATCAAGAGGACGAAAAGCAAGGATTTCTAATTGCTGCTGACAACGCTGGAGCTGGTGTCGGGGACAAAGTGTTAATTAGTCAAGGCAATGCTGCCCGTATTTCGGCAGAAGATCCGAATGTCCCAATTGATGCAATGATTGTTGGTGTCATTGATTCTACAGAGGAAGAATAGGGAGGACGAGACATGAGCATTAATGAAATTATTATGTATATTATGGTTCTTTTCATGATTATTGGAGGAATCGATAAATGTATTGGCAACAAACTAGGTTTAGGGGAGCAATTTGAGGAAGGGATTATGGCTATGGGTTCTCTAGCGCTTTCTATGGTAGGGATTATCACTTTAGCGCCTGTCTTAGCCAATCTTTTAAGTCCGATTGTCGTTCCTGTCTATGAATTACTAGGGGCTGATCCAGCAATGTTTGCCACAACCTTATTGGCTAATGATATGGGCGGCTTTGCGTTAGCGCAACAATTAGCCAATGATCCACAAGCTGGTTTATTTGCGGGGGCAATCTTAGGTGCAATGATGGGGCCAACGTTAGTCTTTACAATTCCAGTAGCGCTGGGCATTATCCAAAAAGACGATCAGCAATTCTTAGCAACGGGTGTTTTGAGCGGGATTATTACAATTCCTTTTGGTTTATTAGCAGGTGGTTTAACAGCTGGCATGCCATTGTCATTGATTGTTCCTAACTTAATTCCAATTATTATTGTTGCCGCTTTAATTATTTTAGGTTTATGGTTAGCGCCAAATGGCATGATTAAAGGCTTCCAAATTTTTGGTCAAGGCGTAGTGATTGTCGCTATCTTTGGTTTAGTTGTGGGGGCGATTCAACTATTATTAGGAATTACAGTGATTCCTGGTATTGCACCAGTTACTGAAGGAATTGAAGTCGTTGGCGGGATTGCTTTAACTTTAGCTGGCGCTTTCTGTTTAGTAGCAGTGATTACGAAAGTCTTTAATAAACCATTGATGAAACTAGGAAAAGTTTTAGGAATGAATGAAGTAGCGGCTGCAGGAATGGTTGCTACATTAGCTAACAATATTCCCATGTTCCAAATGTTAAAAGACATGGATAATCGAGGAAAAATTATTAATATCGCTTTTGCTGTTTCGGCTTCTTTCGTTTTAGGTGACCACCTTGGTTTTACTGCAGGCGTAGCAAAAGAAATGATTTTTCCAATGATTGTTGGCAAATTAGTTGGAGGGATTACCGCCATTTTTGTGGCTATCTTTATGGCAAATCGAATGCTAGGGAAACCCGAAACAGAAGTGAAATAATGAGGTGTAAATATGACAGAATTAAAACGTGAAATGATTGAAACGCTTGTTCGACAAATTGTCACAGAAAAATTAATGCCGACTAAACAAGTGGATCCCAGTGGAATTATGTCCATCAAATTACCCGAAATTGACGTAACAGAAGACGATCGCTTAGATACAGGCAACCCAGCGGACATTGTTTACACAAAAGATCTGTTTTCTTTAGAAGAAAGCCCGCGCCTTGGTTGCGGTTTAATGGTGATGAAAGATACCACCTTCGATTGGACACTAGAATACGATGAAATTGATTATATTATTTCAGGACAACTAGATATACTGATTGACGGACGTAAAATTTCTGCAACAGCCGGCGAAATTATTTTAATCCCGAAAAGTAGCAAAATTCAATTTTCAGTGACGGGGGATGCCCGCTTTGTCTACGTGACTTATCCAGCAGATTGGCAAAGCCAATAATTATTTTGTCGGTATTCAGAGAATAATTTTGCCAAAACCCTTTACTCAGCGTTATAATAAATAAGAACGAAAAAAGGGGTTGAGTGAATGACATTTGAGAATCCAAGTCAAAATCAAATTTTTGATATTCTAAAACAAGCAAAAAATATTGCGGTGGTTGGTTTGAGTAACAAGCCCGACCGCACAAGTTACAAAATTGCAGAAATTTTACAGCAACATGGCTATCGTGTGTTACCTGTCAATCCAGTTTTAAAAGGTGAAACGGTGCTTGGCGAAACGGTTTATGGGGCATTAACAGAGATTCCTGAAAAGATTGATATTGTTGACGTTTTTCGGCGAAGTGAATTTTTGCCAGAAGTGGCCGCAGAAGCATTGAAAACAGAAGCGCCTGTCTTTTGGGCCCAACTAGGTTTGGAAAATGAAGAGGCAGCGAACTTGTTATTAAATGAAGGTCGTCAAGTTATTATGGACCGTTGTATTAAAATTGAATTGGCAAAAATGGCAGATGCTGAATAAACACGTGTAATTTTATAAAGAAAGAGCGTCCTGAACGGAAAGCTCTTTTTTTTTTGACCCAGATAGAGTATTATTGTAATGATGGTTTTAGAAGGAGCGAACGGAAAACGCAAGAAACCGGCTCACTCTTCTTCTAATTCTTTAAGAAATAGTTAATGTACGCTTATTAACTAAACGAGAATCTAAGTATAAGGAGTTTTTTCTTTGGCTAAAAAAATTAACAATGAGTACAATGATGCCTCTATCCAAGTCCTAGAAGGATTGGAAGCAGTGAGGAAAAGACCTGGTATGTATATCGGTTCAACCGATAGCCGTGGACTCCATCACTTAGTCTATGAAATTGTCGATAACGCAGTCGATGAAGCGTTATCTGGCTACGGGAATGAAATCAACGTAACTATCCAAAAAGATAATAGTATTTGTGTTGCAGACTCTGGCCGCGGAATGCCAACAGGGATGCATGCTTCTGGTATCCCAACAGTAGAAGTAATTTTTACTGTCTTACATGCGGGTGGTAAGTTTGGCCAAGGTGGCTATAAAACTTCAGGCGGACTCCATGGGGTGGGTGCCAGTGTTGTTAATGCCTTATCTAAGTGGTTAGAAGTTCATATTGTCCGTGATGGCGTAGAATACATGGAACGATTTGAGGACGGCGGTAAACCAGTTGGTACCTTAAAAAAAATCGGCAAAACAAAAAAACGCAACGGTACCTCTGTTACTTTTTTACCTGACGACACCATTTTCTCTACGACAAATTTTTCTTACGAAATTTTAGCAGAACGTTTGAGAGAATCAGCTTTCTTATTAAAAGGCGTCAAAATTACTTTAACAGATGAACGTGGGGAAGAACCCAAAGAAGAAGTCTTTCACTACGAAGAAGGCATTAAAGAATTTGTTGCCTATCTAAATGAAGAAAAAGATACATTAACACCCGTTGTTTATTTTTCAGGAGCCAAAGAAGGTATTGAAGTTGAATTAGCTTACCAATACAACGATGGCTATTCTGAAAATGTTTTATCTTTCGTTAACAATGTCCGCACAAAAGATGGCGGTACCCACGAAGTCGGTATGAAAACGTCAATGACAAAGGCGTACAATGAATATGCACGTAAAGTAGGACTATTAAAAGAAAAAGATAAAAATTTAGAAGGTAGCGACTTCCGTGAAGGCTTAGCAGCCGTCCTTTCTATTCGAGTACCAGAAAACTTACTACAGTTCGAGGGCCAAACCAAAGGGAAATTAGGTACACCTTTAGCAAGAACCGTTGTCGATAACGTCGTAGGCGAACAAATGGGCTTCTATTTACAAGAAAACAGTGAAATGAGTCAATCATTAATTCGGAAAGCGATTAAAGCCCGTGAAGCCCGTGAAGCGGCTCGCAAAGCCCGTGAAGAAAGCCGGAACGGTAAAAAACGGAAAAAAGGCGAATCGTTACTTTCTGGAAAATTAACCCCAGCTCAATCCAGAAATCCTAAGAAAAATGAATTATATCTTGTCGAAGGAGACTCGGCCGGTGGTTCAGCAAAACAAGGACGCGATCGGAAGTTTCAAGCCATTTTACCGCTACGAGGAAAAGTCATTAATACGGAAAAAGCGAAAATGCAAGACATCTTGAAAAACGAAGAAATCAATACTATGATCTATACAATTGGCGCAGGCGTTGGTCCTGAATTTTCAATTGAAGATTGTAATTATGATAAAATCATCATCATGACCGATGCGGATACCGATGGTGCACATATTCAAGTGTTGCTATTAACGTTCTTCTATCGTTATATGAAACCATTAATTGAAGCCGGCAAAGTCTACATTGCCTTACCACCACTTTATAAAGTCTCTAAAGGAACTGGAAAAAAATCAGTCATTGAGTATGCTTGGACCGATGGTGAATTGGCAGAAGTGATTGATAAAGTTGGTAAAGGCTATATGCTCCAACGCTATAAAGGTTTGGGTGAAATGAATGCAGAACAACTTTGGGAAACAACGATGGATCCTGAAACTAGAACCTTAATTCGTGTTCGGATTGATGATGCAGCTCAAGCAGAACGCCGTGTGACCACATTAATGGGCGACAAAGTCGAACCTCGTCGAAAATGGATTGAACAACATGTTCAATTTACGTTGGAAGAAGATGGCAGTATTTTAGATCGTTCAGAAGAAGACACTTCTGTACCAACAGGAGAAAGTCTTTTAGATGCGGAAAAAACAAAAGAAGCAGAACAAACCGATGACACTGAAATCAGTTTGTTTGACATAGAGTAGGGAGTGACAATTTTGGAAAAACGCCAAGAAGTTCAAGAATTAACCCTTGAAGAAGTAATGGGCGATCGTTTTGGAAGATATTCCAAATACATCATTCAAGAACGGGCCCTACCAGATATTCGAGATGGGCTAAAACCAGTACAACGCCGCATTCTCTTTTCAATGAATAAAGACGGCAATACCTTTGATAAAGGCTTTCGTAAATCAGCAAAATCTGTCGGAAACATTATGGGGAATTATCATCCCCATGGCGACAGTAGTATTTATGAAGCGATGGTGCGTCTAAGTCAAGACTGGAAATTACGGGAAGTACTAATTGAAATGCACGGAAACAACGGAAGTATGGATGGCGACCCACCAGCGGCGATGCGTTATACAGAAGCTCGTTTATCACAGTTAAGTGGTGAGTTGTTAAAAGATATCGACAAAAATACCGTCGATTTCGTCTGGAATTTTGACGATACAGAAAAAGAACCCACTGTTTTACCAGCCAAATATCCTAATTTATTGGTAAACGGCTCAACGGGGATTTCAGCAGGCTATGCAACAGAAATTCCTACGCATAATTTAGCGGAAATCATTGATGGAACTGTGTATTTAATTGATCATCCTAATGCAAGTTTAGAGAAATTAATGGAATACATTCCAGGACCAGATTTCCCAACAGGTGGGATCCTACAAGGAAAAGCAGAAATTAAAAAAGCCTACGAAACCGGCCGTGGTAAAGTAATTTTACGTGCGAAGACAAAGATTGAGCCCTTAAAAGGCGGCAAACAACAAATTGTCATTTCTGAAATTCCTTATGAAGTCAACAAAGCAACGCTAGTGAAGAAGATGGATGAAATCCGTTTAAATAAAAAAGTAGACGGCATTGCCGAAGTTCGTGACGAAAGTGACAGAACTGGCTTGCAAATTGTTGTTGAACTAAAAAAAGATGTCAATGCAGAAGGTATTTTAAATTATCTATTTAAAAATACTGAATTACAGATTAACTATAATTTTAATATGGTTGCGATTGACAACATGACCCCGCAACAAGTGG
This sequence comes from Enterococcus sp. AN402, assembly GCF_040719405.1. Classification (NCBI taxonomy): domain Bacteria; kingdom Bacillati; phylum Bacillota; class Bacilli; order Lactobacillales; family Enterococcaceae; genus Enterococcus; species Enterococcus sp. AN402. Next base: position 1,295,783 of record NZ_JBFDTM010000004.1, on the reverse strand, counting down.
GCCTTAAACGGATTTTAGAAAGTTACATTACGCACCGCAAATCAGTTATCATTAATCGTTGTCAATTTGAGTTGAACAAAGCTCGCAAACGTGAGCACATTGTTGCTGGTTTAATTAAAGCATTGTCTATCTTAGATAAAGTGATTGCAACAATCCGTGGCAGTAAAGATAAAAAAGATGCGAAGAAGAACTTAGTATCCGACTATGCGTTTACTGAAGAACAAGCTGAAGCAATCGTTACTTTACAGCTATACCGTTTAACCAATACGGATATTACTGATTTACAAGAAGAAGCAAAAACTTTAGAGCAACAAATTGCTGAGTTATTGAACATTTTAAACAATGAAAAAGAACTATTCTCAGTCATGAAAAAAGAACTTCGCGAAGTTAAAAAGCAATATGGCAATCCTCGCTTAACTCAAATTGAAGAGGAAATCCAAGAAATCAAGATTGAAACAGCCGTGTTAGTTGCACAGGAAGACGTGGTCGTAACCGTGACGCACGAAGGCTATATCAAACGGAGTAGTATTCGTTCTTATACAGCATCAAAACCAGAAGAAATCGGCATGAAAGAAGGCGACTTTTTACTATATGCTGGCGAAGTCAATACATTAGATCATCTTTTACTAGTAACAAATAAAGGAAATATGATCTATCGCCCCGTCCATGAGTTGCCAGATTTACGCTGGAAAGAAATTGGCGAACATATTTCTCAAACCATTTTAAATCTTGCTATCGATGAATCGATTATTGCTGTATATCCTTATAAAGAGTTAAGTCCGACAAAAACCTTTGTTTTCATTACAAAAGCTGGCATGATTAAACAAACCAAAATGGCTGATTTTGAGCCTTGGCGCACTTATAAGAGCCGCCCGACATCTTGTATGAAATTAAAATCAGACCAAGATGAAATTACCAATGTTTATTTAACAAATGATCAAGACTTATTGGATGTTTTCCTCGTGAGCAATCGCGGTTTTGGCTTACGCTATCCATTATATGAAGTACCTGTTGTGGGTAGTAAAGCGGCTGGAGTTAAATCAATGAACCTCAAAGAAGACGATTATGTCGTTAATGGTTTACTGGTTCATTCTGAAGGGGATACACCGATTGTCATCGTTACCCAACGTGGCGGTGTTAAACGCATGTTAGCCCAAGAATTAACACAATTAGGACGAGCAAAACGTGGATTAATGGTCTTACGGGAATTGAAGAAAAATCCACATCGTGTTGTCTTTATGTCTGAAAGTACCGATTTAGATTTATTAGTTACTACGCAAAAAGGCACACAAGAAGTTATTCAGTCGAAAAACTATCCAATCAGTGAACGAACATCCAACGGTTCCTTTGTCATCGATGAACAAAAAGATGGCCAAGTAATGGAAGTCCACGAGATGCATTCTGCAGTGATTGAAGAAGAACAAACAAACTAAACTGTGTTATAAATATCTCCACAGCAGCCATCTGTATTAATACAGATGGCTGCTGTTTTTAATACAGAAGTACATTTTTCACAAGTGATAACAACTATAAATCGTTCTTATTTTCACAAGTATAAATGTTTATATATCAGCGTTTATAATCTTCGCTCCCCGTTTATTTATTAAGAAAGTGCAATAAATAATAAAAAAACGCTTGCATCTAAAAGGTTATGTGTTATACTAATCACATAAAGCTGTTACATACAATCAAGTAGCAGTTAACTAAGGAGGCAAACACTTCATGAAACAATGGGAAGGCTTTAAAGGCGACAAATGGAGAACAAGCGTTGACACTCGTGATTTTATTCAAAACAACTACACAGAGTACAAAGGCGACGACAGTTTCTTAGAACCAATCGCTCCGAGCACTGACAAATTATGGACAAAACTACAAGAATTATTTGAAATCCAACATGAAAAAAATGGCGTTTATGACATGGATAGCGATATCCCAGCAACTATTACGTCACATGAACCTGGTTACTTAATCAAAGAAGAAGAAAAAATTGTCGGTTTACAAACAGATGTACCATTAAAACAAGCATTTATGCCATTCGGTGGTATTAAAATGGCGAACAATGCCTTAGTTTCAAATGGTTATGAAACTGACGAAGAAATGACAAAAATCTTCACAGAATACAGAAAAACACATAACCAAGGTGTTTTTGATGCCTACACAGCTGAAATGCGTTTAGCACGTAAAAACAAAATCATTACTGGTCTTCCAGATGCTTATGGCCGTGGCCGTATTATCGGTGACTATCGTCGTATCGCATTATATGGTATCGACTACTTAATGGAACAAAAGAAAAAAGATCATGATAACACTGGTAACAAAGAAATGACAGACGATGTTATTCGCTTACGTGAAGAAATTTCTGAACAATACCGTGCGTTAAATGACTTAAAACAAATGGCTGCTTCTTATGGTTTCGATATTTCTCGTCCTGCTGCAAATGCGCAAGAAGCAATCCAATGGTTATACTTTGGTTACCTAGGTGCCATTAAATCTCAAAATGGTGCGGCAATGTCAATTGGTCGTATCTCAGCATTCTTAGATATCTATATCCAACGTGACTTAGAAGCAGGTTTAATCACTGAATTCGAAGCACAAGAAATGATTGACCATTTAATCATGAAATTACGTATGGTTAAATTTGCACGGACACCAGAATACAACCAATTATTCTCTGGTTATCCAATTTGGGCAACATTATCTATTGCTGGTATGGGTATTGACGGTCGTTCATTAGTTACCAAAAATGACTTCCGTATCTTACACACATTAACAAACATGGGACCATCTCCAGAACCTAACTTAACTGTATTATATTCTTCTCACTTACCAGAAGGCTTCAGAACATATGCAGCTAAAATCGCGAAAGAAAGCTCATCTATCCAATTTGAAAACGATGACTTATTACGTGAAAACTGGGGTTCTGACGACTGCGCAATCGCATGTTGTGTTTCTGCAACAGTTATGGGTAAAGATATGCAATTCTTCGGCGCTCGTGCGAACTTAGCGAAAGCTGTTCTTTATGCAATTAACGGCGGGGTCGACGAAAAAACTAAAATGCAAGTAGCACCAAAATATCGTCCAATGACTGGTGACAAATTAGATTACCATGAATTCATGGAACGCTATAAAGACATCTTAGACTGGTTAGCTGAATTGTATGTTAACACATTAAACATTATTCATTACATGCATGATAAATATGCATATGAAGCACCACAATTAGCTTTAATGGATACTGATTTACAACGGACATTCGCAACTGGTATTGCCGGAATCTCTCATGCGACTGATAGTATCATGGCAATTAAACACGGTGAAGTAGAAGTAATCCGTGACGAAGATGGTATGGCAATTGATTATGTACCAACAAAAGAATTCCCAACATACGGAAACGATAACGAAGAAGCCGATGCAATGGCTAACTGGATTTTAGATTACTTTATGACACAAATTAAACGTCAACACACATACCGTAACTCTAAACCAACGACTTCATTATTAACAATCACTTCAAACGTTGTTTATGGTAAAGCAACAGGGAACACGCCTGACGGACGTCGTGCCGGCAAACCTCTTGCACCAGGTGCGAACCCAAGTTATCAAGACGGTAAATTCTTAGGTGAGAAAAATGGCTTGTTAGCTTCATTAAACTCAACAGCTCGTTTAGAATATACAATCGCTTTAGATGGTATTTCTAATACACAAACCATCAACCCTAATGGTTTAGGTAAAGACGACGACACAAGAATTAACAACTTACGTAACGTATTAGATGGCTACTTCGATAAAGGTGGTTACCACTTAAACGTAAACGTATTTACAAACGAATTATTATTAGATGCACAAGCACATCCAGAAAAATATCCAAACTTAACTATCCGTGTATCTGGATATGCCGTGAAATTCCGTGACTTAACTCCTGAACAACAAGCAGACGTTATCTCAAGAACTTCACACGACAGACTATAAAAAACATTTACATTATTTAACTGAAAGGGTGACATTCAACGTGTCATCCTTTTCGTTTGAAAGAAGAGGGATCATTATGACAACACCAGTTACAGGTAGAATTCATTCAACAGAAAATTTTGGTACCGTTGATGGCCCAGGTGTCCGTTTTATCGTATTTACACAAGGGTGTCGCATGAGATGTCAATTCTGTCATAATCCAGATACTTGGAAAATTGGTTCCGGTGGTCGTGTGGTGACGACTGACGAAGTATTAGAGGAAGCATTACGTTTTCGCTCTTATTGGGGCGAAAAGGGTGGTATCACTGTCAGTGGTGGTGAGCCGCTATTGCAAATGGACTTTTTGATCGATTTATTTAAAAAAGCCAAAGCACAAGGCATTCATACAACCTTAGATACGTGTGGCAAACCTTTTACTCGGGAAGAACCCTTCATTAGTCAATTTGATGAATTGATGAAGTACACAGATTTACTCTTATTCGACATCAAACATATTGATAACGAGCAGCATAAACTGTTAACAACGCAATCAAATGATAATATTTTGGAAATGGCTACCTATTTATCTGAAATTAACAAACCTGTTTGGATTCGCCACGTATTGGTGCCTCAACGTAGTGATTACGACGAATATTTAATCCGTCTGGATGCCTTCATAAAAACATTAAACAATGTAGATAAAGTTGAAGTGCTTCCTTACCATACGATGGGCAAGTACAAATGGGAAGAACTAGGTATTCCTTATCCATTAGAAGGAATTGAGCCTCCTAAAAATGATCGTGTTGAAAATGCGAAAAAACTACTACATGTCGAGGACTATCAAGGTTATCTAGCACGTTAACAAACGAAAAAATAGAAAAGAAGACAATTTTTTTGTTGTTTCTTTTCTATTTTTTGTTATCATTAAGAGTGAATCAAAACCAAGGAGTGTGTATTATGTCAAAAATTTTAGTTTTTGGACACCAAAATCCTGATACAGATGCTATCGGAGCGGCAATTAGTTTTGCTTACTTACAAAAAGAATTAGGAAAAGAGACAGAAGCTGTCGCTTTAGGAACACCAAGTGAAGAAACACAATATGCCTTAGATTACTTCAATATTGAAGCACCACGTGTTGTCACTGAAGCAGCTAGCGAAACAAACCAAGTCATGTTAGTGGATCATAACGAATTCCAACAAAGCATTTCAGATATCGCTGAAGTAAACATTTTAGCAGTAGTGGATCATCACCGGATTGCCAACTTCGAAACAGCAGATCCATTGTATTATCGTGCAGAACCAGTAGGGTGTACCAGTACAATCATCTATAAAATGTTTAAAGAAAATAACGTGACAATTCCAGCTCAAATTGCTGGTATGATGGTCTCAGCGATTATTTCTGATACATTATTATTTAAATCACCAACTTGCACACAAGAAGACATCGATGCAGCGCACGCCCTAGCTGATATTGCTGAAATTAATTTAGAAGGCTATGGTCTTGACTTATTAAAAGCAGGAACAAATTTAAGCGATAAATCAGCTGAAGTCCTTTTAGATTTAGATGCTAAGAGCTTCCCAATGAACGGCAAAGCAGTTCGCGTTGCTCAAGTAAATACCGTCGATTTAGCAGAAGTTTTAGATCGTCAAGCTGAATTAGAAGCAGCTATGGCCGCAGAAAATGCAGCCAATAATTATGACTTGTTTGTCTTAATTATTACGAATATCCTAGACAGTGATTCTGAATTATTAGCGATTGGTGCGGAACAAGCCAAAATTGAAGCAGCGTTCAATGTAACATTAGTTAACAATCGTGCGTTCTTACCAGGCGTTGTTTCTCGTAAAAAACAAGTAGTACCACAATTAACAGAAGTCTTTAACTAAAACCGTAAGCGCCTAAGCAACGCGATAAATTCCTTGTTGCTTAGGCGCTTCAATAGTAAAGGGGCGTTAACATGAATGATTTAGCAATTTACTATCATTCTCCGCAACAAACGAAACAATACAATCATTTGCTCAACCAATCACTTTTTTTCCCTCTTGTTACTTTTATGTATGAACATCGGGAAGAAAGAATCATTTTAAGACAATTAAAAGCGGCCTTTGCAACAGAAGCCAAGTTAGAACAATTTTTATCAGAAATGATTGATTGTCAGTTAATCATTCGTGAAAATCGTCAATATCGTTTGAATTTTCCTATTTATACGGCAGCTGAAGTTGCGAGTTTGCCCTTGGCTGAAGACGAACTTCCTAAGTTTAAAGGAACTGTAACAGAGCAATTATTTTGGCTAGCTGAATCTTTTTGGCCACAAGTGTTTCCAGAAGAGGAAGACTATTTTTTTGGCGTGAGCGGTGGCCCCTCATTTTATCAAAAACAAAGATTGGCCTCGGCACAACTATCTATAATTACGCTTGAAAAAGAAAAGACAGAGGTTCCAACAATGCCTCGTTATTTTGATTACTTGGGCAAAGAGCAATCCTTGCCAGAAGCCTTCAGCGCTTTATATGACTTGCTAGGGGACGTAAATCCTGAATACTATCTTTCGCAAGCGAGAAGAGTCATTAAACAAGCTCTGCGAGGCCGCAAAGTCAGTACTGTGCCTAATATTTTTCAAGAAAGTTTGCACTTGACCCAAGTGATTACGATTGACCAGGACCACTTAAAACTCCTTTTACCAGTAGCAACGGAACAAGCCGATCCTTTAGAAGCACAGTCGGATATTCTAGCATTTTATTATGAAAAAATTGCTAACCGATCGGCCATCGAACGCTTAGTTTTTATGCAACAATTGATTGAGCAACTAGGTACGAACTCTCTAAGTTATCTTAGAATAAATTAAAGTTACGATAATTTTATTATGTAAACTAAAAATCAATAACAAGAAATGACGCCGCTTCTTAGTGAGAAATGGCGTCATTTCTTTTGCGAACTTTTTTCGTCCAAAACCCACCGGAAATGAACTTAGGCTCATAGGAAATGATAAATGCTCTCGGCTCTAATTGATTGATTAATTTGTACAATGTACGTTCGTTTTTTCTTGGGGAAAGAATTTCTAAAACCATTCGTTCTCCTTCGCGTCCGTAGGCAACACTTTGTGTAACACCATAGCCGTGTTCACGAAGTGTTTCTGGTAAATGAAATTGTTCAGTAGTAGAAGGGAGGATAACCGATACCATAATATAACCCAAGGCCAAATAGTCTTCGATTTTAATTCCTACACTAATGCCAACAGCGTAACCAAGCGCATAAACAAGTAAATTTAAAGGATTGTCTAACCGATTCAGAACCATACTTAGCCCTAAGACATAAATTGTTATTTCAGCCATACTAACCAGCGGTGCAATAACCCGATAACCTTTCATCGTTAACATAAAACGAATAGTATTTAAGGTAATATACGCAAAATTAATGATAAAAATCATAGCTAACATTTTCAAATCAACGACCATAAAATAAGTACCTCTTTTCAAAATCTTTACATCCAGCCCTCATTATAGTACAGAAAAACTGAGAATCAAAGGCGAAACACTTATAGAAATGAATTCTTTTTTGAATACTCGCTCATATTATTCGCCTAATTTAACTGTTATTTGATATAATCTTAGTATGAAGTAAGAAGGAGGTAAGCGATGAAAATTTTTGTTTGGATTTTGTTATTTTTATTAGTAATTAACGTTATTGCTGCCTTAATTACTGTTTTTAGAAAACCTCGTAGTATTTCCAGCGTTTTAGCATGGATGATGACGTTGATTTTCTTGCCCGGTATCGGCTTTATTATTTACTTATTCTGTGGGCGAGGCATCGATGGACAAGAAGTTTTTAAATTGTCTGATGATGAAAAACAAATGGTTCAACGAATTAAAGAAAAAGTGGACGTTGATAACAAAAAAGCAGGGCGCGATAAACGTTATGATTTACTTTATGATGCGAAAGTTTTAAATCGTTATTTCCGGAATATGGACGCATCACCGTTGGCCAAAAGAAATAGTTTGCAATTATTCACAGATGGCCAAGAAAAATTCCAAGCATTATTTGAAGATATTCGTGCAGCGAAAGAAACCGTTCATGTGGAGTATTATGCGTTTTTTAATGACACAATTGGTAATCAATTTTTAGATGTATTAATCGAAAAGTTGCATGAAGGCGTGGAAGTTTACTTAATTTACGATCCTTGGGGTTCACCCGGCGCAAATAAAAAGTTTTTTGCTCGTTACGTTGACGCTGGAGGAAAAGTAGCTCCCTTTATTACTTCTCGCGATATGATCCGTAAAACACGTCTAAATTATCATTTGCATCGAAAAATTGTTGTCATCGATGGGAAAATTGGCTGGACCGGCGGGTTCAATGTTGGGGATCAATATTTGAATGTCACCGAAAAATTTGGTTACTGGCGAGATACCCATATTCGTTTGGTCGGGACGGCCGTATTTTCATTGCAAGAGATATTTATCATGGATTGGAATGCTTCAGTCAAATATCCTGAAGAACGTATGACGTATCATGAAAAATATTTTAAATTACCAGAAGATCATGAAGTGGAGCATTTGTCCTTACAAGTTGTTTCAGATGGTCCTGATTCAGAAGAAGAAATTTTGAAAAGCGGGTTTGTTCGGATGATTTTTTCTGCAGAAAAGAGTGTCTGGATTCAAACACCGTATTTAATCCCTGATGATAGTATGATTAATGCGTTGTTAGTGGCGGTTCGTTCGGGTGTCGACGTGCGAATTATGATTCCTTGTATGCCTGACCATCCCTTTATTTACCGCGCAACACAATATTACGCGAATTACTTACACAAACGCGGCATTAAAATTTATATTTATGATAGTGGGTTTATTCATGCAAAAACAATGGTGATTGATGATGAATTAGCTATGGTTGGGACAACAAACCAAGATATTCGCAGTTATTCATTGAATTTTGAGGTAAGTACGTTTATTTACAATCCTGACATTGCGTGGATGTTAGCGCAAGTCTTTGAAGAAGATATAGAAAAAAGTGTCTTACTAACCGACGAGATAATTAAAAAACAAGGGTACTGGCTACGCTTCAAGCAAAACTTTTCACGCTTGTTGTCACCAGTCTTGTAATCAAATAAATCAGCAGTGAATGTAGTAAACTACTATTTTTACTGCTGATTTTAGTAACAAAACACTGAGGTGGTCTACCTAATTCATTGATAATCCCTCTAAATAATGGTAAATTAAAAATAAATTCAATCAGCTATTCTATCGTGAGAAACATAATTATTACGTAGATCAGATCAAAGGGACATTCACGACGAGCAAATATTGAGTGTGTTTGCTGAAACGTGCATGTGTGATTTGGTCTTTTTTATTGAGCTGTTATTTTATAGATAAGGAGTGGTCACCATGGACTACCAAGCAATAGCAAAAGAAATTTTGAAAGACGTAGGTGGCAAAGACAATATCGTGGATGTCACACATTGTTATACACGATTGCGTTTCGTATTGAAAGATACGAAACAAGCGAACAAAGAAGCCTTACTACAAACAGAAGGTGTCATTTCTGTTGTTGAAAGCGGCGGGCAGTATCAAGTGGTTTTAGGCAATAAAGTCGCGCATGTCTATAATGCTCTAGAACCTTTGTTGGCTCAGCCACTTACGACCAAAACATCCACAAAAGAAAAAAATTCATTAGGTAATCGAATTTTAAATACTGTTGCCGCGATTTTCACACCTGTCGTACCAGCAATTGCCGCTTCAGGCATGTTAAAAGGAATTCTAGCCATCGCTGTGATGGTCGCAAACAATTTTTACCAGGTCGATTTAAAACCTTTGAATACGTATATTATTTTAAGCGCCGCTTCCGATGCACTTTTTTATTTTATGCCAGTTATTTTAGGTTATTCAGCTGCTAAGGTTTTCAAAACAAACGAATATATCGCCATGGTAATTGGTGCCACCTTATGTTATCCAACCATCGTTTCATTAATGACTGAAGAATCAGCGGTTACCTTGTTTGGATTACATGTGACCAAAGCCAATTACGTTTCCACAGTAATTCCTATTATTCTTGCAATTTTTATTTTAGCTTATGTACAACGCTTTTTGGAAAAAGTGATTCCAGAAGTTCTAAAAATTATTATGGTTCCTACGCTGTCATTACTTTTAATGATTCCAGCCACTTTATTATTATTTGGACCGATAGGGATTTATTTAGGTGACGGCGTGAATTGGTTGTATTATTATATAATGAATTTTAGTCCCATCTTGTTAGGCGGTTTTATCGGCGGAATTTGGTGTGTCTTAGTCATTTTTGGGGCTCACCGTGGGCTTGTGCCAATTGGGATTAATGATGTCGCTCGAACAGGACGGCAAAATTTGCTAGCGTTTGCTGGTGCAGCGAACTTTTCTCAAGCGGGCGCCGCATTTGGCGTGTTTGTCCGCACAAAAAATAAAGACTTGAAAGCTGTTGCTGCCTCTGCAACAGTGACTGCATTATTTGGTATCACAGAACCAGCCATTTATGGGGCAAACTTGCGGCTAAAAAAACCGATGATTTATGCGGTGGCTAGCGGAGCAGCAGGCGGGGCCTTAATGGGCTGGGGCGGTTCCTACGGGACAGCCTTCGCTAACCAAGGACTCTTGACCATCCCAGTTTACGCAGAAGCAGGAACCAAAGCCTTTATTTGTTATTTATTAGGTTGTGGCATTGCTTTTTTTGGTGCATTTCTATTAACGATTTTTCTAGGCTTTAATGATTTACCGCTTGACGAGTCACGTCAAGAACCAGTCCTAAAGACAGAGGCAACGACAGTCAAAGAAAAACAACGGATTCAAGCACCTGTTCAAGGACAACTCGTATCTTTAGACCAAATCAACGATGAAGTCTTTGCTTCTCAACAAATGGGAAAAACGCTAGCTATTTATCCGACAGAGGAACAAATTGTTTCACCAGGAAATGGGCAAGTGACGGCTTTATATCCAACTCATCATGCAATTGGCTTAAAGTTAGACAATGGTGCTGAAATCCTCCTTCACATTGGAATCAATACAGTCGAATTAAAAGGGCGGGGATTTGAAACGTTCGTAAAAGTAGGAGAAAGGGTCAGACTAGGACAGAAACTGCTCTCTTTTGATAAACAAATCATCCAAGCTGCTGGTTATGATCCAACCGTCTTAGTCATCGTAACAAATACTGCGGAAATGGCTATAATTGAGACAACCAAACAAACAGAGATTACACCACAAACAAATTTATTTTTCATGCAAGTAAAGGAGCAAAACTAATGGTTAAACAATTTAAGAACGATTTTTTATGGGGCGCTTCTTCCTCCGCTTTTCAAATTGAGGGCGCTTGGAATGAGGACGGCAAAGGCCTAACAGTCGCTGATTACAATTCTTTTAAAAAGTCAGCTGTACAAGCAGATACGAAAGTCGCCAGCGATTTTTACCATCGTTTCAAAGAGGACATTGCGTTAATGAAAGAATTAGGCTTAAAAACCTATCGTTTTTCTCTTTCATGGGCACGAATCATTCCAACAGGTGATGGCGAAATCAATCAAGCCGGCATCGATTTTTATAATGCTGTCATTGATACACTTTTAGAAAACGATATTTTGCCGTTTGTCACACTTTATCATTTTGATTTACCTTTTGCATTGGTGGAAAAATACAATGGTTGGGTTGATCGTCGCTGCGTTTCCGCATTTCAACGCTATGCGCAAGTTTGTTATCAAGCGTTTGGTGATCGAGTCAAAAATTGGCAAGTTACGAACGAACAAAACTTAATGATTCGTGTTGATGAACGAATGAATATGTACGATGTTGCACCAGAAAATGCTGAAAAAATTCGTGCACAAATGGATTACCATATGTTTGTTGCCCATGCGTTAGCGACGAATGATTGTCACCAATTGGTCGCTGGGGGAAAAGTCGGTCCCTCTGTTTCCTCAACGATGACTTATCCTAGTTCCAATAAACCTGAGGATGTTTGGGCAGCTCGTATGAATGATAACTTTAAAACAAATTATGCTCTAGAAATGTATTGTTTTGGCGAATACCCTGGTTACTATCAAGAGTATTTAACCAAATGCGGCATTTATCCCGAAACACAGCCAGAAGATCAAGCAATTTTGAAAGCCGCTAAACCAGATTTTATCGCCCTTAATTATTATCGGACGTTAGTCGCTAGCTATTTACCGACAGATGAGCAACACCCATTGGGTACGAAAGAAAAGGACATTGATTTTGATCTATACGGTTATTTCAAAATCGAAAAAAATCAACATTTAAAAACCTCTAAGTATGGTGCCCAAATTGATCCAACTGGTCTACGTTTAGTTTTAAATGATTATTATCGTCAATACCGTTTGCCGTTAATCATTACAGAAAACGGCTTAGGCACACCAGATCACCTAACAGAGGACGGAAAAATTCATGATGACTATCGAATTGCGTATTTGCATGATCATATTGCTGCTTGTCATGCGGCTATTTCTGACGGTGTTGAGTTGTTTGGTTATTGCCCTTGGTCGGTCATGGATATTTTAAGTTCCCATCAAGGATTCAAAAAACGCTACGGTTTTATTTACGTTAATCGTGAAGACCATGAGTTAAAAGATTTACGACGTATTAAAAAAGATAGTTTTTATTGGTACCAATCAGTGATTAAAAATAATGGGTTACCAGAAGAATAATGACCAAAAAGGATCATCCGTTGGCATAAGCGGGTGATCCTTTTGTTTTCAAGTTTTGTCGTTCCGTGTTAGGCTTAAGTTAATAAACCCATTAAAGGTGGTGAGAGAGATGAATAACTACGATTTATGGAAATGGGCTGCCGGGAAACGAACCGAAAAAGATAAAAATGAAACCTATAGCGCCAAAAATTGGTGGTATGTTTTACTAATGCTCGGTGTATTTGTAGGGATCATGTTGTTGTATTATTTAATCTCTGTGCTTTGGAATTAAGGGAAAATGGGCAAATGAGGAATTAAGAATAAAAAAAGACACCTTTTCAGGTGTCTTTTTTAACAGGATTCAGACAATGATAGCTGAATCGGAATAGGATAATTTTCCTCGAGCGTAACATCAGGATCCTTCATTCTACGAAGCAGTAAGTCAATCATAACGTCACACATCTCGTCGATTGGCTGCACAATGGTTGATAGTTGTGGGGCAATTCTTTTGATTAATTTTGTCCCATCATAACCAATTACTTTTAATTCTTCAGGAATGGCTATCTTCAATTTTTGAGCAATATTCATAACTGTAATTGCTGTCAAATCATCGGTACAAAAGATGCCGTCTACAGTTTTATTTTGAAGCAAACGTTCGATTTCTAGATTTTTTAATGTTGTAGAGGTTCCATTATCAATTTGTAGAATCGTTTTTTCTGTGCCATATTTTTCCATTGTTTGTTTATAACCAGCCAATCGATAATCGCTAGGTGCGCCTGTGTTATTAGCACCAGTAATAATTGCAATCTTTTGTGCACCACTTGCAAATAAGGCTTCAGTGGCTTTTTGGCCCCCTTGAAAGTTTTGCGAAGAGACAATTGGAATGCCAGGTGCCAAGAAACGGTCAAAGGAAACAATAGGTAGTGAAACATTTTCATATTCGTTAATAGCTAAGTTATGGCTACCAGTGATTACACCGTCCACTTTATTTGCAGCGAGCATTCGTAAATAGGCGCGCTCTTTTTCTGGATCTTTTTCACTATCACATAAAATCACTTTATATCCTTGAACAAAGAGCTTTCTTTCCAGTGTTTCAATTAATTCACCAAAAAATGGATGACTAACAGAAGGGAAGACTAAACCAATCAGCTGCGTACTTTTTCCTTGGAGGCTTCTGGCTAATCCATTAGGTTGATAATTTAATTCTTCCATCGCTTGATGAACTTTATCAATTGTTTTTTGACTAAGATAACCATAATTATTAATCACGCGGCTTACCGTTGTCGGGCTCACCCCAGCAAGCTTTGCTACATCCGTTAATTTAACCACCATCAAAATTCACCATCATTCCTAATTATTCGTATTTTCCAGCTCATAAAAACAAGCTTTTGCCGTCTTGGATAGATGAAGATACTGTTGCGCTTTATCTGGAAAGAAGCGACCAGTCATCGTTTTTTCACCTTTATTTACATAGATTTCTGCAACAGAGCAATCAACAAAAATAGTTAACTGAACTGACTTATTTTTCCTAATTTTAGTTTCACGAATTGTGCCATACTTTTCAGCAAAAGGTTGGCCAGCAAATGTTCGATCAAGGGTTATTTTACCATGAATCGTATCAATTGTAATTAAAAGTCCTTTTGAACCCGTTTCGTTCGCTAAAAGCCGAATAAAAGCAATCTCATTTTTGGAAATATCCACTTCTAATTCAAAAGAAGCAGTAGATAAAAAATGGCAGCCATTTGATAAAGTAGTGGCGGATTGACGAAGCATTTTTGTTTCAGAAACTGGATATTGAAATAGTTTCCCGTTGTGAATTGTGAGTTCTTTAACCAGACTTAAGCCATTTGCCCAACCCTCCACATCACTTGGGTAAGTGATTTCTGGCAATCCAATCCAACTGACCGCAAGTGCACGACCATCTGGCGCATTAAAGGCTTGAGTGGCGTAGACATCAAATCCTTCATCTAAATTTTCAAAAGGCCTAGCCTGAACTAAAGAAAGATTCTCCAAATCAAACGTTTCGGCCAATGTGTACATATTCGGATAGATATTCTGATAACTTTTTACAGATGGAGATAGACCTTGTGGGCAAAATAATAAGACAGGCTGGCCATCAATAAATACCAAATTGGGGCATTCAACCATGTAGCCTAATTCTTGGTCGGTGAACGTCAATTCGCCAAGTTGATGAAAATTGTGTACGTTTCGATCTTTAGAAAAATAGACCACAATTTTTCCTTGTCCATTTAAATCACTAGCACCAATTAATAAAACAAGTCCTTCTTGATAAGGAAATACCATCGGATCACGAAAATGGGAAGAATAATTGGGGTCAATAGGTAGGAATGGTGTTGATTCCTTTGTGATCGCACCTAAAGAATTCAGCCATGCAATATTTTGATATGCAAATCGTTGCCAAGTTTGATCACGAACATTTCCTGTATAAAATAAACATAGTTGGTTATCTATTGGTAAAGCTGAGCCTGAATAGACGCCATGAGAATCATATTCAGAGTCGGGATAAAGGGCAATTCCTTCATAATCCCAGTGAATTAAGTCGGAGGAAGTTAAGTGGGCCCAACTTTTTAGTCCGTGAACACTCCCGAAAGGAAACGCTTGATAAAATAAATGCCACTGGTTATTGAAATATGAAAAACCGTTGGGATCATTTAGTAGTCCTGTCTGTGGTTGAATATGATACTTAAAACGCCAACTAGATTGCGCGATAATAGAAGTTAAATTTTCGAGGTGAGCAGATGTCCAAGAAGAATAAGGTGCATAACGTAATTCATCAGTCCATTGGTTCATGATGCTTAACATAAGTAATGTCTCCTTTATTAGAAAATAGTAGTTAGTCTAATAGTATAAACAAATCAGAAAAAAGTCAAACGTATAACACATATAAATCTATTCAAATCAAAAGAATATTATAATTTACATTTATTTATGATAAACGTTTGACATATTACGCAAAAACGAGTATCATACAGAATGTAAAAACGGTTACAGAAAAAATTAACAGGACTAGTTTAAGAGTGAGGAGAACCAGAATGAACAGAAATTGGTGGCAAAAAGAAGTGGCCTATCAAATTTATCCACGTAGCTTTTCGGATAGTAATAATGACGGAATTGGTGATTTACAAGGCATTATTCAAAAACTGGATTACTTAGAAAATTTAGGAATTACGCTGATTTGGCTGAGTCCAATGTACCCGTCGCCAATGGCTGACAATGGATATGATATTTCAGACTATTATGGTATTTCTAGCGATTTTGGTACAATGGCAGACTTCGATGAACTCATTGAAGAAGCAAAAAAACGAAACATAAAAGTTATTTTAGATTTGGTGGTAAACCATACATCTGATGAACATGCTTGGTTTCAAGATGTTTTAAAAAATCCTCAAAGTCGTTTTCGAGACTTTTATATTATAAAAGAAGGACAAGAAGCACCTACAAATTGGCGGTCTAACTTCGGTGGTAGTGTTTGGGAAAAATTACCTGGGGAAGATGCCTACTACTTTCATGCCTTTCATAAAAAACAGCCGGATTTAAATTGGGAAAATCCTGAACTACGCAAAGAAATCTACCAAATGATCCGTTTTTGGTTAAACAAAGGAATTGCTGGTTTTCGTGTAGATGCGATTAATTTTATTAAGAAAGATTTGACTTGGACAAACTTACCT
Source organism: Enterococcus sp. AN402 (assembly GCF_040719405.1). Classification (NCBI taxonomy): domain Bacteria; kingdom Bacillati; phylum Bacillota; class Bacilli; order Lactobacillales; family Enterococcaceae; genus Enterococcus; species Enterococcus sp. AN402. The sequence goes on along the minus strand of NZ_JBFDTM010000004.1, from coordinate 1,279,504 downwards.
GCTGATGGGGCAGATCAATTAGCCAAAGTAACAAAAGCTAGTAGAAACATGCCAGGAATGAGTGACTTTCTGAACGAGTTAAAAGAAAAAGCTTTTGATGGTTTTGATATTGTCACAGTTGCCGAAGCGGCCGGCGTCAATTATCCAAATTTATCAGAATTTATTGGAGAAACAGGGTATTTCGACATGATTTTTGACTTCAAATGGTCTGATTTGGATGTAAAATCAGGAAGCGAATGGTTTTATAGAATCGATTGGTCTTGGAATGATTTACGCACATTAATTTTCAAACAGCAAGAAGCCATGCAAGAGGCTGGTTGGAGTGCAAATTTTATCGAAAATCATGATCAACCTCGAGCGACAACGAAATATTTAAAAGAACAGGCTCAACAGCCAAATGCGATTAAAACATTCGGCGCCATGTATTTCTTTTTAAGAGGCACGCCTTTTATTTACCAAGGACAAGAATTAGGAATGACCAATTTTGAAAGGGGTTCGATTGATGAATTCGATGATATTTCTAGCATTGATCAATACTATCGAGCAATAAAAGAAGGATTTACGCCCAAAGAAGCCTTGTCACTTGTCAATTTACGTAGTCGAGACAATGCCCGCACGCCTTTTCCATGGAATGATTCTATGTATGGCGGTTTTTCAAGCGTCAAGCCTTGGTTAGGAATGGTGGATAATTATAAAGAAATCAATGCCGAAGCAGAAATAAAAAATAGTCAAAGTATTTTTCATTTCTATAAGCGGATGATTGCATTTCGTCAAAAGAGTCCCTATACAGACATCTTACTTTATGGAACATTTGAGGGACTATCAAATCTTCCAGATAATGTTATTGCTTATAAACGCAAATTAAATGAAAAAACGATTTACGCCTTTTTTAATTTTGGTGAGGCGGTTCCAATCCCTCATTATTTAGTTAATGGCACAGTTATTTTTGATACACAGTCTGAAGAACGAGAGCAATTAGTTCAGCAGGGAACATTATTAAAAAGCTATCAAGGACTATTGATTACTATAAATGAGTAGCTAGGAGGAGTATAACATGGCAGAAAATTATCAGCAGGCAGCCAAGGACATTATTCAATTAATCGGTATGGATAACATTATATCGGTCACCCATTGTCAAACGCGGTTACGTTTTATTTTGAAGGACCACGAACAAGTAGATGGTAAACAACTAGAAAAAATCGATTTAGTCAAGGGTGTTTTTTATAATGGTGGTCAATACCAAGTGATTTTAGGAACTGGTATTGTGACTAAAGTGTATGATGAAATAGAAAAACTTGGAATCAATGTTGTGTCAAAAGCAGAGCAAACAGCAATTTTAAAAAATAATGAAACGGGCATGCGCAAAACAATGCGCATTTTAAGTGAAATATTCATTCCAATTGTTCCAGTAATTGCAGCAACAGGATTGTTCCTAGGGTTAAAAGGTGTTATTTTTAACGATACTTTTTTACAATTATTCGGAGCAAGTGTAGCCAATATTCCTGAAAGCTTTCAACAAATTGTCTCTGTCATTACAGATACCGTCTTTGCCTTTTTGCCAGCTTTGATTGTTTGGTCTACCTTTAAAGCATTTAATGCGACGCCTGTAATCGGGATTGTTATTGGTTTAATGATGGTATCACCCATTTTACCAAACGCTTATGCAGTTGCAACACCAGATTCTGGCGTGAAAGCTATTATGGCTTTTGGTTTTATCCCAGTTGTCGGTGCACAAGGATCCGTGTTAAGTGCAATTGCTGCTGGTATAATTGGCGCAAAGATTGAACTTTTTTTCCGAAAAAAGATGCCGAATATTCTTGATCAAATTTTTACACCCTTTATGACTATGTTAATTACTTTTTTAATCATGATTCTCGGAATTGGCCCAATTTTGCATACCGTTGAGTTAGGCATGGTAGATGTTGTCCAATGGTTGATTGGGTTGCCCTTAGGATTAGGTGGTTTTGTGATTGGTGCCTCATATCCTTTAATGGTTTTGATTGGTATTCATCATACACTAACTATGGTAGAAACATCATTATTAGCAAATACAGGATTTAATGCATTGATTACAATATGTGCCATGTATGGGTTTGCCAACGTTGGCAGTTGTTTAGCTTTTGCGAAAAAAGCGCAAGATAGCAAAGTGAAGTCGACGGCCATCGGTTCTATGTTGTCTCAATTATTTGGAGTTAGTGAACCTGTGTTATTTGGATTACTTATTCGTTGGAACTTAAAACCGTTGCTATGTGTCTTGTTTACGTCAGGTTTAGGCGGAGCAATTTTAGCTATTTTTCATATTCAATCAAATTCTTATGGATTAGCCGTTATTCCTTCTTTCTTAATGTATATCTATAGTGCACATCAATTAGTGATCTATTTATTAGTCGCACTTTTATCTGTCGGTGTATGTTATGCATTAACCAGTCTATTTGCAATTCCACAAGAGGTTTTAATTTCAGATAAAGTAATCGAAGAGGAAGAACGCGAAGTCTTTAAAATGCAACATAACACCTTAGATGAACAACTTTTTTCTCCGGTAAATGGTTACGCCATGAATCTTACTGCTGTTAATGACCCAGTATTTTCAAGCGAGATGATGGGCAAAGGTTTAGCAATCATGCCAACAGCGAACAAGGTTTACGCGCCTGCAGATGGTTTATTAAACTTGGTTGCAGAAACTGGACACGCTTATGGTATCCAAACGGACGCAGGAGCTGAGGTATTAATTCATATAGGAATTGATACTGTCACATTGGGGCAGGAGGTCTTTCAGACACAAGTAAGCCAAGGTCACCGTGTTAAAAAAGGAGATCTTTTAGGAACGTTCGATCGAAAAGCCATTAAAGAAGCTGGGCTTGACTCAACTGTCATGGTTATCATTACAAATACTTCAAGTTATTTAAGCGTAGAGCCAATGATGTCAGATCATAATGAAATTACGCCGGAACAAATCATTTTAAATCTAAATACACCTAACTAAACAAAAGAACAGCAAGAAGTAGTTATCACTTCTTGCTGTTCTTTTTCTTAATAAAAAACCAATGATTTTCGGTTGTATTTGTCTATCCGTTTGTAGTATGATTGAGTCAGTTTTAAAGGAAACATGCCAAGTATGGAAGACCATACTTGACACGCATTGACTAATTAAACATGGGGAACGTTGCCATAAGTTGATGTTCCAGTCAATAATGCAAGTAAATCAAACATAGCATGTACCTCCTTTAATTGATAATCAAAGTATAACATTTTTTAATGAATTTACATAATAATACAAGTGGAGGTCTGTTCGTGAAGGTAGCAGGAGACAAAATAAAACAAGCGAGAAAACTTAAAAAAATCACACAATCAGAGCTGGCTAACGGCATCTGTACGCAAGCAACAATTAGTAATATTGAAAACCGTAATCTATGTGACAGTTTAGATATTTTCTCATCTATTTGCCTCCGATTAGATTTAGAAGTAGAAGAATGTATGATGATTTCTGAAGAAAAGAAAATTGAAAATCTACTAAACAAAGTCGAGGATTTATCTTTACGGCTATTTCACTTAGAGGCCTACAATTTATTACAAGAAGTGCCTGAAGGTCTTATCTTATCTAATAATGAACTAACGACTAAATTGTTATATTATAAGGGAATTACTTGTTTATTAGGAAAAAAAGATAAAGCAGAGGCCTTGTTTTACCTATACCGGGGCGCGGAAATTGACCGTAAAGTCAATATTTACAACATTTTAAGCCTGAATGCGCTAGGTACGCTATATGAACTGGAAAAAGATATGAGAAAAGCGCAAGTGTATTACGAAAAATCATTACAAGAATTGGAACAATTTAAATTAGAATGTTCCTTGGAGCGTTGTAGAATTTATTATAATTCTGCTAAATTCTACTCGGAAATGAAAGACTACCAAAAAAGTGTCATTTTAAGCGAAAAAGGGATTCAGATTTGTCGTGACAAACACTCCATTTATTTGCTAGATTATCTTTTATATGAAAAAGCCTTTAACAAACAAATGCTCGGGGAAGACACAGCCGATGACTATCGTCAAGCTTATTATTTTACACAATTTTTTGGTAATACAGAAGTTCTACAATATATTGAGAAAGATATGAAAGCTTTTAATATTTCCTATTAATTTAATCAAAAAGCCGATAAAAACTGAAAACCCAGTTTTTATCGGCTTTTTGAAAAGTCTAGGCAAGTTGCTTTTAAAAATCAGCAGTCACGGTTACGATAAGCAAGACGAAGTATTTAGGAGGATTTAAAAATGAAAAGAGTAATGTGGTTTAGACGTGATTTACGATTACAGGATAATAAAGCATTAGCACACGCGTTACAAAATTCTGCAGCTGATGAATTGATTTTATTATTCCAAATGAATCCTCAACAATTTATTCAAGAAAGTGCTAATCATAACGCTTTTTTTGCAAGTTTAGCCTCGTTTAAAGAACGAATCGATCAAGAGGCACATTTACAAATCATGGTCGGCGAACCGTTAGATTTATTTTCACGTTTGAAACGCAAATTACCCGATTGGCAGGCCATTTATTTTAATGAAGATACTTGTGGCTTTGGGGCAAAGCGGGACCAGCAAGCTATGCGCTTTTTTGAAGAAAATAATATTCAGCCTTTCTCTTTTCAAGATGCCTATTTGCATGGCTCTGAAGAAATTAAGAAGAACGATGGTAGCAAGTACCAAGTGTTTACGCCCTATTACAATAAATGGAAAGAGGCGCCTAAAGAAACCCCGATTCCTGTTTCCTATACAGCTGAAAAAATTTTTAGTGCGTGTCTTTTTTCAGAAGAGGAAGCAGATTATCGTGAACAGATTGCGAGGATTCCTTTAAAACACTATATTGTCGGCGAAAAAACAGCCAGAAGGTGCTTAAATACTTTTATTGATCAAAAACTTCAATCCTATGAAAATAAGCGTGATTTTCCTTATCAGGATCAAACGAGTCATCTGTCTACTTTTTTAAGAACGGGAGAACTTTCGATTCGCACCATTTGGCAAGAGCTTGCATCTGCGCCTTCTAGCTTAAGTAAAGAAACCTTCAAAAAAGAATTAGCTTGGCGCGACTTTTACAATATGATCTATAGTACGTTTCCACAACAAAAAGAGGAAGCTATTCAAGAAAAATTTCGTTATATTCAATGGACAAATGACCCAGAAATGTTTGCCAAGTGGCAAAAAGGGGAGACGGGGTACCCTATAATTGATGCCGCAATGCGACAACTGAATCAAACTGGTTGGATGCACAACCGCTTAAGAATGATTACTGCCTCTTTTTTAGTTAAAAATTTACACATCGATTGGCGTTGGGGTGAAAAATACTTTCAAAAAATGTTGATTGATTATGATGCCGCCAATAATATCGGTGGCTGGCAATGGGCTGCTTCGACAGGAACGGACGCTGTCCCGTATTTTCGGATTTTTAATCCAATTATCCAGTCAAAAAAATTTGATAATGACGGCCAGTTCATCAAAAAATATGTTCCAGAACTTAAGCAAGTGCCACAAAAGTATATTCATCAACCAAATCTAATGAACGAAGCCTTACAAACGCAATATCATGTACATTTAGGAGAAAATTATCCAAAACCCATTGTCGATTATGCATCAAGTAAAAAACAAACATTATTTCTATATGAAGCGAGCAAAGAAATTCATCAAGAAATGAACAATCCAAGGTTTCAATAAACAGTAAACCCAACTAGCTTAGCAAACAACTGTAAGGTTAGTTGGGTGAATTGATTGGTCGAAAGAGAGGTGCAATTTATCGGCTAAAGTTTTTTATTTTATTCTAGTTTACATAATATACATTATACAAAGTAGTTTTGAATTGGCGAATGTTAGGATTAAGCGCAACATATAATTGTTTTAGTATAAAGATTGTTCGTGATTTGCTCTATTATATCATGTTTCAATTTCCGTATAAATAGTATCGTTCGTTTTATTCTTTTTTATAACAATGTAAAAAATATTTGTTGGTGCTAGAAAGCTTTCGAATACTCCAAATTAAATTTGTGCTGCGGTGATTTCCACTTAAAGATTTTTCGTGGCCGTAAATTCATACTTTGAACAGCTTGATTGATCTTATTTTGAGAAATATTTTTAAAATTAGATGGTTTTGGAAAATATTCTCTGAGTAATCCATTATGATTTTCATTTGATCCGCGTTCATGTGGCGCGCATGGATTAGCATAATAGATTTTGCAGTCAAAAGTGTCTTCAATAAGTCCAATTTCAAACTGATTGACAAACTCGCTTCCACGGTCACATGTGATCGATTTCACACTATGTGGATACATTTCCACTAGACGCTTAATTGCTGTCATCATGGATCTACCTGTCTTGTTCGGTATCTTAATTGCTACATAATGCCTTGTTTTACGTTCTATGAATGTTGCTAGACACAACGGTATCTGCTTCCCAATGACCGAACTCCGTTCGTAACTGAACCTCTTCTGGTCGGTTCTCCAACGTGCGCCCTTCAAAGAAAGCTCGATCCGGCCGTTTTAATCGTTTCCCAGTATTCTTTATTTTGTAACGTTTTCCACGACCGCGTAATTTCTTAATATCGAAAGGAACGATCTTTTTGTAAATCCAGTTATAAATTGTTGATGTACAAACCTTTACACTACGAACTGCGTTCGCTATCTGTTCCGGCGAATATTTCATATCAAGATACTTCATGATAGTTTTAGTATTGTGTACAGTAGCCTTAGTAGTTGTTCCGCAATTTTTCTTGCGAATACGTACTAAATTACCAGCGCTAGTTGCTTGATAAGGCAAACTAGCGAGACTCTTCTTCTTTCTTTGCTCGGAACCACGTTTGATCTCTCTAGAGATCGTGGATCTATGCCGATCCAATCGGCGAGCTATCTCAGCCTGAGAGACTCCTTCCTTCAGATACGCTTCTATTTGTCCACGCTCTTCAGCTGATAAATGGTTATACGACATTTCATAAACTCCTATCTAAAAAAACAAACCCAACAAACGACGCTTCTAGTAAATCACAAAGATTTCTGCCCACAAATCCCTTAATGACAAGGCGTTCGTAGGTAGACCATTCTCATTTCACAATCTAGGTGATTGAAATCCTTGCTACGACAATCACTTGAAATAATCCTCACTTATGTTAACCGTTAATGAAATAACATATTTTTTAATAAGCTGATCTATTTTAAGTGTTGTAATATTTCTAGAGGAGTTTCTAAACTAATATCTGCACTTGAGAATAGTGGATTTTCTTTTGCTCCCCACTTTGCTAAAGCAAATTTAGCTCCAGCTGATTGTGAGCTATGCATATCATAGATAGAATCGCCTATATAAATTGTTTCTTCGGGTAAACTTCCTAATTTATTTAATGCATATAGAATTGGTTCAGGATTAGGTTTATGTTTCGTTGTATCAGAGGCAGTTACTGAAATATCAAAAAGTTTACTTAAACCAAAATGTTCAAATTCATTTTCCATTTCTTCATTTGTTTTGGATGTAACGATCCCAATTTGTATCTCGTTTTCTTTTAACTTAGTCAATGCTTCTTCCACTTGAGGAAACAAAGTCGCAAGATGAGAGTATTGTTTAACATTTTCGGACCAACATGCATGTAGCTTATCAACTTCCTCTCCAGATGATGAATACCGTTCAATTGCTTTTTTACCTGGTATACCTAAGATATACTCTAAATTTTCTTCTGGAACGTCCAAGTTTTTCTCTTCTTTTAGAGTTTTTTGTAAAGACTTAATCATGACAAATTCTGTATCTAAGATTGTTCCATCTACGTCAAATAATACCGTTTTAATCATGTTTGCACCTACTTTGAATTTATTATAGAGACATTACTATCTGATATTGTTCTTTCTAAATCATCTGGTAGACGACTTTCTATAACAAGAAAATCAATATCTTCGAAATCTAAACCTTTATAGTTATGACTTAATCCGATTTTTGTATTATCAATTAGTAAAACTACAAGTTTGGATTGTTTTCTTATCTTTTTTTTGAAATCTATATCTTCATCGTAGGCGTAATAAATGCCTGAAGTTGTGATTCCAGCGGCACTCATAAAAGCAACATCAAAGATAAATGAATCCAGCTCAAGCATTGGTTTCGTTCCAACGACATTTCGTTTGATAGGATCGACGCTTCCACCTAAAATCTTAGTTTTACATTTAGTATTTCTCAATAGTTGGTCGGTAATATCTAATGAATTTGTCGTTGCTATGACATTCTCATAAGGTCTTATATGTCTTGGAATGCAACTGACCGTTGTCGAAATATCTAAAAAAATATGGGAATTATCTTTTACTAAATTACTAGCAGTTTTTGCTAGAATATCTTTTTCAGCACTGAGATCTTCAGTACGTTCAAGATATTCATCTAAACGACTAAAGGTATTGGGCAAACTAATTCCACCATATGTGCGATCAATAGCATTACTTTGAGCTAATTTGACAATATCTCTTCTTGCTGTATCTCTTGAAGAACCTGTTAAGTTTATAATTTCCTTCAAACTAAGAGTTCCGCGCGTCTTCAATTCCTCTAAAATTAACTCAAGTCGTTTCTTTTGAATCATAAACATGCCTCCTTTTAAGCTGGTATAAGCATATTTGTACATTAGCTTAAAATAGCTTATTTGTCAATGTTAACCCTCGATACATAACAAAAACACTCAACAATAATTTGCTGAGTGTTGCACTTTATTCTAGTATTCGGGAGTAGAGTAAAAAGCATTGAAAAGCAAACAAAACCAGTCTTTAGTTTATCTAGACTGGTTTTGTCACGTACGTTATATAAATTATGCTTGTTGCTTGATGGCTTGTGCGACGCGTGCTCCATATTCTGGATTTACTCTAGTGAACAAATCAATTTGACGCGCGATGATTTCTTGATTTTTCACTTGACCTAAAGATGCCGCTATATTGTTAATTAAGTTTTCTTTTTCTTCGCTTGGCAGCAAATTATACAAAGCGTTTGCTTGTGTAAAGTGATCTTGATTATAGCTATAATTACCAACATTTCCCTCAACTTCAAAGGAGCTAATTTTCGCCTTAGGATCTTCTTTTGGTGTTTCAGTATAACTATTTGGTTCGTAATTAATTTCGCTATTGCCATTGTCAAAACGCATATTGCCGTCTTTTTGGTAGTTATTTACAGGTGCTTTTGCTTGGTTGATTGGCAATTGGTGACTATTAGCGCCCACGCGATGACGATGTGCGTCCCCATAAGCGAACAAACGTCCTTGCAATAATTTATCTGGAGAAGCTTCAATACCAGGAACGAAATTCCCTGGTGAAAATGTTACTTGTTCAACCTCTGCAAAATAATTCTCTGGATTTCTATTTAAAGTCATCGTGCCAACTTCAATCAGCGGATACTCTTTTTGAGAAACCGTTTTTGTTACATCAAAAAGAGTTTCTTTCATTGTTAACGCATCTGCATACGGGATAATTTGCACAGATAATGTCCAAGAAGGAAATTCTTGATTTTCAATTGCATTATGCAAATCTTCAATATGGAAATCTGGGTTTTTCCCAGCAATTTCTTCTGCTAATTGACTCTCTAGATTTTTGATTCCTTGATTCGTCTTGAAGTGATATTTAACAAAAAATACTTCTCCAGCAGCATTGACCCATTTGAATGTATGGCTACCAAAACCATGCATGTGACGGAACGACAACGGAATGCCACGATCACTCATTAAAATTGTTACTTGATGAAGGCTTTCCGGTGAATGAGACCAAAAATCCCAAACTGCTTCTGGACTTTTCAAATGCGTCCGCGGATTTCTTTTTTGGCTATGAATAAAATCTGGAAACTTAATTGCATCACGAATGAAAAAAATGGGCGTATTATTGCCAACTAAGTCGTAATTTCCTTCATCTGTATAGAATTTAAGCGCAAAACCGCGAGGATCACGCAATGTATCTGATGAACCTAACTCTCCAGCTACAGTTGAAAAACGAGCGAATAAAGGTGTTTCTTTGCCAACTTCAGATAAAAAATCTGCTTTAGTATATTGTGCCATTGATTGACTCACCTTGAAAACACCATGAGCACCAGCACCTTTGGCATGAACAACCCGTTCTGGTACGCGCTCACGATTAAAATGAGCTAATTTTTCTAATAAATGAACGTCTTGGATTAGGACAGGTCCAAATTCTCCTGCAGTTAGCGAATTTTGATTATCGCCAACTGGACTTCCTTGTGACGTAGTTAAATGTTGATTTTTCACCTAAAACACTCCTTCATCTAAAATTATACTCATTGTATAAAAAAACCACTCTGCATAACAAAAATAATGCTTAAAAACACTCGAAAACATTTGTTATTTAATAGAATGATTAAAAATAGCAGTAGAATTTAAATCAAAAACAAATGTATTAACTTTAAACTGTTTACACCACCAAAAATAACAACCAATAATTCAAAGAAAACTAAAATGCTGTTTTTTTATTCAAAAAAGACCTAGCATCCCAATCATGCTAGGTCTTTCGTTACTTTTTTTGAGGGACCGTTTTTATTGGTCATTCAGCGTTATTGATTGATCGCAACAGTCGTGTCTTCAGTCGATAGACCTGTCATAGAGGTGCTATCGGAAAATATTTTTTCAACTTCTTGTTCTGATAAAATATTTTCTTTCTTAGGCATTGAAATCGTCGCTTTTTTGGCTTTTTGTGTAATGCTAATTTTACTAGATAATGATTCAAGTCCCATGTCAACGTTCTTGTCTTGCTGCGGTTTCACATTAATCAACATATTTGTTTTATTTTCTTTTGTATTAACAGAAACTTTAGCAGAAACATCTTTGATTTTTTCGAAAGGATCTTGTTCTTTACCTTTCTCAGATGCTTCTGTCGTAATTTTGATTAACTTTTGTAATTCTTTTTTTGTAAACGTATGGGTAATGGTGTCCCCTTTTTTCTCGAACGTATCCTTGTCTAATCCTTCTAAAAACTCTTTGTATTCTTCCATCGTTTGCTTAAGGTCTTCTTCAGATTCTTGAGTCTCTTTAATTGTATCTTGCCATTCTTTCGCGCTTTCCTCGTTCATTGCTAAAAGATCAATGTATTTTCCTTTTAGTTTTTCTGTATCTAACTGAGAACTGTCAATAGCACCGTCAGTCATTGAGTCTGCGACAGCGACAATATATTCCATCATATCTGTTGCTAAATAGAGTTTTGGCTCTTTGCCCTCGTTATCTAATGATCCAACCAATGAAATCGGTACATCCATGCCCATCGCTTTTAATTTCATCTCTAAGTTGAATGCTTTTTCTTTTTTGGCATCTACTTGAATCTTCCCAGAAAGCGATGCGTCTTTGATTTGCGTGATGAGCATCCCGATCATAGGATTCGTTTGTGCACCATCTTCTTGTGAAAATTTCATGTCACTAATTGACATAGAGAAATCCCAAACCCCAGATTCTTGTGCGTTTTGATTGCCGATCCCTTGAATGAACTCATCTTTCGCACTTTTGCCACAGCCTGTCAGTAACAAAGCTGAACAGAAAACGCCTGCGATAATCCCCACTTTTCTTTTTAACACACTTTTTCCCCCTCATTATATAAAAATTAATTCCCTTTTATTAAGAATAGCAAACATTGCTTATAAATAGCAATGTTTAATTTTAGATTTCCTCTCTTTTAATAAGTGGGATTGATTTAATCTTTTAGGTTTGAATCATTAAGCTGTATTATTTTTAAAATAAAATTGCTTTTCGCCAAAAAATACTGGGAAAAGTTCTGCTAAACTGCCAGCTAAAGGACCTTCTCGCAATTCTTTTTCAGTGACCCAAAACAAGGGTTGTTCCGTTTCTTCTGGTAGTTCATCCGCTGTTTCTGCAATGAATAATGTGGCTAATTCCCGCGCACCCGAACAATCATTCAGCCATTCTGCAACACCTACTAATTGTGGCTTTAGCACTAAGCCTGTTTCTTCAAGGAGTTCGCGAACCATGGCTGTTTCCATACCCTCGTTTTTTTCAACATGCCCGCCAGGGAACGTCCAACCAGGCCAATCCTTTTTTTGTCGTTCTTGCACAAGGATTTCATTTTTCTGATTTCTAATCATACATAATGTTGTTAATTCCACTTCAAAATTCCGCTTCATTTGGCACCTCATCATTTTTCCTTTGTTAAGGTTACGATACAGAAAAACAGAGAAAGATTCAACTAAGAATTTTCTCTGTTTTATCATCTAGCTCTTTAATAAGTCGTATTGCGATTGATATAAATGATGATATAACGCATGTTTTGCCATTAGTTGATCATGAGATCCTTCTTCCACAATACGACCACCATCAATATAGAAAATTTTATCGCTATTTTTGATGGTAGAAAGTCGATGAGCAATAATAAACGATGTCCGTCCTTTCAGAAGTTGTTGTAATCCTTCTTGTAACAATTCTTCTGTTTTTGTATCAATACTGGAGGTTGCTTCGTCTAAAATTAAAATTTTGGGATCTGCCAGTAAAGCACGAGCAAATGAAATTAATTGGCGTTGTCCTGCCGAGAGTGTACTACCCCGCTCTTCCACAACTGTTTCATAGCCATCTTTTAAATCCTTGATAAAATCGTGCGCACGAACAATTTTTGCGGCTTGGATGACTTCTTCCTCTGTGGCTGCTAAATTTCCGTACCGAATGTTTTCAATAATCGTTCCTGAAAAAATAAACGTATCTTGAAGCATTACCCCCATTTGTTTCCTTAACGAACGGAGTGTCACATCGCGAACATCATAACCATCAATTTTAACGGCCCCTTCATTCACATCATAAAAACGACTTAACAAATTGATGATTGTTGTTTTACCCGCACCTGTTGGCCCAACCAAGGCGATTGTTTGTCCTGGCTCAATATGAAAACTAACATCGGTCAAAATATTTTTTCCTTCTTCATAACGGAAATAAACATGCTGAAAGTCGACGGTTCCTTTAATTGGCGGCAACTCAATAGCGTGCGGCGCATCTTGAATTTCTGGAACAACATCCATCGTTTCAAAAATCCTTTCCAAATAGGCAGTTGCAGTAATCAGAGAATTGTAAAAGTTACCAATATTGATGACCGGATTCCAAAAGTTATTGATATAACCGATAAAAGCAATTAGCGTCCCAGTGGTAACGGACACACCTAATTGACGGATTCCTACGAAATAGATAAAACAAGTCGTAATGACGGATATATTTTGCACTGCTGGCCATAATAAATACTGGACACGCACAGCTTTCATAAAGGATTGACGATATTCTTCGCTTACCTCGTTAAAAATCTGGAAATTTTCATCTTCTCGTGCAAAAGATTGTGTAATTTTAATTCCTGAAATACTTTCATGAATATAGGCATTTAAGTTTGATTGTTTATTGCTAAGCTCTTGGTAAGCTTTCCGTTGTTTCCCTTGGATAAATAGAACCATCACGAACAACACAGGCAATAGCAGTAAACTGTATAAGGTTAATTTCACATCAATAAATAACATGAAAATTAAGGTAATAATCACATTAAATAAATCAGAAATTAAATTGATCAATCCGTTACTTAGTAAATCACTTAACGTATTGATGTAATTGACCACCCGAATTAAGATTTTTCCATGCGGCCGACTGTCAAAATAAGAAAATGGTAATTTTTGTAGATGCTCAAAAATTGAAAAACGCATATCTTTTAAAATATCTTGTCCAATTTCTGTGATGGCATATATTCGATAACGCATACACCAACCAATAATCACCAAGGAAAATAGGAAAATAGCCCCTAGTATCAAGAGTAACGAGAGATTCTTTTGTGGAATTACTTGGTCAATCGCAATTTTAGTAAAGTAAGGGCCTAACATACTTGCCAGATTAGCTAATATGATGACAAATAATGTTTTAAAAACAGCTTTTTTGTAAGGCTTAATATAGGCGCCTAATCGTTTATAATGAGACCAATTAAATTCTTTTTCTAAAGTCTCATCTACATCAAACGTATTTCTAGCCACGCGACTCACCTTCCTTTGTCAGACCTAATTGTTTTTGATATACGTCAAAATATTTGCCTTTTTGTTCGACTAATTCGCTATGAGTACCGCTTTCCACCACACGGCCTTTTTCCATCATCAAAATTAAATTGGCCTCTCTCACAGAAGAAATTCGGTGGGCAATAATAAATGTCGTTTTCTTTTCCGTCAAACGACCTAGTTCTTTTTGAATTTTTGATTCTGTTTCCATATCAACAGCGGAAGTTGTGTCATCTAAAATTAAAATAGCTGGATCTTTGGTTAAAGCACGGGCTAGTGAAATCCGCTGTTTTTGGCCACCAGATAGGCCAACGCCGCGTTCACCAACAATTGTTGCATAACCTTCGGGCATTCTGGAAATAAAGCTATGGGCATCAGCAATTTCAGCCATCATTTGCACTTGTTCCAAGTTAGCCAGTGTATTACCAAAAGCAATGTTATCTTCTATCGTATTGGAAAAAAGAAAGACATCTTGCATAACCATGGAGATATTTTCTCGCAATTTACGAACAGAATAGCTTTTAGCATCTTTTCCATCAATATAAACAGTGCCTTTGGTTGGATCATAGAACCGAGCGATTAAGTTAACTAAAGTGGTTTTGCCTGAACCAGTTTCCCCTAAAATACCAATTGTTTCACCAGGTTTTGCTGAAAATGAAACATCCGATAAAATGGGGGTTTCTGGATCATCTGAAAAATGAAAGGACACGTGATCAAACGTCACATAGCCTTGGATCGGTTCTGCTTCTTTTTCCCGAGCAATGGGAATCTTCGGTTTCGTTGCTAATAACTGACGAATTTTAATGGACGATGCCGTAAAGCGTTGCACATCATTGATCAACCAGCCACTCATTCGCATCGGCATGTTCAACATCCAGAGAAAGCCGTTAAAGGCCACTAAATCACCAATTGTCATCCGACCTTGAATCACAAAGAGGCCACCAAGAACTAAGGCAATAACATTTAAACTACCTGCAAAACCGTCTAACCACGGTAAATATTTTTTAGAGACATCTGCGGAAGCCATATTCCATTTTTTATAGTCTTCATTGTGCTTGTTAAACTTTTCAATTTCATAAGGTTCTTGAGAAAAAGCTTTAACCACCCGATTTCCACCAATATTTTCTTCGACCATTGAATTTAACCGAGAAAAACTTTCCCGAATCTCAAAAAATACCGGATGCGATTCCTTCGACATTTTTTGTGTTAACAGAAAAATCAAAGGTGTAATTAAAATTAATGCCAGCATCAATTGCCAATTGATCGTCCCCATCACAATCACGGCTGCGATGAACCATAAAATACATTCTAAGAGGTTATAAGTGACCCAAGAAACGAAATGGCGGATAGCGTCTGTATCCCCTGTCATTCGCGCCATAATGTCGCCAACACGTGTATGATTAAAGAAATCAAAATCTAATTCTTGAAGTTTGATATACATATCTTTTCTTAAGTCAAATAACGCAGATTGTCCGACCGATTCAAACAAGACTTGATAACTATAACGAACAACTGTCCGAATAACGGTCACCCCAATCATAACCCCAAGAATTGGGACAAGCTCTTCAGTTTTCCCCTGATTGATTACTTGGTCTACAATTCTGCCAGATAACAATGGAATAATAACAATTAAAATAGCGTTAATAACGACAAAAATAACAGCTAGCAGTAACTTATTCTTATTTTTTTTAGCATATTGCCAAATCCATTCAAAACTATTCATTTTCTCCCCTACTCTCTCTTGTTTTTATGGACGTGTATAAGATTACTGTTTTTTTATAGGAAAAGAAATGGGCATTCTTGTATATTTTGATGTACAATATAGTATAGAAAGCGGATACAAGTAGGAGTGATTTTTTATGAACTACACAAATAGTCGAACGTTTAATCCTGAAATTTTATATGCCTTCGATCCTTGGAACGAAGAGACCCACCCTTATAATTGTCATCATCATGAATTTCTGGAAATATCTATTCTTTTAGAAGGTGAATCTGAATATATTGTTCAAGGGCAACAGTACCATGCCACTGCTGGTACGGTGTTTCTTTTTAATCCGCGAACGGAACATGGTGAGCAACAAAAAGCAGGAACTTACTCACATCAACTACACATTGGCATTTCAAATCTCTATTTAGAAGGCTTAGCGCGAAACGTATTTCCAAATAAATCAGCTTTATTAGATTTAAGTCATTTACATGGTGCTTTTTTAGAAAAAGCTTGGCAAATTGTTCATGAATTAAACCATCAAGAAGTTGAATCAGCGTTACAAATTAAAGCTTTAGTTATTGAACTATTGGTCTATATTTTAAGAAGCTTAGCAGTTGATCAAGAAAATAAAATTGAAACTCGGCTATCGAAAACGGAAAAAAGAAAACGAAATTTAGTCAATCATACGATTTATTATCTGGAAACGCACCATGACGAAGAAATTACTTTGGAACAGTTAGCAGAAATGTTATATGTTACCCCGACTTATTTGTCGAAAACCTTTAAAGCGGCCACAGGCGTTGGGCCAATCAATTATTTAATTCAAATCCGCTTAAACCATGCGAAAGAATTGCTGAAAAATGATTCCTTAAGTGTCAAAGAAGTGGCAAAAACGGTTGGTTACGAAGATGCCTATCATTTCAGTAAATTATTCAAAAAATATTATGGAAAATCCCCTTCACAATTTTAAGATAAAAAAACAAGGAATCGTCGGCTTCATTGCGTCCGTTTCCTTGTTTTTGCTTTACGTTGACTCTTTTAACTGTTTCGTCATTGTATAATCGGTATGGCGTTCATTTCCCATATAAAAATCATGTTCATCTGTTTTGACGAAGCCTAACGATTGATAAAATTTTTGCGCTGGATGATTATGTTCCCAAACACCTAACCAAACCGTCTCTTTTTCTGCTTCTTCCGCTAATTCAATTGCTTTCGTAATCAAATGTTTGCCTAAGCCTAAACGCTTAAAAGATTTACGAATATAAATGCGCTCAACTTGTAACGCTTGTGGATGTTGATAGGTAATCTGAGCATCACCGTGATTTAATTTCACATAACCTGCAAGTTCATTATTATAAAAAGCAAAGAAATATTGCGAATCTTTATGTAAGATTTCGCTTTCTAAAACTGCTGGACTAAATTTCCTCTCATAATGTGCCTGTAAATCCTCTTCGTTTTCGCCATCTCCATAAGTATCTGCAAAAGTCTCTTGGCAAATGGCCTCTAATTCTGGTACGTCTGCGACGGTACACTCTCTAATAAATACTGACATACTAAAACTCCTTTGTAGATTAAATCAACTGTTTAATTAAAATTAAACAAGGATTCCAAGCGTCCCATAATGTCGGAAAAACCTCAAGGCGCTTAAAACCCAATGATTCGTAAAAACGAATAGTATGATCGTACACGGAATAATTTCCTTCGTCAACTGTTTTGACTTGAATAAAAAAATAGTTATTTTTAGAATACGTTTCCACGCTTTCTATCAATAACTTGCCGATACCTTTGCGATGATACCGCTTTTTAACTGCCATACAATGGATTTCTACTGTATCTTTACTTGTTTCTGAAAGTGTTATAAAACCGAGTATTTTATTCTCTACATCCTTTGCCACCCACATAGGTAAAGTGCTAGCTATATCGATATACTTGCGGGTCTCTTTTTCAAGGTCAAACCATTCTGGAAGATTAAACAATACTTCTTGTGCTGCCTGAGTCTTTTTATCTGCATTTTTTTCCCTTATAATTGTAAATTCTTTCAATTTACAACCTCCTTTTTGTTTACATAACAAAATTATTGTATACCCAATCTTTTTTATTAAATAATAGCATAGGTAGTTTAAAAATGTAAGTTAGTCATTTATTCTTTATTATTTCCTTAAACCGACTCCTTTTCTCGCTAAATCTGCCCTTCCTTTGTTTTTTTCTGTTAAACTAAACGTATTAAGTCTATGAGGAGCGTGCGTATATGGATTATCTGAACACCTATAAGCGGTTGCTAGCATTGGCGGATGCAGGTCTTTTTTACGGGAAAGATGCTTTTGATCAAGAACGTTACCAAGAACTACGAGAACTTACGTTACAACTTATTAGCGCAACCGGACCCGAAGCGACTGTCTTGCCCGACTTAGAAAAAATCTTAACTAAAGAGGAAGGTTATCCAACACCGAAAGTAGATGTTCGCGGTTTAATAAAAAAAGAGAATCGTTTTTTATTAGTTGAAGATTTACGGACCAAAGAATGGTCATTACCTGGTGGCTATGCCGAAATTGGCTGCTCTCCTAAAGAAAATATTGAAAAAGAAGTATTGGAAGAAACTGGCTTAGTTGTTACAGCAAAAGAATTGCTTGCTGTTTATGATACAGATAAACGAAAAGACATTCCTCAACTATTTCAGTACTATAAAATGATCTTTTCTTGTGAGATTTTAGAAAATCATCCCTTTGAAAAAAACATTGAAACCTCGAATTGTGCTTATTTTTCTTTAGATAATCTCCCCCCTCTTTCTATCAAACGAACAACGAAAGAGCAATTAATGGCATTAATGAACCAAACAACTGGAGCGCTTAGTGACTAACAAAAAGGATGAGGAACAGAAGTTCTTCATCCTTTTTCTATTATTATTAATTACATATTTTCTAAAGCGGCTTGGGCTAATAAGTTTAAGTAGTTCCAAGGGCGATCAAAATGTGGTTGGAAGAAGAAATCAGAAATCGCTAAATCTTCGACAGTCATTTTATTTTGGACCGCTAATGATAAAGTATTGGCAGATTGTGTGATATCATATTTAGACATCAATTGACCACCAACAATGCGTTGTGTTCCTTTTTCATAGACTAATTCCATCAGAACTTTTTCAGTTGTTGGCATAAACTCTGGACGATAGTTATCTTCGAAAACAGTTGCTTCGACATCTAGTCCGTTTAATTTGGCACTTTCTTTTGTCACACCTGTTGAACCAATTTTCCAACCGAATAAATATAAACCAGAAGTTCCCTGTGTGCCACGATAAGCCAATTTTTGTTCAGTCAAATTACGACCTACTAGCATACCTTGACGAACAGCATTCGTTGCTAATGGGATATAATTTTTTGTTTGACTTGGGTTGTAGTGAACAACTGCACTATCACCCGCAGCAAAAATATCAGGATTGCTTGTTTGCATATACTCATTGACTTCAATTGCACCATTTGGTAACATGTCAACTTTATCTTTTAATAATTCTGTATTTGGACGGAAACCAACACACATAATCACCATATCTGCTTCGAATTCTTGACTTGGTGTAATGACTTTTGCTACTTTTCCTTGCTCATCTGCTACGAATTGTTGGACATTTTCACCTAAAGCTAAATTAACGCCACGATCAACTAATTCTTTTTCTAGAACATCTGTGAATGGCTTATCTAAATATTTATTTAAAATGCGGTCTAACCCGTCAACTAAAGTGACTTCTTTACCAGATTCTACAAAAGCTTCTACTAATTCAATACCAATATAACCGCCACCAACGACAACGACACGTTTGGCATCTTTCGCTTTTTCGATGATCACGTTGGCTTGTGAATAGTTCTTACATAATAAAATATTTTCAGCATCAATTCCTGGAATTGGTGGAATAATTGGCCAAGAACCAGTTGTCATCACTAATTTATCATAAGAAACGGTCTCAGTTGCACCCGTTTGTAAGTTTTTTGCTGTAACAGTTTTGTCGTCCACGTTGATTTCTTCAACATTGTGTTCCATCTTCACTGTTGCTCCTAAAGAAGCCAGTTCTTCTGGATTTGAATAAAATAAATCAGCAGCATTTTTAACTACGCCTCCAACGTACAAGGCAATTCCGCAAGATAGGAAGGAAATATTGTCATTTCTTTCATATACAGTGACTTCCGCCTCCGAGTGATTTGCTAAAATACTTTTAACTGCTGAAGTTCCAGCATGGGTACATCCTACGACTACGACTTTCATGTTGTAAATCCCTTCTTTCACAATCTTTGTTTTGCAGAGGTGACGTCTCCCTCTGTCTGTTTAAAATATATCAGAGGAATCAAGCTTATTCGAGTTCTATGCTTGTGAATCGCATATAAAAAAATTCACAAACTGTTGCTAATTCTTAATAATAGCTAGTTAATTTTTTGTTTTTAAGAATTTAAAAGTCAATAACCACACAAAAAAACAAGCATAAGAGTGAAAACTCTTACGCTTGTGAAATTTGCCTAGACAAGTGACTTATCTTTTGATAAATTTTTAACAGTATGTAATTTTTTACACATTCTCCTGTTGTGCTTGTTGGCAATCTGGACATAATCCATATAATTCTAAACGATGTTCATTAATTTCGAAGCCTGTTAATTTACTAGCGGCCATTTCAACGTCCTCTAACCCTGGATAATGAAAATCAACGATTTTACCACATTTTTGACAAATCACGTGATAATGTTTCTTCGAACTAAAATCAAAACGACTAGATGCATCGCCATAACTCATTTCTTGAACGAAACCGATTTCAGTAAATAAACGTAGATTGTTGTAAACCGTTGCTACACTCATATTTGGAAAATGATCTTCTAGTGCGCGATAAATTTCATCAGCTGTTGGGTGTGTATGATTTTCGATTAAATATTCCAAGATAGCATAACGTTGCGGAGTAATTCGGATATTGGCTTCTTTTAATTCAGCAAGTGCATTTTTAACCAATACGTTGTCCATCTTTGTATCCCTCCCCTGTCTATCTTTCTTAAATAATACTATTTCTTATTACGATTGACAAGAATTATTGTAGGATTCTCGTGGAAAAAACGAGCATTTTACTAAACTAAGAGAAATGCTCGTTTTTTTGCGTGTTTTTTATTCTGGAAATTCGTAAAGAGCTGTCGAAAGATAACGTTCACCGTTATCTGGAACCAGCGCTAAGACACGTTTGCCTGCGCCTAATTCAACTGCCAAATCAATGGCAGCTTTAATTGCTGCCCCTGCTGAAATCCCCACAAGGATGCCTTCTTTTGGCCCCATTAAACGAGCAGTTTCTAATGCGTCTTCACTAGAAACAGCGGCAACTTTTTGATAAACAGTGGTGTCTAAAACTTCTGGGACAAAACCAGCGCCTATTCCTTGGATTTTATGTGGACCTGGTTCGCCACCTTCTAAAACAGGCGACTCCGTTGGTTCTACTGCAACAATTTCAATATCTGGAAAAATCCGTTTCAATTCATGGCCAACTCCTGTAACGGTTCCTCCAGTGCCAACACCAGAAACAAACGCATCTAAGCCACGTTTACCAAAGACATCAACAATTTCTTTTCCTGTTTTTTGTTCATGTACCATTGGATTAGCTGGATTATTAAATTGCAAAGGCATGAAGTACCCGTGTTCTTCTGCTAAGGCTGTGGCTTTTGCAATTGCCCCTTTCATTCCTTCGGCACCAGGGGTTAATAATAGATCAGCCCCATATGCTTGCATTAATTTGCGGCGTTCAATACTCATAGTATCTGGCATCACAATCTTAACTGGATATCCCAACGCAGCACCTACCATTGCTAACCCAATGCCTGTATTACCACTAGTCGGCTCAATAATCGTTTGTCCAGGTTTTAGGCGACCATCTGCTTCGGCTTGTTGGATCATGCTTAAAGCAATTCGATCTTTCACACTGCCACCAGGATTAAAGAACTCTAGTTTAACAAAAACATCTGCAGCTCCTTCTGGTACCATCCGTTTTAATTTCACAACTGGGCTTTGACCAATTAACTCTGTTACTGATTTTACATAACCTTTAGTCATAATCCTACATCCTCCAATTTTACAAACAATATAATAATTCTTTCTCTAAGCATAGCTCAAAAAAACGATTTCTACCAGAAAAACGAATTTTAGTTTGTGAAAAATTAAATAAAAAAACAGATTATGCTCATCAAATAATTGCTGCTAGCCCTACCTATTTTCACGATAAAAGACCTTACAAAAACTACTGCTTTTGTAAGGTCCGTCTTCAACTAAATAATTGCAAAATTAACCGATTTGGATGGTTTGACCCACCGATAAAACAGAATCCAATGTTAATCCATTTAGTGACATTAAATTATCAACTGTCGTTCCAAAACGTGCAGCAATGTCCCACAATGTGTCGCCGTTTGCGACAGTGTAACTTTGACTAGCTACAGTTTCTGCTGTTGCTGTTGCAGAAGCCGCTGTATCGATTGTTGTATCAACGGTTCCCGTTGTATCTGAATAACTAGTGGTTTGAGCGACTGGTGCTCCCCAATCATATTGAGTTAAATTATATGCTTCAATTAACCAATTCAATTTTTCGGCATAGCCTGGATCAGTTGCATAACTTCCAGCTAAAGCGGCTGTTGCATCGCGATAACTGCTAGTATTACTCTTCCAAACGCCTGAATAATGGTATGTATCCCCAAAAGCAGTGGAACGAATAACATTGGCATGATCTTGGAACGATTCCGCATAAGAATTATAACTTCTAAATGCTGCTGTGACGGTCACCCATTGTCCGTCTAAATATTCTTTTGTTGGCATATAAACAGATTGTCCATTATAACTTCCTTTTACACCAAACAAGTTATAGTTCGGTGCAGATGCTAACCCAGAACTACCATAACTACTTTCTAGCAACGCTTGAGCAATCATGACGGAAGCATACATATCATTGCTATTGGCAACGGCTGCTGCTGAATTTCCGATTTCATTAATAAATGCTTGCTGGCTAGATTCTGCTTGGGCAGGTACCGCAGCACCAACCACAGGTGCTAAAATCATTGAAGTCCCCGCAACGGCGGTAGCACGTTTATAAGCTTTTTGCTTTTTAAGAGCTTTTTGAATATGTTTACTACTTCTTGTTAACTGTTCGCTCATTCATTTTTCCTCCTCACTGTCTCACTTTTCTATTTTACCGTTAATTTCCTATTGAAACAAGAAATAAACGTATTAAATTTTGAGTTTTAAAATTTCTGTAATGTAATTGAAATCTTGTTTGTATTTAATTAACCCTCTTCACACTTGTGAAAACAACCACTTCTTCTTTTCAATTTGATGAGATTTTTGTTATTTATCCTCTTACTTTTCTTTATTTATTGTGATAAACTTTTTAATGGACTTGTCACTTTTTGAACAAACTTTATAAGAGAAGTCTGTTTTTGTAGTCAAAACAACTATTACCGAGTAGTTGTTGTATTACAAAATGAATTACATAGAAATGTAGGTGGTTAGATGAAGAAACAACAATCGGGTTTAACAAATCAAGTGACGTTTTTATTAGCGTTAACTTGCGGGGTTGTGGTCGCCAATATGTATTATATTCAACCAATTGGCACCCAAATTGCTCAGGCCTTTCAAGTCAGTATTGGTTCTATTGGTTTTGTTACTATGCTGACCCAATTAGGCTATGCGCTAGGCTTACTTTTTCTTGTTCCATTAGGCGATGTCGTTGATCGCCGCAAATTAATCATTCGAGTAGCCGCGCTCTCCTCGCTGTCTCTAAGTGCTGCGTTTTTTGCACCAAGTTTTCTCCTTTTTGCACTCTCTTCTTTTTTTATCGGGCTGCTCTCTATTGTCGCCCAAATTATTATTCCTTATGCTGCGGTCATGGCGGGACCAGCGAACCGTGGTAAAGTAACAGGTCGAATGCTGGGCGGACTATTGACAGGAATTTTATTGTCTCGAACGATCTCGGGTTTCATTGCTAGTGCAGCTTCTTGGCGAACAGTCTACTTAATCGCCGTAATATTCGTGTTAGCATTGGTCGTTCTACTTCAATTAAAATTGCCCAAAACAGTGATACATACTCAAACTTCAAATCGATTAACTTATTTAGGTTCTTTGAAAAGTCTTCCTAAGCTAATCAAATCGCAACCTTTGTTAAGAGAAGCAACTGTCAATGGCTTTTTTATGTTTGCAACCTTTTCAATCTTTTGGTCTACATTAATTTTCTTTGTTAGTAGTCCAGCTTATTATTGGGGACCGAAAGAAGTCGGTATTTTAGCAATTTTTGGGTTATCAGGGGCTTTCGTAGCACCCATCATTGGTCGTCTATCCGATTATTATCCAGAACGGAAGATTGTTTTGATTGGCCTGTTAATGCAGTTCGGTAGTTTTATCTTACTTTTTCTAGGTGGAACACATGTGGTCTTACTAATCTTAGCAATTATTGTTTTAGATATCGGTACTCAATTTGGGCAAGTAGCCAATCAAACACGCGTTCAAAATTTGGGAGAAGAAGCCAGCAATCGTAACAATACCGTCTTTATGTTTTTCTATTTCATCGGCGGTTCACTAGGGTCATTGATTGGGACATTAATGTGGCAAAACTATGGTTGGTCTGGTGTTACTTTAACTGGTATTGGATTCCAATTGTTCGCATTATTTTTTCACTTTATGCTCTTTGCTCCCAAAAAGAAATGAAGCAAAAAACCTGAATGCTATCACAAGCATTCAGGTTTTTTAATCTTTATTTATAGTGATTTATAGGTATTAACCACATTTTCAGGAGTAAAGCCGAATTTTTCAAGAACTAGACCGCCAGGTGCAGAAGCGCCGAAGTGATCAATTGTAATTGTTTTGCCTTCCGTCCCTACATAGCGTTCCCAACCAAAGCTTGCTGCAGCTTCAATCGCCACACGTTTTGTCACAGCTTTAGGTAACACACTTTCTTTATATTCAGCAGATTGTTTTTCAAATAAATCAAAACTTGGCATTGACACGACAGATACATCGATGCCTTCTTCCGCTAATTTAGCTTGTGCTTCCACTGCTAGATTTACTTCAGAACCAGTCGCAATTAAAATCCCTGCTGGTTGTTCACCTTTTTGTGGTGACAATACATAAGCACCTTTTTGAACAGAATCAGAAGCGTGTTCTAACGTTCCTTCTAAAACAGGTAAGTTTTGACGACTTAGAACTAAAATAGTTGGTGTTTCCGTAGAAGTCATAGCAATTTTCCAAGCAGCAACAGTTTCATTGCCGTCTGCTGGACGAATCACATGAACATTTGGAATGCAACGAACACTTGCTAATTGCTCAATTGGTTCGTGTGTTGGCCCATCTTCACCCACCGCAACAGAGTCATGCGTTAAGACGTAAGTTACAGGAACTTTTTGTAAAGCGGCTAAACGGATTGCTGGACGTAAGTAGTCAGTAAAGACGAAGAATGTTCCGCCATAAACATGGCTACCACCGTGTAATTGAATCCCGTTCATTGCTGCAGCCATTGCAAATTCGCGAACACCAAACCAAATATTACGGCCTTCGTATTGACCAGGTTCGAAATCTTTTTCTGCAGCAACCATTGTATTATTTGAGGCTGATAAATCAGCTGAACCGCCCCAGAAACTTGGAACAACTTTTGAAATAGCTTGAATCGTTTCTTTACTTGTTACACGACTTGCGGCACTTGTTCCTAGTTCATATTTAGGTAATTCTTGTTCCCAACCTTCAGGTAATTGATTGGCAAAAGCTTCTTTAAATTGTTTGGCTAATTCTGGATGCGCATGTTCATAGTTCTTAAACATCTCATTCCAAGCCTCTTCAGCTTTTTGGCCTTCGTCAATCATCGTTTCTTTAAAACGAGCAGCGACTTCCTCTGGCACAGTAAAGCCAGGATATTCCCAACCATAAACAGCTTTAGCCGCTGTAATGCCCTCTTCACCAATTGGCGCGCCGTGAACGGAAGATGTTCCTTCTTTTGGTGCTCCGTAACCGATGACTGTTTTAACTTCAATCAGTGTTGGTTTATCTGTTTCAGCTTTAGCCGCTTCAATCGCAGCCTCTATTTCATCTAAATCATTGCCGTCTTTAACTAAAATATGTTGCCATCCGTATGCTTCATAACGAGCCCCAACATTTTCAGTAAAGGCTTTAGAAGTTGGTCCGTCTAATGAGATGTCATTTGAATCATACAAGACAATTAATTTACCTAATTTCATATGACCAGCCATTGAACTTGCTTCTTGAGAAACACCTTCCATTAAATCGCCGTCACCACAAATTGCGTACGTATAATGATCCATAATAGGGAAACTATCACGATTATAAGTTGCAGCTAAATGCGCTTCAGCCATTGCCATACCAACAGCCATAGCAATCCCTTGTCCTAGAGGTCCCGTTGTTGCTTCAACACCATCTGTGTGGTGCACTTCTGGATGCCCTGGTGTTTTACTATCCCATTGACGGAAATTTTTCAAATCGTCAATTGTTACGTTGTATCCTGATAGATGTAATAAGCTGTACAACATTGCAGAGCCGTGGCCTGCTGAAAGTACAAAACGATCACGATCAACCCAGTTTCTAGAAGTTGTGGGGTTCACCTTTAAATGTTTTGTCCAAAGTGCATACGCCATTGGGGCAGCACCCATTGGTAAACCAGGATGTCCTGAGTTCGCTTTTTGTACGGCTTCAATACTTAATGTCCGGATTGTATTAACGCCCAATTGATCTGTCTTGTCAAACAAAAAAATCATCTCCTAATTTAGGTTTTTTTTACCTTTATTCATAGTGTAGCTTATTTCGACAATGAAAGCAATTACTTTCTGTTGTGAAGTCCTTTTTCACGTTGAATTTGTTTTAGTTTTTCAGGAGTCACATCGGTCCCTTCTTGATCCACGACCTTCATTCCTTCGATATGGTGACGCATCCCTCCACGAAATGCTTCTAAATACTCTTTACGTAATTCTTGTTGTTCGACTTTTTCTTTCGCACTAAGTTCTTCCACTTTTGCTTTATTCGCTAATTCATTTATACGGGCAATTTTTTCTTTCGATAACATCAAAATCCCTCCTTACTCTCACTGTCTATATTATAAGAACTGCCTTAAAAAAACAACTATATTCTGATATTTATAAAACACGAACGCTTGTTTGATTTCGTTCGCATTTTATGGTACACTAATTTTATCAATTGAAAGAAGGTGCGGGTTTTGGCGAAACGTACAGAAACAAGACAATTAGAAGTACTTAAATATATATACGAACAAGTCGAATTAAAGGGCTATCCGCCAACCGTTCGCGAAATTGGGAAGGCTGTTGATTTATCCTCAACTTCTACCGTTCACGGACATTTAGCTCGTCTTGAAAAAAAGGGTCTAATCTTACGTGACCCAACAAAACCGCGAGCAATCGAATTAACACCAGAAGGCTTGGAAAAGATCGGAATTCAACCGACAACTATTCCGATGTTAGGTGTCGTAACTGCTGGTGAACCAATTTTAGCGGTGGAAGAAGCATCAGATTTCTTCCCGTTACCTCCTGATTTACGTACAGAAGAAAATGCTTTATTTATGTTGACGATTCGAGGAGAAAGTATGATTAACGCAGGTATTCTAGATGGCGACCAAGTGATTGTTCGTAAGCAATCGAATGCCAATAATGGCGACATCGTAATCGCAATGACCGATGAAGATGAAGCAACCTGTAAACGATTCTTCCGAGAAGTAGATCATATCCGCTTGCAGCCTGAAAATGATGCATTAGCGCCTATTCTTTTAGATAACGTTACAATTTTAGGTAAAGTTGTTGGTTTATATCGCAATCATATTTAATAAAAAAAGGAAGTCACTCCGTTGAGCGGCTTCCTTTTTTGCTTGTTAACAAGTGAATAGCCTTTTGGGCTTCCTCGATAACCTCTTCTTCAGTTTCTACAGAAAGTAGATAATTTAAAGCTTCTAAACTTTGCTCGGGTTCTCTTTTTGCGAGCTGACCTAACGACCAAGCAGCTGTTCCGCGAATGACAGGACGCTGATCATTTAAACAGAGAATAATTTGTGGGATAGCTTCACGGCCGCCCAAATTCGCTAACGCAATTAAAGCATTTCGTTGCAATGGTTTTTTGCCACGCCAAGAGCCTGCTAAGTGTCCGAATTGCTGTTTAAACTCTTTATTGGAAATAGTTAATAACGGTGCCAATTTGGGATAGACTTCTTCAATCTTTGGTTCCATCTCTTCATGAAAATGAAAATCTTTTCCTTTATTATAAGGGCAAACCAGCTGACAAATGTCGCAACCATAAATGACGTTACGCATTTTTTTTCGATACTCTTCAGGCATCATGCCTTTTGTTTGCGTTTGATAAGACAAACATTTTTGAGCATTCATTCGACCGTCCCCTAACAAAGCCCCTGTAGGACACCCTGTGATACAACGAGTACAATCACCGCAACCATTTGGAACAGGTTCATCTGGTTCAAATTGAATGTTGGTGGTCACCTCACCTAAATATACAAAGGAACCAAATTCTTCGGTAATCAGTAGACCATTTTTACCAATGAATCCTAAACCCGCCCGCTGAGCAACAGCGGTGTCAACATATTCGCCAGTATCTACTTGCGGCCGAAAGTGCCAGTGTTCTTTTTCTGCTTCAGTGGCAGCTTGCTCTTCAATAAAAGCAATTAATTTTTGCAACCGATCCTGCAAAATGTGATGATAATCAATTCCCCAAGAGGCTCGCGCAAATTGTCCACGCTTTTCATCTCTAGGCATTTTTTCCTGAGCTTTGGTGGGATAAGCTAAAGCAATGGAGATAATACTTTTAGGATGCTCAAACGTTTTTTCTGGGTAAATTCGTTCTTCCACATTTTGATGTTCAAATCCCGAGTTATATCCTCGCTCTCGTTGTTCATGCAGAGAATCTTCTAATTCAATAAATGGTTCAGCATGAGTAAAGCCGATTTTATCGATGCCTAAACGTTGACTCTCTTGAATAATTTTTTCTTTCAATGTCGGCATTGCTCATGCCTCCCTTCATTTTATTATTTATCGTTTCGATGATACGTTTCATAGTCATGTGCATAGAGATTTTTCTCGTCCACGACGCCGGGAACAGTGGCAACTTTTTCCCAAACAGACCAGTCGATTTCTGGAAAGAAAGTGTCGCCTTCAAACGTTTCATGAATCATCGTCCGATATAAGACATCGCATGCGGGAATCAATTCTTTAAAAACGACAGAACCTCCACCAATAACGGTCACGCCTTCATACTTGTCAGCATACGCAAGAATTTCCTCTACGGAATGCATAACCAAAACGCCTTCAGCTTGGTAATCCGGAT
Source organism: Enterococcus sp. AN402 (assembly GCF_040719405.1). Lineage (NCBI taxonomy): Bacteria > Bacillati > Bacillota > Bacilli > Lactobacillales > Enterococcaceae > Enterococcus > Enterococcus sp. AN402. The sequence continues at coordinate 1,250,463 of NZ_JBFDTM010000004.1, read as the reverse complement.
TACTGGTAAGAACAATCGTTGTTCGATTTGGTAACGGACGACATCCCATGCCTTCGAAAGTTGCACGTCCTAAGACCAATGTATTATGAATTGTTTTTTCCTTGAAAAATTTCAAGTCGTTGGGTAAATGCCAAGGCAATTTGCCTTCTTTACCAATCACTCCTTGTTCATCTTGGGCCCAAATAGCTGCTAACATAGCTTCTCTCTCCTTTTTTATACGGCAATCGGCGCTTTAATCGTTGGATGTGGGTCATAGCCTTCTACTTTAATATCTTCCATATCAAAATCAAAAACAGAAGCCTTGTCTGGATTCAAAACGAGCGTTGGGAAAGAACGAACTTCTCGTGATAATTGTTCTTGCATTTGCTCCACATGATTTTGATATAAGTGGGCATCTCCTAGCGTGTGTACAAACTCGCCCACTGCTAAACCTGTTTCATGTGCAATTAGATGTGTCAATAAAGCATAGCTTGCAATGTTAAAAGGAACACCTAAAAAAACATCGGCACTGCGCTGATAAAGTTGACAGCTTAATTTTCCTTCATTTACATAAAATTGAAACATAGTGTGACAAGGCGGCAACGCCATTGAAGGCACATCTTCTGGATTCCAAGCAGAAACAATTAAACGGCGAGAATCAGGATTGGTTTTAATCATTTCAATCACATTAGCTAATTGATCGATAAAGCTACCATCTTTGGTTTCCCAGTGACGCCATTGCGCACCATAAATATTCCCTAATTCACCATATTTTTCTGCAAACTCTGCATCATTTAAAATGGTGTCACAGAACTTTTGATGTTCTTCTTTGTATTGTTCTGCAAACGCTGGATCTTGTAAGACACGATGCCCAAAATCCGTCATGTCTGGTCCTTGATAATCTGCGCTTTTTACGTAACGTTCGAACGCCCATTCATCCCAAATATGATTATTTCGCTCTAACAAATAGCGAATATTCGTGTCGCCTTTTAAAAACCACAATAACTCACTTTTAATCAAGCCAAACGGTACTCGTTTGGTTGTTAGTAAGGGAAATCCTTTGGCCAAATCAAAACGCATTTGATAGCCAAATAAACTATACGTACCAGTTCCTGTACGGTCTTCTTTAAAATGACCTTCTTCTAAAATCTTTTTTCCTAGCGCTAAGTATGCTTCTTCCATCTTATTCCCTCCGTCTCTTAATCCGCGTATTCACTCAAGTATTCCCAACGATTCATTTTTTCTTCTAACAATTGTTCCGTTGCTGTTACTGCTTCTTGCAATTCTTGTAAACGAACAAAATCATCACCCTGATGATTCATTTCTTCAGTTAATGTTTCTAATTTCGTTTCTAATTGTGTGATGTCTTCTTCAATTGTTGCCCACTCTTTTTGTTCCATATAAGTCAGCTTTGTTTTTTCTTTCTTTTCTGTCGATGCTTCTTTTACTGGTTTATTGAGCGGTTTTTCTTTGACCTTTTCTTGTTCTTTTTGGTTCGCCAAATATTCACTCATTGTGCCATAAAATGATAGGATCTGACCATTTCCTTGAAAAACTAACAATTTATCCATTGTTTTATCCAAGAAATAACGGTCATGAGAAACAGCAATTACCGCTCCTTTAAACGTTTGAATATAATCTTCTAAAATGGTCAATGTATCAATGTCCAAATCATTGGTTGGCTCATCCAATAATAACACGTTAGGCTGACTAATTAATAATTTTAAGAGATATAACCGGCGTTTTTCTCCACCAGACAGTTTGCCAATCAGTGTCCCGTGCATAAAACGAGGAAATAAAAAGCGCTCTAACATTTCAGCGACCCCAACGCTGCTTCCATCACTGCGTTTCACTTCTTCTGCTGCTTCTTGCAAATAAGCAATCATTCGTTGATTAGGATCCATTTCTTCGTTTTGCTGGGTATAATAGCCAATTCGGACGGTTTCACCGATACTATATAGACCACTCTCTAAAGGAATGCGGCCAGCTAAAATATTTAATAATGTGGATTTGCCTGCACCATTTTTACCAGTAATGCCAATTCGATCGTTTGCTTGAATGAGTAAATTAAAGTCTTTCAAAAGCTGTTTATGATCAATGGCATAATTTCCTTCCTTGATTTCCAGAACTTTTTTCCCTAAACGCTGCGTGGCAAAGTCTGCTTCTAAGGTGCCATTGGTTTGTACCTGATGCAAGTTTTCTTTTAAATCCTGAAACCGATCAATTCTTGCTTGCTGTTTCGTTCCTCGTGCTTGAACGCCTGCTCGCATCCACGCAAGTTCTTGTTTGAAGAGGCGTTTTCTTTTTTCTTCTTGTTCTACAGCGACACGTTCACGTTCGGCTTTTTCCATCACATACGTTTCATAGTTTCCTTTGTATTCATACAGTTTTCCAAAAGAAAGTTCGAAAATCCGATTGGTTACTCGATCTAAAAAGTAGCGGTCATGGGTCACCATTAAAACCGCGCCACGATAGTTATTTAAAAAGTTTTCCAGCCATTCAATCGTTTCATAATCCAGATGGTTCGTTGGTTCATCCAATAACAGTAAATCAGGCGCTTCAATTAAGACTTGCGCCAAGCTTACTCGTTTTAACTGCCCACCAGAAAGCTCACCTATTTTCTTTTCCAATGTGGGAATACCTAATTTTTGTAAAATAATTTTTGCATTGGTATCTGCTGTCCAAGCATCTTGTTTATTCATGGCTTCTTCTGCTTGCGTGTAACGTCTTTGAACCCCTTCGTCTAAACCATTCTCACTTAAAGCAGCTAACGCTAATTCATAATTTTTGACCGCTTTTATGATCGGGCTGTCTCCCTGAAACACGGCTTCTGCAATCGTAATATTCTCGTCAAATGTTTGATTCTGGGAAAGGTACCCAATTTGATAATCACTTGGCTGCTGAATTGCAGCAAGATCACCATCACCGCTATCTACGCCAGCAATAATATTTAATAAACTGGTTTTCCCTGTGCCGTTAATCCCAATTAAACCAATGCGATCTTTTTCATGAATCAAAAAAGAAAGATGATCAAATAGTGTTTTTTCCCCATATGTTTTGGTTAAATCTGTTACTTTTAATTCTTTCACCGACACTACCAACTCCTTCTATTTTGGTCTTGCTTATTGTATCAAAAATCAGCGTATGCGGCTACCAAAAAAATAAATTATAGACGTTCAGAATAATCTTCTTCAAGAGAGAATTTCATATGTAGCGAACCTTAACCTTGGACAAAAATTCAAACCCGTTTTGTCCAAGGTTCTGTATGTTCTTTATTTTCTTGATAAATAGCCTCGAGCAAGCTCCCAAACACTGTCTTCATAATTACTAAAAACTGTGTATATATCTTTTCCCAAAGGATTGAACAGTGAACTACAGGAAACACTGGGATCACAACCTTCAATATAAATATGCGTATGATTTTTTGTTGGATTGGCCAACCAAATTCCAAGTCCGTAATGTTCTTTTTCATTTCCTGCATGTTTTTTAATCATTTCTGAAATGCTCTTTTCAGATAAGATTTCATAGGAGAACAGTCCATCCCAAAAGTTACAGTTGTTTCATTCAGGACTAAGATGCCTTGCATCGCCAACTGCATTTCTTCTAAGCTAGTGGCGAATAAGTTTTTGGTTTGTCGGTCAAACTCATTGAGCTTTTGAATTTGCTTGTGGAGTTTGTCAATGTCTTGTTGCATGCTTTCTGCCATCTTAATAAAGGTCCGTTGGGCATTTTGTAAGAGTTCATAAATTCCTGGAATTGGCTGACTATGGGCTAATGTGGCGACTGCCCTAGCAGAATCGTGCAATAATTGTTGGTTGGCTTTCATGATTTTTAGGTTTTATATTTACTTTAAATAGAGTGATTACAGTTAATTCAAACCACAACCACTCCAGTTATTTTTAATGAATATACAGTTAGCTTTTGTTAGTTATTGACAATTTGGTTAATAAGTTAATCCTTACTAGTCAAGACTTTATCACTTGATTACCAGTCTTGTGATAAAGTGCCTTTTTTGTCTATGGATTTTCTATACACTAAAACCTAGATTTTGTTAATATCCCAAGGATATTAACAACTCTGCACCAACTTCCCTACATTTTTTCCATTCACTAGCATTTTTGAGTGCTTCTTCACACCAAAGCGCTTTATTCTTACTCATATCATCTAATTTTTCATCAATATCTAAAAATTGCTGATACTGTTCTAAAGTTATCCAATTATTTTCAAATAATTCTTTTGCATAATTTAATGTAATATCTGAAAAATCTGAAGCTATTTCATCAGCAACTGTAAAACCTTTTAATTTTTTGATTTGTTCTTCTGCAGGCATTGAAAATTCTTGAAGATTTTCGATAACTCTACCATATAACATTGTCAATTTTTCTACGTCTTCAGTCATTCTTTCACAACCTTTCCATTCATATAAATTCTAGTAATTCCATATTCTGGAGAAGATACTTTGTAATATGGTAAATCTCCATGATGACCACCTCCAGGGTGATATTGAATATATCTTGAGCTTCCACTAGATCCTGCAGGAGGATTCATACTAAATCCCCCACCTTGTTCAAAAGGAATACCCGCATTTCCACCTTTTTTCAAAGGAGTTGCGGTCCACCCCTCTTTCTCTACAAATTCAACAATATCTGTAGGATTAACATTAGCCAAAGAACTAGGTGTATTTATTATATTATCTACTGAATTAACTGGATTTTTCCATTTAACATTTCCAACACCATACTTATCTTTAAAATAATTATTCCAATCTTTTCCTGATACAGAATTTTTTACGCCAAAATCAGTTTCAGGTGGGTTAGCCCCACTAGCTTTCTTATATGGTACCGTTCCAGCACTCTTATTCCTATCAAGCGTATAAGCCTGTCCATTCTTACTTCCTTTTAAGACATTACCCGTGCTACCAGTTTCTTTTGAAAATGTCTGGGTACTTCGGATTACTGCGGTACTTAAGCCTAACATCCACAGGGAATCCCACACACCTGACTCTTGGATTTCATCCATGACTCCTTGACCTTTTGACAGGAGACCTAATCCTAAAACTCTGTCATCTTTTTCAAAGTAATTATAACCTTTTTTCTGTTGGTTATTGACCCAGATAGTCAGTTCCTTTGGCGTCAATTCTACTACATCTAAGTCATATTTTTTTATTAGAGAAGCCAAGTTTCCTGATAGTTTTTTCTCGTCTATTCGGTAGGAATAGCCGTCCTTTTCTAGCATGTAATAATTGAAACCGTTCTTTTTATCATGAACATAAAGAATGGTGCAACCCGCTAACAGCTGTTTGTCAGTCACTTCATTTTTAGTATCTTTTTTGATTTCCGTGAAGTAACTTTTATCAACACCACTTGGCAGGGTGTAGAGACCGTTGTTTTTGACAGTTGTTTCATTCAGGACTAAGATCCCTTGCGTCGCCAACTGCATTTCTTCTAAGCTAGTGGCGAACAGGTTTTTGGTTTGTCGGTCAAACTCATTGAGCTTTTGTATTTGCTTGTGGAGCTTATCAATGTCTTGTTGCATGCTTTCTGCCATCTTAATAAAGGTCCGTTGGGCATTTTGTAAGAGTTCATAAATTCCTGGAATCGGATGACTATGGGCTAGCATGGCGACTTCCCTAGCAGAATCGTGCAATAATTGTTGGTTGGCTTTCATGATTTTTATTTTTAATTTGAGTTTGTCTTCATCTAAAAAACCTTCACTGGCAATAAACGCATCCGCAGCGCTGTATTTGGCCAAATCACTTTGGACATTATCAACGGCGGCAGTCATTCGATGAATCGTCGGAATCACTAATTCTGAAAATAGCCCTTTTCCCGCATTATAGGCAGCACCAGACAATGTATGACCGTCGATAGCTGCGATTAGTTGCTGACAACCTGCTGTTAGCTCACTGGTGGTTGTTCGGGCAACTGCTAGGTTGCTGGACAGCGCGCGCATCATTGCTGAAGAATCGCTACTGGAGTAGATTAATCCCATGACAACCGACTCCTTTCTCTTTGGAGCTGTAGTCGTTCTTCATTCGATTGTGCGGTTGCTTTTGTGTATCTTTGACTTAATTCATGTGTCTGTTGTTGTAAAAAGCCCCTTAAATAGCGTTGTTTTCCAGAGAGCTCCTCTTGCTCCCAACGCGTCGGCTTACCGCCTTTATGAATCACTTCTGCGTTGAGTTGCTCAAGTTCGCGAAAATTTCTAGTTAGTTCAGACTCTAGTGTACCAAAAATGGTTTGGATTTGCTTCTTTTCCTTCGACAATTGATCCATTGCTCGTTCTTTTTCGACAATCTGTTCCGCGTAGTTCCTTCTTAATTTTTCATTCGTATCCTTTTCCATCGTTTCTCCTTATTTAAACGTTGTTTGGCTATCTCTAGCCGCCATCGTTGCCGCTAATTTGGGGAATTTATTGGCTTGTGCGTTGACACCATTGACTACTTTTGCTAATTGATTGAGCAATTGATTACTGACTTTAACCCCTTTTTTCATGCTTGAAATATTGCTTTCTCCTAAATGACATATTTGATTTTTATTCACAGATACATTCTTAATCCCGGCAATTGCCTTTTGGGCAGTGCCTTGATTGGATGCGATTTTTACCATCAACTTCCTCCTTTAATTATTATATAAAAAGAGCATTCAAAAGAATGCCCTTTCAATTCATTAAAAATCAGAAGAAATTTCTTACTCTTCTGATTCTTCATGTGCTCGAAACATCTGATTATATCTTTCTTCATCTTCTTGATTATCTCTAATGACTTTAGATAAAGTGAATGAAGAAGAAATTAACCCTACCGATCCCATTAAATAATATCCCTTTACCATTAAAGGCTCCTTTAATGTATAAAGTCCCACCAAAATTAATACCACAAAGAACAGAAACGAACCCCATGCTAACATCACAAAAGCTGGTGTGTTTCGATAAGCTTTTTTCTTTAAATGATTATTCATTTTCCCCTCCAACAACTATAATTATTTAAAAACCAAATGAATGTGCATCCTGTTGATCTCGTTGTGCGACAGTATCAGCGTATTTGTTCAATTGTTGATTGATGCTAATAAGTAATTCTTCCATTTTTTTCACGTTACCCTCTAATTGATTATATTGTTCCAAGTACGCTTGAAATGCTTCGCCTTTCCATTGTTGCGAAATTTGTTGATTCATTGAATTAACTTTGCGAATTGCATTGTTAATTTGATTCGAGGCTTGTGCGTAAACTTTAGCTTGACTCTTAAGTTGTTCTGGAGTTACCGCAACTGTCCCTACCATTTTCACCACTCCTTTTTAATCGTATATTTATTATTACAATAATTAAATTGTACACACAAACACCACATAAATAAAGGTTTTTTTAACGAAATATTAAAAATTGTTATTAAATAACGTTTTAGGCATATATCAAGAAATATAAACAAACGTTGCGAATAATCATTAAAATATTTATTTTATTAAAAATTATATCTATCAATGGATTTTGTTATTATTTTTAATTAAATGTATAATTATTATAAAGAAAAAACCACCGTAAAAATTCTTTAAAATAAAAAATTTTACGGTGGTTTTTAGTCTGTACTTAAAATTTAGTTATAGGATTTTTAAATTTTGAAGGAGATATCAACTCTTCTCATACACTATTACTTATTCTTTATTAAAATTTTTAACAAATCGTTTCAGCGGAACGTTATTCATTTCGCCGCTAATCGAATAACTCTCTAATAAATTGACATTTTTTCGTAACTCGTTCGCTTCGATAATTGAAATGCGTTCAGATTGTTCGTAATGATCAATCATCCGTCGTTCTTCTTGGAAGCCTAATAATAGGTCTTTGACATAGTCTGTCTCCGTATGAACAATATATGAATCAATAAATTCGCCTTTTTCAAACTTATGGGCTAAATCCAAGCGTCCGTCAATGAAGAAATCAATTAAATCATCATCATAGACACCGCGCAAATTATCTAAACTCTTCAGAATAACTTGAGAATTTCTTAGAAAAACTTGGCGAATATTTTCTAGTTCTTCATTTCGTAATTCTTTTTCTTCTTCAGAAGCTTCACCACGATTGAAAAATAGCTTAGGATGTAAAAGAATCGAAATGATTTGTCGAGCAAATAATAACCAAAAGCCTACAATCGATAATAATTGTTTGGCAATCGACCGTTGCATCCGTGTAATCAAGCGTTGATACATACGATAACTTCTGACACTAATTTCTCCTTGTTTCAGACTTTCTTCTAAGCCGTCTCGTTCAATGGACACAATTAACGTCCGCAACTCTTGCACTTCTTGTTTTCGTTCTGCACTTAGCTGCTCGGTATACAATTCTTTTAAACGATCTTGATAATTTTCAATGACCGCATTCATTTCACCACGAGGATTCTCTTCATTTTGCTGTTTTAAGACATCAATGACATCACGTAATAAATCAATTTCGATTGACTCTTCATTTTCCACTTCCGTCTCTGAATCAGTTAAAAATGGTAAAACTAGAATCCCGCCAATCAGAGTCACCAAAATAACACAAGCCGTAATAAATAGTAATAACGGTCGTTCTTTAAAATGCTCGCCGTTAATCGCTGTTGGCAAAATAAAGATGGTGGCTAAACTCACTGTTCCTTTAACACCGCCAAAAGTTAAAATCAGCATTTCATTCATTGCGTTTTTAACTTTCTTAAGTCCATGTTGAAGCGTGTAAACACTGAAAATGGCTAAGAAACGAATCAAAAAGACAACGGCGCTAATAATTAGAACAACCATTAGTAGGAACCAGTTTGAATATTGTTGGTCAATCCAAATTGGCGAAAACACTTGAGAAAGTTCAATTCCTAAGAATAAGAAAACTAAGGCATTTAAGGTGAACTCAATCATACTCCAAATACTTTCGCCAACATTTGACAGTTCTGCTTCAAAAAGCGAAACTTTTTTCAAACTAGACGCTTGCATAATTCCAGCAATCACAGCAGCAATAATTCCAGAAACGCCAATCAACTCTGAAATTAAATAAGCAATAAATGGCAAGAGTAATTCAATCAACAAGTAGCCTGTAACATCTTTTGCCACTGCAGTTTCAAGTAAATGAACAATTTGCTGTTTTAATAGAACTAACACGATTCCGACTACCGCTCCACCAATACTGGAAATAACCAAGGTCCCTGCCGCTTCCACCGGCGAAAATGACCCCGTTAATAAAGCCGCTAATGCAAATTGAAAGGCTGTAACGCCTGATGCATCATTAATGAGTCCTTCACCAGATAAAATGTTCATCGAACGTTCAGGAATGTCAATTCGACCTGATAACGAACCTACCGCCACCGCATCCGTTGGCCCTAAAGCCGCTCCAAAAGCGAAGCAAGCGGCTAATGGTAAAGTAGGCAAAATCATATGCAGGGTCCAGCCGACTCCGACTAAGGTAATTAACACACCAAAAAAGGCCAAGAAAAGAATCATCCCGAAATTTTTCATCATTGCTTTCAGATTGATTAGCTCCCCTTCTCTAAATAAAAGCGGTGCAATAATCATTACTAAAAACACTTCAGGCTCAAATTCAATTTCCTGCCCCATTTTAGTTAAACCAATTAGAACGCCTACAATAATTTGCACAATTGGCAGCGGAATGACGGGAACAATCCGGTTGAATATGTTTGAGAAGGTAATAGACAGTGCAAAAACAATGATTAGAAAGGTAAATTCCATCCTATCATTCCCTTCTATATTAAATTTTTATTGACTTACCGATCAAAACATTTAAGTAATTTTTTCTTTTTAAGAATAATTTTCTTTTCGACTTCTTCTAACTCAGAACTGCGTTCGCAAAGTTCCAATTGAGCGCGTCGTGCTTCTAAACGAAGAAGTTCTCCTTTAATTAATTCAATCTTTTTGTAGCGTAAGAAATTTTTCTTTTGCATACGTTCTGCAAAGTGTTGTCGTTTTTCTTCAGGGATTGCTTGATATTTCTTTTTCAAGTCAGCGACACACTTTTCAAATTCTTCACTCACCGAAACAACTTCCTTCCAAAATTTAATCTGACTAATTATAACAAATTTTACCAAAAGTACAAGCAAAATTGCTTTCTTTTTTTCAAAAGAAATTCAGACAAAACTTAACGCGTGAAAAGCTGATTTCTAGGAGCTGAACATGGTTAATCTTCATTAACAATAATATCAATTTCTGCCTCTTCATTCATCCGTGTTGAAAGAAAAAGAACCATTTCTTCTAGTGGCGCAGAAAAGCGTAAAACCACCCCTCTTCTGCCTTTTTTTAAATACCCTAAACGAATACCGTTCGACTTTTGAACAAGGACAATCTTTTCGATATCTTTAAAGGCCGTGCCCCGATTGTCAAAAGGATGCGTAATAATACAGTCCTCCGCAAAACCTCTTGCATCGTAAAGAAAACTGAAGATAATCAAAATATATAACACACTTCGAATCATTTCAATTTTATCTCCTGCCGAAAATGCATTGGCCAGAATCATTAAACTAAAAAAAGCAACTAAATATTTTGTTGTAGGATGTTTTGCAGCCGGAATTACAATACTTTTACGTACGAAGTAAAAGTAACCATACATAACGACGACAAATAAAAATAGCAATAACGTAAATCCATCGATAATCACAAACGACTCCTTTATTTCTTTTTCTTTTGAATATCTGTTAATATATCATTTATTTCTTTAATTTCTTTTTTTGATTCGTTAATCTTTTTGATAACCGCCTCACGGTTTTTTCCAGGCGGTAAGTCAATTGATTCTTGGTAGTAGTTTGCTAAAGCTTGAACTTTTTTCATTTTTTCGCTTTGCAACAAGGCTATATTTCTTTTCATTTAACCGCCTCCTCTTCCTTAGTATACATTACTTTGTAAGGAATTGCTTAATTTGCAAGATATTTTCTAATAAAAAGGAGTAATTTTACATTTTCTTATAAACAAAAAGTATTCGGCTGAGTAACAGCAGCAAACGACAAAATAATAGAATAAAAGATGAGACAGAAGTAGTTTACTTTTGTCTCATCTTTTATTATTGAGCTGAAATCGCTAAACCAATTGCTTTTTCCCCTAGGTGGGTCCCAATAACTGGACCAAAATGACCGATTTCAATTTCTGCATTTGGGTATAGCTTTTGTAATTTTGCTTGTTCTTTTTCAGCAACGATGCGGTTATTGGCATGAATCACGTACAGTTTAACTGGCGCTTCAATCCCTGCGTTTCGTTCACCAATAATCTTTTCTGCACGAGCAAAAGCTTTCTTTGTTGAACGGATTTTTTCAAATAATACAATCTTTCCATCTTCAAAAGTCAAGATAGGTTTAATCTTCAATAGCCCAGCGATCAAGGCTGCGCCATTCGTTAAGCGACCGCCACGAACTAAGTTGTTCAGATCTTCTACAATTAGATATGCATACGTATTGTCACGAATTAAATCTAATTTGGCAAAAATTTCTTCTAAGCTGGCTTTTTCTTCTGTTAAATCTAAAGCAGCTTCTACCATGTGTCCCATTGGCATACTTGTAATTTTTGAGTCATATGGATACAAAGCAACGCCTGGGATTTCATCAGTAAGTCCGTGCAATGTATGAACAAAACCAGAGATTCCTGAAGAAAGATGAATGCTGATGATGGTGTCGTACCCTTGTTCAGCGATTGATTTGTAAAGCTCTAACACTTCTCCTAAAGCAGGTTGTGAAGTCGTCGGAAATTCTTTACTATTATTTAGCAATGCATAATATTCATCTGCTTCAATGTCAATGCCTTCGTTGTATATTTTTCCATCTAAAATGACTGGGATGGGAATTACAAAAAGATTCGGATGATCTTTAATGCGCTCGGGTAAATAAGCTGTACTATCTGTCACAATAGCAATTTTCATTTTGTAACCTCGTTTCACTAATTTTCCACGTTGTTTCTAATATAGCATAAAAAAGGATATTTTAAAATGCTTTCCTTATTCGTTCAGGAATTTTTCGATGGCGTCAGCATTTTTTTGTTCATCTACTTCTAAAATACTGCCTGCATAAGAGGATTCACCAAAATTCCAAGAATCTGGTACCGGAACCGATAATGACTCAACCCCTGCTTTTCCTTTAATCAACAATGATGGTCCGTTCGTTAACATGAAACTAACAGGCACATCTGTCGACATATAGCCGACTAATTTCCCAAGTGATTCTGGGGTTCTTAATAAAGTCATTGGGTTTTTCATTTGGCTCATTACAGCTGACATAACTTGTTGTTGGCGACGAACCCGACCAAAGTCGCCTTCTTCATCCATCCTAAAGCGAGCGTATTGAAGTAAGACATGTCCATCCATGACCTGTTGCCCTTTTTCAATATCAACGCCATCTAAATTCAGTGATTTTTCTGCATCGATTTTGACACCTTTTGGAAACATAGAGTCAACAATTTTTTCAAATGATTGGAAATCTACCTTAGCATAATATTTCGTATCTAAATTAAAGTTTTGTTTTAACGTTTCACGAACCAATTCAGCACCGCCATAAGCGTATGCGGCATTAATTTTATTCGGCCCGACACCAGGAATGTCCACGAATGTATCACGCATAAATGAAATTAATTTCGGTTTTTTTGATGGTCCATTTAGTTGGAGAACCATTATTGTGTCGGCTCGTCCAGCATCTTCCCCACGTGTATCGCTGCCAAGAATTAAAATATTCTTAGCCCCGTTGCTACTTTTGACACCATTAAATGTTTCTACTTTTTCTTGAGGCAACGAGTCATCATGTTCTGCTGCAGATTTTCCTTTTAAAAACATGACTGTACTATAGGCAAATAACAGAATCAATAGGATCACTAGCCATTTGAAAAAGCGTTTTGTTTTTGATTTTTTACGTTTCTTTTTTGGTTTCTTGTCTTTTTTTCCGCGGGGTGGTTGGTCAGAACCGTTGCCACCACCTGAATCTGTTTGATGTCGCCTCTCACTTCTGCGACTGTCCTCAGTATAGCTGTCTTCGTAAACTGGCTCTTGAAGGCTTTCAGCTAGTTCTTCTGGTTCTTCTTCTCTATGTTCACCCATTGATTTTCGGGGATTAAAGGTCTTTTTATGCTCTGCTGGTCTCGATTTTTCATGAATATGTTTATAACGATCTACACGACTCATCGTGTCACTCCTTTACCTCTGTGTTTTATCACCTTTCTTAGGATACCTCATTTCGCAGGAAATTCCTATTACAAATATGTAATTTAATAAAAAATGAAACTCACTTTATCTAATAAGTAAGCTTCATTTTCATTTTTAACTCTTTAAAGTGTGGACAAAACATAGATCGGGTAATCCCCTAAAATTTTTATTTCTGCGCCAATGAGTTCCAGTTCTGTTAAGGCTGCTTCAATTAATTTTTCTGGTTGATCATTCACTAAGTCCATTAAAAAGAAGTACTCTCCTAGCTTTGTTTTCAACGGCCGCGATTCTATTTTGCTAAGATTAATCCCTCGCCAACTAAACACGCTTAATGCTTTGTGTAAAGAGCCAGGAACATTACTTGGCATCGTAATCGCCAGCGTTATTTTTTTCTCAGATAGCGGGAAAGAAATCGCTAAATTTTCAGAACCAAGAACCCAAAATCGGGTTTGATTTACCGATAAATCTTGTATATTTTTTTCAACAATGGTCAAATCATACATTTCCGCAGAAAGTTTTGGTGCAATAGCTGCAAAAGGTAATTCTGGATGTTCTGCAATGTATTTGGCGGCGTAAGCTGTTGAAGGCGTTGCTTCTAAAATCGCTTCTGGAAAGTTTTTCTCTAGAAACATCTGCGATTGAGCTAATGCTTGCGGATGTGATAAAATTTTCTGACTTTGTTGCCAGATCGATTGATTCTCTTTTGCCACCATTAATTGTTGTTGAATCGGTAAAACTAACTCTGCTTGGACAGGTAACTGCGCTTGATGATACAAATAATCTATCGATGCGTTAACAGTTCCTTCAATCGTGTTTTCTATTGGGATAATACTACATGCCACTTCTTGCTGTTCAATTGCTTTCAAGCAAGCTGGAATCGATGCGTACGGTATCAACGTAGCATCAGGAAAAGCAGCCAACGTTGCACTGTACGTAAAGGAACCAATCGGACCTAAATAACCAACTTTCATCGTTTCTCTACTCCTTTAATTGTTGCAGAATTTCATTGATAATTTCTTCTGGCGAGCGATTGGTCGTATCAATTGTCATCTTCGCACATTCTTCATAAAAATTTTTACGAGACTCAAATAAAGTAATGATTTCTTTTGAAGAACGTTCTATAGCTAAGGGTCGTTGGTTTTCAGTATCTTCTTTGATTCTTTTTAACAGCTCTTCTGGTGTCGCATGTAAATAAACCACTTGCTGAAAAGATTTTAATAAGCTACGATTTTCTGGTCCGACAACAATCCCGCCCCCAGTTGAAAGGACGGCTGTATTTTTTGACAGCTCCTTTAAAAGTTGGGTTTCCTGTTCTCGGAAAGCTGCTTCACCATATTTTTCGAAATAGTCAGGAATTGAGCGTCCTATTTTTTCAATTAACGCTGTATCTAAATCAAGATGAGGCATCTTTAGTTTATTGGCCAAACTTTGGCCGATAGTTGTTTTACCCGCACCCATGAAACCAATTAAAACAATGCTTTCCATGGTTCGTTATCCTCCTTCGTTAACAACTTAAACGTTCTAAGTCGTCAAAAAATGCTGGATAAGAAACTGAAACTGCTTCAGCCTTATCTAATTCAACAGTGCCTTCTTTTACAAGTAATGCAGCAATTTGTAACATCATCCCGATACGATGATCCCCATAACTGGTAACTCTTCCACCATGTAAAGAAGTTGGTCCATGTATAATTAAGCCATCATCAGTAGGCGTGATGTCGGCGCCTAAAATTGTTAATTCTTTCGCTACTGCATCAATCCGATTGGTTTCTTTGACTTTCAATTCTTCTGCATCTCGAATGATTGTCGTGCCAGTAGCCTGAGTAGCTAACAAAGCAATAATCGGTAACTCATCAATTAAACGTGGGATAATAGCGCCACCAATCTCTGTAGCTGTCAATTGACTCGTTTTTACAAGTAAATCGCCAGAGTGATTGGCCTCATCTTCATTTAAAATAGTGACGGAACCACCCATGTTTTTAATCACATCTAAAATACCTGTCCGCGTTTGATTTAAGCCAACATTTTTCAGAAGTATCTCGCTATCTGGGACTACTAAACCCGCAACTAAAAAGAAAGCTGCAGAAGAGATATCGCCAGGAACTACCACATTTTGACCTGTTAATTGTTGCGGTCCAGTTAACATAATTTTTTTACCGTCTACTTCAAGCGTCCCACCAAATTGTCGAATCATCTCTTCTGTATGATCACGTGTCTTTTCTTTCTCAACCACTACAGAAGTGCCCTTGGCTTGCAAAGCGGCGAATAAAATAGCCGATTTCACTTGAGCACTCGCAACAGGCATTGTGTAGTCAATCGGTTGCAAATTTTGAGTCCCGCGAATAGAAATTGGCGGAAACTCCGTTTGCTGAACCCCTTGACATTCCGCTCCCATTTGGTTTAAAGGAAGCATCACACGATTCATCGGTCGTTTGGCAATAGACGCATCACCAGCTAGGCGCGTTTCAAAGGGACAGCCAGCTAAAATGCCCAGCATCAGACGAATTGTTGTACCTGAATTTTCAACATCAATTGTATTCCTCGCCTTTTTTAAACCTGCAAATCCTTGCCCCTCAACGGTGATTGTCGTCCCGTCATCTTCAATGTTCACACCCAAAGAACGAAACGCCGCTAAGGTACTTAAACAATCTTCGCCTCTTAGAAAGTTTGTAATCGTCGTTTTTCCAGAAGAAATCGCTCCAAACATAATACTTCTATGGGAAATCGATTTGTCGCTAGGAACCATCAGAGTCCCTTGTAAATGTTTCACATTTGTACGTAGTTGCACCCTCATCACCTCTTATTTTTCATAACACGTATAGTTCGTTTTTTTAGATAAAATTTGTTTTGCAGCTTGGCAGTCTGGTTGATTTTTAAAAGACAATTGAAGAATCCCATAGATTTCTTCTCTCGTTTCTAAAATTTTAATATTTGTAAGAGAAAGGTCCGCTTCGCCTAAAATTTGCGTAATTTCAGCAATGATTCCTGGTTGATCTGGTACATCAACAAACAGATCATAGAAAGCTGGGATTGCGCCTTCTTTATGAATGGGCAACTGAGCACGTGTTTCTTTGGCCTTATCAAAAAAATTACGAATAGCTGGGGCATTTTTTTCTGTTAACCATTGGCAAACAGTAGTCATCTCTTTTTGCCAATTTTCTAGTAAGTCCAATAATACTAAGCGATTGCTTAATAAAATATCCGTCCACATCGTTGCATCAGAGGAAGCAATTCGAGTAATATCTCTAAATCCTCCAGCCGCTAGCTGCTGTGCTCTAGGGTAAGTGGTATTCAGTTGCTGACTTTCGTTCACTAAAGCTGCGGCAACAATATGTGGCAAGTGACTTAGAGCACCAGTAATTTCATCATGTTCCTGTGCAGACATCGTAATAAACTTCGCATGCGTTCCTTTTAGTAACGTTTGTAACTCCTGAATCTGTTTGTTTTTTTCGCCATGGTCATCGGTAAAAATATAGTAGGCATTTTCAAACAAACGTTCATCAGCGGCTGTTACGCCGGATTTATGTGAACCAGCCATTGGATGACCACCAATAAAATTTTTCATTTTAAGCTTTGTTGCTAACTGATTAATTTCCACCTTGGTACTACCCACATCTGTGATCAGAGCAGTTTCTGGTGATAATTGGTTTAATTCTTCTAGTTGTACTAAAGTTGCTTTAACTGGGGAACAAAGAAAAATAATCTCTGCTCGTCTTGCCCCACTTGTTAAAGATTCAGCTATCTCATCAATTAGACCCGTTTTCTTAGCAAATTCAGTTGACTCCGCTTGATTATCAAAACCGATAATCTCACTGTTTGGATGCCCTTTTTTGATACACAAAGCCAGTGAACTCCCGATTAGCCCTAATCCTACGATTAAAATACGTTTCTTCATTTTTTCCCTCCATATACTTGCGACTTTCTTCCATTAAAAGTTTTGAGTATATAGACGATAACGTTTCACTGCTTCTTTCATTTGTTCAAATGAGTCACTATCAAATTTTTCGAGCATAGCCTTCGCTACTTCCGTTGCAACAACGGCTTCACAAACAACGCTAGCGGCCGGTACTGCCGTGCTATCAGAGCGCTCAACGCTGGCCTTATAAGGCTCTTTTGTATCAATATTAACGCTTTGTAATGGTTTATAAAGGGTTGGAATAGGTTTCATGACACCACGAACGATGATTGGCATTCCGTTGGTCATTCCTCCTTCAAAACCGCCTAAATTGTTGGAAGTTCTGGTATAGCCTGTATTTTCGTCCCAAACAATCTCGTCCATCACTTGACTACCAGGGCGTTGCGCCATTTCAAATCCAATGCCAAACTCAGCACCTTTAAAAGCATTGATGCTTACAACAGCTTGCGCAATTTTGGCATCTAGTTTACGATCCCATTGAACATAGCTACCTAAGCCAGCTGGAACGCCACCCACAAGTACTTCTACTACCCCACCAATTGTATCGCCATTTTTCTTGGTTTGGTCAATTAGTTCTTTCATTTTTTCTTCTACGGAAGGATCTAATACGCGAACGGCAGATTGTTCAGATCGTTCTTGAATTTCACGAATCGTTAAATTTTCAGGAATCGTAGCTTCAATCCCGCCTAATACCGCGACATGCCCAGCGACTTGGATATCCAGTTCAGCTAAGAGTTTTTTAGCAACCGCACCAATCGCCACACGCATCGTTGTTTCTCGTGCCGAAGAACGTTCTAAAACATTCCGTAAATCATCATGTTGATATTTCATGCCACCAACTAAATCAGCATGTCCTGGACGTGGTTTGCTGACGCGGCGGATTTTCTTTTGTTTTTCAGGAACCGGCTCTACTGACATCACGGAGGTCCAATTTTTCCAGTCTTTGTTTTCGACAATCAACGTTACTGGTGAGCCAAGTGTTTTACCATGCCGAATACCCGAAGTAATACGTACTTGGTCTTTTTCAATTTTCATCCGTCCCCCACGACCGTAACCGCCTTGACGTCTTGCTAATTCTCGGTTAATCTCTTCGCTACTTAAAGGCAAGCCGGCTGGTAAGCCTTCAATAATAGCAGTTAATTCAGGTCCATGTGATTCGCCTGCTGTAATAAAGCGCATCTTAAATTCCTCCTTCTCTGTTTAAAAATGCTCGAATTTCTTCCGTTGGTAAAGAGACAATTTTCGCTTGACCAATTTTTTCTAAGACAATGATTTTAATCTGTCCCCCACGTGTTTTTTTATCATGTGTAATTGCTTGATAGAGACGTTCTTCTGGCCAACGATCTGTCGTTACTGGTAAATCGAACTTTTCTAGCATGGTGACCAACTCTTGGGTAGTCCCAAGTGGGGAAAGTCCTCGTTGTTCTGCGACTTGAGTTATTTGAATCATTCCTAAAGAAACGCCTTCACCGTGAGCAATCACCCCGTAACCAGCTGTATTTTCTAATGCGTGGCCAATCGTATGCCCAAAATTCAGAATCAAACGTAAGCCCAAATCTAATTCATCTTCTTCGACGACATCACGTTTAATCTTGCAACAGGCCGTGATAATTTCTTCTGCATGTGCGACTAAATCTTGTTCATTTTCCAAAGAGGATAAACGGTGCCACAATTCAACATCAGCGATAGCTGCTGATTTTACAATTTCTGCAATTCCTTCACGAACACGTCTAGGTTCTAATGTTTTAAGTGTATTAGGATCAATTAAAACCCCATCTGGTTGGGCAAAAGTACCGACAAGATTTTTGGCTTTTTTAGTGTTAACCGCTGTTTTACCTCCAATGCTACTATCTACTTGTGCCAGTAAGGTTGTTGGTACTTGCAAAAAGTGAATACCGCGCATATAGGTTGAAGCGACAAATCCAGCTAGATCTCCCACAACGCCTCCACCTAGAGCAATTAGACCATCACTTCGAGTCAATTGCTGTTCCGCTAAAAAATCATAAAGTAGCTGAGCTGTTTCGAGGCTCTTACTTTGTTCACCTGCCGCTACAGCAATCAATGATGTTTCAAAACCAGCAGCTTGCAATTCTTTCTCAACAGCTGCGCCATATAATTTATTCACCGTTTCATCGGTAATAATCGCTACCCGTTGTGGCTGCCACAGGCTACGTACCCAGGTGCCAATTTTATCTAAGGCACCTGTTTCGATGGTTAAATCATATGAATGTGTAGGTAACGTTACGGTTAATTTCATGTCCTCTACTCCTCTGTCTTTACTAATCTTCTAAAGCATTAATTTCTTTCATTGCTTTTTCGATGATATGAACTTCTTTCATCATACGTAGGTAAGTTTTTTCATTCAAGGATTGTGGCCCATCTGACCACGCATTCGCTGGATCTGGGTGAATTTCTACAATCAAGCCGTCCGCACCTGAAGCAACACCTGCTCGGGCCATTGGCGGTACTAAATCCCAGATACCAACACCATGACTCGGATCAACAATAATTGGAAAATGACTTAATTTTTTAATTAAAGGCACCGCACTTAAATCAAGTGTATTGCGCGTAGCGGTTTCGTACGTACGAATCCCACGTTCAATGAAGATCACATTGAAATTCCCTTGCGCAGCAATGTATTCAGCTGCGTTTAGCCATTCATCAATCGTACCGGCAATCCCGCGTTTTAAGCCAATAGGTTTTCCAGTTTTACCAACCGCTTGTAATAACTTGAAATTTTGCATGTTGCGCGCACCGATTTGTAAAATGTCACTGTATTTTGCGACAAGTTCTAAATTCGCTTCATCCATCACTTCTGTAATGACTTGCATATCTAATTCATCAGCCGCTTGGCGAATGTATTTTAGTCCTTCTTCTTCTAGCCCTTGGAAAGCGTATGGCGACGTTCTAGGTTTGAATGCACCACCTCGTAAAATTGTTGCACCGCCAGCTTTAGCAATTCGCGCACATTCACGAATCTGATCTAAGCTTTCGATTGAACAAGGGCCCGCCATCATGGTCATACTGCCGTCACCGATTTTAACACCGTTCACATCAACCACTGTATTCTCTGGATGAAATAAACGACTCGTTAGTTTGTAAGACAACGAAATGCGGACACTTTTCTCCACGCCTTCTAATGCTGTTAACTCTGCTTCAACTAATTTTTCTGTATCACCAATCAAGCCTATCACTGTTTTTCCATTATCTTGACTTGTTTGAGTAGTTAAGCCTGCACCTGTTACTAAATCAATGACTTGTTTCATTTGCTTTTCGGTTGCATTTTCTTTCATAATTACGATCATTATATTCTCTCCTCATGCCTTTAAACGGCGCTCTTTTTATCTATTTTCAATTTTACGTTTTACGACTGATACAGGCATTTTTTGTCCTGTCCATTGTTCAAAAGCAGCAGCTCCTTGATAAAGTAGCATGTCCAAGCCGTTGCTTGTTTCTGCGCCACGTAAACGGGCTTCTTTTAATAACTGTGTTTCTCTGGGATTATAAATAGCATCATACACAAATAACTTCGGTTGAATCATTGCATAATTTTCTATAGGACTACTATGCGCATGTGGATGCATACCCACACTCGTTGCATTAACTAACAAGACGCTTTCAGCAACATCTTTTGCTAGTTTTTCAGTATCCGCTAAATCGTTTAAATGAATTACACAGTTGGTTCGTTCAGTGAAATTTGCCAGTTTTTTTTGACTGTCGTTAAACCCCGCGCTTTTCCTGTTGTAAACGGCGATTTCTTTCACGCCATCTAAAGCAGCTTGGGCAATGATTGATAAGGCTGCACCACCTGTTCCTAAGATGGTCATTTTATTCTGAAAAACGTCAACCTTTTTCTCTTTCAAACTCCACATAAAACCAGTACCATCCGTGCTGTCTCCGTAAAGTTTTCCATCTTTGTTGACAATCGTATTAATTGCGCCAACCAGTTGAGCGGTAGGACTTAGTTCATCCATATAACTTACAGCCGCCACTTTATTGGGCATTGATAAGTTGGCCCCTAACATGTGAAACGTTCGAATCGCTTCAATTGCTTGTGGCAGTGTCTCTTGTCCAACGTCAAACGCCAGATACCGAGCATCAACTCCTAAATTTTGAAATGCTGTATTATGAATCAACGGTGAAATACTGTGTCGGCTGGGTTTCGCGAATAGCCCAGCTAAACGAGTAGATCCAGTTATTTCTTTCATCCTGTGTGCTCCTTTACGAAATTTTTTTAGTAAGTTTCTGAAATCCTAATTTTTGGCCAAACAAAAAGGATATTCACAGTAAATTTTAAGAAAAATCTACAGTGAATACCCTACAAAAAAGCAATATAAAAGCCACTATAGATTTTCTTAAATCTACATGGCTGAAAGTCATCTTAAATTTCCCTAGCCATTATAGATACAAACGTTTGTTGTCTGTACCCATAATGTTATGAATACAAACCTATCTAAAATAGCTAAAGTAAAAGTTATTCAGTTGTGTATGGTTTTTCTTCGTTGTTGTCATAAGAATCACTCCAAAACTGATTTAATTAAGAATTGTTAACAGTATACCGCTAGAAAAAACATGTGTCAACACTTATTCCCTTATTTTTTTGACTATTTCATTAAAACCAATGTTATTTTATTTGTCAAAAGGCTCAAAAAAGCCACAGGAACCAGTCATTTCACTGATTCCTGTGGAGCAAAAATTATTTTAATTCTTCAGCGTATACATCATCAACTGTTTGTGTTGGATCGATAACAATGTATAAGTTTTTAGTTTTTTCGCTGACTTTTGTAGATTGATAGATGTTATCCAAGCCCTCATCTGTTTTATCTTTGTAAGGGAAATAAACTAAATCTGGTGTGCCATTTTTGTAAAGAATTTCCATACGTTCGATATCTTCATATTTTAAAGCACGAGAGAACATCCCTAATTCTAAGCCACCTAAGTTAATATCGTGGGTTTGAACATGATCTCCTTCTTGGAAAATTTCAATTTTGAACCCTTCACATGGATGAATTTCAACAAATTCACTACCATGGATACGGCCAAAACTTGTTGTAATATGTTTGATCCATAAATCACCAATAAAACGACGATCAATCGTCCAAGTTTCACCATTTCTGAAATAAAATTTAAGTCCTGTCATTTCTCTAGCCATAGCACAAATCTCCTTACTTAAAAATAATTTCTTACATTATTAGTTTACCATACTTTTGATAAACGGTCACAAACTTTCGCTGTAGATTCTTAATATTTTGTTATTCTTTTTAAAAAAGAATCAATATCAACTACTGCACGTTGGTGAGAACCTTTGGCAATTTGTCGTTCTCCTTCATAAGCAACAAATTCATAGCGTATTTTGTGTGCAGTCTGTTCAATGCTGGTCATCGTAACAACGATTGTCGCCCCTACCGCAGATGGATATAAGTGGTGTAATTCTAACACCGTTCCGACAGTTGTTTCCCCAACTGATAATTGGTCCTTCACAGCTTCTTTGGCTGTTTGTTCAATCATGGCAGCTAAAGCAGGAGTTCCTAAAACTTCTAAGTCACCAGAACCGAGAATTTTAGCCGTTTGTGATTCTTTCACCAAGAATTCTTTTGTAAACATTTCTGTTGGCATTATGCTTTCTCTCCTTTTGAACGTTGTTTTTTGGCAAACGAAAGCAGAACTTCTTGTTTATTCTCTAAGCTACCTTCAACAACGTGTTGCTCGATTTCAGCAATCAGTTCCCCTAACCATTTGCCTGGTGTTTCTTCTAAGACGGCTAAAAGGTCTTTTCCTGTGATGGCCAATTCATGTCTTTGATGAATGGGTAATGCCTTAACTAACTCTTTTGTTACTTGTACTTGACTCTCTTGTTGGTAATAATATAAAAGCCTTTCAACAAGTACTGCTGATTCTTCGCCTAATTCATAAAGCATCATTGGCTGCCAGTCGTTACTCAAGCGAAAACGCAAACCGCGTACTAATTGTGAAACGTTTTGAATTAATTGATTTGAAAGTTTCCAAGCCTTTAAGAAGGAGCGAATTTCTGCTTCTGGTAAATTCAACGATTGGATAAGTAACGTCCACGCTTCTGCTTCTGTTTCAATTTGACGAGCAGGCAAGTTCATTAAACGAAAAAGTCCAGCCCCTTGTTCTCGTAATTTGGGACAATATTGATAGCATTCTGTTTCAATAAACGGAGCTAAGCCACCTTGTCGATTAACCCCTAAAAGCATTTTTACAAATTCAATTGTAATGCGTTCTACTGAAATTTTTTCCAATAAAGGATGAAATTCAGCGATAGCGGCTAAGGTTTTTTCTTCAATTTTAAAATCTAATTGGCTAGCAAAGCGTAAGCCCCGCATCATTCGCAGAGCATCTTCATGAAACCTCTCATGGGGATTACCGACAGCACGAATGGTTTGATTAGTTAAATCTTCGATACCATCAAATAAATCAATGATTTCACCTGTGCTGTCGAGCGCCAAGGCATTAATCGTAAAATCTCGCCGTTTTAAATCTTCTTTCAAGGAGCGAACAAAGGTGACTTCATCTGGTCGACGAAAGTCTTGATAAGTTGACTCGGTACGAAAGGTTGTTACTTCATACTGTTGGTCTTCCATCAATACAAGGACTGTACCATGTTCGATACCCACATCAACGGTTCGTTTAAAAATTTGCTTGATTTCTTCTGGATAGGCACTTGTCGCAATATCGACATCATGAATTGGTTTATTTAATAAAGCATCACGGACACTGCCCCCGACAAAATACGCTTCAAAGCCCTGTGCATTGATTTCACGAATAACGGGAGCGGCTTCTTTAAATTCGTTTGGAATAGTTGTCAATTTCATAGCATCTGTTCCAATCCGTAAAGTAGTTCTGTTCTCTGTACCACTTGCCGACAAGCTAACGCCACTCCTGTCATGAATGAACGTCGATCATAAGAATCATGCCGAATAGTGAGCCCTTCACCTACACTGCCAAATTGGACTTGTTGGTGTGCCACTAAACCAGGTAAGCGGACACTATGGATTCGCAGACCCTCGAAATCAGCCCCGCGTGCCCCTGGTATTGATTCTACCTCTTGCGGATTCCCTTGTTTTTTTGCTGGCCGAACTTCTTGAATCATTTCTGCAGTTTTTATAGCCGTTCCACTTGGTGCATCTAATTTGTTATCATGATGTAATTCAATGATTTCCACATCCGGAAAATACTGTGCCGCTTTTTGGGCAAATTGCATCATTAAAACTGCCCCAATTGCAAAGTTTGGCGCAATTAAGCCGCCGATGGCTTTTTTTCGAGATAGGTTTGTCAATTCGTTGATTTGTTCCTCCGTAAAGCCTGTCGTCCCAACAACAGGCGCCATACCGTGTTCCAACGCAAAACGCGTATTTGG
Source organism: Enterococcus sp. AN402 (assembly GCF_040719405.1). Taxonomy (NCBI): domain Bacteria; kingdom Bacillati; phylum Bacillota; class Bacilli; order Lactobacillales; family Enterococcaceae; genus Enterococcus; species Enterococcus sp. AN402. Next base: position 1,226,052 of record NZ_JBFDTM010000004.1, on the reverse strand, counting down.
ATAGGCGGCTTCAGGAACCGTAAAATCAATCCAAACATCTGGTTTGACAGCTAGGACTTCTTCTAAGTGCTGAAAAACGGGAATTGCGGTTTCATCATCGAAAGAAACAGTTTCTTGTGCTTCATGAGGATCATACACACCTACTAATTCAAAGTCTGCGGTTTCTAAGACCATTTGGGTAGCAGTACTGCCCATCCGTCCTTTAAACCCAGCGACAATTATTTTAATCATGTGTTTTCCCATCCTTTCTTTCAAAGCGATAGCGATCCCGCTTGTTAAATTTGGCCATATTTTCTTCAAAAACTTCGGTTAAATCAATCTCTAAAGAATTTGCCATGCTAATCAATACAAAAAAGACATCTCCAAGTTCCTCTGATACTGTCTTTGGTTTTTCGTCTGCTTTTTTCTGTTTTTCACCATAATAATGATTGACTTCACGGGCTAATTCTCCGACCTCTTCCGTCAAACGAGCCATTTGTCCTAATGGTGAAAAATAGCCTGTTTTAAACTGTTGAATATAATCATCAACTTCTGTTTGCATCGATTGCAAACTACGTTGTTCTGATTCTGACATTTTACCCCAACCTTTCTTACTCTACCTCCTACATCTTATCAAAAACTTGGCTATCTGGAAAGGTTCTACTTGTTGTTTTATATAGAGAATGATACAGTTTATACTGTAAAAGGACGTGATTAAATGGAAGAACAAAGATTTTATTTTAAAGATGTGTTATTTATTGTATTAGGAAGCTGTATCTATGCCTTTGGTTTGGTTACTTTCAATATTGCCAATGATCTAGCCGAAGGTGGTGTCACGGGGATTACTTTGATTTTAAGAGCCTTATTTCATTTTAACCCAGCATATACGACATTATTAATCAATATTCCGCTCTTATTAATTGGTGGCAAAATTTTAGGCAAACGTTCCCTCTATTATACGCTAATTGGCACCGTGTCGTTATCGGTATTTTTGTGGTTTTGGCAAAAATTTCCTGTTGAAATTAATTTAGATCATGATTTATTGATTGCTGCTCTCTTAGCTGGTTTGGCCGCAGGATTCGGTAGTGGCCTTGTTTACCGCGTAGGCGGAACCACTGGTGGGACCGACGTCATTGCCCGCATTTTCGAAAAATACTTTGGGATTAGCATGGGCCGCTCGTTGTTACTTTTTGATGTTGCAGTCTTACTCCTCTCGTTGACCTATATTGATGTCAAACGAATGATGTATACTTTAATTGTGTCTTTTGTTTTCAGTCGTGTTGTTGATTCTGTACTCGATGGAGCCTATGCTGCGAAAGGAATTTTAATTGTTTCCAATCATTCCGAAGAAATCGGTCAAAGTTTAATGGCTTCTTTAGAACGTGGGGTAACATATTTAAATGGTGAAGGTGCTTATTCACAAGTGGAAAAACGGGTTCTCTACACGGTAGTCAGTCCTCGAGAAATAATGGAAGTCAAACGGATTGCTAATGAAATAGATGAAAAAGCCTTTGTGTCCATCATTAACGTACATGAAGCAATTGGCGAAGGCTTTACTTATGCAAAACCCAGCAAACAACGGCGCTTTAAATTAAAACAATAAATAAAACCCAGCATTTTCAATAAATGCTGGGTTTTATTTATTGTTGTTTCAAACGATTTAGTTCATCGGATAATTCTAAAAACGCTTCTTTGTTGCCTGTTTCTAAAGCATCATCAATTTGAGCTTTAATTAATGCCATTCGCTGCGTTTGTTCTTCTTGCTTAAAATATTGATCAATCGCTCTGGCAACTTCCTGATCCACTTGTTCATTCCATGGCGCAAACGGATTATCTTCTAAAACAGATAAATACTGGCTCGTTTGCCAAGCCTCTGGAAATACACATTCTAAATAAAGAGCTTTCCGCCAATTCATCCGAATCTCATGAAAAATTTGTTCCGGATCTGTAAATTCTTGTGCTTGGATAAAAAGCAATAACGGCTCCTTACCTAAACCATCCGCTACCACACGAATCCCCCGATCGGTTTTCTCTACGTTCTCAACAAAATGAACATTATTTAAAATCGCATCGTGCGTTAATAAGTAATTTAAAATCCACAGTACTTCTCTTCTTCCAAAAGGCACGGTATTCACTAACCAAGTTAAAAATTTTTTCTTTTCTGATAAACTAACAAACATCGTCGTTTCCTATCTTTCTTCCATATCTGCTAGCACAGATTGCATGTCGACATCACCAGGTTCATGTTCCAAATAGTGGTATAACAAGTGTTTTGCTTTTTCAAGTTCGCCTTCTTCTCGTAAGAACAATGCGTATTCTTTTAGAAATTCTGGTTCGTGAGACAATTCTTGCGCTGCTTGTTCATAATGAACTTTAGCGACGGCAAAGTCTTCTAATTCGTTGTACGCTTTTGCTAAGTTCCATTCAGCATAAGGATGATCCGTTTCCTCTAAATCATTTAAGATAGTAATTACTTCCTCAAAACGCTCTTCCGTGATGTAGAGATTACTTAAGGTCAAACGACTTTCATCTGTTTTCTCACCTAATTCCAAAGCTTTTAACAACCAGTTTTCAGCACCAGCAATATCGTGTAAGCGATAGGCATTTTCAGAGGCAAATTGGTATAACTCTACTTGGAATGGGTTTTCCGCAATTCCTTCTTCGATCACCGCTTTTGCTTCCTCTAATTGCTCTTCTTCTTGGAGCGCTTCCGCTAAATATAGATAAAGCGATTGATAATGTGGGTTTAGTGTTTTTAATTGCTGGAACAACGCAATGGCTTTTTGATTCTCATGTAACTGTAAATAAGTGAAAGCTAACTGGAATAAACGATCGTCTGTTTGTTCTTCTTTGACCGCGGCTTCCAAATAAGGAACCGCTTCTTCAAAATCACCTAACATGCTGTAACTACTTCCTAAGCGTTCATTCAAGGAAATAGCAGAGATTTGCGCTGTCCCGCTTTCTACAATGCTTTGATAATGAGTGATAGCCTCGACAAATTGACCATTTGTAAAATATAGTTCTCCCAAAGCAAATTGAATTAACGGCTCTTCTGGCATAAGATTAGCCGCTTCTTTTAATTTCGCTTCACTGACTTCTGGAATCCCTAAAACTTGGTACAAATCCGCAGTAACTAAGAGACTTTGAACATAACTGTCACTAGTTTCTGGAATTTTTTCTAAATAGATGAATGCGTCATCTATTTCATTATTTTCAATGGCGATTTCTGCTAATGGAATGTTTAAGCCATCTGCATCGGGAAATTGTTCCAACAATTGTTGGAAAATTTGTTTGGCTTCTTCTAGAAAACCTAAAGATAATAACGTTTCCCCTAAATCAGCTAAGGTATTTTCATCATCTTTCTTTAATGCTTCTTCAAACATTAACTGTGCTTCTGCTAAATTTTCAGCTTGTAATGCTTGAACCATTTTTTCACTATATGACATAATTTCCCCTCAAATCTCTTTTAAAATTTCTTGGTATCTTTCAATCGTTGTTAACAGTTGATCGGGCGTTGGCTTTAAAGTTGCTCCTAGTTGACCGATTTTTTCCAACACCATAGGAGGACCTAGTGTTTCTGTGTGAGCCAAGACTTGTTCTGCGTAATCAGCACTTAAAATTTCTTTTGGAAACGCCACCGGAAAACCTAAGCGAATAAACCAAACGATAAAATTTTTAAATTGAAAGTCAAAGTGATTGACTTGCTGGCTCCATAAAACTTGTAACAATAATCCCAATAATCGTTTCATGGGACCTGATAACAAATGGCCATTTTCGGTTGTAGCAAAGGCCGCTTCAAAAACTCGGCCAAATTGATCCACTTTTTCCCCTGCTCGTTCATAAAAGGATAACAACTCGTCTAAAATACCATTAAATGACGTTTGATTCAACCGTTTTTTATCTGGATACGTTTGGTATAGCATTTGTAAATAAGCATAATCACAGACAAGACCCGCTCGAATAAAAACGAGCAAATCAATTAAAGGAGCGGCACCTTTTTTATTGGTCAAGGTACTATCAAACAAAATTTCTTCTGAATGATTTTCTATATGCATGGTTGCATGCTGTGCTTGCTGAATTGTGACACTTGGTAAAAGTCCTTGGCGTAACGCTTGAACAGACACAGGCATCAGCCAACATTTGGAGGAACACTTACTTACTTGGTGCAAAAATGCGGTTAATTGTAGTACCCCTTCATTACCCAAACCAATCAATAAAACATCCTGATTTTCTGGCCAATCAGCTAAGAAACGTAACACACTTTCTAATTCTGATAAGTCATTGCAATGAACATCATTGCGACAAATATACCAGTTTAATCCCAACTGTTCCCCAAAGGCATAATTAATCTTCTCCGAAAAAAGATCATAGTAACGCTGATTCGCCAAAACAACGATTGACTCCGTCGTTACTGGTCGTTTTTTTAGGACAGAAGCAAATGTTTCTCCATAAATAATAGCGACCTTGTTTTCCCCTCTAGAATAGTTGTATTTCATTGATTCACCACCTTAAGACTGTTTCCTCTTCCTTCACCCCAAGTCTAGCATAACCACTAAAAAACAGCTACTGGCAACAACTTATTTTTGTCCTTCATTCATAAATCTTTCTCTTTTTATCAAAAAAGCAAGGAGCGAGTGTCGAACCGTTCCCGCTTGATTCTCGGAGCGAAGCACGTTTTTCTCACCCAAGGTTCGTTACAATTTAGCCTTTTAGCGTACTGTTTCGACCACCTCTTAAAATAACATTTTTTATGTATGATTCAAAAAAGAACCCTTGGAAACCAAGGGTTCTAATTGTCTGTCTTATTTCACTGCATCTTTCAATGCTTTACCTGGTTTGAATGCAGGTACTTTGCTTGCAGCGATTTGAATTTCTTGTCCAGTTTGTGGGTTACGTCCTTTACGAGCTGCGCGTTCGCGAACTTCAAAGTTACCAAAACCGATTAATTGAACTTTTTCACCTTTAGCAAGAGTTTCTTGAATTGTTGAAAAGACAGCGTCTACTGCTGCAGTAGCATCTTTTTTAGTTAAACCAGTTGAAGATGCAACGTTTTCGATTAATTCTGCTTTATTTGCCATGGATCATTTCACCTCCTCTATAAGAGATACGATGTTTTTACACACCTAAAGTTCCGTCTATTTTTGAGTGGTCCAAAAACAGACAGCAAATATTGATCTGGTTCAATATTCTGTTAACAAGATAGCATAAGAAAGTTGTAATAGCAAGGTTTTTAGTGTATTTTAACCAGTTTTTTCAAAAAATAATCATTTTTTCTCAAAGTTGATAAATTTATTTGAATATCTAAAAAAAGTATGGTAGAATGCACTATTTTCGGCGTCGCGGAATGATTTTAATCGGCGTGCCCTCAAACGTAAATGCTTTTCTGATTTGATTTTCTAAAAACCGGGCATAAGAAAAGTGCATTAGTTCTTCTTCGTTGACAAAAATAACAAATGTAGGTGGTTTGACTGCCACTTGTGTTGCATAAAAAATCTTCAAACGTTTTCCTTTATCAGTTGGTGTCGGATTAATTGCTACAGCATCCATTATAACGTCATTTAACAACGCTGAAGGAATCCGTAAGTTTTGATTCATACTTACTGTTTCAATTAGTTCAGGCAGTTTGTTTAAACGTTGTTTGGTTAATGCAGACACAAAAATAATGGGTGCATAATCTAAATATTGGAATTCATCACGAATTTCCGCTTCAAAATCACGCATTGTATTTGTATCTTTTTTGACTGTATCCCATTTGTTGACCACGATAATAATACCGCGACCTGCTTCATGGGCATAGCCCGCCACACGCTTGTCTTGCTCACGAATACCTTCTTCTGCATTCAAGACCATTAAAACAATGTCTGAGCGTTCAATCGCCCGCATTGCGCGCATGACGCTATATTTTTCAGTTGATTCGTATACTTTTCCACGTTTACGCATACCAGCTGTATCAATCATTAAGAACTTTTGACCTTCTTCAGATTCAAAATACGTATCGATTGCATCTCGCGTTGTTCCTTCAATATCTGAAACAATCACGCGATCTTCACCAAGAATAGCATTAATCAATGATGATTTACCGACATTTGGACGCCCGATTAAACTAAATTTAATTGTATCTTCGTCCTCTTCTTCTGAAGTGTTAGGAAAATGTTTAACTGCTTCGTCTAACACATCGCCAATGCCTAAACCATGACTACCAGAAACTGGGAAAGGATCCCCTAGTCCTAAAGCATAAAATTCATAAATATCATTACGCATTTCAGGATTGTCAACTTTATTAACAGCTAAGATCACTGGTTTATTACTACGATATAAAATTTTTGCTACTAACTCATCTGCATCAGTAATTCCTTCACGGCCACTAGCAACAAAGATAATCACATCTGCTTCATCAATCGCAATTTCTGCTTGGTGTTTGATTTGGTCCATAAATGGTTCGTCACCTAAATCAATCCCACCGGTATCAATAATACTAAATTCACGCCCTAACCATTCTCCAGTTGTATAAATACGGTCGCGTGTTACGCCAGGAGTATCTTCTACAATCGAGATACGCTCACCGGCAATGCGGTTAAAAATAGTCGATTTACCGACATTCGGTCTACCGACAATCGCAATAGTTGGATTTGCCATTTGATTCCCTCCTTGAGAATTTCAATCCTTACTAGTTTACCTAATCAAACCTTAAAGTGCAAGAAAAGTTTTAGTTTCTGCTGATTTTCTAACCAATTCAAGAAAAAATGAGTTTGACATAGCCGATCTGTTTACGGCTATGTCAAACTCATAAATTTCAAGAAAGTAACGGGTTATTCCTCTTCTTTCGCATCAGATAAAGCGTCACCTAAAATATCGCCCATGGTAAAGCCAGTATTTTCTTCAGGCAATTCATATTCCTGTTCTTCTTTTGGTTCTTCTTGAGACTCAGGTTTTGGTTCTAACGCTTTGATACTTAAAGCAATACGATGTTCCTCTGGATTAACTTCTAAAACTTTCACTTGTACTTGATCCCCTTCATGAAGGACTTCATGAGGCGTTGCAATATGCTTGTGAGAAATTTGAGAAATATGCACTAATCCTTCCACACCAGGGAAAACTTCCACAAAGGCACCGAAGCTTGTTAGGCGTTTTACTGTGCCATCTAAAACAGTCCCAGCGGCTGCTTTTGTTTCGATATCTGTCCATGGTCCAGGCAATGTTTCTTTAATGGATAAAGAAATACGTCCTTCTTCTGGATTAATTGAAAGAATTTTTACTTGAACGTCTTCGCCAACAGTTAACGCATCACTTGGTTTGCCCACATGCTGATGAGCAATTTCAGAAACATGAACTAAACCATCCACGCCACCTAAATCAATGAATGCGCCGAAATCTGTTAAACGAGCTACTTTCCCTTCAACAACGTCTCCGTCATGTAAAGAAGAAAGTAATTCTTCTTTTTTCGATTCTTTTTCAGCTTCAACAACTGCTTTATGTGAAAGAATTAAGCGGTTTTCTGAAGGTTCGATTTCAATAATTTTAAATGCTAGTGTTTGACCTTTATATTCAGAAAAATCTGCAACAAAATGATCTTCAACCATTGAGGCAGGAACAAATCCGCGAACACCAACATCAACAACCAAACCACCTTTAACAACATTTGTAACAGGTGCTTCGATTACTTTGCCCGCTTGGAAATCTTGTTCAATTTCTTCCCAAACTTTTTTAGCATCTAAACGGCGTTTTGACAGTAAATAACTGCCGTTTTCTTTATCTTTGCCAATTGATGTGATAACAACTAAATCTAACACATCACCGACTTTCACAAGTTCGTGTACATCTTCAACTGGTAAAGTCGATAATTCCTTTGCAGGAACAACGCCTTCAACGCCCGCTCCTTCAATGCCGACAACAACTTGTTTGTCTTCAATGGCTAAAACTTCGCCTTTAACAATATCGCCAACACTGACTTCTTGAACGCTGTTCATTGCATCTTCCATTGTTTCGTTGTTTGCTACTTGTTTGTCTTCAAAATCTGTCATGCCTCTTATCCTCCTATGCCAACAAAAATTCCAAAACTTAGCTATATATACTTACATAGTACGAGATTTTTGTAAAAAAATAAAGCGATTTCTTCTATTTTTCTTAAAATTCTTTAAAAAAGTTCAAAACCTTTTTGTTTAATCACATTTTGTATGGCGGCGACGACTTCTTCAATCGTCAACCCTGTTGTATCGATTTTCACAGCATCACTTGCTTGGACAAGGGGTGATACTTCTCTGGTTGAATCTAAATAATCCCGACGTTCAATCTCCGCCTTCAAAGTTTCAAAATCCGTCTCAATCCCTTTTTCTTGATTTTCTTTAAAACGACGTTCTGCACGTTCTTCAACGCTAGCCACCAAGAATATCTTTACTTCGGCCTTTGGTAGAACTGCAGTACCAATATCTCGACCATCCATGACAACTCCGCCAGCTTGACCAATTTTCTGTTGTAACGCCACCATTTCTTCTCTAACTTTTGCATGTTTTGAAACAGCTGAAACAGCATTCGTTACATCTGGCTGGCGAATCGCTTCGGTCACTTCATGACCGTCGATAAAAACACGTTGGCCATTCTCTGCTTGCTGAAAAGAAATAGTGTGGTTGACACAAAGCGCTACTAATGGTTCTTCCGCTTGAATGTCGATTTGATTTTGCAAGGCCAAATACGTAATCGCTCGGTACATGGCCCCCGTGTCACAATACACATAATTCAATTGTTTTGCTAAAATTTTTGCAACTGTACTTTTGCCTGACGAAGCTGGTCCGTCAATAGCAATACTGATTTTCCCCATGAAAAAACTCCTTAACTGATATGCATCCTTTAAAATGCGCTTCTTCTTTTATATTAAAATCAGAAGAAAAGAACTTGGATTTAAACTGATGACGAGTTTCTAACGAAAAAGCAATAAGCCGAAATCCCTCGAAAGACGCAAACCATCTTTCGGAAATTTCTGCTTATTGGCATTCTCATGTAATCATCCGTCGCGGTTTAGCCCTTGAAAGTGCTGTCCAAACCTCTTTTTCTGGATTATTTAATACGTAATGGTTGTCCTGGATAAAACACAGATGTATCAATCCCAGGATTTAACGCTAAAATTTGTTCTAATGTCATTCCGTTACGTTCGGCAACTTGACGTGCCCCTTCGCCACTTTGAACGGTATCATAAACAGGTTGTTGGTTCTGCGCTTGTTGCTGTTGTTGATTTTGAGCTTCTTGTTGTTGTTGCTGCTCTTGTTGTTGCTGTTGCTGTTGTTGTGCTTGTTGGTCCTGTTGTTGCTGTGCAGCAGCATCAGAACTTGAAGGTGTTGTATTTTCAGCTGGTTGGCTGCTTGCTGGTTCTGAGCTTTCCACTGATTTTGACGTACTTTCTTTTTTCTTCTCTTTTGATGATGATTGGACTAATGAAGAAGATGGCTGGCTATTTTTACTAGCACTTTCGTTCGGTTTCTTGTCTTGCATCATCCATAAGAAAGTCCCAATTGGAATGGCAATAATTAATAATAGCAAAATAACTAAAACAGTTAGAAATAATGAATTTCCTCGTTGCTGTTGGCGTTTTGCTAAACGAGAACCACCACCATTTTGATCAGGTTCATAAATTGATTGTTCCCATGGCTCACGAGCTTGTTTTTTCTTTTTGTCCTTTTTACTCACTGCTAATTTCCTCCTAAACTTCTCTCGCTTGTTATTATATCATAGCTTTTGCCAACTGCCGACTAAAAAAATGAATTAATCACGTTCTTTAAATAATTTTAGAAATTTAGAACGCCAATCTTCTTCATTTTGATTGCTGGTCTTGTTCGATTTTACTATTGAATCTTGGTAAATGTCAAAGAATAACGCACAATTATCACAACAAGTTTCCGGTGATTGTTTTACAATTGGTTCTTGAAAATAGGTTTGAATCAACGTTCTTCGACAGGTTGTGGTTTCAATATACGTCAGCATCCCTCTTAATTGCGCTTGACGATCTTTTTCTTTCTCCTCTAAACGATGCTCTAGCTCTTCAAAAGAATAATCCTTGGCTAAATAGCCTTGAACCCATTTTTGTTGTAACTCGGTGGCATTTTCTAACAAACCTGCTTGTTCTTCTCCTTCAATCAGCGATTTTAAGGTCGCTCGATTCGCTCTTGTCTCTTCTAAGAAAAACCGATGAATAAATTCATCCCCTTTTTTATACAATAATAGCGCCCAACTTTTTTGACCATCACGTCCAGCTCGCCCGATTTCCTGCAGGTAATTTTCTAAGCTATCAGGCAAATCAAAATGAATCACTCCACGAACATCAGGTTTGTCGATTCCCATCCCAAAAGCATTCGTTGCACAAAGAATATCGATTTGATTATCAATAAATTGTTCTTGCAAGCGACTACGTTCACTAGCCTCCAAGCCCCCATGATAATAGGCCACCTTAAAACTGGTTTTCGCCTGAATAAGTTGACTAATTTGTTCTGTTTTGTTGCGCGTGGCGCAATAGATAATGATTTTACCAGCCGTTTTAGATAAGTAATCTAGTAACACTTCTTCTTTTTCTGACGTTTCCTTCACGAACAAGCCAATATTTTTTCGATTCACTGAAGAAAGAACTTCTTGATAGCTACCATGAGAAAATAATTGTTTTATAATTGCGTGCTGTACAACGGGTGTCGCCGTGGCAGTTAACGCCAAGGTCAAAGGAAAGTCTAGCTGTTTTTGGACCAGATCTAATTTACTATATTCAGGGCGAAAATCGACGCCCCACTGATAAACACAATGGGCTTCATCCACCACAAATAATGCAATTTTTTGGCGTTGTAACACACTAAGTACTTCTTGCTGCAAAAGCATTTCTGGGCTTAAAAACAGATAATCGTATTGGAACATTTTCGCTAAAATATAACGCTTTTCTGAATATTGTAACGTACTGTTTAAGGCAACCGCACCTTTAATTCCTTGTCTTTGTAATTGACGCACCTGATCTTCCATTAACGAAAGTAAAGGAGAAACAATTACCGTTAGTCCCTCTAACTTCTGGCCCACAAATTGATAACACAATGATTTACCGGTGCCTGTTGGCAAAACAGCCAATGTATTCATACCGTCAAGTAAGTTTGTAATCACTTCTTTTTGACCAGGCTTAAACGCTGCATAACCAAATCGAGTGAATAATTCTTGTTCTAATGTCAACAACACTCACTCCTTTTCTTGCCAAATTTGTTGGATTTGATATAAGCGGAAATCTAAATAAGAAAGCGTCTCTTCTTGCGCTCGCCAATCCCGATACACCCACAACCGCGGATCTTGTTCTATTTGAGCCAATTTTTGGAGCATTGCCTCCTTTTCAAGATAAACAGACGCCTGCAGCTGCCCTTGAATAGCCAACTCTAATAGATGATCATGAATGGTACTCAGTTTTATTTTTCGCTGCTCAGCAATTTCTTGAAGTGTCTTACCTTCCGTTAACAATCGTTGAGTTTCTTGCATACTTTGGTTTAGATTTTTTTCTAGATACGGCCATACAAGCGTTTGTAAAGCAGGATAGTTTCCTCCGTACATTATCAACTGCAGTAAATGATGAACCGCTTGCGTATGCCATAAACGCTGTTCAAGAACTGTCTTATGGCTTGTTAATTGCTGAGGAACTTTGCCAGTTTGCTGATAACCAGAAAGTTGCGCAACCAAATAGTCGCTTTCTGCTTCAGGTAGTAACTCAAACCCTCGCAACAGTTCTTCTTTGATTGATTGAATGCGCTGCTCTTTCTTGTCTTGTTGTAACCATCGTTTCAAATATAGTTGCGGAATCGGTGTTGATAAAAGTGGAATATACTGTTTTTCCTCAAATGATAAATACGAAGTCACTTGCACGGCAAATTGAATGAGTTGCCAACTTTCTCGATCACTTCTGCCAAAACGATAAAGATCAATTGCAGGATAATCCAGCAACGAAAAATGGTGCTCCTTTAAAAATAGTTGCCCTTCTTTTGTTAGTTGAATCTCATTTGTCTCTTTGTGATACTGAATTTGTTTCGCCTTCGAAAGTTTTTCAAGAAATTGAAAAAAGGCTTGTTCGGAAATCGTTGGCCACCAGCCAATGAACCGTAAACAATCATATAAAAAACCATAAATCAAAACAGAGCTAGTCCGTTTGCCTTTTAAAAGATGATACAAAGTTGATGCACGTACCTTGTATCCATGAGATAATAACGCTAAAATAAAAGTTGCTTCCATAGTAAACCTCTTTTAGATAGGATGTGTCACTGTTTATGCAATCACGTTTAGTTCCTGAAAAATGTATTGCTTGTGGACTTTGTCAAGTTTATGCGCCCAATATATTTGATTATGATGATCATGGGATTGTCCTTTTTAAAGACGAGCCGCATGCTCGACAACAATTTATTCCAGAAAACGAACGCGAGAATGTGTTAAAAGCGTACCGCAAATGTCCCACGCGTGCAATAGAAATAAGCAAAAATGAGTGCTAAATAATTTAGCACTCATTTTTGCTTAGAGTATTTTTTCGAGCCAAGCAAGTGTTTGTTCATCTATCGAAACAAACTGTAATTGTCCTTCTTTTAGCGGTTCTTTGACTAAATGAATTTGATCATTTAGGCCATTGATCCATTCATAACGAAGACCATTTTCTTTTGCTTTAGAATTTTTAGCTTCTAAATAATAATTGACATGGTAATTTTCTTTACCATCCAATTGTAGTGTATTAATGGTTACTTCAAAATCTGGTGAAACATCGGTCGATTTCTTTTCACGTAATCGTTCAAGTGCTTCTATAAAAGAAGGAAATTGAGGATTATTTTCCCCACCAACGAGATATTTTTTAGCAAATTCTGTACTATCCGTATGACTTTTCACTTGTTTGGCAAATGCTTGATAAAAGGTTTCTAGCGCTTTGCGGGCATCATAGTCGCTAGCTAACGGAAAATTCAATTGTAGCGTTGGATTATCGGAGAGCGCTTCGACAAAATCATTTTCACCAATCGTTTCTTTTGATGTTTGAATTTCTTCTCCATTAATCGTCTTTTTAAGTTGAATCGTCATCCCTTTGGACCAGAACAAAGGGCCAATCGTTTTGCTTCCATTCGTTAGCGTACCAACTTTCCGATCATTAATATAAATATCTGCGTCTGGCAGATTGCTCTCCACAACAAAATTCATTCGTTTAAAATCTAAAGGAATACTAGAAATATAATTTTCCTCTTCTAATAAACGATACTCTTCTGTGATAACAGGTTCGCCGGTGCTATCTTTCACTGTGGCTGTAAAGGTATATTGTCCTGGCGCTAAGGGTCCCAATTCTTTTTGATAAGTGGTTGAGTCGGAAGTGCCCACTTCCCGCCCGTTCATTGCCAGCGTCACACCGCGCTGATTCGTCGTTAACTGAACAGAAACAGGCGTTAAAATGAATTGATAACGGTGAAAGAAAAATGCTGTTTGACTTGTTTCACGAATAGTTAAACCATGTAGCTTTTTATCCTTTAATAGCGCTTTTTCTAATTTTTTTAGCTCAGTTGAATTTTTTTGATAATAAGTGATTAAAGGCTTAATGCTTTGCGGATTCACTTGAAATTCAGACTCGTTCGTCCTCATTTTTTTACTTAATTCTTGGGCATCACCATTCTCAATCGCTTCAATAAAATGAGAAATTTGTTGTTCCTTAGAAAAATAATGCGTCCCGAGAAAATAGCTACCCGCTCCAAGAACGATGAACACAAAAAGAAACACCCAGATCCAGCTTCTTTTTGATCTGAGAGGAGTAGATTCGTTCCCTTTATTCATTGATGGTTGTGCTTGGTTTTCCTCTTGATGCATTGATTCATTCATTAGCGGAGCGCCGCATTCTTCACAAAAGGACTCCGTATCACGATTCACGTGACGACAATTTTTACACTTTTTCACTCAGGAAAACTCCTCTTTCTTTGATGATTTCTATCATACCAAGGGAAAGTTAAAATTACAATGCAGATGGTTTAGTATTTTTTAACAGAATGATGACAGATTATGACAACCTCTTTTCTTTTAGGCGTAAATTTTAAAAACCCACTGTCAAACATTGTTCAACAGCAGGTTTTTTATCATTTATTTTGTTAACGGTGTTTTTTTCTGAATAGTATGTTGTTTTTTTGATAGCCATGGCAATAACTTCGCATGTAGTACTAGAAAAACACCACTGACTAAGAGGCCTTTAATAAGGTTGAATGGCACAATACCAATCGCCACATAGCTTGCTAAAGATGTTCCTAAAAATTGTTGTGTGGTCACACCATATAATTGTAAGTAAATGGGTGTAATGACAAAATAATTCGCAATACTCATGAAAATTGTCAAGGCTAAGATCCCACTTACTAAGCCCACTATCCGATTTGTACGGATATTTTTCTTTTTACCAAAGAAATAAAAAATTGGCAAGGTGAAGATACTACTTGCTAAAAAGCTAGCGAAATCTCCCACCATATTTTGCGGTGCTAGTCCGGTTAAGAACAGGTGTAGCAACGAACGAACAAAAGCAGTAATTACTCCTGCTAACGGTCCGTACAAGAACATTCCGAGTAGAATCGGAATATCACTAAAATCGATTTTCAAAAAACTAAACGCCGGCATAATCGGAAATGCCACAAATTGTAATACTGTACCGATTGCAGCCAACATTGCAATGCTGACCATTTTTTGTACCTTGTTGTTCATCTGAAATCCTCCAATTAAGGACCCATCTTCAACGAACTTTTTGATTCGCTTCTTTGTCATACAAAAAAACCCTATTTTTCTGCAGGGAAAAATAGAGTAGGATTATCTGATGAAAAAGCGTCTCAAATAAGCCCTATCTTCTTTATCCAGACTATACTGTCGGTATTGGAATTACACCAATTCAATCGTTAAAAACGAGTCGTGGACTATAACCACCGGTCGGGAATTACACCCTGCCCCTGAAGACGAACCTTGTATTATATTTTTTTACTTACTTAGTGTAACCGATTTGAACAATGAATGCAACTAACTAAGCTTTTTTATTAAATTTCATTGATTGTTTCATTTCTCAAAAAAAACAATCCCTTCGCCATAAGCGCGAAGAGATCGAGTCATTTTATCTTATTTAGCTTGATTTAATAATTGACTGATTTCTTTTTTAGTTAAATCACGATATTGTCCTGGTCGCAAACCTTGTAAGGTCAACTCACCATAACGTTCACGTTTTAATTTTTGAACAGGGAAACCAACAGCTTGAAACATTTTCTTCACTTGATGATTACGTCCTTCATGAATCGTTAATTCCACGACACTGCTACCTGTTTTAATATCCGCTGAAAGAATTTGAAAATTGGCTGGTGCTGTGCGTTTGCCATCAATGCGAATGCCTTTGGCTAATGGCAATAGATCTCGTTTAGTTGGTACACCTTTAATTTTTGCTACGTAGACTTTATCTACTTCATGTTTAGGATGGGTTAATTTTTGTGAAAAACTTCCATCATTCGTTAAAAGTAACAACCCAGAAGTATCATAATCCAGACGACCGACTGGATAAATTCGCTCAGTAACATCTGTAAAATAATCCGTTACTACTTTACGGCCTTTATCGTCAGACACCGCAGAAATAACCCCTCTTGGTTTATAGAATAAATAATAACCATATTCTTCTTGATAAATTGGTACACCATCAACTTCAACGGTATCTTGTTTACTTACTTGTGTTCCTAATTCTTTGACCACTTGGCCGTTGACTTTTACGCGACCTTTGACAATTAATTCCTCTGCTTTGCGACGCGAAGTCACCCCAGCATGAGCAATTGCTTTTTGTAATCTTTCCATTGTTTAAGCTTCCTCGCCTTCTGTTGTTTCAGACATTGGGTTCGTTTCTTGATAACGATCAAAAAATAGATCCATTGGTAGTTCTTCTTCTAATTCATCTTCCATTTGTTGGATATCTGGTAATTCATCTAAACTTTTCAACCCAAAGTAATCCATAAAATACTTCGTTGTGCCATACAAAATTGCTCTACCAGGACCATCTACGCGGCCTTTTTCTTCTATCAACTGACGGGCAACTAACTTTTGGATAGAACCAGAAGTCTGTACGCCACGAATTTCATCAATTTCAATACGCGAAATTGGTTGCTTATAAGCAATAATGGATAATGTTTCTAGCGCCGCTTGTGATAAGGCGTTCGACATAGGCGATTGCGCATATTTTTTTAGTAATGAGGCATATTTTTTCTTAGTTGTTAAGACAAAATGATTGCCGACTTCTAAAATATTCAACGCCGATTTATTGTCAGAAGCATAATGTTCTTTCAATTTCGTTAATTCTTCATAGGTTTTTGCTGTTGACTTCTCTAATAAGTACGCAAGCTCTTCCAAGCCAATTCCTTCTTCGCCAACCACAAATAAAATTGCTTCAATTTGACTAACTAATGTCACTGTGTTTCCTCCACCTCTGTTGTATCTTCCTGCTGGGTTTCTGTATTAAATAACAAAATTTCACTATAATTATTTTCTTGTTCAGCATAAATCGCGCCCGTTTTCATTAATTCTAAAAGAGCCATGAATGTTGTCACAATTTCTTGTTTGGAATAAGAATCGAAGAAAGAATCAAACGACACTGCCTTCCCTTTCTGTACTTGACGCATACGCTCTGAAATAGCGGTGATTTTTTCTTCGATGGAAACATCGTCACTAGCAACAGTTGTTTCAACAGGCTGGCGATTTTTTTTCTTTTCTAACATGGCGTGAAAGGCTAGAAATAAATCAATTGTATTGATTTGATTAGGCGGTAGTGTTGTATCTTCCTCTTTATAATCATCCATATCCATTGGTTCTTTTGTATAATAGAGTTTACGTTCTTCTTCTTTTTCATGTAAAACAGTCGCTGCATATTTAAATTTCCGATACTCCAATAACTGAGCTACTAAAGCTTCCCGTGGGTCTTCCTCTTCAAAAAAATCTTCATCATCAATGATTTCAAGCTCTTGTTTTGGAAGCAACATCTGACTTTTAATAGCCATTAAGGTGGCAGCCATGACTAGATATTCTCCAGCGACTTCTAACTCTAAGGTTTGCATCGCATGAATATAAGACATGTATTGTTCAGTTACTGCTGTAATGGGAATGTCATAGATATCGATTTCTAATTTTTGAATTAAATGTAGTAGAAGATCCAGTGGTCCTTCAAAGACATCTAGTTTTAAATTAATTTCTTGCAAAAACGACACCTACTTTCTTTTCTCGACTTCCTAGTTTACCATAAATTTATTCGTTTGTGGGCATTCTCGCAAATTAAGCCCGAGGAAAATGTTCCTTATAAACATCTGCCATTCGTTGTTTGGTAATATGTGTATAAATTTGTGTCGTGGAGATATCTGCATGTCCTAATAATTCTTGCACGATTCTAAGGTCTGCGCCATTTTCCAACAAATGTGTCGCAAAACTATGCCGTAATGTATGCGGCGTAATATTTTTCTCTATCTGGGCTTCTCGGACAATCTGTTTTAAATTTTTCCAAATGCCCTGTCTAGATAACGGTTCGCCATGATGATTAACGAACAGGTGTGTTTCATTCGGATGGTTTTTAATCAATTGAGGTCTGGCTTCGTTCATATAGCGCTCAATCCATTGAATCGCATAATCGCCTAAAGGAATAATTCGTTCTTTGTCCCCTTTTCCGATTGTTTGCAATAAACCAATGGATAAATGCAGATCCCCTAATTTTATTTCAATTAGCTCACTAACTCGCAGGCCCGTTGCATACATCACTTCTAAAATAGCACGATTCCGCATACCTAGTGGTTTACTTGTATCAGGGGTTTCAATTAATCGAGTCACTTCGTCAACAGATAATGTACTTGGCAATTTTTGAACTTTCTTGGGGGAGTCAATATGTTGCATCGGATTATGTTCGCTTAAGCGTTCTTGACGTAAAAATTGATGAAATCCTCTCAAACTAGAAATCATCCGAATCACACTTGCTGAAGCTTGCTGTTCTTCGTGAAGGGATTGCAAAAATTCTGTAATCATGTAACGGTCAACTTCGTCCCAAGAATGCAGGCCTTGTTCTTGTAAAAAGGCTACGTATTTTTTTAAATCTCGTTCGTAACTCCGTCGTGTGTTATTTGATAAGCCCCGCTCTATTTGTAAATAGTGTAAATAATCGACTAATTGTTCTTCCATTATCCTTCCCTCATTTCTAGTACTATCCTATCAGATTATGCCCTAGATTGCATGGGTAAATTCCAACTTATTAAAAAAAATCAACTGACAACAAAAGACTTGTTCACTAAGTCGTTAACTTAAGAACAAGTCTTTTGTTGTTGCTACTATTAGTAAAGAATAAATTTGTTATTTTATATATTTATCTAGAAAAGCAGCTACTGTTTCCTTATATTTTTCTGGGTTTTTATTATAAGCTTTCGCATGCTCTGCTCCAGGCACGACATATTTTTCTTTAGGTCCTTGGGTTGCATTATAAACTTCGTCTAACATACTAAACGGCACAAACGTATCATTTTCACCATGAATAAAGAGCATTGGTAAATGATTCTTTTGTAATTGTTTAACAGCGCTTGCTTCCCCAAAGAAATAGCCAGCTCTAAGTTTCGTAATCCCGCTAGTAACATTAACTAATGGGAAACTTGGTAAATTGAAAAGCTCTTTCAATTGATATTGCAACTCCTGATTGACTGTAGAATAGCCACAATCTTCCACAATGGCTTTCACGTTATCTGGTAATTTTTCCCCGCTCGTCATCATGACTGTAGCAGCACCCATACTGACACCGTATAAAGTGATTTGTTCTTGCTGACCATTTTCGGTTAAAACTTTCTCAATCCATTGGACATAATCTTTACGATCGGGCCAGCCGAACCCAATATAATCTCCTTGACTTTTCCCGTGACCACGCGCATCTGGCGCTAACACATTGTAGCCCCAATCATGATACATTTTCGCAAAGACAGACATCGTTTCTGCCGAACCCATATAACCATGCGCCATAATAACGGTACGATTACTTTTTTTGTCGGCTGGTAAATAAATGGCCTTTAGACGTAGCCCATCTTCCGAAGTAATTGACCATTCTTGTCGATTTTTGTCATCTTTAAACCACGCGCCTTCAGGTGTCTGGACCACTTTTGACCCTGGGGTATTCTCATTTATAAAGTCTTTCTTTCCTGGAACTACTGCATAATTATAAAAATATAAGCCTGCCGCAATTAAACCAATTGCAATTACTACAATAAGCGCAATCAAAATTTTTAACCATCGATTCATCTACGTACTCCTTTTATTTAAACTGTATGATTCATTATAAGTTGTCGCCCTTTTTTTGACAACTACCATTCAAAGATTCAGCCATCTTTCTTTACCACTACAATGGGACAATTTTGTTGCGACAAAAAAAGCATAGCACAAAAATATTACCTTTTACGCTATGCTCCACTTATCTATTTATAGGAAACTAAAAATTATTTATTTTCAATAAGTTTAAAACTTGACCATGGTTTCAAAAATTCTAATAAGAAACGTTCGTCATCAGAAATACGACCAACCACATTTACACGGCCATCATTTTTCATTTCTTTTAAAGCAATTTGTGTTTCCCCTTTGTATTGTCCATAGCCAACGTTGTCAATCAAGACATCGCCTCGAACAATATCTCTCGTTGTATGAGCTGGGAAAGGACGATCTTTATAGTAAACACGTGTCATTGTTGAACGCAAAACGTAATCAGAACGATCTCCACGATAACTGTGTAAGTTATCGAACAATGCAATTCTTTCATCTTCTGTGATTTCTGGTTCTGTATCCACTTTGATCGAAGGATACGGTGCATGAAAGGCTTCTGCCATTGCTGCTAATTCTGCTTCTGAGGCATAAGCATTTCCGACAGAAATATCATCGATTAATCCTGTTAAAACTAAATGCTTAACTTGCGTTGCAATTTCTAAATCGCGGTGGTCTTCCAAAGAACATAACCCATCTTGTGTCGGCCATGGCCCAAATGTAGCATCGTGTGAGTTCACAAACGCCATCGTATTTAAATTATATTTTCTAAATTTTTCTGAACAATAAACAAAATGATCATAGCCTAAGCCTGTATAGCGATGTGGATAGAAATTATGTGAGCCTAGTAAATTTTCTGTATTTGGTGAGTAAGCCATAATATTATCTACATAACTTGTCCCTGAACTCATATTAATTTCAATTTTAATGCCATAAGGGTTTCTTGTCATATTCGCCTCTTCTTGCCCAGTAAAGCCAAGATCTAAACGAATACCGTAAGCGCCCATATCATGGAAAAATGATAAATCATCATAAGAGATGCCTAATTGTTCGAACAATGCAGGATTAATATCGACCATCACTTCCATACCTAATTGGTTGGCGTAATCTACGACTTTTTTAAACTCTGCTAATACCTTTTCCCGATCATCATTGATTTGCAATAAACTAGTAAAGACACGCTTAAAGCCGTATTTATGAGCCAAATCCAAATATGCTTTGTCCTTTTCAAATGTTGAACGTTCTGGATAAATTGAAATACCTAATTTTCCCATGTGATTGCCTCCTAAATTGTAAAACATAATAATGTATCTGCTTACATTGTAACAAAAAAAACAAAAGTGGTCTACACCTTTCCTATAGGAAATCTTATAAAAATTCCACTGGTTTGTTATCTTCTCTTTTGTTATGATAAAAAAGAACCTAATTGTCAGTGTGAAAGGAAGAGGAAAACAGATGAAACATAAGAAAATGCTTGCTGTTGCTTCAGTTGCAGCATTCACCTTGCTTTTAGCAGGCTGTAACACAACCAATAATAAAGGCACGACCGCAACGAGTGATTCTGTCGCTAAATCCAGTGAAAGCAAAACAAAGGATTCGGTCGACTTAAATTCACTAGATTTACCACAACTAGATGACAAAGTTGCCGAAGATCAAGACTTAGTCCAAATGGTTACTTCAATGGGAAATATTGAAATCAAACTATTTCCTAAACAGGCTCCAAAAACTGTTGAGAACTTTATGAAACATGCCAAAGATGGCTATTATGATGGCTTGACTTTCCACCGCGTCATCAATAACTTTATGATCCAAGGTGGCGATCCTAGCGGTGATGGAACTGGCGGAAACAGCATCTGGAATAAACCATTTGAAGATGAATTTTCAAACCAGTTATATAACATTCGTGGCGCATTATCAATGGCGAATGCAGGACCTAATACTAACGGCAGTCAGTTCTTTATTGTCCAAAATACAGATGATCAATCTGATGGTCTTTTATATGATGATTATCCAAAAGCAATCATTGATGCTTACAAAAAAGGCGGCTATCCTTCTCTTGATAAAAAACATACTGTTTTCGGTCAAGTAACCAAAGGAATGGATATTGTCGATAAAATTGCCAAAGTCGAAGTTGGTGCCAACGATAAACCAAAAACCGATGTTAAAATTGAAAAAATCAATATTCTTCAAGAAGCAAAAAAATAACAAAAAGTCAGAACGTATGCTGAAGATACGTTCTGACTTTTTGTTATTTTTGAATCGCTTGTAATGCCTTTTCTGGTACTTGGTCTTGATTGACCTCTTCATACGTATTGATGTGGGCCCCTTTATTTGAGACTTTTAGATAATGATCTGTTTTTAATTCATGGTCCGCTGTGAAAGTTATTTCTCGCGTTTTGCCTTCCTCATCTGCGGCTACTTGCGTATAACTAGCAATTCCATAGCCATTAACGCTATCGGCTTTCTTTGTTTTAACATACACATTTCCTTCTTTAACCAATGGATTTAATTGATCTAACACACCAGCTAATTCGCCAGAGTTCTTTTCTGCGTAAAACTTGGCCCCAAATAAACCACCACCAATAACAATTGCTGTCACCACTAAAAATTTAATAAATTTCATCACATAAATCCTCCCGAGTAATTATTCTCTGTTACTTCTTCCAAAGTATAACAAGATTTAAACAATCCTTCCTCGGGCGCAACGACCAGTTTTTTCTCAGACTTATGTCGTATTTTTGTTATTTTGAATAAATAACAAAACACTACTCTTCTATCAACAATTGACTTAATAATTGAATTTCTTGATTCTTAGTTAAGTCAATTGTCTTCATTGTAACCGCTGTGGCTAAACCTAAATAGATTACCACCATTTTAGGAAATAATTCGACAAATTTTCCTTTGTCCATTTGTACATATTTTTTATCCAATAATAAATGCTCTTCAAAAAAAGTTTGAAGCATTTGCTGCAATTCTTCTTCATAACCATGTGCTTTCATAAATAACGCCGTATAGATTTTTTGATGTTTTTGGGCAAATAATATAAAGTTCAGACCCAATGCAATCACTGGGTCTGAGGCACCGACATCTGCTTTATAAAATAATTGCATACGATGAAATAACGATTTAATTAAGGTTCGTTTTAAATCGTCCATGTTGACAAATTCTAAATAAATTGGCTGCGTAGAAATCCCCATAGCATCTGCAATATTTCTAGCAGTTAAATTAGAAAAACCTTTATCTACTAAAATTTTTTCAGCTACGTTTAAGATTTTTTCCTTTGTATATACCTTCGTTCTAACCATTTTCATACCCCTTTTCTCTTTTAGTTAACAATAACTTTATTATGTTCACACAAAAGAAAACCATTTTCATTATATATATAATATTTTACACTTTTTTATGCGTTTCTTTTCTCAAAATTTTCTATACATTTCAAAAAAATTGAGAATTTTCATCGCCTATAAACAAATAGGTCCAGAACAAAAGGTCATCACCTTTTGTTCTGGACACTAAACGGCTGCACTCTTTATTCTTCTATTTGTTTGCCTTGTTCTTTGGCAAGCTCATTTTTATCATAAGCTACAAAGAACGGATAGTAAATCAAGATGGCCACTAGAATTAAAACGATATTCAAAACAGCAGCACGCCAATCGCCGCCTGTCGCCATAAAGGCGCCAATTGGCCCTGGTAAGGTCCAAGGTGCGGTAAAGACAACTTCACTTACTAAACCTAATTTAGTGGCAAACCAAGCAATCGTTGCTAAAACCATTGGTGCAAAGATAAAAGGAATCATTAAAATCGGATTTAAGACAATCGGTACACCGAAAATAACTGGCTCATTAATATTAAAAATAGACGGTGCTAAAATAGCTTTTCCTAGTTTTGAACCATATTCTGATTTTGCCCGAAAGGCTAATAATATGGCTAAACCAATTGTGGCTCCGGCACCACCAATCCAAATGAACCATTGGTAAAAAGGTTCTGCCGCAATCCGAGGTAATGCTTCGCCAGCTGCTTTAGCAGTCGTGTTTTCCTCTAATAGTTGTAGCCATAGAGGACGCGCCAAAGATCCTACGATTGAAGCGCCGTGAATCCCAAAGAACCAGAAAAATGTGGTTAAAAAGACTAACAGCAAGACACTCAATAAAGAGTCTGCTGCTTGAACTAGTGGTCCCACCAAGTTCCCTACAAACGTGTGCCAATCAAAGCCTAAATAATAAGTGATTGAACCAATCAATAACATGACAATTAAAGTCGGAGTCAATGATTCAAATGAACGAGCAACAGCAGGTGGAACGTTATCAGGCATTGTAATTTTGAACTTAGACTTATCTGTTACTCGATAGATTTCGACAGCAATAATTGACGTCACAATCCCAACAAACATCCCTGCACCACCCAAATTAGCCATTGGTAAAACAAACCCAGAAACACCAGCTGCTTTACTGGCTTCTTCAGGAATCGCTACAGGTACTAATGTTAATAAAAAAGCAATCGTAGCCAAAATCCCTCCAGAGACTTGATCAAGATTATATGATTTCGCTAAACTAGCGCCAATGCCAAAAGTCGCATATAACGCCATAATGTACATTGTCATTCGGTAAGGCAATAAGATTGTAGCAGCATTACTTGTTAAAAATTGAGTAATGCCCCAAGATTCTGGTAACGGCGGAAACGCAATAATTAGAAAAAAAGAACCGACAATAATTAAAGGTAATGTCGCAATAATCCCATCCCGCACCGCACGTAAATGGCGCTGATTGGCAATTTTAGCCATTGGTCCAGCTAGATGATTTTCAATCCAAACAGTCAGTTTATCTAACATAAATAACACTCTCCTCTGTTTTTCTCTTAAAAAATAACTCCTTTAATCAGCCATAAATAAGAGATAAGCTCTAATAAAATAAGAGAAATTAAAAACAACCAAATAAAACGCTTACAAAAACCTGTTTTCGTTTCAATAAAATAATGACTATACGCTAACGCAAAAGCAATCCCAACAGGCAAAAAAATCATGGCACCAATATTAAACGGCAGACTGAAAGTCCATAATAAAACACTCGGCAACAGGACACCACATAAGAACCCCATACTAAAAAGAAAACCGGCACTTTTAACTGAAAACTTAGGAACCATTGCTTGATTGTTTTCCATTTCAATTTCGCTCCTTTCGTTTGTTATTTTGTTACATTTAAAATTATAAGCTATTAAAAATATTATTTCAATCTATTCGCTAATTTAATACTAATTTTAAAATAAAAAACCAGTTCACTGAGTGAACTGGTTTTATGCTTATTCGACAAATTCAAATTCAAAATTACCAATCCGAACAATGTCGCCATCTTTCGCGCCACGTGCTCGTAATGCCTCATCGACACCCATACCACGTAATTGACGTGCAAAACGCATTACTGTTTCATCATGATCGAAATTCGTCATTTCAAATAATTTTTCTAATTTTTCACCAGATAAAACCCATGAAGCATCTGGTTCACGATCAATCGTAAATTCTGGACCTTCTGGTTGGAAGCCATAACGAACGGTTTCTTCCTCTACCACTTCATCTTCATATAATGGGAATTCAGGCGTTACTTCCAACAAGTCAGCTGTTGCATTTAATAAAGGTTCAATACCTTTACGAGTAACCCCAGAGATTGGGAAAATAGGTAGCTCATCAGCATACTCATCGGTGCGTTCCTTCGCAAGTTGCTCTTTAAATTTCGCTAAATTCTCTTCTGCTTCAGGCATGTCCATTTTATTGGCAACAATAATTTGAGGTCGCTCCATCAAACGTAAATTGTGTGAAGCCAATTCTTTATTGATTGCCAAATAATCTTCATAAGGATCGCGTCCTTCCATGCCACTCATATCAATGACATGTAAAATAACACGCGTCCGTTCAATGTGGCGTAAGAACTGTGTTCCTAAGCCGACACCTTGAGAAGCTCCTTCAATTAAGCCTGGCAAATCTGCTGCAGCAAAGCTTCGACCATCACTAGTAGTCACCATCCCTAAGTTTGGAACTAACGTCGTAAAATGATAGGCACCAATTTTCGGACGAGCGGACGAGATAACAGAGAGTAATGTTGATTTTCCTACAGAAGGAAACCCAACTAACCCAACATCTGCTAAAACTTTTAATTCTAATTCGATTTTACGTTCTTGACCCGGTTCGCCGTTTTCGGCAATTTCTGGTGCAGGGTTTCTTGGGGAAGCAAAGCGAATATTCCCGCGACCACCGCGTCCGCCTTTTGCTACTACTAAGGTCTGACCATTCTCAATTAAATCCCCAATTAAAGCTCCAGTTTCTGCATCACGAACTGTTGTACCTGGTGGAACTTTGACAAGTAAATCTTCTGAACCACGACCGTGCATTCCTTTACTCATACCATTTTCTCCAGGTGTCGCCTTAAAATGACGATTAAACCGGAAATCCATTAATGTGCGTAATCCTTCTTCAACAACTAAAACAACGTCGCCACCGCGTCCGCCATCACCACCAGCGGGACCCCCGTCTGGTACATATTTTTCTCTACGGAAAGCAACCATTCCGTCGCCGCCTTTACCAGCTTTGACATCAATCGTCACTTGATCTAAAAACATGGACATATAATTTGTCCTCCTATTCTACTTCTACTATCTTTAATCACCTCAAAAAGCGTGATTCGAAAGTCTTTATTATTGTATCGGGAAAACAACCGTTTGTCTAGCAATTCTAGTTAGTTATCGTTGGAAAAAGCAAAATTTCTCATGAATCTTTCGCTTTCTTTTTGTCGCTTCGCTATCAGTCTTTTGACAAAAAAATTTTAGAGGTTCATACTATAGATAGTTGAAGAAAATCACTTTTTCAGCAAGGGTCCAAAGAAACACAAACATCTAAAGGAGGAATTTTTGTTATGACAGTCAAAGTAGGAATTAACGGTTTTGGAAGAATTGGTCGTTTAGCCTTTCGCCGAATAAAAGAAGTTTCTGATGATATTGAAGTTGTGGCTATCAATGATTTGACTAGCCCAACAATGTTGGCTCACTTATTACAATTTGACTCTACGCATGGCACCTATCCTGGCACCGTGACAGCCACTGAAAATGGCATTGTGGTTGACGGCGAAGAAACCCGTGTCTACGCAGAACCAGATGCAAGTAAAATCCCTTGGGTTAAAGAAAACGGAGTAGACATTGTGCTTGAATGTACAGGTTTTTATACCTCTGAAGAAAAAGCGCAAGCTCATTTAGATGCAGGTGTGAAACGTGTGGTTATCTCTGCTCCTGCAGGCGCAATGAAAACAATCGTTTATAACGTCAATGATGATACACTTGATGCCAACGATAAAATCATTTCTGCTGGTTCATGTACGACAAACTGTCTAGCACCGATGGCTTACTTCTTAAATAATGAATTTGGTATTGAAGTTGGTACCATGACAACTGTCCATGCCTACACATCAACACAAATGCTATTAGATGGCCCTGTTCGTGGCGGAAATCTTCGTGCGGCACGCTCTGCTGCAGACAATACTATTCCCCATTCAACTGGTGCTGCTAAAGCAATTGGCTTAGTTATTCCAGAACTTAATGGAAAATTACAAGGCCATGCCCAACGTGTTCCCGTTGTGGATGGATCCTTAACAGAATTAGTTAGCATTTTAAAAACAAAAGTAACAGCTGATCAAGTAAATGAAGCAATGAAAAAACACACCATTGATAACCCTTCTTTCGGTTATGATGATCGTGAAATTGTTTCTGGAGACATAATCGGCACGACAGAAGGTTCGATTTTTGACCCAACGCAAACAGAAGTAACGACAGCTGGCGATTTCCAATTAGTGAAAACTGTGGCTTGGTATGACAATGAATATGGTTTTACTTGCCAAATGATTCGCTTATTGGAAAAATTCGCTAATTTATAATTCCAATGAATAAAAAACTGCCTTGCATAAATTAATGCAAGGCAGTTTTTTTAATGTTTACTTTGACAACTTTGACAAATACCATGAAAAGTTAAGCGATGATCTTTGACTAAAAAATGATACCGACTTTCAACAATTTGCTCTACTTCACCAAGCAAGTCTTCTTCCACTTCCTCAATTGTGCCACATTCTAAGCATAACAAATGGTGGTGAAAGTGTTTGGCGCCTTCTTTTCTTAAATCATAGCGAGCTAAACCATCGTTAAAGCTCACTTTATCAACGACTTTTAAGTCTGTTAAAATTTCTAGCGTTCGATAGACTGTTGCTAGACCAATTTCCGGACTTTTTTGTTTTACCAAGAAGTAAATTTCTTCTGCTGATAAATGATCTTTTTCATTTTCCAATAATACAAGTACGGTTGCTTCCCGTTGTGGTGTTAATTTAAAGCCTGATTCATGTAATTGTTTTTTTGTCTTTTTTAAAGCAGCAGTCGAATCCATTATTACAGCTCCTTGTTTAGAATGATTACAAATTAAGAAACTTAATTTATCAATCAAATTAAAATAATTATAAAAGAAATAACTGTAATTTGCAAGATATTCTCAATTAGCTACCTTAATTTTTTTCTTTTGATTGTTCCAACGAGCCAATTAGAATTGTTTTACCATCTTCTTGTTTAATTAATTTTTGTTTCATTAAATGGCCTAAGGCGCGTTTAAATTGAGCTTTACTAATGCCAAAGGTTTGTTTAATTTCATCAGGGCTTGATTTATCGGTGAAAGGAATTTGGTGATCGTTTGCTCTTTCTAAGAAAGTTAGAATCATTAACGCATCATCGCTGATTACTTCATGACTTCTTGGTTTTAACGAAAGATTCAATACGCCGTCCGGCCGCACGCCAATCACACGCCCCACTACTTTTTCACCTAAACGTGGTTCCTGGAATCGTTCAGAAGGATGGATAAATCCAATGTATAAATCATCAGTTAAAATATACGTTCCTGCAAGTTTCAGACGATACACATGCCCAGTTAAGTTTTGGTTTTGCATTTCAGCATTCCCTCGTTTTGCCATGGCTTTAAAGACTTTTTCATCTGCTAATTCGCCCCAAATGCGGTCTTTACTGTCCACTTTTAAAGTAACCATTACTCGGTCTTCTTTTTTAGGCCAAAGTTCCCGCATAGTTGGTAATTCATCCAACGAAATAACGACATCTTTATCTGGTAAGCCAACATCCACAAAGACACCTAAATCACGTCTCGTTCCCGTGACAGTACCAAAGCCATAGCTACCAATGCGCACAGTAGGAATTGTAGTTGTCAGTGCTGGCTCTTGTTTTTGATTTAAATAACCAAACCCTTCTACAGCCTCTCCTATGGCATGCGTACCTTCTTCTTTTTTTAAACGGAATGTGATGCCATTTTTTTGAACAAAATAAAATTGTTCATTTTCATCGACCACAATGCCGGTAAATGTTGTTGCTAGTAATTCTCTCATTTATCATTAACTCCTCAAGGAAAATCAATCGAACAAAAGATTTCCGCTTTTGTTCGATTGTTTCTATTTTCTTTTATTGCCCTGCATTACGAGAAGCGTTCCCTTTGAACCAACCTGTTTTAGCATTGATTGTAACTAAATACATGTGAACATTTTTCTCTGTAGTGCCTTCTAATAATTTTGATTGATTGTTTGTTGCATAAAGATTGTAGTAACCTTCGCCATTCACAATTTTGGCAGGTTCTAAAGAATATCCGCCAGGAACCACATAGCCACGAGCAATCACTGTGTCTAAGACTTTTTCTTTCACACCTGGTGCCCATGTCCACGCTGGATTGCTACTATCAGCGATATCAGCAGCATCTGGCGCATAAAGCGGACTAGTGTAAACCCCGTCACTATTCGGCGCCGTGTAGCCATTCGCTTCTGTTTTTGCTGTTTCTTCCTTCTTAGCGTTCTCTTTTTTCGCGGCAGCAGCTTGTTTTGCTTGTTCTTCTGCTTGTTTTGCTTGCTCTGCGGCAGCTTGTTCTTCTGCAATTCTTTTCTGTTCTTCTTCAACCTTGGTTAACGCTTGGTCAGCTGTCGTGACTTGTTTGACCAGTTCTTTTTTCAGCTTATCACTTGTTACTTTACCTACTTCTGCCTTAGCAGCTTGATACGTGTCTCGATTCAGCTGATTGGTAGTTTTTCCATCTTTATAAATGACCTCAACCGCTTTTTTAGCTTTTTGTAATTGGTTGTATTGTTGGTTCGCTTGATCGATTGCTTGGTTCATCAATTGGTCAAATGGATCATTTCCTGTTAAATTCTTTACGGAAATTGGTTGATCAGCAGCTAAAATCGCCGGTTTCAACTCATTGCCATTGACAATCGGCGCCTCAAATAATTGGTTGATTTGTTGAATGGTTTGTTGCTTCTCTTTCAATGTTTGAATTTGTTTATTTAATTGAGAATACTCTTCTGAATCTTTAATTTCCGCGACTTGTTTTGAGAGTTTTTCTGGACTAACAGTCACCATATCGGGTTTAATAAAAACTTGCTCCTTCGTGGTATAAAAGGCTGCTAGTTCATCTTTCAGCGTATCTGTTTTCTTGGTTAGTGCCGCCGCCTCTTGCGCGGCAGCTTTTTGCGTTTGATCATGATACGCCCAAGCACTACCTCCAGCTAATAAAACAACCGCAAGCGCAACGAAAGCCACTTTTTTTGATGGTTTCTTCGGAGCAGGCGCTGGTTGAGCATTCCCAGTTTCATTCATCGGTGGTATCACACCTGAATCTGAAACTTTTTCCACGGTTGTATCAGCGTCGCTCGGTTCCTCTAGCGACGCTGCACTCGTTAACCCTTCTTCAGAATCTGAAATGGATTCAGTTGGTGTTTCGGCTTGGGTTAATACTGCCTCACCGCTGTTTTCTAACTCTTGGGTCTCTGCTGTTTCTTCTGATGGATTTTCAGACATTTCTGTATCTGCTCGATGCGCTTGAATATAAGCTTGCAAAGTTTCGTTTGGTGTTACATCTTGATCTTCTATCGGTGGTTGTGAAAAAATTTCTTCTTCAGAAGTAGTAGAGATAACTTCAGTTCCTGAAATCTCTGTTAAAGTTTCCTCTTCTGACTTCACCGTCTCAGATACCTCAGCTGTTTCTGCTTCAACAGTAGTTGTTTCTTCCGTTGTTTCTTCTAAATTAACTGCTTCGTCCGTTGCTAGTTTTTCTTCTGTTGAATGAGTAGGCGTCTCTTCTGTCGCTGGTGTCGACTCCTCCACCGAATCATGAGTCTCCTCACTAGCCCCTTCTTGAAGCGATGTTTCTAGACCAGAAACATCCTCTGAATCAGAGACTATTAAGTTATCTTCTGTTGACTCTTCTTTTTTGTCATCATTACTTTCTTCTTCTGGTGATTCGCCAAACAGTTCCATCACATGGCCTAAGCTCATATCTTTTAACTCAGACCACTCAATATTCTCATTTAATTGATCTTCGTGTTGTTCATTTTCCTGTGTTTCAAAATCTATATTTGTTGAAGTCGTTTCCACTTCTTCTTTATCAACTGTTGTGTCAGTTAGTGAATAGCCACATGTTGGGCAGGTCGTTAATTCTGCATCGAATTCGTTCCCGCACTTCGGACATTTCTTTGTCATTCTTCCGCCTCACATTCTGCTAATATTCCATTACTTCTAATTTACCACAACTTGCGCCTTCTTCCAATAACTAGCAATGACATTTAGAGACTTTTTAAGAAACAAAAGCGGCTCTTCTCCCATGCACGAAAAGAGCCGCTAAACGGTATGTTTATTCTAAAAAGTCTTTTAATTGTTTTGAACGAGAAGGATGTCTTAGTTTTCTTAACGCTTTTGCTTCAATTTGACGAATACGTTCGCGAGTGACACCGAAAACTTTTCCGACTTCTTCTAGCGTACGTGTCCGACCATCATCTAAACCAAAACGTAAACGTAAAACATTTTCTTCACGGTCTGTTAAAGTATCCAGAACATCTTCTAGTTGTTCTTTTAACAATTCGTAAGCTGCATGCTCAGCAGGACTGGTAGCATCTTGGTCTTCAATGAAATCACCTAAATGTGAATCATCTTCTTCACCAATTGGTGTTTCTAAAGAGACTGGCTCTTGTGCGATTTTTAGGATTTCACGAACTTTTTCTGTTGGTAAATCCATTTCCGCACCAATTTCTTCTGGCGTTGGTTCTCTACCTAAATCTTGCAATAGTTGGCGTTGAATCCGAATCAATTTATTGATTGTTTCAACCATGTGAACAGGAATTCGAATCGTTCTAGCTTGGTCCGCAATTGCCCGCGTAATCGCTTGACGAATCCACCAAGTAGCATACGTAGAGAATTTGAACCCTTTACGGTAGTCAAATTTTTCAACAGCTTTCATTAAGCCCATATTACCTTCTTGAATTAAATCCAAGAATTGCATACCACGACCTACATATCGTTTGGCAATTGAAACAACCAAACGTAAGTTAGCTTCTGCTAAACGTTGTTTTGCTTCTTGATCGCCTTCTTCAATTTTAAGTGCCAATTCAACTTCTTCTGCGGCAGTTAATAATTGAACGCGCCCAATTTCTTTTAGGTACATACGCACGGGATCATTAATTTTAACACCTGTTGGCGCAGATAAGTCTTCTGCTTGGGCCTTTTCCGCTTCTTTTTCATCTTTTTTCAAGCTATGTTCACTTGGGTCTCCATTTTCATCGACTACGCTGATACCAGCATCTTCAACTTTTTGGATCAATTTTTCCATAGCTTCTGCATCCAAAGTATACGGTGTGGCTAATTGATTCGCTAAATCATCATAAACCACTGTTCCTTTAGGCTTGTTTTCTTTGATAAATGCTGCCACTGCAGCTTCATATTTTTTACTTGTTTCTTTTTCCATGAAAGAAGGCCCCCTTCATTTTTCGGTTCACGCTTGAAATAACTGATAAATCACTGGGACTTATCAAAATAAAATGAACAAAACGCTTAGTTTTATTCATTTATTGCTTAAGTAAATGTTCGTTGAGCTTTAAGCTGTCGAGCCAATTGGATAATCTCCATTGTTAATTCGGCTTCAAGCTGTTGGTTGCCCACTCGTTTTGCTTCTTGCTGTTGAATCTTTTTCTGCTCAATTGCCTCTGCAATACTTGATAAGGCAATTACATGTAATAAATCGGCAACTTCTCGCTCAGAGCTTTCTTCTGATAAATTCTGATACGCAATTTCAATTGCTAATTGTTTGGTTTGATTATCTTGCAAGAAATTAATAAAATCGGCAATGTCGAAACTTTGATGCAGTGTCGCATAACTTTCTAGCAAGAAATACAATTCTTGGTATTCATCATGAGCGAATGAAAAATCTGGCAATTGTTGAACGGTTTGCCGTACTCCTTGTTCATTCATTAAACGAAATAATAAAGAACGTTCTGCTTTTTGAACTTGGGTTAACGGTAACTTGTTCTGGACGTGATTCTCTTCAAAAACAGGTTCTTCCATTGGTGGTGGCATCATTTCATCTTGATAAAATTGTTGCCTTTCTTGCCGTTGGACTGAACGTTGCTCTTGCTTCAATTGATTGAATTGTTCTTCTAAACTATGAACAGAAAGTTGAAATTCCTGAGCAATTTGGTTTAAATAACGATCACGTTCCAAGGGAGATTGAACATTGGTTAACTCCCGTAACAATTCGTTCACATAATCCAATTGTTCTTTTTCGTTATTCATGTTTCTAGTTAACCGATGATAGTTCATTTTAAAACTAAAAACTGTTTCTCGGCCATGATTGGCTAAATTTTGAAAAGCTTCTGCGCCATATTTCCGCACATATTCATCAGGATCCAGCTTTTCAGGGATGCTGACAATACTCAAGTCAAAATGACTGTTTTCTTGCAATAATTGAATCGCACGGTTTGTGGCTTGAACACCGGCATTATCGCCATCGTAACAAATAACTACTTCCTTAGCGACCCGTTCCAAATGCCGAATTTGTTCATTGGTCAAACTAGTCCCCATTGAAGCCACCCCACTTTTTACGCCTGATTGCCAAGCAGCGATAACATCCATGAATCCTTCAAAAAGCAAGACTGTATTTTCTTTACGAATTTCTTTTCTGGCTTTATCAAAGTTAAACAGCGTTTCTCGCTTATTAAAAAGTGTTGTTTCAGGACTATTCAAGTATTTAGGCATCTCATCCCCTGGAAAATCAGCTGTTTTTAACAAGCGACCAGAAAAGGCGATGACATTGCCTTGGGGATCATTAATTGGAAACATGATTCGTTGATAGAAACGATCCAAAAACGTACCGTTATCTCTTTGGACAAACAGCCCAGAAGGCTCAAAAAGCGTTTCATCCAGTTGTTCATTTTTAAAAACTTGACTTAAGAAATCACGTTTTTGCGGCGCGAATCCAATTTGAAAGGTCTCAATTAGTTCTTGTGTTAACCCCCGCTCTAATAAATAGTTTAATGCGGGTTCGCCAATTTTAGTATTCACTAAAATATGATGGTAAAGTTCTGCGGCTTTACTATGCAGTTGTAACAAACTCCGTCTTTGTTGGTTTTCTGGGGTATCCGCTACTTCACGCGGCTCTGACCAATCAAAGTCCACAGATAAATGTTCCAAATCTGCAACACGTTTCACGGATTCTGGAAAACTAATGCCTTCAATTTCTTGCAAGAAATTAAAAACAGTTCCACCTTTCCCGCAGCCAAAACAGTGAAAAATTTGTTTGTCTTCTGCTACTGAAAATGAAGGGGAACGTTCTTCGTGAAACGGACATAAACCCATATAATTTTTACCGGATTTTTTTAACTGGACATACTGCCCAATAATATCTACTATATTCGTTCGGTGACGAACTTCCTCAATGACTTCCTGAGGAATGCGTTGTGCCATTGTCCTCACCTCCTAAGAATAGCATTGTGCTAACTCATGTGATTGACCGTTTAAAAAACGCACTGTCATTTCAGTGCGAATTCCAATGGACACATTTACACATGATTTATTGTATCACATAATCTCTGTTTTTCAAGTATCTTGTTTCAACTCAACAAAAAAAGAAAGTATCTAGGACAAAAGTCATCCTGACTCCTGCCCCAGACACTAACTCTTAAAATAATCAGTTAAACATCAAACTTGCTCCGACTTCCTTCAAGATTTAAAGAAGAACTGCATTTCTGGAGACGAATGCTTTTAGCTCAATCTCTGCTTTTTATAAATCTTTAATTGTTTTTCCAGCACGTTTCATTTGTACGAAACCAATTGTTACACGCACTACAATATTAATGGCCATCATAATAAAGAAGAGACCCATTGTTTGCGAAGTTAAGAAACCAATTTCTAAAATGTTGTGGAATAACATAGCTGCTACATAAATACCAATAATGGTACTGAAAACCAAGAAAATGCGTAATGGATTTAAAGGCAGACATGCTCGAACAACAGCCATACAGCTAATTCCAACTAATAAATAATACATTAACGTCGTGGTGTCTAAAGA
Organism: Enterococcus sp. AN402; assembly: GCF_040719405.1. Classification (NCBI taxonomy): domain Bacteria; kingdom Bacillati; phylum Bacillota; class Bacilli; order Lactobacillales; family Enterococcaceae; genus Enterococcus; species Enterococcus sp. AN402. The sequence goes on along the minus strand of NZ_JBFDTM010000004.1, from coordinate 1,191,389 downwards.
AGAAAATCCTTGATTTTGTCCAATCAGATAAACAGCAATGATATTCGCTACAACTAAAAGCGCATTAACAGACGCATTTTTCAAAGCCGTTGGTAAAAACTTCCCGACAACTTTTCGTTTGTCCCCTTCGAAAGATAAGAAGAAAGCAGGATATCCTTCAATTGCTAAATCAATCAAGGTCACTTGAATCGGAATGAACGGGAACGCAATGGCCGTTAAGGCACAAATGATTGAGAGAATAAACGAATAAATCGTTTTAATGAAGAAAACGCTGGAAACTCGGGTTACATTATTTACCACACGTCGTCCTTCAAACAAGACATCTGGTAACGTTGTAAAATCAGAATCTAGCAAAACTAGATTAGAAATTTGCCGAGTAGCGCCATCTCCTTCTGCCATGGCGATACTACAATCCGCTTCTCGTAACGCTAAAACATCGTTGACGCCATCGCCGGTCATCGCCACCACATGCTCTGTGTCTTTCAACTCACGCACAATGGTTCGTTTTTGCTGAGGCGATACACGTCCGAACACTGTGTATTGCTGAACTGCTTCACGCACTTCTGCTTCTGTCGTTTTGGTCGACAAATCAATATAAGACTCATAACCGGGTAGCCCGGCACGACGAGCAATATTTGAAACAGTCACCGGATTATCACCAGAAATTACTTTTAAGTCGATTCCTTCTTCTTTTAGATAAGCCAGTGTTTCTTTGGCATTTTGGCGAATTGGATCGTCAATTTCTAGAATTGCTAATGGCTCTAAATAAGGCATTTTGGTTTCGTTTAACGGTTGTTGTTCCGCAATGGCTAACATCAAGACGCGATAACCATTCTCTTGTGCTGTAAAAACAGCTTCTGGCAACCGACTATCGTCTACCAAACGCTCAGGAGCCCCTAAATAAACTGTCCCAATTTCTGGAAATTCAATAGCCCCCCATTTTCGTTCAGAAGAAAAAGCCAAGACTTCTTTTGCGCCAAATCGATTGGATACTTCATAATGATCACGAATTGCTTGCATTGTAATATTATTATCCGTACTTTCAGATAGGTAGCTTCCGATAATCTGCGGGAAGAGTTCTTCATATTTGTCATGCAAGATAATCGCCTTTTGCACTTTCATTTTACCTTCTGTAATCGTTCCAGTTTTATCTAAACACAAAGTGTCCACATGGGCCAATGTTTCAATTGAGTACATATCTTGTACTAGAATACGTTTTTTGGCTAACTTAATGACACCTGTTGTCAGCGCAATACTAATTAATAGTACTAATCCTTTTGGTAACATCCCTAACAAAGCTGCTGCAGAAGCAACAACAGATGTTTTGATGCCAGCATCTCTTAACCAAAAAGCTTCAACAAATAAAATAATCCCCAGAGGAATAATCACCCAACTTGTAAATTTAGAGACTTTACGAATCGAATTGACTAACTCTGATTGAATTGGTTTATGCACTTTGGCTTCTTGGGTGATTTTCACAGCATAGTTTTCGGCACCAACGTGGATAACACGGGCATAGGCTTGTCCGCTAACAATGAAACTTCCAGAAAGCAAGGTATCGCCGATTTCCTTTTCAATTAAATCTGATTCACCTGTTAACAACGCTTCATTCGCTTCGACTTTACCGTCAATAACTTCCATATCAGAAGGAACTTGTTCCCCTGCAGAGATAATAACAATATCTTCCATAACTAGTTCTTTTGTATCAATTTCTTGTTGTACGCCATTTCGAACAACATGAACATTTTCTTTTGCCACAATAGATAATTTTTGAACTAAATTACGGGCATGAATTTCTTGGAAAATCCCGATTGACATGTTCACAATAATAATCGCTAAGAAAGCCAGATTGGAATACGCTCCGACAAATAGTAAACAAACAGCGATTGCAAAGTTTAAAAAGTTGAATAACGTCATGACGTTATCAAAAATAATATCTTTTGTAGATTTTGCTACATTTTCCTCATAATTATTTTGAAGGCCTAACTCTTTCTGCTTGGCAACTTCTTCTGTACTTAACCCTTTTTTCAGGTCGACTTTATTCAACATCCAGCTCTTTCCCTACCTTTTCAATTAATCAGTTACATCCCTTCTAGTTTACTTGCATTTTCATGAAACTGCAAGAAAAGCCTAAAAAATTCCTGTAAGTTGAAAGAATTCTTTAGACTTTTCTCGTTTTAATTTAACTTTTCAATAAACCAACGATTCATTTTGACAATTTCCGCATAGAACATATTGCCACCATTTTGATAAAGGTAACCACCATTGTAAACTAACGCTTGCCAACGATAATAACGATATTTCGTATTTTGGTCATTCCCTAGCAACGGTGAAAGGACTTCTCTTGAATATTCTTCTGCTAACTCTGTCGTGTGTTTCCCGCCGCGTTCTTTAACAAACTGAATATAATCCAGTCCATAATTATATGCTTGTACGCCTGTCCACTCATCACAGCCAGCGTCTTTTGCTTTCGCTAACGCTTCCGCGAGAAATTTGACGCCATGTGCGATGCTTTCCTCTGGTGTTTCAATCACTTCTTGTTGTCCATAAACACTTTCACTGCTCTGCATAATATCGCCAGATTTCCCTTTAGATTCTGTATAGATAATCGCTAAAGCTAATGTTTTGTATTCAGGTATTTTATTTTTTTTGACTTCTGCTTCTACTTGTTTTTCAAAGGTCATTACCGTTTCAACATTTTGATGTATTTTATAGCCAAGATAGCCAAGACCAGCAACTAAACCAACAAACAAAAGTAGCATGATTTTATAAATTATTTTTCTTACTCTACGCATCGAATCATCCAAACTTTTTCTTTTAAGATACGTTCTATGTTACTTGAAATAACTGAAAAAAGCGAAGTTTTTGTTACTTCTTTAGTTTTATTTAATAAAAGTAACTTTTTTGTGAACAAACCGTAACTTCGCAAGATTGAACGTTTTCACCTAGAATAGAATAACAAGTAATTTTGTTCTATTGGCGCTTATTTATTGCATCAAAAAAGCCCAGATAAGAATGAACAAAATTCTTTTCTAGGCTTGACTTTATACAACTTATCTATTCTTTTAACAAACAGTCAAATGTTTTATGGAATTTTTTTCCCAGTCATTTCTTCATAGTCTCTACTCATCATTCTCCAAGCTTTTTCAATATCTTCATTCAATCCAAACAATCCGCTTCTACCAACAATATAAATATCAGGTCCTGCAGCATCAATTCGCTTAAATGAATTTCTATTCGATGAGCCGTCCATTTCAATTACATAACGATACCCTTTTTCTTCACGTAAATTACGAAGAGCAACAATTTTATCAAGTGTTCCTTCAATAAATCGCTGGCCAGCAAAGCCTGGATCAACGGTCATGATTGTGATTTTATCCAACAATTCAATATATGGAAAGATTGATTCAATAGGCGTTTCGGGATTAAGGACGATCCCTGCTTTAAGATTAGCATTGTGAATTTGGTCAATTAGGCGAAATGCTAGACCATCTAAAACCTCTGCATGCATACAAATCCATTCACATTTGATATCTACTAGTTGTTGTACCCAAAAGCTTGGATTCGTAACCATTAAATGGGCAGATACTGGGAGCTTCGAAATTTTTCTTAACTCCTCAATAAACCACGGAGATAGCGTGATATTTGGCACATAGTGACCATCCATAATGTCTATGTGATACGAAGCAACATGATCATTCAAAAAGGTGATTTGTTGTTTAAACTTGTCCAAATCCATCGTCATTAGTGACGGAGAAAATTCAACTTTGTTCATTCTAATTTTCAACTCTTTCTATCTGATTATTTGGTTGATGTTTTTGAAAATTTTTCTAACTCGTTATATTCAGACGTTGACACATCTCTGACAGGCAATATAAATTGCATTAATTTTGTTACGCTTTTTCATTTTGTTTAGAAAATTTGAATATCTTCCAAGTTTATCTCCTCTTCTTCTTTTTCTACTAAAGCTTCCATATCTTTCTCAGTTACATCTTTCTTAATAATAGCTAAAACTAAACCGGTAACCACAGCGTTTACAACAATTGCAATAATGCCAGCCAGCGGTTTACTCATTGTTGGAATCATTAAAACACCGCCAAATGGAACTGTCGCATCTGCCCCTAAGATCATTGTTGTTGCGCCACCCATGAAGCCGCCAATCGCTGTAGCAATGACTCCTCGGACAATATCATTCATAACTAAAGGAATAACACCTTCAACAATGTTAATCACGCCCATTGGTACGGCAGACTTTAACGTTTCAACTTCTAGTTTTGTATAAATATTTTTTCTAAATAATTTAGCAAAGAAGAAAGCTAATCCAAAGCCTATTGGCGTTGCTGTATTTACTAATTGCAATGCTGTAATTGGTCCATTAAGTCCTTCCGCTTGCATTGTCAAAACAAAGGCAAAAACAGTTTTGTTAATGGGTCCGCCATAGTCTATACCACTTAATAAACCAATTACACCACCAAAAATTAATAATGACGAGTTACCTAAGCTATCTAAAAAGTTCGTTAATAATGAAGTAAATGCCGTTATTGGGGTCCCGATAATATATATCATGATTAATCCACCAGTAATTGAGGTTAAAAATGGAATAATTAATGTTGGCATTAACCCTTTCGCCCAGTTTGGTAATTTCACATATTTTAAAATAGCTAATACAAGATATCCTGCCAAGTAACCACCTAAGATACCACCAATAAAGCCAGCGCCAACTGCATTCGCAGTTAAACCAATAATAAAGCCTGGAGCAATTCCAGGTTTACCGGCTATTGAAAAAGAAATGCCAGTAGATATAACAACCGGAAGTAAGCCTAAGCCAGCGCCACCCATAGTAGCTAAAGCATCCCAAAGCGAAAATTCACCTGGTACCAAGGTTCCTTGACTTGAGCCACCAAACCCCATACCAATTGCAATTAAAAAGCCAGCACCACAGACAATTGGAATTAAATATGAGATTGCTGTTAATAAATGACCTTTAAGATTTAACTCTTTTAGTTTTTTCATTTTTATCCTCCTAAACATTGTTCTTTTATTTTATTTTCTATTTAAAAAAATTGCTGTTATGAATTCTTCTGTAGAAAATATCCACAATATGCTGTCTTAGTAATTTCATTAAGAGAATGCCTTCACTACATCCTCTGGCGATTTTGATTGAAGGAATTCTCTCACTACTTCATCATTTCCGAGTTTTCTGGCAAACAATGATAATAGTTTAAGATGGCTAGTTGTTTCTTTATGATCATTGCCCACAGCAAAAAGAATGATTCCTTTTACGCCATTATCATCTAAAGATTCCCAAGGAATTTCTGTACTATTAATACCAATGGCCACGCCTATTTTTTTTACATACGCACTTTTGCCATGTGGAATGGCTAGATAGTTTCCGATGCCTGTTTGGCCTTCCGCCTCTCTAACATAGATATCTTTTATAAAGCCTTTTTCATCTGAAATATTGCCATTTTCAAGCAAAAGATTGGCTAATTCTTTTAACGCTTCCTCTTTTGTATTTACATTCATATTCGTTTTAACGGTTTTTAAGTCAATGATATCCTTTACTTCCATTACAATTCCTCCTAGAAGGTTACTTTTCTTGTGTCATAACTTCTTCTGCTTTTTCAATTAGTTTAGTGGGTGATTTTACAGCAACTTCTGTAGGTACTTGAATGATTCGTTTCCCATCAAAACGCTCTCTTCCAGAAATTTTTACATCAATGGCTAATATAACAATGTCCGCTTCCTTAATTTGTTCATCCGTTAGTTTGTTTTCAATCCCAATGGTCCCTTGTGTTTCTATATGGATCTCAACTCCTGCTTTTTTTGCAGCGTTCTCCAATTTTTCTTGTGCGATATATGTGTGAGCAATTCCTACTGTGCAGGCTGCTACGCCGACTATCTTCATTATTTTTCCTCCTCAAATTTTTCTATATTTTTATAAAAATCTGTTTCTGTTTTTAAACGCAACAACTTTTCTAAGAAGTCTTCATTTGCTAATTTTCTAGTAAATCGACTGATTTCTTTTTTTACTTTTAACTGTTCATTTTCTTTTAGTAAGATGACAATAATTAATTTCACTTGCTTAATGACTGCCGTCCATTCTTGGATTTCTGTTTTTAAGCCAATCAGATATATTTCACTTTTTTTCAAGAATGCATTTTCTAAATGTGGCAAGACAATTTGCTCTGCAATCTGATTACTTCCCATCTTCTCACGATTTACCAAAGATTCCTCAATCTGCTTTTTTTCTTCGGGCGTTAACAAAGGTGCTGCTGTTTCTGCAATGAATTGATATACTTGCTGTTTTGAAAGAAGTTCTTGGTTTAGGAAAACTTGGTATAAAGGATTAACGTTCATGATAGATTTCCTCAACTTTTCTTTGTAATCGATACTGATCATCCATTGTAAACATGGCACTTACCAACAATGATTTAATGGGGACCTTTTCCTGTAAATGAATCGTTGTAAGAATCAATTCAATATCAGAATAATCTTTTAATGATTTCTTTATATTTCGTGTGGCAATAATTTCAACAATTTGTAATTCAGGGAATTTCTTTTCAACTTTTACTCTCAATAGTTCTGAAGTTCCAATTCCAGTGGTACACATAATCAAAGTACGAATAGGTAACTGATTGGTTTCAATCATTCGCGCAAAATACAATGTAATAAACCCATTCTCGTCTTCGTTTATAGCCGGTAGTTGATAGTTTTTACTTACTTGCTTAGAAACTTGCACAATTTTTCTGAAAATTGTTTCATACGTCATTTTTATTTGATCCAATAAACTATTCTTAACATGTATGCCGTTTTCAAGACGATTTATCATTGGTTTTATATGACTAGCCAATTCAAGAAGTAGCTGATCATTATCAGTTAAAATTTTTAGTTGTGCACTCATTTCCTCTAAATAAAATTGAGTAATTTGCATTACTTTGAAAGAAAAATTAGTTACTTTACTAAATGAACCTTGCATCCTAGAAGAAACCAAATATTGATATAAGTAATAAATTTCAACGTTAGGCAGTCTCTTATTTAAATAAGTTTCAATCTGTTGAATCGTTGTTTGCGCGACCTTTTTGAGTACTAAGTCCTTTGTTAATTCTTGTTCTTCTTCGTTAGATAATTGGTATTTTTCAGAAATAGCTACTTTTCGTGAACGACTAATTAAGATATAAAGATGCGAAAAGATGTTTACGTTATATGGATGTGGAATAGTAATATCCAGTTTTTTTTCAATGTTCCTGACTTGATCTAACGTAAAAAGGACATCATAATTATTAAAATTTAATGCTTTGTTGTTTCGAAGATCCTCAATATCGATAATGTTCAACAGCTGTATTCTATCGGAAATGGCTTTCCTGATAGCTCTTTCCTCACCGATAATTGCCAACGTTCGATTTTTCCGTTTGAGTGTTAAATCATATTTCTTTAAATCTTCGGATAATTGTTGTTCATCGCTAAATATCACAGAATCGCCAACATAATATCTTGCAAATAATTCATAAACATTTTTAGCTTGTGGAGAAGCTAACAACAATTCCTCCAGAATTCGATTGCGTCTTTCCCTTGGCGAAAAATCACTTTCTTTTTCGACTAAATGTCGATTCTGTTCCATAAATCGTTCATAGTCTAGCTTGTATCCTCGTCCTTTCTCAGATAATATGAGTGAACCTTCTGAAAATTCATCGTTAATTTTTTTTATCAAACGATAAACTGTCTTAGGAGAAGTACTTAGGCAGTTTGCCAATTCTTCTGCAGTCATATAATCTTGTTTTTTTGAGAGAAGTAACAACAATTTTTGTCCACGTTCTTTTTTCGAACTCATAGCAACCCCTCCTTGATATATTTATTATAATCCATATAAAAGAAAACGCTTCCTTGTTTTCTGTCCGTTACATTGGCCATTTTTGTGAGTGGTTAAAGTGTTCAATTATGCGAAACTTTCTAAGGCTATTTATAAATAAAAATCTGTAGAGCAAGCTATTTTGAATTACTGTCTCTACAGACACTAATACTTTCAAAGAATACAAAAAAAGGGCTGCCTTGCGGCTAGCCCTTTTTTACTTTTATTTTACGGTAACATTCCCGATTACATCATTTATTGAAGTCGTTTGACCTGCTTTTTGTAAATCGTATTGAGCAACGATGTCTTGATTTGTGAAAACAACAATTAAATCTGATTTTTTGCCAGCTTGTTCTAATGCGGCTAAATCAATGGTTGCAATTTTATCGCCTTGTTTTACAACTTGGCCTTCTTCAACATGTAATGTAAATGGTCCACCTTGTAACTCAACAGTATCTAGACCCATGTGTAATAATACTTCAATGCCTGAATCTGTTTGGATACCTAACGCATGTTTTGTTGGGAAAATGCTAGTAATTTTACCAGCAACGGGTGTTGAAACTTCGCCGTCTGTTGGTACGACAGCAAAACCGTCACCCATCATTTTTGCTGAGAAAACATCATCTGGTACTTCAGAAATAGGAATAACTTTCCCATTCGCTACAGAATATAATTCAGTTTCTTTTGTTGAAACCGGTGCTTTTTCTTCAACAACTGGTTGAGAAACAGGTGTTTCTTTGACTGGTGTTGCTGGCGCTTGGTGGTTATATAATCGTTGCATTTCGTCAGCAACAAATTGTACTTCCGTACCAACGATCACTTGGATATTGGTGTCATCAATGACTTTCACACCAGGAACCCCAGTTGCTTTAATTTTTGCTTGATCCACTTTGCCTGTATCTTTCACTGTTAAGCGTAAACGAGTTGTACAGTTATCAATAGAAGTTACATTAGCATCAGCGCCTAAACCATCATAAATACGACGAGCTAGAGAAGCAAATTTGTTGTCGCCTTCTGCAACATCTGGCGTTTCTTCGCCATCGCCTTCTTCACGTCCTGGTGTCATTAAGTTAAACTTAGTGATTGCAAAACGGAAACCGAAGTAGTAAATTGCTGCAAAGACAAGTCCTTGAACCACCAACATCATTGGATGATTCGCGACTGGGTTTTTCAAACTTAAGAAGAAGTCTACAAAACCTGCACTAAAGGCAAAGCCAGCTGTCCAATGCATAAACGCAGCGAATGCTAAAGAAATACCTGTAAAGACTGCATGTAAAACATATAAAGGCCAAGCAACGAACATAAATGAGAATTCTAAAGGTTCAGTTACGCCTGTAAAGAAAGCCGCAAAACCAGCAGCTAACATTAATGAAGCTGTAACTTTTTTCTTCTCAGGACGTGCACATTGATAAATAGCAAACGCGCCTGCTGGTAAACCAAACATCATTACTGGGAAGAAACCAGCTTGATACATCCCTGTTTGTCCTACAATTGCTTTACCAGTATCTAACGCTTGTTGACCAGCTAAAAAGTTCCCAATATCATTGATACCAGCAACATCAAACCAGAAAACAGAATTCAAGGCATGGTGTAAGCCTGTTGGAATTAATAGTCGGTTAAAGAAACCATACAAGCCAGCTCCTACGAAACCTAAGCTAGAGATTCCTTTACCAAAAGCAACTAATCCGTTATAAACAACTGGCCAGAAGAAGAATAAGACAGCTGAGATTGCTAACATCGAAATAGCTGACATAATAGGAACTAAACGTTTTCCACTAAAGAATGATAAAGCCATTGGCAATTTCACACCAGAGAAACGATTATACATTGCCGCAGCAACTAAACCAGCGACAATCCCGACAAAGACATTGTTGTCCATGCTGTTGAAGGCTGGGTTTACTTCAGCAATATCCTTGAAGCCTTTAATGGCTTGGATAGAAGCAGGCGCTAAAACAGTTTTTGGCACTAAATAAGCGACTAAACCAGCTAATGCTGCCGATCCATCTTTATCTTTTGACATTCCTAACGCTAAACCAACCGCAAATAATAATGCTAAGTTGTTTAAGATAGCCAAACCACCATTCATTAGAAAAGTTGTGGCTGGACTAGCGCCGATTGTTCCCACGATCCAGTTAGCAATACCGACTAATAAAGAAGCCGCCGGTAATACAGCAACTGGTAACATTAACGAACGTCCCATTCTTTGCATATACGCTTTCATTATACGTAACTCCTCACATAAACTATTTAATTTTTATTATTTGGTCATTCTTAATCGTTCAATGTGAATCGATAAATAACCAAGTTCTTCATTTGGTACTTGATAATGAAAATTTCTCATTAATAAGACTTGTACTTTTTTTGAGATTTCATAGCTTTCAGCATACTTTTTCTTTACGACTTCCAAAATTTCTTCATCTAAAACAGCGTATTGATTTTGTTGGAAGCGATGAATAAACAAACGTAAATGATTCACCAAACGTGAATAACTGAGACTATTTTTATCATCATGAATATCAATAGCCAATTCCTGCTCGATTAAATGAATAATTTCAGAAACGATTGTAACTTCACGGATACTTTTACTATTATCAGTACGCCCGCTGCGAGCACTATGGATATGAATTGCAATATACCCCGCTTCATCATAACTAAATGGAATCTCTAAGGTTTGTGTTAAATATTCTACAGCCCATTGAGCAATAGCAAATTCTTCACTATATAAAATCTCAATTTCACTTAAAAGCTTGTTCCGAACAATAATATTATTTTGAATATTTTCAGCTGCAAAAGCAATGTGATCACTCAACCCAATATTAATATGTTCATTCAACTTTTCACCCAATACCGTTTCAGCATGTTGGATAATTTCTTCACTCGCTAAAAAGTATTTGTCTTCAATTTGTGATAGCAGTACTTGAAGTTTTTTCAGTCCTTCTGGCTCCATCACAAACATCCGCTCCACCAATTGTCGAGATAAGACATCATTTTTAGTCTTATTAAACCCGACGCCTTTACCGACAGCTACTTTCTCCTGTCCTTCGTCAAGAACAAGTACAGCATTTTGATTTAGCACCTTTTTAATTTTCATAAATGACCCTCTTCTGCAGAAGTAATTCTAACATCTTCAGTGAAAACAACAAAAAAAGCATAGAACAATCCCGTTAAACATGTTGCGTAACCATTGTACACCACATTGTATTACGAAATTCTTCCATGCCTAGTATTATCTAGTCACATGAAAACGCTATTCATTTGTTAACAGTGCTTATTCTAACGAGTATCATTATTTTTGTCAACCTTTTTCAATTATTTTTTTATTAATTGTTGACTATTAACAAAAAAGAAGCTCTTATCGGGAAAAAAGTACCTTCAGCTAAAGGTACTTTTTTTCACTAATTTATTCTTTATAGGCATACTTATATGTGCTCGTTGCACCGAAGTTATGATACTGAATACCTTTGACACCTGGTCGTATAAGCTGACTACGAGCCTCTTGGTATAAAGGAATTAAAGCGGCATCTTCTTCCACCAATACTTTTTCAGCTTTAATTAATGTTTGCCAACGAGTTTCAGGATCATTTGCGTATTTAGTTGTTGACTCTTCAATTAGTTGATCAAACGTTGGGCTAGAATAGTTCATACGGTTACCACTAACTGAGCTTTCTAAGAAAGTCATTGGATCCTGATAATCGGGTCCCCACATGCCAACAGACAATTCATAATCCCCTTTTCTCATTAATTCAATCGCATTATTTAAAGGAACTGTTTTGACATTAATAGTGAGACCTGGCAACGTTTCTTGTAACTGGCCTTGGATAAATTCAGCAACTTTTCGGTCACTATCACCATCTCTTGAAAGAAGTTCAATGGCTACATCTCCGTTTAGCTCTGCTTTTGCTTTATCTAAATACTCTTTGGCTTTTTTGGCGTCTGTTTTGACAAGGGCGCCTGCTTCTTGACGAAAATCTTCATTCGTTTCTGGGTTATATACAAATTTTTCTGGAATGTACCCATAAATTTCTTTTGAACCATCTGCTAAAATATTGTCGACTAAACTTTTTTTATCCAAAGCATAAGCTAAAGCTTTGCGGACATTCTCATTTGCAAAAATGGATGGTTTTTCGTTTCTTTTTTGGTTTAAACGTAAGGAATAGACTTTTGACCGTTCGATTGCTTCATAGTCTGGGTTGTCTCGATTTTGTTTAGCAAAATCTCCTGTTAAGACAGCCACATCTAATTCACCTGATTCGTACAAATTGTAAACGGTATTTGTTTCTTTAAGAACTTCAAAATGAATCGTTTCTGATTTTACTTTTTCTTTATCGTAATAGTCGGGATTACGCACAAAATCCCACGACATCGCTGACTGATCCCAATTTTTCATTAAAAACGGACCATTAGATACAATCATTTCACTAGAAGTGCCATAGGCTTGTCCTTTTTCTTTCACGAATGCTTCGTTTTGTGGGAAAAATGGAGAAAATGCCAATAACGACGTAAAATATGGTACAGGCTTTTCTAAAGTAACCTCTAAAGTATAATCATCAAGCGCTTTGACACCCAATTCCTCTGGTGCTTTTTCCTCTTTTGTAATAGCTGTTCCGTTCAGAATCGTTCCTTCTAACAAGAAAAAGTAATTAGCTTGGTTTTTGGGATTCGCTAATTTACGCCAAGCAAAAACGAAATCATTGGCTGTTACAGCATCACCATTGGACCACTTGCCATCTTCTCTTAGTTTAATGGTATATCGTTTGCCATCCTCAGAAATTTCTGGCATCTCTTTAGCAGCAGCAGGTATTAGTTGATCTTTTTCATCCAATTGATATAACCCTTCAAAGACATTGGACTGTGCGTTAATACTGGCTTCATCTTGTGTAAAAATAGAATCCATTGAACCGATTTCCGAGTTCTCCATTAAATTTAAAACTTTTTTCGAGACACTGGTTTTATCAGTTGCTTTCTCGTCTATTTTTGTTTCTGCTGTTGTGCCACAACCTACCAAGACCGTACTAACAAATAACATAATCCCCATCATTTTTAACTTTTTCATACTATTCCCCCTATGTGTCAATCAAACGGCAACTCTTCCATGGAAAGCCGTTCTTGCGAAACTATCAAGCATGCGTAGGGCAAGCCCTCATTTTCGTACTCAAATTCTCCCCGCTGGTTGTCAATTGGGTCTGCACGCAATTGCATTTTTGACGGCTGAAAGTCTGCCTGGATCTCACTATTTGCGACCATTCTAAAAACATCTAAATTGCCGAAATAATGATTCCACCGCTGTCTATCCCCGTCTCGGTAAGCACCTCCGCCAAAAGACAAATCCGCAAAGAGCCAGCCGTACGGTTCTATATAAAATTGTGCCCAATCATGACAGCCTGTATAATGTGTAGAAACATATAATCCCGATTGCCATTTGGCTGGTATCCCTGCAATCCGACAAAGCGTGATAAACAAAATCGCTTGCACGCCGCAGTCACCTTTTAAATTAGTTGCAGCATACTCTGAAATATTGGAAATTGTAAAATATTCACGCATGAAAGAATAATGAATCTTTGTCGTCACAAAGTCATAAATCAAGCGTGCCTTTTTTAAGGGATTACTTTCATCGCCTACAATCTCATCTGCTAAATTTCTTAAATAAGGCGTGAATCGAATATGCGGTAACTGTTCCTCTAAATCAAAGCTTGGTTGCATTTTGTCTACGTTATTTTCTTCTAACTGTTGGTAAACCATCCGATTAACATAACAATATTCAACTGTAAACGTTTGATTTTCTTTTAAGATTGTTTCAAAACACAGTGTTCGTTGAGGCGCATCTTCTGCCGCAATATAGGTTGCTTCAGGTGACGTAGCTAGGATTTCAATTTCTGATTGTTGTTGACACGCTTTGGGCAGCGGCAAATGGACACGAACACGCTCACCTGGACGCTCAAATTCTTTTTTCACCTGAATGGTGGCTTTAATTGTTGTTCTCACTTTTCTACCACCGTTTTTTTGCATTTGTTCGATGTTCTCTTTTAGTTCTTTTTTGCGGAGAATTTCTAATTGATTGCTTTCTGCTTCCCGCAAACGTGCAACATATGCCGCATTTGTTTTAATTAAATTGGCCAAAAATCGAAGTTGGAAATACGGTTCACCATCAATATAAACCCAGTCCACTAATCCCGTTTCTTTTAAACGAATTAATTCCTCTGTTTGATAATCCTGAAAAGTGTCTCTCATCATTTGATCAGCTTTTGCAAAGCTATGAGGATACTCATTCATACGCATCATTTTAATGACATCTTTTTCAATTATCAAACGTTCTTTTAATGCCTGCGGAAGTTCTTTTGTCAACCAAAAATCAATGGCAATATCCGCACTTGCAAAATCGCCAAATTCTTTCACCCTTTGAATTTCCTCAGGCAAAGGGACACTAAGATACTTTAAATCATACTTCATTTGCTTTACTCCTTTTTTAATGAGAAATGCCTAATCCAGCTGCTTCTCCTAATTCCAATAATGGTTTTGCTTCTAAGGATACGCCCCCAGTTACGGGCGCAGTTTCTAAACCGAATGTCGCATCTAAATCTGCTCGTGTGATATTCTTTTGAGCAGCAGCTAAATGGGCAGCAGCCGTGATGCCAATGGTTGTTTCTTCCGCCATGCAACCAATCATGCATTCGATGCCTGCTGTTTCACAAATCTGATTAATTTTCAGCGCTTCATGAATGCCGCCACACTTCATTAATTTTATATTGATAACATCGACTGTGCCTTTTTTAACTAATTCCAACGCATCTTGAGCATCAAAACAGCTTTCATCAGCCATAATTGTCGTATTAACTTGTGAAGTAACGTATTTTAGACCTTCTAAATTGCGCCTTTTAACTGGCTGTTCCACTAATTCAATTTGATAATCTGCCAATTCTTGAATTGCTTTAACAGCATCTTTGGGCGTCCAAGCCTGATTTGCATCTAAGCGGAGCTTGATATCAAAGCCAACTGCTTCACGAATCGCTTTTACTCTTGCGATATCAGCTTCAATTCCTGTTCCGACTTTAATTTTTAATGTATCAAAACCTAGTTTGACTTTTTCGACGGCTTTTTGTGCCATCACATTTGGTTCATCAATACCTAGTGTAATATCCGTTATTACTTGGTTATCATAGCCGCCTAACAATTGATAAAGAGGCAGTTGAGCTTTCTGACCCATCAAATCATAACAAGCAATATCGATTGCTGCTTTTGCCGCTGGAGCGAAAGCAGATATTTTATCCATCACTTCATGAATTTTCTCAATATTAAAGGGGTTTAAGCCAATGATTGCTTGGCCAAATAATTCGATCGTTTCAATCGTGCCAGCCAACGTTTCACCGGTAATAAAAATGCCTGGCCCTCCTTCTCCATATCCAACTAATCCCTCTTCTGTTTCAATTTCCACAATTGCACTATCCGCTGATTCTATCGTCCCCAAAGCGATCGTAAATGTTTCTTTCAGTTTAATTTTCGATGCCCTAACATGTACCTGCTTAATTTTCATAAAATCCTCCCTTTGATATTTCCAATTGACTGAAAATTCAGTTTTTTAAAAATATCCAAAAATTAAATTTAGATTGTTATCGATCATTCTAAACTCATTGTTTTCTAATGTCAACAAAATAATGAGATTTCAATTAAAATAAAATGAATTTCTAATTTTATGAGCTTTTTTAATAAATCAGTAAATTCCATGACATGTGAGATACTTCTCATTTACAAACATTCTTAAAAAAGGTATGATAGTAAAGAGGCAACTTGCAAAGGAGTAGAAGACGAATGAGTGAACAACCTCAACAACGTTCAACCGAAGAAGTTGAAGCAATTAAAGAAGATATTTTAACTGCATTAGAAACAGTGATTGACCCTGAATTAGGCATCGATATTGTTAATTTAGGACTAATTTATGAAGTTGAATTTGCAGAAGAAACTGGTGATACTGTCATCAAAATGACCTTAACCACAATGGGTTGTCCGTTAGCAGATGTTTTAACAGAACAAATCCATGGTGTTTTAAAAGATATTCCTGAAGTGAATAATATCGAAGTAAAATTAGTCTGGTATCCTGCTTGGACAACGGATAAAATGAGCCGTTACGCACGAATTGCTTTGGGTATTCGCTAGTTATTTCGAGACTAATGATAAAAAACATATGAAAGAACCGATTGGTCCGTTCTTTCATATGTTTTTTTGTTTGTTTAATTTACTTATTTGAAAAAAACTACCTGATGCCATCAATACTTGGCTTTTTCCAAATTTTTGCTACTGGATGGAAGTCTAATAAAAACTGTAGCTGCGTTCCACCGAAGCCTGACGCTCCAGCAAACATGATATGAAAAGTGAGTCCTCTATCCATAATCAGATACCCTGTATCCTGCACGCCATTTCTTTCATAAAACTGATAACGTTTTTCTCTTTGGGCTTCATTCGCTGCATTTTTGCCAATTTCTTCACTCTCTAAAAGAACCCCCTTAGGATAACGTGTCTTCAATAACTCTAACACGGTTGAGCCTAATCGTTGGTTTCGGTGGTGCTGATCAATTGCAAAGAAAAAGACATAGGTTGCTTCAGGTGCAATTGGACTATTTAACAAAATCCCCACGTTCTCATCCGCCTCTTGAATAACAAACAAATGAAATTTTCCTGCTTGAGAAGACGTCAATAATTGATCAAATGGCAGTCTCTCTTCTTCTGGAAAAGCTTCTATGTAGGTTGCTTCCCAATAGGCTTGATTTTCTTGATTTAATAATGTGA
Source organism: Enterococcus sp. AN402 (assembly GCF_040719405.1). Classification (NCBI taxonomy): domain Bacteria; kingdom Bacillati; phylum Bacillota; class Bacilli; order Lactobacillales; family Enterococcaceae; genus Enterococcus; species Enterococcus sp. AN402. The sequence goes on along the minus strand of NZ_JBFDTM010000004.1, from coordinate 1,174,762 downwards.
ATTGCATAAAAGCTCCTTTCTAAAATGATTGCTTCGTACTAATAACTTTTGTTACTTACATAAGACCGAAAAGGTATTTAAACATGCGACTGGTTAGCCCTATACGCAATTATTTTTTGATACTAATCTAGTAGTTTAATTGTTCTCTGTTTCTGAGTCAATAAAAGAGCACACGATTCGAGTCTTTCAACATTTAGCGAAAAGGCGATTCTTATTTCATTACAACCGATTCACTATTCGCTGCCCTCTTTTTTCTATTCGTTGATTTACTTGAACTAAATATTCATTTATCTCCTCTATATTCTGAGGTAAGATAAACGAGTCTTTTTTCAAATGATTTTTCCATAGCGCTACTGGTTGATACTGTTCATTTAAAAATGGTTGCATCTCATACGTATGAACGTAGCTTTCCCATGAATGAAATGAAGCTAAAAATATCGAAAGTTGTTCTAAGGAATAATCCCAATAATCTTTAAACGATAAGCTTCTTCCGCTGTTAAATCCTATTGGAACTACTGTAATGTTTCCAATTGAATGGGTAAGTTCGGCAAAACGCTTTAATTGTGGGTCCTGATGAACTCGCTCAAAGTTAGTAAAATTGTCGAGAAGGAATTCATTCCATGTATATTTTTTGGGTACAGGATTTGGTAAATAGTCAGGAAAAGCTTGGTCAAAATAAGTTAAATATCGGTCCGAAATCACAGCCGATGTCCCGGAATCATGAGGCGGATACTTGCTATTTACTGCAAGCAAATTCTGTTCAGAAGGTTTTTCTAAATAGCTTTCTTGATTTTCCCCAATTACTTCCGCTGGTCTAAAGAAATTGGGATAAACAAGTTGTAACATAATTTTATACGTTGTCCAAAATGAGTTCATAATATCTTTGTGCTCGGTCGCCTTCCCAGTTAACTTTAAAAAAACATCCTCCACAACCTCGTACTTTTCAATATGGACATTCGATGTTCTAGCTTTTAAAATATTTTTAACTGGCTGCTGTTGGTCATACTCTTGACCCAAAAGCAACTTCTTTAAATCATCTTTCGCTGAAATTGTCTTAACTGTAATCTCCGCCACTTTGAATAACTCCCATCCTACGATTTTCTCTATATTCTTTTATATTATTATACTAGAAAAACGCTCCCTCCTGCCCTTTTTTAATCAACAAATCAGTAATTAGAAAACACCAACGAAACAGAAGTGCAACACTAGCATGCGAAAAAATGCGATCGGCAACTTATTTTTTAGACACTCTGTGTGTTTCGTATAGTCGAGGCTGGTTGCGTGTATTTTTTTCAAGAAAATTGAGAACAGCTATGGTATAGTCAAAACTACAATTATTTCAAACACGGAGCGACAGTTTATGGAAATGTACCAAGTAATTAGATATTTTTTAAATGAAATGGAGAAAAAGATTTGGCATGCCTTGTTAACATTAGTACTTTTTTGTCTTTATATTTCCATTTTTGATGTTCCTTTTACAATTAAAAATACATTCATCGGCAGACTACTTTTCCCGAAAGCTTTTATGAACGCAGGAAGTGCGAATCTGATTTTTTATTTGATTAGTTTTTTTGGTTTTTTATGGTCGATTTTCATTTTTGCTTATCTATTGAATAAGACACGCCTCAAATTATTAAATAAAACCTTTCCTTATCTTTTGGAAATATTAGAAGTCTGTATTTTGCCTTTAGTGATTCTTTTTGCTTACATTTATATTTATTTGCGGGTCCATGGCGAAGGTTTCAGCTATATACGAGAATCTCTTTTACAGCAAGAGTTAACTTATTCAATGAAATGGTTCCTTTGCCTTGGTAGTTTGGCGCCGTTATTTTTCTTTTTAAGCACTTTAAATTTAACTAAACGAGTCAGACAAAAAAAAGACATGGAATCATGAAAATCCATGTCTTTTTTAGTCGGATATTGTTTTTACCGCAGGACAGTTTTCTTCCAAAAATTCAAAAATACTACTGTAATAATTTTCAGGTTCGTAGACACTTGAAGATAAATGTGGTGCTTTAGCAACAATGAGGCCTTTTTTTATCCCCTGAGTTGCCGCTAAATTTTCTTCAAACATTGTCATTGGAACAAAGCGATCACCTGTACCGTGAATAAAGAATGTGGGCAACGTATTTTTGTGTAATTGTCTCACGGAAGAAGCGGTTTTCAATTGAAAGCCATAGTTATTTAATGCTAATTGATTAGCAATTGTTAAAATAGGAAAAGCGGGTAAATGAAAAGATTCATGTAGGACGTATTTAAATTCATCATAAACAGAAGTGTAGCCACAATCCACTATTAATCCGCGCACATTCGTTGGTAACTTTTCACCACTTGCCATCATGACAGTAGCCGCTCCCATGGAACCGCCCACTAAAATAATTTCTGCTTCCATATCAATGGCAAGAACTTCACTAAGCCAACTTAATAAATCTAACCGATCCAGCCATCCCATCCCAATTTTATTCCCTGAACTTTTCCCGTGCGCACGCAAATCGGGAACTAAAACATTGTAGCCTTCTTCTGCAAAACGTAATGCAGTATATGCCATATCGCGTTTTCCGTTTGAACGATAACCATGCACACAAATCGCCCAACGATGGTTATCTGGATAAGGAATAAAGCACCGTGCATACAATGTTTCATCTTTAATTTTCAACCAACGATCTTCAGCAAAAGACTCTGTCCAAAAAGCTTCGCCTTCTTGTTTTTGTTGTTCTTCTATTTTAGTATATCTTGTTTCTCGTTCTTGAAAATTATCAGGATTTAATAACCGATGCCCTTTTTTATGATACCAAGGGTTGTCTTTAAGCAACGCGATTTTCAAAAAATAATTGGCAATGTAAACAGAAAAAACAACGCCAATCATTGCAAAAATGATCAGTAACCCGAGGAGCCATTTCATCTGCAAATCACACCCTCTTCTAAAGTATTTCCTTCTTCATTTAATATACTATGGATTTTTCATTTCTGAAAGAAATCACCCTTACATTTTGTTATTTTTTGAAAAAAAGCAGCCGTCTCAAAAAGAGGCGGCTACTTTTAATCTATCAACAATCCAACGTTGTCATATCTTCATATGTCTCACGGCGAGCAACTAATTTTGCTTGTCCATCTTCGACAAAAACCACCGCTGGTCGAGGATTTCGGTTGTAATTACTTGCCATTGAATAACCGTAAGCCCCCGTACTACTAATGGCCAATAAATCCCCTGCTTTAACTTCTGGCAATAAAATATCTCGAAGTAAGACATCTCCTGATTCGCAATATTTACCAACCACTGTGACTTTCTTGACTGAATCATGCCCCTCACGATTCGCTAGAAAACCATCATAAACTGCTTGATACAAAGCAGGCCGTATATTATCACCCATGCCACCATCTACGGAAACAAAATGACGAACACCAGGAACCTCTTTTTGCGCGCCAACTGTATATATCGTTGTGCCCGCTTCGGCAATTAAACTGCGGCCTGGTTCAATCCAAAGCTCAGGCAGTGGATACCCTAATTGTTCACAATGACCTTTCAAGGAATAAACAATTTTTTCAACAAATGTTGCTGGTGCTAATGGCTCATCTTGCTGCGTGTACTGCACACCAAAACCACCACCCATATTTAAAACACGTGCTGTAAATTGATGGACTTGCCGCCAGTCTTCTAAAATAGTGAACATTTTTTCAACAGCAGCTAAAAAGCCTTCCACAGCAAAAATTTGCGAGCCAATATGGCAATGGACCCCTTGCACATCAAAAGAGGGATTCGATAAAAGACGAACGAGCGCTTCTGTTGCCTGGCCACTTGCAACATCAAAACCAAATTTTGAATCTTCTTGACCTGTCAAAATGTAATCATGTGTTTCTGCATCCACGCCAGGACTCACTCGAAAAAGAACTTTTTGTGTTTGGTTTCGTGTAGCTAATAATTCTTCCAACAAGTCAATTTCGTAAAAATTATCAATGACAATTGTACCTATTTTGTTATCCAAAGCATAACGTAATTCTTCAGGGGTTTTATTATTTCCATGGAACTCAATTTCCGCTGGCTCCATGCCCCCTTTTAAAGCTGTGAATAGTTCTCCACCAGAGACAACATCGCAAGCAATATCTTCTTCCTTTAACACTTGATAAATAGCTAAACAACTAAATGCTTTACTTGCATAAACCACTTTATTTTTGATACCTAATTGATTTAACGTTTGTTTAAAACCACGTGCTTGTGCGCGAATATGAGCGACATCATAGACAAATAACGGCGTCCCGAATTTTTTCACCAACTTTACGATGTCACAACCACCGATTTCTAAATGATTTTCCCGATTCATTTTTGCTGTACCAAATAACATGTTTTCCCGCCCCTTCATTTTGTTTTATTAAAAATCATAGCATAAAACCCAGTAGCTTCCTATAATTTTCCACATTTTTCTCTGACTTTCTCCTGTTGCTTTTTTTAGCCAAATAGCCTACAATAATTGGCATACGAATAAAAAACCTTTATTATCAAGACTTTAATCTTTTAAATCAAAATTGGTATATACGAAAAAGAAAGAAGGCAGATGACTTGGCTACACTGAACCGCGATCAACAAATTGAAGAAATTATTAATTTGGAAGCAATTTTGAATTTACCGAAAGGAACAGAACATTTTGTCAGTGATTTACATGGTGAATTTGAAGCTTTTGACCATATTTTAAGAAATGGTTCTGGGCGAATCCGAGAAAAAGTTCAATTTTTATTTAAACAAGAATTAAATGCCCATCAGATGGACGAGCTTTGTTTTATTATCTACTATCCAGAAGAAAAATTAACACTTTTAGAAAATGAAAGCGCCCTCTCTTATGAATGGTGGCTATTAACGATTCGCCGTCTGGTTGAAATCGTCCGTTCTTCTTCGATGAAGTACACACGTTCTAAAGTTCGCAAAGCCCTTCCTGAAACCTATGGGTATATTCTCGAAGAATTGATTTATCAATATGATGAAACAACAACCAAAAACGGTTACTATCAACAAATTATTGAAAAAATTATTTTACTAGGTGAAGCCAAACGTTTCGTGACAGAATTAGCTTATCTAATCCAACGTCTGATTATTGATCACCTACATGTTATTGGTGATATCTATGATCGGGGGCCAGCACCAGATAAAATTATGGACCGATTAATGTCCTATCACTCCTTGGATATTCAACTAGGCAATCATGATATGATTTGGCTGGCTGCTTATAGTGGTTCACTGGCTTGTTTAGCCAATGTAGTACGTATTTGTGCTCGCTATGGAAATTTAGATTTGTTAGAAGAACGTTATGCTATCGATTTAACCGCCTTAAAAAAATTTAGTTTAGAAACGTATAAAGAAAATCCTGCTTTTGCACCCAAGAAAAATCCCTATCGTGCGTTAACTGAAGCTGAAAAACAAGTAGCGATGCGTGTGCAACAAGCCATTGCCATTATTCAAGAAAAACTAGAAGGCCAAATTATTGGTCGACGCCCTGATTTTAACTTGGCACATCGGCTACGCTTAGATAAGATTCAAGGGGAAACTATTACTTTTGACAAATGTCGTTATACATTAATTAACAGCTGTTTCCAAACCGTTTCTGAAGAGCAGCCTTACCAATTAACACGTGAGGAAAAACAGATAATTGATGATTTATTAACGCAATTTCAATCTTCACCGCGGTTAACAAAACACATGCACTTTCTAATGGAAAAAGCTTCTCTTTACCTTGTGTATAATCAAAATTTATTGATTCATGGCTGTCTGCCTCTGAATGCGGACGGTACTTTTCAAGCTTATACATTTAAAGGCCACTCCTATTCAGGAAAAGCTTTAGTTGACTTCTTTCAGGAAATGTTAGAAGAAGCTTATGCTCAGCCTGCTAGTACAGATGACTATGCAACAGATTGTTTATGGTATCTTTGGTGTGGCGAAGGTTCCTCATTATTTGGTAAACGAGCTATGAAAACCTTTGAGCGTTATTTTCTCGCTGAAAAAGAAACACATCATGAAGAAAAGAATCCTTACTACTCTTTGCGTGATACGGTTGAAGTTTGTGAAAGAATCCTAGATGAATTTGAAGTGACTGGTGAAAATCGACATATCATTAATGGCCATACACCAGTTAAACGAACAAAAGGCGAATCGCCAATCAAAGCAAATGGCACGCTTCTCGTAATTGACGGCGGCTTTTCAAAATCTTATCAGACAATTACTGGAATTGCTGGTTATACATTGTTGTACAACTCGTTTGGTTTACAACTGACCGCGCATAAATCTTTTTCTAGTAAAGAAACAGCCATTTTAAATAATCAAGACATTCATTCCATCAAACAAGTCATCGATCGTCCCTTACAGCGGCTATTGGTGAAAGATACCACTATCGGCAAAGAGCTATTAAAGCAATCGCAAGCACTCCAAAAACAAATGAAACAAAACCAGTAGTGCCGTTAAAAAGACGCTTGCGCTCTTATCCGAAAAATGATTAAATGGAGGAGTTGAGAAAAATATCTATTAGAGAAACGGAAAGGGTTTTACATTGAAGAAACAGCAACTCTCACTATACGGCACCATTTTCTTTCTTTGCTTTTTCCTAATTGTGGGCTTCTTCTTCTCAAGTCGTGGCGAAGATTATGCCAAAGAATCTGAACAAAAAGTTACAATTGATTCCGCCAAACATGAGAAGCATACGAAAGACAAGGAAGAAAATAATTCAGCAAATACAGTATTTTTTGATAAAATAAATGACCTGCTCGTCGCTTCTGTCAAAGAATTTGAAGGAACGGTCGGGATTAGTTATTTAGATTTGGAAACTGGCGAACAGCGTTCCGTGAATGGCCAACATGAATTTTATACAGCTAGTACTATTAAAGTGCCCCTGACGATGCTAGTCGCCGACACGGTTGCTTCTGGTCAAAAAAAATGGACAGACCTGATTCCCTATAACGCCGAAGAAGATTATGAAGAAGGAACTGGGATCATTGCCTATAATATCCAACCAGAATATCCATTAAAAACGTTACAAGAATATGCCATCACCTATTCTGATAATATCGCTAAAAATATGCTCTATGATACATTGGGTGGTGATGCAAAAGCAAAACGAGAAATGTATCAGCGTTATTTGCACAAGACACCTTCGATTGAAGAGCCACAATTTTCTTCGGAAGATGCGCTTGTTATTCTACAAAAATTATATACTGAAAAAGCAACAAAACCAGATTACCAAGCGATTTATGATTCTATGAAACAAAGTGTTTTCCATGAAAGAATGGATACTCCCACAACTCAAGGAAAAGTTGCTCATAAAATTGGTTCCTATGATGAATTTATTCATGATATGGGGATTTTAGAAACACCTCACCCCTTTGCTTTAGCAATTTTTACTAAAGGACCTGATAATGCTAAGAGTGCTGCGTTTATTGCTTCAGTGACAGATAAGTTATGGCAATTACAGGTGTCTGAATATCCTAATGATAACAGTTAAGAAAATACCCTTGGTTTATTAAGATGACTTAATAAACCAAGGGTATTTTTTTATTGTTTGTTATCATTATCCATTTGTACAGACAACAACTTCGTAAAACGTTCTGCCAACATTTGGTGGGCATCAATTTTTTTGGTTCCTTGTGCTTTTGTTGCAAAACTAGCAAAGTTTAAGCCAGCCCCAAATAGTTGTAACGCACCGTTGCCTAAATCTCCCTTTTTAAGAGCTTCAAGCCCATCTTCGATAAATTGGTTACTTTCATCTAAATGACACTCAGGAAGATATTTCACGCCGTGATGATATCGTTTTACATTCAGAATGATTTGCTTCGCGGCTTCTTCTGAAATAGCCGCTCCCAAGTTTAACAGTAGCTCATTGATTGGTTCCACCAAGTGAGCATAGTCACTTTCGTATTTTTGACAATTCAGTGCAATCGCTTTGCGGCGTTCTTCATTTTTCATTTTTTCCACTCCCTTTTTTATTAAAAACGAGCACGAAAGCTACCAACTGGCTTCGCACTCGTTCTTTCTAACCATTAATTTTCTTTGTTCATGCTTTTAATTTTAATTAGACGTGTAATTTCGCCACGTTCATTTTCTTCTAATTTCATTTGAATGTAGTAAATTGTTTCTTCTAATTGTGGAATCGTCATATACTCTAAGGCGTTGACACGACGACGCGTTTTTTCAATTTCTTTTGATAATAATTGGCACGTCTTTTCAACATTTGCAAGTGCTAATAATTTCGGTAAAATGCTTGAAATTTTAGCAAAAGCTTGATCAAGCTCGCTGTTTGAATTCACGTAGCCATAATCTAAGGGTGCTTCTTGAACCGATTCATCGTAATCAAAAATCATTTTAGGAACTGGCACACTTAAGATGTTCTGTTCAATAATTTCTAATTCAACTTTTTCGGCTGGAATTGCCACTAACTCTTCAATAAAGGCTTCGTTCAACGTTGCGTTTGCCAATACAAAATTTGATAACGCATCCGTCACTTCTTGTTCAACCTGAATACGTAACTCATTGTTTTCTTTGACTAGCGCAATAAACCGTCGCATCAATTCATCTTGTTTGTCTTTCAGCAACTTATGACCTCTCGTGGCCGTAGTTAACTGTTTTTTCAATCGGGAAAGTTCCATACGGGTTGGATTAACATTTAATCGAGCCATTTTTCTACTTCCCTTCAGTTAAATATTGATCGAGCATATCCTCTTTAATTCGTTTTAGTTCTGTTCTCGGTAGCATACTTAATAGTTCCCACCCAAGATCTAACGTTTCTTCAATCGAACGGTTTGTATCGAATCCTTGATTGACATATTCTTCTTCAAAACGTTGGGCAAAAGCTGCGTAAATTTTATCGACATCGGAAAGAGCTGATTCTCCTAAAATGACAGCTAATTCTTTGGCTTGTTTCCCTTGTGCATAGGCTGAGAACAATTGATTCATCGTCGCTGCATGATCCCCGCGCGTTTTGCCTTCACCAGTTCCTTTGTCTTTAAGACGGGAAAGTGATGGCAAGACATCAATTGGTGGTTGGATACCGCTCTTATATAGTTCCCGGGACAAGATAATTTGCCCTTCTGTAATATAGCCAGTTAAATCGGGAATTGGATGTGTTTTATCCTCCTCTGGCATTGTTAAAATAGGAATCTGTGTTACGGAACCTTTTGAGCCACGAATTCGTCCTGCCCGTTCATACAACGTTGCTAAGTTCGTGTAAAGATAACCTGGGTAACCACGACGTCCTGGAACTTCACGGCGTGCTGCTGAAATTTCCCGTAACGCTTCGCAATAATTGGTCATATCCGTCATGATAACTAAGACATGCATGCCCTTTTCATAAGCTAAATATTCAGCGGCTGTCAAAGCCATTCTAGGCGTTGCAATCCGTTCAATGGCTGGATCATTCGCTAAGTTCATAAACAAGACTGAACGATCAATTGCGCCTGTTTGACGGAAATCTTCCATAAAATATTCCGCTTCTTCAAAGGTAATCCCAATGGCCGCAAAAACTACGGCAAATTCTTCTTCACTATTTAACACGTTGGCTTGTCTGGCAATTTGTGCTGCTAATTCTTTATGAGGTAAGCCAGAAGCTGAAAAAACAGGTAATTTTTGACCACGAACTAAGGTATTTAAATGGTCAATCGCTGAAATCCCTGTTTGGATGAACTCATCGGGATAATCACGAGCAACTGGATTGATAACTTCGCCGTTAATATCTAATTTTTTCTCAGGTAATAATTCTGGTCCATTATCTTTTAAGCGACCTAAGCCGTCAAAAACGCGCCCCATCATATCTGGCGAAACCCCTAATTCTAAAGGATGTCCCAGAAAGCGAACTTTTGAATCACGAATATTGATGTTACTCGTTCCTTCAAAAATTTGGACCATCGCTTTATCTCCATTGATTTCTAAAACTTGCCCTTGGCGAATTTCGCCATTTTGCATGCGTACTTCAATTAATTCTTCGTACTTTACGCCTGCCACTTTTTCAACAATCATCAGAGGACCAACGACTTCATTGATTGTGCGATATTCTTTAATCATTCGTCATTCCTCCTTCAGCAATGATTTCTTTTATCGTTGTTTTAATTTCTGCTTGTAAACGATCCAATTTTTCTAATTCTTCTTCTGGTAAATACTTGCTACGAGCAATGCGATCACGGATTTCAACTGTTCCCGCCATTAACTCAGAGAAATAAGTGCCTAAACTTAAGGCTTTTTGACCTTCTTTACCAAAAGTTAGAATCAATTGCAACATTTTCGCTTGTTTGGTTCGAGAAGTGAACGTATCCACGTCATCAAAAGCATTTTGTTGCAAATAGTCTTCCCGTAATGATTTGGCTGTTTCCAACGTTAAACGGTCTTTATCCGACAAGGAATCAATCCCAACCAAACGAACAATTTCTTCCAATTGAGATTCCTCTTGTAAAATCCGCATCCCTTCAGCTACCATAGCGGCCCAGTTTCCTTGCAATTCCAAGTCTAAATATTGCCCTACTTCTGTGGAGTAAAGAGAATAACTTTGCAACCAGTTAATAGAAGGAAAATGACGTTTTTGTGCTAATTGAGAATCTAAGCCCCAGAATACTTTAACAACGCGTAACGTATTTTGTGTGACAGGTTCTGATATGTCCCCACCAGATGGCGAAACCGCACTAATCGCCGTAATGCTTCCTTCACGATGATCTTTTCCTAACGCGATGACTTGTCCTGCTCGTTCATAATATTCAGCTAAGCGACTACCTAAATAGGCTGGATAGCCTTCATCACCAGGCATTTCTTCTAACCGACCACTCATTTCTCGTAACGCTTCTGCCCAACGAGAAGTAGAATCCGCCATAATTGCGACTGAGTAACCCATATCACGGAAATATTCTGCAATGGTAATCCCTGTATAAATCGAGGCTTCCCGTGCCGCTACCGGCATATTTGACGTATTCGCAATTAAAATCGTCCGATTCATCAAAGACTCACCAGTTGTTGGATCAATTAATTCTGGAAATTCATTTAAAACATCTGTCATTTCATTCCCGCGTTCTCCACAACCAACGTAAACGACTAAATCGACATCGGCCCACTTGGCAATTTGGTGCTGAACGACTGTTTTTCCAGCGCCAAATGGTCCTGGAACTGCTGCCGCTCCGCCTTTCGTAATTGGGAAAAAGGTATCAATTACGCGTTGTCCGGTCACCATCGGTACTTTGGGACTTAGTTTTTCTAAAATGGGACGTCCCCGCCGAACGGGCCATTTTTGCATCATGCTAAAACTTTCCGTTCCTTTAGCCGTTTTCACTGAGTAAACTGTTTCATCAATGGCAAAGTCACCTGCTTTAATTTCGACAATCGTTCCTGAAACGCCGAAAGGCACCATAATTTTATGTTGAATAATCGGTGTTTCTTGAACCACACCGACGATGTCACCTGCCGACACTTCTTCACCAACTGCCACAGTCGGTTCAAACGTCCATTTTTTCTCACGATCTAATGCATCAATTTTAACGCCACGGCCTAAAAAGTTACTGTGGGTTACTTCTTGAAATGTATCCAATGGTCGTTGAATACCATCAAACATTTCGGCAATTAAACCTGGGGCTAATTCAACAGATAATGGTTCTCCTGTTGAAATAACTGGTTCTCCTGGTCCAATGCCTGTTGTTTCTTCATATACTTGAATCGAAGCGACGTCGCCTCGCATTTCAATAATCTCTCCGATAACGCCTAAATCTCCTACATGACAAATGTCTTGGATACTAGCATCTGACATGTTTTCAGCTAAAATCAAAGGACCTGAAACTTTGACAATTTTTCCAATTTGCACGCTCATTCTCCTTTGCATTATAAAATATTTTGTCCAATTGCTTTTTCAACATTTTTTTCAATCTCACTTAAACCGATTCCGATTGTACCATTATGACTTGGGATCAAAATAATCGCTGGTGTCACTTGTTCTTTGTATCGTTCAATCGTTTCTTCTGCTAAAGTAGAGGCTTCTTCCGTTATGAAAATGACCCCAAACTTATTTTTCGCCATAGTTTCAATGGCTTCTCTAACTTGCATTTCTGAAATGGCATGATGGACCTCAAAGCCAAACAGTTTAAATGGTAAGATTGAATTTTTGTCTCCAATGACACCAATTTTATACCCCATTGACTTTTCGCATCCTTTCTCGAATTTTTTCATTTGAAAACCCACTATGTTTTCCGACCAAAATTAAACGCAAATTTTTCCATTCAACTTCTTTCGCATTCAAAAAGGCTAGTAATGGGAGCGGCCCAAAAGCAACCGTCCGACCGTTTTCATACATTGAGGTCAGGTAATCATCTTTGAGTTTTTCAAAAGCCAATAAATTTAATTCATTGGTTTCTTTATTGATAATCTTTTCTAATAGTTGTCCGTAATTCGTTGTTCTGACAAATGCTGTAAATTCTACAAGTGACTTTTCCGCATAGGTCAACAGCTCTTTCTTTGAGAGACTGCCAGCGCTAGAAATCACGGTTGATAAAAAGTTGCTGTTTTGATGTTGAACAATCCCTCTAGCCATCGTTGATAGATTAGTTAAATCAATAAAAGCGATGACTTCCTTCGTTAACTCTTCATACCCCAATTCATCCGCTAATTTTCGCTGTTGCTGTAAAAATGCTCGATCATAAAGGATATCAATTGCTTGCGGCAAACCGCCTTCTTCCAGATAGGCAAAAACATCACGGATCACTTCTAATAATGCTGGTTCAAGTTCGGAAGAGTTTTTTGTATGAATGGCACTTTTGACTGTGTTTAGAGAATAACGACCATCTTCTAAATAAAGATAATCAAAATCTTTACCTGTTCGCTCAGCTTTCGTCAAAATTTTCAAGTTATGGAAGGTAAAACGCATCGTATACAACGTTACTACAGCTGGTTCTGGAGCCATTTCATATAACCAGCGATAAAGACTTCCCAGCGCTTCAGAAGAATGGTAGTCAAATTTTTCTTCAAAAGTTTCGGTTAAATAAGGTTGATAAACCGTACTTTTTAACATATTTTTAACGTCTTCAACTGTTTCCGCTTCTAAAAGTTGTTGAAACTGTTGCTCAGAAAGCAGCTCCGTTTCTTTTAAACGAATCAGCGGATTAATTTGATGATACGTTGGTTTTCTCATGCTACGTCCTCCCTTCTTAACTGAAAAGTTTTTCTGCTACTTTAAAGCCTTCTGTTTTTTGAATCTCTTCAACTAATGCTGAAAAGAGAAAATTATAATCCAAACCGTCTTTTGCAACGATAAAGCCACTTTCTTTTGGAACAACTTCCTCTGAAAGCTCCCATTGAACAGTAGCATCAGAAAGGGCGGTCAGCCATTCTTGCGTCACTTTCGTTTGAGAATACTCGCCTAAAAGAATGGTTGCTTTTCCTGTTAATTCAAGTGAACCTAATTGTGCTTTCATGAATTGTTGAAATTCTTCCGCTGACCATTCACTCATCTTTAAGACCACTTCGTCAAATAATTGGTTAAGATATGCTTGTTTTTTATTTAATGCATCCTGACGAATTTCTAGAGTTTGCCGTTGTTGGCGTTGTTTAAATTCTTTTAATAATTGTTGTTGTCGTTTTTCTATTTCATGTTCTTGCTTCAGCAAAATTTCTTGTTGTGCTGCTTGGAATTCTTGATCGATGCGCGTTTGTTCACTGGTGACATAGGCTTCGACTTCTTGCTTTCCTTGCTGCTTAATTTCACTGATGATTTTTTCAATGGCATCCATCCATCTGCCTCCTCAATTATTTGACGTTCAATACAAGTAAGAAGGAAATTACAAACCCTAAGATGGCATAAGTTTCAACCATGGCAGCATAGATAATTCCTTTTGTTGCATGTTCTGGTTTCTTCGCTAAAATTTGGATCCCCGCAGCGGCTACACGACCTTGGGCAATCCCAGAGAACAATCCTGCAAAAGCAATTGGTAAAGCTGCTACAAAATAGTTCAACCCTTGAACCATACTCATATCGTTTCCTAAGTTAATATAAATTAAGAAAGCAATAACGAAACCGTATAGTCCTTGTGTACCTGGTAATAACTGTAAAATTAACGCTTGACCAAATTTTTCTGGCTGCTCCGTCGTTAAAGCTGCTGCTGCTTCCCCAGTAAAGCCAACCCCTTTGGCTGATCCAATCCCAGCAAAAATTGTCGCCATCGCCATTCCTAATACTGCAAAAACAATTCCACCATTATTATTAATTAAGTAATCCATCATCTCTATTTTCCTCCAATAAATAATTTTCTATTTTTTCTCAACATTGACATACTTTTCTTTTGTTTTTAGCGGATTAAACGCCCGGCCACCGCCTGTGTAAAATTTTCCAAAGAACTCAACATATTGCAAACGTGCGCCGTGAACATAAGCACCTAATAACGATAAGAATATGTTTAACGCATGTAAAACAATTAACAGCAAGATGCCCACGCTAAAACGGGCAACTGGCGGCATGAACTCTACGAGCATATTAAACGCTGAAGCAATACTTCCCCCAGCAATTCCTAACGCCATCAAACGTGTATAACTAACTAAATCACCGACATAACCTGTCACACCGTATAGTCCATACAGTCCTTTGGCTAAACCTTTTAATTTGGCCTTCGATTGAATCATTGGAATCACAATAATTGCAATGGCAGAAAGGCTAGCTAAAATTGCACCTGCTGTAAATAAGCCTTCATTTTTAACCACTAATTTACCAACGACTAACAATGCTAAACCAAACAAAATCCCTAACCAAGCGTAACTTTCGTTAATACTATCTAAATAGCGCTTTTGTTTTGATAACTGAATCCCATTAATCATTAAACCGACAACCAATTGAATAAACCCAAAAATAACCGATAAAATAAGAATCGTATTTACATCTTCGGTCGTTGATAAAATCGGAAATGGTGATTTGATTCCAAACATTGTTGGCGGTAATGCTGCACCGAAAAACGAACCGTAAATGAAGCCCCAAATAATTGTTGGAAATGATAAAATCAAGAAAAAGTCGGCAAAACGTTTCATGCCTCTCGGTAAAACAAATGCTTTCAAAGCAATAATAGACAAGAGCAGCATCAGTAAGCCATAGCCAATATCCGCTACCATCATGCCAAAAAAGACTAGATAAAACGGCATCATCGCAGGTGTCGGATCAACTTCTTCATATTTTGGTAAGCTATACATCTCTGTTAACATTTCAAACGGCTGCACCAGTTTATTATTCGCTAGTTTAACCGGTATATCCGTCTCAATTTCCGCCTTCGTAGGATTTTCAAAAGTAAGAGCTATTTCGTCC
Organism: Enterococcus sp. AN402; assembly: GCF_040719405.1. Classification (NCBI taxonomy): domain Bacteria; kingdom Bacillati; phylum Bacillota; class Bacilli; order Lactobacillales; family Enterococcaceae; genus Enterococcus; species Enterococcus sp. AN402. Next base: position 1,159,484 of record NZ_JBFDTM010000004.1, on the reverse strand, counting down.
TTAGGAACTTTTTCTTCAATCGCTGTCAAAATATCGGCTTTTTCTTCGACTGGAATCCACGTTTGCAAGATGAAAAATGATGAAGCATTTAACAAATGTTGACGTGCTTGTTCTCTTTGGATAACCGCCAATAAGACTTCTTCAGCCAAGCAAAACGTTTCATAAAAATCATGATAAGAAGCCAGTTGTTGCTTTAAGTTTTTTTCTTCTTTTTGTAAAATTTCATATCGTTCTTTGACTTGTTGATATGCCTCTTTAGGCGGAACATCATAACGGTATTGGAGTGGTTCAAAACTATATTGGTTTAATAACTCGGTTACACTCTGCTGATGTTCCTTCAGGTAAACGAGTGTAAAGTAACTATGATGCATACTTTGATAAATTTCTTCAAAATAAACCGTTGGCCATTGAGACAACGCGCTCAAGAAACTGGCTTTATTGGCTAGATTTATCGAACCATGAACGACATAACTACTTTTTAACTGCTGTTTGTGCGGTAGAACATCCAGATATTGCCAGCGGCCTAATAATTCTTCTTCGGTTTCTAATCCTTGACGATCCGTTTGAATTTGTTTCAAAGATTCTTGAATATTCTTTAATTCCGTCAAATAGCTTTGTAATGTTTCTTCATCAAAGGTTTGTTCCAACTCTTCCAAAGTATAGACTTTTCTTTTTATCTTTAACCCTTTTCCTGAAGAGCGTGTCAAAAATAAAAGAAGCTCTTGCAATTGTTGTAGCATCGTTTCATATTTACGTAGCTGTTCAGTTGACTGTTCTGCTTGTAAAAAAGAATATTGACTCTTTAAGGCTTGTTCTTCTTCAGGCGAATGAAAAATCCGTTTTACTTCGACAATTTGCAAGCCTTGAATGGCTTGCAGAATTGCTGCTTCTTTTTCGGCAGCGGCAATTATTGTCATTTTTTCCATTTTACTAACTGCCATAAACGTCTTTCACCCTCTCAATAATTGAATCAATGACTTGTTCTTTGTTCGCTTCGTAACGTTCGTGAAGCGCTTGTTCAGTGCGCTTTGTTTCATCTAAAAGTTGTTCTTTTTCAAGTTGTAACATCTTTTCTTGCGTTGCTAGTGAATCCGTCAGCACTTTTTCAACAGCTTCTTCACTCTCTTGACGTAGTTCAGCTAAACGTTCTTGCTTCTGTTCTTCATATAAACGACAATTCATCTTAGCTTGTTGCCGATGCTCTTCCACCGCATCTTCCGCTGCCTTGATTTGTTCTAGTACTTCTTGTACCATTGTCTCCACCTCCTTAGTTTTTACACCTTTAGCATATAAGAAAAAGGACTAGCGAAATAGAGATACGCTCAGCCCTTTTGTTTTAGGTATGCAAAAAGGCGCAAACTCAAAAATTGTTCTTCTCACCCCTTGAAGAACTGAATCCTTGAAGCTTTCGCCCAACCATTCTTTATTCAATACTCTACCATCTTAGCAAAGTTTTTCGCAAAATTCAATACTTACCCAAATGAATTAAAATAACAAATTTTCACTTTTATAATAGGTAATAAAAAGGCATTATTTTTTTCGCTTTATAATTATTGATCTTGAATTTTTTTCACATAGATGTGCTATACTTACGTAAACAATTAAATTTATTTGGAGGGATCTCTGATGAATATACGATATATTTCAATCTCTGGTAATACACGCTCATTTGTTCAACGTTTAACAGCTTATGCTGAAGAGCAACATCAGCACAACGAAAAAAATCCTACGATTACTTTCAAAGAAATTTCGGAAAATTCTCCGTTAGAAGTAGAAACAGAACCATTTTTTACCTTTGTGCCTACCTATTTAGATGGTGGCGATGGCATCAACAACGGCAATACCGAAATTTTAACAGAAGTCATGCGAGAATATCTTGCTTTTGAAAATAATTATCGTTATTGCTCTGGCGTGGTGGGCAGCGGCAATAAAAACTTTAACCACCAATACTGCCTGACAGCTAAACAGTATGCGGAACAATTTAACTTCCCCTTCTTAGCTGATTATGAATTAAGAGGTACCCAAGCGGATATTGAACGAATTTATGCTATTTTAAAGGAAAACCAATAAGCAAGTTTCATTACTAAAAAGCTCACCTATGATAGACTACATTTTGAGGTGAAGAAAAATGAGAAATACATGGTTAGCAGAACAACTTCAGTCAATCAGCGAAGAACCCAATTCTTTTATTATCGAGGAAACCATCAAATATATTGAACAATTAGAAGATGATAATGAAAGTCTTCAAGTTGCATTGGAAGGAACCATTTGGAGTCCTAAAAAATGGAACGAACCATTGGAAAAATAATTTAAACAGAAGAAAAGAGCCAGAAACGTAAGTGTTTCTGGCTCTTTTCTTCTGTTATTTACAAATTATAGACGTGCATTTAGATCTTTTGCTAATTCTTCAAAACCTGGTTTACCTAATAAAGCGAACATGTTGCGTTTGTAAGCTTCAACACCTGGTTGGTCAAATGGATTAACCCCATTTAAGTAACCTGAGATGCCCACCGCAATTTCGAAGAAGTACATAACATAACCTAATGAATAAGCATCCATTGTTGGCACTTTAACGATCATGTTTGGCACACCACCATCTGTGTGAGCAAGCAACGTACCTTCGAACGCTTTTGTATTGACGAAGTCAATTTCTTTTCCTTGTAAATAGCCTAAGCCATCTAGATCTTCATTTTGTTCTGGAATTGAAATGCTATGGCGTGGATTTTCAATTTTAACCACTGTTTCAAATAAGTTACGCATACCCTCTTGAACATATTGACCCATAGAATGTAAGTCAGTTGAAAAGTCTGCGGCTGCTGGGAAAATACCTTTGCCATCTTTTCCTTCTGATTCACCATATAATTGTTTCCACCATTCAGAGAAATAGTGCATACCAGGCTCATAGTTAATTAACATTTCAGTTGTTTTACCTTTACGATATAAAATGTTACGTAACGCAGCATATTGATAGGCTTGGTTTTCTTTTAAGTCGCTCGTTGCGCCGTATTCTTTACGGGCATCATTTGCACCTTCCATTAAACGATCAATATCCGCACCGCTAACAGCGATTGGTAAAAGACCTACTGGCGTTAAAACAGTGAAACGGCCGCCCACATCATCAGGAATCACAAATGTTTCCCAACCTTCCGCATCGGCTTCAACTTTTACTGCTCCTTTAGCACGGTCAGTTGTCGCATAAATACGTTTATTGGCTTCTTCTTTGCCATATTTATTAATTAATAACTCTTTAAAGACGCGGAAAGCAATCGCTGGTTCTGTCGTAGTTCCAGATTTTGAAATAACGTTGACAGAAAAATCACGATCACCAATCACATTGATTAAATCAGCTAAATAAGTTGAGCTGATGCTATTTCCAGCAAAGAAGATTTGTGGCGCTTTCCGTTCTTCTTTTGATAATAGATTATTAAATGAATGTGTCAAAAATTCAATTGCTGCACGGGCACCTAAATATGAACCACCGATACCAATGACTACTAATACCTCAGAGTCAGATTGAATTTTTGCTGCTGCTTTTTTAATGCGCGCGAATTCTTCTTTGTCATAGTTTTCTGGTAAATCAATCCAGCCAGTAAAATCATTACCAGCTCCTGTACCTTCACGTAATGCTTTGTCCACTGCAGTGACTTGTGTTTGCATGTATTCCAATTCATGGTCAGCAACAAATGGTGCTAATTTGGAATAATCTAATTGAATGTGTGACATTCCTTTTCCTCCTCGAAAGTAAACTTACTACATGTATACTTTACGTGTTTTTAGACATTTTTTCAAGCAAATTCTTTTGGATAGACCAATTGTTTAATTTTAACTATTTAATTAGAGATATTTATTCTCTTAATCAAACAAACCAAGAAAAAATGCTAGGAAATCCTAGCATTTTTTGTTATTAAACGAGTCCTTGACTTAGCATCGCTGCCGCTACTTTTTCAAAGCCAGCAATATTCGCACCTAAAACAAAGTTATCTCGTGCCTGATATTCGTTAGCTGTATCACGACAAGTCTCATAAATGTTTTGCATAATTTGATCTAGCATACCGTCAACTTTTTCAAAGGACCAAGCTAAACGTTCAGCATTTTGGCTCATCTCTAATGCAGAAACCGCAACACCACCAGCATTAGCGGCTTTGCCTGGACAATAAATTACAGCTGATTTAGCAAAAACGGCGACTGCTTCTAGTGTACAAGGCATATTTGCGCCTTCTGCCACGACTTTCACTCCGTTTTTCACTAAAATAGCGGCTTGCTTTTCGTTGATTTCATTTTGTGTTGCACATGGTAACGCAATGTCATACGCTGTTTCGAAATCCCAAACAGATTCTTTATCATAATAAGTTGCGCCTTTACGTGTTTCAACATATTTTGAAATGCGTTCACGATTTTTTTCTTTTAGTTCTTTTACTAACGCCACATCAATTCCTTCTGGATCATAAACAAAACCAGACGAATCGGAACATGTGATTACTGTGGCGCCTAGCTCAGTTGCTTTTTCCATGGCATAAATTGCGACATTCCCGCTACCAGAAACAGCGACTTTTTTGCCTTCAAACGTATCGTTTTTATCTGCTAATAAATGTTTAACAAAATAAACCGTTCCATAACCCGTCGCTTCTGTTCTTGCTTGGCTTCCCCAGTATCCTAAAGGTTTTCCAGTCAACACTCCTGCATCATAGTTGCGCAAGCGTTTATACATGCCAAACAAATAACCAATTTCACGAGCGCCTACGCCAATATCGCCTGCTGGAACATCTGTACTTGGACCAATATGTTTTTGAAGTTCGGTCATGAAACTTTGACAAAAGCGCATCACTTCAGCATTTGACTTACCTTTTGGATCAAAATCACTACCGCCTTTGCCGCCACCGATTGGCAAACCAGTTAAACTATTTTTAAAAATTTGTTCAAAGGCCAAAAACTTCATCACACTTAAATTCACACTTGGATGAAACCGCAAACCACCTTTGTATGGCCCAATCGCTGAATTATATTGGACACGATAGCCTCTGTTCACATGCCAATTGCCCTGGTCATCTTGCCACGGCACACGAAATTGAAAAATACGTTCAGGTTCAATCAAGACACCTAAAACATTTGCTTCAATGTATTGAGGATTTTTTTCTAAAAAACCTTCTACGGTTGGTAAAAACTCATCGACTGCTTGTAAATATTCTGTTTGACCTTGGTCTAATTGGTGAATCTTTTCTTGAATATTTTTAACATATTGTTTTGCGTCCATTTAATCATCCTCTCATTGTTATAGGTTTATTTTAACTGAAAATTCAAAAATTACCATAGTCAAACGTTTATTTTTTTATTTATTTCTTTTTTGCATTTTTATTGCGCTAATGAAAGCGTTGACATATTTTTGTAAAGTATGTAATATAAAATTAGTAAGCAAAGATAAAAATTTGTTGATATTTTGCATTAAATACACTCTTATACATCAAGATGTATTTAAAGAAAAGAGGAATATTTATGGAAATGGAAAAATTTAAAGATGATTTAAAATCGTTAGGTAAAAGAGTAACAAAATTAAAGGAAAATATTGCTACCGAAGAAGCAACCAAAACTTCTTTAATTATGCCCTTCTTTCAAATACTGGGTTATGACATTTTTAATCCTTTGGAATTCGTTCCAGAATTTACTGCTGATGTAGGGATTAAGAAAGGGGAAAAAGTAGATTATGCGATAGTAATTGATAGTATTCCTACTATGTTAATTGAAGCAAAATCTGTCAACGAGCAATTAACAAAACATGATTCTCAATTATTTAGATATTTTGGGACTACGACATCAAAATTTGGAATATTAACAAATGGTAAAGAATATAAATTTTTTACCGATTTGGAAGAACCCAACAAAATGGACGTCTCTCCATTTTTAACTATTGATATAACTAATTTGAAGGATACACAAATACCAGAAATTGCTAAATTCCATAAAGACACATTTGATATTGATAAAATTACAAGTAGCGCTTCTGAATTGAAATATTTAAATAAATTTAAAGCTTTCTTATCAGATCAGCTTTTAGACCCTTCAGAAGATTTTGTAAAATATTTTGTTGGAGAAATTTATGGCGGAGTAAAAACTAAACAAACATTAGATAAGTTTACACCTATAATAAAAAAAGGAATAAATCAATTTATCAATGAAAAAGTAAATGAAAAGTTAAGTGCTGCATTAAATACTTCTGTTTCGGACAAAGAAGATGATTTGTCTGAACAGCCTGAAGATGAAATCGAGAATAATATAGTTACTACTCCTGAAGAATTAGAAGTTTACACAATTTCTAAACTCATTTTAAAAGATACAGTAGTGTTGGATAGGATATTTTACCGAGATAATAAAAGTTACTTTAATGTACTCCTAGATAATAATATCAGAAAATGGATTTTAAGATTTTACATGAATAATAATGGTATGAAAATAGAACTAAACAACGGATTAAAAGAATTAATTTCAATCGAATCACCATTAGATGTGTCTAATCATTCAGAAAAAATAATAAAAATTGTAAACGAGTTCTTATAAAACTAAGGAGCCAGTTAGTAAATTTTCAATTAGCTGGTTCCTTAGTTTTATTTATTTTTTTCCTTAAATCCAGAAAAAATCCCGTAATTATGGTACACTACCTATTGAATTGGAGGAGAACTATGAAGAAATTTGATGTAATTATTGTCGGTGCTGGGACGAGCGGTATGATGGCCACGATTGCGGCCGCAGAAGCAGGCGCTCAAGTATTATTGATTGAAAAAAATCGCCGTGTTGGGAAAAAATTATTAATGACTGGTGGCGGCCGCTGTAATGTAACTAATAATCGGCCCGCAGAAGAAATCATTTCATTTATTCCTGGGAATGGAAAATTTTTATACAGCGCATTTTCACAATTTGATAACTATGATATCATGAACTTTTTTGAATCCAATGGTATTCACTTAAAAGAAGAAGATCACGGACGCATGTTCCCTGTCACAGATAAATCGAAGTCAATTGTTGATGCGCTATTTAACCGCATTAACGAATTAGGAGTCACTGTTTTTACAAAAACACAGGTCACAAAATTACTACGAAAAGACGATCAAATAATTGGCGTTGAAACCGAACTGGAAAAAATTTATGCACCGTGTGTTGTATTAACAACTGGCGGCCGCACTTATCCTTCCACAGGAGCAACTGGTGATGGCTATAAACTAGCCAAAAAAATGGGGCATACCATCAGCCCGCTCTACCCTACCGAATCGCCTATTATTTCTGAAGAACCTTTTATCCTTGATAAAACGTTGCAAGGTCTCTCTTTACAAGATGTTAATTTAACTGTTTTGAACCAAAAAGGAAAACCTTTAGTTAATCATCAAATGGATATGCTGTTTACACATTTTGGCATTTCAGGACCTGCCGCGCTCCGCTGTTCTAGTTTTATTAACCAAGAATTAACTCGCAACGGCAATCAACCTGTCACGGTAGCCTTGGATGTGTTTCCGACAAAATCTTTTGAAGAAGTGCTGAAAAACGTTGATTACATGATTGAGGAACAGCCAAATAAAGTGGCAAAAAATGCCTTTCATTCTTTAGTACCAGAACGGCTGCTCACTTTTTATCTAGAGAAACTAGCAATTGAAGAAGTGCCTGCCAAACAACTAACAGAAAAGCAACGTCTTTCCTTTGTGGAACTACTGAAAGACTTTCAGTTCACTGTTACGAAAACATTGCCTTTGGAAAAATCTTTTGTCACAGGCGGTGGGATTTCCCTCAAAGAAGTGACCCCTAAAACAATGGAGAGCAAATTAGTCAATGGTTTATTTTTTGCTGGTGAACTTTTAGATATTAATGGCTATACTGGAGGCTACAATGTTACAGCTGCATTTGTCACTGGACATGTTGCTGGCTCCCATGCCGCAGAAATTGCAGAATACACCTATTTACCAATTGAAGAAGTCTAAACAAAAAGTCGCTAAAATAGCGACTTTTTGTTTACTTTTTTTATTTATCAATAATTTTCCCGTTTTCTAAATAAATAGTGCGGGTGGCTACTTTTTCCACAAACGTTTCATCATGCGAGGTGAAAATTACTGTTCCTTGATAGGCACTTATAAATTCTTCAAGTGCTTGGATTGTCTCTAAATCAAGAAAATTGGTGGGTTCATCCAATAAGATGATATTATTTGGTTCTATAAATAATTGCGCCAAAGTAATTTTTATGGCTTCGCCACCACTTAGAGAAGATATCTTTGTCTGTAAATTTTCTTGTTGAAAACCTAGCCGATATAAAAGTGAACGCACAACCTTTTCAGAATAATTTGTCCGCTTCAATAAATAAGTCAACAGTGGTTCATCATTTTTTAATCGATAATCTAATTGATGATATGTTCCTAACCGGACTTTGGGAGAAAAGTAAATGGCTGGGTGACGAGCTTCAATTTGTTGAAGGAAGGTACTCTTCCCAGCACCATTTTTTCCACAAAGTGCTATTTTTTCGTTTAAAGGAATTTGAACGTTCACTTGGTTAAGAATTGTTCGATTCTCATAAGCGAAAGTTAAATTTTCAATTCTAATTGGATATGGATTGTATAAAGAGAACTGATTATTAGTAGGAAAAATAATTTTTCGCTTTTGTTTTGCTTGCGCAACATCGGGTAATCTGTCAATTCTGACCCTAAAATCAGAGAATCCGACTTTAGTAGGATACAATTTTACCGAAACTATGGCAAAATAAAGACGGAGGTGAAAACCATGAAGATTACATTGACACGAAAAACATCAGCTTGGGGCGCGTTACGCTATTTTACATTTTATAAAAATGGTGTGCATCAAGGGAAACTTTTTACTAATGTACCTATTGAAATTGAGGCTGATCCTGGGGATGTTTTAACGTTCTATGAAGGCTGGTTCCAGTTTTATCGGCGCATTGAAGTTACTGAAGATACCAAAGAAATCACGATTATCAATTCTAAAAAATTGCAACACGTTTTTTATACCTGTGTCGTCTTATTTTTAATTTTAACGCTATTATTCCTTTCCGCACAGAAACTTTCGACATTTATTATTGCTGAAATTTTAATTTACTCTGGTATTCAGTGGCTGTTCCGGCAACAAACCTATCATTTTACTGTCAAGAAAAAAACGGAATCCTTTGCTTCCTATTCTAAAAAAAGTATCGCACACTAAACGAATCTTTAGCGTGCGATATTTTTTAATTACTTTTCATTAATTCGGCCACATATGTGACTGTTTCTGGTTGTGTTTCTTCAATTTTATTAATCGCATCTGCAAAATTCGGTAAATACGCTTTGTGGGCAATTAATAATTCGTCCAACAAGGTCTTCGCCATGACGCCGCCAGGAACTAATGGATTAATAGTGAAAGCATGCAATGCTGCGCCGTAATCACCATTGATGGCTGCTCGAATAACCGTTTCTTCCATAGCTTTCATATTTTGAATAATTCCTCGTGCTGCTGGCGGAAAGGCCCCCCAGTTGTAAGGTTCATGTCCATGTGCTGTCACAGGTCCAGATACTTCTACAACACAATCATACGGTAAATCAGTAATTGTCCCATTATTTTCAGTAGAAACAACCATATCCGTTCGTTTATCATTATAAATTGATGCAATCATTTCACAAGCTGCATCGCTATAGTGTGTGCCGCCCCGTTCTTCTAATTCTTTTGGTTTGTAATCTAGTTTGGGGTCTTTATACAATTCAAACAGACGACCTTCCGTTTCTTTAACCACTTGTGCTCTTGTTTCGCCCCGTTCATACTCTTCGATGGAATGCTTCAACATCTCATCTTCAATATAATAATAGCGATGATAACCACATGGTAACATTCCTAAATCTTTTAACTGTTCATAATGGAACGGCGCATCAAAAATATTTTTCAAATGACTTTCTTGCTCTTGCTTAGGCCCGTAAATTAAATCAATGAGTTCTTGTGTTCGCTCTTGTCCTTCTTTGTCCCAAACGCGGTGCCAATGGAAATGATTAATTCCAGCAAATTTAAAGAATAAGTCTTCTTCTGGAATTCCCAGCATTTCGGCCGCTTGTTTTCTATGACCAATCGGCACATTACATAAGCCAACTGTTTTTTTCCAACCGCCATGTTTAATTGCAGCTTCCGTAACCATTCCAGCTGGATTAGTAAAATTCACTAACCAAGCATCTGGGCAAAGACGTTTCATATCGTCAATAATAGCTAAAATGACAGGAATTGTTCGAAATGCTTTAAACATTCCTCCCGCGCCATTTGTTTCTTGGCCTAATACCCCATGGGACAAAGGAATCCGTTCATCTTTAATGCGAGCATCTAATAATCCTACACGGAACTGTGTTGAAACAAAATCCGCCCCTTTTAAGGCTGCTTCACGGTCCAATGTTAAATGAACTTCCCAATCTAAACCAGCAGCTTTAATCATGCGCTTCGCCATTGCCCCAACGATTTCCAATTTTTCTTTACCAGCTTCAATATCGACTAACCAAATTTCCTTAATTGGCAGTTCATCTTTTCTTTTAATATATCCTTCAATTAATTCAGGTGTATAACTAGAACCGCCACCAATTGTTGCAATTTTTAATGCTCCTCTTGTCATCCGTCTTCTTCCTCCTTGATTAAATTGTTATCGTTTACATCTTTAGGATAAATTATGGGAATGTTCCCATGTCAAGCACTATTTTCAAAAAAATGTATGCTATACTTCTTATAAGAATACATTCCACTTTGGAGGTAAAAAATGACGTCTATCATTGATGTAGCAAAAGTTGCCGGTGTCTCGAAATCGACTGTTTCTCGCTTAATTTCTGGAAAAGGATATGTGAGTGCCGATAGTCAAGAAAAAATTCTCAAAGCAATGAAAGAATTAAATTATACCCCGAATTATGTGGCGCGGAATTTACGAGCAGGTGCCACAAAAACCATTGGCTTTTTAGCCCCTAGCTATTTAGGTTCCTTAGGCATTTTCTTGAATCGCTTTATTTCAATTGCCAAAAAATACAATTATTCCGTAACCTTATTTTTTACAGATGGCGATCAGCAGAAAGAAATTGATGCCTTGAACCAATTAAAATACAAACAATTAGATGGCTTGTTTTTATTGACACGAACAAATGAATGGTCGGTGATTGAGCCTTACAGCGCGTATGGCCCTTTAGCAACCTGGCATCGTATCGATTCACCCAATATATATTCTTCCTACATTGATCATTACTCTGGTTATTATCGTTCCTTAGAATATTTACAACAACAAGGATACCAAAAAATTGGTCATGTCCTCGGTAATCCCGAAAATTTAAACACGCACGCACGAAAACGTGCAATGAAAGATTTTTATGAAAACACTCAGGCACCTTGGCAAGCTGAGTGGCTGATTAATGATCAGTATACTAACCATTCTGGTCGCAAAATTGCCCATTACTGGCAACAATTAACCGACAAGCCAGAAGCTTTGGCCTTTTATAATGATCACGTAGCAGCTGAGTTTATTTCAGAACTTGAAAATCTAAATTATGCCGTTCCTCGCGATGTCGCTGTCATTGGCTTTGATAATAGTTATGTCAGTGAGTTGATGCATATTACGACTGTTGATTATGCCATTCAGTATCAAGCCGAAAACTCATTTATTTACCTATACAACCAATTAAATCAGACGAATATTCCTGAAAAAAAATTAACCGTTCGTCTAGTTGAACGACGAACGGTACCTAAAAAAGACCCGGCAGATCAGTCACTTTGACTGATTTACCGGGTCCTTTTAGAGTTAAACAAAAATTATTTATGCTTTTGTTCATTTTTTAAAATAGAAATTGACTGTTTTAAGGATTGAATCATGCCGCCTTCGCTGTATACAAGAACGTTTGATTTGTATAAACGAGCAGAGAAGATTGTTAAAATGATTCCAAAGACTGCCAAAATCACTAATGAGACAATTGCTTCCATTGTTGATGCCGTTTCGGTCGCCAAGCGTACTGGCATGATATATGACGAAATCAGTGGAATAAAGGAAGTTACTTTCACCACGATATTTTGTGGATCATTCGTTCCAAACGTAATACCAATCATATAACCGATTAAACCAATATACATGATGGGCTGAACTGCTTTTGCTGTATCCTCTGGTTTGGAAACAAGAGAACCACAAAGTGCTGCCAAAACAGCAAAAACGAGAATACCAATAATGAAAAAGCCTAATGTAAAAATAAAGGTTGATGAAAAAATACTTTGTGGTGAAATACCACTTAATAGACTTTTCATAAAATCAAGATTTTTCAATTGAGAATAGCCGAGAACAAACGCCACTCCGTAAATGAAAATTTGTGTTAAAGCTACTAGAATAACCCCAGTTAATTTGCCATAAAAATGGGTTTGCGCTTTTGTACTAGAGAGAATAACTTCCATGATTCTAGTGCCTTTTTCAGAAGCAATCTCTTGGGCAATAATTGAAGAATAACTGCTGATGAAGACAAATAACAAAATTGTTATCCCCATTGCTAACGCCATTTGAATCCCTGTGTTATCTTCTCCTGTTTTTATTTTGCCATTTTCATCAAAACTAATTTTGGCTTTTTTAAATGTTGCTTGTTGATTCAACATGGCAACTTGCTCAGCTATTAGGTTTAAACGATTGGCATTCGCCATTGTTTGTAATTGGTTTAACATTTGAGGAATTAGCATCTCGGTTGCATTTCCTAAAGAGCGTTCAGAGTAAAGCTGACCAGAAATCTGATTATCTGTAGTGTCCAAAAGTAAATAGGCATCAATTTTCTCGTCTTTTAATTGTTCTTGGGCCTTTTTCTCAGAAGAAACAGCTTTGAAAGAAAAGTCCTCTGTTTTATTCTTTGTCAACTCTTTAACGAGCGCTTGATTTTCCGAAACCAGACCAATGGTAGTATCTCCTGAAAAACCGCTAGCTAGAGAGCCCGCTAAGTAAACAATTCCTACAAGAAGAAATGGCGCTAAAATCATGATTAAGAAAGACAGCGACTTCACATTTTTCTTATAGACATCAGTCGCAATAATCCAAAATTTACTCATCTTGCCCACCTACTTTCATTTTGAAAATTTCTTCCAATGTTGGTGGTTGTTGATTAAACATTGGAATGTAGCCGTTGGCTGTCGCTTTATCAAACAACACTTTGCCCACTTCAGCATTTTCTAATGTTGCTTCTAAGACGCCATCTTGTCGCAAGTGCGCTTCTTTCACACCTGCTGTAGCAGCAACTTCCTCAACAGATAACGGTGATTCTAAAAATAATTTTGTTCGACCAAATTGTTGTCGAATTTCATGAACCTGACCATCTAAAACCATGCGTCCATTTTTTAACATGACTAAATGGTCACAGATTTTCTCCACATTGTCCATATTATGACTGGAAAAAATGACACAAGAACCTTGATTTTTCAATTCAATAATGCCGTCTTTTAATAATTCTGCATTAACTGGATCCAAGCCACTGAATGGTTCGTCTAAAATAATTAACTTCGGTTCATGAATAAGTGTCGCAATCAATTGAACTTTTTGTTGATTTCCTTTTGATAAAGATTTAACTTTATCCGTTTTTTTGCCTTTAACTTGAAATTTTTCCATCCAAAAGTCAATTTTAGGTTCAATTTCTTTTTTAGTTTTTCCCCGCAACGAAGCGAAATAAATTAGTTGGTCTTCAATCGTAATTTTAGGATATAAACCCCGTTCTTCTGGTAAATAACCAATAATATTGTACTCTTTTTCGTTTAATGGTTGACCATTCCATAAAACTGACCCGCTATCTTGTGTTAAAAAATTTAAAATCAAGCGAAACGTAGTTGTTTTCCCGGCACCATTTTGGCCAATTAATCCTAAAATTTTCCCGTCCGGTATCGTAAAGGATACATGATCAACTGCTTTAAAATCCCCAAAGGTTTTGACTAACTCTTTTACCTCTAACACATAAACGCCCCCTTCACTTTTTCTAAACCGCTGTTTAGTTACTCATATCGTATCTTTCCTGTGTTGGCTTGTCAATGACAATTGTTATGGAAAGATGTTGCACTTTAATCAGACGCTTTATTTTCTGCTAAACGAAAAAGGCCATCCGTCTCGGCAGAAATATGCACTTCATTTGCGGTCAAGCCTGTGCTTTCATAAAATGTATTTTTAAATTCCTTTGCCGATTTTGATGATTGACAGGCCCAAATTCGACCTGTACGATTCAACCACGTACCCAATTCATTCATCAAACGCTCATCAATCAGTAATTGATTTGGTACTTTTTTAAATTTTATTTGATAAACGGGTGTTAGTATTTTCATGATCAGACGTCCTCTCTTTTAAGTTAGTTTTAGTATATCACGAAAGAAATCGTTATCATATTTTCTTGAGAGTTCAACTTTTCATGAAAAAATTGAATAAAAAAACCAGACAAATTAGGAAAAGCACCTAATTGGTCTGGTTCATTTTCATTTATTTTTCTATCTCAGAGGTTGTTTCTTGGTGTAAATGACGATACACATTCTTTGCGACAGTTTCAGGTAACCCAGCTTTTCTTAATTCTTCAACACTGGCTGCCGTAATATTTTTAAGCGATTTAAATTCTTTTAAAAGATTTTTTTTGCGTTTCGGTCCCAAGCCTTCAATGTTATCTAATTTGGAAGCAAAACTATTTTTACTACGTAATTGACGATGGAATGTGATGGCGAAACGATGGACTTCATCTTGGATTCGTTGCAACAAGAAAAATTCTTGTGAGTTTCTTTCCAATGGTACAACTTCTAAGTTTGGACCAAATAAAAGTTCACTCGTTTTGTGCTTGTCGTTCTTGGCTAATCCAGCTACAGGAATATCGACTCCTAGTTGATTGGCTAACACATCTTTAGCAACATCGACTTGACCTTTACCACCATCGATTAAAATTAAATCAGGAAAAGGCAAGCCTTCTTTTAAAACTCGTGAATATCTGCGATAAATGACTTCTCTCATAGAAGCGTAATCATCAGGACCTTGCACAGTTTTTATTTTATATTTTCGATACTCATTTTTAGCTGGCCGTCCGTCAATAAACACAACCATCGCAGAAACAGGGTTGGTTCCCATAATATTTGAATTATCAAATGCTTCAATTCGAATGGGCGCAGGTATGTTCATCGCATTGCCTAATTTTTCAACTGCACCAATTGTTCGTTCTTGTTTCCGTACAATCAAATCGAATTTTTCATTTAAAGCAACTGCAGCATTTTTACTGGCTAATTTAACCAGTTTTTTCTTTTCTCCCCGTTGCGGCTGCAAGATTTTCGTAGCTAATAAAGCTTCAACGCTTTCTTTATCAATGTCATCAGGAATCAAGACTTCTTTTGGCACAAAATGCTCATTCTCTTGATAAAATTGTCCAATAAAAGTTAAAAATGCTTCACTGGCATCATCATAAAATGGAAAAATCGATACATCACGTTCGATTAATTTTCCTTGTCTGACAAAGAATACTTGGACACACATCCAGCCTTTATCAACAGCATAACCAAACACATCACGATCAATTAAATCTACATTCGTCATTTTTTGGCGGGTCATAACTGTTTCAATCGCTTTAATTTGATCGCGAAATTCTGCAGCTTTTTCAAATTCCATATGTGCAGCTGCATAAGCCATTTTTTCTTGTAAGCGGTCCTGAATTTCTGTATGTCCACCAGAGAGAAACCCTTTAATCTCTTCCACCATATCTTTGTAGACTTGCGGATCCACATCAAAAGCATAGGGACACAGACATTGTCCTAAATGATAATACAAACAAGGTGTTTTTTGCGACGGATTACATTTTCGCAAAGGAAAAAGCCGATCTAACAGTTTCTTTGTTTCATTCGCTGCATTTACATCTGGATATGGGCCAAAATATAACGCTTTGTCTTTTAAAACCTTTCGAGTAATCATTAAACGAGGATATTTTTCGTTTGTGATTTTGATAAAAGGATAGGTTTTATCGTCTTTTAACATGATGTTATATTTGGGATTATTTTTATGGATTAAATTAATTTCTAATAAAAGTGCTTCAATATTCGATTCTGTCACAATATATTCAAAATCATCGATTTCACTGACTAATCGTTCTGTCTTAGTATCATGGCTACCACGAAAATAAGACCGGACACGGTTTTTCAAAATTTTGGCTTTCCCAACATAGATAATCGTGCCGTTTTTATCTTTCATTAAATAACAACCAGGTTGATCAGGAAGCAGTGCTAATTTATTTTTTATTCGTTCGTTCATACGATACTTCCTTTCTAACAAAATGCTTCGTCTATTATACACCTCTTTTTGTAATTAAACAAAAAAAGCCGCTACTTTATGTACGAAAGAAACAGCCTGAAAAGACAATCGCTAATGATTTCTCTTCAGACTGAATCAGACTATTCGTAATGACTAATCAACGTTTATAAGTGTTTGGCAATCATTGCTTGCAATTGGTCTTTTGTATGAACACCGACTGCTTTTTCAACAACTTCGCCATCTTTTTTCAATAGCAATGTTGGGATGCTCATGATTCCAAAACTTGCTGGTGTTGCAGGATTTTCATCCACATCCATTTTGACGATTTTTACTTCGTCTTCATCATATTCTTCAGATAATTGTTCTAAGATGGGTGCTTGCATACGACAAGGGCCACACCAAGTTGCCCAAAAGTCGATTAAGACTAATCCTTCATCTGTTTCTGTTGCAAAATCTTTATCGGTAATTGCTTGTGTCATTTCACAAACCTCCTACTCTTTACTCTTATTACATGCTTAGTATAACACGTCATCTCTAAGATAGCGAGTGTTCTGCTTACTTATTGTAAGTCCTTATTTATTGGAATTTTACGACAGTCGCACCATTACCACCTTGGTTTTGTGGCGCAAATTCATAGCTTTTCACACTGCGGTGATTTTTTAAAAATTCCGTTATTCCGGTTCTTAATGCACCTGTTCCTTTGCCGTGAACAATGGTTACTTGTGGATAGCCCGCTAGAATCGCAGCATCAATGTATTGGTCAACTTCTGCCAATGCTTCTTCGTAGCGTTTGCCACGTAAGTCTAGTTGTGTGCCAACATGACTGCTTTCTGCAGAACGAACCGTTGTAACTCTTGGTTTCGCTTCTTTTTGTGGAGCGACAGGCGTCATATCCTCTTCAGATACGTTCATTTTTAAAATGCCCAATTGGACTTGCCATTGTCCTTTGCCGTTGTCTTTTAATAAGGTCCCTCGTTGGCCGTAAGTATTGACAATTACTTCATCGCCAGCTTTTAATTTTTTCTGTTCTTTCGCCTTCTTCAGCACTTTGTTTTTAGCAAGCTTGGTTTCTTCATGGTGTAATTGAGAAAGTTGTGTTTTCGCATCAATTAACTGATGTTCTTTGACACCACCTTGTTGGCCACTTTCCAATTGCATTTTGCGAATATCAGAAATAATAGTTTCCGCATTTTCTTCCGCTTCTGCAATAATTTTATTCGCTTCTTTCCGCGCTTTTTGTAATTCTTTTTCTCGTTCTTCAAAAAACACTTGATAGGCTTCTTTCAGTTCTTTATGCAAAGCCGCCGATTCATCGACATAGTGGCGAGCTTCTAAATATTCAGTTTCGGCCATTTTGCGACGGTTTTCCAGGTCTTCAATCATTTCGTTTAAATCTTGACTTTCACCGTCCATTATTTGTTTTGCAGCTTCAATAATACTGTTGTCTAATCCAAGACGTTTCGAAATTTCAAAAGCATTACTTCGGCCAGGCACGCCAATTAATAAACGATAGGTTGGACTCAAGGTATCTACATCAAATTCCATACTGGCATTGATTGTTCCAGCTCGATTATAGCCATACACTTTTAATTCAGGATAATGGGTTGTTGCCATCACATAGGCTCCTTTAGCACCCAATGAATCTAAAATGGCAATCGCTAAAGCGGCCCCTTCTTGCGGATCTGTCCCAGCACCTAATTCATCAAATAGTACTAAACTTTGATGATCGACTTTCTTTAAGACAGACACGATATTCGTCATATGTGAAGAGAAAGTACTTAAACTTTGTTCAATCGATTGTTCATCCCCGATATCCGCAAATACTTCTGTAAAAATCCCCATTTTACTCTCTTCTTCAACTGGAATAGGTAATCCAGCTTGACCCATTAATTGTAAAAG
The DNA here is from genome assembly GCF_040719405.1 of Enterococcus sp. AN402. Taxonomy (NCBI): domain Bacteria; kingdom Bacillati; phylum Bacillota; class Bacilli; order Lactobacillales; family Enterococcaceae; genus Enterococcus; species Enterococcus sp. AN402. The sequence goes on along the minus strand of NZ_JBFDTM010000004.1, from coordinate 1,141,342 downwards.
ACCTAACGTTTTCAGAGTAATGGTTTTCCCGCCGGTATTAGGCCCTGTAATCACAATTGCTTGATATTCTTCTCCAATCACAATGTCATTGGCTACAGCTTTTTCTGGATCCAATAGCGGGTGCCGGGCTTGTTTAAAAACTACATGATTTGCTTGACTAATTTCTGGAACAACTGCTTTTAGTTCTTTTCCTAGTCGTGCCTTAGCATTAATAAAATCAAGTTTACCGATGACATAGGCATTATGCGTAATTTCACGGCGATAAGGGACCAACTCGGCCGACAGTTCTGCCAAGATGCGAGTAATCTCATTTCTTTCGGCAATTTGTTGTTGTCGCAAGCGATTATTCATTTCTAAAATTTGTTTAGGTTCAATAAATAAGGTTTGTCCTGAAGCACTTTGGTCGTGAACCACGCCACCAAAAATATTTTTATATTCTTGTTTGACTGGAATCACGTAGCGTTCATTTCGCATAGTAACAAGGGCATCACTAAGGTAACGTGCGTTTTTCCCACGAATAATACTATCTAGTTCTTCTCGAATGGTCTGCTCACTACGTCGAATATTTTGCCGAATTGCCTTTAAGGCTGGCGAAGCTTCATCTGTGACGTAGCCATCATCATCAATGGCTTGTTTGAGTTGGCGATTTAATTCAGGCAAAACTTCTAGTTGCTCTCGCCACATATATAAACGTTCAAAATCAACTTCATTTTCACTTAACTCATCAAAAAAACGAGTCAGTTCTGAAGTAGTCGACAAGACACGGCCTACTTGTGCTAATTCTATGCCATTTAAATCCGCACCAATTTCAATCCGTTTCATGTGTGGTTGGATATTTTCTAATTTAGGAATGGGGATTCCACCACGTAATCGTTGAACTTTTAAACCATCCTGTGTTTCATTTAGCCATGATTGAATTTTATTTTCATCAGCAATCGGTAATAATTCCGAAACTTCGTTTGTCCCCTGAGCTGTCACAATAAATTGCAACAACTGTTGTTTTACTTTATCAAACCCTAATGTTGATAGAATACGCTGATTCATTTTTCCACCTACTTTTCTAACTTTTTCATTTGTTGAAAAGACTGAGACATAACATAAGAAGTTTCGCTTTGCTCACTTACTTCTTATCTCTATCTCAGTCCCATTCAGCTTTATTTCGTAATTGGTTCAACCCATAATTCATATGCTTGTTTTGTTAGAATTGGGGTATTTTTTACAATGCCTCGTGCCAAGCCACTTGACCGAAACTGATTTTGGACAATATCTGACGGAATCATTGACGCCGTAGCTAACACTAGAAAAAGACCCACGTATAACACAAGAACACTTAATACGCCACCTAATAGTCCATTTACCTGTTTCAAAACTGGAATAAATGTTAATCCATGTAAAAAGATAGCTAAAAAACGAACGACCAACCAGCCTGCAAACAGCAATAATAAAAACGCAACCGCTGAATAAAAGGCTTTGTCCAAGTCTAAAGAAATCTCTTGATTAAAAAAGACAAGCTTTGACGTTGGCGTAACCGATGGATATGGAATATACAATTCTAAATGAGAGGCGACCTCTTTGTAATAGGTTCGAGCAACAAAATATGAAATTAAGTAACCTACCGAATAGAGCACTTGTAAAATCAAGCCTCGTTTAGCTCCTGTATAAAATCCAAAGGCTAAAAGTAATAAAATAAGTATTGTTAACATCTTGTCATCCTTTCAGGAACTACTCCGAAACACCTTTATTTTGAATCTGCTGTTTTCGATTTTCATTCAAAATTTGTTGGGCTTCCACATGATTATGAATTTCTACATCTTCTTGTCCATTCTTTTTCAAAACATCCCGTGCTTCTTCTTCGATAATTTCCATTCGGCGCACACGATTCTCTAATTCAGCCAAACGAATGGTTTTCTGTTTTAAATCTGCTACTTGTTTTTCCAATTTTAAAGCATATTCTTGTTTTTTTAGTTGATCTGAAATTGCATTAATTGCTAATAAAACAGAAGCTTGTTCCGTATCAGTTTGCGGAGAAAGATGTTTAATTTCCGCCAGTTGTTCGTTGACAATTTTTGTGACTAAATCCATATGTTGTTTTGACTCTTGGCCAATAATTGTATACGTATGGTCTGCAATGATTGCTTTATATCGTGTTTTTTCATTTGATGCCATGTTGAGGTTCCCTCCTGTAAATCAATCCATTCTTGCTTATTGTACCATGAAAAAAAAGCGAAGCGCAATTTTCGTACAAATTCTCTCTTATTATATGCCACAAAGCGAAAAATTTAAAGATTTCTTTACAAGAACTCTGGCAATTTAAGAACGAATAGAAATTGTGTAGGAGAAAAAGCGTGAAACAAAAAGTCAAAGTGATTTTTGTCCCACGCTCAAACTCTGATAATCAGCTAAAAATGTTTGTTTCAGCTGTACTTTTTAAGGCTTAGTTATTATCTTTCATCTTTTCTACACGTAAACAACGCATAGCATTTAAAACAGCGATAATAGTTACACCAACATCAGCAAACACTGCTGCTTGCATTGAAGCCAAGCCTAATGCACCTAGTACCAAGACAATGATTTTAACAGCAATCGCAAAGATAATGTTTTGTTTAACAATTCTCAATGTTTTTCTTGATAATTTAATCGCAGAGGCGATACGACTTGGTTCATCATTCATAATCACCACATCAGCAGCTTCAATTGCCGCGTCACTTCCTAAACCACCCATGGCAATCCCAACATCAGCCCGAGCTAAAACAGGTGCATCATTCATGCCGTCACCAACAAAGGCAACTTTGTTTTTAGGTGAAGATGCTTTTAACAACTCTTCTAAACGATCCACTTTGCCATCTGGTAAAAGTTCTGCATAAACTTTGTCAACACCAACTTCTTTTGCAATAGCTTCTGCAACCTGTTGATTGTCTCCAGTCAGCATAACAGTTTGTTTGACCCCTTCAGCTTTTAATTCTTTTATTGCTGAAATGGCGTCTGGTTTCAATTGATCCGCAATCACTAAGTAGCCTGCAAATTGATTATCAATAGCGACAAAAATTAAAGTTCCCGCTTCCTTCACTTCTGGTGCTTCGATACCAAATTGTTTCATTAACTTCGCATTACCGACTAAAACTGTTTTACCTTCAATTGTGGCTTTGATACCGTGTCCGGCAACCTCTTCAATTGCTGTTGCTGGAACAGTTTCTTTGCCATAGCTTTCTTTAATAGAAATAGCAATAGGATGAGTGGATAATTGTTCTGCTGTTGCTGTTAAACGCAACAACTCTTCTTCAGGTAAAACAACACTAGTTATGTTTTGAACCACAAAATTTCCTTTTGTTAGCGTACCAGTTTTATCAAAAACAATCGTTTCCGTATTCGCTAAAATTTCTAAATAGTTGCTCCCTTTAATTAAAACACCTAGTTTGCTGGCTCCGCCAATTCCACCGAAGAAACTTAAAGGAACAGAAATGACTAAGGCACATGGACAAGAAATAACCAAGAACGTTAATGCCCGATAAACCCATTCATTAATAGAAGTATCAGGGAAAATAAATGGTGGAATCACTGCCAATAAGACAGCTAAAACAACGACAACTGGTGTATAGTAACGAGCAAATTTAGAAATAAAGTTTTCTGCAGGGGCTTTTTTACTGCTAGCATTTTCAACTAAATCTAAAATTTTGCTAACTGTTGAATCCCCAAATTTTTTCGTAACATTAATGGTCAAGGCCCCATTTTTATTGATAAAACCACCTAAGATTTCATCGCCGACTTTGACCGTTCTTGGAACGGATTCACCAGTCAACGCAGAGGTATCTACCATACTTGAGCCATCAATAATTTGACCATCTAATGGAACTTTTTCACCTGGTTTCACTAATATTTGTTGTCCAATTTCAATTGTATCTGGAGCGACCGCTTTTATTTGTCCATTTACTAAAAGATTTGCTGAATCTGGACGAATATCCATTAATTTGGCAATTGATTTTCTGGATTGATCAACCGCAGCACTTTGGAACCATTCGCCGACCTGGTAGAACAACATTACTGCCACAGCTTCGGGATATTCCCCAATAAAGAATGCCCCGATCGTTGCCACAGACATTAAGAAATTTTCATCAAACACTTCCCCACGAAAAATATTCGTTACCGCTCGTTTGACAATGTCGCCACCAATTAAGACATAAACGACTAAATAAGACGCCAAAGCAACCCAATTATTACTTGGCTTAATGATAATAAGTGCTAAAAATAAAACAAATGCAATAATGATACGAATTAAGCGATTCTTATTTGGATTACGTCCCTCTTCTTCTTTGACATCTTTTAAAGAAATAACTTTGACATCTGGTTCTAACTTACCAATCACTGCACGCGCTTCATTTTCGACTTCTAAATCATGTCCTGATTCAACTTCCAGTGTCATCTTTTCAGCCATGAAGTCCACACGCGCTTTTTCTACTCCGTGAATTTTTTGGACAGATTTTTCAATTTTATCTGCACAACTTGCACAATCAAGTCCTTCTAGTTTATAACTCTTTTGCATTTAAACACCTTCACTCCCTATATAATAGCGATTATTCCGTTTACATGAATAACCTTTCATGAATCTATTATAAATGAAGATGCAATCATATGTCAACCGCTTCACGTAATCTTTTTCTATTTTATAGACATAATGGCATAATTGCTGTAGGTGGAATGGATAACTGAGTAATAACTTTCGGATTGAGTCTATTGCTGCCTTTCCACCAAATTTTGGTTTGTTGGTGTTGAAACCAAGCACTTTGTTCAAAAGGTGCTGACAATGTTTGTAAGTGATGCACTTCGATTTGATTGGTTGCCTGCGGTTCTGTTGTGAAATCATGGGCCCGAATACCTATAGAATGACAAGAAATAGGAACTTCTTGTGTAACCATTAGTGTTTGTTGCCAACCAATCACTTGGACTCTGTGCGTATCTATGCGTTTGACAGGCCAAATATTTTTACAACCAGTGAGTTTAGCTGCTTCAATCGTTTGAGGTTGGTTAAATAATTGATTTGTTGCACCAAAAAGTGTTTGGTTTTTTGTGATTATCACTAAACTCTGACATAACTTATACAGTTCATCTAAACTATGACTCACAATTAAGGCATGTTGATTTAAATTACTTAATCGCTGTTGAAGTTCAATTTGCAGCTCTTCCTTTAAGGGTGCATCTAATGCGGAAAATGGCTCATCCAATAACAGGTAAGCCGGCTGAGCCGCTAGCATTCGCGCAAAAGCCACTCGTTGTCTTTGTCCTCCAGAAAGTTGACTAGGATATTGTTGTTGGACTTTAGTTAAGTGAAAAGACGCAAGCAATTGAGTGACCAATTGTAAATCTTTTGTCACGCACGTCAGATTTTCTACTACCGACAAATGAGGGAACAACGCATACTGCTGAAACAAAAGACCAATTTTTCGTTGTTGCGGCGACAAATTGATCTTTTGTTCAGCATCGAATAAGACTTGATCATTTAAAACAATCTGACCTTTATCCGCAGTCTCAACACCCGCAATACATTTTAATAACATACTCTTGCCGCAACCAGAAGCACCTAAAATTCCTGTTGTTTGCGTCTTTGTTTCAAACTGAATTTGCAAAGTATGACTTTTCAATTCTTTTTGAATATCAACAATTAATCTCATTCCGATCTTCTCCAAGCGCGCTGACTAAAAAATTCCGTAAAAAATAAAATAATCAGGCAAAGTAATAACATAATCACAACATATTGATTGGCTAAGCGCCAATCCCCACTTGCTACAGCAGAGTAGATAGCTAAAGGAAGCGTTCTTGTTTTGCCAGCAATATTCCCTGCTAACATTGTCGTCGCTCCAAATTCGCCTAGCCCGCGGGCAAAGGCTAACACGCCACCGGCCAAGAGACCGTTCATCGACAAAGGTAACGCAATTTTTCTAAAATATCGACTTTCCGAAAACCCGAGTGTCTGGGCTACCGCCAACAATTCACTATCCATTTGTTCAAACGCCGTTAAGGCTGAACGATACATTAAAGGAAATGAAACAGCAACGGCAGCAATAACCGTAGCTGGCCATGAAAAAACAACTTGAATGGCAAAAAAATCAAGTAAAAACTGGCCCACTGGTTGCTGAACACCAAAAATAGTTAAGAGAAAAAAACCAAAAACAGTCGGCGGTAAAACTAATGGCAACGTAAATAAACTATTCAAAAGAATTTTTAATTTACGATTTTTCAAACGAAAAACAATATACGCAACGCCTGTTCCTAAAACAAAAGTAAATAAAATGGCGATTATTGCTGTCTGAAAAGATAAAAGAATTGGTCGAACATCCATTTTCCCACCTACTTTGTTAACTTAAAGCCAATATTTTCAAAATATTTTCTGCATTGTTGACTCTGTAAAAAATTTAAAAAAGCATCTGCTGATTTTTGTTTCTTAGAGGCGGCAACTTTACCAACTGGATAGATAATTGGCTTTTTCAAAGCAGCTTCAGGCATGGCCGCAACAATCGCTACTTTTGAATTGGTTGCTGCATCTGTCGCATAAACTAAGCCAGCTTCTGCACTTGCATTCGCTACCCATTCAAGGACTTCTGTTACATTCGTGCCAAAGCTTGCGTGTTTTTCTACATAAGACCAAGCGCCTAAAGCTTTTAAGCCTTCTTCGGCATATTGACCAGCTGGAACACTCGCAGGATCACCAATTGCTATCATTTGGGCTTTTTTTAAATCAGAAAAATCATGCCACTTTGCTTGATCTTGGTTAGGCACAATAAGAACAAGCTGGTTTTCCAATAAAGGAACGACACTTTTTTTATTAATTAGTTTTTCTGCAACCAATGCATTCATTTGTTTTGTCGAAGCTGAGAAAAATACATCGGCTTTTAGGCCTTTTTCAATTTGCATCTGTAATTTTCCAGAACTATCATAGGTTCCAGTTACCTGAATATCTGGATGCTCTTTTTCAAAGGCTGGAATAATTTTCTTCTCCATGACTGATTCTAAGCTAGCTGCTGCCGCAAGGGTTATTTCTTCTTTTTTTGTTGAAACTGTTTCTTTTTGCGGCTGATTTGTACATGCAGCAATTAGGGCAACTAAACTGAATAAACTAAGCAAGAACACAGTCTTTTTTTGTTTAGACATTTGAACGCCTCTTTTCTTTTATAAATACCCGCCATAACTCAAGTCAATAATTTCAGATTTTTTAATCACTTCTTTGGCCATTAATCTTGGTAACAACAAATCAAAAACAGTTTTTTCTGAAAATAAAACACCACCTGGTAAGCCAATGATCGTTTGCTCTCCTTTATAAGCTAGCAAAAACATTGAGCCTGGTAAGACTGGTGTCCCATGGGTTACGATTTCAGCACCTGTCTGCTTAATTGCTAACGGTGTCAAATCATCAGGATCTACACTCATACCACCTGTACAAACAATCAGATCAAGCCCTTGTGCTAACATCTTTTTGATCGCAACAGTAATTTTTTGCGGCTGATCATCGACAATTTCTTGCTTGACAATCGTAACTAAAGGATACGCGGAGAACTTGGCTTTTAACACAGGGTAAAAAGCATCCTCAACCAATCCTGTGTAAACTTCACTGCCAGTAGTTACAATCCCGACCCGTATTTTTTTGAAAGGTTTCACAGAGATTAGTGGCTCAGACGTGCTGAACTGGCGTGCCTTTTCTAATTGGCTTTTAGAAATTGTTAGTGGAATCACTCGAAAGGCTGCAACTTTTTCATCTTTCTGAACTTCTATATTGGTAACTTTAGTTGACAAGGCGAGACCTTCAATTTCATTTAAAGCAATTAATTTTTCTCGATTGACTTTTAAAAGACCTCTCGTGCTAGCTTTAGCAACAATTTTTCCTTCATGGACTTCACTCGGCTGACATGAGTCATCTGTTAACAGGTTATACAAAAATGTCGCTGCCTCTTCTTCATGTATTTCTGCTGGATCCAAGGCAACAAACAGATGTTTTTTCCCTAATGATAAAAGAATTGGAATATCTTCTTGAACAACTATATGTCCTTTTTTAAAACACACTTCCTTGGTCTTTCCATAGTCAATTCGCGTAATATCATGACTCAATGGAAGGCCAACTGCCTCTTCTGTTCGAATTGTTTTCATGGTTTATTCCTCATCATGTATGATTTTTTTATTTGTGATTAAATCCAAAGCGTGGGGCAAAACAGGCAACAAAAAATGCAAATGTTCTGTTACACTTTTCGGGCTACCAGGCAAATTAACAATGAGCGTGCGTCCTCTTTGAACAGAAACGCCTCGACTTAACATAGCAAATGGTGTTTTTTCCAAGCTAAGTTGACGCAAGCCCTCACTGATCCCAGGAATGATTCGCTCTGCTACACGTAAGGTAGCTTCTGGGGTCCGATCCCGTTCACTCAACCCTGTGCCGCCTGTCGTTAAAATCAAATCACAGGTCTTAGACCACTCTTGCAATAGCTCTACTAATTGATTTTCTTCATCTGGTAAAATGGTTTGTTTGGTTACCTGGTAGAGCGCAGGTAACTGTTCACGAATCAAGGGACCCGATTGGTCGACAGCAAGCCCTTGAAAGCAACGATCACTTAACGTTACAATGCCCACTTTAAACAACGTCAAACTGGTCTCCTTTTTTAATATGACCTTCTGTCACAACGACTGCAAAGATTCCTTCTCTAGGCATGATGCAATCGCCCACTCGCGCGTAAATCTGACAGTGTTTATGGCACTCTTTCCCAATTTGAGTAACCACCAATTCGGAATCGCCTATTTTCATTTTCGTTCCAACAGGTAATTGACGTAAATCAATCCCTGAGACGATTATGTTTTCCCCAAAAGCACCATTGCCAACCCGAGCTCCTTTTTCATTGAAAGCCGTTATTTCTTCAAAAGATAACAAACTGACTTGTCGATGCCAATTCCCGCCGTGCGCATCATTTTCTAATCCGAAACCTTTAATTAAGTTGACTTCAGGAATTTCCTTTTTCTGTGTGCCTCTTCGCGGGCTAATATTTATTGCAATAATTTCTCCTGTTTTCATACTTACCCTCCTATTTGTGACATAAATCGTTGTTCTCCTTGTTGTTCCAAGAAAAGATGTTTTTCAGGCTTACAGGCAATGCCACTCTTGATAATCCCTAACAATTCTGCTGTTTGTTCCATAGCTAAAGCTTCCTTTAACGAGTAGCCGTCTGCAGAATGCAGGCACGTTTTTAAATGACCGTCTGCAGTAATTCGAATCCGATTGCACGTCTCGCAAAAACAATGCCCTAATGCACTAATAAAACCTATTTTTCCTTTAAAATCTTTTAAGGCGTAATAACTAGCAGGGCCATTGCCCAATGGTTTTTGGTATGGTTGTAACGTTCCATAATGTTGGGTTAAAATGTCTTCTACTTCTTCTTGTTGCTTACCTGGATGCTCCTTCCCTAATCCAATTGGCATCATTTCAATGAAACGAAGATGCACAGTCTCTTTCTTAGCGATTTCAGCCAGTTCTACAATTGTTGCTTCACTTAGCTCTTTCCTAGCTACAGTATTAATTTTGATATTAGGTAATCCCACATCAATCGCTTGTTCTAAGCCCGCCAGAACATTCCTTAACTGACCAACTCTTGTTATTTCACGAAATTCTTCTGGATCCAAAGTGTCTAAGCTAATATTAATGCCGTCCAAGCCCGCCTCTTTTAATCCTTGAGCCTCATGAGCTAACTTCATGCCATTAGTCGTTAGGGTTACTTTTTCGATGCTTGAGATTTGCTTTATCCTTTTAATTAAAGATAGTAAATTTGGTCTAACAAGCGGTTCACCACCTGTTAATTTAACTTTTTTGATGCCTTCTTTCGCTAATATCCTCAGTAAAAAAATAATCTCATCATCTGTTAGAAGCTGTTCTTTTTTTAAAAAGCAAAGACCTGTTGCTGGCATGCAATACGTGCAACGTAAGTCACAACGATCTGTTAAAGACAAACGAACATAATCAATTTCACGGTTAAATGCATCTTTCATGCTGTTCACTCATCACTTTCCTTTGATTTAATTGAAGAACGAATGAAATGACCACTACGTCCACCATTTTTCTCTAATAAACCAATGTTTGTCATTGTCATTCCTCGATCAATTGCTTTACACATGTCATAAATTGTCAAGAGTGCTGCCTGCACACCTGTTAGCGCTTCCATTTCAACGCCAGTTGAACCCACTGTTTTTGTAAAGCAACGTACTTCTAAACAAGTTTGATTGCGCCAATCAAACTGAATTTCACACTTTGTTAAAGCAACTAAATGACACAAAGGAATCCATTCAAACGTTCGCTTTGCGGCGGTAATCCCAGCGAATCTTGCTACCTGTAATACTTCACCTTTTTTAATCATTTGGGTCTGGATCGCTTCTGCTGTCACTTCCAACATGTGAATTTCTCCATAAGCGAGGGCTGTTCTTTCAGTGTCATTTTTTTCCGAAATATCAACCATATGCACTTCTCCTTGTGTATTCAAGTGCGTAAATTCCTTACTTTGAACCATTTCTCCACCTCACATTTGACATTTGTTAACGTTTACACAATACTTCTTTTTCAAGTGTATCACTCTTGCATCAAAAAAACAATCTGGCATCCATAATTTTTTTTAGCGAGAAATCGAAGTTAAAAAAGTTAAGCGACAAAAATTACGTGCTTTGCTTAGCCTGACCAGACTTTTGTCTTAGTCTTAAAACTTGATAAGCAATAAGCCACCAGTCGACTCGACTGATGGCTTACTTTCATACTAATCTTAGGTCAGGTTGTCATCAAGTTTGCCAATAATAGACTTTTACAAGCGCGCCTTTTTTGAGTAGTACACCAGCTGGTTGTTCTAGCAGACAATTTGTTTCTAAAGTATTTGATAAATTGGATGAAAGATGACTTTTTGTCACTAAATTTACTGTGCCATCTATTTCTTTCGCTCGGTAAAATCGACGTAGTCTACTTGGTGCTAATTCATGCGCTAAAATTACTGTTCGTTCCTTGAGATTTAACTCGACACAATTAAAAAAAGTAGCTAATAATGTCCAGTAAAAAAGATGTAAATTAACCATTGCCGCAAACGGATTGCCTGAAACGCTTAAAATGAGTGTTTCTTGAAATTTACTTCCCATAACTGGGGTTCCAGGTTTCATATTTACAAAATGAAACAACTCTGTTCCTCCGATACGTTTAATTGCTAAAGGTAAATTGTCCTTTTCACCTACCGAAACACCACCACAAGTAATTAATACATCAAGTTTTGGTGAAATCTCAATCAGCCTATTCGCTAATTCTTCAGGGTCATCTGAACAATGGTCTAGGTGAATTACTTCATTACCACTCGCTTTGACAAAAGCTGCTAACATGTAGAGATTACTATTATAAATTTTCCCAACTGACAGTGGTTCTTCCAAAGAAACTAACTCACTACCGGTCGCTAAAATCCCCACCTTCATGCGCTTCAAAACAACAACTTTATCAATCCCTTGCATTGCCAACAAACCAATCATACGACTATTAATCTGTTGATGTTTTGCTAAAATTTTTTGCTGAAAAGCAATATCTTCTCCAATTTCCGCATAGTTTTGGCCCGCTGTGACAGAGCGAAAAATTTTAACATGGTCTTGCCCAAAATCCGTCCATTCTTGTGGCACTACAGCATCAAAATCGGTTGGAATAAAAGCACCTGTTGTTATTTTAATCGCACAGTTATTCGTCTGATTACAATAAAACATGGAATCCCCTGCCACTAAAGAACCGACGACTTTTAAACAACTTGGGCTTTCAGCAGTCGCACCTCGTGTTTCTACTGCACGAACGGCATACCCATCCATCCCGGCACGAGGAAAATGAGGAATCGCTGTCTCTGCAAAAATGGTTTCTCCGCTAATCCGTCCCAAGGAATCAAGCAGCGCCACTTCTTCTGTTTCACATTGACTCTTCATATGTTGGGTCATTTTCTCTCGTGCTTCTTCCAACTCGATCATGTTTTAACCATCCTTTTTTATTTATTCACTGGTTTAATCGCAACGGCACAAACTTTATATTCAGGAATTGTGGCGATATCATCAAATACAGCATTGGTGATTTCGTTAACATTCCCATCTGGAAAGTGGAATGTCATAAAGACTTCTTGCGGAAATACTCGATTTCCGACAGCCGCATAGGTTTCGATTTTGCCACGTCGAGAATGAACTTCAACTTTGTCACCTTCTTGGATTCCCAGAGCTTGTGCATCGACTGCATTTATCTCAATATAAGAGTGATTCGCTATTTGGTTAATCCCTTCCGTTCGCCCTGTCATTGCTCGGGTATTGTAATGGTAAAGCATTCGGCCTGTCGACATTAAATACGGGTACTCTTCATCTGGTAATTCTTGTGCTTGCTTATACGGAATTGCTTTAAATAAACCTTTCCCACGAGCAAAACTGCCCACATGCATAATCGGCGTACCTGGATCTGTCAAGCTCCGACAAGGCCATTGTAAGCTCTCCTTCTCTAATCGTTCATAATTAATTCCACCAAACGAAGGCGTCACAGCTGAAATTTCTTCCATAATTTCTTTTGCAGATTCATACGCACAAGGATAGCCCATTCGTGTCATGACTTCACAAAAAATTTCATAGTCTTCTCGCGCTTGTCCTCTTGGTTCAACAGCTTTACGAACTCTTTGCACGCGCCGTTCTGTATTTGTAAATGTCCCGTCTTTTTCTGCATAACTGATGCCTGGTAAAACGACATCTGCATAAGCAGCCGTTTCTGTCATAAATAATTCTTGAACAACTAAAAAGTCTAAACTTTCTAAAGCTTGACGAACATGTCCTGTGTCTGGATCCGTAACAATTGGATCTTCTCCAAAAATATAAAGGCCTTTGACGTTTCCTGCCGCTGCTGCTGGCAAGACTTTAGTAGAAGTTAAACCTGTGTTTCGATTTAACGGCACATGCCAAGCTTTTTCAAATTTGTCGATTACTTCTGGATTATTGACTTTTTGATAGCCTGGGAAATCATAAGGCATACAGCCCATATCGCAAGCACCTTGAACATTATTTTGACCTCGCAAAGGATTGACACCACAGCCTGGTTTTCCAACTTTACCAACCAACATTGCCAAATTAGACATACTCATAACACCCTCAGTTCCTGTCGAATGTTCCGTTACGCCTAAACAATAAATGATTGGTGCTTTCTCTGCTTTTGCATACATGCGTGCTGCTTGAATTAAATCTTCTGGATGAATATGACAAATTTCTGCGACTTTTTCCGGCGTATAATCAGCCACCATTTTTTCTAAATCTGAAAATCCTTCTGTCCGTTCTTCAATAAAGTGGCGATCTGCTAAACCTTCTTTCAAAATCACATGCATCATGCCATTAGCAAATGCGACATTCGTTCCCGCCTGAACTTGTAAATGCAGTGCACTATCCTTCACTAAGTTAATTTTCCGCGGATCAACAACAACAACTTGTGTTCCTCTTTGGACAGCTTGGCGAATTTGCGCACCAATAACTGGATGAGCTTCTTCTGGATTGGAACCTACTAATAAAATCATGTCGACATCTTCAGTGATATCAGCAATAGGATTGGTCATCGCACCAGAGCCTAAGGTTTGGGCTAAACCATGGACCGAAGCCGAATGACAAACACGGGCACAGTTATCAACATTATTGGTACCAAAAGCAGCACGCACCATTTTTTGAAAGACATAATTATCTTCATTTGTTGCTCTAGAGCACGAAAAACCAGCAAGAGCATCCGCGCCGTTTTCTGCTTTAATTTCGTTAAATTTTGACGAAACAAGCGTTAAGGCTTCTTCCCAAGAAGCAGGTTCAAAAATGCCATTCCGTTTAATTAATGGCTCCGTTAAGCGATCTCCTGACCCAACAAATTTATATGAAGCAAATTTTCCTTTCACACAAAGTAAATTTTTATTAGCTGGTCCATCCAGGGGTTCAACACCCACCAAACGATTATTTTTAACGAGTAAATTCATCTGACAGCCTGTCCCACAATGCGGACAAGTTGTAGGAATTTTCTGGGTTTCCCATTTGCGGTACTCTTTCGTATCTTTTGCTGTTAACGCTCCTGTAGGACAGGAAGAGACACAATTGCCACATGATTCACAGATAGATTGATCAAACGCCTGCCCATAACTCGGCATCATTTTTGTTTCAAAGCCACGATCAGCAATACTAAGTACATCTCTTCCCTGCCGCAATTGACAGACACGAGCACAACGACGACACATGATACACTTTTCTGGATCATAAGAGAAAAATGGATTACTGGTATCTTCTTGATGGCAAGGCATTCTTTTTCCCTCGGTAAAGCTAGTGGCATCAATCCCATAATCTAGCGCATACTGTTGTAATTGACAATCCCCGTTTTTTCCACAAGAAAAACATTCTAATTTATGATTACTCAATAATAAATCAAGAATAAAACGTCTGGAATCAGCAACTTTTTCAGAATGTGTTGCCACAACCATGTCCTCTTGACAATGTGCCGTACAAGCAGTTGTTAAGCCACCACGTCGGCCGCCTTCCACCTCAACCACGCACATCCGACAAGAACCATCAGGTGCTAATTCCTTTAAATGACAGAGCGTTGGAATTTCAACACCTAGCGCTTTCGCTGCTTCGAGAATAGTAGTCCCTTTAGGCACAGTTACTTCTTGGTTATCAATAGACAATGTAACTGTTTGCGTATGCAACTTTGTTTTCATTTTTACCAACCTCCTTTGCTGGTGGCATAGATTTCTGTTTCAGCAGTCGTTTCAAATTCTTCTGGAAACAAAGCCAATGCACTCTTCATTGGATTTGCGACGGATTGGCCCAAACCACAAGCTGATAATCGCGTGACATGTGTGAGCATCTTTTCCAATCGTGGCAAATCACTAGCTGTTGCCTCGTTCCGATTGAATTTACTCAATAATTCCAAAATCCTAGTTGTTCCCAATCGACAAGGGGTGCATTTACCACAGGACTCATGAGCAAAAAAGGCTGCCACGTGTACTAAATAGTCCACAACATTGACTGAATCATCCATTACTACAATTGCACCAGAGCCGACAGATAAGTCATGGGCCCATAAATCTTCGTAGGAATACAAACAATCCCTTAACGTTGCGACAGCACCAATTGGACCGGATTGTCCACCGAAGTGAATAAATTTTAATGATCGACCAGTTGCAGAGCCTCCGCCGTATTGCTCGCCATAAATTATTTCTTCTAATGGTGTTCCAAGGTTGACCTCGTATAAGCCCCGATTTTTAATATGTCCAGACAAACAAATTAGCTTTGTGCCGCCACCATCGGCAGTACCCATCTCTAAAAAGGCTTGTCCACCTTCTCGTAAAATTACGGGAACACTTGCAAATGATTCAACATTATTCACTAATGTTGGTTGCAAATATAAACCAACATCTGCTAAGTGTGGTGGTTTGACACGCGGCCGCCCCGTTTTTCCTTCAATTGAATTTAAAAGTGCTGAATTTTCCCCACAAATATAGGCGCCAGCACCAGAAATAATCGTAATATCATAATTGAATCCTTCAATTCCTAAAATGTTTTCCCCTAAAAAGCCAGCTTGTCGTGCATTATCGAGTGCTTCTTGAAATGTTTTTTGGATTCTGCGATATTCTCCTCGCATATAAATATAACCTGCTTTTGCTGAAAATAAATAGCCAGCAATGATCATTCCTTCAATCACACTCAATGGATCTTCAGATAAAAGTACTTTATCCTTAAAGGTCCCTGGTTCGCCTTCATCAGCATTACAAACAATGTACTTTGTGGTTCCTTTTGCATGATAAAGATGGCGCCATTTTTTTCCTAAAGGATAGGCTGCTCCACCGCGACCTCTTAAGTGCGCAATATCCAGTTCGTTTAAAATTTCTTCATCCGATAGTGAAATTGCTCTTTTTAAACCATCAAATCCATCGTATTTACAATATTCAGAAACATCGGTCGCAGATTGCATTTTCCCCATTCTCTCTAATAACATTGGTTGGTTTCTCTTAAGCATTGTCTCACCTCCTACAGTCCTTCATAGCAATCATTTTGTAAATGTTGAATTAATTGATAAATTTTCTCTTCTGTTAGTTGACTAAAAACGGTGTCCTTAATTTTAATTACTGGACCTAAATCACAAGCCCCGATACAAGGAATACTGTGATACATAAATAAGCCATCTGGTGTCGGCTGATTCTCTGGCACTTCTAAAATGGTTTCTAAAACTTCGGCAACCATCGCCCCACCAGTATAATGACACGGTGTGCTGTTACAAATCTTCAAGACATACTTCGCTTGCGGTTCCGTCTTTAAAATGGCATAAAAACTGACGATTTCATAGACTCGCGCTTCCGTTAAATGTAGATGCTCTGCAACTAATTGAGCTGTCTCCTGATCGATATACCCTTCTTCTGAAGCAAATTGTAATTCAATTAAAATATTTAAAATTCGTTGTGGATCAGCATCGTTTTCTAGAATAATCGCTTCTTTTTCAATTAAGCTTAATGCACACATTCCTTTTTATTCCCCCTTTTTAGTGAAACTTGAAGTTGTTCTCCTTGATAATAGATACGCAATTCTTTTGGTATTTCAGCAGATAGTAAACAAAAATCGGCTTTATCTATGACTTTTTTTGCTGATTCTTTTTGGCAATTCTGGTTATTCATCATAAGAAATAGTCCTGGCTGCACAACATTACGTAATGAATTTGATTCACAAATGATTAATGCTTGGGCCGGCACAGCTTTCAGAAATTGCTGAATGGCTTCCGCCAAATTTTCTTGAAAAACTTTCAATAGAAAAACTTTTTGACAGCCTGCAGCTAATAATTTCATGGTATCTTTATTGCCAATCGTCTCTTGCTCTTCTACTAATTCATAACCAGCTGTAATACTGGTACAAATTCCGCATCCTTTTGTGCCTCGTTGACACACCCCTCGTTGACCACTAATCGTAATAATCTTCAAGCCATAAATTGGATAGACTTCTTGGTACTGTTTAATAAGAGCTTCGGCTAATGTCGTTTTGCCACTATTCCGACCAGTAGATCCAATTTGAATCATGTTTGGTACCTCAATTGCCATAGAGCTCCTCCGTCTGAATCGTTTTCTCAACTCTTGGTTTGACAGTTGCTGGTTTTGTCATAAAGATCAATGGTACGGCCATAAAAAGACTGCCCCCTACCGCATTGCCTAAAAATACCCATAGTGTATTTTGCAAATAATCCCACCAACTGATTGTGGTGCTTTGTGAAAAAATTGCCGCTGGAATAATAAATGCATTGGCGACCACGTGTTGAAACCCACAAACAACGAAAACCATGACAGGAAACCACAAGCCAAACATTTTACCTAAATATGATTTTGCCAACGCTCCGAGATAAACCGCTAAACAAACAAAAATATTACAGCCAATCCCTGAAACAAAAGCAACTAGCGGTGGATCAGCAATTTTCGCCTGAGCAACTGCGACTGTTTTATCCAGAAACGCACCTTCAGTTAGCCCAACAATATGGCCAAATAAATACGCCACAAGAAATCCGCCTAGACAATTGGTCAATAAAACAACTAGCCAGTTATAACAAAGAGTGCCCACTCGAACCTTTTTCTGTAATACGCCTAATGTCATTACCATCATATTGCCTGTTGCTAACTCACCACCAACAAAAGTAAGCGCTATCAATCCAACTGGAAATAAAGCTCCACCCAGAAAGTTGTTAAAACTTCCCCATTCTGTGGGGGCGGTTCCAGTGATACGAATAAACGCCAAGTAACCTAGTGCAATACAAAAACCAGCCATGATACCTAAAATACAGAGTCGAACAAACGATAATTTCCCTTTTATTTCTGCCTTATCACCTAAGCTTGCAACTATTTCTTCACTACTGAAAAAATCCATTACGATTCCTCCTTTTTATCGATACCACTGAGACAATTCTTCTTTTCGATTGACATTTTTAAGTTGATTCTCTTTTGATAGTTGCACCGTTTTTACAGATAGATGCTCAAATTCTTGCCGAATCTGATAGTTATTTTGCGCAAGCTGTTTTTGAAATGTTGGTAAACAAGAACATCGATAAAAGCCAAATAATGGTTCTTGACGACCTTCAAAGTCAAAGATTGTTACTTGATTTTGTCCACGCTTAGAAGCTAACTGATACACAAGTTTAGGAGAAAAAGTTGGTATATCACAGGCAATTACAAACACTTCAGCTTTCTGAGTATAGTTCATTGCTGTCACAATCCCACCTAATGGCCCCTTTCCAAGATACATATCTTGAATGATTGTGCATTTTCTAAACGCCTTAGGAAATTTTTGACTATCATTCGTTACTAAAATAACCTCTTCGAACAGTTCCATTAACTTTTCAGCTGTTTGCAAGATCACGTATTGCCCTTGAATTTTCAATAATGCTTTATCAAATCCCATCCGTGAACTTTTCCCGCCGCATAACAGCACTGCTGTACAATCAGCAATAATTTTCGCCACTCCTTTACCATAATTTTTATTAGTTAAAAAAAATATTTTTTAGTCATGTATTAAGTCTATTATAAGACATCCCTCGTACAAGTCAATTCCTTTTAAAAAAAAAGAACGAGAAAAAGAGCGACTCTTTTTCTCGTTCTACCTTATTCATCTGTTTGACGTTTTATTTCTTCAATCTCAATGCGTAATGATTTTCGTTTCTCAATGGCGACATAAACCAATCCAATCAAAAAGGGTAACACAAAGCTACCAAATCGATACAGTAAAACAGATGCTACAGCATCAACATTGCCGACCAATGGTTTAAACAACAATAAGTAAACAAATTCAAATGGACCAATGCCAGCAGGTGTTGGAATAACTCCTGAAAGAATAACAGCAAAACTGGTAAAGGACATCACTAATAATAAATCAATATTCGGGTGATTTTCTACTAAAACAATGTAAGGAATAATGTACCAAAATAATAATTTAAATACATTCCATGAAAAGATTCGAAGCAACGCTGAGCGATCTTGTGTAATTGTTTGGACAGCTGCCCGCAAGGAATAGATTTGTAAATTACAATTATCCACCCAATCTCTTAGTTTTGGTCGTTTAAACCAACGATTGGCAAACTTAACCAATAAAACTTGCAACTTTAAGCTACTAGATAAAATAAGCAATGCTGCAATTATTACTAATGTTAAAATAACACCTGCTAAAATGAATGGAATCATCTTAGGCGCATTTTCATAAAACAGGGAAAATTGAATAATCAAACCAATAATTGCTAAAAAAATCACGGCTGCTTTGTACATAATCATATGTAATGCCGTTATCCCTACACTTTTAGAAACAGGAATTCCCTTTTTCTTATAAAAATAAATTTCTGAAAGCAAGGTTCCCGTGCCAAATGAAATAATCCGATAAAATGCTACATAACAAGAAGTAAAAAAACCATCCACTGTTGTAAAGTCTTTGTTAAAATAACGAGCTATTTCCTTGATTGAGCGCCCTTCTGCAAATTGATAAACTACTCCAAAAAAAATAACAGCAATCAGCACCAGCCAACTCGTTTCCATCAGTTGAGCAAAAATATCACTTAATGAATTATCCATGACATAAAAGATTACGCCTAAAACGATAATCATTAACAACATATTTAAGCCAATTTTTACTTTTCCTTTCATCGCTTCTCCTTTTTTGTTCTTACTTAAACGTTAGATAGATGCAACTAATCATCGCGATTACGCCAATTGAATAACACAATGCAAAAACTGGTTTTTGGGTTTTATGATGAAATTTCTTTTGTCCCATTAGCCCACCTAGACCGCCACCGACAAGTCCTATCGTCAATAAGCGGCGTTCTGGAATACGCCAGTTCCCACGTTTTGCTTGTTTTTTATCATAACCCATCATACTAAACAATACTAAATTAATGACGAGGAAATAAATGATTACTATCCACTGAAGCATTCTTTCTGGCCTCCTAACTAGTTACTGTACTAGGATACCTTGTTCTGATTCTAATTGCAAAAAATTTTTCAATGACTCATGAAACTACAACAGGAAAGTAAGTTCTCGGTTGCCCGTTTTCTTACTTTCCTATTGAGTGCCTCATTTATTTTGCATTTAATTCAGCAATTTTAATAATCACATTGGTCGCTTTTTCCATGGCTTGTAATGAAACAAATTCAAAACGGCCATGCATATTTTCGCCACCAGCAAAGATATTTGGTGTTGGAATCCCTAAATAAGAAATTTTTGAGCCATCCGTTCCACCGCGAACAGGTTCAATAATTGGTTGAATTGACAATTCTTCCATTGCTTGTTTAGCAATTTCGACAATGGACATATCTTTTTCAATCACTTCTCGCATATTATAGTATTGATCAAATAAATCAACTTTGATTCGTTCTTCATCAAATGGTGCATTCAATGTTTGCTGAATTTCTTTAATTTTAGCTTTACGTGCTTCAAAAATCTCGCGATTGTGATCGCGAATAATATACGTCATTGTAGCTTCTTCTGGCGTTCCAGCAAACGCTGCTAAATGATAAAAGCCTTCTTCACCTGCTGTTTTTTCTGGAACTTCGTCAGCAGGTAAGGCATTATGGAAATCAATTCCTAATTGTAACGCATTAATCATTGTATTTTTTGCTGTTCCTGGATGAACGTTTTTCCCTTGAATTGTAATTTCTGCTTGCGCCGCATTAAACGTTTCAAATTGTAATTCACCTACTGGTCCGCCATCCATTGTATAAGCAAAATCCACGTTAAATTGAGCGACATCAAATTTGTCGGCACCTACACCAATTTCTTCGTCGGGACCGAAAGCCACACGAATGGTGCCATGTTTAATTTCTGGGTGATTAATTAAATATTCCATGGCTGTCATTATTTCCGCAATACCTGATTTATCATCAGCTCCTAATAAAGTGGTACCATCGGTTGTAATAAGTGTTTCACCACGATAATTTTTTAAGTTAGGAAAGTCTTTCGTATTTAAAGTGAATTTGCCTTCTTTATCTAAAGGAATCGTTGATTCTCCGTCATAGTTCTCAACAATTTGCGGAGAAACATTCACTGCATTAAAATCAGCGGTATCCATATGGGCAATAAAGCCGATTGAACGAACGTCTTTCTCCACGTTACTAGGTAACGTAGCAATTACAAAACCATTTGTTTCGTTATAAATAACATCGCTCATCCCTAATTCTTCTAATTCTTTTTTTAAGGTTTGTGCAAAGGCTACTTGTGTTTGTGTTGATGGTGTCGTTGTGCTAGTTGCATCTGAGCGTGTTTCTGTTTTCACATAGCGTAAAAAACGAGGTAATAGATTTTCATACATAAAAGAACACTCCTTTAATCTTCATTTTTTTATTTAAAACGAAATGGGTTGGTATTCGCTTCTGATTCAAAAATAGATACAGCCCACTCATTTTCTTGTTTCCATTGATTCATTAATTCCACAAGTTTCGGCTTACAAAGCGCTTCAATGTAATGACCAGGATCGATGACTGGTAAATCTTCAGCAATCATGTCATGTGCCGTATGATAATACACATCACCAGTAATATAGACATCGGCTTGTTTACGTAATGCATCATGATAGAATTTTTCACCACTTCCACCACAAATGGCTACCCGTTGAATCATTTTAGTGTCATCTTTTGCAATGACCCGCAAGCCATCCAATTGGAAAGCTTCCTTGACTTGCTGTACAAAATCAGAAAATCTCACAGGCTTGTCTAATACTCCAACCCGACCTAAACCAAATTCTTTTGATTGATTTTCAATGGTATAAACATCATACGCCGGTTCTTCATAAGGATGCGCCTGTAACATAGCTGCAAGAACTTGTTCTTGCTTAGTTTCAGGGAAAATCACTTCGATTTTTGCTTCTTGGACGACACTTTCTTGACCAATTTCGCCAATCGTGGGATTTGCTCCTTGTGTTGGTGTAAAACGTCCTGTTCCAATTAAAGAGTAACTTGTTTTAGAATAATCACCTTGAGCTCCAGCGCCAGCTAGACCTAAAGCTTCTCTCATTTGCGGAGCTTCATCAATTGGCACAAAAACGGCTAATTTTTTATAAGGAACAGTATGTGTTTTAGTTAAAAAGGTGGTCTGTTTAATTCCCAATAATTCACAAAACCAATCGTTTAACCCATTGTCAATAATATCCATATTAGTATGCGCTGCGTAAACAGCAATATCGTGTTTTAATAAATCAGCGTACATTTTTTCTTGAAAATTATCTGTGGTTAATCGCTTAACTGGGCGGAAAATAGGTGGGTGTTTCGCAATAATCAAATCAACCTGCTTCTCAATTGCTTCTGCAACGACCTCAGGACGAACATCTAAGGTAACCATCACATTTTCAATTGGTTTATCTAACGTACCAATGTGCAAGCCCACAGGATCTCCCGTTTCTGCTAACCATTCGGGACAATAGTCATTGAAGCGTCGAATCAATGTCTTACCGTTCACAGCCATTGGCCAGCACCTCCTCAATTAATTGTTGATCTTGCTGTAGTTTTACTTTTTTTTCAATATGTTCTCCACTTGCTTTTGCTAGTTGTGCAAGAACAGTTTTGCGCTGTTTTAATTCTCGATGCCATTTTTTGGTAAAAACCGGTCCTTGTTTTTTAATTAAAACTGGCCCAAATAGTAATTCTCGGTCCGTATAAGAAACGGATTGCTCTGTTTTTTCGGCTACGATAATTTCATACAACTTACGGTTTTCTTCCACGATTGTTTCATCAATAATACTGTAGTCATTTGCCATTAACCAGCGGCGTAAAGTTGGTTCACCAATATTCGGTTGTAAAACAAGGCGTTCCTTCCCTGTTAAACGATTTTTTTTGCGTCCTACTTCTAAAATATCTCGGATTAATGTGCCGCCCATTCCACAAATACTAATGACGTCTATTTGATCTTCAGGTTCAATTGCATCTAGCCCGTTCGCTAAACGTACGATAATTTTATCCGTCAAATTGGATTTACTGACTTGGGTTTTGGCAGATTGATAAGGGCCTTCTACCACTTCCCCAGCCACAGCAAAAGACAGTTTATTTTCTAACATTAAAGCAACTGGTAAATAAGCATGGTCTGAACCAATGTCTGCTAAGCGACTTCCTCTAGGGATTAAATCACCAACCGTTGCGAGACGTTTTGATAATTGATTTTCATTCATATTTTTGATTCCTCCGTTGCTTATTATACCATTGTCAATTGAAGATGAAAACTTACACATTCGTGCAATCTACTGTTTCCTCTCCTTAATCATTTATAAAAAAGAACCCCCTTCAAAATCAATTTCATAACTTTGAAGAGGGCTGTCATTATTGCTATAAAGAGCATTCTCCTTATATTAATAATAGGGAAAACATTTTTAATTAGGCATTTGCCAACCAGTTTTCAACTTCTGCTAAGGCATCCGCAATCCCTGCTGGATTTTTCCCACCAGCTTGAGCCATATCAGGACGACCACCGCCGCCACCGCCAACTTTTGGCGCAATTGCTTTGATTAAGTCACCGGCTTTTAAGCCTTTTCCGTTCATGTCTTTTGTCATAGCCGCTAACAAGCTTACTTTTTCATCTTGTGCAGTTGCTAGAACTAGTACATCAGACAATTCTTTTTGTTTCCATTGGTCGGCCAATTGGCGTAATTGATTCATGTCTTTAACATTGACTTGAGCGGCAATATAACGAACACCGTTGACGTCTTTGACATCTTTAAAAATGTCACCAGCTTGTTGGTTCGCTAATTTGCCTGCCAATTGTTCGTTTTCTTTTTGTAGATCACGTAATTGTTGTTGCAATTGCTCTGTTTTCGTAACCACTTCTTTTAATTGAGGTGATTTAACTAATGTAGCAATCTCTTTCAATTGACGTTCTTCTTCTTGTAAAAGTTGATACGCTTCTTTACTCGTCACTGCTTCAATACGGCGTACTCCTGCACCAATTCCAGATTCAGAAACAATTTTGAAAATCCCGATATCTTCTGTATTAGCAACGTGTGTTCCACCACATAATTCGATAGAGTAATCCCCAATATTAACTACACGGACTTCTTTGCCATATTTTTCACCAAATAACGCCATTGCGCCCATGTTTTTCGCTGTATCAATATCTGTTTCAATTGTGACAACAGGAATAGCTTCCCAGATTTTTTCGTTAACGATGGCTTCCATCCGCGCTAGTTCTTCTGATGTAACTTGCCCAAAATGAGTAAAGTCAAAACGTAGATGTCCTGGTGCAACTAATGAGCCTGCTTGGTTGGCATGCTCCCCTAACACATCTTTTAAAGCACGATGCAATAAATGGGTTGCCGTATGATTTTTCAAAATACGTGTCCGCATCCGTTCGTCCACTTGCAATTGATAAATTTGACCTTCTGCTAATGGCGCCAAAACTTCTACTTTGTGTAAAAATTGACCGTTTGGTGCTTTTTTCACATCTACCACGTTGGCAACGACTTCCCCTGCGGTATTTTTTACATAGCCGCGGTCAGCAATTTGTCCACCCATTTCCGCATAAAATGGTGTTTCAGCAAAAATTAATTCGGCTGTTCCTGCAGATGCTTCACTTACTAGTGCGTCACCTTGAATAATAACAAATAATTCACTATCATGTGTTAATTCTGTATAGCCAACAAATTTACTTTCTACTTTAATATCTGTTAATAAAGCAGATTGAACACCCATTGAAGTTTCTTTACTGCGGGCAGAACGAGCACGTTCACGCTGTGCTTCCATTTCTGTTTCAAACCCAGCATGGTCGACTTTCAATCCTTCATCTTCTGCAACTTCTTCCGTTAATTCTACTGGGAAGCCAAAAGTATCATAAAGTTTGAAGATAATTTTTCCATCTAATGTATCGCCTTTTGCATCTTTAACTTCTTTAATAACCTCATTTAACATGCTTAAACCTTCATTGATGGTTTCATGGAAACGTTCTTCCTCTGTCCGAACCACTTTTTCGATGAAGTCTTTTTGTTGTAATACTTCTGGATAGTAACTTACCATGATTTCGCCAACAACAGGCACTAATTTGTATAAAAAGGCTTCATTAATGCCTAATTTTTTCCCGTGCATTACCGCACGACGTAATAAACGACGTAACACATAGCCACGACCTTCATTTGAAGGAAGCGCACCATCACCAATTGCAAAGGATAAGGCACGAATATGGTCAGCAATCACTTTAAAGGAAACATCCGTTTGTGGTGCATCTCCATATTTCACGTTGGTTCCTAAAGCTTCTACCGCATGAATGATTGGCATAAATAAATCAGTTTCAAAATTTGTTGGTGCATCTTGAATGATAGATACAACACGTTCCAAGCCCATGCCCGTATCAATATTTTTATGTGGTAATGGTTCATACGTATCTTCTGGTGTATGGTTAAATTCAGAGAACACTAAGTTCCAAATTTCTAAATAGCGTTCATTTTCGCCACCAGGATAATTTTCTGGATCATCTTCTGGAATATCTAAAAATTCTTCGCCGCGATCATAAAAGATTTCCGTATCCGGACCACTTGGACCAGCACCGATATCCCAGAAGTTATCTTCTACATCAATAATATGATCTTCAGATAAACCAACTTCATCACGCCAAATGCGTTTTGCTTCTGTATCTTTCGGATAAACAGTCACATATAATTTTTCTGGGTCAAAAGCAAGCCATTCAGCACCAGTTAAAAATTCCCAAGCCCAGTGAATCGCTTCATTTTTAAAATAATCTCCAATTGAGAAGTTCCCTAACATTTCAAACATTGTATGATGACGAGCCGTTTTTCCAACATTCTCAATATCATTTGTACGAATAGATTTTTGAGCATTCGTAATTCTTGGATTTTCTGGCACAACAGAGCCATCAAAATATTTTTTCAAGGTCGCAACACCAGAGTTAATCCATAATAATGTTGGATCGTTTACTGGTACTAAAGAAGCGCTTGGTTCTACTGAATGTCCTTTAGACTTAAAGAAGTCTAAATACATTTGACGAACTTGACTACTTGTTAATTCTTTCATTGATTTTCCTACTTTCTATTAATAATTAACTATTTATATTTTGTACCCTCTTAAGTGGCAGATTGTGAACACAAAAAACACCATTGCAGTCAAGGACGATTGCTCGCGGTACCACCTTGATTGCAATGATGTTGGATCATTACCTCTTAAGCTCTATAACGCAGAGTCGCGTTGATATTTCTATCAAGTCCATCTAAAGGGAGCAAGTAAATTTATCTGATGCCCTTCTCTCAGCAATGAACGGCTTTCTGTGATCAAAATAAGATTCCTCATATCCTTTAGCTTATAGTCAAAAGTATAAGAAAGATCTGCTAAAAAGTCAATTGTTTTCGTAGGAATCTTTCCTTACTGAGCTGTTTCAAATAACGTTTGCTCTAAATAAGGCAAAATTTGTTCATTTATTTGATACCCTTTTCCCCAAGAGGTTGTAATAATCTCTTCATTCATGCCTGCATCACTAAATTTTTGTTTCACTCGTTTACATACGAAAGACAGCTGCGATTTTGTAGAAGCATCTGGTTCTTTCTGCCAAAGCAAGCGACAAATTTGATCACGATCCAACCCTTCGTGGGCATGCTGATACAAGATTTTTAAAAAGCGTTGCTCGTTTTTTGTAAAGCGAATCTTTTTTACTTGGTCATCAAGTAGCTCGGCTGTGACTTCGGCAAAACTTTGATCGACAGTGTCAATTTTTTCACGAATATCTTCCAATGAATCTTTGAGGCCTAACCACCGGATAATACCTCTTTCCTGCCAAATCTCCGCTTCACGTTTATTGCACATCGATTGTGAACGTCGATAAATCGGCTTCTCTAACGAGGAAAGACTTCCTAATAATCTCAAGCAATCGTTCTGAGAAAGTGTTTCGCTTAATACAATTGCATCAAAATAATTAAAAAAAGTTAACTCATGTTCTATAGTTTCTTCAAAGCAGTTCGTACAAAAGACTTCATAATTTAAATGTTGTAATTGCTGCTGAAATGTTTGCTCAACTAAAATGTTCTTTGTTAATACCAAAATCCTTCTCATTTCTTCTTTCCTCCTAGAACTCTTTCTGCTACCAATAACTAAACGCACCAATCAAACTACGTTACCAAATCGCGTGTTTTCTCCATCGATTGGTTAATAAACACCTTTTTATCTTCATCTCTCTTCGCTCCTTTATTCTTTATTTTGGTGGTTATTTATATTATATTAGAAAATGATTTTTTTTGTGTGTAAAATTTTTTTATCCTCCGTAAAAAAAAATGAATTTCCTTTAATATCAACTAATAAAGCTGATTTTTTAACAAAAAAAGTGCCGAAACTTCCTACTTTTTGCTAAAACTCGCCAAAAAATCTGTAATTTTATTATTTTTTTCTCAAGAAAACATCAAAATGTTGGTTCTAAACACCAACATTTTGATGTTTTTAACAAAAATCTTTACAATTAATTGGTAAATTTCTCTACTTTTAGCAATAGTCACTTTAAAAAAAGAGTTATTTTAAAAGTGACTTAAATATTTATCATATAAAAAAGTAAGGGACGAGAATCTTCACGATTCTCGTCCCTTACTTTAAATAATCCACAACAATGTTAGTTAGAAGAATTCTTTTTTGCTTTTCTAGCAGAACGATCTTTTTGACGACGTTCAATTTTACGTTTTTTCTTATTGC
Organism: Enterococcus sp. AN402; assembly: GCF_040719405.1. Lineage (NCBI taxonomy): Bacteria > Bacillati > Bacillota > Bacilli > Lactobacillales > Enterococcaceae > Enterococcus > Enterococcus sp. AN402. Next base: position 1,113,659 of record NZ_JBFDTM010000004.1, on the reverse strand, counting down.
TGTCTTCAATTGCCCAATTAATTTTTTTCTTGTATCCTGGTTTAATTTTTTTCTTTTTCTTTTTCACTAAACCAATTAACGTTGGGTCTAATTCTTCTCGAGATTTTTCTCGTTTTGTTCGACGATTGCGATCATACGTTTCTACAATCTCACCATTTTTAATTTCTTTTGGTTTGAAAGAAACACCTAACTGCTCAATCTGAGTAATCGCTTCATCATCCGCTGGTGAATATAATGTTATGGCAGTTCCATTCAATCCATTACGTCCTGTGCGGCCAACCCGATGGATAAAGAAGTCCAATTCATGTGGAACTTCTGCATTGATGACATGTGAAACCCCTTCAATATCAATCCCACGTGCGGCTAAATCAGTAGCTACCACATATTGGTAGTCAAGATTTTGAACTTGACGCATCACACGTTTTCTTTCGCGTGGTGTAATGTCTCCATGAATTTTGGCAACTTTTAGGCCCTGATCTTTTAAGTAATCAGTGATTTCATCAACTCTTTGTTTAGTATTTGCAAAAACAATCGCTAAATAAGGATGTCCGATAGTCAATAATTGATAAATTATTTGATTGCTGTTTTTTCCTTTGGTGGAAATCAACCAATTGTCAATTGTTTCTGAAATAACTGCTTTTGGTTTGATATGTTCAATCACTGGATTTTCTAAATATTTTTTTAAAAATGGTCGTAATTTTTCTGGAATGGTTGCAGAAAAAACGAGCATTTGTAATTTTTCTGGCAAACGACCAGCAATTTGATCGACTTCTGCTAAAAAGCCCATATCTAATGTCATGTCTGCTTCATCGACAACAAAGGCAAAAGCCGTATGCACTTTCAAGGCTTGTTCATTCATCATATCTAAAATCCGCCCTGGTGTACCAATCACCACATGAGGTTGTTGATGCTTTAATTTATTTAATTGACGTTGTTTATCTGTTCCGCCAACAAAATTTGACACGCGAATTTCTGGTTGACTGAAACGAGCCAGTTGCTGCGCTTCTTGATAAATTTGATTGGCTAATTCACGACTAGGCGCAGTAATCACAATTTGTACTTCGTCGATAGTTGGCTTAACTTTATCCATTAATGGAAGTAAAAAAGTATGCGTCTTTCCACTTCCTGTTTGCGATTGTCCAATGACACTTTTCCCTTTCTTAATGATTGGGATTAATTTTTCTTGGACTTCTGTTGGTTCTTCAAACCCTTTTTCTGCGAGTGCTTCGTTGATAAAAGGTTGAAATTGAAATTGTTTAAATGAAGGCACTTGCCTCACCTCTTCTCGTTAAATTCTTTATGCACTTTGGCATTATAACACAAAAACAACTTTTACTCACCTGCTGATTCCTTTGTTTTCGCAACTTCTAATGTACTGACTGTATAAGTGTGGCTGGCTTTTTCATAAAACAAACGCCGTTTTTTACGAATCAAGGTTAACAAAACGTTGATCAAAAATAGTAAATATAAAATTAAACAGAACAAATACAGAAGCAGTGACACCATTTGCAACATCCGATTAGAAGAATTCAATAAATCAGTGGCATTAGCTAGATAAATACTAATTAAACCATACACAAAATACAAATAACCATAGCGAACAAACAAGGCTTTTAAACGAATTTTTTCATGTCCTGTTTCAACCACCCGAATGCGAACAACTTTTTTACCTAACGTTTGACCATTTGTCAGTTTCATCATGATGATAAAGACCGCAAAAACCATGATAAAGAACCACATCCGGTCTGAAAAAATCGGATAATTGGTTGCCCAATTTTTATAAGCTGGAATGAAATTTAGTCCAAAAACGAGCAGGCCTTGCACAAAGCCAATCACCAACCAATCAATCCCCCATGCAAAGAAACGTCTTAACAGGCTAACTGTCTGCCCTTTTTCATAAGAGGTGGCATCAATTTCTTCTCTTGTTGGCAATAAAAAGGTAAAGAGTGGCGTCAACCAATAACCGACCATGCCTCCGACGGTATTATTAATTAAATCATTGACATCCGCCAGGCGATACGAACGTGGATAAATAAAATAAAGGCCAGATAACTGTGTTAATTCAAAAAATAATGACAATAAAAAACTCGCAAGAACTGTTTTTAAAAATGAACATTTGAAATAATACCGTAAATACACACCAAAAGGTAAAACTAATAAAACATTAAACAGTGGTTCTAAAACGGCATGCTGTTTTAATGCTGGCAAATACGTACTAGGATCTTTGAGCGAAAAAACAGTTTCGTTTAAAATCCCTGAAATAAAATGAAAAGGCCGCAGTTCCATTGTTGGTCCTGTGTATTGAGCCACTTCTGCCCGAGAAGGCAACGGTAAAATTACCAAGAAATAGGCACATAATAAATAAAAAACAAATGAATACAAAATCATTGCTCGTGTCCAAACAAAGGAACCATATTTGCGGTATTCATAGATTAATAATGCCCCAGAAATAAAAAATGCTAGAAATGGGAAAATAATGATTGCCCATTTAATTGGTTCGCTATATACTGCCATAAAAATTCCTCCAAGATAAACAATTTCAAGTATGAATGCCTCAATAACACTATACTTGTTTCTAAAAAAATGTACCAACAATAAATTTTATTTTGCAAATCCTCTCCTTTGCAGTATCATTAAGAAAAAGGAGGACGTTCTCATGTTACAGCCATATTTTGCGTTTGGAGTGCCGCTATTTTTACTTGTGCTCTACTTACTCTTTGCACTGATTCACCGTCAAACAACGATTCATTATTTACGGTTTATTTTGTTACTTATTTCAACATTTCTCATGGTTTTTAGTTTCCAAGTATTGCAAGAATCATGGACCATCAACCCTGAAACGTTAAAAGATGCCGCTTATTCTCCGCAATGGTTATGGATTCCTTTAGGTATCGGGTTAATCCTCACACTTTACAACGCTTGGCACGGCCTTCGTACAATGATAAAATACAAGACCGATAAACATTAGTAAGAGTCTAGGACGATGGTTGTGTCCTAGACTCTTACTGTCTCATCATTCAAATGAAATTTAATTTTTCTTAACAAACTCTGATTTTAACTTCATTGGACCAAAGCCATCTACCTTACAATCGATGTTATGATCACCTTCCACTAAACGAATGTTTTTCACTTTTGTGCCTTGTTTAATTGCGCCACTGGCACCTTTAACTTTCAAATCTTTGATTACAGTAACACTGTCACCATCCGCTAAAAGATTGCCATTTGAGTCCTTGACTACTAAGCCTTCTTCTGCAACTTCTTCTGTTGGTGACCATTCATGACCGCATTCTGGACAAATAAATAATCCGCGATCTTCATAGGCATATGCCGACCCACATTCAGGGCAGTTTGGTAATTGCTCTGTCATTAACGTTCTCCTTTGTAAAAAATAATTCTTTTTCATTTTACCTTATTTTCTAGTGAATGAAAAGTAGTCCTAATGATTTATCAACGTCCGATAACTACTTTCTAATTACTTATTTATTTTTGAGCCCACTCTTGGCAAGCTGCTTGGATTTCTTGGTAAATCACTTCAATTTCAGCCACATCACGGGCATTAGCGCCACTTGCCAAAGGATGGCCGCCGCCATGATGTTTTTTAGCAATTGTATTAATGATTGGTCCTTTGGAACGTAACCGAACGCGATAATAACCTTCCGGCTGTTCAACAAAGATTGCCCATGAGAGAACATCTTCAATTTTTCCTGGCATTGAAACAATGGCTGCCGTTTCAGAATCGACAATATCATAACTGTTTAAAATACTTTGTGGTAAAACGACACGAGCAGCGCCATTTGCGTCGATTTCTAAATTTTGATAAATATAACCCGCTAATTTAGCAACCTTTAAAGGCATTTGGTCTAACTCACGATTTAAGTCTGCGGCATTAAAGTTAAACGTACGCAATTGCGCAGCGACAGCGAGTGTATGCGCCGAAGTGGAAGGATAAAGAAAACGTCCTGTATCCCCCACAATCCCAGCATACAATAAACGAGCTGCATTATCTGTCATCGTTAATTCTGCTAAATGCTGTTGCCAAAAATCAACAATAATTTCACTACAACTACTTGCATTTGTATTCACCCAAACTAAATCTCCATAAGGTTCATCATTCGGATGATGATCGATTTTAATTAATTGATCGCCTAAAGAAAAACGCGCATCACTAATTCGTGGAGCATTTGCAGTATCTGTTACAATGACTAATGCACCTCGATAGACATCGTCAGTAATAACGTCCATTTCAGCTAAAAACTCTAAGCCTTCCACTGGTCCGCCTACTTGATAAATATTTTTTTCAGGAAAGCTCGCTCTTAAGAGTTCTGCTAACCCAACCTGTGAGCCAATTGCATCTGGGTCGGGCCTTTGATGTCTATGAATAATAATTGTTTCATATTGTTTAATTGCTGCCATAATTTCTTTTACTACGTCCATTCTTTGTAGCCTCCTACGTTCTCTCCATCACTTGGCAAACAACAATTGCTTTTGCCACAATGACATTTTCTAAATAAACTTCGATATCTAATTTTGCAGAGCGACGACCAATTTCTAAAATACGTGGACGAATGTCCAATTCACTTTCCAACTGGATTAGCCGCAAATAATGTAGATTCACTTGTTCAATTAATACATTTCTTTTTTGATTCATCAACATTGTTCGTTGTGTCACGTTAGAAATAATTTCACTTAGGACACCGAACGAGATGGTACCAACACTGTTAACCATTTGGGGCGCAACCGAAAAACGAAAACGGGTTGTTTCTTTGCCATTTTCTTCAACAGGCATCACTTCCCCGGAAATTTGATCTGAAATTGTATCTGCAATTTGTGGTTGTCGTTGCACCAATTGCATGGCTTTCATCACATCTTGGCGAGAAACAATTCCAACAAGCGCTAAATCATCTTCCACCACCGGCATGACTTCTAGACCATCCCAAATCATTTGATGACTGACACTCGCTACACTCATCATCTTTTTCACAACATTGGGATCCTTTGTCATGACTTTATCCACGGTTAAATGTTCACTTTTACCAATGACATCTTTGGCTGTGACAATCCCCACTAAACGTAATTTCTTATTTACTACTGGGAAACGAGAATGATGGGTACTTTCAGATAATGCCTGATAATCTGCAATCGTTTGAGTTGTCAACAAATAATTGGTTTTTTCAAGCGCTGTATAAATATCACTGACGAGTAAAATGTCTTTTTTAATCAGCTGATCACTTAAAGCACGGTTAATCATAGTAGCCACAGTAAATGTATCATATGTGGTTCTCAAGACAGGCATACCCAGACGATCTGCTAACTGCGCAATCTCTTCAGATGTTTCAAATCCACCTGTAATTAAAACGGCTGCCCCATTTTCTAAAGCAAGCTTTTGCACGCCTTGGCGGTTACCAACAATCATTAAGGAACCTGGAGTAATATATCGCGTCATTGCGGTTTCTGTCATCGCACCAATTACAAATTTATTAAGGACTTTGTCTAGACCAGAGCTACCGCCTAACACATCCCCTTCAATAATCCGGACCACTTCACCAAATGTTAATTTTTCAATATGTTTTTTTAACTTACGCTCAATTCGTATCGTACCAACACGTTGAATGGTGGAAACAAGCCCAATATTTTCTGCATCTTTGATGGCCCGATACGCTGTTCCTTCACTAACACTTAAACTTTTGGCAATGCTTCGAACAGAGATTCGATCGCCAATCGGTAATTCTTCAATATGTTTTAAAATTTGATCATGTTTCGTCGCCATAATTTCCTCCTAAACTAGGATCGTCTCTCCTGGGTTTAATACTTTCCCGCCAACTACTTGCTCTACGAATATTGCTGGATTTTGTTGGATAACAGGAAAGGTATTGTAATGAATTGGAATGGTTATTTTGGGATTTAAGTAAGAGACTGCTTCTAGCGCATCCTCTGGTCCCATCGTATAATTATCGCCAATTGGTAAGAACGCTACATCAATGGATTTGTCTTTTGCAAAAAGGCGCATATCTGAAAACAACGCCGTATCACCAGCGTGATAAATTTTTTTATCTTCTGCTTCTAAAATAATCCCGCTTGCTTCGCCCATGTAGGTCATTACGCCGTCTATTTCATAACCGGAACTATGCAAAGCTGGCACAAATTTAACCGAACCAAAAGGAAAGACATAACGCCCACCTAGATTCATTCCATGCGCTTTTACCCCTTGCGACTGCGCATACGTGGCCACTTCAGCTATCGCAATAATCGTTGCCTTGTTTGCTTGAGCAATTGCTAGCATATCGCCAATATGATCGCTGTGTCCGTGGGTGATTAAGATGTAATCAGGGTGTAAATCTTCAAGTGAAACGTCCGCTAAAGGGTTGCCATTAATAAAAGGATCAAATAAAAGGTTCGTGCCGTCGTTTAGACGAATTTCAATACATGAATGTCCATGTCCTATCAGTTCCATTTGTATTCCTCCTACGGTATTTTCTACACACTCTTATGATAATTAATCGTCAAATTCATTCTTAAAAGTAGTACAGTTTAGTACAGTTTAGTACAGTTTACTTTCTTTATTGTAACAGAGAATTAGAAATATACAATCGCATTTGCTTATTTTCTTAGCTAGTAAAGAAACAGACGAGAAAAATCATGAATCTTTCTCGTCTGCTTCTTTTTACTTATTTGGTTGTTTTCCGAAAACGTAAAATCGTTAATATAAAGGCCGCCACACATAATAGAAAGGCGACAAAAAAGGTTTCACGCATTCCCACAATAAATATATCTGGGCGATTAGCCAGATACGTGGTTACTCGTTCACCATAGGCTTCGCTCATACCACGATATAAAATGGTCGTTGACAACGCAATCCCAATGACCATCCCTAAGTTTCTAGCAAAAGAATTCATACTTCCTGCTACACCTAAATCTTGCTTTTCAACACTGCTCATAACCATTGTATTGTTTGGAGACTGGAAAAGTGCATTTCCCAAGCCCATAATGGCCGTTGCAATCACATAATACCAGATGGGCGAATTCATATCTAAAAACATATACATTAACGACGTACAGCACAAAAGCAACAATCCGCCAAATGTTAAAATACCTGGGCCAATTTTATCCGTCAAATAGCCACTCAGAGGAGCCCCAACCACCATTAATAACGGAAATACCATCATTAATAGACCAGCATAACTAGCACTTAGTTTGCGTGCATCCTGCAAATAAAATGGAATGACAACATTTACAAAAAAGTTTGAGGCAAAAATTAAAACGGCGGACAATAAACTTAAAGTAAAAATTTTGTTTTTAAAAATTGCGAACTTAATAAGTGGGCTTTTTCTTTTTCGTTCAACCATTATAAATAATCCTAGTGCGATTACTGCAATAATGAACAATAAATAGGATTGTAACGAGCCAAACCCGCTCTCTTGTCCGAGGAAAATCCCGCCGAAGAACGTCATAATCGCAATGGCAATACAAGCAAATCCTGAAAAATCGATTTTTTCTTTTGTTTTTGTAATATCTTTTGGTAGAAACTTTTCACCAATTAAAATTGTAACTAGCCCCACGGGAACATTAATCCAAAAAATATACGACCAAGAAAAGTTTGATAAGATCAATCCACCAATCCCAGGACCAGCAATCGCGCCTAAAGAGACAAAGGCACCTACTGCACCAAGCGCCCGCCCTCTTTCATTTAAAGGGAATACTTCCGTAATAATTCCTGAATTGGTCGCCATGGTCATGCTAGCACCAATACTTTGAACGACTCGCGCAAATAATAGAAAGCTCAGCGATTGATTAAAGCCACAAAGTAACGAACCAATCGTAAAAATAACCGTGCCAATTCGATAAACTTTTATTTTTCCAAAACTGTCGCCAATTTTTCCAAATAATAATAAACAAGCACAGACAACCATTAAATAAATAGATACGACCCATTCCGCTTGATTCATGGGTACGGACATTTCTTTTGAAATAGTCGGTAAAGCAATATTTACAATGCTGGAATCTAATGTAGACATGAAGGTAAACATAGCCACAGAAACTAAGATCCACCAACGATTTTTCTGCACTTCAGAATCCTCTTGGTAACTTTTAATTTTCTCCATTGATTCATCCCCTCTCGCTCCAAAACAGTTTACTTACTAATAATAACTCTATTTCTTCTTTTTTTCATCGGAAATTTTCTAAAAAATCACTCATGAGATGTTCACCTTCTTATTACACGCTCGCAATTGACAACCATTCGCTTTTACGCTAATTTAAAATTAGCAAACGGAAAACACAAGGAGGACTTGAAATGACCTTAATTTCTCGCATTAAACAACTAGCTCAGTCAAAGCAATTAACCCTCGCCCAATTAGAAAGAAACGTCGGCATTTCCAATGGACAAATTCGTCGTTGGGATACCTCTTCGCCTAAAGTAGAGAATCTTTTAAAAATAGCAGACTATTTTTCTGTCTCCTTGGACTATTTAATGGGCCGCACCCAACAAACAGAGATCAATCATCAGGCACCTATGACAAGCACACAAAAAGAGTTACATATTCACATTACTACGGAAGAGTTAACAGAAGAAGAAATTACTCAGTTAGAGGAAGAAGCAAATCGTTTCTTGCGGTTCCGTAAATTTGAAATGACAAATTCTTAAAGAACGTTCACTTCTCCTAGTCAATTGATAGCAAAAACTAGAACCTAAACAAAAAAAACCACCACGACCGTCGTCTGTGGTGGAAATGAAGGTTGTTATTTACTCTTGGTAGGAGTAAGTATGAAAAAACCAATTCGGGATAATTGGCATAACGTAAGTATAGTAGTTTGTGCCTTTTTTATCATGAGTTTCAGCTATATTTTTTATAAAACTTTTATTAGAACACCATTAACAGTCCTTTATTTAGATTCTTTAAAGCGTTTTCTTTTATTGAACATATTGTTTTAAACATTCGATTTCCTGTGCTACACTTACTTTTAGAAGGGGGATTTTATTATGGCAAATCAAAAAAAAGATAGCTTATCAACATTATTTTCTGAAGAAGTTCATGGACCGTTTGTTACTTTCTTGTTTAACACCCATGTCGCTCATCAAAACGTAGAAAAAGATTCGCTTGTTTTGAAAAATTTTGCAAAAGCGGCAAAAACACGCTTTGAAAAAAAATTTCCTGAGGAAAAATGGGCTGTTTTTCAAGAAAAAATTGACGCACTTCTAGCTGATGCTTCCTTCTGGCGCAACGGCACAGCAAGTGTTTCAATCATCTTATCTCCAGAGAACACCTTTGTTCAACGATTAGATGTGCCCGTTGACGATCAATATTACGTGGACACGATTCCTTATTTACTTGGACTAGTCAAAGACAAACAATTTAACTACCATTATTACCTACTTGCTCTAAATCGCGATTCAATGAAACTTTACAAGGTCGATCATACGACTGTGACTCCTGTTGAATTGCCTAAAGATGCACCAACAGACGTGGTCACAGCTTTAGGTGATGAATTAACGGGGGGTAATTTAAACTTTTCAACTCAAGGTAGTTCTAACGGTTCTAAAGAAGGTGTCGCTTATCATAGCATCAATACTAAAGATAAAGAAGTTGAAATTGATTGGGTGAACTACTATCAAGCAGTCGATACTTTCTTAAAAGATCAACTGGATAATCCTGAAAAATTACCGCTTTATCTTTATGCTTTACCAGAAAACCAAACACTCTTTAAAAAGATTGCTAAAAACCCTTATTATGATTGCTCAATTTCAGTTGCTGCTTCACCTGCACAAGCAACCATTCAAGATATCCGCAGCGCTAGTGAAAAAATAGCTGCTGAGTTAACAGAAAAAGAAACAGCTTCTTATAACAAATTACTAGATCGTAAATTCTTAGATCAATTTACAGATATTTCGCCAGCGGCAGCTGACGGCAAAATTTCCCATCTTTTTATTGCAACGTCACTCTTTGTTACTGAAAACAATGAAATGTCATCTGAAGAGTATGATCGTCGCAAACTTTTAAACACCATTGCTTACCAAGTCATTCAAAACGGCGGTCAAGTTTTTGTTTTAGACCAAAAAGCTGCACCAGATGAAAAATCTTTAGCGGCTATCCTCCGTTATTAAAAACAGGCAAAAAGCCCATTGTAAGAAAGCGCCTTACAATGGGCTTTTTTTCTGAGACTTATTGAAACAGCACTATAACAGCCTTATCTTCACTTTCTAGTTTTTAAAAAACATCCGATAAAAAAGAAAATAAGGTTATCGCTATACAAAAACCAGTTAGTATGCTATAGTAATAGATGTAGTTTTTGTTCGGTAATATGGGTAGCTGTTTCAAATAAACATCTTCCACATTTTTCACCTTTCAAGTAATTGCAAAATATGAATGTGTTATAACACACATCTAGGAGGATATTTATTATGGAAACAGGTACAGTAAAATGGTTTAACTCAGACAAAGGCTTTGGCTTCATCACTGCAGAAAACGGAAACGATGTATTCGTACATTTCTCAGCTATCCAAGGTGACGGCTTCAAAACTTTAGAAGAAGGTCAAGCAGTAACTTTCGAAATCGAAGAAGGTCAACGTGGCCCTCAAGCAACTAACGTTACTAAAGCTTAATTAAACAATACTGACTCAAAAACCTGACGTTAATCGTCAGGTTTTTTTTATAAAAAAAAAGAACAAGAAAACTTTCTGAAACTAAGTGCTTCCTCTATTTTTTTTGAAGAGTTTTCGTTATACTGAAGAGGAAAAATGTTTTAAAGGAGTTTATTTATGCAATTTTATGGTGATTTAACCTTTTTAGGTGTTTATTTATTGGGTCTCTTTTTCATTCCCTCGTGGCGGAAAAAGAAAAAAGAACACGATTGGTTGCCGTGGATGTTTGGCTGGACCGTCTTTATGTTCTTCTCATATGTTTTATATTTAGAAATCATTCGTGGCACAGCCTTCTTTTTAATTCCCATTGCTTTTTTTGGCTTGTTTGCGCTCTTCTACTTCAAAGAAAAAAGGCGTTTACTGAATGGAACATTATTTAATATTTTTCTTGTGGTTCTAGCGACTTATTTAGGGATTACTGCGATTCGTACAAACAACTACTTTCTAATCACCTTAGCAATTATTGCCCTGCTGGCAATTTTTATCGCTTTGGCTTTAGGACTCTATGCCTTAATTATTTTCCTTTATTGGAATGCGGTCGTTGTTATGAGAAAAGAAGGTCGGTCTCTAGGGAACTTGTTGACGTTGTTGCTGGCAATTGGCTTAACATTACTATTAATCTATAATTTCTTTTTTCAATCGTTGTTACCAACGTGGCTCTCCTTACCCTTAACTATTGCGCCATTTATTTTGACTTATTTCGCGTTTGTTTTTTATAATTTTTTAACTGTTTCTACGTTGTATCAATTTAATCAGCCAAAATATACACAGGATTATATTGTTGTGTTAGGTTCGGGGTTAATCAATGGTGAGATTGTGCCGCCGTTATTGCAAGCCCGTATCAACAAAGCCATTCAATTTTACAAGGCTCAAAATCGCGCAACGTTAAATCCACCAAAAATCGTCATGTCTGGTGGCCAAGGCCCTGATGAATTACTTCCTGAAAGTGTCGCGATGAAAATGTATGCTTTGACACAAGGTATTCCTGATGATGATATTTTAGTAGAAGCTCATTCAAAAAACACACTAGAAAATATGCGTTTTTCCAAAGAAACAATGATTGAGGATTTTGGAAATGCTAATTTCCAAGCCATTTTTACTACAAACAATTATCACCTTTTCCGAGCGGGTCTTTTCGCTCGAATGGCTGGCTTAAAAGCTGATGGCATTGGTGCAAAAACCGCTTTTTATTTTTTACCTAACGCGTTTATTCGAGAGTTCATCGCCATTGTAGTGATGTACAAACGTCGCCATATTATTGTTTGCGGCCTAGCTGCCATCGGTATGGTTATGTTATTCTTAACAGGATTGATTATTCAGTAAAGAAGGAGTTTCCCCTATGAGTTTGTATCAAAAATTTATTCAAAATGAACGTTTGCGACGTTTTTGCGTCCTTGCTTTGATTATTTTTGTGCTTTATTTATCCAGAAGCATGATTACAACAATTCTTTTAACATTTATCTTTACCTATTTAGCTGTTCGTTTGGTCCATTTTGTTCAACGCTATATGAAAATCCCGACGATTGTCATCGTTCTCTTAACCTATGCATTGGTTGTTTTTCTAATCTATTTAGCGATTACTAAATATGTTCCCGTTCTAGTTAACCAAACGACTCAAATGATTAATTCTGTAGTTGATTTTTATCAAAGTCCACATACAGATACAAATCAAGTATTGCAATTTATTGATCAATACTTGGAAAAATCTAACTTACTCTCTCAACTCCAGAATGGCGCTTCAATGATTTTACGCTACATTCAAGATATTGGCGCTGTCGGTTTATCATTTGTCATGTCCTTTATTTTAAGTTTCTTCTTTATGATTGAGAAGAAGCAAATGGCTGATTTTTCTAAGTTATTTTTAAAAAGTGATTTTGATTGGTTTTTTCAGGATATCTATTATTTCGCCAACAAGTTCGTTAACACATTTGGTGTCGTAATGGAAGCTCAGTTTTTCATTGCTGTGGTGAATACAGTCATTACTACCTTGGCCTTGGCGATAATCGGCTTTACTCAGTTACCTAGTTTAGCCATTATGATCTTCATTTTGAGCTTAGTCCCAGTTGCTGGTGTGATTATTTCTTGCATTCCGCTAAGTTTCATCGCTTATTCCCAAGGTGGCTTGAACGATGTGATTTATATCTTAGCTTTAATTACAATCGTCCATTTATTTGAATCTTACGTGCTAAATCCTAAATTCATGTCTAGTAAAACAGAGTTACCAATCTTTTATACGTTTGTCATCTTATTAGTTAGTGAGCGTCTCTTTGGTGTATGGGGACTTATTGTAGGAATCCCTGTGTTCACTTTCTTCTTAGATGTCTTAAAAGTAAAACCAATTCGTGGCCTGAAACGTCTACCTAATGTGAAAAAAAATAGTTCAGCAGAATAATTTCTGCTGAACTGTTTTTTTATTGTTTTCTTAAATCATTTAAAATAGCCAAGGCTCGGTCTTGGTTCATCGTTTTTTGACGTTTTAATTGTTGAGCGACTGCCTCAACTTCTTTACCAGTAGCTCCGACCGTCATCGCTAAAGAACGTGCTTGTAGAGCCATGTGTCCTTTTTGAATTCCTTCAGAGACTAAGGCCCGTAACGCCGCTAAATTTTGTGCCAAACCAACAGCCGCTACTACTCGACTTAGTTCTTTTGCATCCGTCACTGCTAACAAATCAGCAGCTGCTTGAGATTTAGGTAAGACTTTTGTGGCACCGCCAACCGTGGCTAAAGCAAGCGGAACTGAAATTTCACCAATTAGTTGTTCGCCATCCAGCGTCCAACTAGTCAAGCCTTGGTAGCGACCTTCCTTCACCGCAAAAGCATGACAAGAAGCGCTAACAGCGCGTGTATCATTTCCTGTAGCTAAAACTACAGCTTCAATGCCATTCATGATTCCTTTGTTATGCGTGACTGCCCGATAAGGATCTAATGAAGCATAGCGTGAAGCTAAAACAATTTTTTCAGCAATTTCCCGGCCATTGCTCCCCTTACTTAAACGCGAAACTGGAATAGCCGTTTTCATCGTAACAACCGACTCCGTGGCGTAATTGCTTAAAATACTGAATAGAATCTTTTGCTCCGCAAACCATTCACGGAACAACTCGGCCACACCTTCCAACATAGCGTTAACGATATTTGCCCCCATTGCATCCTTAACATCTACTAAAAAGTCGACAGATACAAATGATTCATCAAAAGCACGATATTGCAAATCTCTTAAGCCGCCGCCCCGTTTTACGATAGATGGATAACTTAAATCTGCTTGTTGAAAAATTTCCGCTTCTCTTACTTGTAGTTTATCAATCAATGACTCGGGATCTGCAACATCGTAAAAAACGATTTGTCCACGCATTAAACGTTGTTGATTCACTGTTTTAAATCCTTGTGCTATTTTTGCACCATTACTCAAAGCCGCAATCACTGAGGGCTCTTCTGTCGCCATTGGTACCAAATAATCAGTTTCGTCCACTTTTAAATGTAAGCCAATGCCCATCGGCACTTCTGTTTCACTGATTTGATTTTCAATCATATGATTGGCAATCTGCGAAGATAAAGCCGTATTTTCAAATTCTTTTTTTGTATCAGCAGAAATCTGGCCTTCATTAAGAAGCGAAGCCAGGCGTTCCTCAGGACTCATTTGATAAAATCGGCTGTTTTTTTTTTGCTGAGGTCTCTCTAGTAGCATAGCGAGTCCTAAGCCACCGCCGATACATAAAGAAGCCACTCCATATTTCTTTTCTTTTTGATTTAATTGATAACTTAAACTCGTTAATAAACGAGCACCTGTGGCACCAATCGCATGACCTAACGAAATACCGCCACCATAAATGTTGACCTTTTCCTCTGGTAAAGCCAGTTCTCTTTGGACCACAATTGAAGTTGCTGCAAATGCTTCGTTGATTTCATACAGATCAATTTCTTCCGTAGTAAGTTGATTCCGCGCTAACAGTTTTTGAATGGCTTTAATCGGCGAAATTCCCATATAGGCTGGATCAATACCGACTTCCACACTGTCTCGAATAATAGCTAAATAAGGAAGACCGTGTGCTTCGGCATATTCTTGTGAAGCAATAATCAAAGCAGAAGCCCCATCATTAATGGTTGATGCATTCCCTGCTGTTACAGTACCGTCTTCTTTAAAAACTGTTTTAAGCGTTCCTAGCTTCTCAACGCTCGAATTAGGGCGAATCCCTTCATCTTTCTCCACAAGCGTTCCTGATACTTCTAATGGGGCTATTTCGTCAGCGAATATCCCTTCTGCTTGTGCTTGAGCTGCTTTTAATTGTGAATGTACAGAAAATTGATCTTGCTCTTCTCTAGTCACATGATACTTTTCGGCCACATTTTCAGCAGTTAAGCCCATTGCTTGATCACTAAAGGCATCCGTTAACCCATCATACATCATACTAGAAAAAGGCGCATCATAGCTTTCTGTTTCGTAATTAAATCGTTGTAATTTAGGTGCTTGGGACATATTCTCAATCCCGCCAGCAATTAAAACTTCCGCTTCCCCTAATTGAATCAATTGTTTCGCCAAAATAACGGCCTTCATGCCTGATCCGCAGACCTCATTAACTGTCATTGCGGGAACTTCATGAGACAAACCGCTGTTTATTGCTATTTGTCGTGCGGGATTTTGGCCATTTCCAGCTTGTAAAACATTTCCAAAGATTACTTGATCAATTTCTTCAGAAATAGTGGAATGTCTTTTTAAAAGTTGTGTTGTAACATGTGTTCCTAAGTCTACGGCACTTACTTGACTTAAGCTGCCTTTATATTTTCCAATTGGTGTTCGTAATGCATCAATAATAACTACTGTTTTCAACTAAATGCACCTCCATCTTGAAATATATCATAAAATCCCAGAATCACAAGTGCCAATTACTGAATGTTAACAGACTTATAAGATATTTTTTAATAATCTATGAAGTTAGTACAAAAATTCCCCATTTTGATTCATTTCGTGCTATTTTATATAATGAATCTATTTATCGTAAAGGAGTTAAAGAAATGACAATTGGGATTGATAAAATTAGTTTTTTTGTGCCCCCTTATTATATTGATATGACGGCACTGGCTGAAGCCAGAAATGTAGACCCTGGAAAATTTCATATTGGTATTGGGCAAGACCAAATGGCGGTGAACCCAATCAGCCAAGATATTGTGACATTTGCAGCCAATGCCGCAGAAGCGATCTTGACCAAAGAAGATAAAGAGGCCATTGATATGGTGATTGTCGGGACTGAGTCCAGTATCGATGAGTCAAAAGCGGCCGCAGTTGTCTTACATCGTTTAATGGGGATTCAACCTTTCGCTCGCTCTTTCGAAATCAAGGAAGCTTGTTACGGAGCAACAGCAGGCTTACAGTTAGCTAAGAATCACGTCGCCTTACATCCAGATAAAAAAGTCTTGGTTGTAGCGGCAGATATTGCAAAATATGGCTTAAATTCTGGCGGTGAGCCTACACAAGGAGCTGGGGCGGTTGCAATGTTAGTTGCTAGTGAACCGCGCATCTTGGCTTTAAAAGAGGATAATGTGATGCTGACGCAAGATATCTATGACTTTTGGCGTCCAACAGGCCATCCATATCCTATGGTCGATGGTCCTTTGTCAAACGAAACCTACATCCAATCTTTTGCCCAAGTCTGGGATGAACATAAAAAACGAACCGGTCTTGATTTTGCAGATTATGATGCTTTAGCGTTCCATATTCCTTACACAAAAATGGGCAAAAAAGCCTTATTAGCAAAAATCTCCGACCAAACTGAAGCAGAACAGGAACGAATTTTAGCCCGTTATGAAGAAAGCATCGTCTATAGTCGTCGCGTAGGAAACTTGTATACGGGTTCACTTTATCTGGGACTCATTTCCCTTTTAGAAAATGCAACGACTTTAACCGCAGGCAATCAAATTGGGTTATTCAGTTATGGTTCTGGTGCTGTCGCTGAATTTTTCACTGGTGAATTAGTAGCTGGTTATCAAAATCATTTACAAAAAGAAACTCATTTAGCACTGCTGGATAATCGGACAGAACTTTCTATCGCTGAATATGAAGCCATGTTTGCAGAAACTTTAGACACAGACATTGATCAAACGTTAGAAGATGAATTAAAATATAGTATTTCTGCTATTAATAATACCGTTCGTTCTTATCGAAACTAAGTATTTAAATCCCCCGATTCAATCAACAAAAGAGCTAGACATTCAAGTTTTTGCTTGAATGTCTAGCTCTTTTTATGAAAGCCAAACTTCTTTGACCCCGTCTGTCACGGCGATACCATCTGTCAAAGCTAAACGTTGTGAATAAGAAACGTAGCCATAATAAACATCAACACCGCCGCCATTGTTCCAAGTAACAGTGATTTTAACATTTGGAGTAATCGATTTTGTAGCTGGTTGGGTCGTCGGGCGATAACTAGTCGTATCATAACTTAAAATAGTGCCCGAAGCTCCACTTATTTCGGCTTTTCCTGTGTAAATTTCGCCATTCGTATTCGTCTGCGTGACCGCTCCATTCGCTTCAATGATTAACCCCGCTTGCTTTTGATCTCCTCGTGGATAATAAAAAAGATACGTGGTTGCCCATTTAGCAAATTCATCTGGAATTGGTTTAAGTGATTCCGTTGGTGCCGGACTCGACTTCGTTTGCTTTTCAACCGCGACTTCTTCTTGTCTTTTTAAGCCTTCATTATTTTGATTATTTAGTTTCTCAACCGTTTCTTTAACGATCGAATAGTGAGGTTTCCCTAAATCGCTAACAGGGATCGTAGCTAATTTTTCTTCTGATTCTTTATATTGCCCCTCTGCCGTTAACTTTTTAGCTTCTGTAATAATGGCATCATACTTGGTTTGGTCTACGGAAGAGGATGTGCTTTGTCCCGTAGCTTCGACTTGTTTTGTGACACTGGTTTTTTCTGTGGTCACGTCTGATGAATTTCCACAAGCACTTACAAACATTGAGCTAACGATTAATAAACATCCCACAATCACATGCTTTTTCATCTTTAAATCCCCCATTTGTCTATCTTTGTTATTTTTTGTTACTTAAATTATCCCATAGATGAACAAAAGAAACCATTATTTATAAAAAAGTTTAGCAAGCGCTTCAAGAGAGGCACTTGCTAAACTTTTTTCTCACTGTTATTGATTGATTACTTTGACTAGTTCTTCAAATAATAATGCACTAGATGCTGCTCCTGGATCAATATGACCAATTGCTCGTTCCCCTAAATAAGAGGCACGTCCTTTTTTCGCCACCCAATCTTTTGTTGCTTCAGCAAAGTGTTCAATTTTTTCTTCATTAAATTGTTCCGTTCCAATTACTTCAGCAACAGGTGCCCAGACATCAACCATCGTTTTATCTCCTGGTTCAGCTTTGCCACGCATCTGAATCCCAGCTAGACCTTGCTGAACAATTTCTTTTAATTGCTCTGGCGAACTGATGGTTTCCAAATCTTTTGTCGCTTTAGTCATATTCATAAACGCAGTACCATATAAAGGACCAGAAGCTCCGCCAACTTTTGAAATCAAAGCCATGGATAGGACTTTAAATGTCTCCGTGATTGTTGTTGGTACTTTTTTGTCAAACGCAATTTTGTATTCAGCCATACCACGAGCCATGTTGTTACCGTGATCCCCATCACCAATCGGCGTGTCTAATTCACTTAAATAGTCTTTTTTTTCTTCAATAACTTTTGAATAATTGTCTAACCATGTTTGAATGTCTTTTACTGTTAATTCCATCTTTTATCACCCTTACCAAGAAATTGTTGTTACTTTGCTTTCTAGCGCTGTTTGCCAGTCTTTTGTTGCCAAGTCAATCATCGTTAAAGATAATCCTTGCATGTCAATAGACGTCATATAGTTACCCACTTTATGGAAGGTCACTTGAACACCTTTATCTTCTAATAATGTTAGCACGTCGTTCATAAATACAAATTGTTCCATTAATGGCGTGCCGCCCATGCCATTGACAAGTACCCCCACTGTTTGTGGTTGTTGTTCATAGCTACTTAATGTTTTTTCAACTAATTCTTTCGCTAACTCTTTCGATGGTTGGATTTTTTCACGACGATAGCCTGGTTCTCCGTGAATCCCTACGCCAAATTCAATTTCATCTTCTGGTAAAGTAAAACCTGGTTTGCCAACTTCAGGCACAGTGGCTGCTTTTAAAGCCACTCCAATTGTTTTCGTGGCTGCTACAATCTTTTCTCCTAAAGAAACGAGCTCTTCTAAAGAAGCACCTTGGCGGGCATGATGTCCTAAAATTTTATGGACAAGAACAGTCCCGGCAACGCCGCGTTTTCCAGCGGTATAGGTGCTATCTTCGACTGCAATATCGTCATCGACAACGACCATTTCTACATGAATGTCTTCCATATCAGCCATATCTTTGGCCATTTCAAAGTTCAAAATATCGCCTGTATAATTTTTTACGATTAACAGAACACCGGCCCCTTGGTCCGCCGCTTGGATCCCTGTTAAAATTTGATCTGGTGTTGGTGAAGTAAAGACATCACCTAAAACTGCGGCATTTAACATTCCATCACCAACAAACCCAGCATGTGCAGGCTCATGACCACTTCCACCACCAGATACTAACCCAACTTGTTTGTTTGAGTCGTTGCGAGCAATCACGCGAGAATCTTCGACTTGATGAACAAGGTTTCCATAGCTTTTCACAATTCCTTGGAGCATTTCTTCGACAATTTTACCAGGTTCATTAATAATTTTTTTCATTTAGTTCCACCCTTTCTTACCAGCATTTTGAGCTTCTGCTAAAATTTGCGTCAAATCATCTGAGACACCTGCAGTAATTGCTGCCGCAAAGGCACCTTCAACCAATGGTGCATCGACTAAATGATAATGTTTCTGTTGGTCTTCTTCTAGCATATCAAAAGCTAATTCTGAACTTAAAACGGCACTGCCTAAATCGGCAAAAATTAAAAATTCTCGGTCAGAGTCCGCTTCGTTAATCGTGTCAATGATTTTCATTGGATCTGAACCTAATGAACCATCTGATGTGCCACCAAGTGAATGAATCGTAATTTCTTCACTGGCATTCATCTGTTCAATCATCTCTTTAATACCATCTGTAATCATTTTGCTATGTGAAACGAGTAAAATATCTGCTTTCATGTGGACACTTCCTTAATCTAATTTATGTCTTGTTTTATATTCTTGTCCGACTTTATCTGCAACAATGATTGCATTCGCTACTTCTTCAACGACAATTGGGAATGGCATTGAATGAATTGATTCTTCTGGAATGCAAGCAATTTTGGCTACTTCCAATGCTTCTTCATAAGTGATTTCATCGACACCAATGTCTGAAAGCGTTAATGGTAAACCTACAGAAGCGCTAAAGTCTAAAACAGCTTCTAATTCGTCTTTTGCTGCATCTTCTAATACAAGTTGTGCAATCGTTGCAAAGGCTACTTTTTCACCATGTAAATAACTGTGCGCACCAGGTAAGACTGTCATACCGTTATGAATCGCATGCGCTGCAGCTAAACCGCCACTTTCAAAACCTAAGCCTGAAAGTAAGATATTTGTTTCGATAATCTTATTCAATGATTCAGTAACCACATTTGCATCACAAGCTAATTTCGCTTTTAACCCATCTTCCTGGAGGTTTTCCCAGCAAAGTTTCGCCATGGCCAAAGCTGCATATGTGCCGCTAGCAGCGGGCGTTAAGCCTTCTCTTGAACCCATTGGCAAACTAGCATTAACCCGAGAATATGAATTGTGTGTTGCGCGTGCTTCAAAATATGTGGATAAGGCATCCCCCATTCCAGCAACTAAAAATCTAGTTGGCGCTTTGGCAACCACTTTTGTATCAACCATCACGACGCTTGGACTTTGTTTAAAGTAAGCATAATCATCAAATGAGCCATCTTCATGATATAGTACAGCTGAATGCGAAGTTGGTGCATCTTGAGCCGCAATCGTTGGTACAATAATTAAGTTTTCACCTTCTGCTACGACTTTTGAAGCATCGATTGCTTTACCGCCACCTAAACCAATGATACAGTCTGCTTGTTCTTTTTGTCCAACGTTTTGCAAGCGCTTTGTTTCTTCACGCGTTACTTCTCCACTAAAGCCACCCTCTACGAAGGTAATGTCAAACTTTTTCGCTGTTTCTTCCAATTGTGGACGTACACGATCAACGTCAGCAGGATTTGCAATTAGTAACGCTTTTTTTCCAAAAGTTGAAACGAAGTAACCTAAGTTTAGTAATTCATCTTCCCCTTGAACATATTTCGTTGGTAAAATCAATGCTTTTCTCATGTTGATAGCCTCCTATATTTTGTTTACATACATAGTATAAAACGCTTTCATCAAAAAAGCATTGAACTTTTGGTATCGTTTTCTTGCAAAAAATGATAGAATTATTTTGTGAAATAATAAAATATTATGATTTTTAAACTTTAGATTGAAGGATTGCCTTATGACTGTAGAATTAAAAAATATTTTAGATTTAGAAAAGTGGGAAAAATTGCAAGAATCATTGGCCTTAAGCACTCGTTTAGCCATTATTTTAGTCGATTATAAAGGGCGACCTGTGACGAAACATAGTCAAGTTCAACCCTTTTGCCAACTGGTACGTCACTCCCCTGAGCTCTCGAAACTTTGTGAAAAATGTGATGCTCGTGGTGGCTTGGAAGCTGTTCGCACTGGTCAGCCTTTTATCTACCGTTGTCACTTTAACATCGTTGATATGGCCATCCCCATTATTGTTGATGACCAGTATGTAGGAGCCATTATGGCTGGTGAAGTTTTGCTCGAAGATCACCAAGAAGAGTTAGAACAGGTTTTAACCATGAATGATGCCTTCATTCAAGAATTTTTAGTAACACACCAAGAGCTGTATCAACAATACCCTGTTTTAGAACTAGCAGACTTAGAAAAGAGCGCGACATTAATCGCTGATCTAAGCCAATATATTATTTCTGAAGCCATCAAAAAAGATTATTTAATCAATACGTACAAACAGTCCTTACAGATTAGTTCGCGAAAAGAAGAGCTGGAGCCATTGAATATGATCCAAAAAGATATTCAACAAACTTTGTTAACTGCTCAATTAACTCCTTCAAGTGCCTATCAAACTAAAAATAAGCAATTGCAACCGGTTTTAGATGCCCTTTGGGAAAACAAATCGCTGCGTTTAAATTTACAAGAACTGGCAGACCTTGTTCATTTGACACCGACGTATTTAAGTCGTTTATTAAAAGAGGAGTTTGGTATTCCCTTTAGTCAATTTTATCGACAATTAAAAATCACATGGGCTAAACAGCTTCTTTTGGAGACAGATAAAACGATCGCCCAAATCAGTGAAGATTTAGGGTTTGTTGAAGATAGCTATTTTGTCCGGATCTTTAAACAAGAAACGGGTGAAACACCCCTTAAATACCGTAAAAGAAAGAACAGAGCATAAAAAAACAACGACTTCTAGGAGTCGTTGTTTTTTTACACCTTTTGCTCTTGCTGTGGCTAATGCAACAAGTGCAAAAGGCGCATTATATCTGTCGTGCGACAAAGTGATACTATTAAATATGAATTGGTAAACCTAAAGCCAATTCAGCTGTATCCATAGTAATTTCGCCCAATGATGGGTGTGGGTGGATTGTTAAAGCAATGTCTTCTGCATTCATGCCAGATTCAATAGCTAAAGCTAATTCAGAAATCATGTCACTTGCACCGACACCGGCAATTTGTGCACCGATGATGACATTGTCTTCTACAGTTGTAACTAAACGCATGAATCCTTCAGTTTTATCTAAAGAGATTGCACGGCCGTTACCAGCAAATGGGAATTTGTAGCCTTTTGCTTCGATTCCCGCTTCTTTTGCTTCTGCAACAGTCATACCAACGCTTGCCAATTCTGGATCAGTAAAGGCAACAGCTGGCATTGCTTTGTAATCAACTGCAACTTTCTTACCAGAAATTGCTTCAGCAGCAATTTTTGCTTCGTAGCTTGCTTTATGCGCTAACGCAGCACCTGGTACGATGTCGCCGATTGCGAAGATGTTTTTCACGTTAGTACGTCCTTGGTTGTCAACTGGGATTAAACCACGTTCGCCAATTTCAACGCCCGCTTGTTCTAAGCCTAAGTCGTCTGTGTTTGGACGACGTCCAACAGTGACCATTACGTAATCTGCTTCAACACTTTCTTCTTTTCCGTTAACTTCATATTTAACAGTGACGCTATCGCCATTGTCAACAGCTTCTTTAGCCATTGCAGAAGTCACGATTGTTACGTTTTTCTTCTTGAAGTCGTCTGTGACAACTTTAACCATATCTTTTTCATAAGTTGGTAAAATTGATGGGCTACCTTCTAAAATTGTTACTTCTGAACCTAAGTTAGCATAAGCGCCACCTAATTCAGCACCGATGACACCGCCACCGATAATAACGAATTTTTTAGGAACTTCTTTTAAGTTTAAACCGCCTGTAGAATCTAACACGCGTCCGCCAAATTTGAATCCTGGGATTTCAATTGGACGAGAACCTGTTGCTACAATAGCATTATTGAATGAGTAAGTTTGTGCTGAGTCTGGGTGAATAACACGCAATGTATTTTCGTCAACGAAGAATGCTTCGCCTTCAATAATTTCTACTTTGTGTTTTTTCAATAACATGCCAACGCCGCCTGTTAATGATTTTACAACTGTGTTATCTTTCCAGTCTTGTGTTTTTGCAAAGTCTAATTCGACTCCTTTAGCTGTTACACCAAAAGTTGAAGAATCTTGTGCTTCTTGGTAATGATGTCCAGCAGCAATTAAAGCTTTTGAAGGAATACATCCAACGTTTAAACAAACGCCTCCGATGTATTCACGTTCGATAATCGCAACTTTTTGACCCATTTCTGCGGCACGAATTGCGGCAACGTATCCTCCAGGACCAGCTCCGATTACGACTGTATCTAGTTCAATGGCGAAATCTCCTACTACCATTTGTTAATCATCCTTCCATTAATAGTAATTCTGGATCAGCTAATAAGCGTTTAATGTTGTTCATTGCTTTTTGAGCAGTTGCGCCGTCAACGATACGGTGGTCAAAGCTTAATGATAATTTCATCATGCGTCCCACAACGATTTCGCCGTCTGCATTAACAACTGGTTCTTGTGCAATTGTACCAACGCCTAAAATAGCAACTTCAGGGTAGTTGATTACTGGTGTAAACCAGCCGCCACCGACTGAACCAATGTTACTAATTGTGATTGTACCATCACGCATATCTTGTGCAGTTAATTTACCTTCGATAGCCAATGCTGCTTTTTCGTTGATTTCATCAGCGATAGCAAACATGCTCTTCGTATTAGCATTTTTAACATTTGGTACATATAAGCCATGATCTGTATCAGTAGCGATACCAATGTTAAAGTAATTTTTGTAAACAATTTCTTGTGCTGCGTCATCGATTGATGCATTCAAGATTGGGAATTTTTGAACAGTTGAAGTCAATGCTTTTACAACGTATGGTAAGAATGTTAATTTTGTACCATTTGCAGCAGCAACATCTTTAAATTTCTTACGGTGATCCCATAATTTAGAAACTTCTACTTCATCATGTAATGTTACGTGAGGAGCAGTGTGTTTGCTGTTAACCATTGCTTTAGCAATTGCTTTACGTGTTGGTGTCATTTTTTCACGTGTTTCCATTTCGCCTAAATCAGAAGTAAAGGCTTTTGGCGCTGCTTTAGGTGCAGCTGCTTCCGCTTTAGGTGCTGCTTCTGTTGCGGCAGCTTCAGTAGCTGGTGCTGCTTGAGAGCCACCAGAAACAAAGGCATCAATATCCGCTTTAATGACACGGCCACCTTTACCAGTTGCAGTTACTTGTGTAATATCAACGTCTTTTTCACGCGCATACTGACGAACAGATGGCATTGCTAAAACGCGTTTGTTTGGATCAGCGGCTGCAACTACGCCTGTTGAAGCGGCTGGAGCTGATGCTTCCGCTTTAGGAGCGTCAGTAGCTGGTGCTGCGGCTGCCGGTGCTGCTGAATTATGACCAGGTGCGTCAATTTCAACTAACACGTCACCCACATTGGCAACTGTTCCTTCTGGTACAACGATATTTTTTACAGTACCTGTTACTGGTGATGGAATTTCTTCTACTGATTTGTCATTTTGTACTTCTAATAATGAATCATCTTCATTAATTGTGTCGCCCGCTTTAACGAACCATTTAACGATTTCGCCTTCGGCAATTCCTTCACCGATGTCTGGTAATTTGAATTGGAAAAATCCGCCAGCTGCTTCGGTTGTTGGTACAGCAGCAGGTTGTGCTGGTGTTTGTTCTTGTGCAGGAGCTGCTGGTGCTGCATCGTTATCTTCGTGACCAGGTGCGTCGATTTCGATTAACACGTCACCAACGTTTGCAACTGTTCCTTCTGGTACAACGATATTTTTTACAGTACCTGTTACTGGTGATGGAATTTCTTCCACTGATTTGTCATTTTGTACTTCTAATAACGTATCGTCTTCGTTGATTGTATCGCCAGGTTTTACAAACCATTTAACGATTTCGCCTTCGGCAATCCCTTCACCGATATCCGGTAATTTAAACTGATAAGCCATTTTTTAAGTCTTCCCTTCTTCGTTGGATCTGTCTATTTTCTTAGGAGCAAAACGCGGGGAAACGACTATAGTAGCTGAACATTTCATGCCTATAGCCGTATTCCACCTGTTTAATTCTTCGTTTATCTACTTCGAATAACTATTAAAATTCGACGATTTCTCTAGCTTTTGCTTCGATATCTTTCGCATTTGGTAACCAGATATTTTCTGCTTGTCCGAATGGGAAGATTGTATCTGGAGCAGATACACGTCCGATTGGTGCTTCTAATGATAATACGGCACGTTCAGAAATTTCAGAAACAACCATAGCGCCAACGCCAGCTTGTTTTTGTGCTTCTTGAACGACAACCACACGGCCAGTTTTTTCAACAGAGTTAATAATTGTTTCCACATCTAAAGGAGCCACTGTACGTAAGTCAATGATTTCTGCTGAAATATTGTCTTTCGCTAAGCTATCAGCTGCTTTAATCGCTTCACGAACCATAGCGCCGTAAGTGATGATTGATACGTCTGTTCCTTCACGAGTTACAGCCGCTTTATCTAAAGGCACTTCATAAGCTTCGTCTGGCACTTCCTCACGGAATGAACGGTATAATTTCATGTGCTCTAAGTAAACAACTGGATCGTTGCTACGAATAGATGAAATTAATAGTCCTTTTGCATCGTAAGGGTTTGATGGAATAACAACACGAACACCTGGTGATTGTGCGATTAATCCTTCTAAGTTATCTGAGTGAAGTTCTGGTGTATGAACACCACCACCAAATGGGGCACGAACAGTAATTGGCATATTACGAGTTCCACCCATACGGTAACGCGTACGAGCCATTTGACCAACGATTTCGTCAAATACTTCAAAAACGAAACCAAAGAATTGGATTTCAGGAACAGGACGGTAACCTTGCAAGGCAAGACCGAAAGCCAATCCACCGATACCAGATTCAGCTAAAGGTGTATCGAAGACGCGGTCTTCACCAAATTTTTCTTGTAAACCTTCAGTTGCACGGAAAACCCCACCGTTGTTACCAACGTCTTCACCGAAGATTAAGACATTTTCGTCTTTCTCTAATTCAAGAGCTAAGGCATCTGTAATTGCTTGGATCATAGTTTTTTGTGCCATTTTTATTTCGACTCCTTCGCTTCATAAAATGCAATTTGTTCTTTAATTGTTTGAGGTTGAACTTCAAACATATTTTTCAAGAAATCAGAAACTTTTTGTTTTGGCGCTTTATCCGCTTCTGCAATCGCTACTTTGATTTCTTCTTTTGTTTTTTCAATAATTTCTTCTTCTTTTGCTTCAGACCATAAGCCTTTATCTGTTAGATATTTACGGAAACGAGTCAATGGATCTTTTTGTACCCATTCGTCATCCATTTCTTTTGAACGGTAACGTGTTGGATCGTCTCCAGATAAAGTATGTGGACCATAACGATAGGTTAATGTTTCAATTAAAACTGGACCGTTTCCTGCAGCTGACCAATCACGTGCTTCTTTTGCAATTGCGTAAACTGCTAATGGATCCATACCATCAACTTGAATACCAGGAATTCCTGCTGCAACAGCTTTTTGAGCTAAAGTTTTAGCCGCTGTTTGTTTTTCACGAGGTGTAGAAATCGCAAAACCATTGTTTTGGATAATGAAGACACCGTTTGCTTGGTAAGCACCAGCAAAGTTAATTGCTTCATAGAAGTCCCCTTGTGAAGAACCGCCGTCACCAGTATAAGTGAAGACAACATTTTCTTTTCCACGTTTTTTCAATCCTAAAGCAACACCAGCTGCTTGGATGTATTGAGCACCAATGATAATTTGTGGTGGTAATGCATTTAAATCTTCCGCGTAGTAGTTCCCTGCTACGTGACCACGAGACCATAAGAAAGCTTCTCTTAATGGTAAACCATGTTGTACTAATTGAGGTACATCACGGTAACCTGGTAGTAAGTAGTCTTCTTTTTCCATTGCAAATTGGCTTGCCAATTGGCTTGCTTCTTGTCCAGCTGTTGGTGCGAAGAATCCTAAGCGTCCTTGACGGTTTAATGCAGTAGAACGTTGGTCTAACACACGAGACCAAACCATGCGTGTCATTAATTCAACTAATTCCTCATCCGATAAATCAGGTACTAAATCTTCATTCACAATTTTTCCATCTTGATCCAAGATTTGGAAAGTTGGGAAATCAGCG
This sequence comes from Enterococcus sp. AN402, assembly GCF_040719405.1. NCBI lineage: Bacteria > Bacillati > Bacillota > Bacilli > Lactobacillales > Enterococcaceae > Enterococcus > Enterococcus sp. AN402. The sequence goes on along the minus strand of NZ_JBFDTM010000004.1, from coordinate 1,086,263 downwards.
TCGACTTTAGCCATTAGCTCTTTAAAGTCAATAGGTTTTTGTTTCTTAGCCTTTGCCATTTTGTCACACAATCCTCTCTATTACGTTTCTTTAATTTCGATAAAAGTAAAACAGAGTGCGAAACTGTATTACTTTTTATCGACTACACTTAACAAATTATCACTAAATTCGAAAAAGCGCAAGAAAAAAACTCTAATTTCTTCATTTTTTCACAAAAGAGCAAAACCGCATGTTTTTGCGGTTTAGTGATAATTTTCACAAACAAGAAAACGGTTTCTGTTCCACACTTCTTCTGTACTATTTTTCTCCCAACTGTTATATTCTATTTTGAAAATATTATATAACAGTTCTATTAATTTGAGCCCCCTTATCCCCGAACTGGCTAGTAATCTTATTTCCGAACTTTGCGTTTTCATGAAAATTATCTTGAAAAAACCAAAAAATAAAAACCGTCAGCCGAGTAACCTACTCAGCATGCGGTTTTTTATTTTTTAGAGAACAAAGTTTTTTTCGTTAATTTTTATTTTTTTTGGCTCGTTTTTTTGCCAAATACTTTACCTTAGGTTTTATCACGAACATTCATTGCTTAAAATCACCAAATTTTCGCAAAACGAGTAATACAGCTTAGCAATTTCTTTTCTCTTTCAGTAGATTTTACTAAATCCATTCCTTAGTAATTTTAATATATAAACGTTTAGCTACTTCAACAGTTAACATGTACGCAATGATGATTCCAAAGAACCATGGCCAGTAGTTAGCCGGAAGTTTCACAAAGTCAAAAACCTCTCTTATGGGCGTTGCTACAATCAAGAAACCGAGTAAAATTGCGCCTAAACTACTTAACATCACAGGCATTGACGCACGACTTTGAATGAATGGTATTTTCCGCGTCCGGACCATATGAACAACTAACGTTTGACTAACAAGTCCCACCATAAACCAACCTGTTTGGAATAAATGTTGAGTTGCCAAACTATTGGCGCTAAACACAAACCACATGACAAGATACGTTAGAATATCGAAAATACTACTTACCGGGCCAATACATACCGTAAATTTCGCTAGTCCGTTCGTTTCCCACCGAACAGGGCTTAATAACTCTTCTTCATCGACATTATCCCAAGGAATTGTCAACTGAGCCACATCATAAATCAAATTTTGAATCAAGAGTTGTAAGGAAAGCATTGGTAGAAATGGTAAAAAGGCACTGGCTACTAAAATTGAAAAGACATTCCCAAAATTAGAACTGATGGTAATTTTAATATATTTCATCATATTGCTAAATACTTTTCGTCCTTCAATCACACCAGATTCCAGTACATTTAAACTTTTTTCCAGTAAAATAATCGAGCTAGCATCTTTAGTAATATCAGCTGCAGTATCTACTGAAATGCCCACATCAGCTTTTCGTAATGCCGGTGCATCATTAATGCCATCCCCCATAAAACCAACCGTATGACCTTTTGCTTGTAGCAATTCAATAATTTTAGATTTTTGCATCGGATTTAATTTGGCAAATAAATTAGTTTCTTCTACTTGCGCCCGCAACTCTTCATCTGTCATTGCTTCAATTTGAGAACCTAATAACACATGGGAAACTTCAATGCCTACATCTTTACAGACTTTTTTGGCGACAATGTCATTATCGCCCGTTAGCACTTTCACGTTGACACCATGTTCATGTAAGGAGCGGATAGCGCTGACGGCTGACTCTTTTGCTGGATCAAGAAAACCCATAAATCCAATCAATGTCATCTCTTTTTCATCTTCAACTGAATAAACTGCTTCTTTGTGGACATCTTTTTTTACAGCTACCGCTAACACACGCATCCCTTGTTTGTTCATTTGAACATTTACTCGGCGTAGTTCTTCTCGTACAGCACTGCTTAATGGTACAATTTCGCCATTAATTTGTGCATGCGTGCACACTTCTTCCATTTCTTCCACGGCGCCTTTCGTAATCATCAATTGATGATCATCTGCATTTACGACAACCGTTAAGCGGCGTCTGGAAAAATCAAAAGGAATTTCATCAATTTTAGTGACATTTTTAAACGGCGTTTTCCATTGATGCTCTTCATAAAAATTAATAACGGCAATATCCATTAAATTTTTCCAACCTGTTTGATAAGAAGAATTTAAGTAGGCTAAATTTAGAACCTCGTCACTCAAATCACCTAATGGATTCAAATGTTGAACCAAAACTACACGATCTTCGGTAATCGTTCCAGTCTTATCTGTACAGAGCACATCCATACCACCCAAATTTTGGATAGCCGCTAATTCTTTAACAATGACTTTATGTTTCGATAAGGATAATGCACCCTTGGCTAAGTTACTCGTAACAATCATTGGCAACATTTCTGGTGTCAAACCAACTGCAACGGCAATCGCGAAGAAAAACGCTTCGCCCCAAGCACCTTTAGTTAAACCATTAATCAAGAAAACGATTGGAAACAAAATCATTACCATTCGTAATAAAAACTTACTGACTTTTGCTAAGCCTAAGTCAAAACTAGTTTTTCCTCGTTGTGTTGTAGCATTTTTAGCAATATCACCAAAAAATGTATGTTGCCCAGTTTTTAAAATAATCGCTTTTCCTTGTCCACTCAAGACATCTGTGCCCATAAACACTAGGTCTTGCATATCTAATGCAGAAACCTCTGTTTGTTGACGATCCACACCTGCATCCACAAATTTTTCGACAGGCATGGATTCGCCTGTTAGTGACGATTGATTAACGAATAAATCTTTGGTCCAAATCAACACGGCATCTGCAGGAATCATGTCTCCTGTAGCTAAAGTTACAATGTCTCCTGGAACAATTTCGTCCATTGGAATTTCTTTCGTAATTCCTTCCCGTGTCACTGCAGCGGTATTTTCAATTAATTCTTTTAAATCCAAACTCGCTTTTTGAGAACGATATTCTTGTATAAAAGCAATCAAGACACTGGCTAAAATCATCACGCCCATCACGATAGCGGCTTCGAAATCTTTCGTTAAAGTTGAAACGACCATCAATAAGGCTAAGACATAGACAAACGGATCTTTGAATGCACTTAAAAATAAAATAATTGCTGGGGTTGGCTTTTGTGCAGAAACTTCGTTTGGTCCAAATTCCTCTAATCTTTTTTCGGCATCTTCATTCGAGAGTCCTTTTTCAGATGTCCGTAATTCCATCATTAATTCCCGTTCAGAAAGCAACGCCAATTTACGTAATTCTTGATCTTTTGTTGCTTTTCTCATATCCATTGTTTTTTTGTTCATCATTTTCTTTTCCTCCAAGGTTGTGGTCACCTGCCGAAAAGAGTGCTAAAATCTTCTCCTTTCGTTGGTGACTGTATTTTGTTTCTCTGTTCACTTCCAGGGTCTTCCATGACAGTCATCCTTTCTTTTTCTTATTTATACTTCCAGTGAATAATTGCTTTTTTGCCAAACACACAAAAAAGGACCTACTCAACAATAGAGTACGTCCCAAAATACCATCTTTAAATAAGATTCTCTATCGTTGAGCTTTAGCACTATAGGGCGTAGATAACATGTATCAGCTACATTATGAATAACCTTCACGATTATTCCTGTTCAACCAACTAAGGGTCTCTCGATCCTTTCGCGGCAGCAGCATTTGTCCAAATAGGAGCCTCACCTAACAATTATTCAGTTTTTATCCACTTCTTATAATAGAGGAGTTTGACATTCTTGTCAAAAGATTTATGACTTTTTTGTTATAAATAAAAAATAACTACTTTAAAGTTTCCTTTATTTCTGCTTTTCGCTCAGGAATAAACCACATAACTAAAACAATCGTATCAATAATCAGAACAGCGATTGGCGCTACTAGTTTGCCTACAATCAACGCAATAATATTCAACACAATCGAAAGCGTTAATTTTGGATAGTGGCCAAACAAACGTTGTACTTCGGATTTGGGCCCATTTGCCTGAATCAATGCCCGCACCACTAGATAATAAGCAACATCAGCTCCTAATACTACTAAGCCATACAAAGCTTGTGGCGGCCAAGAAAATGGATGTTCACCTACCCAACCAGTAACAAACGGGAAAAACGTCAACGTCAAAATTAATAAATTATTCATCCAAAGGACACGTCCATCAATTTTACGGACACTTTGAAATAAATGATGATGATTGTTCCAATAAATCAATAAAGTAACAAAACTAATTAAATAAATAATGATTTTGTGTCCAGATTGAGTCAGAGCAGACCAATCTGCTTTTTCAGGAATTTTTAATTCTAAAATTAATAACGTTAAAATAATCGCAATCACTGCATCTGTAAATGCTTCTACACGTGTTTTCGGCATTATTTCCCCCTACTTTCATAAAAATTAAATAACTTACTCAAAGTAAGTATAACGCATTTCTGTAAAAATTCAATTATTTACGAAGTCTCTCGGTTGTTGAAGTTCCTAAAAACGAGTGCAAGAGCCCCACTTAAAAGTAAGCCTCTTGCACTCATTATAGAACAAATCAGTTATTGGAAGACCCCTGCCTGATAAGGTGCTAACTGCATCCGTTTCTTCACCGTAAAATCTTGATTCCCTAACAATTGTTGCCACTTTCTGCCCAGTAATTTATTCGGCAAGTCAAATTGGCACTTTTCTCCACTTAAATTGACAATCACTAATGCTGTTGCCTCGGTTGTTTTTCTCAAAAAAGCAAAAACAGACGGATGATTGGGCGCTAATAGTTCAAACTGTCCATCTGTAAAGACTGGATTTTCTTTACGCAGCGCAATTAACTTTTTGTAATAATTCAACACGGATTGCGTATCCGTTTCTTGGTCAGCCACATTTATTTCTTTGAAATTGGGATGAATTGCTAACCACGGATGCCCCGAGGTGAATGAACTTGCCTCTTGACTCGTCCACTGCATAGGCGTACGCGAATGGTCCCGCGTCCAATCAGCCACTTCTTTTAACGCTTGTTTCGCATCGTAGCCACTTTCTATAAGCAAACGATAATGGTTATGAGAATCTTTAGCATCTAACTCGTCAATCTGTTGAAACGGATAATTAACCATGCCGATTTCCTGTCCTTGATAAATAAACGGCGTTCCTCGCAAGAGCAAGGCGATTGTTCCAATCGCCTTAGCAGAATGAGAGGTTTCATTGCCTAAAATTGAATTGATTCTGGGATTATCATGATTTTCTACATATAATGCATTCCAGCCTTCTGTCCCTAAATGCTTTTGCCAGCGAGCCATTACTTTTTTATAGCCTAAAATATTTAACCGTTCTTCTCCTGGCTTCCCTTCTCGAACATTGTGCTCTAATTCAAAAATCATATTCAGATAGCCCGCATCATTGGTCCATTCCACCGCTTTTTTACTTGAAACGCCACTAGCTTCCCCCACTGTCATGATGTCATACTCAGCAAAAATAGCTTTCAAATCCAACATATAGTCTTCAATGCCTTTTACATTCATAAAGGGAGCCCATGGATTCGTGGTAATCTTAAAATTCCAAGGTTCTTTTTGGATATGACTAATCGCATCTAATCGGAAACCATCAATTCCCAAATCTAACCACCAGCGAATCATCGCATAAATCTCTTCACGAACTTTAGGATTTTTCCAGTTCAAATCAGGTTGCTCTTTTGCAAACACATGAAAATATGCTTGCTTTGTATCCTCGTCATACGTCCAAGTCGAGCCACCAAAAAAGCTTTGCCATTCATTCGGCATACGTTCTGGTGTCGCATCGGCCCATAAATAATACTCACGATACGGATTATCTAAACTTTTTTTTGCTTCAACAAACCACGGATGTTGATCACTGGTATGATTGACCACTAAATCAAGAATAATCTTCAAACCTAATTGATGCGCTTGGTCCAAAAGTTCTTGAAAATCTTCCATCGTACCAAATTCTGGCTGAATCCCTTGATAATCCGCAATATCATAACCATTGTCAACGTTTGGCGAAGTGTAAATCGGATTTAACCATAAAAAATCGACCCCTAGTTCTTTTAAATACGGTAATTTCTCAATAATTCCCTGCAAATCACCAATGCCATCCCCGTTGCTATCTTTAAAACTCCGAGGATAAATTTGATAACCGACAGCATTTTTCCACCATTGTTCCATCTTATTGACTCACTTTCACAACAAATGCTTGCCAAGGCGCTAACGAATAGTCTGCTAAAGCAGTGACATCTGTCGGCATATTTTCAATCATTACTTGTTCTACAGAAACGTCTGCAGAAAATGGCTGAACTTTGTCAGAAAAGTTCGTTACAACAAGCCAGCGTTCCTCACCATAGGTACGATAAAAACTGATCACTTCCTCCACTGTTTCCAGCAATTCAAAGTTGCCCCAAACGATTAAAGGATGTTCTTTTCTCAAACGAATCATTTCTTGGTACGTATAGAATAGTGAATTTTTATCTGCCAAAGCAGCAGCGACGTTAATCGTTTGATAATTGGGATTAACATCAATCCAAGGTGTACCCGTCGTAAAGCCCGCATTTTTTTCAGCAGTCCACTGCATAGGCCGGCGTGCATTGTCGCGACCTTTAGTATTAATTTTCAGCAAAATTTCTTCTTTAGAATATCCTTTTTCCAAATACTCATGGTACATGTTAATTGTTTCGATATCCCGTGCTTCACGAATATCTGTGATTGGCGTATTGGTCATACCAATTTCTTCCCCTTGATAAATATAAGGTGTGCCTTTCATCATGTGCAGTAAAATAGCGAATAACTTACTGCTTTCCAACCAATATTCTTGATCATTTCCCCAACGTGAAATCATTCTCGGCAAATCATGGTTATTCCAAAATAAAGAATTCCAGCCATCATTTCCTAATTCTGTTTGCCATTTTGCAAAAACCTGTTTCAACTTGGCAACTTCCATTGGCTGAAGGTCCCATTTTTCTTTACCTGGTTGTTGATCCAAGCTCATATGTTCAAACTGAAAAATCATGGATAATTCATGACGCTCTGGACTAGAGTACATTTTTGCAATTTCAGGTGTGGCCCCCCATGTTTCACCTACAGTTAACAGCTCTTTGCCGCCAAATGTCGCGGCGTTCATTTCTTGTAAATAACGATGTAAATGAGGTCCATTCGCGGTGATCTCTTCTCCTGGAATTTTACCCACTAAGTCAATTACATCTAAACGGAAACCGCCAATTCCTTTATCAATCCAAAAATTCATCATCTCGTAAACCGACTGACGCATTTGTTGGTTTTCCCAATTTAAATCTGGTTGTTTTTTACTAAACAAATGCAAATAGTATTGCCCACTCGCTTCATCAAACGTCCACGCCGAACCCGAAAAGGCAGATTTCAATCGGTTAGGCACACCGCCATCTGAAGCAGGATCAGCCCATACATAATAGTCTCGATAGGGGTTCTCCTTGCTTTTTTTTGCTTCAATAAACCAACGATGTTCATCTGACGTATGGTTAACCACTAAGTCCATAATAATTTCAATCTTTCGCTTTTTCGCTTCCTCAATTAGACGATCCATATCCGCCATCGTCCCAAACTCTGTCATAATCGCTTCATAATCAGAAATGTCATAACCATTGTCATCATTAGGTGATTGGTAAACTGGTGATAACCAAATAGCCCCAATGCCTAACGTTTCCAAATAATCCAATTTTTCAATAATTCCTGGTAAATCTCCAATGCCATCTCCATTGCTATCCTTAAAACTGCGAGGATAAATCTGATAAACCACGACTTCTTGCCACCAATGTTTTTCCATTCTTCTTCACATTCCTTTGCTTAATTATTATGCTTGATATAAAAGAAAACCTTTTGGTAAAACCATTATCTGTTCTGAAGCAGTTTCGATAGAAGAACTTAGCAAAACTTCTCGATCAGTTCTATCAACAAATTGTGTCTCTTGGCCAGTATTAAAAATCCCATAGATCGTTTGTTCCTCCAAACGACAAGCGAGTCTAATCAACCCCGTTTCAAAAGAAGTGCCTGTCCAATCGATTGTTCCACCAGAAAAAACAGCCGCATACTTTTTGCGAAGGGCAATCAATGATTTTACAAATTCCTTCAAATCCAAATCTTGCTGATTTTCCTCCCAAACCATACAACGACGACAATCAGGATCCATATCACCTGTCATACCAATTTCATCACCATAGTAAAGACAAGGGACGCCTGGTTGAATATACGTAAACGCTAATACTTGGCGCATCAGCTCTTTATCCTCTTTCGTTTCATGCAATAAGCGTGGTGTATCGTGGGAATCTAAAACATTAAACTGCATTTGATTCGTTTGTTGTCGATAGAGCATTAACTGGTTGTTCATTTCAGAGAGCATCTTTTCCAAGGACAGTTCTTGCTTGACAAAGTAGCCCATAATCGCATCTGTGTATGCATAATTCATCACTGCATGAAATTCGTCTCCTTGGAGCCAGCTTTGCGACGAGTGCCAAATTTCTCCTAAAATATAAAAATCTTCTTTTGCGTCATCACATGTTTGCCGGAATTTTTTCCAGAACGCATGATCCACTTCGTTTGCCACATCTAAACGCCAGGCGTCAATATCATATTCCTCAATCCAATAACGAGCAATTTCTAAAAGATAGGCTTGCACTTCTGGATTTGCTGTATTTAATTTAGGCATATGCGGAGTGAATGCAAAAGTATCATAGGTAATGTTGCTTGCTTCTTCAAAATCAGCACTTTCTTCATAGCTAGCTGGAAACTCATTTACGTGGAACCAATCGGCATAAATTGAGTCCTGGCCATTTTTTAACACATCTTGCCATTGAGGCGAAGTGTCCCCCATATGGTTAAAAACGGCGTCCAACATAATCTTGATGCCCCGTCGATGACACTCTTCGACTAAACGCTTAAAGGTAGCACCATCACCAAAAGCTGGGTCAATTTTTAAATAATCAATCGTATCATATTTGTGATTAGAAAACGCTTCAAAAATCGGGCAAAAATATAAGCCGTTAACACCTAAATCTTCAATGTAATCAAGATGATCTAGCACCCCTTGCAAATCCCCACCAAAAAAATCTTGTCGATCTGGTCTTTTAGATTCCCACGGCAACGTCCCTTCAGGATCATTGGTGGGATCACCATTTGCAAAACGCTCTGGAAATATTTGATACCAAACCGTTTCTTTGACCCATTCAGGTGCTTTAAAACGATCGATTTCATGAAAATACGGCATCCGAAAATAATTATTCGCCATCGCTAAATACTTTTCTTCTAAAGGATAAATGCCGTGTTCGCCATAAAACGCCGTCAAGCCATCCGTCCCTACTAAAGTAAAAGCATATGAAAGGCGCTTAAATTTTGCACTTAATGCAATAAACCAGTAATCATATAACTCCGTAGATACTAACTTCTCCATGGTTAACGACTGTTGGTACCACTTTTCTTTCCCTAAAAGATAAGGATCTCCTTGCACTAATTGGACAGAGGCAATGTCGCCTTTTGCCGTACGCAAACGAATATGCATTGTTTCTTCTGTATAAAGATAAGCAAATTCACTTTCTGGACGATGGTAGATTGCAGCAGTGTTCATTTAATTCTCTCCTTTAATTGTCGCTTTTCGTGTATTTTCTAATACTCGAACACATTTTAGCGCAAACGATTGCATTTGTATACCCTTTTTTATTTTTTTATTTAAAATGCTTAATTAGTGGTATACACCACTTTAAACAAACAGTATGTTATTTATAACAAAAAAACTTTTTTAACTTTCTCGATGAAAAACACTTGATTATTTCCGCAATCGGTTGCATAATAAGACTTGTAAAAAATAATTTTTGGAGGGTTCAAAAATGAAAGCGAATTGGAAAAAGATTTTAATGGGCGGTATCCTTTTAAGTGCTTCCGCGGTTTTACTTACTGCCTGTGGTGGCGCAGAAAAAACGAAAGCTGAAAATGAAAGCGGTTCAGCAAATAAAGCAGCTGGTGACGTAAAATTATGGGTTGATACTGAATATATGGGCGTCTTTAAAAAAGTTGTCGCCGATTTTGAAAAAGAAAACCCCGATATTAAAGTTAACTTAACTGCTGGAAATTCGGCAGATGCTAAAAAAGACATTGCAAAAGATCCTAAAGCTGCCGCAGATGTTTTCATGATGCCACATGATCAAATTGGTCAAATGGCAGAAGCTGGTCTGATTTACCCTAACACAAAATATGAAAAAGAAGTCAAAGAAAACAATATCGACTCGGCAGTCGCAGGAGTCACTTGGAAAGACAAAGTCTATGCCTACCCTTATGCCGTAGAGTCACAAGTTCTTTATTATAACAAAGATACGTATTCTCCAGAGGAAATCAAAACTTGGAAGTCTTTAACTGAAAAAGGCAAAATCGGTACCAATTTTGGCGAAGATGGCGCAAATTATATCTTCGGTCCTCTATTTATGAGTAACGGCGATTACTTATATGGTGAAAATGGCGAAGATCCAAAAGGTACCAACTTTAACAACCAACAAGGTATAGAAGTATTACAATGGATTGCCGATCAAAAAAATAATCCTGGTGTGATCCAATCAAATACAGAAGCATTGTCTAATCTAGGTTCTGGCAAAACGGATGCCTTCCTTTCTGGTCCTTGGTCTAAAAACGATGTAGAAAAAGCTCTTGGCGACAAAATGGGGGCCGCTGCCTACCCAACCATTGATTTTGGCAATGGAGAAAAACAAATGAAAGCTTTCTTGGGCGTTCGTAGTTTTGCTGTCAACCAACAAACACAAGCACCATTGGCCGCAATGACATTAGCAAACTATTTAACAAGTGAAAAATCACAAATGACTTACTTCAAAGAAATCGGTTTTGTCCCTTCAAACAAAAAATTACAAACAAACGAAGAAATCACACAAGATACTGTTGCAAAAGCTATCTTAGAAATGGCGCAACCAACCCACTCTGTGGTAATGCCAAAAATCCCAGAAATCGTTTCATTCTGGCCTGCGATGGATGCAGTGATCAATGATACGTACAAAGGCAATATCAAACCTGCGGATTATCAAGCAAAATTAGATAAATTAGTCCAAGACACATCAAAAGAAGCAAAAGAATAAAAAGAGTAAAGAAATGGGACGAGCTTCAATCTGCTGTCCCATTTCCTCTATCTTTTTTATTTAAGTAGAAAGTGAGTGAACGAAGATGTTCAAGAAAAAGAAAGCCCAGACGTCATTTCGAGAGGTCTTTAAAAAAGGCGACTTCGCTACAAAACTATCTTTTTTAGTTATGGGTGCTGCAAACTTCGCCAACAAGCAGTGGTTAAAGGGAATCATCTTTTTAACAGCTGAAATTGGCTTTATCTATTGGTTAATCCGTAATGGTTTCCACGCATTAATGATGCTAGGAACACTAGGGACCCAGCAGCAAGGATTAGTATATGATGATTCTTTAGGGATTGAAGTTCTAAAAGAAGGCGATAATTCAATGCTCTTATTATTATTCGGAATTGCAGCAATTTTAGTCTGTTTATCGCTAATCATTTTATATGTAATCAATTTAAAAAGCGCCCGTCACCTATATGAATTAAAGACAGCCGGCAAAAAAATTCCAACAACTATGGATGATTTACGTAGCTTGTTAAACGAACGTTTCCATGCAACTTTAATGACGATCCCCTTACTAGGCGTTCTTTTCTTTACCATCTTGCCGTTGTTATATATGATTTCAATTGCCTTTACCAACTACGACCATAACCATTTGCCACCGAAAAATCTTTTTACTTGGGTTGGATTGGCAAATCTAGGTAATGTAATCACAGGCGATATGGCTTCAACGTTCTTTCCAGTACTTGGCTGGACCTTGATTTGGGCTGTTTTCGCAACCGCAACTTGTTTCTTTTTTGGAATCATTTTAGCCTTGCTTATCAATACGAAAGGCTTAAAATATAAAGCGTTTTGGCGGACTATTTTTGTCATCACGATGGCCGTACCTCCGTTTGTTTCACTTTTAATTATGCGAAACCTCTTAAATGGTTCTGGACCTATCAATGCTCTGTTGTTAAATTGGGGCTTAATCGATTCTTCTATCCCCTTCTTAACAGATCCGAATTGGGCAAAATTAACCATTATTGTTGTCAATATGTGGATTGGTATTCCTGCTACGATGTTAATCTCTACAGGGATTATCCAAAACCTTCCTGAAGATCAAATCGAAGCAGCTAGAATTGACGGTGCCAATAAATGGCAAATTTTTAAAAGTATTACGTTTCCACAAATTCTATTTGTGATGACCCCGGCGCTGATTCAACAATTTATTGGCAACATAAATAACTTCAATGTCATTTATCTATTAACAGGTGGTGGGCCAGCCAATTCTAACTTCTACGGTGCAGGCTCAACTGACCTTTTAGTTACCTGGCTATACAAATTGACTGTCGATACAATGGATTACAATTTAGCCTCTGTGATTGGTATTTTAATCTTCATTCTCTCCGCAGTCTTCAGTTTAATTGCCTATACACGGACGAATTCATTTAAGGAGGCGTAACTTATGGCTAAAGCAAAAAGTTACCAGAAAAAACAACGCACTGCACTTACCAGCGTTTACATCATTCTAACCATTTTAGCAGTTTTTTGGATGTTCCCCATTGTGTGGATTATCTTAACAAGTTTTCGTGGCGAAGGCGGTGCATTTGTTCCCTATATCATTCCCAAAACATTCACTTTAGAAAACTATAAAGTATTATTAACAAATCAGACTGGCAACTTCCCCTTTGTCCGTTGGTTTTTGAACACCTTGTTCGTCTCCATCGCAAGCTGTCTGTTATCAACTTTCATTACAATCGCAATGGCTTATGCGCTGTCCCGGTTGCGTTTCCGCTTAAGAAAACCATTTTTAAAAGTGGCGCTCGTTTTAAATATGTTCCCTGGTTTTATGAGCATGATTGCCGTTTACTATATTTTAAAAGCCTTAAATTTAACTGAAAGTTTATTCGCTTTAATTCTGGTTTACTCTGCAGGTTCGGCGCTAGGTTTTTACATCGCCAAAGGGTTCTTCGATACCATTCCGATGGCTTTAGACGAATCGGCTATGATTGACGGTGCCAACAAGTGGCAAATTTTCACAAAAATTACGTTGCCATTGTCAAAACCAATTATTGTCTATACTTCTTTAACCGCCTTCATGGGCCCTTGGATGGATTTTATTTTCGCAAAAGTTATTATGGGTGATAAAGTTGAAAATTACACCGTTGCGATTGGTCTCTTTTCGATGATGACCAAATCAACAGCCAATTCACTATTCATGGCTTTTACAGCAGGATGTGTGCTAATTGCCATTCCAATTACTATTTTATTTATATTAATGCAACGTTTCTATGTAGAAGGCGTGACTTCTGGCTCTGTCAAAGGCTAGAAAAAACATCGTTTGGTTTATAGCCAAACGATGTTTTTTATTTTTTGGCGTTGTTTTCCTTACACGTTTTTCTTCGTAGCGCTTGATAATTGGACAAAATTTTCATGACCGCCAAAAAGTGTTGATTGACCTCTTGATAATCCTCTAAGGAAAGAACACTAAGCGTTTCAGATAGTTGCTGTTTTACTTGATTTTCTTTTTGCTTAAAGAGCTTCTCGCCTTCTTTTGTCGTATAAACATTAACCACGCGGCGATTTTCTTGATTATGGCGACGTTGAACAATCGCTCGTTCTTCTAACCCCGCAATAGAGCGACTCACTTGAACTTTCGACGTTCCTACTTGGTTGGCTAACTCTGTCATACTGATTCCTTCATTCGTTGCCACAATTAATAAAATTAACATGTCTAACTTTGTTAATTTTAGATCCTCCAAGTCTAGGTCTTTAAAAAGCAATTGGCTCATATATGAAAAAATTTCAGTAAAGACACTAATATCTAAATTTGATGAATGCTTCTCTTTATCCATATGTTCTCCCTCGTTTCCCACCTAGTGTATACTAAATTCACTTGATTATCAAATGGTAATGATTGATTTTCGTTAACTATTATGTTACGTTATACACTAACTTAAGGTTGTGTTGTTGATAAATTGGAAGAAGGATGCGAAAAATATGCTAGAACTCAAAGAGATAAAAAAATATTATACTGTCGGCGGAACGACCACTAAAGCTTTAGATGGCGTCTCTGTCGCTTTTCGAAAACAAGAATTTGTAGCCATTCTGGGTCCCAGCGGCTCTGGTAAAACGACGATGTTGAATGTGATTGGCGGATTGGACAATTACGATTCTGGTGACTTAATCATTAACGGCAAATCAACAAAAAATTTTAAAGAAGCCGACTGGGATGCTTATCGGAATAACTCAATTGGTTTTATTTTTCAAAGTTACAACTTAATTAGTCATCAAGGGATTTTGGATAATGTCGAGCTTGGTATGACACTAAGTGGTATTTCAAAAGCAGAAAGACGCCAAAAAGCCGAAGATGCACTCATCCGTGTCGGTTTGAAGGACCATATCCATAAAAAACCTTCCCAATTATCTGGCGGTCAAATGCAACGGGTGGCCATTGCTCGTGCTTTAGCTAATGATCCCGATATTTTACTTTGTGATGAACCAACTGGTGCATTGGATTCAGAAACTAGCCTGCAAATTATGGCACTTATCCAAGAACTTTCGAAAGAAAAATTAGTCATTATGGTGACCCACAATCCTGAATTAGCTCACGAATACGCTGATCGAATTATTGAATTTTCAGATGGCCAAATTCGGCATGACTCGCGTCCTCATATTGAACATGAAAAAAAAGAACCTTTCGAATTGAAACGCACCAAAATGAAATTCACGACTGCGTTGCGTTTGTCTTTTAATAATATCCGCACTAAAAAAGGGCGAACTTTTTTAACCGCCTTTGCTTCAAGTATCGGAATTATCAGTATCGCGATTGTCCTTTCTCTTTCAACAGGATTCCAGAAACAAATTGATAAAACTCAGTCGGAAACGTTAGCGCAATTTCCGATTACCATTTCTAAAATAGCGACAGATCAAGATCCAGAAAGTTTCAATAATCAGGACAAAAAAGGCACCTTCCCGAAAGAAAAAGAAGTGACTGCTAAAATTAGCGATGCGGACCGTGCGCAACACACGAATTTAATTGATAAAAAGTTTATTGACTATGTCAATCACATTGATCCTGAATTAAGTAATAATATCGGCTATACTCGTCTAGTCAATATGAACTTATTAAGAGAAATCAACGGGAAAGCACAAGCTGTCAAATTTTCAAACGATGCACCCGACGGCCAATCAAACGCGATGGCTTCTATGATGGCTGCCCAAACTGGCGTCGGCGTTTCTGCTTTTCCTAAACAACTAGAAAATGGAAAAAACAATTTCTTAAAAGACAATTACTCGTTGCTTGAAGGAAATTATCCAGAAAAAGAAACCGATGTCGTTTTAATCGTCGATAGTAACAATACCACCAATATTAATGCTTTAAAAAATCTTGGCTTTGACGTGAAAGATAATCAAAAGGTTGCCTTTTCAGACATTGTTGGCACAAAAATGAAATTAGCCAATAATAATGCATTTTACACCAAATTACCGACAGACAACTTCATTCCTAACCAAGATTTGCAAGCTGTTTACGATAATCCAGAAAATACCGAATTAACAATTTCAGGGATTTTGCGAATTAAAGATTCTTCAACAATGAATCTATTAGCACCTGGAATTGCTTATAGCGATGCACTTTCAACTAATATGATTGCCAAAAACAAAACCTCTGACATTGTTAAAGCGCAAGAAGCCAGCAACACTAACGTTATGACTAACGAAACATTAGATGCTTCCGCGAAAGAAAACCTGTTGTCTTATTTAGGAGCGAACGAAATCCCTTCAAGTATTATGATTTATCCAAACGATTTCAAATCAAAAGATAAAATTCTTGATTATTTAGATGCTTATAACAAAGGAAAAGATAAAAAAGACCAAATCATCTATTCTGATTTAGCTGGAACAATGACCCGCTTAACAGGTGGTTTAATGGATGCAATCACCTATGTGCTGATTGCATTTGCTGGGATTTCCCTTGTTACAAGTATGATTATGATTGGGATTATCACCTATACTTCTGTCATTGAGCGGACCAAAGAAATCGGTATCCTGAAAGCGTTAGGAGCTCGTAAAAAAGATATTACCCGGGTGTTCGATGCCGAAACTGCTATTTTAGGCGTTGCCTCTGGTATTCTTGGTGTTGTGATTGCCTTTCTCGCAACATTTCCGATCAATGCAGTGCTCTATAACCTGACTGATTTAGAAAATGTTGCCACCTTAAATCCAATTCACGGGATTATTTTGATTGTAATTAGCACAATCTTAACCATGATTGGTGGCCATATCCCTGCCCGAATGGCAGCGAAAAAAGATGCGGCAGTTGCTTTACGTGCAGAATAAATAACAAAAAATAATCCTTTAATTTCTCTTAAAGGATTATTTTTTGTTTGTAATTTTTATAAAACCACCGTATACTAAATGATTGTGAATGCTTAATAAAAAGAAACGAGGTAATTTCATGTTAAAAAAACCATTTTTACTATTTTTTTCACTTTTAGGAGCTATTTTTATTTTAGCTAGTTGTGGCATAGGAAAAGATGCTGTCACAGATACTAAGTACAAAGTTAGTTTGCAGCAAGCTGCTGAAATCTACGAAAAAGAAGCTGGCAACAGCAAACCATTAGTAAATGTCCAATTTGATACAAAACCAGAAAGTGACTACAGCTATATCTTTACCAACGATACAGAAACACTTTACGTGAATCCTGAAACAGGAAAAGTCACCAAAAATACTGAAGCAAATCAACTTGGCGAAAACGAGACAGCCTTTTCAGCTGCTGAAGTCAAAGAATTAGGCGCTGTTAACGACGTCTTAGCCAAAGCAAAAAAAGAAGTTGGAGGACTTTCGCCACGTATTTTGACTTGGAAGTTAACCAAAAATAACAATAAACTTGTTTATACAGTAGATGTTAAAACAACTACGGCAGATGAAAAAATTACCTTAGATGCCAATAAATAAGCACAAGCGTATAACTTATCACGAAATAACCAAATCTTAAAATACTCTTTGGGACAGAACCTACGCATTCGGAAACCTTAACATTTTCCGAAGCCGATCGTTCTGTCCCAATTTCATTCTTTTAAGTAATAATAATTGTTCGTTACCCCTGCTACCGTTATACTTAGTTTAAAAGAAAAGATGGGAGTATCAATTCATGGTTTATACAGTTGATTTTAAAGAAGTAGCCACTATTGGTTTAGAAAGTTCACCAGCGGCACCTGCCCTTGCTGGACTAAGAGCGAATGAAGCTCGCTATTTTTGGAATAAATACAAACATCGCTTTACGACCGTCCCTGCCTCTGAAGCTCCAGAAACATTGGCCTGGATTGAAAAAATTTTATTGGAACGAGCGTTACATTTCCCTTACAAGCCACTTGAAATTTCTTCTTTCACTTTAGATGGCATAAAAATGGCCTATGTATTTTATGAAAACGGCTTAGCAGTTAACGTGATGTACACATTAGCTGAGGAAGGCAAACGCGCCGTTGGGTTTAAACTTTCAGATGGTATGGCAATCCCTGCAGAATTTGAAGGAAAATTCAAATTTGCTCGTCAAAAATCAAAATTAGCTGGAACCATTCGCGGCTCTTATTTTGTCATTAAAGGAACCTATTAAAAAAATGCTTTTGCCCTTATTCTTAAAGGCAAAAGCATTTTTTTATTTTAATTCTTCAATATAGTTAAATACTTGTTGTCCAGCAATACCGCCTTCACCGACCGCTGTCGTGATTTGACGCAATGTTTTTTCACGGACATCACCAATGGCATAAACACCAGGAATTTTTGTTCTCATTTCTTGGTCTGTTTCAATCCAACCAGCCTCATTCGTAATACCAGCTTTCTTAAATGGTTCTGTTAATGGATCTAGCCCCACGTAAATGAACACGCCGTTTGCTTCAATTTCAGAAACTTCATCTGTTTTGACATTCCGGGCTTTCACACCTGTCACGACCATTTCATTGCCAACAATTTCTTCGACAACTGTATCCCAAACAAAGGAAATCTTTTCATTTGCAAAGGCACGATCTTGAATGATTTTTTGCGCACGCAATTCATCGCGACGGTGAACAATCACTACTTCAGAAGCAAATTGTGTTAAATAGATTGCTTCTTCAACTGCAGAATCGCCGCCACCAACAACTACTAAGCGTTTATTTTTAAAGAAGGCACCGTCACAAACGGCACAATAAGAAACACCACGGCCAGCAAATTCTTCTTCGCCTTTTACACCCAATTTTCGGTGTTCACAGCCTGTTGCAATAATTACCGCTTTAGCTTCATAAGATTTGTCATCACAAATCACTTCTTTATAGGATCCGTGGTCTTCGATGCCCATCACAATACCATACGCATTTTCCGTACCAAATTTTTCTACATTTTCATACATTTTATAGGCCAATTCTGGACCCATAATAGAATCAAAGCCTGGGTAATTCTCTACCTCAGCAGTGTTGTTCATTTGCCCACCAGGCGCACCGCGTTCAATCATCAATACAGAAAGATTAGACCGTGATGCATAAAGTGCTGCCGTCATCCCAGCAGGACCGGCACCAATGATAATTACATCATACATTTTATTTCCCCCAAAATTTTAAGTAAGTTTACTTTACTCCTTAAACAATTTCTTGTCTACTTTTCTGCCCTTTTTTGACATTCGGAGTAGGTGTGTCTATTACGTAAGTTATTGTACCACGGTTTTGTGTTTTCTAGGAGGGGTAATGAAGATTAATTTAGCTATTGTATTTAAACCAGAATTCTTCAATTTTTTCTTTGTATGCTATCGTTGGATAATTCCCTCTTAAATCAAAAGTGTGTCTATCACCATCACTAAATTTTATTTGATAATTATAAATAACCTCACTTTCCATTTGTCTGAAAAGTCCTACATCAATGAGGTAATTTTGCAAATAAGTTAGCCATTCCGCCTCCTTGTGCCCAATAATTCATCGTTCCAGCAACAGCCCCAACAGGTACGCTATTTTAAGATTTCATTCGTTTTCATTCCCTCTTTCCTTTTATCCTTCGTACCATTCCTTTTTTGAAAATCCATAATCAAGGCGAAATTCCTCTGAATATTTTTTTAACAACATTGACGAAATAAAATTTGGATAAAACATTCGGATAGGTAAAATAATTAATATCAAAAAACATAGACTCCCAACGATTAATTGCCCTAATGCAATTATTGCATTGATTGCATTAGATTCATTACTTTCTATCCAGAATTTATTCATTCTATAAAATTGCATAACTCCTATTATTACAATAATTCCATACGAAGTAGTCTTTTCGATGACTTTACCCACTTTAGGAACCTTTATATCTTTTACAAACAAAGAAAGCTCTTGTTTTATTCTATATTTCATATAGTTATATATTATTAATAATATATAATAACACCCTGCTATAGAAAATACAGTTTGTACTAACATCTGTAAATAAAACTCACTAGTCATTTTTCCAGAATAAGTTAATAACAACAACCAAATGCTACAACATACTATAAAAGAAGCAATACTAAAAACGATTGAACAGCATGAATAATATCTAATTAAATAACTTTTTGAGAAGCTTTTAAAATTTAATCTAAAAAAGTAGATTATAGTAATTAACACAATACTAGTTTCTATTAACGCAAACACAGGATTAAATAAATCTTTACTTAAAAAACTTGTAAACATTGCTATCTCTAGCAATATAACAATAATGAAAATACAGTATTTAACAACAATCAATCTTTTGCTAAATACTTGTTTTACATTAATCCCTTGTTTTGCTTTTTCGTAACTAATATTATTTATTTCATTTTCATATCTTTTAACAAAAAATTCATTCATTTTATTTCTCCAATAATTTTTATAATTTCAATCATTATTATAGTTTATATCTGGATTAAAACTTTTACTACCACTTCCTGGTTGCAGATCATGTCTGTAATTTTTGTCTGTTGTTCGAGCCGTTGGATTACCATAACTTTCATATTGCTTATCTAACCAGCTACGTTTTTCAGCATTAAAATTCCAACCAAAAGTTTCTCTCCCTCCAAGTACTAATTTAGGCAAGTTATTAATTATTTTATATTTGCTATAGAAATAAACTGTATTGAGTGTCCCAGCCAAAGCTCCAACAGGTCCCCCATATTGTGCTCCTTATAGTGGTCCGGCATTCCATAAGAATAAGTTTATTCCTCCATAAATGGCCTTACTTTCATCTCCGTAGGCCGGACTTTTGGGATTGGTGTATTCTTCATAGGCATAGGAAAGGAAGGTTAAACCATCTCCTATATATAATAGTCCTTCTTTCAGTACGAGATGTGCTTTTAAAAAATCAGAAATAGCTTGCATTTTTTTGAACTCTTTGAGGCTTATTTTAGATCTTACAGTAATTCTTTATTCTAGCGAAATTTTTGAAAAGATATCTGTGAAATACCACATTTAGTTGTTTATATTATATAAACGAGGTCAGGTTCAAACTTGACCTCTTTTGTTCTAACTATCTTCACCATACCATTCTTGCTTTGTAAAGCCATATTCTTGACGGAATTCCTCGGAAAATTTTTTCAAAACAATTCCTTCAACAAATATTTTTTTATTAAATATCATAGTTGGAAGTAGAGAAAAAACAAGAACAATGAGAAAAATAATGGCAATTATTATTAAAAATATCGCTGTTCATAGCCATTTATTTTCTATAACCAATAAACCAGTTTCATTTGTACTTTGACTCAACCAAGATTTATTTAATCGATAAAACTGTATTCCTGTCACAATTAGTACAATCATCAATGTAGATAATTTTAATATCAGACTATTAAAAAAAATTGTCTTTTTGGAAATTTCAACATTAATATTTTTTTGTCTTAGATACTCCAAAACCATGATTTTGCATCTCAAAAAACTAAGTATCCCTACAATAATTAAATAACATACAGAAATAAGTATATAAAAAGAGCCAAACAGAGGTTTTCCGTCTGATTGTATTCCTAGAATTATACTTAATGTCCAGCTTTGTACTAACAAATATATTGTAAAACTATCACTAGCTTGAATTAAGAACTGATATTTAACGTGACATAAACTATTTAAACTGTAACTACCACAAATTATTATTATTAAAATCAAAGTAGTCCATACAGAGTTATTTACTGTCAATAAAGATAAAAAAATACTAAATAGTCCTAAACAAAGTATTTTATATTTTTGCGTTTTGTATAATTGAGTACTAGTAGTTTCTATTAAATTCTTTGCATCATCAAAAGATATTTTATTTAAGATTTTATTCATATTATCCCTCTACATTCTATTAGTTTTAATCATTTGGATTAAAATTAGGTGTTCCACTTTGAGGTTTTACACCAGTTTTATACTCTTTGTCTGTTGGAATAGCTTCGTGCTTGCCGTAATTCTCATATTGTTTTCTTAACCACTCTATTTTCCACTTTTCTCTTTCCTTTGAATTTCCAGAAAATCCGACATAGTAATTTTTGGAATGAATAGATACTTTACCGAAAATAGTATTAACTTTGATTTCAGGTGTTGTATAATCAACTCCTTTTATTAGTGTATTAAGCATTCCAAACACAGCTCCAACAGGTTCTCCATATTGAGCTCCTTCTAACGGTCCCATATCCCAAGCAAATGAATTAATTCCTCCATAAATGGCTTTACTTGCATCTCCATACGCAGGACTTTCAGGATTAACATACTCTTCATATGCATAAGCTATAACAGAGATTCCATCACCACCTATTGATAACACTTCACCCAACAGTGGATTTGCCTTGATGCCTCGAGAATCCAATGACCTAGTTGACAAAATGTTCGTCAACTAGGTCATTACTACTGGTATTTTCCAATCGTTATTATTCTCCGTACCATTCCTCTTTACTAAATCCATATTCTTGACGGAATTCTTCAGAGTATTTTTTCATTAATTTTCCTTTTACATAATCTGCTGGCGAAAATAACAAATTAGGCAATAAAGTAAAACCAGCTAGCAATCCTAACAGCACCACCGACCATATTGTGTATTCCAAAATGCTCGGATCACCTGTAGTCAATTTAATATTTCTCATCCATGATTTATTCACTCGATAAATCATTGTAATTGCTATAATGGTTGATAGAAAAACAACTAATCCTTTTGTCAATTTCATATCGAAAAAATGGTTTATTCTAGACGTCGCTTTTTTTCCCACATGGTATTCCCTTTCTAAATAGCTATTTATCTGTATTTTCATAATAAAAAAAGAAATAGTATAAGAAAAAATAATGTAAAAAAGTGGTATTAGATTATATTTATCTCCTCTAACGACCAAAAAAACAATCAAGAAAAAAATGGCTGCTGTTTGCCATATGAAAAAAAGTAGTTTATTATAGTCTAATACTTTAAAAAGAGGACATAACAATGTATACCTGTAAAAAATTATACATAACGCACCAAATAATATAGCTGAAAAAATCCAAAAGTAATTAGTTGCAGGCAAACTTAGAACTATAGCTATAAAACAACTAATAAGTACAGCTCTTACATATCCTCCAGATTTTTCTTTCTTTTCCAGAATTTCTTTAATTTTTTTGATTGGAATTTTATTTTTTACTATTTCAAAACTGATATCATTCATAATTTTACCACCTTGGAAGTCCATTATTAAAATCTTCTATATTTACACGACCATCTTGTTTACCAAGCCAATCCTCTTTTATTTCACTTATATTTCCTTCATTCAAATTTTTTTTTGCGGCTTTCATAGAAAGCATATTGTTCTTCAAGCCACTTATCGGCATCTTCCTGCGTGCCTATTCCCATAATTCCATCCCAACCAATTTTTCCATCTTTACCTAACCATTTAAAAGGAGTTTGAAGTTCTATACCCTGAAAAATAGTATTTAGCATCCCTGCTATTGCTCCAGCAGGACCGCCATACTGAGCTCCTTCTAATGGTCCAACATTCAGAAAGAAAATATTTAAACCTCCATAAATAGCTTTACTTGCATCTCCATACGCAGGACTTTTAGGATCAGTATATTCTTCATACGCATAGGAAGCAACAGATACTACATCTCCACCCACAGATACTCCCTCTTTTAGAACTGGATGTGCTTTTAAAAAATCAGAAACAGCTTTCAATTTTTTAAACTCAGCTAAACCTACTTTGGAACCTGCAATGATTCGTGAACCTAATGAGCTTTTTGACAAAACACCCGTCAAGTGGCTCATTGGTGCTAAAACTTCCCAACCCTTTTCACTTAATTTAATTAATACCCCATATAATTGAGCTTGTTTATCTAGCGGCAACTTTTCTGCTAAAATAGCCAGCTCCGAACTTCTTAAAACCTTCAGCGCTTTTTCTTTAGGCCAATCATTCACATTTTCTTGAAAAATAAATATTTCTAATGCTGCCATTTTCAGTTTCTCTGGTACTTTATCTGAATCCAAGGCAGTAATAATATAGTTAAACAATCGTTTATCTTTTTTGACTTTTTCGATAGCTGCCGCTGGATTCTTCTTAAATAAGTCATTAATCATTTTTGCCATATTTTGTTGATTTTTCTTTGCTTCTTCTAAACTTTCAATCCCTTGAATTTTTGTAAACCATTCTTTACTCGTTCCTTCTGGCAATGTATAACTACCATCCGCATGAATTGTTGTTCCATTCAACACCATTATGCCTTGCATAGCCAGTTTAAATTCAGCTAAACTTTCTTGAAACAGCCCACTTATTTTGCCATTAAATTCTCTTAGCTTATTCAACTTTTTTTCAATCCGTTGAATATCCTTTTGACAGTCTTGCGCTCGCCTCGCGAAATCTCGCTGCATCCCTCTTATCATTTCTGATAGTAAGGGCTCTGGCAATGCATTGGCAATCATGTTGGCTGTACGTTCAGCGTTCTCCAAAGCTGTCTTTGAACTTTTACATAATGTTAATTGTTCATTTAAGTTGTCTTCTTCCAAATAACCTTCACTGGCAATAAAACTGTCCGCTGAAGAAAACGCATTCAAATCTCTTTGAACATTATCTACTGCACTCGAAACACGTTTGATTGTTGGAATCACTAACTCTGAAAATAACCCTTTCCCTGCGGTATACGCTGCTCCTGCTAATGTCTGGCCATCGATTGCTGCGATTAATTGCTGACTACCAGAGTTTAGATTACTGACTGCTGTCCGAGCAATAGAGAGATTCGTTGCTAATGAACTTTTGATGGCATCGCTGTCACTACTTGAATAGATTAATCCCATGGCAATTCATTCCTTTCTTTTTGATATTCAAGACGTTCTTCGTTTAATTGTTCATTTTTTCTGACACATTGTTGATAAAATTCCTGATGAACTTGTTGAAAAGTAGAGGTTTGCTTTTGCTGCTTCTGAAGATAATCTTCTTGTAGCCATCTTGCTTCTTGATTACCATTCTTAGCTAATTCATGATTCAGATTTTCTAACTTACGTATATTTCGCGTTAAATCTCCTTCTAATGTGTCAAATAAGTTTTGAACTTGTCTCTTTACACTAGAAATTGAAGATATTTCTTGCTCTTTTTCAATAATTTTTTGATTGTATTCCGCTCGTAACTGCTCATTATTTTTCATTTTATAATCCTCTTATTTAAATCTTGTCCTGCTATCACGTGCTGCGATGACTGCGGCTAATTTAGGAAACTTACTTGCTTGATTATTTACACATTCCACCATCTTTGATACGTTAGCTACAAGCTGATTACTGACTTGCGCACCTTTTTTCATACCAGAAAGATTACTCTTTCCTAATTGACATTTAGCGCCTCCACTCACCGATACATTACTAATCCCAGAAACCGCCGCTTGTGCGGCTCCTTGATTTGAGGCAATCTTTCCCATCTAGTCCTCTCCTCCTTTTCTAAAATAATAAAATGGGTCTCCATTTGTTTCCATTTCCGTTTTTTCTAGTTCACTACTTTTTTCAACCTCCGGTTCAGAATCCTTTGGAAACGATTCTGCACTCCCGTTCATTTGTGAAAGTAAATTTTCCAAAAACTCTTCATCCGTTTTATCAGAAAAACCTTCAAACAAAACCTCTATAATTTGCTCTACTTCAATTGAAAAGACTTCTTGTGTTGGTATATCCCCAAAAGGATGTGGTGCAACTTTATAACGAGAAACAATTTCTCCGTTACCATTTTTGGCAATCGCTCGAGCAACAATGAAATAATATAATGTATCATTGGTTGTATCTTTTAACTTCAACACACTCCCCAATGGTAAAAAAGGGGTAGTTAAATCTTCACTCATTTGTTCACCTCCATTGGCACAACAATTTTATCTAATACTTCTTCTTTTAAGCGATGTAACACATTTTTAGGGACAGGAAGATTTTGCTGATCATAAGGAACATTTTCAACAAATGATTGATTTTGCAATGTACCTCCGAAAAGAACTTGTTCTGTATTTTCTTTGATTGTCGAAATAAAACTACTGTAAGTAGATGTAAGCTTTGCTGAAGTATCCAATAAAATTAACTGTAGTTTGCCGATAGGACTATTTGTTATATAAGCCAGACTATCAATATCCAATGATAATTTATCGACCAAGTCTGCCAAGCCATTAATAATCACAATTCGTTGTGTCGTTTCATCAATTAACATTGCTTCTAACGCTTCTTTCAACTCCACGTTCTGTTGTACTACTTGTGTTCGTTGAATATAAAGGGATACTTTTTCAGACCATTCTTCTAAGTTCCCCGCTACATCAATCAAGACAACTTCATAATTGACAGTTAATTCACTGATTTGCTGCATAAACCATGGAAAGATTAGTTGGGATTGTTTAGTAGATTCTGGAAAAATACCTAGCGTTTTTCTTTGGAATAAGGGTAACGTTTCTGGTTCAGCACTTAATTTGTTTAATCCCAAATATAACTGATTCAATTCTTTTTCTGGCACAAATTGTTGGAATTGTTCATGTGATAATTTTTCAGGAACCATTGGAATTCTTTCAGGACGAATTCCCACCCAGTTATGATTCATCGTAGCCACTTTGGCTTCTAAATTTTCTAATAATTCTGCACTATTTTCACCCTCTGCTGGCAAGTAAAATTGAATCGCCGTTGGCGTATCCAACATGACTTGCCCACGTCCGCTGATTGCTTGAGCCATTAAAGCATCTCTACCTAACAAGTTACCTATTTCACTTTCATCATTTAAATAAAGAACGACTTTAGTTGCGATATTACTCATCATATTCATCCGAATACTGCCAGAACGGCTCGCAGTAAAAATTAAGTAAACGCCAAGACTAGCACCATCTCTTAAGAGTTGTAAAAGTAGCTCGTCAATCCCGTCTTTCCGTTGATCTTCTAATGAGTAAGTTCCATTACTATTGACAATTGTTTCATCCAATGCTATAAAACCTTGCATGGCAAGCTCCATCTCATTGAGACTATTGTTAAATAAGCCATTGGTTTGCATAGTAAAATCATTGAGCTTTTGCAATTTCTTTTAGAACTTGTCAATATCTTGATAGATACTATCCGCCTTTTGTTCTTCCAGACCAAAAGAAAGCTGTATTGGGTTCTGTTTTTTAATAAAGGACGTACTTGTTCAATATCAAATATATTTTTAGATACTACGTACAAATCATTTGTAGACTTTTGTCGTCCATTCTTCACCTTTCCAGCATCATCCAAGCCGTCTAGTCTTGATGCAGCTTTGTTCCCATAATATGAACCTAGCATTACATTGCCAACTTCTGTCAATGTTCCCACCCAACCAGCATATTAAAATTTATTGGCTTCTCTTTCTGAAATTTTTTCTCCTGTATAGGGGTTAATTCCTAGGTTTGCTAAGGCGATTGTTTTTTTAGTGATTTTTTCTATACTATCAGTTGGTTTGATTAGCTCAATTTTTTGTTTATCCGAATCAATAACTGTTGGCATATCCTTTTTAATTCAGTAAAGTAACTTTTATCGACATCACTTGGTAATTTGTCTGCTATATCTACCAAGCCAGATAACAATCTGTTGATATTAGTATAAAAAAACTATCATTTGTTATGTATTTCACTTATATATTTAAATAAGTAATTCTAACCATAATTACAGTTAGAATCACTTATCATTTTCTTTGGCTATTTCTTTCTATTCACAATTAGTTTCTTCATCGTTCTTCTTTGCATATTCACTTTTATTATATACCTTCGATACTTTCACTAGCCAATAGACAATTGCTAGAACCATTGCTAATGGAATGATTTTCATAAAAAGTTCCATGAGATTCCTCCTCCCTTTTAAAGTCTAAAACTATGTTTATCATCCAACAAATTGATAAGTTACCATTTTGTCTATGGATGGTTTCCATTCATATTTTACAGCAAGGTTATCTGTAACATATTCTACATCACTAATTGTATCTGTTAATATTCCAAACCTTCCCTGGTATTCTGTTCCTTGTCCAACAGATAAAGCCATTTCGAACTGATCCCTGGTTTGAGAATAGACTGCTTTGGTTGATAATTTTTCGGCCATGGAGATTGCTCTCTCACTAAACTGAAATAATCATCTATATTAGCTTAAGGATTATTTTTCATAAAATGGATTGTATTCTTTAGTAACGTTCCTCCCAAAATCACTGTTTAAAGAAATTATATCAAGTATATCTTCTTTCCCTAGATACTTTTGAACTTTATTGCTTATGCTTACATACGGTAGTATTTGATCTTCATCTTTTGAATCGATTACCAATAAATAGCTTTTTTGAAGATTTTTTCTTACCATTTGCAATAAAAAAGCTTTGTTTATTTTAGTTTCTTTTTTGAAAATTTTTTTACATTTATCCACAAAAAATTCTGGATACTCTCGTGGGATTCCGATTGACACTTGTTCATTTTTCTGATATTTCCACTATTTGATTTTATAAACTCTAAATTACCTCTATTTAAAACTAAATTTTGGCTGTAAGGATTGATTACTATACCAGTAATAGATAAATCTTCTTGAATAATTTTCAAATAATCATATATAGTAAAAACTACAGCGTTACTTTCTTCGCCTAATCGGAGATTTTCCCAGTCTGTAAACGCTGGTATATAATCATTGCCTACAGAATCCTCAATTTTAATAATATTAAGTTTATTTTTAGAATCGAAGTTAACTGGTAGTAACAGTTTTGAATCTTCTAATTTTTCGTAAAAGAATTGCTCATTCTTTTGCGTATAATCTTTTTTAATACGTTCAATTCTAGTTACTAATTCAGGATTTTTGACTTCTTCTTGTTCCATTCTTTCATCTCCTAATTTACGATAATAACCTATCTAATTTTTCTAATTCTGGAATAACAGGGCTAGAAAAATGTGTAGTTTCATCAACAAACTCTCTAATCAAACTGTTAAAATTTATCTTTTCTTTATAAGCTTCACCACTCAACACTGATGAATAAATATTTTCAACAATAGTTCGAATGTTCTTTACTACCCCTGCATAATATTGTTGATTCGGAAATTCCTTATCTAACAATATTAAAATTTTTTTGCATGTCTCTTTTAATTCTTCCATTTCATTTCACTCCTATTTGCTAGGTACTACTCTTATATCTATAATCCATTCTAATGGCCAATCTTGAGGTAACAATATTTGATCCGCGCCTCCTTTTAAAACTGTTCCAGTTTTGTCATTTATTTGAGGAGCCACTTTCCCAATATTAAGTTTTTCACCTTTAGGTATTGTTATTTCCGCTTCATACATTCTAGAATTTTTCCACTCTGGTAAAAGTGCAGTATCCATCTTGGCGTCTATTCTCGAAACGGCTGGCTCTGTTGTTGCAAATCCTCCACCAGCATCTGCATTTCCGCCAAAGGTTCTATAAGTTTTTAATTCATCTACGGATTCGACAGTTCTATAATAATTATCTGTATATGTTTTTTTCAACCCATCTGGTAAATTTGCTTTTTCTATTTCTATAACTTTAGAGTCTATTTTTGTACTATATTCACCATATACTCCATTGGCTTTCTTATAACTTACAGTTCCAGTACTTTTAGGCTTATCTAACACATAAGTTTTTCCGTTTTTACTTCCCCTTAAAGCAGCGTTATCTGTTCCTTTAACCTCGTTAGAAAAAGTCTGCGCATTCTTTACCGACGCAACGCCCATTCCTACCGACCACAAGGAATCCCAAACTCCTGATTCTTGAATACCTTCTATAAAGTCTTGTCCATGAGACAGCAGTCCTAATCCTCTTATTTTTTCGCTTTTGTCAAAATAATTGTATCCTTTTTTCTGCTGATTAATTGACTCGGGCGTTCAATTCCTTTGGCGTCAGTTCTACCACCTCTAAGTGGTATTTTTTTACTAAAGATGCAAGTTTTCCTGATAGTTTTTGCTCATCTAATTGGATTTTTCCATTTTTCACTTATTTCTTTAAAACATCAATTTGCAAAATATACTTCTAACAATAATTAAATTTAGAGCCAGTCGCTTTAATAAATATTGTCTATTACAATTTATACTAAGATAATTTCTTTTTTTCACTTAT
This sequence comes from Enterococcus sp. AN402, assembly GCF_040719405.1. Lineage (NCBI taxonomy): Bacteria > Bacillati > Bacillota > Bacilli > Lactobacillales > Enterococcaceae > Enterococcus > Enterococcus sp. AN402. The sequence continues at coordinate 1,056,754 of NZ_JBFDTM010000004.1, read as the reverse complement.
TAACCATTCTTTATGTTCTAAAATAACTTTAGACAAATGCTCTTCTGTATAAAAGTATTCAGGAGTCATATCATTATTAATTCCCTGATACTGATAAGGCATATCAAATGGAGATTGCAAATCCAGCCAAAACTCACTAATCTCTAATAAAGCATTGATGGTATCCATACATTTAATCTCGTTTAATAGGTTATTAACTAAAATCCATCGCCATTTGTAGTAAGCCTGCAAATCTTCATCAGAATTAGTAATTGAATCCAAAAGGTCATACACTTCCGTTTCATCATATGATAAAGATAAGCTTCCTAATTCCCATAAAAAAGAATTCTCCTCATTTTCATTCTTAGATAGATAATCTAACGTATATGCCATTACATAATCATCATTAATCCTTCCTTGCAGATAGAAATTATCATCTGAATAACCAAATCTACCGATTTTCAGTTCGCTCCAAGAAAAAGAAATAGCATTTTTTTTAAATTCGTCTATATAGTTCATCATTTTATAGGCACTCCGTTCAATTCTATATTTCTTACAAACATTCTATGAGTAACTTTTCCATTTTGGATTATCCATTCAAAACGCCCCATAACACCGTTTTGACTTCCTTGAATTTGATATAGTTTAGCATTCCCTAAATCAGTGACTTTTGCTAATCCAGCATAATTATCAACTATATCAGAGAATCCATGTGCTTTAGGAACATGAGGAAACTCATCTATAATAATTTGAATTTTTTTCGTAGGATGTTTTCCTGTCAATGGGTCAATATCGTAGATATATCCTTTTCCTTTAATTGGCTTAATATCATCTATCTTCAGCCCGCTCCCAGTTCTAGGAGATTTTATAATCGGATTAGAAACCTCCTCTAACACTTTCAAATTAGTTCCACTATCTTTTTTACTAAACGATTTTTGCTTCACATTCCCCACGTCATCAAGTCCGTCCAATCGTGAAGCGGCTTTGTTCCCATAATATGAACCTAGCACTACATTTCCCACGTCTGTTAATGTTCCCGACCATGCGGCATACTTAAATCGATTGGCTTGACTTTCATTTATCTTTTCACCTGTGTAGGGATTGATTCCAAGGTTGGCTAAAGCGATTGTTTTTCTGCTGACTTCTTCTATACTATCAGTTGGTTTGATTAGCTCAATTTTTTGTTTCTCTGAATCAATAACTGTTGAGGTGTCTTTTTTAATTTCCGTGAAATAACTTTTATCGACACCACTTGGTAGTGTATAGGTTCCGTTGCTCTTGACAGTTGTTTCATTCAATACCGTAACACCTTGCATGGCAAGTTCCATCTCGTTGAGGCTATTGTTAAATAAGCCATTGATTTGCATAGCGAAATCATTGAGTTTTTGCAATTTCTTTTGGATTTTGTCAATATCTTGTTGAAGGCTATCTGCCATTTGAATCAAGGTGCGTTGCGTGTCTTTTAACAGGTTATGAATCCCTGGGATTGGCGTGTTATAAGCAATCGTTGCTACTTGTTTAGCTGCTTCATGCAAGGATTTTTGACTGGCTTTCATGATTTTGATTTGTAATTTTAACTTATCTTCATTTAAATAGCCTTCACTGGAGATAAATGCGTTGGCTGCGCCATATTTGGTCAAATCACTTTGAACATGATCAATGGCAGCCGTCATTCGATGAATCGTTGGAATCACTAATTCTGAAAACAAGCCTTTTCCGGCGTTATAAGCCACTCCTGACAACGTATGTCCGTCAATGGCTGCGATTAGTTGTTGACAACCAGCTGTTAATTCACTGGTGGTCGTTCGTGCGACAGATAGATTACTAGCCAGAGCACTCATTAATTCTGAGGAGTCTGCACTAGAATAGATTAATCCCATGATAACGTACTCCTTTCTTTTTGGAGTTGATCACGTTCTTCACGCACTCTTTCTGTCGCCTTAGCATAATTCCGTGTAAATTCTTGATTTTGTTGTTGGAGAAATCCAGTAAGGTATCGTTGTTTACCGGATAATTCATCTTGTGCCCAACGAGCTGGTTTATTGCCTTTACTAATGTCCTCTCCATTCAATCGTTCTAGTTCTCGAAAATTTCTAGTTATCTCATAGTCTAGTGTACCAAATATAGCTTGGATTTTCTTCTGATCATTTGATAAATTATCCATTTGATGTTCTTTTTGAATAATTTTTTGACTATACTCATTGCTTAAACGCTTTTTATTTTCAGTCTCCATTTTTTCAACTCCTTATTTGAAACGTGTCTGACTATCTCTTGCGGCAATCGCCGCTGCTAATTTAGGGAATTTATTGGCTTGAGTATTGACACATTTCACTAGTTTAGACAAGTTATTCAGCATTTTATTATTAACTTTTACGCCTTTTTTCATTCCAGAAATGTTACTTTCTCCTAATGTACACTTTGTATTTTTACTAACGGACACATTTTTAATCCCAGAAACGGCTGCTTGAGCCGCTCCTTGATTTGATGCAACTTTAGTCATTGCTTATTTCCTCACTTTCTAAATTTGTAAAAGGGATCTTTTTTGAGTTTTTCTTTTTCATCGACAATTTCTTCTGATTCATTTGGAGCAACTACTTGAGCAGTTGGCTGAGCAACAGGTATGTCTTTGGCATTCGTCATTTTAGTGATTAAACTTTCGAGAAATTTATTGTCAATTTCATTTGTATATCCTTCGAAAACTACTTCAGAGATTTCATCATGTCTAATTGAAAAAACATTTTCCGTTGGAACATCTCCAAATGGATGCGGCGCTACTTTGTATCTAGAAATAATTTTGCCGTCATTATTTTTAGCAATTGCTCGAGCTACTATAAAAAATAACATTGCTCCGTGGATTCCCTCATTTAAACGAATCACACTACCCAGCGCTAAAAAAGGAGTTGATAATTCTTCACTCATTTTTTGGTCACCTCCGTCGGAATGGTAATAGCTTCTAATACATCATCTTTCAAACTATGCAAGACATTTCTAGAAACTGGCGCATTCTTTTGATCCAATGATAAATTCTCAATAAATAATTGTTTGTTGAGACTACCACCGAAAAGAAGATATTCTATATTTTCTTTAGCTAAGGCTGTCATACCGCCATAAGTTGCACCAACTTTACTTAAGGAATCAACACATAACACTTGCAAGTTTTGCTTACGGTTGTTTAGTAGCATTATTATTGCTTCTGGTTCTAAAGAAAGTTTTTCAACTAAATCAGCAATTCCATTTATAACCACCACTCGCTGCCTTTCTTTTTCTGCCACTATTGCTATTAGGGCTTCTTTAAGTTCAGCGCTTTGCTGTGCCACTTGTGTTCGTTCAATGTAAATTGCGACTTTGTCTATCATCATTTCCAAATTCCCTGCAACATCAATCAAGATAACTTCGTGATCAGCAGACAATTCTTCCAGTTGCTGCATAAACCAGGGCATTAATAACTGGAATTGTTTATTGGATTCGACAAAAATCCCCAATGTTTTTCCTCGGAATAACGGGAATGTTTCTGGTAAAGCACTTAATTTGTTTAATCCCAAATAGAATTGATTGGCTTCTTTTTCTGGGACAAATTGTTGGAATTTTTCAATAGTTAATTCTTCGGGAACCATCGGAATCGGTTCTGGGCGCGTGCCTGTCCAATCTTGATTCATTTTAGTGACTTCTGATTCTAAGTTTTCCAACAGCTCCGCACTAGTCGCTCCTTTTGTTGGCAAATAAAATTGAATCGCAGTTGGTACTTCTAATAGGACCTGCCCGCGACCATTGATGGCTTGGGCAGCTAAGACTTCCCTTCCTAGTAAAGAGTTTAATTCGCTTTCATCGTTTAAATACAATGCCATTTTTGTAGCAATGTTACTCATCATATTCATGCGAATGCTGCCAGATCGACTAGCTGTGAAAATCAAGTAAATTCCTAAACTGGCGCCATCTCTTAAGAGTTGAAGTAATAATTCATCGATGCCGTCTTTGCGTTTGTCTTCCAAACTTAATCCATCGTAGCTATCTAATAAGTTAATAATGATTGGCAATTTGCTTTGCGTTTTGGCTTCATACTGTGCCAAGCTGGCCACACCATTAGTTTTAAAAAGCTTTTTCCGTTGTGCTAGAAGTTGACTAATTTTATCCAACATTTTCTGTAATTTTTCTGCTTCTTCTAAAGTCACAATATCGGCTACATGAGGTAGATCTTTTAGTGGCAATAAGCCGTTATTTCCGAAATCAATTAAATTAAATTGAACTTGTTCAGGGGTATTCTTATGGGCAAGATTGATTGCTATCGTTTGTAAAATCGTCGATTTCCCATATCCTGGACTCGCAAAAATTGCTGTATGACTGGACTTCTCCAAATCATATTCATAGACTTCTTGAGCTTGCTTTGCAGGAATATCAAGTAAGCCTATTGGTACTTTAAGGCTACGATCATTTGATTTTCCAATACTTGGTGTTGCTATTTTTTCTTCAAGATTAGGTAACCACGGTTTATCTGGAATCGTCAGTGTTGATTGTTCAAAAATTTCGCCAATCGTAGTAATAACAGCTTCCAATTGGGTTGGTAAGTCGCTCTTATCTTTTCCTTGAACCACTTCTTCACCTGGATCATAAAGCAATTCAGTTTGACCTAAATCATTGATCCGATATAGCCGTTCATCCACCACTTCTTCCATCACTTGGTCAGGATCGTAAGGAACCCCCGCATAACCACTTTGGAACATTTCATAAACTTCATTTTCCCCAACTTTTAAATACCCCCGACCAGGATTGGTAATTTGAGCTGCATCTGGTGTTTTTAATAATTCATTAGAATCTTGGACACTAGCCATTTTCAAAGCAATTTTGCTGGTACTATTGGCTTCAATTTGATCATTTACCACACCACTTGGTTTTTGTGTCGCCAAAATTAAATGAACACCCAATGAACGGCCAATCCGCGCCACCGAAGTTAGCTCATCTAAAAATTCTGGAACATTCGCTTTTAATTCCGCAAATTCATCAGAAACCAAAATTAAATGAGGCAATGGTTTAGCAGGATAGATAATATCAGGTTTCGGTTCGTGTCGTTGTTTGTATAAACTCATATATCCGTTGATATTATTCACACCATATTTGGCGAATTCTCGTTTATGTAGTTTAAATAAAAAAAATAATCAATAAAGTAGATACTAAAAAGTATCTACTTCAAAACTCTAATCAGTTCAAAACTATTTAACACCAATCATCAAATCAGTGTATACCTTATTATCTATTACTTGCGGACAATAGAAAATTGGTGAAACAATTGTCAAATCTTCCTGAACAACTATAGTGATTAACTCTTCTAATGCTTTAGAGAATTCAGATAGCTTATCGCCTTTTGCTCTAGTTGCTAACATCTTATTCACCTGAAAATAAGATTGGAAACGATATTCTGCTGGAATATTCTCTTGGCATTCTTCATTGACAGGTAAAAAAACTTGAATCAGCAATTCTTCTTCACGAATGTCAGAATTCATTGAATAGAAAAAGCTGTCTGATAAAGAATAATCTGCTTCAAAAATTGTTTCCAAAGCATCTTCTAAACAACGACCCATCTCCTCTGAAGTCGTTACATAATAACGACTGATGACATTTTGATAATGTAATGATTGTTTATAGCCAATTGTTTTTCTCATTTTTTCACCTACTCTTTTGTTGGGATTAAAACATCTACCCAATATTCATCATAAACTAAGGTCATTACCAACAATAATTTATCGTCAAATTCAATCTTTTGTTCCAGCAAGTAATCCGTCATTTCCTCAATATTAGCACCAAGTTCATCATCAAAAGGAATTCTTTTACGAACTAGATGATCATAATGAATATTTTCTACAGTAAAAATCTCGCCACTTTCAACTGGCTCATTCACAGGAATATAAAATTTATACGTTTGTTGTTCTTCACTTAATTCAGTTGGTTTTAGTTCAATCATTGTTGGTCCATTTTTATAAAAACCTTCTTCATAAGTTAATTCTTCTGATTGTAAAATTAAATCCACTAATTGATCTGTTGTTGCTCGTTTTTCAATATACACTAAATTGTTCATTTCCAATGATACTTTTTCAATCATCTTCTTCCCTCTTTTCATTAAATTAATTTCCTAAAATCGATCTATTTTTAAATTTTTCAATACCTACCAATTCCTTTGACTGAATCTTAGAAGGCTGGTTTTAAGCCTCCTGAGGTGCTTAGCCGAGTAAAGTCTTTGCCTTTTCTCATATATTTATCAATTCCGGTTAGTTTATCAAACTTACTCAACCATTTCTCGGCTTTTTTGCTGACTAAAGTGCCGTCTGACATTCGTTTAATTCTGGAAGAAATGTTTTTATGTTTTTATTTTTTTGTTTTCTTGTTCTTCATCATTTCAATTGAATTTCCATATGCAGAAACATCTTCATTTTTTTTGGTTTTCCAATATTCATATACTCGTTGAAAATCAAAAGTTACGAAAAATAGAACAACCATTACAATTAAACATGCTGCAAGAAAAAATAAATTTTCTTTTTCTGTAACATAAGAGATTATTGCTAATGATATCCCCAAAATACCAATAACGTTCGAAAAATAATTAGTAGCTGCAGCTATCAATTTAAGGTTATTTCGTTTCAACGACCACCAAACCAAAAGAGCATGTACAAGTAGCTCTAAAATCCATCCAATAAATATCACAATCATACCTACAACAAAGTTATGAAGCGGTCTATCTGTTATTAGAGATAACAATGCTATCCCGCTAAAAATTCCTAAAACGCCTGAAAAGTATACAACGAGAACTAAATATTTTTGTAGTTTTATCTTTTTAAATTGTATATAACTTATTCCGTTGATAAGAATCACTATCACAGAATATATTATTTGAAAATATAAAAACCCTTTATTTTCTGTGAAATCATTTTTATTCCCAATCGTTCCGTAAATTATCAATAGAAAAGTTAACGATATTCCATAACCTATCATAACTTTAATGAAGGACGCGTTTGAAAATAATAATTCTTTTTGCTTTTTAAAGTTATTTGGGACAAAATGCTTTATGATAGATTTCATTTAAACCACCCTGAAATTCCTTTTATCATTGAGTTCACTCCCTTTTTTGCTATATTAATTGCATTTGTTTTTTTCAAAATGAATTCAGCTCCCATACTAACTCCTATTCCTACACCAACAACTGCAGTTAATGATGCAGTTGCTGGTAATGCAGCAACAAAAAAGCCGACAGTCGCTGTCACAACTGCAACCTTTCCGACATCCACCAATGCACCGCCAACTTTACTTGCGGTAATTTCATGCCCTTTCAATCCGTCTTTTCTGGCTTGTTTCTCACTCTTGCTTATTCCTTGCACAACCTCCACAGCACCTGCCGCTATGTTTAATCCGGGAATAATTTTTCCTGCACCTTTTGCATTGATTAATGCTTTGGCACCTTTCACAACACTGTTAATCTCAAAACTTATAGTAGTTACTGCTTTTTATTTTCCTTATTCTTCATCATCTCAATTGAATTTCCATATGCAGATTTGTTTAAATCAATCGATGGTATTTTCTTCCAATATCGTATTACACGAGGAAAATGGAAAATTCCAATATTCATAAGTATAGATATTGTGATAGAAAATGCTATAAAAAACAATGAGCTATTATCCAATATCTTTGCTAAAAGAAGAATTAATAATCCGAAAATGCCAATAAAGTTCATACAATAATTTGCGTATTTATCTCGAATGCTCAGATTATTTTTTTTCAAGGAGATGAAAGTTAAAACAAAATTATTAACAACCTGCAAAAATAGACAACTAAAAACAAGAATAAGCTCCCATATAAATACATTAGTTGTGTTATCTGATAATGATGCTGTAAATGCACACAAAATTATTAAAAATAACATATCTAACGCATAAATAAATACAGCTAAATATTTTTGCAGCTTTTTTATTTTAAATAACATTAAACATACAACATCTAATATTAGTAATTGCATAATTATCTTTAAAAAGTTTAAAATAAACTGATTGGTTTCATCTGTTATGGTTCCCGAAGATCTTCCAGACCACCTACCTAAAAGCCAAAATAAAAGCAAAAATATATATCCACTTCCTGACAGTAAAAATGATTTATTTGTATACTCCTTTAAACTATATTTTTTATAATTCATTGGAATAAAATTTTTAAAAATACTTTTTATTTGAACCATCCAGACACCCCTTTTACCATTGAATTTATTCCAGATTTTAAAGAATTAGTTACTTTCCATTTCTTATCTGCATAATTAATTGCTCCTGAGACCGCAATTCCAGTTAAAACCACACCCACAACAGGAGCGCCAAAAAATCCTGCTACAGCACCAGCCGCTCCTATCGCCGCCGTTGTCACCGCCACTTTCCCGACATCCACCAATGCACCGCCAACTTTACTTGCGGTAATTTCTTGCCCTTTCAATCCGTCTTTTCTGGCTTGTTTCTCACTCTTGCTTATTCCTTGCACAACCTCCACAGCACCTGCCGCTATGTTTAATCCGGGAATAATTTTTCCTGCACCTTTTGCATTGATTAATGCTTTGGCATCTTTCACAACACCGTTAACGCCAAAAGAAACCCCTTTCTTTAACGATTTACCCATTGATTTTAGAGTTCCCTTTGCGACTCCTTTAATACTTGCTTTACTAAAAGCTTCACCAGATTCTCTTAGAATAGACTTCTTATCTACTAAATCTAATTTGCCTAATAATTTATCTCCTAGTTTAGTAAATTCCTTTGCGGTCCCCGATGCAGTGATACTTAATGACCGGTGACCTTTTGGCACATAATCCTCAATATCTGCTAATTGATCTAATTTTTTTAGCCAGCCTTTTGCTCGTCTCATTACCAATTTTCCATTTGGCAGACGTTTGATACGACTAGAAATGTATAATTTTTTCATATGGTTTATATATTTTTTTCCTGAAACAACACCTTTTGCTATCGCATGATTAATTAATTTATCTAGTTCGTCTAACTTTTCTTCTGTTAAATTACCATCCATAGCCATTAAAATTGGATGGTCTTTTTCAAAAGCAAGTCTATCTTTTTCTTCTTCCTGGACTTTTTTATGCGCTTTTTTTATTTCATTTTTAAATGTTTTATCCGTAAATATTTCCAATGATTTAGGATTGGTATAGCTTAATCCTCCGACGTTCGTGATTTGGCTGGATTGTTTGGCTAGTTTGTCTTTGACAGTACTGCCTGCTTTGCGTCCATTAAAAGTGTCCATGCCTTTCAGCGTTTCCGTCAAGACTTTCTTAGCCTCTTCCATTTTTTTATTAAATTGATTGGATGGTGCGGAAATAGGGACGATATGTGCCACAGAACTGTAGATGTTGCTAATTTTCTTATCTAATTTCGCAAAATTTGATAACGGTGTTGAAAATTTTCCTTTTGCTTCATTTAAGGCGTCTGTATCAATGATGGCTGAGTCACTATTTTCCTTCACACTAGCTTTAAAATCACTAATTGTTTTTTCCATTTCTTGTGCTATTGTATGTAAAAGATCATAATAATTGGTTAGCATCGGTAGTTGGTAATTACCAATTTCACCATTAATAGCTGTTTTGACTTTTCCAGATAAAGCATCACTTCCTTGGACTGTTTTCCAATCTCTTTTGGCACGATTGATTTCTGCTTGTAGTTTATTTCTGGAAGAAGTAATTTTGTTTTTAGCTTCCATTACTTCACGCATATTAATTTTCATTTGCCCACCTCCTCATTAGACATACGTACACGAATATTTTTCATCTTGCGCCAATTGTTTTCTCAAAACTTCAAAAGTAAACTTTTCCTCGTACGCATTAGTAGGCCCTTCTGAAATAACTCGTTTTACCATGACCGAGTTAAAATAAATTGGCTCCACCTCTGCTTGTAATCCAAATGGCCATAAAGTTCCTACGTAATCAATCATCATTTGCGTTTCTGGAATGGTTAATTTTCTCCCTTGAACAGAAACAAATAAACCTAATTCATCTGTAGTAAAAAGCGCTTTAACATCTTCGGTTAATAATTCTTCATCTAATTCGACAATGGTTCCAATTGGATAGATTTCTGTAAAAATTGTATCAACGAAACCCATAAATCGTTTAAATTGTGGCACGGTCAATACAACTTGTTTTTTTAACCAAGCAAAAGTGACTCTTTCCTCTTCATAATCAAAACTAATATGAATAATCGCGCCAATTCTTGGTTTATGTTCATAACTTGTGGTTTGATTGAGGAAACTTTGATAAATATTTTGAGCTAATTGGGGTTGACCGCCCAAAATTAAACCGAGTTCGTTTATAGTGTCCTTTGTTATTTCTCCAGTCAGGTTACTACTTTCTAAAGTAGCCACCCACAACTCCTTTTGTTGTTGATTCATTTTTCTTCACTCCTTATTGACTAATTTTCATAGTAGCAGCTCCCGCTTTATCATCATTGGCTTTATTTTTTCCGGCAGCAATCATTTTATTGGTGCTTCCTTTTGCAAATTCTTTGTAACTTTCTAGAGAAGAATTGATTTGCTCTATCATTGTTTTGAATTCTGTAAAAGGTCGAGCATTTGTTTGAGAAAAAGATACAGTTTTCATTTTGCCAATTCCCGAAATTGTGCTGTTTGCTTTATTGACAGATTGCATCCATTCCGATAAATTTACACCGCTTTTCATTATTTTTTTCACTCCTTTATTAAGAATCCAAACTCATTGCTATTGATAATAGTGCCGAAATTTGTGAATTTAATGAACTGATTGTCATGGCTTCACGTTGCGCTTCTTCTTGTAAGTTAGACAATTTCCGTTGAAACGTTTGTAAATTTTCTTGATTTTTTGTGGCATATTTTGATAAATCACTATCTACTTTTCTAACTTTTTCATTATACTTATTCCGTCGTGTGCCTTTAAAATTACTTCCAGAAATACTCTTTAACTGACTAGAAACGGTTGATTTCAATTGATGAATACTAAGAATCTCTCGACTTAATTCACGAATTGCTTTTTCTAATTCTCGAATTTTCTGATCAATTTGATTTTTGTTGGCTTGTGCCGTGTTGACCTGACTACTTAAATGACTGGCTTCAGCACGCTTTCCGGCTGCCAGTGCTCTTTTTTGCGCTTTTATTGCTTCATCACTCATGAGGTTCCTCCTTTACCGAATCCCTAAAATCGTTGAAATCACTTGAGCCAATACACCACTAGCGGTATTTAAAAATAGATTAGACGTAAAAATTTTCCGATTCATTTTAATGATTGTCTCAAATTGTTTTGCGTCTTTTTCTTCAACAGCTTTTAGCACTTGCCTGTTGACTTGTTTTGTTTCGTCTTCATTTTTCAATGAAGTGATGACTGCTTTAAAATTAGCTTCAAGTACCGGCCAATCATAAACAGGTTGTTCATTTTTTTGATGATTCTGGTTGCCAAATGTCGAATGATGAATAGTACTATCTGTGATATCCCCAACAGTAGTTGACGAATGTTCTTCATGATTATTCGAATGCATTGTATTGCCTTGTTGAATCCCTGTGTTTAGGTTGGCCTGGTTGCCATGAATCACATGGTGATTTCCTTGAATAATTTTTTGTTCCGCAATATTGATTTCTGAATACATATTTTTGTGATTGAATGCTGCTTCAACTGCATTACGGACTTTGTTTAAAAATTCAGCATCTTGAAAATAAAGGGAGTAATTATCTCCAGAATTTAGTTGAAAGATTAAATATTCTTTATTACTTTGATGTCTTTGATAAACCATATAGATATACAATCCTGTCAATCCCATAATAATTAAACTAATCCAACGTAATCCTTCAAACCGAATAGTTCCAAAAGCTAAAACAAAAATGCTTATCGCCATCACAGGAATTCTCATCCGCTTAGTTCCAGCATATATTCTGGAAATGTTACTTAATTGTAAAGTTAGATGATCAAACCTTAAAATGTTATCTTTGATAATAAAATTATTTGTTTCAATTTCTTCTTCGCTCTTTTTCATATCAATTAATTTTGACAATTCATTATTCATAATTCCACTCCTTTTTATTCACTTACTAACTTCACCCGCATTGCTGTTCGACCTTCAAAGAAATGAGATTCATCCAATTCCACGGCAGGTTCATTATAATCACTTTTCGTTTTAACAAAGCTTTGGTCTGCGAGTCTGGTACCAACCATACCCGCTGGGATATTAGCACGTAATAATTTATCGGCATCATTAAAACTGTTTTCCAATAATTTTTGATTGGTTTGGAAAATAAAATACATCGCGACTTGGCTACCTTTTTTCAGTAGGATATTTAGGTTTTCAGCACTAATAAAGGATTTTTCGACAAATTGTTGCGCTTCGGGAATATAAATCAACATCGGTTCATACTCACTAATCATTTGTCGTTGTTCAATTTCCTGTAATAATTCATTGACAAAGCTTCCATATTCAGTTCCTGCGATCACTGTATCAAAGCTATCTGCATAACCGCCAAAACGGTCACTATGGTTAAAGATAATCCGTTCGGCACGCCCTCTAAAATGCTTCATGTCTTCGATAATCACTTTTTCAACAGATTCATTTTGTTGTGGTGTATCATCACCAATCACAAAATAACCATGTTCCGTTGGTTTGAAGCCCACTATGTTAGTCGTTTCTTTATCAAAGGCAATAGGGAACTCCATATTTTCCAGCATTTGTTGAGCGTGTGGATGATTGTATAGATTCGCCATAGCGATTGTTTTCGGTAACATTGGAATTGGTAGTGGTCGTTCACCGCCCCATTTTTGGTTCATCTTTTCAATTTCTTGTTCTAAACGGTTTAAACGAGCGATATCATTTTCCCCTTCTGTTGGTAGATAGATTTGAATTTCTTGCGGCTGTTCCAATTTCACTTGTGCACGTCCCATAATTTCTTGTGGAATCAAAGCTTCTCGTCCAACAACATCACGAATCGCATCTTCTTCTACTAAATACAAACCGATATGTGTTGGGATATTACTTGTCATACTCATTTTAAAGCTATTTGTTCTTAAGACCGTAATAATGGTATACAAGCCAACACTTGCTCCTTCTCGTAGCAATTGATTTAAAACAGATTCAATTGGATCTTCTAATGGGCTTTCTTTGACTGCATCAAACCCATCTACAATCGTAACAATCACTGGTAATTTCTGTCCTGATTTTTCTTCGTATTGATTTAAACTAGCAACACCGTATTCAGTAAAGGCATCTTTACGCTCTTGAATTTCTTTACGAATTCGTTTTAAGAATTTAACCAATTTTTCCTCTTCTTCCAAACGGACTAAATCAGCAACGTGTGGTAATTTTTTCAATGGTAACAACCCATTTGTACCAAAATCAAACAAATTAAATTGAACTTGTTCTGGTGTATTTTTACGAGCAAGGTTCATTACTAGGGTTTGCAAAGCTGTTGATTTACCGAACCCCGGTGAACCATATAAGGCAGTATGATTTAATTCGTGCAAACCGAAATTGAAATTGACTTGTTCTTGTTTTGCTGGAATATCCATAAAACCAAAAGGAACAGAAAGTTCTCGTTGTTCTTGCCATTGCGTTTTAAAAAGTGGTGAAACAATTTCTGTTGCTAATGGAGGTAACCAAGGTTTCTCTGGTAAAGTTGCTTGACTTTCTTCCGCATGCTTGGCAATTTCTTCAACAATTGCGTCTAATTGTGTTAACTCTTCCTCCGTTTTAATAGAAATCTCTTCTTCTTCGGAAAGGTCGGCAGTTAATAATTCGTATTGTCCTAATTGATTAATTGACCAAATCCTTTCATCCACTTTTTCTTCCTTGGTAGCGAATGGATCATAGTTAGCACCACTCCAAGCAGATTGGAATAATTCGTAAATTTCATTATTCCCTACTTGCAAATAAGCACGACCCGGTTGAGTAATACTAGCAGCATCTGGGGTTTTAATAATCTCATTGGAATCATTGGCGTCAGCAACTTTTAATGCCAGCTTAAACCGTGAGTTTGACCAGATTTGGTCATCCACTACGCCGCTTGGTTTTTGTGTCGCTAAAATTAAATGTACACCTAACGAACGACCAATCCGTGCAGTAGAGACAAGTTCTGCCATAAAATCTGGTTCATTGGCTTTTAATTCAGCAAATTCATCACTGATTAAAAATAAATGGGGTAAGGGCTCACTTGGATAGTTTTTCTTTTCTTCTGGGTCAGTAATTTCTTTTCCTTGTTTATATAATTTCGTATAACCATTGATGTGGTTAACCCCGTATTCTCCAAATTTTCGTTGCCGTTTTTGTAGTTCTGCACGAATACTTTGTAATGCTCTAGCTGAACTAGCTCCATCTAAGTTAGTAATCGAACCCAACAAATGAGGTAATTTTGCAAATAAGTTAGCCATTCCGCCTCCTTTAAAATCAATAGGTAAAAAACCTACATCTTCTGGAGCAAAATTAACAGCTAATGACAACATATAACTTTGAACGATTTCAGACTTACCAGAGCCAGTCGTTCCTGCGACAAGTCCATGCGGTCCATGGGCACGTTCATGTAAGTTCAAGTAAACAATGTCATCTTTGCCACGAACGCCAAGAGGAACTGCTAAAGACTTAGAAGTATCGGCTCTTTGCCAACGGTCTGTTACATTTAAATCCTTTATTTCCTTTACATCATATAATTCTAAAAAGTCAATTGCTTCAGGAATAGCATTTTTCTCCACTTCCACATGCTGCAAATTCGCCAAGCGCTGAATCGCATAAGCAAGCGGATATGCACTCGGTAAATGATTAGGAACGAAGTTTTGGTTCACATATTTATTATTTTGATTAATTAAAGTCGCCGCTTCACTACTTTGATACTCAATCAGTGTAGTTGTCGTTTCTGGTAACATATTTAAAGCATCTTTTCCCCAAATAACTGTCACACCATATTGACTCATATCTTCAGCTAAAAATTCATTTAAGCCATGCCCTGACAACCAGCTTTCCTCTAAAATCGACAGAATATACTGTGGTTGAAAGTGAACTTTTTCATTGCCGGCTTCGCGCACTTGTTGTCGACGTTTCGTAATCATTTGATAGAAAGAATTTAAAACCATATCCCTTGTTTGAGGATCATGAACAATCCCACGCAAATTCAGGCTGCGGATTTTGACGTGTGGCAACCAACGCCAAGAATGCCAATCTTTCTGATAATCTTCCTCTGGTACTAAAGTAACAAACTCTACGTCACGATAGGAATGTAAAACAGACACTTGAAATAACAACGTTTGAATGGCTGTCCTTAAAACAGCAGGTGTTCCCGCCAATCCTAAGGTTTGTCCCATTAGTGGTACAACAATCGGCGCCTTTTCTAATTGTTTATATGGCCATACTAATTGTTCTTCAGCTTCTTGACTTAGTGAATCATCTTCCGTTGACTGATAATTTGTCGTAAAACTTGAAGAAATTTCACCAACCCCTAAGCGAACTGTCAAAAAATCTTCATTAGTCATCATGCGTTCATATATTCGCGCATGATACTCTTTTGTCATTAAGGCTAATTCGTTCATGGCAGGATTCATATATTCCAAGGCCTCTTTTTGTTCTTGTTGCAGTATACTTAAATGAGCTTTCTCTTGTATTAAATATTGTTCGTAGCTATTTGTCCGTTCGATATTCTTTTGCTTTGTTTCTTTTTTATTGGTGAAATAACTAGAGACTGAAAAACCAGCCGTCAATAAACTCGCTCCGCCCATACTAAGCATCATAATTGGATTGCCCCCACTTAAAAAGCTTGTTGCGCCACTCAAAACGACCATTCCTAAAGGTGGGACAATCGTCCGTAACAGTTCATTTTTACCTTCTGTTTGCTTGGCTTTTGGGGCAGCAATTTCTATTTGTTTTTTTGGCTCCTTCAAGTGAATCCGTGGACTTCGTCGAAATGACGGGAAATCGACAGGATATTCTGGAATAACCTCCTCTTCTACAATTTGCCAAGGATTCAGGGAATATGTAGCTCCTAGACTTGTTAACTTTAATTGTTTTTCCCGAACTTCAATGATTAAGCCATTGACAACTAATTGATCACCGACTGCAAAAGCATAGCTTCCTTTTTCAACTAAATAATGATTGTAGTAAATCGTATCTTCTCCGGGATAAATCGTTGCTGTATATTCCCCAGTTTCTGATGTTAGTGTAATATTGATGATGGCATCTGTTTCTAATGAAATCGCAGCATTTTTGGCAGAGGCAATTAAAAAATCTTTCTGTGGTTTATTGGTGGTGACAGTAATCAATTCTTCGTGGGGAAAAACAGAAAAATTTTCAGCAGAATCAAAGGTTTCACCATTACAGAATAATTCTTCATTTTCGTAAAAAAATAATTGTTGATTGATTGAAACACTTGGGTTTTTAGCCGTAATTTGACGGTGAAGAAGTTGGGGACCAAAATAAAAAATGTCAAAATAAATCATGCTAGATGTATGAATTTGATCATTCACAGAGACCAATTTTTTACTGATTTTCGTTGTCATCCGTTTTTCCTCCCAAGATTTTCATGTATTTATCAATGGCTTCTTCATATTTTTTTAACAATGCTTGTTTTTTCTCGCCGTTCATTTTGTTATTGGCTTTGGTTGCATCATATAATTTTGTATAGGCATGTAATATATATTGGTTATCGCCTAAATTTTGGGCAATATCTAATGATTTTTCAAAGTCTCCTTTGCCAATATAAATCCAATAAAGTAAGGTATTTTCACTAGATTTTTGAGATAAATTATTTAAAATTGCTGTTTTTTGTTCATTTGATAAATTATCTAGTTGGACAGAACTAACAGCAGCAACATACTTAGCTCCTATCGGTAATTCTTCTGGTGTATCTTCTTTTAATGTTTTTGTAACACTTGCATAGTCATTAGAAATATACTGCGCTTCTGCCAAACTCACTCGCTCTTGGGCTGGTAATTTTTTTAAGACATAAATCCCTGTTGTAGTTGCAAAAAGTAGCGTTAAAGCCAATAACACTAAGCTGGCCCATTTAAAGGTTAAATAACTTTTTTTACTCACTAATTTGGTTTCTGCTTCACGCTTGGCTTTTTGACGAATGATTTGTTCACCAATGATTTGCTCAATTTCATTGATTGTTTTCGCCTCTTGTAATTGTTTAGATAGCGTATCTTTCAGGGTGCCATTCCCTTGAATCAATTGTTCATACTCATACTTTGGATGTAAGATTGCTAAAATCAGCGCTCGATATTGTTTAAAAAATTCTCTTTCATCTGCTGAATAAGGCACAATGACCTGCATAAAACCACGATGAGCAATTAATAATTCTTCTCCCAAGATATAGATGTTTTCTGGATGAATAAAGGGTTGGACCGGCGTACCTAAGAAATCAACCAAATAATGAACTCTTTGCGCTAACAATAATCGCTCATATTGATCCATTTTTTTATCGCTTGTAAAATGGATTGCAT
The DNA here is from genome assembly GCF_040719405.1 of Enterococcus sp. AN402. Classification (NCBI taxonomy): domain Bacteria; kingdom Bacillati; phylum Bacillota; class Bacilli; order Lactobacillales; family Enterococcaceae; genus Enterococcus; species Enterococcus sp. AN402. The sequence continues at coordinate 1,039,329 of NZ_JBFDTM010000004.1, read as the reverse complement.
ATATTGATCCTTATGGTATTGAATCACTAACGCTTCTTCCGTTGCTTGTATTATTTTTCCCGATAAAAATCCACGACTTGATTTTAAAAATTGTTGAAACTGTTCTAGTCTTTCTAACTGATATTGATTTGCTTGTAATGTCACTTGAACATATTCTTTTGTTGCTTCTAACGTGATTGTCTCTGAAATATCCTTTAACTCGCTCATCCATGTGTCTCCTTTATAATTTCTTTTACTACTAGTTGGTCGCCATTCCCTAATGGATAATCTGCAATTAATTGATTATCAGCTAAATGAATTGGTTTATTCAAAACAACCAATTCAAATGATGCTGGCAAACGGTTTGGCAACAGCTCAAACGATTCGAGTAACAATTCTTTTAAACGTGCAACTGATACCTGATTAGGGATTTGCAAATCAATAATTTGATTCGACACATGTAAGCCGATACCAATCGATGTTCTTTTGTTCATGTTTCTTTCACTCCTTAATTTCCGCTTTGTGCACGATGATATGAAAAACGGTTTCCTAGAAAAACACCAACGAATAAAATAACTATACTTCCTAAAAAAATACCACTGTACAACCAAAAGTTTATGGATATTTCTCGGTGAACCTCAAGAGATTCAACGCTTTCAGGAGAAGTGACCGTTGCCGTCTCTTTGAACAGAAAAGGCCTTACCTTTTTATCAACTGCTAATGTTTTTGCATTCTGTTCTGTCCTAAATACATCATTTTTTGCTTCGTTGACAACCCTCGCTTTACTTTGATTGACTTCTTTTTCTTTCTCTTCTTTTATCGGCAAAAACAAATCTGGAATAATGAAATTCACTTCTACGTTTTTTTTCTGCTGATTGTCTTGGTAGATCACTTGATTATTTATTTTTAAAGCGCCTACTTCTTCTGCTTTTGTTTTTGTTGATGACAATGACAAATAGAGCATATTAACACTTAAAACAATCACTATTTTTATTAATTTTCTCATGGCTATTCCTCCGGTCGTACAAACAAGTTAAGGACAACACCTAAAACAAGTAAAACGATTAAAATAAGGTAACTAACCCAACTAATTTGTATCCCATTTACTAAAGCAGTAAAGCCATTTTGGATATTTTGAAGCGGCGATAAACGATAGAGCCAATTGCTTAATGAGCCTACCTTTGTTGCAATGCCTAATAAAGGTGTCAACATGAAAAATAACCCCAGCATAGCTCCATAAACATATAAAGTAAGTTTTTTAAATTGGCGCAAACAAGCACAAACCAAAAGTGCACCGCTAGCAAATACTAAGAAACTATAGATAAACCAAGCGAATCGATTTATTTGAGATACATTGAACACCAGTAGAAGTGAAAAGACACTTCCAAACAAAATAACCGTAATCAAGAGTAATAACAGATTTGGTATATTTTGCCAAACTCTGGTTGGTTCAACCAACGCATCCGCTACAGTAACTGTTCTTTTCTTCATAAAGCCTTGGAAAGTTAGCGCAATAACGAATGTTAAAATACTAACAATCAAGGTAGCGTAATAGGGAATTAAAGAGACTTGTCGTGTTTCGCCAAAGATTCCTTCTCCTTGAATTGGGCTCGCAAGGAAACTAAATACCCGTGGATTATCAGCACCGCCGTCTCTTGTATTAGCCAATACTTTTTCAAATGTTTTGGCATACTCTTCATTTTCTTTGGTTGTTTTCTTTGACTCATCAATTGAATCATTTAAGTTTGCTAAAATATTTTGCGCATGATCTTGAACTTTGGTTGTTGAGGCTTTCAATTCTTTGATAGTCGGGGCAACATCTTTGACTTTGGCTGCTGAATCAGCTGTTGTTAGACTAGTTTCTTTCGTTGTTTGCATTAACGTTTGCATCATTTTAACTAAATTTTCTGTTTCTACATCTAAAGTGCTGGTTTGATTTTCTTCTGGATGTGGATTTCTTTCATCAATTACAGAAGTAGCTCCCACTTTTCCAGCTTCTTGCCAAGTAGCATATGTCGCATTGACTTGTTTTGTTGCTTCATCAAACCATGTATTTAATTTCTCTGCTTCTCGTAATAATTTTTCAGGGACCGTCATTAAATTTAATGTTCCGTAAAGTGTTGTAGGTCGTCCGTCTGTATTTTGACCTGTCTCAGTACCAATTAATTGTTTTAATTGATTAATTTGTTCATCTGTTTCTCGATATAATTGATTTCCTGTTTTTTTATATTCGTCTAATAATTTATCTGTAATCATCATGGTTTGCTCGTTTTCAGTGATATTGTCGTACATCCAGTAAATGGATGTCTCACCTGCTAACTCTTCAATTGTTTTATCCTGATTTTCAGGAGCGGTTAACATTGCTGCATACTCTTGAATAGATAGACTTTGATTAGGCGTACCATATAAAGTCACAATTTGTTGTGATACAGTATCTAAAAGTTGAAATTGCTTCATAATTTCAGGAATATCGGTTACTAATGGTTGGTCCATTGCAATATACACAGCAAACGAACGTGCATTTTGAAGCTCATTATTTACCCGCCAAGAATAATTGATCTGATTAAATGCTGTTTTTTGTTGTTCTGGTGTCAGTTGCCAAACCATTGGTAAGTCAATTGTTAAAGAAAGTTTTTCTGGAAGTGGGGGCAAATCATTTGCTGGCTCAGTTACTTTTTCAGATTCATCTTCGGATTCTTCTGCCAACTCTTCTTGCGTATTTTCTTCGTCCACTTCATCATTCTCAGGAATCTCAGCTTGTATTTTCACTGGTTTGGTAATTGTTAGCTGTGTTGGGGTAATTGCTGAAATATCAATGCTGTAACCTGCACCTGCTAACTGCTGATTCAAAGATGTTTTAATTGTTTGAACTTTTGAATCATCTAAAATAAATGACAATTCGCAATTTTGTGTATTGGTTTGTCGTAATGAAATAACCGACTCTTGATTTGTCGCTAGTGAAAAAGTTACTTTTTCTTGTGGAATCGCTATAGTATCTTCATGAAGTTGTTTAGGTTCCAAATACATAAAGCGGCTTGAATTGGTGAAATCAAGTTCATGTTGTTCTGCATATCGCTGAATAATTTGTAACTCATCACGGAAAAGATTGCCTTGTTCAACTGAAATCCTATTATTCATTTCTAATTCACTAACGAGTCTTTCTAAACTTACAAAAGAAATTTCACTTAGTGATTCTTCCAATCTTTCCTGATAATTTTTATCTAAGTTAGGTATATTTTCTTTTTCGTTCGTAATTAACTGAATAATCGCTTGCTTAATTTGAGTGTCTGTTGCTATCTCAGGTGTTGCTTCAAGATCATTATAATATGTAGCCGCAATTTGCTTTTTTAACGCAGTTAATTGTTCTACTTGCATATGTAGTTCTGCGATTTCTTTTTGTAGTTCGCCAATGCGATTGCTTTGTGTTTCTTGAAATAATTTAGATTCTGATAAAAAGTCAGCATAAATCCCTGAGCCTCCTTGTTCACTTGGTGTGTAGAAGGAGCTAAACTGATTGATTACCGTTCCATTTAGTTGATCGAATTGTTGTTTGTATACTGTCGTGTCACTTTCCCATTGATTAGTCAATTCTTGTTTTTGTCTCTCAAACTGTTCATTAAATTGTGCAATTGATTTTTTTATTTTTTCATTTGCTTCTTTCGAATACTCACCCACTGATTTTTTCGTATCTTCCGTTGTCTTACTAGTTGATTCTAAGCTCTGATTATTGCTTTCTAATAAGGTTTGTACTGATTTTACAAACGCTTCTTGCTCGTTTGTAAATAATTTATTGTCCTCATCTAAAATACTAGCCGTACTTAATACTGTCGTATAATTCATGGGAATTTCTTTAAATGGTTGCTGAATTGTTTCTTCTAATTGATTTTGATACAGCAACTGCGTATCAGTAATTTGGTTAACGTTTTGTTGTGCGATAACTAAATTTCCAACAATACTGGAAAAATACATCTGAATTACGCGTTGGTTAAAATCTTTCAAAATAGTATTTACTTTGTCTTGAATTGCTTGATTGGTCAATTCATTTTGTCCGTCTCGCACTTGGTATTCAACAGAAGCCTGCTCTGGACTAACAGCTTGTAGTGACAATAATTTCTCCGAAAAATCTTGCGGAATAATAATTTGGGCATCGAATTGTCCATTTTCAACCCCAGATGTTGCGATATTCCGAGTCGTTGTTTCCCATCGATTAGCTGTATCTTTGTTAATTAATGTGACAAAATCAGAACCTAATGCATAACGTTTTCCTTCAAAACTTGCGCCTTTATCTTCATTAACTAATGCGTACTGCATCTTTGTTGTCTGATCTTTGCTACTTCGAGTCACGTTCTCATCTTTAAACCCTAAATGAATGAAAAAAAGTAATAACAAGAAAGTTGCTCCAATTGCTAAGGCAAAAGGGATACCTTTTTTTATTTTCCCTTCCATTATCTTCTCTCCTTTAGAAAAAGCGCTAGTGCAATTCATTGCGCTAGCGCTTCAATCTTTGATCAATTAAAAGCCAAATGATCCTGCATCTTGACGGTCACGTTCTGCGACAGTGTCTGCATATTTGTTTAATTGTTGATTAATACTAATCAATAATTCTTCCATCTGTTTGACATTACCTTCCAATTGATTGTACTGTTCCAGATACGCTTGAAATGCTTGCCCTTTCCATTGTTGTGAAATTTGTTGGTTCATTGAATTCACTTTACGAATTGCATCTTGAATTTGAGACGATGCTTGCGAATATACTTTCGCTTGTGATTTCAGTTGTTCTGGTGTTACAGCAATTGATCCTGCCATAAGTAATCCCTCCACATTTTTTATAGTTTTATTACCTGTTACAAATATTATAACTATATATAAAAAATATAGTCAACAACTATTTAAAAATATACGTATTCGCATAAAAATAATTATAACAATAAAATAAACAAATAAAAATACTTAAAAACAACATTTAAAAACCACCCAAATCAATATTTACCAAAATAAAAACAAAAATAACCAATAAATAAAAATTATTTAAAAAATATTTAAATAAAATTTTAAAAAATAAATAAATTCCACTAAATCGTTATTTTTTAACGTCAGATAAATTAATAAGTAAATATGCATTTTATTAAAAAAACAATTTATTTCTTTAGAAAAAAATTAAAAGATAGGAAAACTTATCACATTGATAAGTTTTCCTATCTTTTATTCATTCTTTTTCTCTACTTCTCTAAATAAAACTCAAATCGACTTCCTGCATACTGCGTACGAACATATTCAAAAGGTAGTCCGTTTTCAAAATAGGATACTTGGCGCACACGCAGAATCGCATCGCCTCGTTTAATCTCTAAATATTCTGCGATCTGTTCCGATGCTTGAACAGCAGAGATTGTTTGGTTAGAATGGCCAATTTTGTGGCCAGATTTGGCTTCAAGTGTTTTATAAAAAGAGTTCGTGATTTCAGATTTGCCATATTGCGAGACCAATGAATAAGGAATACTCGCCACCTCAAAACAAATCGGAATGTCATCCGCAAAACGAATTCTTTCCATTCGTAAAATTGAATCTTCTGGACCTAGTTGTAATTTTTCCATCTCACTAGAACTAGGTTTCGCTACAAAATAAGACACCGTCCGACTAGAAGGAACGCGATTTTGAGACAAGGTAATTTCTGTAAAACTAGTGGTACCTGTCATTGTTTCTTGAACTTTCTTACGTGCTACATATGTTCCTGAACCAATTTTTCGTTCTAAAATCCCTTCGTCTGCTAAAGTCTGGATGGCTTGGCGTAAGGTCATTCGACTAACATCAAATTTCAAGGCTAATTCTCGCTCAGAGGGCAAACGATCCCCGATACTCCAGACACCTTTTTCAATATCTTCTTTGATTTTATCGTGAATTTGAATATAAATTGGTATATTTTGAACCATTTACGCTTCCTCCTCTTCGTTCATCTCCTCTTCTATTATAACTGGTATAGACCGTGTAAACAACCAAAAAATGATAAATAAAAGAGGAATTGGAATTTTTATCAAAGTTGGTCTAGTTGCATGCTTTCTTTTTATAACAAAAACATTTGGCTTAGTCAGTAAAAAGTGACCAAGTCAAATGTTTTTAAACGAATTTCTATTAGTTATTATCTTTTTACATTTTCTTCTTTCAACAACTTGTTCGCTGTGGCCATCATCAAACGGATTCGGTTCAACTGATTAACCAAAGATACCCCTGGATCATAATCCACCGCCGCAATATTTGCTTGCGGATATTGACGTCGTAGCTCTTTCACGACCCCTTTTCCAACAATATGGTTTGGTAAACATCCAAACGGCTGCATACAAACGATGTTATTCACCTCATGTTTTAAGAGCTCAATCATTTCAGCTGTTAAAAACCAACCTTCACCCGTATGATTGCCAATTGATAAAATTTTACTTGCGTCTGCTGCCATATCATAAATGGAATGAATGCCATCAAAACGGACCGACTTTCTCAATGCCTTATCCATTGGTTTTTCTACCAATTCAATGATTTTTATCGCAAATTCTGCTAAACGTTTGCTTTGTTTTGACATGCCCATATTTTCGTATTTCCAAATTTGATTGTACAAAGAATAGTTCATAAAGCCAACAATATCTGGCACAACTGCTTCAGCACCTTCTTCTTCTAGCAAACGCACAATATCATTATTCGCTGTCGGCGAATATTTCACTAAAATTTCCCCGACCACACCGACTTTTGGTTTTTTTATCTCTTGTAAAGGAATTTCATCAAACGTCCGAATAATTTTTTTCATGAAGTGATTAAATTGTGTCAGCGAACCATTCCGGACATTGGCTTCCACTCTTTTTAGCCAATCTTGGTGCAGTTGATCCACCATTCCTTTTTCTGTTTCATAAGGTCTTGTTCGATAAACTACTCGTTCGAATAAGTCACCATATAAAAAGGCAACTACTAAGCGCTTGATCATTGGCAACGTAAATTTAAATCCTGGATTGGATTCGACTCCTTTATTGCCCATCGAAACTGAAACTACAGGAACTTGAGAAAAACCAGCATCATTTAAAGCTTTTCGTAATAAGGGAATGTAATTCGTTGCGCGACAACCGCCCCCTGTTTGCGTCATTAAGACACTGACATTATCCAAATCATATTGACCACTTTCCAAAGCTTCAACTAGTTGTCCGATGGAAATAATTGCTGGGTAACACGCATCATTATTGACATATTTTAACCCGACATTCACAGCTTCTTTGTCTTGCGCAGGCAAACAGACGACATGATAGCCAGAAGCTTGTAATGCTACATCGACTAATCCAGATTGATGAATCGGGCTAAGCATTGGTAACAGTAAGGTATGTGTTTTTTTCATTTGTTTTGTAAACACAATTTTCTCCGGCTCTTCCATTTGCATATGCGGAACAAACTGTTGCTTCTCCCGCTCATTGACAGCCGCTTTCAAGGAGCGCAACCGAATACGAATTGCGCCCAAATTCGCACCTTCATCGATTTTGAGGACTGTATAAATTTTGCCAGACCGATCCATGATTTCTTCTACTTGATCGGTTGTCACAGCATCTAAGCCGCAACCAAAGGAATTCAGTTGGACAAGTTCTAAATTTTTCGTCTTAGCCACTACTTTAGCCGCCGCATATAAGCGAGAATGATAGACCCATTGATTCACCACACGTAAATTCTGCACGTCTCCAAGATGCGAGATACTGTCTTCTGTCAAGACATGGAATCCTTCCTGTGTAATGACTTCGGCAATGCCGTGATTAATTTCTGGATCCAAGTGATACGGTCGTCCCGATAAGACAATTCCTCTCTGGCCTTTTTCAGTTAACATGGCTAACGTTTCTTCGCCTTTTTCTTGAATTTCTTTTTTAAAAGCTGCTAATTCTTGATAACCATGATGCAGCGCTGTTTGAATTTCTTCTAAGGAAATCCCTAAATCAGCAAAATTTTCAGCTAAAACTTTGGCAACTGCTGCTTCATTCGCTAAATTAAGATAGGGATTTCGATAATCTACTTGGCCCTCTCTGATGGCATCCACATTATTTCGAATGACATCTGGGTAGCTTTGCACAATTGGACAATTAAAATGATTATCCGCTTCCACTGTTTCTTGCTGTTCAAAAACGACACCAGGATAAAAGATGATTGGCACTTGCGCATCAATTAATGCTTGAATATGTCCATGTGCCATTTTCGCTGGGTAACAAACCGTATCACTTGGAATCGTTTCAAGGCCTTGTTCATAGATTTGCTTATTAGAACGTGGCGATAATTCGACCCGAAAGCCTAAATCAGTAAAAAATGTATGCCACAAAGGATAATTTTCATACATGTTTAGGACTCTAGGGATACCCAAGCGCCCACGAAACGCTTTATTTTCCCGCAAAGGTCGGTACTTAAATAACTTGCGGTACTTATAATCAACCAAATTCACTTTGCGTTCTTCTCGTTTAATTTTAATTCGTGCACCACGTTCACAGCGATTTCCCGTAATAAATTGGCGCCCATCCGAAAACACTGTGACCGTTAATTGACAATTGTTTTCACACAAGCCGCAATGAGTAAATTCCTTTTCAGAGGTAAATGCCGCTAACTCTCCTAAAGAAAGAAGCGTGGTTTCTTCCCCAATTTCATAAGCGTCCAAAGCAATCAGCGCTGCCCCATAGGCCCCCATCAAACCAGCAATAGATGGACGAACCACTTCACGACCGCTAATTTTTTCAAAAGCTCTCAAGACCGCTTCATTGTAAAATGTTCCTCCCTGGCAGACAATCTTTTCTCCCAACTCTTCAGGTCGGCGAACCTTAATGACTTTATAAATGGCATTTTTGATGACTGAATAAGATAGTCCAGCAGAAATATCGCCGACAGAGGCCCCTTCTTTTTGAACCTGTTTCACTTTTGAGTTCATAAAAACAGTACACCGAGAACCTAAATCAACCGGCGCTTGCGATTCTAAAGCCGCCAAAGCAAAATCCTTCACGTTATAGTTTAAGGATCGCGCAAAGGTTTCGATAAAAGAACCGCACCCAGAAGAACAAGCTTCATTTAATTGTATCGAGGAAAGCACGCCATTTTTAATGGTCATCGCTTTCATATCTTGTCCTCCGATATCCAAAATAAAATCCACACCTGGCTGAAAATGGTTGGCTGCTTTGTAATGGGCCATCGTTTCAACTTCACCAATATCGACTTTTAACGCATTTTTTATTAGCTGTTCTCCATATCCTGTAACAGCCGCTTTTCCGATAAAAACTTCTTCAGGCAGTTGTTGATAAAGTGATTTCAGTACTGTCATGGTGGTTTCTAAAGGTTGCCCTTGGTTATTACCATAAAAAGAAAACAACAAATGACCATCTTCATCAATCAATGTGACTTTTGTCGTTGTTGAGCCTGCATCAATCCCTAAAAAGGCCACGCCAGTATGTTGAGATAAAGGTTTCTCCGTTGCTTGGGCTTGCGCGTGTCTTTCTCGAAAATCTGCTAAATCTTCTGCGCTGTTAAATAACGGTGGTAACGTGTCGCTCGGCTGTAAATCAGTAGCCTGGCTGTTCACTAAGCGCTGAATTAATTCTTCCAATGTACATTCGGCTGCATCTTCTGAATAAAGTGCTGCACCCATTGCTACAAACAGTTGCGGTTGTTCTGGAAAAATAACATCTTCTGGCTGAATTGCTAAGGTTTCAATAAACCGTTTTCTCAATTCTGACATGAAAAATAAAGGTCCCCCTAAAAACGCTACTTTACCTTTAATTTTGCGACCAGCAGCTAACCCAGCAATTGTTTGATTAACTACCGCTTGAAAAATACTCGCCGCGATATCTTCTTTCGCTGCTCCTTCATTGATTAAAGGTTGAACATCCGTTTTGGCAAAAACCCCACAGCGGGAAGCAATCGGATAAATAGTTTGATAATTCTTCGCCAATTCATTCACTCCATTGGCATCCGTTTTAAGTAAAACAGCCATTTGATCGATGAAGGCGCCTGTCCCACCTGCACAACTACCATTCATTCGTTGCTCTAAAGCACCATCAAAAAAAGTGATTTTTGCATCTTCTCCGCCAAGTTCAATAGCAACATCCGTTTCTGGGATTATTGTTTCAACAGTTCGTGTACACGCGATAACCTCTTGAACAAAAGGAATCCCTAATACCTCAGCCAGCCCCATACCACCAGAGCCAGTTATGCTCATTGTCACAGGTTGGTCTGCACCGATCCTTGATAGTCCTTCTTTTAAAATGCGTTCCGTTGCTGCTTTGACATCTGAAAAATGGCGTTCATATTTTGTAAAAATAGGCTGATTTTGTTTATTTAAAAATACTAATTTTACTGTCGTTGACCCAACATCAATCCCTGCTCTCATAACCATCAATTAAAATACCCCTTCATTTCCCAACAGTTTGTTGATTATTATACAAACTGTTTGTTATAATAGATATACCTATTTTAGAAAGGTTCTAAATGATTTGCAACAAGCAATTTACCCTATTTTGTGAGATAAACAACAAAGTTTCCGCGAATGTTGACTATCTCGAAAGGAATTTATGATGGCAAAGAAAACAGACCTTAGAGTACAACGAACCAGAAAAATGATTATTGAAGCTTTTTTTAAACTTGTAGAAACGAAAGGCTACGAAGCGGTGACGATTCAGGATATTGCTGATGAAGCTATGATTAATCGTGCGACTTTTTATGCTCATTTTAAAGACAAACAGCATTTATATGATGCAATCTTCACCTTTACGCTTAGTGCTTTTACCGCTATTCTTGATTCGCAACAACTGGTTAATGGCAACCGTGTCCGCGTGAAGCACATTGAAGAACTTCTGACGCAACTCTACATCAACATTCAAGAGAACAAATCTTTCTTCTTAACTATCATGGACAATAATTTCAACGAACACTTTCGAAAACGCTTAGCTGAAATTATCGAAGAAAAATATGCGACGATTTTTTCGCAGTTGCGTATTACCGAAAATGATATTGATGTACCGATAGATTTTGTTATTGAATACATGACCTCTATCTTCATCGGTACCCTTCATTGGTGGATTACTAGCGAGACGGATATGACACCCAACCACTTAGCCCAATTAGTTATCAAATTAGTTGGTAATGGGCATTTAACTGTCTTAGGCATCGAATTAGAAAAATAAAAACACCGGAGTAGACAATAATGTTGTCTGCTCCGGTGTTTCTGTTAAAGACGAGTTAGTTTTTTGAACGCCATTTGATATTGTGGGCTGTATTTCTTGAAGAAGTGACTTTAACACCACTTTTGATGTTGCCTTTTTTACGAGGAATTAAGTCAACTTTGACATCATACTTACCATCGCGTGCTAAATCGTAAACATTTTCAACCATTTCTGTAATTTTTTCTTTAAAGTTCATTCTTATCAACTCCAGACTATTCTTTCTTAATACTTTAGCATATTCTTATATAAATGAAAACTTTTCTAGCCTGTACATGAGGAAAATCTTACCTCATTTTTGTTATATAATTATACAAAAAAAGAACATCTCTCTACCAGAAATGTTCTGAAAACTGGGGTAGCTGGATTCGAACCAACGCATGACGGAGTCAAAGTCCGTTGCCTTACCGCTTGGCTATACCCCAAAAAGAAAATGGAGGAAAGTGGATTCGAACCACTGAACCCTAAGGAACGGATTTACAGTCCGTCGCGTTTAGCCACTTCGCTATTCCTCCAAAAAGTCATTGTCGCTGTAACGACCTGACTTAGTTATAATACAATCTTTTCCAGAAAAAAGCAACCCTTTTTTTAAAAAAATTGTTATTTATTTTTTATTCACTTAAATTCCATTGACGAATAATTGTTTCAAAGGCTTCGTCCAGATTTTTTGCTGTACCTTCTTGCTTGCCATCAATTTCAATGATGAATTTTTTATCATTTTGCGGAATGACACGACCGATTTCTTTTTTACCAATAAATAATTTGTTCATTAAAACATTTGCTCCATTGTATTGGGCTTTTTCTTCTTCAACACGTACTTCAATATCTTTATTCTTTTTTGACATCTCTATCCCTCCAAGAACTCTATGTTATCAGAATCTTTGAAACAAAACAAGCACTCGCTATTTCTCTGTCAGATTGTTCGTTTATCGTTTCAATGCAGCATTAAGGAGTAACGAAATGCGATTCGCTACTCCTTAAAGGCTGATTTCTATTCTTTTTCTGAACCTTCTGCTGCATGATAGTTCACGCTATTTGAGGTACCTTTTTTAGAAAAGTTTTCAATTAGCTCTTTCACGTCGAGACCCGTTGTTTCTTTTAGTGTTTCTTGTGTACCAGCCAACAAGTTTGTTGCATAATTGGTAATACGGTTAGCGCCAGAATTTTCGCCACCTGCGCCTGTATCTACCACTGAAATCTTGTCGATGTTGCCCAATGGTTGTGCTGCTTCTTTCATTAATTGTGGTAACATTTCCATCACCATACTTAACACAGCTGCTTCACCATATTCTTTAAAGGCATCAGCAATCTTTTGTTTGGCTTCGGCTTCCGCTGCACCACGAGCTAAAATAGCTTCGGCTTGCGCTTGACCTGTTAAACGCGTTTTATTGGCTTCCGCTTCGGCTAATGCTTCAACTTTGAAGCGTTCTGCTTCGGCTTCTGCTACTTCGCGTGCTTTTTGAGCAAGAGCTTCTTGTTCGCGTGCGTAACGATCTGCATCGGCTTTTTTCTTCACTTCTGAGTCGTATTGTTTTTCACGACGCGTAATTTCTTTTTCTTCTAACTCAATTTGTTTTTGACGTTCAACGACTTTGACTTCCATTTCTTGTTCCACCACGTGTTGTTGTGCACGGGCGCTTTCCAAGTTATAGGCTTGGTCTGCTTTGGCTTTGGCAATGTCTTGTTCTTGTTTGTATAACGCTAATTTCAATTCTTTTTCTTTTGAAGCTTCTGCAATTTCTGTTTGACGTTGCAATTCCGCTTGTTGTGATTCTTTTTCTGCTTCCGCTTTTTTGATGCGGGTTTCTTTCAAGGCTTCTGCTTCAGCAATATCTGCATCACGTTTAACTTGAGCGATTCTTGGTTTCCCTAATGAATCCAAGTATCCATTTTTATCACGAACTTCTTTAATTGTGAACGACACAATAACTAAGCCCATTTTAGCTAAGTCAACACTGGCAACTTCTTGTACACTTTGGCTAAATTTATCACGGTTTTGGTAAATTTCTTCCACTGTCATTGAACCTAAAATCGAACGTAAATGTCCTTCTAATACTTCACGTGCTTCATTTTCTAATTCTTCTGTTGTTTTTCCTAAAAATTGTTCCGCTGCTGTCGCAATTTCTTCAACTGACGAACCAATTTTAATGATTGATGTCCCATCACACATCACAGGAACCCCTTGTTCTGTGTACACTTCTGGTGTAGAAACATCTAATTTACTTGAAAGCAAACTAATTCGATTTGAACGTTGGAACACTGGTAAGACAAACGCACCACCGCCACGAACGATTTTAATTTTGTTGCCACCTTCGTCTACATGAACATTTTTAGAGCCTAGATAGCTCCCGCTGATAATTAACGCTTCATCAGGTTTGGCTGTCTGATATTTAGAAACAAACACAATTAATAACATTAATAATACTAAAACTGCAATAATAATCGGTAACAAAATCCCCATTTTCTTCTCTCCTACTCTATATTTTTAGACTGCCTTCGTAAGGAATGACATAACAAACCCGTTCTTTCAATTCAATAATCAATACCTCACTACCTCTTGGCGCAGCCACTTCTTGTGGCACATAAAATGCTGCTGGTCGACTTAACGAACCTGTGACACTCTTCAATTGAATCTCGCCCATTCCTTGGACAGGAATTGGGGTAATCACAGTAGCAACACGACCCTCCATGTCTTTTTCCGAAATAGAAATTGTGGCCTCCGAATTTTTCAAAGGGACCAACACATAAAAATTTAGGAAGAAAACAATAATGGTTGAAAGAATACCACTGACAATTAAAATAAGCCAACTATTCACCGCTGTTAATTCTTCCCCAAGGTACCCAAACAGCGAGGTAAAAGCAATCCATGGAATAATCAGCATTGGGTCCACCGGTCCATCAAAATTAAAAACATCCCCAAAAATAATTAGTAAAAAAGCGAGGACCGCGCTCCCCACTAATGCATAAAAATAAACCGTTTCCAATGGTAGACCTTCTAACACTTTTCCCACACTCCTTTCTGTGCTATAACCTAGTAATAGTGTACCAATTTTTAAATAAAAAGAGTAGTAATTTCCAAATAAATCTCAAAAGATACATCTTAAGACCTATTTTTTCTTAATAAAAGAAGCAGCAATAAACGAGCAGTCCTAGAATTATCGAACTTCTACGGACTCCTCGTTTTTAAAATGTGCTATTCATTTGATTTTAACGCTTCAATCATATTGATTTTCTTCAATTTCCGATGCATAATGACCATCACAAACAACGTGAAACACATGGTGATGACTGCGGAATACAGATAACTTGGCCAATGAATAATTGGCGAAAACATAATTAAATCAACTTCAACGGTTGCTAAAATATACTGATGCAAAATTTTCCCAAAGAAGCAGCCAACAATAATACCAATGAACGTTAAAATAATGTTTTCACGGTAAACATAGGTGGTGACTTCACGATCGTAAAACCCTAAAACCTTAATCGTGGAAAGTTCTCGAATCCGTTCAGAAACATTAATGTTGGTTAAATTATATAACACAATTAACGCTAAAGAACCAGAAACAGCAATTAGTACCCAAATGACAATATCAAGGCTTTTCAGCATATCATCAAACGAACCTTTCATCGCAGTTAAAAACGTAACGTTCAACACTTTCGGCTGTTTTGTCAACGCCTCTCCGATTGAGGTTTCTTGTTTTGAGGATAACTTTTTGTCAAAAAGTAGGAATTCTGTATTATACTCCGGCTTCTGTTTCGTCATCGTCTGGTAGAGTTTCGGCGTCATATAGACAAAATGACCCGTGTAGTTCTCTGCAATCGCGGCAATTTTCACGTGATAGGTTTGATTATCACTATTTTCTAAATTTAATTGATCTCCGACTTTATAGCCAAATAATTTAGCTAATTTTTCATTAATGATTACACCGTCATCGTTGAGGGAATATTTTTCTCCAGTGACTCGATCATTAAATAATTGAAACTCAGCCATTTTCGAAGGATCTTGTGGCACATAAAGAGTAATATTTTGAGTTGGTGCGCCTTTGCCCTTCGTTTTAAAGATTTCTGAATATAACGGAATTGTTTTATTCAAACCATCCAGTTTGCGCAACGTTTCTTGATACTCTTTTGTCTCTTCAGCTGTTGTTTGCTCTTTAAAAGTCACGACTGCTTGGTAATGCCAGATTTTATTAAATTGAATTGTAGCGACATCCACAATTGAATCGCGTAAACCAAAACCAACAATTAACAGCCCCATACAACCAGCTATTCCGATAACGGTCATCAGCATCCGTCGTTTATAACGGAACAGATTTCTAGCGGTCACTTTTTGAATAAAGCTCATGCGTTGCCATAAAGGGCGGATTCGTTCTAATAAAATCCGTTGGCCTGCTTTCGGCGCTTTGGGTCTTAGCAAGGTAGCTGGGGTACTTAATAAATCGATTCTTAATGTCACTAAGGCCGCTCCCACAGTACAAGCTAAGGCTACAATGATGCCCCATAAACTGTAATTTAAGTACCACGGTGTAACTAAATCAGGAATATTGTACATTTGACCGTAGGCATCAAAAATTATTTTAGGGAATAGATAATAGCCAACTGCCAATCCTAATAATGCACCTGTTAGGCTAGCAACCGTTGCATAGGTAATAAAAATCGAAGCAATTTCACGATTACGATAACCTAAAGCTTTCAAACTACCAATTTCCATTCTTTTTTCTTCCACCATACGTGTCATGGTAGTTAAGCTGACTAATGCCGCAATTAGGAAAAAGAACAACGGGAACAGCGTGGCTAAAGAAGAAATCCGATCAGCGTTATCTTGATATTCAGAAAATCCTGGATTGTCTTCCCTGGTAAAATAATAATACGTTGGGGCTTTCAAATTGGCTAGCTCTGTTTCTTTTTCAGCCAACAGTTGTTCCTGTTTAGCCAATTCGTCTTTTTGCTTTTCAAGCATCTCAGCTGGAATTCCTGGCTGTTGCTCCAATTGCGCAAGCGCTTGTTTTCCCGTTTCCAGCGCTTGCCGACCTTGATTAATGTCCGGCTGAGCCGAATCACGCAGAGCCGCAATCTGTTCTTCTGGCCGATTTTTCAGTGCCTCTTTTACCTGATTTAAGGCCTGCTCTCTTTTCTTTTCATAATCAGAGGAATACGTATTTTGATGTTTTAATGAACGAAATGAGATTAGCAATTCTGGATACCGTTGACTGTCAAAGGCTTTTTCCGAGACCACGCCAAAAAAGTTTAACGTTCCAGACCCGACCGTTGTGGTTCCCCTGGATGTATTATCAATATATTCTGGTGAATTGATAAATCCAACAACAGTAAAATGAGTTTGTTTCAGCCCTTTTTCTTTAATCGCTGCATCGTTTAAAGTGATTTTATCACCCATTTTATAGTCATATCTAGTTTTCGCTAATGTATCTAATGCAATTTCATTTGTTTGTTTAGGTAACCGACCGTCAACTACTTGATAGTTAACCGATCCTGCTTGATTTTTTCGATAGCCAAACAATTTTACTGCATTATTTTGCGGCCCAATCGTGGCATCTATTGTATACCGCGGCACAACTGTTTCGACATCTTTTAAAGACTGTAGTGTTGTTAAATCTTTCTTTTCCAGTCCCATTGTAGAAATTATTCGCGCATCTGGAAGCTGCTCTTTCTGGTAATAATTATTCGCGGTTTTAATCATATCTGGTCCAGTAGCTTTCAAACCAACAAAGACCATTACACCAAGGAAAATAATCCCCATAATCGATAAAAATCGTGTAGTAGATTGTCTAATTTCACGTAAGCTTGTTTTAATTAGCGCTGTTTTCTTCATTTTAGGCACCTACCATTCAATTTCAGCAACCAATTTAGGCTGATCATTCACAGTCATTTCGCGAACTTTCGCATCATTAATTCGAATTACCCGATCGGCCATTTCTGCAATGGCTGAATTGTGGGTAATAATTAAGACGGTCGTTCCAGTTTCACGAGCAGTATTTTGCAAAATAGTTAAAATTTGTTTCCCTGTTTCATAATCCAGTGCTCCTGTCGGTTCATCACATAAAAGTAACTTGGGCTTTTTAGCAATCGCACGGGCGATGGTTACTCGTTGTTGTTCACCACCAGAAAGTTGCGCTGGAAAATTATCTAAACGTTCCCCTAAACCCACCGATTGTAAAACATTGGTCGAATCCAACGCATCCGCAACGATTTGCGAAGCCAATTCGACATTTTCTTTTGCCGTTAAATTTGGGACTAAATTGTAAAATTGGAAAACAAACCCGACATCATTGCGTCGATAAGTGGTTAATTGTTTCTCTGAAAACTGAGCGATATCTGTGCCATCAATAATAATTTCCCCTTCATCACAGCTGTCCATTCCACCAAGAATATTTAAAACAGTTGATTTTCCAGCACCGCTGGGGCCTAAAATAACCGCTACTTCTCCTTTTTCCACTTCAAAAGAAATGCCGTCATTCGCAGTAATAGTTGTCTCTCCCATTTGGTAACGCTTGTATTCATTTTTGACTTCAATATAGGCCATCCACTATCCCTTCCCTTCTACATTAAAATAGTAACATATCTGAGAAAACAAGTCTTTCAAAGAAAAGCCTTTTTTGATTTTTTAGCAAATTTACGTATAATAGAAAAGATGGTCCACTTAAATTTGGACTATTGCAAGTATAAAATTAGAGGAGCACGTTATGGCAAACAGAAAGAAGAAACCACCATTTAATTCAACCATCATGCTGATTGGCGCATTAATCATTTTAATTTTAGGCGCGGTTGGCGTTAAAGTTCCTGATGCTTTACAAGATTTATTTAATGTTCAACCACAAACAACCACCCCTTCAAGCACACCAGCACCAAAAGGAGATAATCCCGGACCAATTGAAAATGGTAAAGCCACATTTTCAGCAGAGGAATTAAAGGATAACTCAAACGGCTGGATTACTTATCATTCTCTAGATCGTCTAAAACGAGCGACAGGCGCTGATGCGCTATTAAAACCCGCAATGGTCAATACAGGAACTTCCGCTAATAAAGATATTCGACCAGCTGGTTTCATTTCAGGAAAAGCTAATCATTCGCGTGGCCACCTAATCGGCCGTCAAATGGGAGGCAGTGGTGATGATCCACGTAACTTAACCACCTTGTATCAGAATCCTGTCAACACTCCTTATATGACGAAATATGAAAATCAGATTCGGGCAGCTCTTGATCGCGGCGAAACCGTTCGTTATCGCGTGACACCTGTATATAACGGAAACGATTTGTTGGCTGAAAAAATCATCTTAGAAGCCAAAAGCCTTAAAACAAATTCACCCATTGATTTTTCAGTAACTATTTTAAACAAACAATAAGGAGGAACTTTCATTGGATTTTGAACAGCTAAAAGAAACATTACCCGATGCAAAACCACAAACATTTTTGCAAGCAATCCTCTCTCAACCTCAAGAAGAGGATGCTGAATTAACTTTCAGTGAAGAAATTGATGAACAGTTTGTCGAAAATTGTAAATTTTTAGCCTCTCCAGAAACCATTTCTGAAACAGATGTGGAACATTGGCGCAAACAAGAATTTTTAGTTGTCGCCCAAAGTTTAGATGGCGATTATCTAGCAGGTACTCTAGAGCAAACCTTTGTGATTCCTAGCTCCCTTTACAAAGAGGATATTGAGCAATTTGACAAGCAATTAATCGATTTTTTTATTGCCTACGAGAACAAAGAAATCACTTCTGCGATTTTACCAAAAGAATTATAAAAAAAGCTTGCGGATAAATTTCCGCAAGCTTTTTCTTGTGTCTTATGCTCGATAACGTTCAACGCCATCTAAATAAGTGGCTGCTAATTCCATGGTTGGTTCTAATACGATAAAGTCAGCATCGCGACCATTTGCAATCATGCCGCATTGATCATCAATTTTACAGCTGATCGCAGGAACTAATGAAGCCATCATAATTGCTTGTGCTGGTGTTGCAATACCCCAATCAACTACATTTTTAATTGCTTCTTTTAGTTTTAAAATACTACCTGCTAAGTTCCCAGTATCCAAACGAGCCGTTCCTTCTGCTACCACAACAGGAAATTCACCTAAATTGTAGTTGCCATCTGGCATACCGCCAGCCATCATGCAGTCTGTAATTAACGCAACGTGATCATGGCCCGCTTTTTCCATCAATACTTCAGCCGCTTGCGGATGTACATGGTGTCCATCACAAATTAATTCAGAGAAAACGTGTTGTAACGTTAATAATGCACCAACCATTCCTGGTTCACGGTGATTTAAGCCGCGCATCCCATTATATGCATGAACAAAAACGCTAGCGCCTGCTTCAATTGCCACATCAGCTTCTTCTAAGGTCGCATTACTATGGCCTAAAGCAACAACAACACCTTCATCTGTAACGGTTTCAACAAATTCTTTCACACCATTACGTTCTGGTGCCAACGCAATTTTCTTAATAATTCCGCCTGAAGCTTCTTGCCATTCGTGGAATGTATCAAGGTCTGGATCTCCAAAATAACTTGGATTTTGTGCGCCTTTATGTTCCTCAGTAAAGAAAGGTCCTTCAAAGTAAATCCCTTGAATTTTTGCACCAGGTACTTCTTGGTAGACTTGACCAATCGTACGTGCAACATCTGTTAAACGTTCTTTACTTGAAGTTAACGTTGTTGGTAAAAATGAAGTTACACCACAAGATAATAAGCCTTCAGACATCACTTTAATGCCTTCTGCATCGTTATCCATTACGTCATGATTCATGTAACCATGAATATGAGTATCCACTAAACCTGGGGCAATCCATTTGCCTTCCTCACGAATAATTTTTACGTCCCCTTGCGGTTCATCTTTTGTATAATTACCAAAGATACCATCCGTGATTTCTAAATAACCAGGTCCTTTAACATCGCTTTTTAAAAAGAACTTGTCTGCAAAGATAAATGTTTTCATCTTCATCCTTCTTTCTTTATTTTACTTACTTCAAAAGTACTCTTAATCAGTACAAAAGTCAAGAAATGGTGTAGACCTTTTAAGCAATTCTGAGGATTTTTTAAAGATTGCCACTTTCCACATTTTTCATTTGTTGTGCTAAGTTCAGATAACGTTCTGCTTCTTCATGTTTATTCTTTCTCATTAAAACTAAATATTTTAGATTTAATAATTCACTTAAATAATAATAACTATTTTTTTTGCGGGCCCAAGTAATTCCTTGATCCACATAAATTTCGGCATCTTTTTCTGTATAATTTTTAAATAAGAAATCAGCATAATTAAAAAATATTTTCGTTAACTCTGCATTACTGCGTTCATTTGGCAATTGATTAAAATAATGAATACTCAAACTTAAAAATCGTTCTGCTTCTACTCGATTGCCCATGTAACCATAAGTGGCACCTAGACAACTAATTAATTGAATCTCTAAATCAGAAACATTTAACTTATCGGCTTTATAGGTGAAAGATAATCCTTTACGCAAACTAGCAATAGCTTTTTCGTAATCATTTAGAACAAACAATTCACAACTACCTAAATAATAATAATATTTTTGCCAGTCCGTATCTAAATACAATTGTTCTTCAATACGATTTTCCTTTAAATAATTTAATAATAATTGATATTTTTTATGGCGAAAATATTCAGCCATTTTTTCAAATGAATACGTAACAACGTGCACATCACCAGATTTATAACGCATAATCTGGTCAACCGTCACACCTAAACGATCACAAAGTTGTTGCATTACGAGGACATTCGGCAACTCTTCATTGTTTTCAATGCGGCTTAAAACACTTTGCGAACAGATGTCTTCTGATAACATTTTCTGTGTCAATTTTCTATTTTTTCTAATTTCTTTAATAACTGCACCTAAAGAATTCATCACAATAGCTCCTATTTATATCGGCCATTTTCCTTGCAAAATGGGGATTTTGTCAAAATATGCGAATTCGCATTATGCTTTTATTGTACTTTATTGCATAATATACTGCAAGAACATTATCTAAGGTTTTCTTAGAAAATAAATAGGTTCATTTTTATTAAAAAGGAGTGTTATTGTATGGCCGAAGAGAAAAAGGTTCACTTCATTTGGGAAAAAACAAATTATTCAGGCTTTGTGGAGAAGGAGTATGAAAATTCTTATCTCATCGTAGTAGCAAATCCTAGTCCTGATATGGAAGAAAAATATACCAACCGAATGATTATTAGTAAAAAAGCATGTGAAACCGCAGAATAGTATTGTTGATAAAACAAGAACTACCAAAAAATAGCTTCGTTAGAGGCTATTTTTTGGTAGTTCTTTTATTTTTGTTTGTAGGTACTTAAAAATTCACGCATTTTATCTGCTGTAGTTTTTAAGTCTTCCATTTTCGGTAAATAAACAATACGGAAGTGATCTGGTTGTTGCCAGTTGAACCCACCACCATGGACTAATAAAATATGATGTTTGTGTAAGAAATCTAAAACAAATTTTTCATCATCATAAATGTCAAATTTGGCCGTATCAATTTTCGGGAAAATATAGAAAGCTGCTTTAGGCTTCACGGCTGATAAACCAGGAATATCATTTATCGCATTGTAAATAAATTCTCGTTGTTCGTAAATTCTGCCACCTGGTAAAAGTAAATCATCGACACTTTGATAGCCGCCTAATGCGGTTTGAATGATTTGTTGTGACAACACATTCGAGCATAACCGCATGGAAGCAAGCATATTTAGCCCTTCGATATACCCTTTTACTCGTGATTTATCTCCACTTAACACCATCCAACCGCATCGGAAGCCTGCCACTCGATGTGATTTTGACAAACCATTCAATGTTACGACAAATAAATCAGGAGCTAATGTAGCAATCGGTACATGAACCAAACCGTCCATGACCAAGCGATCATAAATTTCATCGGAGTAAATAATTAAATCATTTTGACGTGCCACTTCGACAATTTCTAGTAATAACTCTTTCGGATATAAAGCACCAGTCGGATTATTGGGATTGATAATAACGATTGCTTTTGTATTCGAAGTTATTTTTGATTTTATATCATCAATGTCTGGATACCATTCTGCTTGCTCATCACAAATATAATGAACGGGTGTACCGCCCGCCAAAGAAACAGAAGCAGTCCATAAAGGATAGTCTGGCATTGGCACAAGTACTTCATCGCCGTTATTTAACAAGCCTTGCATACACATGGTAATTAGTTCACTCACGCCATTACCAGTGTAAATATCATTAATCGTTACATTAGGAAATTTTTTTAATTGGCAATATTGTTCAATCGCTTTTCTTGCAGAAAAAATACCTTTTGAATCGGAATAACCTTCTGAATCGCGAACATTTACAATCATGTCGCGCACAATTTCATTTGGGGCATCAAAACCAAATGGCGCTGGATTCCCTGTATTTAATTTCAAAATACGTATGCCCTCTTCTTGCATGCGTTCTGCTTCTTCTAAAACAGGACCACGGACATCGTAACTTACGTTATTTAATTTATCGGATTTTTTAAAATTTCTCACACGGACTCCCTCGCTTCACAAATTTATACTCTAAAGTTACGCCAACTATAATGAAAAAGCAATAATAAATATCAGAATTTAATAAAAAATTGATGGTTTTTCCGTAATAAACAAGAGCGTGGGACAAAAATCACTTTGGATTTTTGCTCCACGCTCAAAAACTGATAAACGGCGGGAACAGAAGCAACTCCTTCTTATTTCTCGGAGTTAAACACTTCTGTCCCGACCTCTTGTTATACTAGTTGATGCAGATGATGGGACTCGAACCCACACGGACATCTGTCCACATGACCCTCAATCATGCTTGTCTGCCAATTCCAACACATCTGCATTTTAAGAGCACTTATTTATCCTAAAATAATTACTGGTCTTTGTCAAGATAACAAAGACCAGAATCGTTAGATTTGTTCTTTTTTCGCTTGCCAGGACAAACGCCCATGACATTTTCCGCAGACATATCGTGTCGTATCAATTCGTCGTTTTCTGAGGATGACTTCTCCACAAGACTGACATTGGTACTGATGGAAAACTGCTTTTTTCCGTTCTACTAGAGGCGGTGCATAACGGGCACCGCCAGTCTTAGCCAATAACTCTTTAAAGTCCTTATCTTTATGCTGATAGCCTTTGCCAGCTAAATGTAAATGATAGTGACATAACTCATGCTTAATGACTTTTTCCAGTTCCTCTTGTCCATACTTTAAAAAGACAGTTGGATTAAAATCCAGGTGATGCGAAGCTAAATGATAGCGACCGCCCGTAGTTTTTAACCGCCGATTAAATGTAGCTTGATGCAGAAAAGGTTTCTGAAAAAATACGATTGAAATTTTTTCCACTAGCGTTTGAAGCGCTTGATCTGTCATCAAGACTGGTTGAGACTCTTTCATTGCTACTCTTTTCTATCAGCCCGAGGCAACATAGTTAAACTAATACGCCCCTTTTTCAAGTCAACATCTTCTACCCAAACTGTGACTACATCACCCACCGCAACAACATCCGTTGGGTGCTTAACAAATTTAGTACTTAACTTAGAAATGTGGACTAAGCCATCTTGCTTCACACCAATATCGACAAACGCGCCAAAGTCAATTACGTTTCGAACAGTCCCTTGCATTTCCATTCCTGGTTTCAAATCTTCCATTGTCAACACGTCTTTACGTAAAAGTGGCGCGAACATCTCATCGCGCATATCACGACCTGGTTGGATTAAACTAGCAATAATATCTGTGAGTGTTTCTGAACCAACTTCTAACTCAGTAGCTAATTGATTCACTGGTAACTGTTTCAATTTTTCGATAGCTTCTGCTGTCCCTAATTCTTTAGAAGCAATCTCTGCTTTTTCTAAAATTGCTTGTGCTACTGGATAACTTTCTGGGTGAATGCCAGTGTTATCTAACACATTTTTGCCATTAGGAATTCGTAAAAAGCCAATTGCTTGTTCAAATGCTTTTGGTCCTAAACGAGGTACTTTTTTGACTTGATTTCGTGCTGTAAAGACACCATTTTCATCACGATAAGTGACTAAGTTTTGCGCCGTTGTTTTATTTAAGCCAGAAATATGTTGTAAAAGTTGAGCGCTCGCTGTATTCACATCGACACCAACTTGGTTTACTGCAGTTTCCACAACAAAATCCAATTGCTCGGCAAGACGTTTTTGCGATACGTCATGCTGATATTGACCGACCCCGACTGCTTTGGGATCAATTTTTACTAATTCTGCCAACGGATCTTGCAAACGACGTGCAATGCTGACCGCACTTCGTTCTTCGACTTGTAAATCAGGAAACTCTTTACGAGCCACTTCACTCGCAGAGTAAACGGAAGCCCCTGCTTCATTAACAATCACGTAAAAGACGTCCCGTTTCACCGCTTTTAATTGCTCTGCCACAAACAATTCAGATTCACGACTTGCCGTTCCGTTTCCAATAGCTACCGTGTCCACTTGATAGTCTTCAATGATCTTTTTAAAGGCTGGACCAGCGGCTTCACGTTTCGCAGCAGTCGCTGGTTTATGTGGATAAATCACTTGAATTGCTAAAACTTTACCAGTTTCATCGACAACTGCTAATTTACAGCCTGTCCGATAAGCCGGGTCAAATCCTAGAACAACTTTTCCTTTAAGTGGTGACTGTAATAATAAATTACGTAAATTTTCACCGAAAATTGCAATCGCTTGTTCATCAGCTTTTTCTGTTAATTCATTGCGAATCTCCCGTTCAATCGCTGGTCCAATGAATCGTTTATAGCTATCTAAATAAGCAGCCTCAATGTATGGAGCAGCTAAACTTGTTGCTTGTTTGCCAATTAGTTGACGTTGGAAATAGTCATTAATTTTTGTTTCATCAGCGACAAGGGAAACCTTTAAAATGTCTTCTTTTTCACCACGATTCGTTGCTAAGACACGGTGCGGCACCATTTTGCTAACTGGTTCTGCAAAATCGTAATACATTTCATAGGTCCGCTTTTCGTCTTTTTCTTCATCCTTAACTACGCTAACGTATTGCGCATGTTTAACCATATAATCACGTAACCATGTTCGGTATTTTGGTTCATCGCTAATACGTTCTGCTAAAATTTCATGAGCACCTTGCAAGGCTATCTCGGCGGTTGCAACTTCTTTTTCTTCATTAATAAAAGTAGCCGCTTTGGCTAAGATATCCGCGTTTTCAGGTAAAGAGAGCAACCAATCTGCTAATGGTTCCAACCCTTTTTCTTTCGCGATAGTCGCTTTGGTCCGACGTTTTTGTTTATATGGTCGATATAAATCTTCCACTTGTTGCATTTTTACTGCTTTTTGAATATCTGTTTTGAGTTCTTTTGTTAGTTTTCCTTGCTCTTCAATTAAACGGAGAACTTCTTCTTTCCGCTTTTTCAAGTTTTGTAAATAATGATAACGTTCTTCTATTTCACGGATTTGGACTTCATCTAAACTTCCAGTCATTTCTTTCCGGTAACGGGCAATAAAAGGAACTGTATTTCCTTCATTTAATAAAGTTAAAACCGTTGTTATTTGTTTTGAACGATACGTTGTCAATTCTTTTTGAAGTAGCGCTACTACTTCTTCGTTATAAGCTTCTGCCATTAACTAGATACCTCTTTTCTTATGCATACTTATCTATTTTAGCATATTTTTGCTTCTAAATATAGAAGTGAGGTAACTGATTCGTGCGATTAAGGAATCAAAATTCTGGTTGCCACGCAGGGGTGCGTTTTTGATATTCGATATCTTGGACAATGCCTTTTTCATTAAAAATCACACCATGCACAGAGCCGCCAAAAATAGCACCACCATCTATCCCAATTTTTCCATCACTTTGCCAAAGGTCCGTGGTCTGCATATCACCATGTAACATCGGGGTAATGGTATGACCAAAAACAATGGTCTTGCCTGTATTATTTTTCCCTTGATGAAAGGGTTCGCGAATCCACAAAAAATCCTTAGGGGCTGTTTGCCGCCAATCTTCCATCGTTAAATCAACCCCAGCATGCACAAATAAGTAATGCTGCCATTCAAAATAAAGCGGTCGTTTTGTTAAAAAATCAATTAACTCTGGATAGCGACTACGGATCATTAAGGCCATTTCTGTTGGTGAGTATTCTGCAGTAGCTCCTGGATGTAAGAGACTTTCAATTGTTTCCTTGCCACCATTGCGAACATATCCTGCAAACCAGTCCTCTGGATTTTGAAGAAACTGCAAAAAATATTCTTCATGATTGCCTCGTAAATAAACAGCGTCGTGTTGCTCGACAAGTTCTTTTCCTTTGAGAAAACAGGCTTTAGAATGCGGACCACGGTCGTTTAAATCACCAATTAAAACTAGCTGATGCTCGACTGGGTCATAGTCTGTGAGTAAGGCATCAAACAAATCTGCTTGTCCATGAATATCACTGATTACATAAACATATGGTTTCATAAATAAGCCCTCCTAACTTGCTTATATTAAGTATACGCTAAATTTTAAAATATTCTCGTAAAATGTTTGGAAATAAGAAACGAAAATAGGACATAAGTCAAAACGACTTATGTCCCACTCTCTAAATCTTAAGATAATCAATTGAACAAAAGCAGCACCTACAATTACTCGTTGCAATTTAGCCTTCGAGAGTGATGAACACTTGGAGCTAACTGCTTTTGTCTCTGACTCTTTTGGTTTATTTTTTCTTCTTACCGCCAAACGCATCTTTCATTTTATCAAAGAAGCCTTCTTCTTGTTGTTCAGTTACATTCTGTCCGCCAGCTTTTGCAAAAGCTCGTAGGGCATCCTTTTGTTCTTCATTAAGATTTTTTGGTGTTATTAATTTCACCTTCACGTGTTGATCACCATTGCCCCCACCACGTAAACGTGGCGCACCTTTACCTCTTAAGCGGAAGTTTGTGCCAGTTTGTGTTCCAGCCGGAATTTTTAATTTCACGTCACCATGAACAGTTGGGACAGTTACTTCGTCCCCTAGAGCCGCTTGGACAAAACTTACTGGTAAATCATAGTAGATTTCTGCGCCATCTCGGTCGAAAATGTCACTATCTTCAACACGAAAGACTACATATAAATCACCATATGGTCCACCATTGGTACCCGCTTCTCCTTGGTTAGCTAAGCGCATTTGTTGGCCGTCTTCTACTCCAGCAGGCACATTTACTTTGACAGTATGTGCTTTTTTCTCATGACCTGTGCCATGACAAGTTGGACATGGTTCTTTAATTTCTTTCCCTGTGCCATGACACACATCACAAGTTTGACGACTCATCATACGACCTAATGGCGTTTGCCGTTCAACATTGATTGTTCCAGAGCCATGACATTTATGACAAGTTTCTGGGTGTGTGCCTGGTTTGGCGCCATTACCGCCACAGGTTGCACAAGTATCTTCTCGATTGTACTTAATCTCTTTTTCGACACCGAAAATAGCTTCTTCAAATTTCAATTGAATTGTATATTGTAAATCGGCGCCTTGTCTTGGTGCATTTGGATCAACAGAACGGCCACCGCCGCCGCCAAAGAATGAATCGAAAATATCTTCGAATCCACCAAAACCACTACTGCTAAATCCGCCGCCACCGAAACCGCCAAAGCCACCAGCGCCGCCACCGTAATTAGGATCAGTTCCTGCATGGCCATATTGGTCATAGGCCGCTTTTTTCTGTGGATCACTTAATACTTCATACGCTTCAGAAACTTCTTTAAATTTTTCTTCCGCATCGGCTTCTTTGTTAATATCTGGATGGTACTTTTTGGAAAGTTTGCGGTATGCTTTTTTAATTTCATCATCTGAAGCACCTTTTGCTAATCCTAGCACTTCATAATAATCTCGTTTCGTCGCCATTGACTTCCCTCCAACTTTCTTCAAACTTTACAATGTGTTTAGAACCAGCCAAATTCATCGATTGCTTTCGGTCTCTCTGGTTGGATTATCTGTCACACCTTGAATCAGTGTTACTAGCTGTGAATAGGTATTTTCAGCTTGTTTAACATCGTTGTAATCATACCACAGTTCTTTCAAAACCTAAATAGTTTCTTGCTAACTTGATTGTGGTTGATTTTCTCACAAAAGACAAGGGACTGGGACATTAGTCATTGTACTAATGATCCAGTCCCTAAAATCAATTGTTATTGATTATTTGTCATCACCATTTACTTCTTCAAAATCAGCATCAACAACATCATCAGCGCCACCTTGGGCAGCTTCAGGATTTTCTTGTGCTTGTTGTTGCGCAGCTTGTTCGTAAAGTTTTACTGTTAAGTTTTGGACGATTTCATTCAATGAATCACGTTTTGCTTTCATTTGTTCGATATCGTTTGCTTCGATGGCTGCTTTTAATTCATCACGCGCATCTTCTGCTTTTTTCACTTCTTCAGCGTCTACTTTGCCTTCTAATTCTTTCAATGTTTTATCAACAGTGAATAATAAAGCATCTGCATCGTTACGTAAGTCAACTTCTTCTTTACGTTGTTTATCTGCTTCAGCGTTTGCTTCAGCATCTTTCACCATACGTTCGATTTCATCATCAGATAAACCTGAAGAAGATTTAATCGTGATTGTTTGTTCTTTTTGAGTGCCTAAGTCTTTCGCACGAACATTTACAATCCCGTTTTTATCAATGTCAAAGCTTACTTCAATTTGTGGCACACCACGAGGAGCCGCAGGAATATCTGTTAATTGGAAACGACCTAATGTTTTATTATCAGCGGCCATTGGACGTTCACCTTGTAAAACGTGAATATCAACAGCTGGTTGATTGTCAGCAGCAGTTGAGAAGACTTGTGATTTACTTGTTGGAATCGTAGTGTTACGATCAATTAATTTTGTAAATACGCCACCCATTGTTTCAATCCCTAATGACAACGGTGTTACGTCTAATAAGACAACGTCTTTAACATCACCAGTGATTACGCCACCTTGGATTGCAGCACCCATTGCTACTACTTCGTCAGGGTTAACTGATTTGTTTGGTTCTTTGTTTGTTTCTTTGCGAACAGCTTCAACTACAGCTGGAATACGTGTTGAACCACCAACTAGGATAACTTCGTCGATTTCAGAAGGATTTAAACCAGCATCTTTCAAGGCTTGACGTACTGGTACTTTTGTACGTTCAACTAAATCACTTGTTAATTCATCAAATTTTGCACGAGTTAAGTTCATTTCTAAGTGCAATGGTCCTGCTTCGCCAGCAGTAATAAATGGCAAGCTGATTTGTGTGCTTGTTACGCCTGATAAGTCTTTTTTCGCTTTTTCAGCAGCATCTTTCAAACGTTGTAACGCCATTTTATCGTTAGCTAAGTCAATGCCATTTTCTTTTTTAAATTCTGCAACCATGTAGTCAATGATTTTATTATCAAAGTCATCCCCACCTAGGTTGTTATCACCGGCTGTTGATAATACATCGAAAACGCCATCGCCTAATTCAAGGATTGACACGTCGAATGTACCACCACCAAGGTCAAAGACAAGAATTTTTTCATCTTTGTCTGTTTTATCTAAGCCATAAGCTAAAGCTGCTGCTGTTGGTTCGTTAACGATCCGTTCTACTTCTAAGCCAGCAATTTTACCAGCATCTTTTGTTGCTTGACGTTGCGCATCGTTGAAATATGCAGGAACTGTAATAACTGCTTTTTCAACTTTTTCACCTAAATAGTCTTCAGCAAAACCTTTTAAATATTGTAAGATCATTGCAGAAACTTCTTGTGGTGTATATGATTTCCCTTCAACATCAACTTTGTAGCCAGCTTCACCCATGTGACGTTTAATAGATGAAATCGTGTTAGGATTTGTAACAGCTTGACGTTTTGCTACTTCGCCCACTTGAATTTCACCGTTTTTGAATGAAACGACCGAAGGAGTTGTGCGGTTACCTTCTGGGTTTGCAATAATTTTTGCTTCGCCGCCTTCTAGCACTGCGACAGCTGAGTTTGTTGTTCCTAAGTCAATACCAATAATTTTACTCATAGTGAATATCTCCAATCTGTATTAGTTTTCTATAATAATATATTTTTAATTAACGTTTGTTATTGTGCGACAATGACCATTGATGGTCGTAACACACGATCTTGTAATTTGTACCCTTTTTGTAGAACTTCAACAATGGTATCTGCTGGGGTTTCTTCAGAAGCAGGGACTGTTTGAACGGCTTGATGTAAATTTGGATCAAAGGTTTCACCCATTGCCGGGATTTCTTCAATTCCTTCTTCTTTTAAAGCCACAGTAATACTTTCTAGCACCATCGAAATACCTTTTTTCAAGCTTTCGCCTTGTTCATCTGATACTTCAATAGCCATTGCTCGTTCTAAATTATCAATGGATGGTAAAATCTTTTTACCTAAATCTTGTGAGCGGTAACGAACTAATAATTCTCGTTCGTTTTTATTTCGATTGCTCATATTAGCAATTTCGGCTCTTGCCCGCAAGAACTTGTCTTCCATTTCGGAAAGCTCTGCTTTAAGATTTTCAATCTCTGTTGCTTCAACTTCTACTTCAGAAACGCCAGCAGCATCAACAGCTTCCATTTCTTCTTGTAATTCTTCTTGCTTCTCTTCTTTTTTACTCACTTCAGCAACTTCCTTTCTCTTTATGCATCTACTTCTTATCCTAACAAGGTTTGCTTAATTACCTAAAAAACGGTAATAGTCACCTAGTTGTGAAGCTAGCTCATGTCGAAACGTGTCTACCAAACCGAATATTTTTGAATACGGCATACTGGTTGGTCCTAGCAGGGCAATTGTTCCTTTGCCATGTCCTGATACTTCATACGTAGCAGTGATCATGCTCATATCTTCTAAGAGATTGTTGCCAATTTCTGAGCCGATACGAAAAACAATTGGATTTTCTGTTGTTGCAGAACCATTTAATAAATGCGTCAGCTCATCAGAATTTTGCATAAAGGAATAGACAGATTTCAATTGTTCAATATCTTGTTTGATGCCAAAATCTAACAAATTCATGCGACCACCGACAAAGACTTTTTCTTCAAAGGCATGTCCTAACATCTCATCGAATAAGTTCATCATTCCTTCTGGCGTTTGGAAATAGCGATGTAAAATCATCGGAATCTCCGTCCGCAAACGATGATAAACGGTCAACAAAGGTTGTCCAACCAACTTATCATTGATGATTTGTGTCATTTTTTCAAGATCTTGGCTAGAAACAGCGGCAGGAATGGCAAATACTTGGTTTTCAACATTGCCTTTATCTGTCACTATAATAGCAAGGACTTGCCGATCATTCAAAGGAACCATTCGAAAGCCGGTTAATTTCCGTTCTTTCACTTCAGGTCCTAATGAAAAAGCAGTATAACTTGTCAATTCTGATAGAATTTCAGCTGATTGTCGAATAATATCATTAATCTCATGAAATTCTTTTCCAAAAGATTGACGGATTCTTCTAAGTTCGTTCTCTTCTACTTGTGTTGGTTGTAAAAGATGATCCACGTAGTAACGATAACCAGCCATTGAGGGGATTCGCCCTGAAGAAGAATGGGTCTTAGCTAATAAGCCGTATTCTTCTAATGCTTTCATATCATTACGAATTGTGGCAGAACTAGAGGCAATGCCATCCTCCATCAATTTCTTAGAACCGACAGGTAAGCCCGTGTTCGTGTAATTTTGGATGATAAGTCTCAAGATATTTTGTTGTCTTTCTGTAATCATCGTTATTACCACCCTTCATTAGCACTCTTAACATCTAAGTGCTAACTACATATACTAATATAACAAGTCCTTACCTTTTTGTCAAGGGAAATACGCAACTTTTTAGCACTCTTAACGCAAGAGTGCTAATCGCTGCAAACCACCTTCAAAAACCATCAATACCAACTTTTGTAATAAAAAAATCATCGAAATGCTTTGTCACACTTCGATGATTTTTTTATTTTTTTACTCTTTTTCACTTAACAAAAATGCTTCAAAAACATTATTCCCCACAAATAGTCCTTTTTTCGTTAAACGTAAGATATCTGCTTCTTCAATTAATAATTCTTCTTTGATTAAGCGTTGAATGACCTCTCCATAAATCGCTTCAATTGGTTCATGAAATTTTTGTTGGAATTTTTGTTTAGAAATGCCTACTTTTTTACGTAAGCCTAAAAATAGCTCTTCTTCTATTTGATTTAGACGAGTTAATTCTTCAGTCTCCACAATTGGCAATTGATTTTCTCGCAAGGGTTTCAAATAATGTTGGATTGGACCGTGATTTTTGTAACGAGTTTGCCCAAGATAGCCGCTGGCACCTGCGCCAAATCCATAGTAGTGGTCATTATTCCAATAAGCCAGATTATGCTGGCTTTCTTTTCCTGTTAAAGCAAAATTACTGACTTCATATTGATGACGTCCTTTTTTCTCCATTGCTTCAATCGTTTCGTCAAACATTTGTGCTTCGATTTCTTCTTCAGGCAGCTGTAACCGTCCTTGACGAACCCAGTTCATGAACATTGTTTTATTTTCAAGAATTAATGAATAAAGCGAATAGTGCGGCAAGTCCAATGCTAAGGCTCTTGTCAAAGTATCGCGAAAACTTTCCAATGTTTGTCCAGGTAAAGCATAGATTAAGTCAATACTGACATTGGTAAAATTTTCTTTCTCTAAAAATTTCATTGTTTCATAAACATCTTCGGCGGTGTGCTTGCGGCCGATTTTTTTGAGCAAGCGATCATCAAATGTCTGAACGCCCATCGAAAGACGATTGACGCCATAGTTTTTCATGACTTGTAATTTTTCTTGGGTTAAATCACCAGGGTTTGCTTCCACCGTAAATTCATTTCGGTCATCAAACGTTAGCTGTTCGCGAACCCCTTTTAGTAGCACATCTAACTGTTTCGCTGATAATGAAGTTGGCGTGCCTCCGCCAATATAGATGGTTTTCATTTCTTGTTCTGGATACAATGCTTGCGTAAGTTGAATTTCTTTTAATAAACTCTGAATATATTCATCAACTGGTTGTCCTTCTAAAAAGACCTTGTTAAAATCGCAATAATAACAAATATGCTCACAAAATGGAATATGAATATAGGCCGACCGATCGAACATCGGCGTTGAAGTTGAAAGTTGGTTTGTTTTGGTCATTAGCTCGTTTTATCTCCTTATTACCAAAAAGCTCGTTCTTTTTGGAAAGTCTCTACTAGCCATACTAACTGTAAATGACAAATAAATCCATAAAAAAATTCGCGCAGCCACTTAAAACAACAACGAGGAGCTGTCATAAAAACCGACACCTCCTCAACCTTGAAAGAAAAGTAAAAAAATTTTTCTATATATAATAGTACAAATCAGTTACAGTAATTGACCGTAACGTTTGACGTATAAAACTTTAATGAACGCAACCAGTGCTAAATAAGCAACAATTGTCGGGATTAAATACAAGAAATAGCTTGGTGATAAACCGACAAATCCTAGTTCTGCTCCGAAAGCGGTAAAAGGTAAAACAGTTCCGAGAACAATCCCTGCTGTAGTGACTAACGTCATAATTCCAGAAGCACTACTTTGAAGGAAAGGCATTTTTTCTGTTCGTAGGAAATGCAAGACAAGCATTTGGGACCATAAGGACTCAATGAACCACCCTGCATGGAAAATACCAATAAAGAGCAATTGATCTGCTCCATTTAATTCAAAGAATGAGCCACCTAGGATAGCCGGGCACACAATGAAGTACATAAATAAATAGGTAACAATATCAAAAATAGAACTCGTTGGACCAAACCAACGCATAAAATTACCAATTGATTTTGGTTCCCATTTTTTTGGTTTTTCTACGTATTCTTCATCTACTTTGTCCCAAGGAACTGACATACACGAAGTATCGTAAATTAGATTTAATAATAGCGATTGAATCGGAGCAATCGGTAAAAATGGTAAAAAGATACTTGCTGGGATCACGGAAAAAACATTGCCAAAATTAGAACTTGCTGTTAATTTGACGTACTTCATCGTGTTCGTAAACACGCGCCGTCCAGATAAAATTCCTTTTTCCAAAACCATTAAATCTTTTCTCAATAAAATTACATCCGCCGATTCTTTCGCCACATCGACAGCTGTATCAACAGAGATTCCTACATCAGCAGCACGCATTGCTCCAGCATCATTTATTCCATCACCTAAAAAGCCAACAGTTTGACCATTTTCAGTTAACGCATTTACAATACGAACTTTTTGGTCAGGCGTAATTTTGGCGAAAATATTATACGCTTGAACGGTTTTTCTTAATTCTTCTTGGTTTAATTGTTGAAGTTCATTTCCTGTAATAATTTTTTCGCCAGCCAGACCAACTTCTTTACAAACAGAATGCGTCACATACTGATTGTCCCCCGTTAATACTTTCACAGCTACATTATGTTGATGCAAGGCGTGAATAGCTGCCGCTGCTGTTTCTTTTGGCGGATCCAAGAAGGCAAGATAACCTTGTAAAATCAACTCTGATTCATCTTTAGTTGTATACTCCCATTCAGCCGCTTCGACTTTTTTATCGGCAATTGCTAGAACGCGCAAACCATCTCGATTTAAAGCTTCAACGTCTTTGGTAATTTTTTGACGTAGCGTCTCTGTTAAGGGCACAATTTCGCCATTTAAAAGTACCTGTGTGCAGACCAAGAGCATTTCTTCAACCGCCCCTTTGGTAATTAAGCGTGTTTCTCGCGTTTTAAACTCTTTGATAATCACACTCATTCGACGTCGATTGAAATCGAAAGGAATTTCATCTACTTTATAAAAATCATCTGATTGTATATCACTTTCTTGCGTCGCCGCTTGAATAACGGCGTTATCCATTAAATTACGCAAGCCCGTTTGAAAATAACTGTTTAGAAATGCTAAATCCAAGACTTTTTGATCTTCTTGGCACCCAATATTATAGTGGTATTCTAAAATTACTTTATCTTGTGTTAAGGTACCTGTTTTATCCGTACAAAGTACATCCATCCCGCCAAAATTTTGAATGGCATTGACATTTTTCATAATCGTGCCTTCTTTAGCCATTTCTCGAGAACCTTTGACTAAATTGGTTGTTACAATCATAGGTAACATTTCTGGTGTCAAGCCGACAGCTGTGGCAATCGCGAACATTAATGCTTCCACCCAATCGCCTTTTGTTAACCCATTAATTAGAAAAACAGTCGGCGTAATGACCAACATAAAGCGAATCAGCACCCACGTTGTTTTATTAATTCCTGTTTCAAAACTCGTCTGCTGCTGCTCTTCTCCGTTATCAGAAGCCATCCGTCCGAATAAAGTTTGATTACCAACTTTAATGACAATGCCTAAACCAGTGCCACTAATTACATTTGTTCCTAAAAACAAAAGATTGTCGTATTCTGTATCAATTTGATCACTATCTTTTTGATGAGTCGCGTGTTTTTCAATGGGAAAACTCTCTCCAGTCAGGGATGATTGGGAAACAAATAAGTCCTTAGATTGGATTAAACGTAAATCGGCTGGAATCATATCGCCAGCGGATAGTTGGACTAAGTCGCCACACACAACTTCCTCAATAGGAATTTCCATTTGCTTCTTGTCACGAATGACTGTCGCTGTAACTTTAATCATATTTTGTAATTTTTCAACTGCATTGCTTGATTTGACTGATTGAACAAAACTCATCGTGCCGCTTAAGATGACCATCGCTAACATAATTAACACGCCAGTAACATCTTTTTCCTCTGGCGCAGCATAGACATATTCTGTAAAAAATGAAATCGTGGCTAGTGCTAATAACACCAAAGTAAACGGCGTGATATACGATTTTATAAAAAGTCGCAGCCGTGAAGCTTTTTTTTCATTCATAATTTTGTTGCGGCCATAACGTTCTTGTAATTCTTCAATATCTTGGTGTTTAATGCCATCCCAAGTTGAGCCGAAACGTTGTAAAACTTTTTCTACTTCTGAATGGGCAAACTTTTTGTAACTATAGTCATGGCCCAAGTGACGCATTTTCTTTTCCATTTTCTTTCACCTCATTTATCTGTTGTTGACTTGAATTGACGATCGGTTCATCTTCCATTTTCCTCACCCTTTCCACAAAAAAAGACACGCTGAAAACTCAACGTGTCAAAGAATAATCGTTCTTATCGTTGAGCTTTAGCACTATACAACGTAAAAAGCGATTGCTTTTAGCTACCTTAAGAAAAGCCTTCATTCGACAGTTCCTGTTCTACCCATTGGCGTCTCTCGACATTTTTGGGCAGTAGCCTATGTTTGTATAGGAGCCTCACCTAACAAATCTTATTTAATTACAACAGCAAGTATAATTCTTCCTTGAAAAAATAACGATATAGAAAAAGTTTTTAGCAGATAACTTTTTGTCCATTCAGTAACAAAAAGAAAAATAATCCGCTTATTTACTATGGTTTTCTGGTATGATTCGTATTTATTCATAGAATCATAACTGGTTAAATTAATCTAAAGACCGTCAGATAGCCTTGTCGAGAAGCTTTTCTTCTGCTATTTTTTGTATAGTTAAAGAAACGGCGGTGAGGAAAATGAAATTACAACAACTAGAATATTTTATGGCAGTTTCAAAGTATGCGAGTTTTACTTTAGCTTCTCAAAAGCTCCATACGAGTCAACCTTATTTAAGTACCCAGCTCAAGGAGTTGGAACGTGAATTAGGTGCTTCATTAATTTTAAGAGACAAGAAACATTGTCGGCTTTCTCCAGCAGGCGAAGTCGTCGCCAAGCGAACAGAAATGATTTTTGCACTCATTAAGGAAGCGCAAGAAGAGATTAATGAATTAGTGACCCAAGGATCGACAACGACCATTCGGATTGGAACAAACTTAATTGATATAGATAAAGCATTTGGAGAAGTCTTGTTGTTATTTAATCAATCCTATCCGTATGTAAGTATTGATTTTAAGTATTATTACGATCTTGAAACAGCCTTGGAAACAGATTTAATTGACATTGGGATTGGGATATTTTTGGATACCTCGATTCCATTAGAGAAAGAATTAATTTATACAGAAAGCTATCTCCTTTGTGTCAATAAAAATCATCCTTTAGCCCATGCCGATAGCGTAACGATTGACGAAATTCGTTCTTTACCTTTTGCTGCATATTCCGATCAAGTATATGAAAAAAAAGTGTTTAAACGTTGGGAACGTAAAATCAATTGGGAAAATCGGCAAATCGTCATCGAACTTCCTTCTCTTCATTTAGTCTTAGACATGGTCCAACGAGAAAAAGCCTGTAGCATCCTTCCCTATTCACTCACTGATGAACTAAACAGACGTAACTTAGTTGGTATTCCTCTGGAAGATAGTCCAGAACGAGCCATCTATTTAGTTCAGAATAATCATCACGGACATTGTGAAGCACACCGTTATTTATTTGAACAATTACGTTATTTATTCTAGGAATAGAAAAAGGAGGAATTCCCATGGAACTATTTCGTTTACATTATTTTTTAGAGTTATGCAAAGTGAAACAATTTACTAAAGCAGCCGAAAATTTAGCAATTTCTCAAGCTGCATTAAGTAAGCAAATAAAAATTCTTGAAGCAACGTTAGGCGCGGAACTTTTTAATCGCCAAGGTCAAACTACCACCTTAACACCAGCTGGATTAATTTTAGAAAAATATTGTTGGCGCATCACCAATGAGTTGGTCTCAATTGAAGAAGAGCTAAAAGAAATTAATCATTCTTCCAACCATATTTATGTAGCCACTTATCTCTGTGATTTAGAATATAAATTGAATGACTTACTAA
Organism: Enterococcus sp. AN402; assembly: GCF_040719405.1. NCBI lineage: Bacteria > Bacillati > Bacillota > Bacilli > Lactobacillales > Enterococcaceae > Enterococcus > Enterococcus sp. AN402. The sequence continues at coordinate 1,001,451 of NZ_JBFDTM010000004.1, read as the reverse complement.
TGACAACATTAACGGATCGTTCATCCAACTTACAAGTCCATACTATTATTACAGAAAATATTCTTCAATCCTTGGAAACAATGGATGCAGATTTTGGTATTTCCTTTGCTGACTTACCATTACCTGAACATATTGGTAAAATTGATTTATTTACAGCAAATTATCAATTCATTTTAAGAAACGATCATCCAGCTTTGGCAAAAGCTACGACGGAAGAAATTTTAAAAGAACTAACAATGTACCCCTTCGTCCGTTTAAATACCGAATTTTCCGAGCAAAACAAATTAACCAATTGGCTAGATACTACGTTTTCTAATTTTTCTCCAGAGAAAGTCATTCAAGTGGATACTCTTTCACTTATTACTCACTTGGTGTCTCATTCCGATAGTTTCGCTATTGTCCCCGAATACACAAATATTCAACTTTTAGACAATTCGATCCATACACTAACTTACCAAGAACTACCTAAACGAAACATGGCAGTTTATTATTTAAAAGAACGTTACATGAGTCGACAACTTCAACAACTTTTGGCTGAATGCCAAAAACAATTTCAATAGTAAAAACCAAGACTAGAGCTTGTCGGCAAGCGAGTTCCAGTCTTGGTTTTTATTTGTGTTTTCAGGTAGTGGCTTCTCTTCCTTTGACAAATCCTAAAGAAGTGATAGCCATCACTAACGAAGTGCCTCCTTGACTTAAAAACGGAAGCGGAATACCTTTTAACGGCAACAGTCCAATCACCGCACCGATATTCTCCACCGTTTGAAAGACCAGCGAAAAAATAAGAGCGACACAGATGTACATACAGAAACGCGAATTGCTCCGCAAGCCAGCTACTAAAACTTGATAAAACAAGTAAAAATAGAGAAAAACAACGGTGGCACTGCCCACAAAGCCCCAGGCTTCCCCAATAAAAGTAAAAACCATATCAGACTCACGAACAGGAACATACACTTCAATCCCATGCACACCCTTGCCAAATAAACCACCCGAACCAATTGCCAATAAGCCTTGTACTTGTTGATAGGAGATTTTATCGACATAATCATAGGGATGAATCCATGCTAAAATTCGATCCAATTGATATTGTTTAAAATGTAAAAAGAAGAGTACTTTGTGCCCCCACTCTGTAAAGACTAACAGAATCAAGACCACGCCTAACGTTGCTAAAGCACTGAAAATAATGATTAAAATTTTGCGATCAATTCCTGAAATAACTAAAAGAGATAGAATAATCGTTACGAAAACAAGGGATGTCCCAAAATCTTTTTGTACCGCCATCAAGAAAAAAACAGGGACACTAACCGCAACGATTTTTTTTAGAAGTTGCTTGTCTGAACGCCATTTATCGGACCAGTCTTGTTGCTCATGTTGGACAATAATTTTTGCCAACATTAAAATAAACGCAATTTTCGCAATTTCTGATGGCTGAAATTTAATAAACCCTAAATCTAACCAGCGCTTTGTGCCCGTCAATAAATACATTCCTTTGTCATAGGAAAAATACAAAGCACTCATTAAGATTAATGAAAACCCATAGAAAAAAGGAGCTACTTTCCAAATAAACTTCTGTGACAGCCGACTAGCTAAAAACATGCCTGCATAGCCAACAAAAATAAAGAAGAGTTGTTTTAATGCTGGCACAGTTCCGTCTTTTCCTTCATTAACGGCAATCCAATATTGCACACCAGAAGATAAAAGTGTGAGTAAAAAAATGGGCAATAATAAATCATAATTAAGATGTAAGTTGAATTTTTTTGTATTGACCATTTAACTGCCGCCTTTCGTTTGCAATAATTTTAATGACGATTCCTAATACCACTGAAAAGATTAAATAACTTGTCCCACCGTAACTAACAAACGGTAAAGGAATTCCCGTCATTGGAATCAAACCCAAAACGCCACCAATGTTAATCGCCGTTTGAGCTAAAATCAAGGTCCCGACCCCTAACAAAAACAAGCCGTAACAATGATTTTTTATTACACAACTACTCCGCAAAATCGAGGCCGCTAAAAATAACAAAAGAAATAGCAATAGTAAGCCGCCAATCAAACCAAGTTCTTCCACAATCACCGCAAAGATAAAATCGGTTTGACCTTCTGGCAAGCCACCTTTTTTTACCATACCATTGGCTAGTCCGGTGCCCCAAAACCCACCGTTATACATCGCCAAATAGGCCATTGAAGGCTGAAATCCGCGATCATGAAAGGATAAAAACGGATTTTTCAAAACAACTAAGCGGTCATACACATGCGCAAAAAAATGTGGTAAGTACTGGTGATCCCCTAGAAAAATAATTATTTTAGAAAGAAGCGCCGCGCTAGCAACGACAATCCCCGCAGCAATTACACTAAATTTTGCATGAATACTTGCTGAGAAAATCAAGACACTGCCAATAACTAAAATAAGAATAGCCCCGCCAACTTTGGGTTGGATCAAAACTAAAAATGCAACGACCAAAACAAACAGCCATTGTTTCCTTAACTGCTTCGTTGTCAAGCCATTTTCTTTTTCACCTAAATAACAACTCAAGTAATAAATAATCGCAAAATTACAAAGCTCTGATGGCTGAAATTGGATTCCAAAGAGAGAAATCCAACGTTGTGCGCCATTCGCTGCTACACCAAAAAAAGGTAGTCGAACCATTAACAGTAATAGTACCGAAACTAAAAGCAGTCCAATCGCAATTTTCTTATTAAATAACACTTCTAGTCGAACTTTGTAGATCACGAACATTAGCACCCAGCTGAGACACATAATAATACCTTGTTTAATAAACACAGCAGTGGGCTTCACGCCTTGCATCAGCAAGTCATAGCTACTGGCGCTATAAATCATTAACGCGCCAATAATACTTAATATAATAAAGGTCAAAAGAATTTTTGTTAGACCTAAAGTACGTAGATTCATTCTCTCACCTCTATCTTTTTCTAATTAAATCAATCTTACCAGTCTGAGTTAGAAAACAAATAGAGAGTTTTTTATAGAACTATTACTAAGCTTACATAACAAAAAGTAGCTAGACTTGGTTCATTTCACCTAGTTTCGCTACTTTTAAAAAAAGACATTTATATAATTTTTGTGTGTTGCTCACATTTCTGATAAATTTTTCCAAACTTATCTCTTTCTAAATACTGATAATCTACTAAATACCGTCTCAAAAGTGCATAATCTTCATAGATTTCTCTAAGTCGCTGATTGACTTCTTTTTCCGTATATTCTTTCCCAAATTCAAATTGGTTGGCCACACGTTGAAACTCTTGGACTTTTTTCGCATTTTTCTTGGGAATAACCAGCAACTTTCCTTCTTTAAAAAAATTTTCAACCATGTTTATTCTCCTTTTTTTGTTTTGACTATTGTTTAGAAAATTGATGATTCAGTTTTTCTTTCTGTTTATCAATCCATTTGCCAGCGACTTCATTGACAATTGTTTCAGCAAAATCACCTACTTTTTCTCCCGTAATATTTTTGATAGGTGTTCCGTTAGCAGCTCCTTCTTCAAACAAATCAAGTAAATCAGTCAACGCATTGAACATATTGGCTCCGCTATGATCTGAAAAATGCCATGCATATTTTTCAATTTCTTGAAATACTTGTCGATACTCTGCTGGTAATGCTGCAATCCGTCGTTTATATTCTTTGTACTCTTTTTTATCCCCAACAACTTTTTTGATCAACGCTTTAAAATCTGACATGCTCTATCCCTCCATTTTTTTCATCTTGTTTACTTGTTTTGAAAGCAACGTCCACCGCTGCCAAAAATCAGCGAGTTCTGCTTCTCCTGATGAGGTTAAGCGATAGAACTTCCGCATTGGTCCTTTTTCTGAAGGCTTTTTTTCAGCTATAACCCATTGATTTTTTTCTAAACGCAGTAAAATCGTATAAACGGTTCCTTCAACAATTTCAGTAAACCCTTGGTCATTTAAAATTTTTGTAATTTCATAACCATATGTTTCTTTCCTTTGGATGATGGCTAAAACTAAACCTTCTAAAATGCCTTTTAGCAACTCTGTCTGCTTCACTGCTTTTCCTCCCTAAACTACTCTTTAGTACTATGTACCACTACATAATAATACTGAGTACCGGTTCTGTCAACTACTTTGTAATAAAAAGTAGTAAAGGAGCGTGGGACAAAAATCACTTTGGATTTTTGCTCCACGCTCAAAAACTAATAAACGGCGGGAACAGAAGCAACACTACGCGTTGCTCCGATCTCAACAACTTCTAAGGTGTTTTCTCGACATGCGTCTCGTCACAGTACAGCCTTCAAAAGAGCTACAGCTCTAAGAGTTGCGATGTTTCACTGTGAAGCATGAACAGATGAAATCATCGTACCTACTTGGTGAAGGTCCTTCGGAAATAAGCCGAAATTGTTGAGAATCACGAAGAACGTAGTGATTCGATGATGAACAATACCTACTTGGTCTCCAAAAATTATAGAACAATTTTCGGAAATTCCTTCTTATTTCTCGGAGTTAAACACTTCTGTCCCGACCTCCTTATTATTCTTTATTCATTTATTCCGAGTTCTGCTTCAAAGGCTTCTAATTCTACAAGGTGTGTTTCTGGATAAGCAAAGCATGTTGAAAAATGCCACTCCCCACCACTTGTGCTAAAATAACCTGGCAGTAATTCCAAAGCCAATAATGCTTCTGATGTTTCTTTTTCCGGTAACGTAATCTGAAAAGTAGTCGCTGGAACAAAACCGAACTTCGTATAGTAAGTTGGATGGCCCAGGATAATCAATCCGCCGACGCCTAATTCTTTGGCCTTCTGTACAGAATGCTTAATTAACGCTGAGCCTACGCCCGTGTTCTGTGCTTCTGGATGGACACTTAGCGGCCCAACGGTCAAAACAGCCTTTTCTGTATGATCAGGTAATCGTAGTTTGGCTTTCGAAGACATAATATGACCCGTTAATTTTCCTTGATCAGTTTCTGAAACTAAGGACAACTCCGGAATAAAGTCGGCACTTTCTCTTAATAAATGCACGATAAAATGCTCTGTGGGACGCCAGTTTTCGGTCAAGTTTAATTCCTTGAACGCTTGATACGTTAAACGTTCTACAGCTTGATACTCTGCAGGTTTTTCTTGACGAATCTTCATTATTTGTCCTCAGATTGTTGGAAATAGTCAGCCGTATCTCGTTCATCTTGTTTTAATTGGTCGATCAAGGCTTCAGCCCCATTGAATTTCACTTGGTCACGTAAATAATGATTCCAACGAACCACCACTTGCTCACCATAGATGTCTTGATGGAAGTCCAAAATATAGACTTCCACGGTTAAATCGCGTCCTTCTCCAAAGGTGTCATTATGACCAATTGAGCCCATGCCGACATACCATTTGCCACCGACTTCGATTTGCACAGCATAGACACCAATTCTTGGTAAGCGCACGGTGCTTTTCACTTTGACATTAGCGGTCGGGAAACCCAATAAACGGCCACGAGCATCGCCATGGACAACTGTTCCTTCTGTTTCATAAATATATCCTAACAACTCCGTGACCTCCTCCATTTCGCCGGCTTCCATTTTTTCGCGAATTCTTGTTGAGCTAATTTTGGCACCAGTCATTTCTTCTTTTGGTACTGTCACCACTTCAAAACGGCCTTGCGCATAAGTTGGTAACTGTTTGACTCCAGCGATTTCTTTAGGACCATACGTATAATCAAACCCAGAGACTGCCACTGCACTATTTAAATTAACGATATACTGATCGACAAAATCTTGCGGTTTTAATTGAGCAAACGCTGAAGTAAATTCGACAATATATAAAATATCAACGCCCAAGTTGGCCATTAGGCGTTCTTTTTGTTCCAAGCTAGTTAAATATTTCATATTTTCTGGTAAAACTTTTTGAAAAACGATTGATGGGTGTTGGTTGAAGGTCATCACAGCTAACTTCAAGCCTTTTTCCTCAGCAATCTTTTTACCTGTTTCAATTACTTTTTGGTGGCCTTTGTGAACACCGTCAAAGAAGCCTAGGACCATCACGACTTCTTCATTAGGAATTTGATTGGGTTCATAGGGATGATGTAGTTGAATAACTTGCATGTGCAAAAACTTCCTTCTTTTTTATTTAATTATTCCGTAGAACTTTACTTGGTTTCAATAATTTATCATGCGTTGGGTGTGGCATGTATAAACTAACCACTTGATTTTGGTAAAATAAGGCAACTAAGGATTCTGGCATTGCCTTTATTCCTAATTCTTTTTTGTGCAAACGCATGCCATTTTTTACTTTTTGATACAATTCATCTGATAAATCAATTCGTGGGAATTGTTCTACTACTGTCTCAATGGGCAACAGGCATTGATCAATTGTTTCAGCAGCCATTTGTTTGGCTACTTCTTCTAACGTTAAGCATTGCGCAGCTTGCAAACCGCCACTTGCCGTTCTCGTTAAATCCGACATATGGGCAGGATAGCCTAATTTTTTGCCAGTATCCACGGATAGTGTCCGCACATAGGTTCCTTTGCCACAGACCACTTTAAACCGCCAACTTTGTGTTTGAGCAGATTCATTAAAAATTGGTTCACTAGTACGTTCAAATGAATAAATCATAGCTTTTCGTTGGGGCCGTTCAACTTCTTCCCCGTTCCGGGCATATTCATATAAACGTTTACCATTGACTTTCACCGCAGAAAACATCGGTGGGATTTGTGTGATTTCACCTGTCATTTCGGCCATTGCTTGATCAATTTGTTCAGTTGACAAAGGTGCTGTAACTGGTTTTTTTTCAACAATTTCGCCACTAACATCTTCGGTTGTCGTAGCAAATCCAAGTGTAATTTCACCTTCATAGGTTTTGCCAGAATCTACCATGTATTCGATCACTTTCGTTCCTTTGCCAACGCAGATGGGTAAGACCCCTTCGACATCCGGATCTAACGTACCACCATGACCAATTTTTTTGGTATGTAAAATTTTTCTCAATTTAAATACGCAGTCATGACTTGTCATGCCACGTTCTTTCCATAACGGTAAAATGCCGTCCATTATAGTTCCTCCAGTTCCGATAATACTAACTTTGTCATTATAGCATAAAAGTACCTAGCTTCGCAGTCTCCGTTGCTTATTCCCTTTGGCAAAATCTCTGCTAAATGCACAAAAAGCCACAAACTCTGCTTTTATCAGAGTTTGTGGCTTTTTTTAGCTAGCAAATGATCCCCATGTATTCCGTGCGTTGCCATCGTTTGGTCCGATTGGCAAATAAATTCTCGCGCCTGTTGTATCTGTCCCACCAATAAAAACATACCCATCTGCAATATAAAACGTATCGTAATAAAAGCGAGTATTTTTGGGCCAGATACCATAAATGGGTGCTGACAAACTAGGTTGTCCTGCTCTTAAAACAATGCCTTCGTCCACACCAATTAGAAATGATTTCTTCGTTTGCGGGCGCCAAAGTTCAGCAATGTCGCCGTCGTTCACATAACCTAACAAATGTCCGCTATTTTCAATACGGTAAAGGTTTTGTCGGTCCGGTAATTTCGCTGTAATTGTTCCTACCTGTGTCCAAAGTGCCTCTGCTGATAGATGTTCATTGATTAAAGCATCTGGTGTTGGATAGATTGAAGTGAAACGAATTGCTTGTCCTACTTGATATTTTGGTGCATTAGGTTTACCCGGCTGAACAATGACAGTCTCACCTGTTTCAGAAACGCCCGTTTGTAAATCTTGTGCCAACTGCGCTTTACTAATCCCCCAACGCGCTAAATAACCATAAGGATCTGTATGATCTCCCCACCAATTTTTTGTAATCCAATCATGAGTGACTATTCCATAACCTGTTCCATCGTCCAGCGAAAAATCAGCACCAATGTTCTGAGCCAAATCACGGGCCAAATTAACATAGGCAGCATAATCTTTTTTAAATGTCGTCGCATTATTCGTTCGAGCCAATTCGATTTGCGCATAGGCTTTTTGATTAGCTAAAGAACCTGCGCCATATTGAATTTGGCCAGCAGGAGCTAATTGTTTCACTCGTCCACCAGATCCGACAAAATATGAGACATAAGCATTTGACCAATTTCGTTTCATATAGGCCACTTCATTGTCTAAACTGTGTGGTCCTAGGTTCCGCTCGTTTCCTGATTCATGTAAAACAATTAATTCATTGGTTGCAGAGCCGGGAAAATAAGTAAAGTTGATTGGATCCGCTTCGATGGTGTAAGCGCAAGCCGTCATCGGAATCGTTAAACTTAAGCCGATTACTAAAGCAAGTTGAATCATTAATTTTTTAAACATAGCATGCTCCTTTCTTAAAAAAGCCATGAAAAGAAAGTCAAAACAACTTCCCTTCCACGGCTTAAACCTGCAGATAAATGGCGGGACAGAAGTAATTTCTTCGGCAATCAGCCGAAAGTTCTACGTTTGTCCCGACCACTTCTACTTAATCATCTTTATTTTTTAACTGAATAAATAACTCTTTTAACTTTTTCGGCATAGGAATAAAGGTCGCAATGTTTTCAAAAAAAGAAAGTCCTTCGTTCGCAATGTAAAAAATCAGAACCATTTCCCGAATTGGCAAATTGTTCCCCACAACTTTTTCAACACGAACCGCTACAGCAACCACAAATAACATCGTCACTTTTTTCGCAATTCCGAGCATACCAATCCGACTGGACAATTCTTTTGTGGCGATTGCCTTAATCCAACCTGTGATGAAATCGACAATAATTAAAAAGAGGAAGACATCCAACAATTGATCTAATCCACCTAATAAACGTACGACAATCCCACCGAAAATGCTTAAAAGCATTGTTATTGTGTTGAGATAACGTTCCATCTAAATCACCCTATTTTGATTAGCGTAGCAGATTTAATTCCTGCACTGTTTACTTCACCCGTATAATTTGTCTCGATTAGTGCAGAAAGTTGGTCTCCTTTCTTAAAATTACGTATGACCATTCCAAGTCCATCTTGACGATTTTTCCAACTGGTACCTCCGAGTCCCCAAAAACGATCTGTTGGACCACCAGCTCGTACACCATTAATAGCAAAATTAAAGTACCAATAGCCATTTACCGTTGTTATAGGCTGTACCCAAAAGTGCACAATTAAAATATACATTCCATCTTCTTCAATAACTAAACGGTTGTTATTTTTATTTAAATTAGCAAGTTTTGCTCGTTCGTCAATGTAAGAAAAATCACTACCAAATCCTACTTCTTTATTATTCATATTTCCAATGACTTTTGTAAAACTACCTTCTGTTCCGTTTATACCTACGAGGTTAAATTTGCCTAGACTAACTAAGGGAAGATTTTTGAATAAAGGAGCTTCGGAAAAATTCTTCACCCCAGCAATCTCTTGATCACCTGTTTGTGTCACAGCTTGACCTTTAATCGCTTCCGCAACGTTTTTCGGGTGCATATATTTACTCGTTAAAGTTCCCGCGACTGCTTCGCTGTCTGATGCGAAGCCATAATTTTCTACATTGCCCAGCCCCACTTGTTCAGCGGTTACTTGGTGCGGATTATCCTGATTTTCCACATGGGTATTGAGTTGCTCTGCCTGAACAAAACCACTCTTCGCTAAAACCGCTTGGGCATCAACAGACAGACCAATATGAAGTCCCACGTAATCAACTTCTACGCTGGCTGGCGTCACCCCATTCGATGAATCTGTATAGCTCATTAAATAAATGAAACCTTCATCTGTGATAAAATTCTGATCATTGATTTGAATTGAAAAATCGCTGAACTCTTTTGCTGATTCTTGGATTTGAGTTACCCAATTATCCGTAGTTGGTAAATACGCAGCGATTTTAATCGTTTGATTATTGGGCGCAGCGGCTTTCACACGTTGATTAATCGTAAAAAATTGAACGTTCTGGCGAACAAATGCCACCGCCTCGTCAGTTGTGAATGTTTCAAACATTTGTGGAATTAATTTTTTTGCGGCTTCAACGAGATTGAAGGCCGCTAACTGTTGTGGAATTACACCACTTTGGGTGGAACCTGTTTTCACACCCTCATCATCACGGCTGGCCATTTTATTGTAGTCCGCTTGGGAAACTTCCTCCCAAACGTCTGTTGGCTTCTTAAGAATTTTAGCCGTAAAATCAGTGGAATAACTGTTTGCATTGGTGGCTGTATTGCCGGCCGTTTTACCGTTAAAGTCTAACTTCAATTTGACAGTGGTTGGCTTAGCCAATAAAGAAATACCATCTGCTTTTGTCATGCGGTCATTCAAATCAATTTGAAGACGATTCGCTAGAGTAGCTTGTTTGATGCCTTGTGTATCTGTGCGTGCTTGGACAATTTCTGGATTACTATCACCCGCTTCTGCTACTAATTGATCAAAATCATTTCGCAAAGTATCAAATTCTTGTTTATTATTATTTGCCGTTGAAACTGCATTTCCTGCAATCGTAATTGCTGTTTTGGCATTGTTCATCGCTTGGTTGGCTGTTTCATTTGCTTGATTGCCTGCATCGGTAGCAATTTGTACGGCTTCTTTGCCAGCTTCATCTGCGATGTTTTTCGCTTCAGAAATTCCATTCGTTAACTGGACTTGGTAAGCATCTACTTTCTCAGCTGATGCATTCGACTGATCCAAGATTGCATTGATTTTAAGGCGACCTTGATTCAGGGTATCTAATTCTTCAATATGTTCTACTGACATTTCGTCACACTCCTCTAGTTTTCATTATTTTATTAAAACTGGCCACCCAATTGAGATTGAATATACACACGACAGATGACCGAAGCATCCAACCATAGTGGCTGATGAGAGAAAAATTGAAGCGTGTGATTGCCGCGTTCGATTTTTCCATCTGTTGTTTTTCGTAAATAACTCAAAATGTTTAGCCGTTGTTGTTGCAATGATAGTTGGGGTAATTTTTTGCCATCCACTACCAAATCAATGTTCGTTACAGAATGCGAAGGTCCTTTAGCAGTTGCCTTGAACGTTAATTCTGCGGTGTTTATATAAAGAATGTCCTCGTCAAAGTATAAATTCAGCTCCACTGGCTGTGTCTTGCTAAGTTCTCCTTGTATTGAACGATTTAAAAGTGTCGTCGCCCCTTGTGCGTAAGTTTCGCTAATCTCTTGTTTCCGACTGAAAGCTGTCATGGTACTATGAATTGTTTCTTGCAGATTTCCCAACTCTAGCTGAATGTCTTGGGGGGCACCAAAGACATCTTTTTTACTTTCTTTTTTGATACGAAGGTTGACACTCCCAAATTCATTCGTATTAATCATGATAACCGTACCCAACCGCAAACGATCGATTGCCAAAGGTTGATCTGTTAATTTAATTAAATCAGCTGCAGTCACTACCCAAGAAACTTGTGGTTTGGTCCATTCTTCTAACATTCGCAAAGCATTTTCCTTTAATGCCTTGGGATCAGAAAAACGCTGTTCCACCCAAATTGACTCCAATAAACCATAGCGGTCAATTGCGGCCTTGTTCTCTAAATACGGAACCCCTTGATTGACCGAGCGAATATTGACTTTGTTAACACCTTCGCCTGAACCTAATGGATAAATCCGATTGATTAGCATCTTGGGATTACGTTCTATTTCAAATCCTTGCATGTTGTAACCTTCTTGAATTCGCGCAACTGGTTCTGTTGGCGGTTTGACTAATGAAAGTTCAAAAGGATAGACCTCTGTATTCCATTGCCAAAGATATTCCTCTTCGAAATCGGCTGGGATGCTAAATAAAGGCTCGACTAGCCCGTTTTCATTCTCCCATTTATAGGTTAATTTCCTTGAAAAATCACATTTTTTTAGGACCCAATGCTTTGTTTTTTGTTTATTCAATAGAAATTGAATGGCCTCTTTCGTTGTTTTGTTTTTAATTTCTTGACAACCAAAAAGGACAGTATCACCTAAGGTACATAATGCTTCTGTGGCAGAGTAGTGAATTTGATTATTGTTCGCATCTTTCTTAATTGTGGTTGGCATCACGCGATATAAACCAATATATTCATTCTCATTGTCGGTCAGTTCCACCCATTGCATTTCTTCAATAAATTCATTTTTAGGATCATCTAGTGGCATGGTAAAATCTAAACTCCCAATTTTGTTCTCTATTTTTTCATAACTGACTTGATAGGCATTATCCAAGATTGCCGTATATGTTCTTTTCAAATCCAGCGCCATTAACATTTAATCACCCTCCTACACAAATCGGTTAGGATAGCGAATCGTCAAGCGGAAGTCGCTATCTTTGGCTTGAATATACAGCGGTTCATTGGGATATAGATAAAAATCGTTCATTGGTCGAATCATCGGTGCACCATTTTTTGTCAGATAAAAATTTTCAGTATCAATGATAATTTCCGAACGATCAAAGTCTCCTAAGTTAATTGTATCGTTCCGTGTTTTAATCCAAACACCACGTCCGGTTCCTGTTAAAATAATGGTCGGTTTGACTTTTAATCCTTCGACCGTAGGATAAATTTCAATTGGCCGAACTTCTTTGCCTAAATCCCCCATCGTGTAAGCCCGATTTTGAAAGGTAATCATGGTTGATCCCCAATAAGCCCCGCCTTCAATTAAAATTGGAAAATCAACTGCACCTGAGCCTGTATTCCCCATTAAGTAATTCGCTTGAAATGTAATGGTTGGCGAATCCCACATCACACTAGTCGCATCACTCCGTGTGTATTTATACGGATCAGAAAGCAATAAAGTAAAGTTGCCTGTTACTTGGTTAACGCCTTCGGGTACATCACTCACTGAAGACTTACTGCCAAACCACAGCATTTCCGGTTCATCGTTAAACCAAATAGAAACGTCTTTTTCCGTAAACAAAGCAACGTTTAAATGATTAAATGCATCTCGAAACGCTTCATTATTCACAGCTGAAAGGCGATATTTGACTGTTAATTCTCGTTCTGGAATTCGCGCATAAACGTGACGTTTACCATCACGAATCCCTAATTGATAGCTTTCAATTTCGCTTGGAACTAATTCTCGTCCTGAAACTGATAATGTTTGATAGCCAGGGATGACTTTTTCTAAAAATTGGCCGTTAAAATTCAACGCTTCTGAAGGAAGAGGCGTTGAATGAGTTGCTTGATTGGTATCAACAAATTTATACATGTTATCCTCTCCTTCCTAAGCGGTTATTTTGTTTCACTTGTTGTCGTTGTAACTCTGTTGCTAAATAAGGCGCCGTAGTTGCTGCGACAACTTTTCCATCTAACGTTGACTCTACTGTCACAAATAATGGTCGATTGTATGCATCATTTTCTAAACGATGGTCAATCGTTGCCGTGAAGTTTCCTCGACCAGCTAAGTCCAAGGCAAAATCATTTAACAGCGGTAAGTCTAAAATAGAAGCCATTGCTCTACTAACGGCTGTTTCGCCTGCATAAATCCCCGTGGCAATCGTGCCGCCGAAATTCAATTTATGCAAATCAGATAAGGGACCTTCTTTTGCTGGTGAAAATGGTAAAAAGTTACGAATTTTACTGACGACCCCATCGATTGCTTCTTTGGCTTTTCCTATTGCGCCTGTAATTCCATCAGCAATCATGCCGACAATATTCGCACCGGCATCGGTGAATTTTGAAAACCAACCTTGGATTGCTTGCCAAGCACCTTCAATTACAGAACCAATGGCATTTTTTACCTGATCGGCTGCATTGGTAACCCCATTTTTGATATTTTCAACTAACTGTCCGCCCGAAGCTAACAGTTGACCAAAATAAGAACCAATCTTCGTGATCATTTGTGAGATTAATGTTCCTGCTGCGGACAGCAAGGCACCCAATAGACTGAGTACACCATTAATTAAGGCTTGAATCAGTTGAATCCCAGCACTTAACAACTGTGGCAACGCATTGATTAACGCACCCATTAAAGCGGTAATTAGCGTAATTGCTGCAGTAACCAGTTGCGGTAAAATTGAAATAATCCCTTGGATCAAAGCCATTAGCAATTTGACGCCTGCGCTGATGATTTGTGGCAAGGCACCAATTAAGGCATTTACCAATGTCAAAATTAAGGTAATAGCTGCCGCAACTAAGGTTGGTAAAATCGAAATAATTCCTTGAATTAACGCCATTAACAATTTGACACCTGCGCTGATAATCTGTGGTAAGGCACCTATCAACGCTGTCACTAACGCTAGAATAATCGTCAGCGCTGATTGAATTAACTGAGGTAAAATCGTCATAATCCCAGTGATTAATGCCATCAAAATTTGTAAACCAGCAGTCAAAATCAACGGTAACATAGTAACAAATGCATTGACTAAGGCCGTGATAATTGAAACACCTGCTGTAACTAGCATTGGTAACGCTGTGACAAAAGCTGTCACTAATGTAGTGATGATGTTAATCGCTGCAGTTGTAATTGTTGGCAAGGCGGTGACAATCGCATTAACTAAAGTCATTAATAAGCTCAAACCAACTTCTATCAACATTGGTAAGACTGTTGTAATCCCCTGAATCAACGTAGTAATAATTTGTGTTGCCGCTTCAATTAAGACTGGCAAATTGGCAACGATCGCACCAACAATTAACGTAATTAAACTAGATAACGCGGTTACGATGCTTGGAATAGCTTCTGTTATTTTCCCGAGAATACTGGTTAAGACTGTTGTAAAAAGTTGTATAACTTTCGGTAGATTAGCTGCCAGCATTGTTGTAACCGATGTAATCGTGTTACCTAAATTATCAAAGACTTGGGTAATACCACCCGCACTCAAATCACCGGTTTTCATCCAGGCCGTCACGAATGAAACAATCAAGGAAATAATTAGACCAAACGGCCCAGAAATTCCTAATGCAGCCAGTGCAACCTTTGTCAGAACTTTTACCAAAAGACCAACCGCTAAACCAGCTTTGTCAAAGGTGCCACCAAATTGCCCTAATAAGTTACTACCTAATTGCAAACCGCTGGCAAAAACGCCTGTTAGCACACGACCAATTGTTGAAAAAATAGTCGCCATTTTCTCTAAGCCTACTGCAAAAAATTGTTTAAAAACTGCCATTACTTGCTGAAAGGCCGGCTGGATCTGTTGTAGCAGTCCTACCAATTTGCCAAACGCTGCTACCGCTGCTAAAACGGCTGCTACAATTAAAATTAATGGTCCTCCACTTAAGGCACTAAAACTAGCACTTAGTTTTGATAAGCCACCACCTAACTTCCCAATGTTTCCTTTTACAAGAACCAAACCATCACTAAACTGTTGAAATTTTTGCTGAGCCATCGTTACCATAATCAACATGGGCCCAATGGCGGCTAAAATGCCCATAATGGCAACAATAAAAACTTGGACGGGTTTTGGTAATTTGATAAATAAATTCACCAAAGCTGTAATGCCTTTGACGACTGTGATAACCACTTGAACCAAAATTTCCATTCCTGGAGCCATCACGCTTTGAATCACTTGTGCTGCCGCTTCAAATGATTGATTCATCTGAGTCAATGCCCCTTGCAACTCGCCTTGCAATGAATCAGAAATCCCTCCTGCACTGGCCATAATCAGTCCTTGCATTCCTTGAAATTCGCCACTGACCCCAGCACCGACGCCCATAGCTGTTTTTAAAACGTTCAGCATAGGTAAGGAAACGGCACTAGTCATGGCCGTCCCAAAGCTCAGCATATTATTTTGTGCATTAGTAAAGCCATCAGAGGTTTCTTTCCCCGCTTTTTTAGCTGCTTCACCGGCTTGTTCAGCAGAATCTGTTAACGCTGTGTTCATTTGATCTGCTGCCTTTGCTGTTTCGTCTCCTGTTTTTTTCACTGTTTCTCCAGATTGTTGCATGACGGTTTTAAATGTGTTCATGACCGTGGCTGACTGATTGACACCCGCACTAATTTTCCCTAAATATCCACTTAATAAGGCATACTCACCGCTCATACTTTTTAATGCTTGTTGGACGCCTGCAAGGCTTTTCTTTGCCTCCGATAACGGCGTTTTTTCTTTGTCATTCTCCATCTACTCTCCTCCCTTCTCGATAGCGGTGTAGACGCTCTGCCACAGTAGCAAGTTGCGTTTTTTTCCGCTCATTTAATTTCGTTCGTTGTGGCTGGTTAGCTGCCAGAACTTCAGCAACTCGTTTTTCATAATCATAAAAACTTTTAAAGCTTTCAAAAACGGGTTTTCCTTTTTTGTTTGTCGCTTGCGCTTTAACATTTAAGTAGGCAAGCTCGTGCCTTTTCCGCTCTTCATCTACTTCTGCTAAATTAAAAGCAATCATTCGTAATTCAAATTCAGACATGGTCATCCGATCCACTTCTTCAAATGAACGACAGCCTAAGTAGCGAAAAGCAGAAAGAGCGATGTCGTGATACACGTCATCGCTCGTTTTAATTAGTTGGTCGCTTGCGCTTCTGCTTTCTTCGCTTCTTTGTTGAACTGATCGATCATTGGTTTTGTAAGAGGTTGCTTTCCCATTTCTTTAAGCAAATCATCTGAAAGTTTTTTGACATCTTGGGTCATTAACCATGCTTCAATTTCCGACTTACCTATTTTTAATTGCCCACTTTGTAAAGCTTCCATGATGTCAACTAAGATTACTGGATTGTATTGGCGTAAATAAATCATTGCTGAACTGATGCCCATGCCGAATTTGGCAGCGCCATTTTCAATTTGGTAACGTTTATCTAATTCGCGAATCGCGCCAATCGTAAATTTCACTTCAATTGTTTTTCCGTTAATCTCTAAATTCATTTTTTATCCTCCTAAAATTCAACACTTTTTTGATTATGCGCCAGGTTGTGGTGCTTTCTCTGGAACGGTATCTTGGAACCCATATTGTGCTTCCGCAATAATATCTGCTTCTACTGTTGCAAAACCATCTTGTGGTTTGCCATTAATAGAGGCTTCTGTTTCGATTTCTACTAATTCTTCTACATTGGCTGGTAAACTCCATGAATTTACATAACCTTGGGCATAAATTGCTGGATATTTACCTTCCGCATTTTTTTCACCTTTTAAATCAACATCCCAAAATTCCATTAAGATGCCATCTTCAACTGCGTCTTTCATGTATAAATTTTCATCATCTCGAGAGGCTAAACCGCTTAACGATAACGTAACTTCTAAACCAGAAACAGCATTCGCAACGCCATCTTTTGTTTGCGTACCGCTCGATTCACGTGAGAATTCCCATTCATGTTCAATTTGAAATAAGGGTTTCATTGCTTTCTTTGTCGCTGCTTCATCCAAGCGACGAACTAATAAAATACGGTCTTTTCCTTGCATAACTTCTCCCATTGATAATTCCTCCTAGTAAAATTGCATGTGTAATGGTAGTACAGCATGCCAAATTGTTTTTTTCATTTGTTTGGTATCTTTTACCATTTGTGCTTTGACTTCTTGATGTTTGATACCCCAATTAAAATGAGCCGTTCGTTTTAAGTTACTGGTTGCCTGCCGTAAAATCGTTCCTTTAATTGTAGAAATTTGTTGTCGTTCAGATAACGCACCATAAACATGCATTACTAATTCAATTTCTCCCAAAATAGCTGATTTAGTTGGCTTAGGTAATTCTTTACTATCACCTAAGTAAACAAATGGCTGATCTGGTAAATCTGTCGGCAGTTCCTCTAGCAACAAAAATCCTGACGTCTGGCAGATTGCAACAAGGGCTTCATATAACTCTTGTTCCGCTTCATTCATTTTTAGCGCCACCTTTCCATTCAAAAAATTCAGGATTGGTTAACAAATTGGCTCTCTTCTAGTCAAAATGAAGGATTTTGAAAGTAGCCGGCATTTTCTGCTCCTTCATAGCTGACACAAGAAAGCAGTCAAAATTATAGAATTACGTGTCTTCATTTTTTGGTTGCCTCACGTTTATCTATCTCTTTCGACACTATTAATTTACCATGTTGACACCTGAAAAAATTCCACGCTTTTTCCATGTTTACATCCCTAGTTCATCCGCCACCGCTTCAAAGAAATGATTTCTTAATTTATAGGCTTGGCTTTTACTAATAAATAATTGCTGGGCAAGTCCAATTAATGTTAAAGAGGGCCGTTTTTTCATATATAGTTCTTCAATAATCACGCGCGTTTGTTCATCCGCTTCAGCTAAACAATTTTTGATAATGTCTCGATTTCTCTCTAAGTTCCACAGACGACGATCCATAGCTATCGTAATCGCCATTCGTTCGGTCACTACAGAGTGAAGTCCTTGTCCTCTAATACCAGCATTTAAATCTGCTTCTTGATAAGGGTGCCGTAATTCTTCTTCCCGTTGACGGATATACTCATCTGTTTTATAAAAGTCTGCTAAAATATCTTTGATATAATTAAATGTTGACGTACGCATTGGTTAATCTCCTTTACTTTTATTCATTTAAAAGTGTTAATCGATAAATAAAATAACACTCTTTCGACATGTCTAAGCCGTGACGAATCGCTTCATCTGAATAACCGAGCCAAATTAAATAGAGATACTCGCTTTTTGTAAACGATGCGGCCTTGATGGATTGGATGGGTCTTGATTGATCCATCGACCAATTACCGATTGCTTGTCCTAATTCTTGAATTTCCTGCATAATAAGTTTATTTTTTTGACTTGCCCAATCGGGATATTGATTCATTAGTTGTAAGAGTCGTTTTCTTTTTTGTGCTTTTTCGCTTTGTTGCTTTGAAATATCTTTAAATACAACGCTTTTCATTTCAAATAAATCTTTTTTACGTTTTGTTAAATTACTCATGTTTACGGCCTTCTCTTTCACCAATTAGATAACCTAACATCAGTGTCATTGTCCAAAAGATAAACCCAATAATAATTGTTAACATATTTATTTCACACTCCTCATTCGTTTGTCTGTTGTGTCTTTATATTGGAAAACATAGCCACTGGCGTGCTTCATTAGACGAGAAATAATGCGTGTTCCATAGGCCTCCACCAGTTGTTTTCCAGAAAAATTAGTAGTAAAAATAGTTGCTTTATTCTGTCTAGCTTCTAAAATTCGGTTTAAGATATCATTATTAAAATCCGTACTAACTTTATTTTTAATTCCTAATTCAGCACCTAAATCATCTAAGACCAAAACGTCTGCTTTTTTCATTCTAGTAATATACGCTTGAGCCTTTGCTTGGCTTTTGGCCGATTCATTCATGGACATTTTTAGTTTTTCTAATAACTCAGAGTAGCTGACAAATAAACAATACTTTTGATATGCAGAGCGTTCTAAGACTTCAACTAAAATACTGATAGCCAAATGACTTTTACCGACACCAGGTTTCCCTGAAAAAATAACGTGAATTGGCTTTCCTTCAACAATCGCTGAAACTGCTGCTAAGGCCCGTTCTTTTGCTTGTCTTGTTTCTAATTCAGTGGTTTGGTAATTGGTTAAACGACATTGCCGTAGCGCATCATCAGCAATTAAGGACCCTTGATGAAAAAATTTTTGTGTACGCGCTATAAAACTCTCTTGAGCACGTTGTTGAGTGGCTTCTTGTTCATGTTTTTTTAGCATTTTATACCCACACGACCAACAAGTTGGGGCACAACGTTCTGTGCCATCTTTATTTTTTTGTTGCCAAACATATTGTTCACTGCCACATTCAGGACAACGGTCTTCAACTTTTTCTAACAATTGACTCAATAGTATTTGAAAAGTTTGATCTGTCGCATGCATACTGATTTCCTCCTTTCTT
Organism: Enterococcus sp. AN402; assembly: GCF_040719405.1. Lineage (NCBI taxonomy): Bacteria > Bacillati > Bacillota > Bacilli > Lactobacillales > Enterococcaceae > Enterococcus > Enterococcus sp. AN402. The sequence goes on along the minus strand of NZ_JBFDTM010000004.1, from coordinate 981,859 downwards.
TAAAAACCTAACTCTTGATATTCTTCTGTCATTTGCGGCGCATGCTCCGACACTTGTTTTTTATCATTTACCAGAACTTCATGTACGGATAAATAATTTTGTTGCTCCCAACTTTTCAAAATAGCATTTACATAGCCGTAATTCCGTTTATTTCGATCGACGGCAATTCCTAAAGCATGCAAGATTAATTGGCATGCTTCCTCTTGGCTAGACCCTTTTTGTATAAAATCTTGCAACCAATACTTAAAATCTTGGCTTGTTTTTGAGGCCAGTGTACCAAAGCCGTTTTCCTCATAAAAATGATAAATCATCTTCAAACAATCGTTTTCTGAACTACTACCTTGACTCTGACCTAACTTAGACTGGACTATGCTTTCCTGCGGTAACCGTTGGTAGTCAGTTGGTTGACCACTGACAGACGATTCTGCTTTAAACGTATAAGCTTTGCTATTTTTTTCAACAATCTGATTTTTCTCTTCTTGATACAAGGTTGGTTTGTAACGATCACTGCGAATATAATTATGAATTTTCCAATGTTTGATAACGATCACACCACTTTCAAATACTAGAATAAATTTTTTAACCATTAGCAATTTTAGATCGTCTTCCCCACAACCAACCATTCGCTGCAATTTTTTGGGATTATTGATAAATCCATCATCATCGGCACGCATCGCTAAATGAAAATACAGAGCCTGACTTGATAAGGGCATATCTAAAAATGCATCACTATCAATAATCGTTTTTGCAAACATGCGTCGTTCTGCCAATCCTCTTCTCTCCTTTTGACTAAATTATTGTTACTCTGTTAGTAATTCCATGAGGCCAATCATACCAATCACGATGGCCCCAATTTTTATTGAGACACTGCTTATTAATAAAATAATTGCTAAAAGTAACATATCCGACAACGTTTTTTTATAGTTTTGACTCATTTCTTCACCCTTTCTACAAAAATACGGTTTTCCGAACAAAGTGTTCAAAAAAATAGTTCAGTTAACCGAACATTTGAATGGCTCTATCTTAGCATCAAATATTTTCACTGTCAACTCATAAGTTCGGTTTTGTGAACTGCTAATTTTAATTGCGATTGTTACTTGCCTTCTCTAAACAGGTATAGTATACTTTGAGGCAATAGGAGGTTCGGAAATATGAACATTTTTGCTGTCCGTTTAAAAGAGGCTTTAACAGCCAAGAACATCAAACCTAGTGATTTAGCGAAAAAAACTGGCATCGGTAAATCTTCGATCAGCGATTGGCTAGCTGGTCGTTACGAAGCAAAACAAGACAAAGTTTATCGCATTGCAGATGCATTAGACATTAATGAGGCTTGGTTGATGGGACAAGAGGTTCCCATGGAAAAAAATGCCTCAACTATCGACCGCATTTATAAAAAATTAGAACCCCAACGACAAGCCATCGTTTATCAATTTGCCGAACAACAATTACACGAACAACAAACGCAAGCAGAAATTCTCTCATTCCCTCGCCGTGACGAAATGACACTGGCTGCCCACGCTGGGGATCCAGAAAAGATATTTTCAAAAGAAGAAATCGAGAAAATTCACGATTACTTGGATGAAATTGATGCCAAATATCAACAATCGATTTCTTCTGACAAAAAAGAGGATTAACTTCCCATCTACTCTTTTTATTAAGTAATGGCAGGTGAATGGTAAAGTGAATGATTATGAAAAACTCGTCAGTTCCATTCAAAAGGATGTGACGGTTTTAGAAATTGATTTATACAATCAAACAGGTTGTTATGGGTTGTATCGAAATGGCAAAATTTATATTGAAAAAACATTGAGTACCCGTCAAAAGAAGAACATTTTAGCCGAGGAATACGGGCATTATCAAACATCCGTTGGCACTATTTTAAATCAAAATTGTACAGAAAATCGGAAGCAAGAGTTGAAAGCCCGCAATGTGGCCTTAGAGCAATTAGTTACATTAGACGATTTAATTCGTTGCTCTGAAGCTGGCTTAAGCAACCATTATTCTTGTGCTGAATTTTTGGAAATCGATGTTGAGACATTAAAAAATGTGATTACGTACTATCGACAAAAGTATGGCGCCACTTATCTTTATAAAGGACGGATTTTTGAATTTAGGGATTATTCTGTGATGGTATTAAATACTGGGTTAACTTAAAAAGCATGGAACAAAATCAATAAGGATTTTGTTCCATGCTTAAAAGTATTCTGGAAAATTCAAGAGCGATTTTTGTACCAATGGTTAATATGTCCGACGCCAATCATAAGATTTGGGACAAGTATGAGGACGAATATAAATGACGGCCAAAATCCGATGAACTGAATAATACGTTCCCGCATACTATGTAGTACAAAGAAGAAAAGAAAAAAGTACAGGGAACTCTTGCCTGAACCCATTTCTTTTAAATAACGATCTCCATTTTTATAGAAAGCAACAATTCTTTTCATCTTTGCACCTCCATGACTATTTTATCAAGAAATCATGAAAAGAAAAAGCACACCATTCGTCTGGTGTGCTTTTTCTTTTTAATTATTCACCTTGATTCAACTTACGAATCAACTCATCAATGTGATTTCCGTATTGGACAGATTCGTCTCTTTCAAAAATCAACTCTGGTGTTTTATACAAGGTTAACCGTTGTCCTAATTCTTTACGAATCAGTCCTTTGGCTTTGTCTAATCCTTGTTGAGCTTTTTGTTGTTCGGAAGCTAAATCAGATAACAAGCTGTAATAAATCGTTGCTTGTTGTAAATCACCGGTCACACGAACATCTGTAATAGTGATGCCTTGGACGCGTGGATCTCTGATGCGTTTGTTCAAGATATCATTCACTTCACGCATGATTTCTTGACCTACACGACGGTCACGATAATTTGCCATAGTGTCTTCCTCCAATTACTAAAATTATTGTTTAATTTCTTCCATAATGAAGCCTTCAATCGCATCATCTACACGTAAATCATTGAAATTTTCAATCATAGCGCCACATTCAAAACCAAGTTTGACTTCTTTCACGTCATCTTTAAAACGTTTCAAGCTTGCTAATTTACCTTCATAAATAACAATACCATCACGAATGACACGCACGCCACTATCGCGGCGAATAAAGCCTTCTGTAACATAACAGCCAGCGATTGTGCCAACTTTAGATACTTTGTACAATTCACGAACCGTCATTTGACCCGTAATTTTTTCTTCAAATTCTGGATCTAATAACCCTTTCATCGCTGTTTCGATTTCTTCTAGAGCTTTATAGATAATACGGTGTAAACGAATATCAACTTCTTCTTGTTCTGCTTGTTGTTTTGCTTGTGGTGTTGGGCGAACGTTAAAGCCGATAATAATCGCATTACTTGCTGCGGCTAAAGTTACGTCGCTTTCATTGATTGCCCCAACTGCCGCGTGAACAATTTTCACACGAACGCCTTCTACATCAATTTTTTGTAAACTTGCTGAAACGGCTTCGGCAGATCCTTGTACGTCTGCTTTGACAATGATATTAACTTCTTTTAATTCGCCTTCTTTTAGACTTTCAAATAAGTTATCCAATGTCACACGGCTACTTGCTGAACGTTGTTCAAGTAACGCACGTTTAGCCCGTTCTTCCCCTGCTTGACGTGCTGTTTTTTCATCTTCAAAGACCACAAAACGATCACCCGCTTGAGGAACATCATTTAATCCGGTAATTTCCACAGGAGTTGCGGGTCCTGCTTCTTTATCACGGCGGCCCATGTCATTGGTCATCACACGAACACGTCCGTAAGTATTACCAACAACGATTGGATCACCAACATGTAAAGTTCCTTGTTGAACGAGTAATGTCGCAACCGGACCTTTACCTTTATCTAAGCGCGCTTCAATCACTGTTCCAATTGCTTTTTGCGTTGGATCAGCTTTTAAGTCTTCTACTTCAGCAATCAGTAAAATATTTTCCAATAGTTCATCAATGTTTTGATTGAATTTCGCTGAAATATTGACGAAAATCGTATCTCCGCCCCATTCTTCAGGAATTAATTCATGTTCACTTAATTCTTGTTTCACATGATCAGGGTTCGCACCAGGCTTATCAATTTTGTTAACTGCTACAATAATCGGCACTTTTGCCGCTTTCGCATGGTTAATCGCCTCGATTGTTTGTGGCATTACTCCATCGTCCGCTGCAACAACTAAGATGGTAATATCAGTGATGCTGGCACCACGCGCGCGCATACTTGTAAAGGCCGCATGTCCTGGTGTATCTAAGAACGTAATTGGTTTGCCATCAATATCTAACTGATAGGCACCAATATGCTGCGTGATACCGCCCGCTTCACCTGAAGTCACACGAGAATGGCGCAATGTATCTAATAATGTCGTTTTCCCGTGGTCTACGTGTCCCATGATTGTGACAACAGGGGGACGTGTAGTTAAGTTTTCTTCAACAACTGCTTCTGGTTCGAAGAATTTATCAATGTCCGCAATGTCAACTTGGACTTTTTCTTGTGGTTCCATGCCATAGTCCACAGCTAATAATTCAATTGTATCTTTATCTAAGGCTTGGTTTTGGTTAACCATGACACCCATCATAAATAATTTTTTGATGATTTCCGCTGGTTCGCGGTGGATTTTTTTCGCAATATCCGCCACGTTCATACCTTCTGTATATTCTAAAACATCTGGTAATTCACGGAATTTACGTGCTGGTACTGCTGGCTTCGCTGATTCTTGTTGATGTTTGCCTTTTTTCCCTTTTTTATTGAAACGATTGCGGTTTTGGTTATTAAAGTTATTCCGGTTATTACGATTTTGACCGCCACCAAAATTGTTGTTACGGTTTTGGCCGCCACGGTTTTGGTTGTTCCCGCCATTGTTATTTTGGCTGGTCCGATTTTGATTCGTTGTAGAACCGTTATTGTTTTGGGTATTGCGGTTTTGATTGTTTGTATTTGTTTGATTGCTACGGTTTTGTGTGTTGCTTTGGCCGTGACGATTTTGGTTATTTCTTTGTTGTCCATTCGTTGATTGATTGTTTGGACGATTTTGGTTATTTCTTTGTTCACCAGGTTTATTGTTCATTGGTTTCTTATTGGCTGGTTTATTTTGTGTTGTTTGTTGCTTTTGGTTGTTTGTTGCTTTTGATTGAGTATTTACGGTACTTCCTCCTCCGAATGCTTGACGAAGCTTTGTTTCTTGCTCGGAACTAATTGCGCCCATATGGTTTTTAACATCCATACCTAATTGATGCGCTTTATCGACAACGTCTTTGCTTGCTTTATTCATTTCTTTTGCTAGTTCATAAATTCTTTTTTTTCCCATGCAATCACCTTCCTAACCTTTTAGTAATTCCTTGATTTTGGTGGCAAATCCTGCATCAGTTACTCCGATAACCATTCGTGGTCGCCCAATCGCTTGGCTGAGCTCGAATTGACTGAACAGTTCGCTAACAGGAACATTATAATAAGAACTTTTGTCCTTGATTTTCTTTCTAGTATTCTCACTGGCATCTTGCGCAACAAACACAAATTTCGCTTTGTTTGCACGAATATCTTTAAGGGTTAATTCCTCACCTGTGACTAATTTACCGGCGCGCATTGCTAAACCTAAAAGGTTCAAAATTTTGGTTTTATTTTCCATCGCCAAACAACTCTTTGCGGGCTTTTTGGTGTGTTACATAATCCAATAGTTCTTGATAAAATTCATCACTTAATTTTGTTTCTAAGACACGATCAAGAATTTTTTTATCCCAAGCTTTTTGGACTTCCGCAGGATCCAAATCAACGTAAGCGCCACGTCCAGGTAATTTACCAGTTGGATCTAAGGCCACTTCACCTTCTTTGGAGCGAGTAATTCTGACTAATTCTTTTTTCGGTTTCATTTCGCCTGAAACAACCGATTTACGCATTGGAATTTTTCTCTTTTTCATTTTTTCACCCTCCAAAAACGTTATTCTTGTTCAGGTAATTCTTCTGTAATTTCTGCTTCAACAACTGCTTCTTCAGCAGCCAAGTTTTCGTAATCATCTGCCGTCATATCTGAATGGACAATTGCTTCATCCATTTCTTCTGCCACTTCGGCAACTTCTTGATTGGCTTGTTGTTCATAAAATTCAGCCATATCAGATTCTGATTTGATATCAATTTTATGGCCCGTTAATTTAGCAGCTAAGCGCGCATTTTGACCACGTTTACCAATTGCTAATGACAATTGATAATCAGGTACAACAACTGTACATGCTTTGCTATTTTCTGGATCAAAAATAACATCTAATACTTGAGCTGGATTCAAGGCATTACTAATATAAATAGCTGGATCTTCGTTCCATTCCACAATATCCATATTTTCGCCTTTTAATTCATTCACAATCGCTTGGACACGTTGGCCTTTTGGACCAACACAGGTACCCACTGGGTCAATATTAGGATCTGTTGAACGAACGGCTACTTTTGAACGATCGCCAGCTTCACGAGCGACGCTTACGATTTCAACAATTCCATCATAAACTTCTGGAATTTCTTGTTCAAAAAGACGTTTTAGTAAATCTGGATGACTACGGCTTACAAAAACTTGTGGGCCTTTTGATGTGTTTTCAACACGTGATACGTAAACTTTAATCCGATCATGCGGTTGGTAAAATTCATTTGGCATTTGATCTTGTTTTGATAAGACTGCTTCGATTTTACCTAAGTTTACATAAATATAACGACGATCTTGACGTTCAACAATTCCTTGCATGATGTCATTTTCATATTCGCTAAATTCATTATAAATAATTGTTCTTTCCGCTTCACGGACACGTTGTAAAATTACTTGCTTTGCTGTTTGGGCAGCAATGCGGCCAAAGTCTTTTGGTGTAACTTCAAAACGAATTTTGTCGCCGATTTCATATGCACCATTTAATGCAACGGCATCTTTTAATGAAACTTCCAATTGTGAATCAAATACTTCTTCTGTTACTTCTTTGACAGCATACACGTGAATATTGCCTTTTTTTGGTTCAAATTCAACTTCGACGTTGCTTGCTTGTCCATAATGTCTTTTATATGCAGAAACTAAAGCTGCTTGTAACGCTTCAATCACCGTATCTTTAGGAATCCCTTTTTCAGCTTCTAATACGTCTAATGCATTTAACATTTCTTTGCTCATTGTTTTTCTTTTCCTCCTATGGATTCGTTAAAGCTGAACGAGTGGTTCTTCTTCCAAGGGAAAAACTTCTCGTTAAAACTTGTCACAGGCCTAGCTAAAAGTAAAACTTTTAGTGGACCCTTTTTTACATTCGAGTCTGTTGATTAAAATTGAATGGCTAAACGAGCTTTTGCGATATTTTTACGTTCAAAAGTCATTTCCTTCACTCTGGTTTTAATTTTTACACTTAATGTTAATTGTTCTGAATCAAGATGGACTAAGGTACCCTCAATCTGTTTTTCTCCATCAACTGCTTGATAAAGAGAAATATGAATGTACTTACCTACCGCTTGTTCATAATCGCTTTCTTTCTTTAACGGACGTTCTGCTCCCGGAGAAGAAACTTCCAGAAAGTACGCTTGCGGAATTGGATCTGGATCCATTGCATCTAGTTTTTCACTTAATTTTTCGCTGACAAAGGCACATTCCTCAATATCAATGCCACCTTCTTTATCGATAAATACTCGTAAAAACCAATTTTTTCCTTCCTTAACAAACTCTACTTCCACAAGTTCAAAATTTTGTTCTTCTAAGATTGGTGTGACTAACTTTGTTACAGTTTCCACAGCACTACTCAAAATTTTCGCCTCCTTCGAGATTGATGTAACGAACCGTGTCCTGATGACTTTTCCATCAAAAAGAGTGAGCAGAAATCCGCTCACTCCCAACTAGTATCATTACGCTAAAGATAGTATAGCACAGAACCATTCCAAACTCAAATGAACAAGCTAAATCTCTCGAAATTTGCACATTTTGTCTCGATTACTGAAACTATCTAAGCGATTATTTTTTCGTTTTAAAATAGATAAATACTCCTTGAATCAAAAGAAGGCTACCTAAGAAAAGAAACGCGTTTTCTTTTGTTTCTCCTGTTTTTGGCAATTCTTTATTACGAATCGCCTGTTTTTCAATGGTTATTGAAGTAGTTTCTGTGGTTGAATTCGTGGTAGTATCTGTTGTCCCACTCGTTGGTGGTGTGGTACCCTCTATAGGTTTTTCTGGCGTATAGTGATTAGTAAATACTTGACCTCCATCATACTGAGTAGTCGCCACAAGATTTCCTAAAAGCGCCTCGACGGTTACTTGAACTTGAAGGTTGTGCGTATCGTAGGAAACACCTGCCTGTTGCGTGTTTACTTCCCGAATGGTGTATTGATAGTTTCCAGGAGTTTCAAAGGTTAATGGTGAAAATTGAATTTTCCCTAAAGTATCGTTACTAACCGTTTCTAGTACTGTGCCTTTCTCATCTAACAATTCAAATTGAAATTCAGCATCCTTCAGTGGTTTTCCTAAAAGAACTTTTCCAGCTAAAAATGAAGCAGCGACTGGTTGATATGAAATCTTATGATTCACAACAGTTTTCAGTGCAACTAAGTTTTTACCAAAGTCTTCAGGCGTTATTGGAATCTTGTTTTGCGAAAGTTGGTAACCGGTAGGTGCTTTGGTTTCTTCTAAAGTATAGTTATCTTTTAACAAGCCTTTAACAATCGCTGTTCCGTTTTGATCTGTTGTGATTTTGGCCACTGTTTGATTGGTTGAGTTACGAATGAGTTCAAACTCTGCACCTGCTAAACGCTGGTCTGCTTCATCTTCTTTATGAATTTCAACAACATATTGTTCACCATTGGCTTCTCCACCACCCGTTTGTGAGACACGACTCACTTCGACTTCTTCCACCACCGTTTGATTTTCTGTTAATTTTGCATAATTTGTGAAGGTTTCACCTTTTTCGGGAAGATGATCGATTTTGGTTTTATAGGTGATACGATATTCGTTAGTCCCAATATTGCCAAAATGCACCGAAAAATTACGGTCATCAGGACCATACTGGACAGCCAACTGACCAGTTATATCTTCCTCTGGCGTGAACTGCCAAATAGCGTTTCCATCCAGTTTCCATTGTCCTCGTTCAATTTTCATAGTGTCTTTCATATAACTTAAACTTGCTGTTTTTAGCACATCTTCTACTTCTAAATCAGTATACGTTTGCCCTGTTGGATTAATCCGTAGCACATTGTAAATTTCGGTTGGATCGTCTTCGATAAACCACGAATACTTGCTAAATTTTTCGTTAACATCATCGCCTTCACCTTGGTAATCAAGATCGCCAGCAAATATTTTTTCCCCTTCAACCGTGACGTAAATAGGAATCTTGGATTCATTTTCGACATTTTCGAAATCAATCAAACTTGTAAAATATAAAGACCCACTAATATTAGCATGGTTTTCTACGTAATCTGTATACGTTAACGTGACCGTTTTATTTGCTACATCGGTCTGTGCGATTGCAACCACAGCACCTGTATCATCTACTACATTAAAGGTCATATTTTTCTCGAGACGTAGCTCTTCGGGTAAAGTGATCACACTCGTATCCCCACTATTAACGGTATTATCCGGTAAGTTGAACTCAATTCGGAGGTAGATGTCTGTATATTGATTAATGGTCCCAAGCGGGTTTCCCTCTTTGTCCGTTAGTTGAATCGCTGTCACAATGTTGCCCACTTGCTTACGCGGTACTACGTTTGGCGTAGCAGAAATTTGATTGGTTTCACTGGTACTAGTTGGTTCCGTTTGTGCATATCCTGTTTCAAGTTTCAGAAAAGGCGTTATCAGCATCGACAAAAGAATGAAAAACATTCCCCAATAGACAAAACTTCTTTTTTTCATTTTTATTCAATCCTTCCTACCTAAAATAATTGGTTAGGTTTATACTATCAAGGATTAACTAGGTACAAGTGTTTTTATTTTTCCCAACAATAAAAAACAAAAAACACCGAACCAAAATAATTTGGCTCGGTGTTTTGCTCCTAATGTCTTTTCTTATAAAACCATAATTGAACTTTTTCAGAAATGGTTGATAAATGTTGGAAAGTTGAGTCTGCTGCAAAGAAAAGAATGGCTAAAAGTAACAAGGCTGTTGGCGATACCGAAGTTAACGAGAACAAGTTTTTCATGGAAATACTTGTAATAACCATTCCGATTAAACAGCCAATCATTACGCGCTTGCGGTAACGATTCATTGGTGAACTAATTTTATAAAGAACCATAAAGCCGACTGAAACTAGCAACAATGTTGCAGTCGTTGAAATGTCCGTTTTTTGAAGTGCAAGAATATCACCACAAATTAGTAAGGCACCGACTACTAACATATCCGTTAACCCACCAGGAATTGCTTTTGATAACACATTGAAAAGAAATTTCCCTTCAATGCGACGATGATTTGGTTCCAAAGCTAGAAATGTCGAAGGAATCCCAATTGTAAATAAACTAATCAATGTGACTTGTGTCGGTTGTAAAGGATATGTCACGGCAAAAATCATAGCAAAGACAGACATCAGCAAGGAGAAAATATTTTTTACAAGGAATAAACTTGAAGAGCGTTCAATGTTATTAACTACTTGGCGGCCTTCAAAGACAACCTCCGGCATCGTTGAAAAATCAGAATCTAACAACACAACTTGCGAGGCTTGTGCTGTAGCTTGATTTCCTGAAGCCATGGCAATACTACAATCTGCTTCTTTCATGGCTAAAATATCATTGACTCCATCCCCTGTCATCGCCACTGTATGATCTAATTTTTTCAACAATAGTACAAATTGTTTCTTTTGTTCTGGCGTGACACGACCAAAAACGGTGTATTTTTCTAAAGCTTCTGTCTGGGCTTCCATTGTAGTTAATGTTCGCGCGTCCACATAATTTTCAGCACCAATAATGCCTGCCGCTTGTGCTACATTGGATACTGTTAAAGGATTATCACCAGAAATGACCTTAATAGCCACATTTTGTTCAGCGAAATATTCAAAAGTTGCTTTGGCTTCTTTACGAATCGGATTCCAAAGAAGAATGTAGCCTAGAGGTTGAACCTCTGCTGCCAACGTTTCCTGAAATTCTCCTAAATACTTTCCGAACACCAATAAGCGATAGCCTTGACTTGTATAATGTTCCACTTCAGATTGATACATTTCATAATTGTCTCTCAAAATCATCTCTGGCGCCCCAAGAATATACGTCGCTTCTGGGAAAGTCACGCTACTAAATTTTTCGACAGACGAAAACGAGGTGTAGCTAACGGCTTCCCTCTGATTATTAGTAACAAAAAATTCTTTCATCGCTTTCATCGTATCGTTGTCAGCTGACATTGTTCGGCAAAAATCGCCAATTAATTTTTCGACATTGGTTAAGTCTGTACCATCATTTTCGATACTCACCACAGGAACCAACTCTTGGACTTCCATCGTGTTTTCAGTAATTGTTCCTGTTTTATCTACACATAACACATCAACACGTGCTAAGGATTCGATACTTTTCATGTTGTGCAATAAAACGCCGCGCTTCGCTAAGCGCATTGTGCTGGCAGCTAATGCAACGGTTGTTAAAAGGTACAACCCTTCCGGAATCATCCCAATCAAGGCAGCTTCCATGGAGACAATGCTGTCATGAAGCCCTTGATGGTTGATGAAATAACTTTGGAAAAATAGAACACAGCCGATCGGGATAATAATAATTCCTACCCATTTCACCAAACGGTTAATGGAACCGACCATCTCTGATTGTTCCCCTTTTTTAATTGACTTCGCTTCAAGCGTTAATTGATGAACATAGGCCTCAGCACCAATTTTATCAATTCTTGCATAACAAGAACCTGACACAATAAAGCTACCTGACAAAAGTTGACTATCTGCTACTTTGGTAATCTCATCAGATTCCCCAGTTAACAAGGATTCATTCACACGGACTTCACCAGATAAGACAATTGCATCCCCAGAAATCTGTTCACCCGATTTAAAGAGCACCACATCATCCAAAACCAGTTCATCTGGCGAAATTTCTTGTTCTTGGCCATCCCTTACAACGGTTACTTTTGTAGCGTTTAGAATATTTAAGCTATCTAATACTTTCTTCGACTTAATTTCTTGGTAAATTCCAATGACCGTATTAATGATTACTACTGGCAAAAAGGTCATATTTTTATAAGATTGTACCAGCATTAATAACACACCTAGTACCACAAAAATTAAGTTGAAATACGTAAATACGTTATTAATAACAATCTGTTTCGTGGTGATAAACTCTGTATCGACGGCGGCATTGACTAAGCCTTTTCGCTGTCTTTCTTCAACTTGTGCGGCCGTCAAGCCTTGTTTATCTTCTGGATAATAGCGTTCCGCGTTAGCAGTCACTGCTATTGGTTCATTTTCTTGCATTTCTTTTTTTCTTCTCAAACACATCACCCCTTGTTCTAGTCGACTCTTTCATCGTCTCCTTCTCTCCCACAGTATAGCACTGAATAAAAATTTAGATAACAACTAGCGCCCAACTATAGAAAAAAATTATACATTTCCTAAACATTATCATTTTCAGGAACAAGCTAACGCAAAACCTTTTCATTTACTTGTTTTTCCTTTACTATAGTAAAGAAGAAATATCAAGAAATGAGGAACAATTGATGGCACAGAATCACGTAATTAAAGTTAGTAAAAAAACATTAGCAGAGATGACCACTGTTTATCAACCCAATCGTTTAAATAAAACGGTCCCTTATACTGTCTTTGTGGCCAAGGTTGGTACCACTACCATCACTGCTTATCAATCAGGTAAAGTCATGTTTCAGGGACCTCAAGCTGAAAAAGAGGCCGCTCGTTGGGAAGGAACGAATACCACACCAAAGAAAAAAATTTCTCCCCAGACTACTACACTGCCTGCTGATTTTGGCAACTGGTCTGTGATAGGTTCCGATGAAGTCGGTAATGGTAGCTATTTTGGTCCAGTAACTGTCTGTGCTGCCTATGTTGACAAAAGCATGATTAGCAAACTAAAAGCATTGGGTGTTCGTGATTCCAAAGAATTAACCGACCCACAAATTATTCAATTGTCACATGTCATTAAAGAACTGATTCCTTACAAGTTATTAATCGTTGAACCAAAAAAATACAATGAGATTCAACCAAACTACAATGCTGTACACATGAAAGTCGCTTTGCATAACCAAGCGATTTATCTGTTGCTACAAGAATTGGCTCCCACAAAGCCAGAAGGGATTTTAATTGACCAGTTCACCCCTGAAAATAATTATCGGAAATATGTTCGTAATGAAAAAAATCAAGTCACTGAAAAATTGTTCTTCGTCACTAAAGGAGAGCAGTATCATGTTGCCGTTGCTGCCGCCTCTATTATTAGCCGCGCTGCTTTTTTAGAAGAGTTAGATAAAGAATCTGCAGAATTGGGTTTCTCTGTGCCCTCTGGTGCTGGCAGCAAATCAGACCAAGTAGCCGCCCGTATTTTGAAAAAAGGCGGCCTAGACTTATTAGCAAACTACGCGAAGCTGCATTTTGCAAACACTCAAAAAGCCCAAAAGTTACTATAAAATAAACACCAAGCAAAAGTCCCAATACCGATTAGCGGCGCTGGGACTTTTGCTTGGTGTAAAAAATTATTTTTCAATTTCGATAAACAGGACTTTTAAGTAATTACCTTCTGGAAAATTAGGATTCACTTGAAAGTCTGCCGGTAATTGATACGTGTCCGTAATCTTGTAACGGACATTTTTCTCTTGCAAGGCAGTAATCACCATTTTTTGATATTTGGCTAAGGATAAATTTGCCGCATTGGTTGAGGCAATAAGCGTTCCCTTATCCGTTAAAATATCAATAGAATCTTTCACTAGCTCCCCATAATTTTTAGCAACGGAAAAAACTTTCTTTTTGTTGCGAGCAAAACTTGGCGGATCCAAAATGATCATGTCATAACTCAAGCCTTTACGTGAAGCATATTTAAAGTAGTCAAAAACATCCATGACAATAATCTTTTGCGCGGCAAGATTTAAATGATTGACTTCAAATTGCTCAGTCGTTTTCGGTAAGCTTCGTTTAGCTAAATCCACACTAGTGGTGGCCACGGCACCTCCCATAGCGGCAGCTACTGAAAAAGCACCTGTATAACTAAACATATTTAAGACTGTTTTACCTACTGCAAAACCATCTACTAATCGACCACGAACTTCTTTTTGATCTAAAAAGATGCCTGTCATTAATCCTTCGTTTAAATAGGTAGCAAATTGAACGCCATTTTCAGTGACAAGTAATGGCTCGGGTGCTTGTTCGCCATACAAAAACTGTGATTCGGGTAAATTTTTTGTGGAAAAGCGAATCTTTTCGTAGGTACCAATAATGTCAGGGTAAACTGTGCGAAACGCCGTCAAAAGTTCGGCTTTTTTCTGATAAAGGGTTTCATTATACCATGAAAAAACGGCGTAATCTGCATAGCGATCGATGATTAGACCCCCAATGCCATCTCCTTCTCCATTAAATAATCGATAAGCGGTTGTCAGCGAATCCTTTTCAAAAGACGTCCGCTTCTCACGACTTATTTCAAAGAGTTGTTGAAAAAAAAATTGATTAATTGGTCCATGCCATGACAGCAACCAACCAATGCCTTTATTTTGTTCGCCTAAATATCCTTCAGCTAAGCGCTGGCCTTTACTATCAATCAAAGTAAGCCAATCTGTTGGCAACGGCGCCGGCACTTGTTGCAAATCTTCTTTCTGAATTAAAGGATATCCTTTTTTAAATTTATGTTCTGCTTTTTTAGTTACTTGAAGTTTCATTCTGTACACCTACTTTTCAAAGTCCTATCTAGTATAGCAAAAAAAGGCCCATCTGTCTTTAAAGGATTCAAGCTTCACGTCATTTAACGAACTAAAAAGTTTAAGGAAATAGTAAGTTTTCTTTAACATCATCATTCCTCACTTCGGTAAGAATTGACATAAAATTTGTGAAAGAGTAAAATTAAAGTGATATTGTAAAATACGAAATTTACCTAATTTTACTTTTATAGAATCATCGTTTAGAAAGGACGTTTATTTTGAAAAAATTATTTAAAACAAATATTTTGAACACGCGACTGGGGTTATTCTCGCTAATCGCCATCTTACTGTGGCTAAAAAACCTCTTTGCGTACGCCGTTGATTTCCATTTACGTTTGGAAAATATTAACGAGTATTTCATACTCTTAATTAATCCAATTGCCACAACGGTCTTTTTATTAGCCATCGCTTTGTATGTTCGCCGTAAAAAAGCTTCTTATATTACAATGATGATTATTTACTTCTTGATGAGTTTACTGCTCTTCTCAAATGTCGTGTATTATCGAGAATTTACTGACTTCATCACAGTTAATACGATGCTTGGTGCTGGCAAAGTAGCTAGCGGTCTTGGCGAAAGTGCCTTACGTCTCTTTAGACCTTATGACGTCATTTATTTCTTAGACTTCATTATTATTGGCGTATTATTATTAACGAAAAAAAT
Organism: Enterococcus sp. AN402; assembly: GCF_040719405.1. Taxonomy (NCBI): domain Bacteria; kingdom Bacillati; phylum Bacillota; class Bacilli; order Lactobacillales; family Enterococcaceae; genus Enterococcus; species Enterococcus sp. AN402. Next base: position 966,395 of record NZ_JBFDTM010000004.1, on the reverse strand, counting down.
TAAAACAGATGCGCGTCCAGTCCGCGCACGTGTAGCAGTCTCTGTCACACTCCTTTCTGTTGTCTTTTTCTTATTCAATCTATTTATGGCTGAAACAGAACGTCCCCAATTATTAGGACGTCAATTCTCTCGTGACTATATCGTGAAATTCTTAGGCTTAAATGCCTTTACCGTATACGATGGCATTACAACTTACCAAACAAACCAAGTCCGTGCCGAAGCCAGTGCTAACGATATGAAACAAGTTGAAGATTACGTGAAACAACAATATGCGGCACCCGATGATAGTAAGTTTGGTATTGCAAAAGGCAAAAATGTAATTTATATCCATTTAGAAAGTTTCCAACAATTTTTAGTTAATTACAAATTAAAAGATGAAAATGGCGTAGAACACGAAGTCACACCATTTATCAATAGTCTTTACAATAGTAAAAGTACCTTTAGCTTTGATAACTTCTTCCACCAAGTTGGTCAAGGAAAAACAAGTGATGCCGAAACGTTACTTGAAAATTCACTATTTGGTTTAGACCAAGGTTCACTTTTTACACAAGTTGGTGGGAAAAATACGTTTGAAGCAGCACCCGATATTTTAAAACAAACGCAAGGTTACACTAGCGCTGCTTTCCACGGAAATGCCGGTAACTTCTGGAATCGGAATGAAACCTATAAACGTTTAGGCTATGACTATTTCTTTGATGCTAGTTATTATGATGTTAATTCAGATAACTCATTCCAATATGGGTTACACGATAAACCATTCTTTAATCAATCCGTTCAATATTTAGAACATTTACAACAACCCTTCTATTCTAAATTTATTGCTGTATCCAATCATTATCCTTATTCTCAATTTACAAACGATGAAGCAGGATTCCCAATTGCAAAAACCTCTGACGAAACAATTAATGGTTATTTCGCAACAGCGAATTATTTAGACAAAGCGGTAGAAGAATTCTTTAACTACTTGAAATCTTCAGGTCTCTATGAAAACTCAGTCATTGTTCTTTATGGCGATCACTATGGGGTTTCTAATTCAAGAAACCAAAACTTAGCAGAATTAGTAGGTAAAACCAAAGCAGATTGGAACGATTTTGACAACGCCAATATGCAACGTGTTCCTTATATGATTCACGTTCCTGGTCAAGAAAATGGCGGTGTGAACCATACGTATGGCGGCCAAGTTGATGCCTTACCAACCCTTCTACACTTGCTTGGTGTCGATACGAAAAACTACATTCAGTTAGGCCAAGATTTATTCTCTAAACAACACAATCAAATCGTTGCTTTCCGCAACGGCAATGTTGTAACACCTAAATATACTATTTTAGGTTCTAGCATTTACGATACTAAAACAGGCACTTTAATTACAGAGCCAACCGAAGAAGTTAAGAAAGAAGTCGCTGATTTAAAAGCCAAAGCGACGAAACAATTAGAAACGTCTGACCAAATTACTAACGGTGACTTGCTTCGTTTCTATACCAATAGCGGCTTAAAACCAGTTAACCCAGAAGACTATGATTACAAGAACCAATTGCAACAACTGGAAGCAATTGAAAAAGAAAAAGGTGAAAAATCAACGAGTGTTTACAGTAAAAACAATAATAAATCAACCGTTGATGAATATCACACTGACAGTTATCAAGGCTATCAAAAAACTGGTAAATAAATCTTCAAAAAGCTTGAGCAATTTGCTCAAGCTTTTTTGCTACTTTTTCATAATTAATTCATATTATTTCACTATACTAAAGATAGTTTAGAGAGGTGAAAGTTGATGAGAAGTGTCCGTTACGCTACAGCTAGTAGTTTTTATCATAAAAAAATCACGTTAATCACTGCACTCTTCTTCTTCCTGTTCTCTTTCTTATTGACTGGGCTGTTTAACTTGATTGATTTTGAAAAAGAGTTTTTACGAACGATGCCAGACTTTGTCGATATTGAAAAACAAACTAGTTACCATTACCAACTGATTCAATACTATTGGCACCTCTATCTAGGTAGTGTCATTTTCTTTGGTGTTACTTTTCTTCTGTTGATGTATGTGACATTACGCATAAAAAAGGAAGAAATACATACATGGTATCACATGCACTTTTCAAATATGTATGTCACCAAACAGCTCTTACTAGAGTTATGTTTACCGGCTCTATTAGGAATTTTCAGTTTTTTACTTTTCACTTTAATGTTTCAAGAAACGTATAATACTGTTCTTTGGGCTGCTCGTGATGCTATTTTACAGTGGTCTCATTTGGAAACTCCAGCATTTTTAGCTAAAAGTACCGACCAGGATGTCACGATTACAAATATCCAGCATTTAGGGATTCAAACGATCCAAGCATTTTCTTTTGATTTTAAAAGTATGCAGTCGCTTTATACAATCCGTAATTGCTTTGTTAACTGCTTAATCTTGCTTGGCATTCCTCTTGTTTGCGGGACTCCTTTCACGTTGATTTATTTACGCACACATAAGAAATAAGGGAGGGATTTTCTATGAATGTCACACCATCATTCAAAAAAATAACCGAAAAAAAATCCTCATTCGACGCGTTAGCTTTGCGAGAAGTTTATGGAATCATTTATTCTGCTCCAGAACAAGAACTCGCATTGGCCGATTTTTTTCAAACAAATCAACTAACCATTACTAGGCTTTCTTCTAGTGAAACCTTTCTGCCCTACTTGCCATTAGAAGAAAATTTATTTATCGCTAGTACAATCAAAGAACGGGATCGAAAAGTAGTTCTAGCCGAAGCTTTCCAGATGTTCCAATTAGAACCTGCCTTACTTGGTCGTTCCTTTACTTCTTTTACGACTTTTGAAAAAATTAAAATGCGGATAATACAACTTTTGCTTTCAAAAACAAGTACGTTAGTGATTGATGACATCTTTTCTTCATTAACGATTGGACAACGTCAAGAAATTTTACCTCAATTAAAAATAGCAGTTCAAAAAAGAAACAAGCGCTTGCTATTTCTGACAAAAGATCCACAAATTATTGATAGTCCCTATGTGCACCCCCTGTCTCTACATGCGTTATTAAATTAAAGAAAACGTCTGGCACTGATTGTGACCAGACGTTTTCTTTAGTTTTCAGTAATTTCAACATCAGGAAATGAAATAATAAACGTGGTGCCTTTACCAGGTTCACTCTCAACATTGATTTTCCCTTTATGCAAGCGGACCAATTGTTGAACGATTGGTAAGCCTAATCCTGATTCTCCATATTTAGTATTTTTACGGGATGGATCTACTTTGTAATAACGATCCCAGATATTCAAAATTTGTTCTTCCGTCATGCCGATTCCTGTATCAGAAATACGGACAATAGTTTCTAAATAGCCTTTTTCTAAAGCAATATGAATTTCGCCATTTTCAGTAAATTGGATAGCATTTTGAACAATATTGACAACTACTTGAACGAAACGATCATAATCGGCATACACATCAATTGGTTCGGTGGTGTCTAAATACAATTGATTACCGGCGGCTTCAGCTTTGGCCGTTAGTTGAGTCACAATATTTTCTAAAGCTTCTGTTCCGTTGAACTTCTTCACAACAATTTGAATCTGGTTGGTCCGAATTTTTTCATAATCAAGATTTTCATTGACTAAGCGAATCAAGCGAGCGGTCTCATTTTGCATCAGTTTAATCGCATTCTCTTTTTGATTTTCAGGAATAGCATTATACTGCAATCCCTCTAACAAGCCATTAATAGTTGTTAAAGGCGTCCGCATTTCATGAGAGGCATCCGCCATAAATTGACGACGGCGCTCTTCTTGACGATTGATTTCTTCTTGTGATTCTTTTAAAGACGCGGCCATTTTATTAAAATCTTCTGCTAGGTCATCAAATTCATCTTTGTCATGGACTGGTAATTGAATATCAAAATTTCCACTAGTAATTTCTTTGGTGGCTTTACGCATCCGATTAATTCGTTTCACTTGGAAAGTCGCAAATAGATAACTTAGTAACAAGGCAATCACACCAGAAAAAATAAAGCCTTTAATCAAGTTTTGTGTCACGGACTGGACACTTCGGTCAACGTTTTTGGCAGGTTGTGTAATAACTATTGCACCAAGCAGATTATTAGTATTTTTATCACGCACAGGCAGCATCACATAAGCTGAAGTATTCTTTTCCCCATAGATATCAATATTTTCTGTTGCATAAACACGATTACCTTTCATGATTTGATCCCAATTTTTATCGATTAAGGAAAAGTCTAATTTTTTTGTGCTATCAACTGGTGGGTACTGCACTACGCGGTCCTTGTTAATAAACACAAATTGCACATCTTGCTTCTGGAGTACGCGCTCAGTCAACTGAAATGAATAGGATAAAACATCTCGATCTGAAACACCTGCAACATTAATAAAAAAGTCACGTGTTTCTAAAGCCGATTCTGCATAACCATACAGCTGTTCATAGTTATTTTCTTGCATTGTGCGCTTGGTCAATTGTGTGAAAGACGTTCCGACAATGAGAATAATCAGAGCGATCACACCTATAAAAGCAAGTAATTGTTGATACAAATACTTCATTAAGCAACACCTGAATCGTCGAATTTATACCCTACGCCCCAAACCGTTTGGATGACTTGAGGACCCACTTTTTCAATTTTTTGTCGTAATTTTTTGATATGGGCATCAACTGTCCGTTCATCGCCAAAGTATTGATAGTCCCAAACCAATTCTAGTAGTTGTTCGCGTGAAAAGACTTGGCGTGGTTTTTTTGCTAAAGTGTATAGCAAATCAAATTCTTTAGGTGTTAAGCCTTCGATTAATTGATTATCTAAATATGTTTCTCGTGTTTTCGTATTCATTTTAAAATGATCCGTAATCACATCAAACGTTTCATCTGTATTCTCAGACGTATCATGCGCAGCCTCTGCCACCTCGGCACGACGATGTAGAGCTTTCATCCGTGCAATCAAAGTTAATGGACTAAATGGTTTTGTCACATAATCATCCGCACCCATTTCAAGGCCAATTACTTGGTCACTTTCAGAATCACGAGCGGTCAACATAATAATGGGAACATTGGCTGAAACTTTGCGAATTTCACGACAAACAGCCATCCCATCCATACTAGGTAAGTTTAAGTCTAACGTAATCATGTCCCATTTTTCTGGCGAAGCAAGAAAAGTCGCCAATCCTTCTTTGCCATCATCTTTAAAGGTAGCTTCCCACCCTTCATTTAAGAAAAACATTTGCATCATTTCTGAGACGGATTCATTGTCTTCAATCATTAATATATTCATTTCATTCACTCCTTATTCACTTTTCATAAAACTGCTCTATTGTAGTATACTCTAAAATTGAATTTGTACCAACCGATTCTATATTTCTTCAAAAATCCTTTACAGAACCATCAAAAATCACTTTTTTTCCTGCTCTTTTAAAGAAAACGAAGGGAACCCATTGTCTTTTCAGAAAAGTTTGTTAAAATAACAAGCGTAGAGAGGATGTTAGGGTATGGATAAAATGAAAGCTATTACTTTTTTTGATTTAGATGGAACTTTGTTAGATGGAACATCGCAAATTACTCCTGAGATTACCGCAGCAGTGGCGGCCTTGAAAGACAATCAAATTTTACCTTTAATTGCGACAGGACGGACCTTGTGTGAGATTCAGCCAATCATGAAAGCCAGTGGTATTGATTCTGCGATTGTAATGAACGGGCAATTTATTCATTATGAAGGAAAAACGATTTATTCAGATGAATTTACAACAGAGGAATGTGTTTCACTGCATGAACATGTCAAACATCGTGGTCATGAATTGGCTTTTTACAATGAGCGCCGTATTTTTTGTACAGGGCATACTGGCACAGTGAAACAAGCCTATGATTATATTCATTCAGCTGTTCCAGAAATTGATCCCACAGGTTATGAGAATGATGCCGTCAACATGATGTTGGTCTTAAGTCAACATGGCGATGATGATGAATATTACTATGAGCGGTTTCCTGAATTGACCTTTTATCGCAATGGTCCTTTTTCAATTGATATTGTTCGTAAAGGGGTCTCTAAAGGCTCTGGTGTCAAAAATCTTTTTAACACCTTGGGATTAAACGGCATTCCCACTTATGCCTTTGGTGATGGCATCAATGATTTGGCGCTGTTTGAGGCCTGTGATTATGGAATTGCCATGGGTAATGCGCGAGAAGAACTAAAAGAAAAAGCCACCTTTATTTCAACTAAAAATACTGAGAATGGCATTGTTAATGGCTTGAAAAAATTTGATTTACTATAAGAGAAAACTACCTTCTTCTATTGATGTACTTTAGAAGAAGGTAGTTCTTTTGTATGTTCATTTTTCTTTTTCTGCTGAGCACAGAGAGCTACTCCCACTACTTGAATCAGCAAAATCGCTCCCAACAAACAACTTAATACGATGTTTCCTGATAGGATTGTTCTTCTGATTAAAATAATTAATACGACACTGCTAATTCCGTAGAGTAACCATTGGTTGTCCATTTTTATTGACCCCTTTGTTTTTCTATGTTTAGGATAGGATGTTTCCTACTAAAATGCAAGGAAAGATCCTAGATTCTTACAACTAACCCATAATTTTTACTAATTCCTTATTTGTTTTCATTTATTCTTAAGATTCGTTTCATTTTTGTAAAAAATCACACTTTTTTTCTATCTCTGTTTTAAATTGCGTACAGTTCTTAAAAAAAATGATACACTAAAAGTGAACTCGAAATGAAAGGAGCCATTCCTTTGGTTAATAGCGAAAAAAGAAAACAATTAATTATTGATACATGCATTTTAGCTGGAAAAATTATGCTGGAAAGCGGATCTGAAGTATATAGAACCGAAGATACAATTACTCGGATTGCAGCAAATGCTGGTGAGCCAGAGAGCGTTTGTTACACGACGGCTACAGGGATTTTCGTGGGTTTTCGTTCCAGTAATTATACGCAATTAGAAAACATCCCCCAGCGCTCGATTAATTTGGAAAAAGTTAGCCTTGTCAATCAGTTATCAAGAGAATTTGCGCAAAAAGAGATTACTCTACCAGAGCTTTATCAGCGCTTAACTCTATTAGAAACAGATACCCCCACTTTTTCAATTTCGTTACGCTTGTTAGCAGCCGGAATTGTTAGTTGTACGTTAATGTACATTTTTGGTGGCACTTGGCAAGATTTTATTGCAACTTTTTTTGTTGGCGGGATTGGCTATGCCAGTTATCTTTTTACCCAAAAGTTATTCCAAGTTCCTTACCTCGATTCATTCGCAGCCGCTTTTGTCATTGGTTTGTTGGCCTATTTGGCTGTGCATTTTCGCTTAGCAGTCAACATCGATAATATTATTATTGGTGCGGTGATGCCGTTAGTTCCAGGTGTGGCGATTACGAACTCTTTTCGCGACATTTTAGCCGGCCACCTCATCAGCGGGACGGCGCGAGGGACAGAAGCTATTTTTATTGCTGGGTCTGTTGGCCTGGGAATTGCCTTGATTTTTAAATTATTTATGTAAGGAGTGTTCAAATGGAACTAATTTTTCATCTTCTCTTTAGTTTTTTAGCGACTGTGACGTTTGGTATTATCACGAACATTCCTCGTAAAGCACTGGTGGCTTGTGGCATTACTGGCATGACAGGCTGGATGATTTATTATCTCTTAACGCAAACTTTTGATGCTAGTCAAACCTTTGCAAACTTTTTAGGAACGGTCGGATTAGGAATCGCTAGTATCTTTTTTTCCCGTTACAAAAAAATGCCGATGATTATTTTTTATATTCCAAGTTTGGTTCCTTTAGTGCCAGGAGGCCCTGCCTATCAAGCGGTTCGGAGCATTTTATTAGGAAATATTGATGACGGTTTGCAGTTGATTTTAAAAGTTGTCTTTACTGCTGCAGCTATCGCAGCGGGCTTTATGGTGACCTCGCTACTGGAACGAATTGTCAAACGTTTTTTCCCCAAGCGACTCTTCCGATTGGTCAAAAAATAAAAAAACAAGCTCATTTTCTGAGCTTGTTTTTTTATTCTACTTCTTCAAAGAACAGCAACAAATCTTGTAGCGTTAATTGTGCTTTTTCAGCAGCGTTTAAATCTTGAACAATTTTACCTTTTTGTAAAACAATTAAACGATTGCCATATCGTAAAGCATCTTCCATTCGATGGGTAATCATTAAACAAGTTAAGTGCCCTTCTTCAATCCGTTGTTCCGTTAAGTGCATCAACTGCTTGGATGTTTTGGGATCTAAGGCAGCAGTATGTTCATCTAAAAGTAATAATTCTGGTTTTGTGATAGTGGCCATTAATAAACTTAAGGCTTGGCGTTGACCGCCAGAAAGGTTACCTGTCGGTGTATCCAGATGATTTTCCAAGCCATTGCCAACTTCTTGACAGATTTTTGTAAACAAGGCGCGTTGCTCATTTATCTTCCGTAATGTTAAGGGACGTTTTTGTCCGCGTTTCATGGCAAGCAATAAATTTTCTGCCACAGTCATTCTTGGTGCTGTCCCCATTTTAGGATCTTGAAAAACACGCGCTAGAGATTTGGCCCGTTTGACTTCAGAAAGATTGGTGCGATTGACTCCTTCAATTAAAAATTGTCCTTCTGTTAGTGTCAAAGTTCCTGCTAAACTATTGAATAGCGTACTCTTGCCTGCGCCATTTCCACCTAAAACAGTAATGAAGTCCCCAGGATAAATGGCTAAGTTCACATGATCCAAAATCACTTTTTTTTCATTCATCCCATTATCAATGATTTTTGTCGCATTTTTTAATTCAACAACTGGTTTCATTTCGTTTCCCCCTTATCAGAAAAGCCGTGTAGTCGTAATGCTTTTTTTAATTGCGGGATCATTAAACAGATTGCTAAAATCACTGCTGAGAAGATTTTCAAATACGTTGTATCAAAGCCTAATTTAATCACTAATAAAATCAATAGTTGATAAATAATACTGCCTACAACAATCGCCATCAACCGTTCACCAAACGTTAATTCTCCAAACAGTACTTCACCAATAATGAGTGAAGCTAAGCCAATTACAATGACACCGGTTCCTTTACTTACATCCGCATATCCATCATTTTGGGCAATCAAAGCGCCAGATAAGCCAATCAAGCCATTTGATAAAACCAATCCTAAAATTTTCATGCGATCCGTTTGAATGCCAATCGAGCGAGCCATTTCTTCATTGTCGCCTGTCGCAATATAGGCTTGTCCTAAACTAGTATTAAAGAAAAATAACAGTAAAATCATTACCACAGCCAAAACACTAATCCCTAAAAAAATAGTATCATAATAATCTGGTAAGGCCATTTTTTGAAAAACATCTTGAATCTTCGGTTGGTTTAGTAAAGACTTATTTGGCGATTTCATCACAAATAAAATCACGGAATTTAAACCAGACATCACTAAAATTCCTGCTAAAATAATTGGAATTTTTCCTTTTGTAAATAGTAAACCAGTCACTAAACCGGCAAGCATTCCTGCGCCGACCCCTAAAAGAGTCGCTACAAATGGTGAAACCCCTGTTGTAATGGCAGTTACACAAACCGCCCCTCCTAACGGAAATGAACCTTCTGTGGTCATATCTGGAAAATTTAAAATACGATAAGTCATAAAGATACCTAGACCTAACAAGGCCCATAACATTCCTTGTCCAATTGCTGAAACAATCATCGCTTCTCCTACTTTCTTTGATAATTAGTTAATCAATTTCGATTTTTTTGCTAACTCTGCGGGAATCGTAATTCCTAACTTTTGCGCTTGTTTTTCATTGATAATTGTGTCGCCTGTATTAAAGGTATAAATGGGTGTAGTTGCTGGTTGACTTTTTCCAGACAGAACCTCTGCTGCCATTTTGCCGGCTTGTACCCCCAACGCATGTTGATTAATCCCAACAGTTGCTAAACCGCCTTGTTCTACCATTGTATCCACCGAAGGAATAATCGGCGTCTTAGTTCGATTTGCTTCTCCGACTACCGTTTGCATGGCATTAGCAATCGTATTATCAGTTGGTATATAAATCACATCTGTTTCCTTAGTCATCACTTGAACCGTTTGTGCAATTTCATTACTTGATGGCACAGCATATGTTTTCACTGTCAATCCTTTGGCTTCAGCTGCTTTCTGCGCTTCAGCTACTTGGTATCGAGAGTTTTCTTCTGAGGAAGCATAGAGAATACCTATTTTTTTGGCAGCTGGTATCAATTCTTTTAGTAAATCCATCTGGGCTGACAAAGGAGATTGATCACTAACACCCGTAATATTACCGCCTGGCTTTTGATTGTCTTTCACCAATCCTGCACTAACAGGGTCCGTAATGGCGCCTAAAATGATCGGGATTTCTTGGGTAGTGTTGGCTAACGCTTGCGCAGCTGGCGTGGCGATGCCAATTAAAACGTCTGCCTTTTTTTGTACTAATTGTTGACTCATGATTGCTAACTTACTCTGGTCGGCTTGACCATTTTGAAAAATAATTTCTAAGTTTTTGCCTTTGTCATAGCCATTTTCCTTTAACCCTTCCTCAACACCTTTATAAATTTCATCCAATGCGGGGTGACTGACAAACTGCAAAACCCCTACAGTAACTATGTCTTTCTTTGAATTCGTCACTTTTTGATTCACAAAAAAAGCACCAATTAAATAAATAGCTAATAAAGACACGACAAACGTTAAACGTTTATTTTTCATTTTGCATTCTCCTAACTGCCCTTTTGTTTGGCAACTTTTTCTTTTTAATAATAAAACCATTATCTATAGGGCGTTTCTTCCGTTGAAAGTGAAACTGAGATTCATAATCCTCTGCTTAGTCAAAATCCTAGGAACACTTTTTTACAAATGTCAGGATTTAGCTGCGACGAGGATCGCAATTTTGGTGAGAATCGCAGGAGCACTTTTCTACGATTGTGACAACGTTCTCTTCGCTCACCTTGTACTACTCATCACTCTTGAAGGCCAAACTGCGGCGAGTATACGCAGCCTGCATCTACTCTGTCACTTCGTGTCAATCGTAGTGCTTGTCAGGATTTAACTGCGACGAGGATCGCAGGAGCACTTTTTCTACGATTGGGACAACGTTCTCTTCGCTCACCTTGTACTACTCATCATCTACTCTGTCACTTCGTGCCAATCGTAGTGATTCGTAGCAAAAAAACAACGACTTATCCTAAGTGTTTAGGAGTGGTCGTTGTTTTTTTGCAAAACAAAAACCACATAGATGGGTCCTCTATGTGGTCGTTTTTTCTTCTTGAATATAACCAGCATAGATACACTTTTTAGAATAAGTCTTCTAAAGTTGTATCTATGAAAGAATCATACATACAACTATCTACGCCAGTTTTGCCATGATTGGTGCATTTCTTTTACGTTAGATAATTGTGTCATGTATTTTCCCTCCTAGTTATGTTGTTAAAGGTAGTCTACACTATATTGATTTTGTTCGTCAAGAAAAAGTTTTTATTTTCTTGCATTTCTTTTACTTCTAAAAAACGAGCCACTCTTATGAGAGGCTCGTTTTTCTTTATTTCAGCATATTTACCACTTAATTGTTTCGGTTTCTTTCAATTTTCACGGGAACTTTAACTGCTTGTTTTTGCGATTGAATCAGCCATAAACTTACTAAAATCGTCATTGAAATTACTAATGCCATCGAAAATCCCCTCTTTCTAATTCCTTAAAACTTTCTACAATCTAAGTTTAACATAGCTAGCTATTATTCACCAGTTTCTGGTACTGTATCAGTGCTTTCTGTCGTCGTTTCAGTAGATTGAGCAACGCCAGTCGTGCTGGTCGTCGTCTGTGTTTCAGCGGTCTTTGCTGCTTCTTTTTCAGCTTCTTGCGCCGCTTTTTGCTGGTCTTTCAAAACGCCAGCCATTGGTAATCGATTTAATTCTGGTATTAATTGTGTTTTTAAATCCATAGATTTTTCGACAACCGTCCGTGTCTTTTCTTTGCCATTTTCAAAGAAAACAAGCGTAATCTCATCGCTGCTAACATTGTATTGCTCTTGTGCTTTGCCAGCATTATAAATTAACGGATAGATATACAGCGAACGATGAAATTCATTCATTTTATCTGAATTAAACAGCTTCACCATTTGATCGTATTGCTTGCCAGATGGTTTAGCAAACATGACTGACATGGCTCCTGTTTCTTGGATTTTCTTGTCTGCTGTTTTGTAATCTAAGACACTGACTTTCTCTGATTTGATGGGTCCTGCGACTAACGATTCAACTTGAGCAGCTCGAATATTTTTTTGCATCGTTGGAATAAAAATGATTGAGCCAATTATTAATACTAATGCTACAATAGCGGTAATCATTAACAGTTTTCTTTGTCTTAATTCATAAAGTGCCTCTTTTAGTTCTTCCATAAAATTATTCAACTTCTAATCGCTCCTCGCTTTTAGTTCTTATCTATTATACTAATCATTTTCTTTCTTGCCTACCCTTGCGCTTTAATTACTAAAAAAACCAGCAAACTTCCCCAGCTTTCTAAGGAAAACCCAACTCCTTTTTAACAAGCTTCTTTCTTAAATTCAAAAACTCCGCTATAATAAAGCTATTAGTCGGAAAGAAACGAGGGATTTATTATGTCATTTGATGGCGTATTTACTCATAGCATGGTTCATGAGTTGACAGAAACACTCGTAAGTGGCCGGATTTCAAAAATCCATCAGCCTTATGAAAACGAAGTCGTTTTAGTCATTCGTGCGAAAGGTAAAAACCATAAATTATTATTATCAGCACATCCTAGTTATGCGCGCATACAACTATCTACAATTACCTATAGCAATCCAGAAACACCTCCTAATTTTGTGATGATGTTACGAAAATTTCTAGACGGTGCCATTTTAGAAACGATTCAACAAATAGAAAATGATCGCGTGATTCACTTCACCTTTTCAAAAAGAGATGAACTAGGTGACTTACAAAATATTGTTTTGATTGTTGAATTAATGGGACGTCACAGTACTATCGTTTTAGTTAACCAATCTTCTGGAAAAATCTTAGATGCGATAAAACACATTGGAATGAGCCAAAATAGTTATCGTTCGTTGCTTCCTGGAGCAACTTATATTGAACCGCCAAAACCAATGGGACTTAATCCGCTCACGGCCTCAAAAGAAGAAGTCTTTGCGCTTCTTTCTACAGCTCCTGAATTAAACGGACACTATTTACAACAACATTTCCAAGGTCTAGGCAAAGATACAGCAGACGAATTAAGTGCCCGTTTACTTGCACAACCAAATGAAAAAATGGCCATCTGGACGGAATTTTGGTCCTCAGTCACTGAAGCTGTTGTACCGACATTAACAGTTACTGAAAAAAAAGAATATTTTACGCCCATTCCTTATCAATCATTAGTTGGTGAACAAACAACGTATGCGACACTCAGTGAATTACTAGATGCCTTTTATTCTGGTAAAGCAGAGAAAGACCGTGTCAAACAACAAGGCGGCGAACTAATTCGCAAAATTGAAAATGAACTAAAAAGAAATCAAAAGAAACTTAAAAAATTACAACAAACCTTAGCCGATACAGAAAACGCTGAAAATTACCGTCGCGACGGAGAACTATTAACAACCTTCATGGCACAAGTCCCAAAAGGAGCCACCGAGGTGGAATTACCAAATTATTATGAAGAAAATGCACCGTTGCGTATCTCGCTAAATCCTGCACTTTCACCTAATCAAAATGCACAAAAATATTTTCAAAAATACCAAAAATTGAAAAATGCTGTCCGAGTTGTTAAGACACAAATTCAGCAAACACAACAAGAAATTTCTTATTTAGAGTCAGTTGTGGCACAACTTGAAATTGCGACACCAATGGACATTGAAGTGATTCGTGAAGAACTGATTGAACAAGGCTATTTAAAACGTAAAAAAAATAAAAAACAAAAACAGCCGAAAAAAAGCCAACCCGATCTTTTTTATGCCACAGATGGCACACCTATTCTCGTTGGAAAAAACAATTTGCAAAATGATCAATTGACTTTACGAACCGCTAAAAAAACTGATTATTGGCTCCATGCCAAAGATATTCCTGGATCTCATGTAATTATTCGTGACGCACATCCTAGCGAAGAAACCCTTACTGAAGCCGCACTTCTAGCAGCTTATTTTTCAAAATATCGACTTTCTTCACAAGTGCCTGTTGACTATGTCCAAGTAAAACATGTGCATAAACCCAATGGAGCAAAACCAGGTTATGTGATTTATGAAAACCAACGAACGTTATATGTGACGCCAACAGAAGAATCGATCAAAAAAATCCAGCAAAATAAGGTTTCTGCTTCCTAATTATATTAAACTAAAAAACAACGTACTGCCGATTGATCGTACGTTGTTTTTTTGCATTGGTAAAAACATTTATCAAGTGATAAATAACACAAGTAAGCTCAATTAGTTTACAAACTAGCTATTTCTCTCTATACTGACTGTTGGAGGTGAAATTCATGGTCTTTTTACACATTATTTTTGGGATGTTTGCCTTTATTGGCGCTTTAGGTTTAGGTGTCGCCTTCCGCGATAGCTTTACAGAACTTTCAACACCAAAGAAAGCAGCGATTATTTTATCTTACGTAGGTGCGATTGGTTCAACAGTCCTAGGGTTCACATCAGCAACAAAAAATCCATTTGTTTTAGCTGCAACAGTTGTCTTAGTTGTCGCCTTTTCTATTGCTCTTTTCAAAAAAAGCAGTAAAGAAACAAGCAAATAACAAAACCTTTGAAGAGCGGCATAGCGACAAGCTACCCTCTTCCTTTTACATACTATTTAAAGGAGTGAGGCAAATGTCTCTGACTATTTCTGAAGAAGTAAAACAACGTTTAGCCCCTTTCTTAACTGAAACGAACACCTTCTTGTTGGTAGCAAATGACGGCTCTAATCCTTATTCTTCCGCAGAAGGTTGTTGTATGATTGGCGATCGTTTCATTATCGTTCCTGTTGATCAAGCAGAAGCGCCTTATACTGAAACAATTGCTAATGATTCTTTTCACGTCTATACTTCGACGTATGACCAAATGTTTTTAACAGGGCATTTACAGCTAGTGATTCATCCGAATGCGGGAACCATTACTTTAAAAAATGAAAGTGGCATATTAGATAGTAATGTGGACATTTATCAACACTAAAAAAGCAAACAAAACGTTTACGCGTTTTGTTTGCTTTTTTAGTGTTGAAAGGCTTGAAAGGTAGTAATGATTACGTACATCATCCCCGATGCAATAATCGGACCAGCTGCAATTCCTTTTAAAAAAACGACGCCAAGAATCGTTCCAAAAACTAAGGCCACCGTAATCTCAGGCGATTGATTAATTAAACCTACTCCTTTTGAGGATAAAACAGCTACCAGAATTCCACAAAGTATCCCCAGCCATCCCATCGGTGTTTTGAATGATTGGATTAAATCCTTTAAGCCAATTTGTCCTGTAGCAATCGGGACTAAAATGGTAATTGAAATAATTGTGACACCTAAATTAATGCCTTTATCTGACAACCACGACATGATTTTCGCACTATTTGGTAAAGCTTTTAAAGCAAGCACAACAACTGACGCAATTAATAAACTTTGATTTTTTGCAACAAACGCAATCAAGGCAATCAGTAGTAAAAAAAGCCAACTTTCCACTGGTTGTCCTCCTTTCTGATTTGGTTCTTTCGTTAACCAAACTTTCTTGTCTTTCCTATTTTAGCAAAGAACCTCTTTAATTACCATTCAGCTTCAGTAATTATTGTCTTTTTCACCCGAATCTTGCTTAGAAAAAACGAGTTAAAAATTAATTTTTTCTCATAACAAGCCTTTTTCTCTTTGAAAAATTATTTTATGAAGTATACTAATATTAACTATAAAGTAGTTTACTTGCATTTATACTGGATATTCGATATCCTATTTAAGGCTCTTCAATTGAGCGAGCATCACAAAAGACATTTTAGTAGCAATTCTTGGGGAAGTAGTGCTACTAAGATGTCTTTCCTTTTTTTATTTTTACTAACAATATACGTTTCTTATATTAAAATTCACAATTCTTTATAAATAAAAGCGCCTGCCCCACAGTTGTCTGGACTGTGGGTCAGGCGCTTTTCAAGTCATTTAAATACGCTTTAGTTTTCTTTCAAACGATAAACACTTGGACTTGGGTTAAGGAAACCAGCTTCTAAAATTTCGATGTTAGTTAATGCTTGCTCTTTAGTTACTAGTTGCGGTGCACCATTTTTCAACGTTTCATAGACGGCATCATAATAACGACCGTAATCACCTACAGGCGTTTTAATTTGTTTTTTAATCCAGTCGCCATTGCCATTACGGTAAGTCACTTCTCCATAATACATTGGTGAATCTTCTCCAAAGCCTGGTGCATCCGGCATGATTCCGGCTTTTAAATCATTTTCTTGTTGATCTTCGCCATATTTGATGAACGAGCCATTGCTACCATGAACAATAAAACGTGGATACGGACTAGCGACAGAATGATTCGTTTTAACTTTTACTTTTAATTTTGAACCATAATGTAAATCGACGTCAAAATAATTATCGACTGCCTCACTCACTTCATTATTACGAATATCATAAGTGACTTGATCTGGACGCCCGAAAAGAGCAATCATGCGATCCATTAAATGAATGCCTAGTCCGTAAAACGAACCATTTTCTTTAGGTCCTTGTTCCGTGATACTTCCTGGTCGATAATAATCAATATGTGTTTCCACTTCATTGATTTCTCCTAAAAAGCCTTGCTCTACTACTTGCTTCATCGCTAGGTAATCGCCGTCGAAACGTCGATTTTGATAAGGCATCACTACTACCCCTTTTTCTTGCCCTAAAGCAAATAATTCCTCTGCGTGTTCTAACGTATCACAAAATGGTTTTTCCACAATCACTGATTTACCAGCTAAAATGGCTTGTTTGGCTAAATCATAATGTGTATGCGCAGGCGTACAGATTGTGATCAATTCAATTTCTGGATCCGTTAATAATTCATTAAGGTCAGTGGTAAAATTTACGCCTTTTTCTTTAAAGGGCGCTGCTGCTTTTTCATTAACATGTAAATCGAAAATTGTTTTCACTTCTAGTGTTTCTCGAATCATTACGTAAGGTAAATGGTAGCGGTTGGCACTTTTACCAAATCCAATAAACCCCATTTTTACTGTCATATTTTCCACACTCTTTTCTTATAATTAGATAAGTCCATTTGTTTCAATGACTTTTTGATACCAATAATAACTGTCTTTCGGGATTCTTTCTAAGGAACCTTTTTGTGTTTCATCTTGATCCACATAGACAAAACCATAACGCTTTTGATAGCCGTTGAGCCACGACAGTAAATCGGTGTAACTCCATGTACAATAACCAATAACTGAAACACCATCCGTAATCGCCTCTTGAATCGCTTGGATATGGCTTCGTAAATAATCAATGCGATACGTATCATGAATTTGTTTATCTTCTGTTAAGGTATCATATTCGCCTAACCCATTTTCAGTAATTAAAATAGGCACTTGATAGCGACTAGCTAATCGTCGTAAGGCAATTCTCAAACCTTGCGGGTCAATGGCCCAATCCCAGTTCGTCCGTTCAACATATGGATTATTTACTTTTTTAAATAAACCCGGTACCCCAGATTCCGTTTCAGAACCCTTTTCACCCGTTGTGTTCATCTTCCCTATTCCGACGCCATCTAATGGATTAGCAGCAACCGTATCCGTCCGATAATAATTAATACCTAGAAAATCAGGTTTGGCTGAACGTAGTAACGCTAAATCGCCCTCTTTTATCGTTGGGGCCACACCTTGCTCCTGTAAGTAATTTAATGCGGCAATTGGGTATTCTCCCCAAAGATAGACATCTAACCAAAAATGCGACAACAAATCTTCTGCATTTTCAGCCGCTAAAACATTGGCAGGATGCGCATCAACGGCATAAACAGGCGTATAAGCAAAGCTAGGGCCAATTTTGCCAGGCATTTCTAATTCATGAAACGCATTAATCACTGCTGCATTGGCTAAATTAGCAATATGATTGGCCTCATACATCCGTTTATTATCTGTTACGCCGGGAGGATGCACGGCTAATTGATAACCTAACGAAGTAAACACATTTTGTTCGTTTAAACTAATCCAATAGCGAACTTTGCCACGGAAAGCGTCAAATAAAATTTTCGCATAGGCCACAAAATCAGCAATAATTTTTCTTGATTCCCAGCCACCATATTCTTTTTGCAAAACAGCTGGCAAATCCCAATGATATAAAGTTACCATTGGTTCAATTCCTGCCGCTAACAACTCATCAATTAAATCTGAATAAAATTTCAGTCCCGCTTGATTTACTTGACCACGTCCTTCAGGTAAAATTCGTGTCCATGCTATCGAGAAACGATATGCTTTTAAACCTTGTTGTTTCATTAAAGCCACATCTTCTTTGAAACGATGATAATGATCGACGGCTAAATCACCAGTTGTCTCTTTGAACGTTTTTCCTGGTAGCCGAACAAATTCATCCCAAACAGATGCGCCTTTGCCGTCTTCACTCCAAGCACCTTCTACTTGATAAGCTGCCGAAGCAGAGCCCCATAAAAAATCTTGCGGAAATGCTTTTAGTTGATGATGTTCCATTGTCATACCTCCCTCTTTTCTGTGCTGCCCTTTTATTGTAAAAGGTTTTCACAAAAAGTACCAATCAGATCAATAAGTTCTTCTGTTTACTTTTAAAACTATATAGTTTTAAAAAGAATAAGTCAACTACTTTTATTTAAGTACTTGATTATTAAGTGGTTACGTTAAAAATAAATATATAGTTTTAACATGTTAAATTCATGGTATAATGAGAGAAATACTGGTGATAAAGGAGGACTCTGATGCGGACAAATACACGTTATAAAGAAATTTATGCAGCTATAAAACAGGATATCGAAGCAGGTGTTTATCCCATTAATCAAAAGTTACCCCAAGGTCGTCTTCTTGCAGAAAAATATCAGGTCAGCGAACTAACCATTACAAAAGCCTTACATTTGCTTGTGCAAGAAGGTTATGTTGTCAGACGACGTGGCTCGGGCAGCTTTGTTCAAGACTTTCAAAATCGAACCATTACTAAATTTTCTCCGTTAACCGGCACTTACTCAACCTACGATGGAAAAGTTGAATCCGTGGTTTTAGGCTTTGCAACAGAAGTACCTGAGCCTTGGGTGACTGAAAAATTAAGTATCACAGAAGAAGAGTTAGTCTACAAAATTATTCGTTTACGGATTATCGAAGATGTGCCCTCAATTATTGAATACACTTGGATGCCCGTTGCTTTAATTCCGAACTTGACAATGAAAGAATTGAAAGTCTCCATTTATCAATATATTTCGGAACAATTGCATCAAAAAATTCAAAGTGCGCGGGTCAGCATTTCTGGGATCCGTCCTTCTGCGTTGGAAAAAAAATATTTAAACTTAACCGATAATGATTTCCTGATGCGTGCAGAACAAATTGCTTACCTAGGCAATGGACATATTTTTGAATACTCAATTGCGAATCATATTCCTAGTGAATTCACTTTTGAAACTGTCTTAATTGCAGAAAAATAGAAAACTTTTATGTTGCCATTTCTCATTTCTAACAAAACGATCTCTTTACTTTGAGCCAATACTTTTTGTTAGAAATGTTTTTCTGCTAGTTAAAAATATTTTTCAAATTATATTTCCAAACATGAATTTTGATAAAAGTATTGCTATTTACTAGAACTACGATTAAAATATTGCTTGTAGCACTCTTTTTTATATAGATACAAGCAATTTGTTTTTTACATAGTCAATCAACCAAAGTGAGGACTTTATATGAGGAAACCCTACATTTTAATGAGCTTACTCGTTCTAAGTACCTTATTAAGTGCTTGTTCAACTGTAAGTGGCAGCCCAGCAAGTCAAAGTGCGCCCGCACCTGATGAAGTCTTGGCGACAAGTATTGGGACGTATGAAAATCGAACATTGTTGGTTCCAGATGGGCGTTTATCCTTAACTACCTTGCATAAAGGAAAAGATTATCAAGGCAAACCCATGTTTTATGTCCTGTTTGAATTAACCAATACAACCGAAAAAACACAAAATATTCAGCTAATGATTCAAAGTTTTATGGAAGTTAGTCAAACTGTCCACGGAAAAGCCCAAAATTTACAATATGCAGTCTTAACAGATTCACCTTTCCAAGACAAACTAGATCGTTTAGCAGATGAAATCAATCCTGGTGAAACAATCCAAGGTGCTTACCCGTATGAATTTATTAATGAGAACAAGCCGGTCCATTTTAAATTTAGAGATCGCCTTCTCAGTCTGGATGAACCCATTGCATCAGAAGAAATTACCATTACAGAAAAAAGTTTGGTCCGCTAGCTTAGCTAGCATTGGACCAAACTTTTTATTTATTATTCAGATGGAAAAGATTCTCCTTCTATAAAACGTGTGTAAATGTGTTCGCTCTCAGCAGCTTCTCCCCGCATTAAATGAATAATTTTCTCTGCAGCCACCATGCCCCATCGATGTTTAGAATAGGCAATTGTTGCTAATCGCGGTTGCACAAACGCACCTAGTTCAGAATTATCAAAACCAATCATCCGAATGTCTTTCCCCATTTGGTAATTTGTTTCTGCAACATATTTATAGACACCGATCGCCATTTCATCATTAAAAGCAAAAACATCGACTGGTTCTGTCTGTGGTTGACTCAAAATTTTTTTAGCAGCCGCATAGCCAGAAGGTTCGGTAAAATCGCCTTGGATAATTTCATAAGGTATCCCAAAACGAGTTAATTCTCGTGTACTAACAGCCAATCGTTCTTGGCTATCATAACCTTTTTCTGGTCCAGAAAGCAGAAGAACCTTTTTTGAACCCACATTGACAAATTGCTCAATTGCCTGCGTGGCACCGCCACGATTATCCAAGAGAACTTGCCGAATATTCCTATGCTCAGTGGTTCGATCAAGGACAACGATCGAATGGCCTCGTTCAGCAAATTTTTCAATTTCTTTTGTTGGAAATGTCCAATCTAAAATAATTGCCCCATCCACCATTTTTTCAGGAATGAAAAGATGTGACTTTTTACCGCTGCAGACAATCATCTCATAATCAAACAGTGCTAAGCCTTTCTTAATCCCCTCCAACAATTCACCATAAAAACTACCGCCATAATCGGCCAAATAGACACCAATAATATTAGTTTGACGACGTTTTAATGTGCGAGCGGCCATGTTAGGAACATAGTTTAGCTCTTCAGCAATTGCTTGGATGCGCGTTCGTGTTTCTTCAGTTACCTTTGAACTACCATTCAATGCGTAAGAAACGGTCGAGATTGATACGCCTGCTTTTTTTGCAATATCTTTAATTCCTACCATGGACTACTCTCCTTTCTAATGGTAAATTTCAATAACACTTGCTTCATTTAATAATGAAAGCACCTCGTCTTTTTGAACTTCCATTCCCCCTTCTCGATAAGGGTTTTCTTCAAATTTAAACGGAACTTCTTGACCATCGATAACTATTTTCGCTGACTGATTTGGATAAAATTTATATGTGACAGGTTTATCAAACAATTGGTAAGTTAGTGCTAAACCAGACAATTTTTCTGGTAACACGGGATCAAAAACCACACTTTGGGCCTTTTGCCGAATCCCTAAAACAGCTGTAATTAATTGATTTAAATAAATTCCCGGCCCGCTTGAATAAATTCGCCAACCACCTTTTACCCCAATACTTCCATCTTTTAGTTTACCAAAATTTTCTTGTGATTCATACCTTGTTTTAAAATCGCCATCGGAACTACTAAAATAGGCATTGGCTTGACGTAACTCTGCATTGTGAACCACTTCTTTTAATTGAACTGGATTGATTTGCATTAATGCTTGCCAGGTTTTGTCTCGCTGACCAATTTTCGCCATCGCTTCTGTATAGCGAATGTGCGCATGAACATACTGTAAGCCAATTTCGCGACCAAAATTAGCCGCCTGTTCTGCTCGTTTAAAATTAGTGCTCACACCGCCTCGATAGTTCGCTGGTTTGTTCATTAAACGCACGCCATCAGGAAACGTTAATTCTTTTTCAATAATTTCTAAATGATGACTTACTTGTTCCGGTGTTAATAATTCAGCTAACATACTACGAGTCATTGGCAATAATCGATATTGAATCCCTGTTTTTTGGTCATTTGGGTGAATCATTTGTTCAAAAGTTTCTGGCGTTTCCATATAAATAAACCCTGGAATCGTTTCATCCGCCAACATATATTTTTGAAAATCGTTCTTTATTCCTGCGACTAAAATTGCTAAGTGCTGACTATAAGTAGCATCGATTTCCGTAATTAAAGCCGCAAATTTTTTCAATACTTGATACGTTAAGGCAACGGTCCAACTACTAGCCATT
Source organism: Enterococcus sp. AN402 (assembly GCF_040719405.1). Taxonomy (NCBI): domain Bacteria; kingdom Bacillati; phylum Bacillota; class Bacilli; order Lactobacillales; family Enterococcaceae; genus Enterococcus; species Enterococcus sp. AN402. Next base: position 944,041 of record NZ_JBFDTM010000004.1, on the reverse strand, counting down.
TGCTCTTTAAGACGATTATCATAAGGTTGTAACGTGTCATCCCAATCGCCGTCACCGTAACAGGATAGAAAAGTTTCTGGTAAAAAATGTTGTTCAATATAATTTATTTCTTTTTTCAAATGTTCAAATAAAGATGCTGTTTCTTTTGTTTTGTGATTATCTTTGCGACTTGTATAAGGGATTTCCGTAGCTAAGATTGAATAATCTGCGGTTTGTTCCAAATAATCAGTCACTACTTTCAATGGCCAGACGATAATATCGCCATGGCTTTCACTGGCTTTTTGTTCTTCGTATCGGTCAAACATAAACCATTGCGGCCAGTTGCCATCGTCCTCAAATTGATTTTCAAATAGATGCTGAATAATGGAGGCCACGATCTTAGGCTGTTGCGTCGCAAAGAAAAATTCTGTCGGTCCTTGCGACACATCTCGTGTGCCCCAAGCTGCTCCACCATACTGTTCTAAGCCATGTGGCGACAAATAATGAACGAGCATATTATGAGTATACCAACGAGTTAATTGATTCATTTGCTGCACACTTGAGTCTGTGTGTGTTAACTCAAAATGATGTAACAAGCCATTAATGAATGCTAAATATTGACTTTCTGCTTTTTCAAAATCTAATGGTGTATTGACTAATGCTTGGTCCTCTATACTGCCCGTAATAAGTAGTGAAAATTTTTGGGTCTTTTCGATTGCCAAGACTAATAAGTCCGCTTCAGCTCCACCAAATAATGTGCTATCGGTTACTTGAAATGATTTATCAACTGTCAATGCATAGGTTAGTTCTGGGTAATAATTTTCTGTAGCAGAATGATTTCCCGTCACTCGAAGCATTTTGCCAGTTTGTTCTAATTGATAGGTTGGTACTTCTTCAGGTCCTAATAACAAATGGTTAGAAACAGCCCACATATACGCATCCTTTTGACTGGTCACTTCCAATTGAATCACTCTTGAATCAGGCGAAGTGAAGGTGCGTACACGAATTGTATCCTTTGGCAACTTATAATACCACGTAGCAGAGTTCAACCCCATTTCAAAAGCAGAAGGCATTGTTAGTAAGCGCCATAAGCCATTCTCTAAAATGTAGATTCGTTGACCAGAGCGTTTCATAACGTTTAAAGCGTTTCGGCTATTACTCATTAATTTGTTCATGGTTGTATTTCCTAAAACCACTTGTGAATTGAAAATGCCATACATATACACTGTCGTACTAAGCAAAGGTTCGTCAACCGTTAAGTCTTTACCACTTAATAAAATGTGGCCATGCGCTCTTTCCATGGCAATTTCTTTTTCTTGAAGAACAACATGATGGTAATTTTCCGTGAAAAAGGAATACGTCCGACCTGCTACTTTTTCAATTTGTGTCTGAAGGGGATAAAGTGCGGCCAACTCTTCTTCTGTTAATGGATTTCCTGTGATAGGTTCTCCTAAAAGTTTTGGAGGAAAGTCCTGTGTTTCTTTTAATGAATCGAATGTCACAGTTTCATAAATAGCTTGTAAGTCTTCTTTCGATAAAAAAGGTTCAGCTAATGCTTGCGGATGTGTTTCTGTTACCGCACCATAAAAAACAAATTCCTTACTTTCATTCGTTAATTGGACGGTTTCCGTTTGTAAAGCGGTGTAAGCAAATTCATATTGATAGACTTCATTTGCTAAATATCTTTTCCCCAATGCATCTGGTGTGTTTGTTTGTTTAAATGAACGGCCAAAAAATTGATAGCCATCCGTTGAGTAGCCTACTAATTTTTGAAAACTCCCTTGAATAAGGGCTGGAAACTTCTCATTTTGCGGTTGATTTTGTCTCGATAAAACAACAAGCTCTTCGCCCTCTTGCCAAATGTGATGATCAAGATACTGCGACACATACGCTTCATTTGACTGAACGGTTCCTTTTGTCGCTAAGCCAATATCTTGACCATAAACAATATCTACTAAGCCAGTTCCAGTGACATTAACCCGCCAGAACCATTGATTGCTTGGCCCCAAACGAAAGTCAACTTGGTAACGAACCGCTTCAAATTCACCCCGCCATGTCAATTGGTTATCTGAAAGATAAAAATCACTTTGACTGTTGGAACCAATCATTGGTCGATAATTAATTGTGTCCCCTGTAATTATCCGCAAATAGAGTTGGTTCATACTCCCGTCTAAAGGATTGCCTTCTAATTGATTAATCATCATGCCACAGCTATTCAATTCTTTTAAATCACCTGTCTCTAGAAATGTAGCGACTGTGTCTGCTTGCTTAAGCTTCTTTATCTGCATAACTTATCCTTCCCATCTTATTCATTTAACGTGACTGTTGTGGTTTGTACATCGCGACTATTTCCACCAATCATTACGATAAATTCACCTGCATCACTGGTTACCTGATTATCTGAATGAACATAGCGCACCATATCCTCTGAAAGAAGAAACTGAACTTCTTTTTCTTCCTTTGGTTCCAGCCAAACTTTTTGGAAATCTTTTAACTCTTTAATTGGGCGAACCACTTGTCCCACCAAATCACGTACATAAAATTGCACGGTTTCCTCTCCAGCGATTGGACTGTCATTTTTTACTAAAACAGAGACCGTGACTGGTTGTTCTTTGGTAAATGTTAATGCACTTAGTTGAATTGGTTGATAAGAGAAATGACTATAACTTAAGCCAAATCCAAAGGGATATTTAGCGTAATTAGAGACATCTAAATATTTAGAAACATATTTTTCTTCTGGTGCTGACTCATAAGGACGCCCAGTATTGTCGACATTGTAAAAAATTGGCACTTGACCAACCGTTTCTGGGAACGACATACTTAAACGACCACTTGGATTGTACTCTCCCCACAAAATTTCTGCTAGCGCATTGCCCCCTTCTGTTCCAGGTTGCCAAGCTTGCACAATTCCTTTTGCAACATCTATCCCTTGTAAATCTAAGGGCCGGCCACTGTAGACCGTGACAACAACATTGGGATTTTTCTCAATAATTTGTGCCACTACTGCTAATTGTTTTTCGGGTAGACGAATATCACTGCGACTGGCAGCTTCCCCACTCATCCAATCTGTTTCGCCTAGTGCCACTACTACTTTATCTGCTTGACTAGCTAACGTTAAAGCCTCTTCAATGGCCGCCGCGGTCGGTTCAAAGTAATCAAAAGGTTCTTGGGCAACTAGGAGATTTGTGGTTAATTTTTGGGCCCCAGCCACGAGGGAAATGGCTTCTTCTTTCTTTCCTTGCCATGACCAAGCCCCTAAAATATCTTGTGATTTGGCCCCTGGGCCGACAAGCGCGATTTTTTCTTGCGGTGTAAAAGGCAAAATATTTTCATTTTTTAAAAGAACCATTGATTTTTGAGCAATCTTTTTAGCTATTTCTCGATGTTCTTTGCTTAAAATCACTTCTGCTTCCGCTTGTTCATCCGCACCACGATAGGGATTTTCAAATAAGCCTAGCTCATTTTTTAGTTTTAAAATTCGCATAACTGCTTCATCAATAAGTGTTTCAGCAATCCGGCCTTCTTCAAGTAATTCTTTTAAATAATCTGGATAACACGTGGTCATCATTTCAATATCTACACCAGCTTTGATAGCCAATTCTGCTGCCTGTTTTTCATCTTTGGCAACGCCATGAGGAATTAATTCTTTAATCGCTCCCCAGTCTGAAATCACAACTCCTTCAAAGCCAAATTCATTTCGTAATACGTCTCTAAACAGCCATTGGTTGCCTGTAGCAGGAATCCCATCCACTGTATTGAAGGACGTCATGACAAGTTTTGCACCCGCATCTAATCCAGCTTTATAGCCAGGTAAATACATTTCTCTTAGCTGCCGTTCAGACATATCTACCGTATTATAATCCCGACCAGCTAAGGCACCACCATATGCCGCAAAGTGCTTCACGCACGCGGCTACTCGCCAATTGTCTTCTTTTAAATTTTCTCCTTGGTAACCTCTAACCATTGCAGCAGCTAAGCGGCTGTTGAGTAATGGATCTTCACCTGTTGACTCCATGACACGTCCCCAACGTGGATCGCGCACTAAATCAACCATTGGCGAAAAGGTTACATGTAATCCTGAAACAGCAGCTTCTTTTGCTGAAATCTCCGCCATTTTTTCAACTGCTGCTTCATCCCAAGTGCTTCCTAAAGCCAAAGGAATCGGAAAGATGGTTCTGAAACCATGAATAATATCCGCCATTAAAAGTGTTGGAATATTTAAGCGATGATTTTGCATATATTCTTTTTGAACACGTTTCGCTTCATTTGCACCGGAAACACCCAGTGTTGTCCCCGCCGTATCAATCGTTTCTTGACTTAGTCCTAGCTCTGACATAGGGCCGGTCTTTTCTTCTGCTTTATCTGAATAAAACGCTGCTGCTAATTGTAATAATTGATTAATTTTCTCATCAATTGTCATTTCTTCGACTAATTGAATCAGTTGATTTTCTTTCATACTCTTACCTTTCTTCAATACATACTTCTGCTTCTAAAGGAAAATGGTCGGAGGGAAAACGTCCATCGATACTATCTGTTAAACTTGCGGTTTGCTGTACTTGCCAACCTTTTACATAAATATAATCAATTTCTTCTAATTCCGCCCAAGGTTTTGTGTAAGTAAAATTTTGAAATGTTCCTCTTGGGCCATAATGAGTAGCTAAATTTTTGCTATCTTGAAATTTTTTTTGAACAAGTTGATGAACTGCTTCCTCCGACTCTGCATTAAAATCGCCCATTAATAAAGTTGGATACTGTGCAATTTTGTCATGTAACTCCTCTAAGATAACGGTCATTCCTGCTAAACGAGCATGAGCTGAAATATGATCCAAATGAACATTGATGACTAAAAAAGGCGTATTTTGAGTCGTTTCCTTAAATAGTCCCCACAAAGCAATTCTTGGACAGCCAGCTTCAGGATGGATACTTGGCTGCTGAGGTGTTTCAGATAACCAAAAATACCCTGTATCAATAGCCTGAACTTTTTGTTCGTTATAGAGAATCGCTAGTCCTTCTCCTTGACCATCCCCTTCTCTTTCCGCAGAAAGACAGGTGAATGTTGTATACGCCTTTAAATCCCTGACTTGATTCGGTCGTACTTCTTGAATACAACAAAGGCTCCAATCATGAAAATTGATTAACTGACAAACAGCCTCTTTACGAAAAGACCATTGCCAATCTTGGTCATACTCTGTATCTACCCGGACATTATACGTAGCTATTTTCATTTTTAACCTCCTGCAATAGTTGTTGAATTTGACGCATCTCACGACGGATCTGGGTTGTTTCACCGCCACCATGGCCTTTTTTCCAATACACTCTGACTGCTTTTCTTGCCTTTATCTGATGATAAGAAGGGAAAAAATCTTTCATTGGACATATCGGATCGTGACTCCCAACAGAAGCAAAGACTGGATTTTTAATTTGCGAAACAAAGTGGCGACTATCAAAATAAGGAAGAACCGCGGCAATTTTTTCATGCGCTTGAGGATGCTCTTGTAAGTACTGATGAATAATTTGATACGAACCTGTTCCTTCTGCTACTCGATTTTCTAAACAAGAATGACTTGGAACATCTGCAAAAGTAGCTAAAATCGGGAAGTCGACTAAACTGTTCACCATTAACACTACGCCACCCCCTTGGGAACCACCACGAAGAATGATTTGGTCCTGATTAATTTCAGTAAAGGTCCGTACCACTTCTATGCTACGTAAATGGTCGGCAAACAAGCGGCGTTGGTACCAATCTTCTTTGTCTAGAAATCCTCGTCCCATTGGTGCTTCATGCCAAATTGTTTGATATGGCACGCGATCTTTGGTTAATCCCCCTTGACCTCGATTATCAATGACAAAACAAGCACAACCAATTTGTGTCCAATGAGCAAATTGCCAAGGTTCTTGAATATGATTCATATAGCCTAAACAGTCAATCACTATTGGCTGTTTCCCCGCCGTTTTAGGAAGTAACAAATAGCCAAAGATGCGCTCACCTAGGAAACTTAAAAAGTCGACCTGTTCCACTTGAACATTTTCCAATGGATAGTCAATGACCCGCCGATGGATATCTAGCGGTATTTTTTGAAGTTCTTCCTTAGTCTTTTCCCAAAACTCAAAATACTCATTCATGTTCCACACCTAACACTTTCTGAAAAAACGCAACTTGAAGAAAAGCCGTTGTCCCGAATCCTAACGCAATATATAAAAACAAATTAAGCTTATAGAAAAAAACAAACGTTAAAAGAGGTAAAATAAACAAAATAATCGCATTGGCACTATTACTTAAGACCACATAAACCGTCTCACCTAGTGTCTTTTTAGCGGACCAATTAAAAACGGAAAAGAGAAAAAGAAAACTCGTCAAAAATAATGCAACAAAACTTAATAGAAAAATAGCTAAGAAACCTAAACTAGTGGCTATTTTAAATAAACTTGTTACGACAATACCGCCCAGTAAAAAAGCAACGAACAAGACACCTGTTAAAATAAAACCTCGCATGATATTATTTTTTAACGCTGTCCAAAACGTTCGCAAAACAGGAATATCTTTTTCACGATACAAACGATAGATCGTTCGATACAACGCAATTAAGCCGACACCGCTAAAGATGCCTGTTATACAGGTAATTAAAAAGAGAAAATTAATAATGATCAAGTTGGCAATAAAAGAAAAAATCCGATAATACCAACCTTCATATGCAAATAGCTTATTCATATTAAAAGAGAAAAGCGGATTTCTCGTTGCTTTATCCGCTTTTCTCTCCTCCTCTCTTACTTAAGTTTGTCTCTGTTTTCTGCCATTTTCTCAGATTTTATTTTTTCAATTGCATCCCATTTATTTGATTTTAAGAATGCTTTGTAGTCTTCTAAAGATTTGTCAAAGGCTTTATCATCTTTCGCACGAATCATTGAAATAACGGTTGTATTTAGTTTGGTTTCAATCGCTTCATTCGCCCGAGCTTCCGGCGTTCCCGCATCTGGATTAATATTTTCAATTACGAAATGTGGGACTAATTTTCCTTTGCCCCATTCTTGCATTTGCGTTAAAGCACTTTCCATTGGCACTTTTAGTTTATTAACACGGTCATTGTTAAAGTATAGGAAACGACTAATGCCATATTTTTTGTTGTAGGCATCATTGTCTGTTTGTTCTAATTTTTTCACTTCTGGTAAATAATCAATTTTCCCTTGATCATTGTACGCATAAGTAACTCCTTCAACGCCATATTTTGTTAAAATTTGTCCCGGTTCATCAATTAAATATGTGAATAGTTGAGTGACTTTCGCTGGATCTTTCGCATCTTTCGTAATGTAATTACTTAACCAACCTGAAATGCCGGTTTGATTTAATGTTGGTTTTCGGCCAGAAGTACTACTTGGTCCATCAATGGCTATATAACGTGTGCCAGATTTTTTCATAAATTCTGTAAAGTTTCCACCTTGACCACTAGTTCCAGCAACGAGCATGGTTGCATAATTTCCTTGTTTCACTTTTTCATCAAACGTTGCTCCATCATCTGTGAAGCTATCATCACTAATATTGCCTGCTCGGTAAACATCATTAAATGTTTTTAACCATTCTAAGTATTCTTTATCTAAATTTCGATCATAGTATTTACCATTTTTATCCTCTAAAGGAACACCTAAGAAGTCTTGTAATTTGTCTAAAAATGGTCCTGCACCATCGCCCACTGTGGTGAAGCCCATTGGGGTCATCTCAGGATATTTTTCTTTAATCTGTTGCATGACTTTTTCAAAATTTTCTGGTGTTGAAACGTCTGGCTTGCCTAATGCATTATAGACATCTTCACGAATAACAAAATTATCATTTACTGGGATATTTCCACTTTCATAATCCGCTTTTGTATTAGAGTAATTAGGATAACCATATGTTTTTCCATCCTCTAAGGCATACCATTTAAACGTATCTTGGTTAACAACTTTCATTAAATAGGGGTCATATTTTTTAGCTAAATCGTTTAAAGAATAGGCCCAAGAATCTGCTTTCAATGCTGCTTGTCCAGTTTTTTCAGTTAATGTCACGATATCAGGCATATCTCCACTTGAAATCATGGCATTTAATTTTGAATCATCGCCGGAAATAAATTCAATATCCACATTTAAATCTTTTTTAATCTGCGCAGTGGTCACATCTTTTCCAAAAGGCAATGCCGTCCAATCTGAGTTAATATACCATTTAATCTTGGTCGGTTCTTTCTTCTTATCTAACTTCCAAGCAGGCGTCTTTTCATCTAATTCATACCGATCCTTAATTGAGACATCTGAGCTAGCTTTCTTTTCCCCACCGCTACAGGCCGCTAAACTAACGACCGCCGTTGCCACCAATAAACCGCCTAAAACTTTTTTCATATTGTTCCCTACTTTCTTTATTCTTTTACTGCACCGGCCATCATACCGCCGATAAAGTGTTTTTGTAGTAATGGATAAATGATTAAAATTGGTATCGTTGTAATGACAATTGTTGCCAGCTGAACACCACGTGTCGTTGCCTGCACCACCATATCTGTACTGCCGCTCTCTGTCATGGTACTCAAGTTTGATTGAACAATAATTTCATAAATTTTCATCTGCAATGGATACAGATATTCTTTGGTAATATATAATTTCGTGGTCATAAAGTCATTCCATTGACCTACCCCATTAAATAAAATAATGGTGGCTAATGCCGGTTTTGTTAAAGGTAAAAAGATTTTATAAAAAATTTGAAACTCACTGGCGCCGTCTATTTTGGCGGATTCTTCTAAAGATGGTGGAATTTCTCGGAAAAAGTTCATTAAGATAACTACATCATAATAGCTAAATAAAGCTGGAATGATATATACCCAGAAGGTATCTAAGAGTCCTAATGACTTAATCAAAAGATACGTGGGAATCATGCCCCCACCAAAGTACATTGTAATGACACCCATCGTTGTATAAATGTTACGCCCGACTAGTCTAGATTTACTAAGTCCATAGGCGACAATTGCACAGAACAGCGTATGCGTCGACGCACCGATGACTGTTTTTAAAACAGAAATCAAAAACGCTCGCGGAATGCTACTATCCGAAAAAACTTTCCGATAATTTTCTAGCGTAAATCCTTTCGGCCATAAAACCAAGCCTTTACCGGCTAAACCCGAACTTGACGAAACTGAGGAAACTAAAATATTCCAAATTGGCACGATAATTAATAAAGAAAACAACACAAGAATTAACGTATTGAAAAAGTAAAACCATTTGTTTTCTTTTGATTTTCTTTTAATCACAGCTGTTGCCTCCTTTATAAAATAACCGACCGACCATTGTTCATTTTTCTAGTAATGCGATCTGTAATGACTAATAAAACAATTGAAATAACAGAAATCCCTAAACCAACTGCCGTCGCATAAGAAAAGTCCCCTTGCGTTAGCCCCATACGATAAACAAATGAATTAATTACTTCTGATTTGTTTTGGTTTTGAGCATTCATTAAAACCAACGTTTGATCTAAGTTCGATCCCAATAAACCGCTAACATTTAGAATTAAGTTCAACGAAATAATCGGCGCTAATAAGGGCAAAGTAATCGTTCGGATTTGTGTTAATTTTGAAGCACCATCAATTCTCGCGGCTTCATAAAACGTTGGATCAATGCGAGACATGCCAGCAAGATAGAGAATCGTTCCCCAACCTACTTCTTTCCACAAATCAGAAAGAACAGCAATCCACCAATACTTATCAGGATCTAACAAATGATTGACGCCCTGATTCATTAAGCCTAACGACATCATGACTTGGTTGATAAAGCCATTTGTTGAAAGCCACGAAATCAACATCCCACCTAAAACGATCCAAGAAAAAAAGTGCGGAATATAAGAAATCGTCTGAATCACTTTTTTCAAATGTCCATCTCTCATTTCAAAAATCATTACCGCTAAGATAATCGGAATAGCGAATCCTAAAAAAAGTTTCATTAAACTAATCGCTAAGGTATTACGAACTGCTTCCCAAAAAAAACTATCTTCCATAATGATTCGAAAATTTTCAAGTCCAACCCATGGTGCAGAAGAAACCGTATCAACAATCGTATAATTTTTAAAAGCAATGATAATTCCATAAATTGGAATGTAGTTAAAGACAATCATGAATGCTACACCCGGAAGTACCATCCAATGCAATTGCCGCTGATCATAAAACTTTTTTAGTTTTTTCATAAGCAGGGTTCCTTTCTTTTTAGTGAAACGTTTCTACAAACAGATTATACATTCACTTCAAACGGTTGTAAACCCTTACATTATGGTTTTGTTTAAAAATAACAGCATTAAAAAGCGCTATAGACCATTTATAAAGAAATTATTTTCCCTGCTTCTTTTTCCATAAAAATACTCTTTTCTAGATATTTTAAAGCATTTTATAGAAACGTTTCACCAAAATATGAGCATCTTTTTCTTAAAAATAATTCTGTTAAATAACAGAAAAAAGTCTGGTCGGATTGACCAGACTTTTTAAATATAGATAGTAAAATGTGTAATTTCAGGGATCACCCCAAAACGGGCATGAATGGCGGTCGTCCCTAAGCCTGTATTAACATATAGTTGCGTTTCTTGGTCCAACTGATACAATCCTCTGGTATATTTTTCTGCTAAAACATTTGTGATTGGATAAAAAGGAATCCAAATTTGTCCGCCATGGCTATGTCCTGCTAAAACTAACTGTGTACCCGTACCAACAAATGCATCCGCGACATCTGGTTCATGGGTCATTAATAACGCATAGTCATACGTTTCTCGATAGGACAATGTTTCTGAAACGGAAGGATTTCCTAATAACGAGTCATCTAAACCACCAATAAAAAGACGGCGTCCATCTGCTAAGGTTACTGTTTCTCCTTGGTTTTTCATAACGGTAAAGCCACTGGCCTCCATGACTTCATCATACACCGCAGAAGCACCGCCACCGTAATCATGATTTCCCCAAACTGCATATTTTCCAATTGTCGCTTGCAACTGTTTTAATTTTTCAATCATCGGTTCTTTTTGTTGCGGATTTTTGGCATAATTGTCAAATAAATCACCTGTAAAAACGATAATATCTGGTTTTTCACGATTGACTTTTTTTATGACTTTATCTAACCGCTTCGTCTCATAAAATTCTGAAACTTGTATATCCGAAAGTTGCACAACATTCAATGGTTCTCGTTGATTTTTCTTTCCCAAAGTCACCTGATTAACGTGAACTAAATTCGGCTCAATCTTCCACGCATAGATTGGGAGTGCGATAATTAAGAAAAAAAATAAGAGCATTATACTTAAACCAATTTTTTTAACCACATCACTCGCTCCTTTCTTTTCTTTGATTTCCGAAAACTTAGTATAGAGAAAAATCTTCTTAACCACAATCTAAAACAAAGGAAATTAAGGCTTTGTTAAACAACCTAAAGAATTTCCACAATCTCTTATCCTTTTCTTAGCTTTTTTATAAAAAAAAGCTAGATAATTTCATCTGTCGATGAAATTATCTAGCTAGAACATTCTTCTCTTAATGATGATGTTTTCGAAACGTTTGATAACCAATTAAGCAAAATAAAATCCCCAATAAAATCATTCCAGTTACTGAAAATAAGCCTGCTAACATCTTTCGCATCCTCTCTGTTGCTAAACTTCCTTATTTGTAGTCACTATTTCTTGTTTTAAAATTGGTTGAAATAGACGACGTTCTGCTAATTTTCTTGCTAAAATTGCTTCACTTTTTTCCGTAAAGATACCTAAGTTATGGCGCTTGCCTTTCAAAGAGATATAAGCCAGCCATTTCCCAGAAGCGGTCTGGCTCACTCCTTTGTGTCCGCTGCTATTATTTTTAGGGCGTTTACTTTGCAACTTCCCTGGAATTACGCCAGCAACTCTTTGTCGGTAATCCTTCTTTTTACGATGACCGCAACTTTTGGTATGACCATTCAACAAATTTTCACAGCGAACCCAGCAAGATTGTCCGCATGAACACAGACAATACGCTTTCATTGTCTGATGAATACTTTCGATCCGTACCACGACTAATTCATGATAGTTTTTTTTCAACATTGTTTGATAGCGATGGTGCGCACATTTGGTTCGATATCCACGAATTAGTTGTCTTCTTGAAGCTTCTGTATAGCTCCCACAAGAACAGCGACAGGCCCAAACAATTAGCCCTTCTTTTCTTTTTGCCGTTGGTGCTACTACTGTCAACTCACCAAACTTTTGACCAGTTAAGTCTTTATAGTTACCTGCTTGTCTCAATTGACTATCCTTCGTATTCTTGTTCTCGCCACATCTCGATTGGGTTTCTCTCATAGTGCTCATTTTTCTGAGTCTCTCCCTTTCTTAGTTCTCTGACCACCTCAGCAAATACTTGCCAATCTTTTGTTTCCGGCAAATGACGCCATGTCAATTGACGACACCGTACTTTCGAACTATAAAAATCGGACAAATACAAATCGGTTTCTAAGGTTAATTTGTGATCAATCATGACATCCATATAATTGAAAGAAGCAATAATTTTTGCAATAAAGCGGTTATAATCCTCCCCACCAGAAAAATCAACAAATACATGAATCGTTTTTTCAATTGCGCAAAAAGACCGATCATTTAACAAACAAAACATAAAATCATAATATAGATGCACGCGTTCATACATTAAAAATCGTTTTTGATGCAGCGACTCTGTCTTTTGTATAAAACCATCTAAGGCGCGATGAATTTGAGGAAACCGCTCTTCAAAGAAACTGCTCTGCTTGGCGGGAATAAATGCAGCCACTGAAAAATATAGGCGGTCCCAGCGATAACAAATCAACTTTAATTTTTCTTTTGTTTCCACCGTAATTCGCTTTTCAAAGAAAGGAATAACACTATTCATATGATCAATAAATTCGTCTAACATGGTTAACTTATCTGGAAAAACAATCGGACTATCAATGTATTCATTTAAACTTAAAAAAAGAAAAATATATGAAGTCTCTTTGCCAAAATCCTCTTTAAAAAGAGGTGTTTCGCTTGTATAGATTTTTTCAAACGCGTGCTGTAAACAGCTAGGCACATGAACTTCCGTAAAAGAGTCCACTACATGATCAGAAAACACACGAAAACGTTGGATCGTTAAAAGAATAAATAGTTGTGCGCTTTGATTAAGACTAAACGTTTTTTGATACATCAGTTGTAAATCGTTTATAAATCGTTTAATGCCAGGACTATTTTCCATCAAAATGTTAGGCAGCCTTTCTTGATTACTTCCATAAAAATAATACAAGCATTGAAAACAAAAACTTCGGATATTTTTCTCTTCTCCAACCAAGCCTGTTGACTTTAATTTAATACGCCAATTAGCTAAAATCAGATTTAGCTTATACGAGAAGGCATAAATTTTGCTTTTGCTCATAAAATGAATTTGAGAAAATTCTTGAATCGTGTGCTTTTGATAGAGGCCCACATCAAGAAGCAACTTGGCCATTAGTGATTGATCAAAATAATATTTTCTTAAGGCTTGATAATCAATTTGCGATAATTTTTGCGCACTAATCAGTCCTTTAGCTGGAAAAAGAATTTGACTTCTTGAAGAAATCTGTGTACATTCATAATTTATTTGACGGCACAACGATTCTAACTTTTGAGTGGATAAATCAAAATATCCATAAAATTCTTCTTTTAATAATGGACCTTCACTATTCATAAAAGTTTGATAAATAAGTAATTTATCTCGGAATTCTTGGTCTAATAATTCATCTAACAAAGTAGTCACATTTTCAACTCCAAACTATCACGCCTTAAGTATCTATTTTTTTAACAAGACGTGAGTGTCAATCTTGCTTATTTTTTCCACAAATTTAAAAATGATTCTTTCGATATTTAGGAATCTTCATAGAAAAGTATTATTTTAACCAAAAAAAGCCCCCTTGCGTCACCAAGGAGGCTTTTTTTGTTATTTTTTTACTTTAAATTTAAAGAAAAGCTGATTTGTTTGACTAATTTTCTGTTTCTTTTCTAGCCTATTCGTCAAAAATGATTGAAACTTTTGGTTCGTCTTCTATACTATCTTCCTATAAAGTTCTTACTCTTTTAAGTATCAGCTTCTGTCAATAAAAGTCCTCATTTGGCATTGCTAATCTGAATACAGTATGACTACTTGTTGCCGCTATTTTTTGCTGTTATTTTACTCTTTAATCGAAGCACTGGAAACGCTGTCAACTGTTGGCTTTTCGGTCGCTGACTCTTCTTCATGGACTGATGCACTTGAGACACTATCTGCCGTTTCTGGCGCTTCTTTTTTGGAGGCACCACTGACTGCATCGACGTTTTTTCCACCGACTAATTCTTGCCCAGTTTGTTTTAAATACCAATCAACAATTGGTTTAAAGTCTAAAATATACTCATTAATTCCCGCGTAATTTCCATTATCATCATACATCGCTTGATAGTTATGCACTACATAGGTATCTGGTCCGTGCATTGGAACATGAACGCGAATAGCATCTGTTTTTCCTGACCGTAATTGTTGAATCACCCATTCTACATTTTTCAATGCTTTTGGTGGATGGCAATTCGCTAATGGATTACCAACTTGTCCTGGTTGCCGTTTAGCAAACATTTCTTCAGCAGCCATTTTTTTATTGTAATATAAAAATTGATTGTTACTGTCTGCATAAGTCAATTCCATTGGCATTGATTTTAAGAAATAATTTAGCTGATCTACGGTTAAAATGCCTCGATCTAATTTTACGTATGTGTCGCCTTCCACAGCCTGAACCGCTTCTGCTGCTTGTTCTACCCAATCATCTGCTGCCATATCAACCCCTTCGATCGTTGTTTCAATGGTTCCTTTTGCATGTAAATCTTCAGGTAAGTCTTTTGGCTTAGCCCCTTCTAATTTTGAAATCACATCAATGAATTCCACGAATTTTTGTAATGTGCTTTCTAAAAATTGACGTGTTCCCTCCGCAATTAAGTTGCCGTTTTCATCAAATGCTTCTTTCGCTTTCCCTAATAAAAACTCGTTCCCAGGCATCACGATTGCATTGACACCAGGTGCATCAAGAATTTGACGGAGATGTAATTGCGCACGCGAGGTTCCTTGATCATAATAAGAGCAACCAACAATCATTACTGGTTTATTTTCCAGCGGATGAATTTTGAAAGATAACCATTCTAACACACTTTTCAAACCGGCAGGAATGGTATGGTTATGTTCGGGCGTCGCAATAATTACGCCGTCTGCTTGTAAAATTTTGCGATTCATATTCTGAATCAAGACACTGTTCGTTTGATCCTTACTTTGATTAAACATTGGAATATCTTTAATTTCTAGAATTTCCAAGTCGAACATTTTATAAAACTCTTTGCCAATATATTGCAGTAGTAACCGATTATAAGAAGAATCAGCGTTTGATCCGACAATCCCAATTAATTTCATTTTATTCACTCCATTTCGTTAAATCGTTTCCCATGAGAAATTTTCTGCTTCTTTTTTATTTTGCGCATGCGCATGTTTCAGCTGTTCTGTAATTTCAATAAATACACAAAAATCTGCAAACAAACCAGCTAGTTTATCTATTTGTTCTGAATCTTTTAACGCATTGTTTTCATCAAAAGCTTGTAAGGAATGCGCTAATAGAAATTCAGAGCTTGGCATAATTCGTGCTTTCAATTCAGGAGCATCTAAAATTTGACGCAGATGCGCTTGTGCTCTAGAGGAACCTAACGTGCCATAGGATGCACCAGTAATCATAACTGGTTTATCAACAAACGGAAAAATCCCGTAAGATAACCAACTTAGGGCATTCATCAAAGAAGCCGGCACCGCATGGTCATATTCAGGCGTACTGATAATGACGCCATCTGCTGCTTCAATTTTTTCAGCAACCGTTTTAACTATTTCTGGCAAAACTTTGTCTTCTGGCTTGTTAAACATAGGAAAGTCAACAATTTCAACTAGTTCAATGTCAGCCTCCTGCGCAAAATAGTGTTGCATAAATTGCAAAAGTTGACGATTGGTTGATTGCTCTGAGTTCGTTCCTACTAAGCCGATAATTTTTTTCATAATGAGCTGTCCTTCCTTTTTCGGTTCTATGAATTGATAATGTGAAGAGTATCTGCTAACCCACTGCTATATAAAATTTGCTGGTCTTGTGTAATGATGACTCCTTCAATCCCATCTAGTTGATTGAGGATTTCAAGCGCTTCTGGAATTGGATAACCAAATAAACGCGTTGTCCAAATCTCACCATCCACTGAAGCATCCGAGATAATTGTGAGGCTGGCCATTTCAGTTTCCAATGGGTAACCGGTTGTCGGATCCAACAAATGGTGATAGACTCGCCCAGCTTCGGTTAAACTTCTTTCATAAATACCCGACGTCACAACCGATTGATTAGCCACTTCGACAAGTAAGCTGATTGTTTCTCTGGATTCTTGCGGATTGCGAATACCAATTCGCCATTTTTTGTTTTGATGCGTAGAGGGCCCCAACGTCACAATATTGCCGCCCAGATTAATCAAAGCAGACGTCACATGGACTTCTTTCAAATAGGCAATTAGTAAATCAGCGATATAGCCTTTTGCTAAAGCCCCCAGATCTAATTTCATTCCTTCTTCTTCCAAAAAAACCGTTTGTTTTAAGGGATTTAAGTGAATCTTTTCTGGATTAATTTTTTTCAAACAGGCTTTAATTTCCTCTTCTGACGGGACACGGGCATCTTTAAAACCGATTCGCCACGTTTGAACTAACGGGCCAATGGTAACATTCAAATGACTAGCTGGATCACAACTATGTTTTTTCCCTAATGCAATTAATTGATACAACTCTGGATGAACGCTGACTGGTTTTTTCCCAGCTTGTTGATTGACAGCCATCAGTTCCGAAGTTGAATCATTTGCACTAAAGCGTTGTTCATAAGTGATCAATCGTTGATGCACTTCTTCTAGAATTTTTTCAGGTTCTTCATGGTCTACAAATACATCTATTACTGTGCCCATCAAATAAATAGTTTGACTTTGTTGCACCTCAAGACTTCCTCTCCACGAAAGATTGTGCTTTATTTCACATTTATTCACAAATGAATCATACGCCTTTATTTGATGTCAGTCAAGTCGTTTATATATTTTTTTATATAAAATAACGACCTTAAAATTTTCATTTAAGGTCGTAATGTGTCTTGAACTCTTTTAAAAAACGCTTTTTTTATTATATTTTTAAAATAAATATATAATTTTCTATATAAACTAATTCCCCTTAGATAAAATTGTTTCTTTCAATGTTTGAATTGCTTCCAACAAGATGCGATTTTTATTGATTTTTGCATACGCGCGGGCATCTTGTAGTAGTTCTAAAATTTGCTCTTGCGGCTTTTCTTCAGCTAAGGCATTTTTCGCAAGCTGGAAAGCTGCTCTTGCCAAGTAATACGTGACGTGATTATCAGAACAGATGGAAATCGCATACTCTAACAAAGCATCACTTGTTTCTAAATCGCCTTTTTCTGCATAAAAAACACCACAGTGAAAGACAACATTTAATACTCGCCAAGTATCTTCCATTGATTGAATAGTATAAAGATAAATTTCCTTGAAGACCTTATTGAAATAAAATTCGGCTTTCTCAATTTCGCCTTCTTTGGCATAGGCCATGCCAATTCCAGTAAAAGCTAACAAACGGTAAATATCGCTCGTGTATTTTTGCTCTTCAAATAGAAGTTTTTCAAAGGTAAATAAGCAATCCATCAACGAAGCATTTTGAAAAATCATGACAAAGCCTTGTAAATAATAATATTCTAATAACAGTTGGGAATCTTTGATTTCATCAAAAGGAATATTTTTTAAAATTGTTTGCAATTGGTCATGTTCGCTGGTAATCAAGAAGAATTCTGCTTCTTCCATTTTTTCAAGAATTTCAGGTTGTTTAATCCCTACGCGCGGGAAGAGTTCCCCCAAAGGTAGCTCTAAACGATTACATAGTTGGATCAATATTTTTAAAGTTGGGACTTGACCATTCTTTTCAAAGCGACTAACCGTAACTTGCGTACAAATCCCTTTAGCCAATTCACTTTGCGACAAACCACGTGCTTTGCGTTTTTCTATAAACCGTTGTATATTCATTGCTTTTCCTCTCATTCTCATCTTCTCAAACTTACTATAATACAACTTACCTTAAAAATATATATAGAAAAAGAAAAATGTTTATAACAAAAAAGAACACAGACAACTCTTTCATTAAAAGTTTGTCTGCGCTCTATTAGAACCTGAATCACTAAACGTCAATCCAGCGTTATTTAATCAATCCGATACGTCATACTTGCTTTGTTTAGAGAGCAGCTCTTTTTTTAGCTTCTTTCACAAACGTATTCATGGCCTGATATAATTTTTCCTTGATTTCTTTGAGATTAGCTTGTTGTAATTCTTTATTGGCAACTAACTGTTGACCGTTCACCCAAACGGCTTCAACATTGCTAGCATTTGCTGAATAAACCAACGCTGAATAGGCATCAAAAATCGGAAACATATTAACTGATTGCGTTTCAATTAATGTTATATCCGCTTTTTTGCCCACTTCCAATGAACCGACTTGCTCCGCCAAGCCTAACGTTTTAGCGCCCCCCATCGTTGCCAGATAAACAATTTCTTTCGCAGGAAACAAAGAGCGATCTTGGTGTGCTGTCTTATGAAAATTCGCAACCATGCGCATTTGGGTGAATAAATCTAATGTATTCCCACTACTAGGTCCATCCGTGCCTAAACCGACAATAATCCCTTGATCAAGCATTTGCTTAATCGGCGCTACGCCTTTGGCTGATTTAGTATTCGCACCGATACAATGAGCGACACGCGCTTTTCCATTAGTAGCAGCTAAACTCGCAAGATCTTCATCTGTTGCCAAAATACAATGAGCTAAAATAAACGGCTCGCTCAAATAACCCAGTTCTTCTAAGAAAGCAATTGGTGTTTTTTGATAGGCTTTTTCAAACTCAGCCATTTCGTAAGTCATTTCAGCAACGTGCATGGTCACAGGAACTTGGTATCGCCGACTAAGTTCAATAATTTTTGCCAACACTTCTGGTGAGTTGGTATTCGGTGCATGTGGCGCAAGTATAGGCGTAATCAACGGATGGCCTTGCCACTTGCGAATAAAGGTTTCCGCGTAAAAAAGACCGCCTGAAGGCTCCGGACTATCACAAGTGGGCATATCAATGATCGTCTCTCCGAGCAAAGCACGAACACTCATTTTTTCACAACTTTTAGCAATTTCATCTTCAAAATAATACATATCACAGAAGCTCGTAATACCACTCAGTAACATTTCGGCAATTGCATAATCACTACTGCATCCTACTAATTCTTTTGTCATGAATTGTTCTAATGGAAAAAGAAAACGCCGGAGTCGATCTGGCACATCGTCTCCTAACGAACGAAACGGAATCATGCCTACATGGGTATGGGTGTTAATCATCCCAGGCATTAAAATTCCATTTTGACCATCGATTACTTGATTTGCAGCCATTCGCTTTTCATCAAGTGTGGTCATTGGTGCTAATTCAACAATTGTGTCTTCTTCAATCACTAAATAGCCGGCTTTGATTTCTGAAAATTGCTCATCCATTGTTAGTATATGCACATTTTTAATGAGTGTTTTCATGCAAAAGAACTCCATCCTCTGGAAAAACTAATGGATAGAAACGTTGTGACTTCGTATCCATCATCCCAAAATCTGTCACTTTAATGGCTGGCGAGACAGGCAATGATAGTGTAGAAAAGGACATGATTTCATTCATATTTTGATAGCCTAACGCTTGCATAGCTTGTCGGACTTTTTGTAAAGAAGCGCCTAATTGTTCAATCGGTGCTTGCGATAAAATCCCACCAATTGGTAAAGGACAAGTTGCCATCACTTGCTGATCCGAAGCAACCAAATAGCCGCCTTGCATCGCTAATAATTCATTCTGCGCTAATAAAATATCCTCAATCGTATTACCCATCACCATTAAATTATGATGATCATGGGCCCAGGTTGTCGCAATGGCTCCTTTCTCGGAAAGGGGTTGATCCATTAAAGAAAAAGAAATATTGCCATTTTTTCCGTAACGTTCCATCACAATTAATAAGGCACAGTTGGCTTTTTGCCATTGCAACAATCCATTTTCAACAGGAATTTCTTTTGTAATTCGCTCTGTAAATGTGCCAATTTCTTGTTTTTGAATCACATTACAACGAACTGTTTCTTTTGTTGTAGCCACCTTTAAAAGTAGATCTTCTTCTGTTAACTTTTTACATTGGATGGTTTGTTGATAAGTGGCTGGAAACTCTTCGATTTTTTCTGGATAATGGAAGGGCTCGCCTTTTTCAAAAACGACCTTTCCAGATTTATAAACCGTATTAATATCAAAACTTTCTAAGTCATTTAATAACAAAAAGTCAGCTTTTTTACCAGGTGCAATTTCGCCACGATCATGGAGACCCATTCGTTTGGCCGGCGTATAAGTTGCCATATAAATGGCTTTTTCGATAGGCAACCCTGCTTGAACGGCTTTTTTGACATTTTCATTTAGATGACCTTTTAGCAAATCATCAGCCATCACGTCATCCGTGATAATACTTGCATAATTGTAGAAGTCATTGTCTACTATCACCTGAATGTTTTCAGGAGTGATTGATTTATTTTGAAATTGAATAAAGACGCCCGCTTCAATTTTTTCTTTTAACGTTTTAGGAAATTGATGGGTATGATCTGAAGTGATACCGCTATATAGAAAATCTGCTAACTCTTGATCTTCGATTTTAGGGCAGTGGCCTTCTAAAGGCATGGTTGGTCGTTGTTTTTGGCACAAATCGATAATTTGACGAATTAAAGAATCTGGCTCATAGGAAATCCCTTTAAAATTCATGGCTTCCCCTAAACAAATCACTTTTGGTTCTTTGAGTAATTCTGCTACTTCTGCTAAGCCGATAATCCCACCAGTTGTTTCTAATTCGGGAGTGGTCGAAGGAACCGAGGAAGGAATTGCGTGAAAGATATCTAGTTCTGTTTCAGCGGCCATAAAAGCTTTTAAGCCTTCTAAGCCAAATACATTAGCCATTTCATGGGCATCGGCAATCACCGTTGTCACACCGTAACGCACTACTGCTTTGGAAAAAATAGTAGGTGTCGTCATGGAACTTTCAATATGCATGTGTGCATCAATTAAGCCGGGAATCATCCATTGATTCTCGGCATTAATTGTTTTTTTGGGCTGCAAATTGACGTTCTCTTCTTCATAAACGTAATAAAATTTATCATTTTTAATCGCAACATTTCGTTGAACGAATGTTTGAGTAACTGTTTGATACAGCCACACATTTTTTAGTAGTACATCGACGTTCATTTTGTCCCTCTTTTCTAAAACTATTGATTCATCGTCCGGTTCCATTGATCAATCCAATCCGCTAGTTGACTATTAATAAAATTAAAATCGACTGTTTTGGCACGTTCGGCAATGGCACCATATGTTTTATTTTTCGCTTCTTTTTCGCTTAGCGTTACTTGTTGATTTGTAGGTCCTTCATTTAATGAAATCGCTTTGGCCTTTTGTGATTCTTCACTAATCCGTGCGTTAACAAATTTAAAGGCGGTTTCTTTGTTTTGTGCTTTTTTAGGAATATTGACTGTATTATAGTTGGCATACGTGCCGCTTTCTGGGACGACATACATCACGTTTTCTGCTGCGCCTTGAATAATATCAACCGCAAAATCAGCAACCACAGCTGCTTCAATTTCACCAGATTGGAACATATTAGCTAAGTCTGACGATTTTGAATACGTTTTAACAACGTTTGGTTTTAATTCTTTCATCGCTTCAAAAGCGGCCTTCCCGTTATCTTTTGTAATATCTTGACCAACATGTTCACTAGCAACGTATAACATTAAAGGACCTGCCGTCGTGGCAACGTCTGGAACAGAAATTTTACCTTTCAAATCAGCTGACCATAAGTCATCCCAGTTCTTAATTTCTTTGCCTAATTTTTCTTTGTTGTAAACAATCCCGATACTGTTTACAGCGATTGGTACGCCAGCACCACTTTCAAAAACCTCTTTTGCTCCTGGTGTTAACTGACTTAAATTAGGTACTTCTTTTTCTGTAATTTTTTCAAATAACCCTTCTTTTCCACCTTGTGCAGCATTTGCTTGTGCTAATTCAATGACATCAATTCCCGCATTGGGATTATTTTTTAATTTCGTAAAGCGGTCTGCGCTATTGCCTACTTCTAAGGTAACTTTCGCTTCATTCTCTTTTTCAAACGGAGTGATAATATCTTTTTTGACAATATCTTCACTTAATCCGAAAGTTGAAACGACTAAAGCATTACTTCCACCTTTGCTCTCGCTTTTCGTAGTTGCTTCGCTGTTTCCACAAGCAGTCATTAATAACGTTGCAGCGACTAATGTCCCTAAAATTACGCGTTTTTTCATTTTTAAATCTTCCTCCAAAATGGTTTTTATTTTTCTAAAATAACTAATTTCTCAGCTGGAAAAGCCAAGTGAATGGTTTCGTTTGTTTCATATAACTGTTCACTTGTTCCATTAACCAGCAATGTACCTAACGCTGTTTCCACTTCATATTGATAGCTTTTCCCTAAAAATGTTCGGACAGCGACAGTACCTGCGACAGTATTAGTAGCAGCTTCTGAAACAATCTCAATGTCCTCTGGACGAATCGTTGCCACCGTCGTTGTAACATTTGGTTCAGGATTAGTCGTTTTCACTATTTGATTTGTTTGTGTCCGATAATGACCGGCTTCCATTTTTTCGACAGAGAAAAAGTTTTCAAAACCGATAAATTCAGCGACAAACTTAGTACGAGGCAAACGATAAATCGTTTCTGGTGAATCATATTGTTCAATCACGCCATTATTCATAATGGCCACTTTATCTGAAATAGAAAAACATTCTTCTTGGTCATGTGTGACAAAAACTGTCGTAATGCCTAATTGTTGTTGAATCCGTTTGATTTCAATCCTCATTGCTACTCGCAATTTTGCATCTAAATTACTCAACGGTTCATCTAGTAGTAATAGTTTAGGTTCAATAATCAGAGCACGTGCTAGCGCAACCCGCTGTCTTTGACCACCAGATAATTGTTTTGGATAACGGTCGCCCAAGCTTTCTAAACCGCATACTTTTAGCATTTCCGTGACTTTTTGGTCCATGGTTTGTTTGCTTTCTTTGCGTAATTTCAACCCAAAAGCGACATTTTCTGCAATCGTTAAATGAGGGAATAACGCATAACTTTGAAAAACCATCCCGAAGTTTCTTTTATGGACAGGAACCTTTGTTAGTTCTTCTTGATCAACGAAAAACTGTCCGTCGTTTGGCTTAATTAATCCAGCAATCACTCTTAGCGTAGTCGTTTTACCACAACCACTCGGTCCTAATAAAGAAACTAACTCTCCTTTTTCCATTGAAATATTTAAATCTTTTAAAATATCTTGTTTTCCGTCATAGCTGACGCGAATATCTTTTAAATCCACAAAAGTCAAAATTTTCTCCTCTTTCTATCTCGTGCTTCTTCCATGTTTTAGGCAATGGAAGCTAGTCCCAACGTTTTTTCAATTAAAAACATTAAGCCCATTGTTAGTAGCATCAACAATACAGAAATTGCTGAAACAGTTGGATCATAATTGTATTCCATATAACTTAATAAAGAAGTAGGCAGCATCGTCACACCGGGACCTGATAAAAACATCGATACAGGAACATTGTTAAACGAATTGACAAATGCTAACATAAAGGCTGCAAAAATTCCTGAAGACACATTGGGTAAAACAATTTGAATGAAAGCTCGCAATCTTGTACAACCTAATGTCCAAGCTACTTCTTCCATTGAATAATCTAGTTGTTCCATACTTGACCCAACCACTCGAATAATATAAGGCAAACTAATTAAAAAATGCCCCATTAATAATCCTTGAAAGACAGGCAAACCTAATTTAATAACAATATATTGAAATAACGTATACCCGACCACAATTCCTGGAATCACAGTTGGGGATAAGAAAAAGCTTTTAATAAAGTTGCGCCCACGAACGGAATAACGAGCCAGCGCATAGGAAGCAGGAATCCCTACTATTAATGCTAAAACAGTCGCTAATACCCCAATTAACAAGCTTAACTTAAAACTGTCCATAAACGTTTCCGATTGTAATGCTTTGGCGTACCAATCTAAAGTAAAACCTTTAATCGGAAATTGAATCGCTGCGGCTGTTCCAAAAGAAGTCACCACAATCAAACATAATGGTAAAAATAAAAACAGAAAAACTAGAATTGCAATAACAGATAGTCCTTTTTGCTTACGCATGATTTGCTTCTCTCCGATCTACTTTCTTAGCGACCATGTCTAGGCCTTTCATCACAATTAATGTTGTTAAAATCATAATAAATGCAAGAACACTCGCCGATTGCCAATCACCTAAAGTATTAGCCTTTTGATATAAGAAGGTCGACATCATCATTTTTTGGTTACCGCCTAACAGCTGTGGCGTCGTATAAGCCGTTAAAGTTCCTGTAAACACTAATATACTTCCTACGATGGTGCCTGGAATTGATAAAGGTAAAACAATTTTCCGAAAAGCCGTCATTGGATTGGCGCCTAGCGTCTCAGCCGCTTCTAGCATTTCTCCTTCAATGTTTTCCATGACCCCAACTAAGGTCATAATCATTGTTGGTAAAAATAAATACACTGAACCGATAATAATTGCAAATTCTGTATACAATAAATTCAGCGGTTGCTCAATTAAGCCTGTTTTTAATAACAACGTATTCACTACACCGTTTTTTCCTAAAATGTTAATCCAAGCAAAACTTCGAATAACTGAATTGGTTAATAGTGGAAACAAGGTCATAGCCATTAAAAAGCCACGCCATTTTTTGGAAACTCCAGCAATAAAGTATGCCGTTGGAATGCCCAACACAATTGAAATACCCGTCACAATTAACGAAACTCTTATCGTTCGCCAGAAAATTGAAACATTATAGTCATCTTTAAAAAAAGTAACATACTGATTTAGTGTCAAGCCATGATCAGTAAAAATGGTTGGCAAAATGCTAGTAATTAATGGAATCATTAAGAAAAATAATAATAGTACTAGCCCCGGTGCCACAATTAAATAAGGAACTTTCTTGTTCATTCGTACACTCCTCGTTCGTTTTTTCACTTCATCAGTATACGCAAGGAAAACGTATATTTCAACACATTTTCATCTTTTTGTTCGTTTTTAAACCCGAACGTTCGTATATTTTTTCGAAAAAGGTTATTAAAAAATAAAACACGAACATTAAACAAAAAACACAAACAAGACTGTTTGTGTTTTTTGTCAACTTTTTTATTTATCACTTAATTTTCTTGGAACGTTTGATCCTTTTCCATCATTTTCACTATAATACCATCTTGATACACCTGATAATATCCGAACAATTCATTCTCTTTTGAGACACTATTCTTTTCAGATCTAATTTGAACAACATAACTTCCTTTATTTGACTGCTTAAACGTATAATGAAACGCCGAGTCATTCGTTGGTATCCCTAAACCATTTTGTAAAAATTCAATCGCTTCCTGTTTAGTATAAGATTCTGCTTCTAATTGCGTTCCTAAATGCGGATTTTTTTGATCAACAAATTGTCTTGCTTTGTCATTATTAGCAGACTTTTCTATAACGACTTCCTGTTGCGAATTCCTACTTCCTGAACAGCCAGTTAATACAAATAAAATCACCAACAACCCCAAACACTTACTCAAAGTTTTCTCCTCCTCTCCCTTTTCATTAGTGATACCTGATGATTTCTTTTATATTTTAGCATGCTTGATATAACGAATGGTGCTCAAAAAAGACAGAATCAACAAGTAAAAATTGTCGACTCACCTTTCTCAACTAATATTAAAAACCATCTGTCTCAATATTTTCGAATTTCCTGTAAATTACTGATAAATAAAAACAGCTCCTTTTGCGTATACTTATATTATCAGCACCTAAAGGAGGAACTTTCTTGAAGCAAAAAAATCTACTCACTTATCAATCACTTGCAGCCTTGTTGCTAGTATTCAGTCTCTTTAGTTTTGACCCATCGGTTTCTTTTGCCACCCGTTCTGGAAAAACGCCTGTTTCAGTTGAACTAGAACTTGGAGGGCTGCCTGGTGATGAATCGGTTGACGATGCCATTGATCCTGATTTAGAAAATCCTAACACTAGTTTTGACTTGCTCTTTATTCCGAAAGAATTTACTTTTGAAACCCAAGCGATTTCTGGTGATTTAACGGCAGTTCCTATACGACCTTCTGAAGGCAATACTCATACAATGAGACACTTCGGGATGGGGGATGTTCGCGGAGCCTTAACTGGTTGGCATGTCACTGCTGAAATCCCACACATGCGAAACGAAGCTCATTCTTTACTAGGCATCATTACGTTTCAATTAACAGGCGGCTATGCTCGCTATGACAAAACGTTAAGGCGTTTCTTTATGACAAATACAATGTATGGACTGGATTTTTCAGAAGATCCTGCTGCACCCGACTTCCCGACCAACCCAATTATTATCGGTAACGGTGCCATTTTAATGAGTAACGCTGGTGATAGAAAAGGACAAGGAATGTGGAGCGGCCGCATGACCGATATTTCTCTTGCAATCCAAACCCCTGTTTCACAATTATTTCCTGGCGCATATACAGGTTCGATTATCTGGAATTTAATCTCTGGACCTGCATAAAATAAAAAAAACGCTTAGAAAACTAGCGGAATCACTACTCTTCTAAGCGTTTTTTTATATCATAAGGACTATTTGCTCCTTCTATTTGTCTAAGCATGCTTTACCACTTTTCGTTTAACGAATCACTTGGCCCCAACGGTAATCAAACTGATACTCTTGATTACCATTATTTAGGTTAATTTTGTATAAATAACGCGGGACTTTAATGAATAACGCATCCTCTACTTGAAAAGCTTCAATAGGTACATTTTCTTTAGTTAAAAGCAACGGTGTTTGCCACTCGTATGTTTTTTTCTGCCAATTGTATAAGCCAACTATCGCTTGATTACTTTGTCTTTTCTTGTATGACAGAACATAATAATTTGCTTCATCTTTCTTGCCTAATAAAACTGGTGCTATTAGTTGCTCTTCTAGTTTTCCTTGCACTGTTGTACGCTCTTCCGATGACAGCTCTTGACCAATTTGACTCTCATTTGAATCTACCGTCCATTTAGGCGCTTCTTGTGTTTGAAAGACTTCTTTGAAAGTTGGGTCTTGTTTTAACTGCCAATTTTTCAAATCTAATTGATAATATCGATTGTTTAATCCATAAATATAGAGATAGCGATTATCCATAAAACGATAATCAACGAAATCAGAGCTTAAATAGTCTTTTAATTCAGGGAATTTCTTCACTAAATCCGCTTCAGAAAACTGTTTTTTCCCTGTTTTTGTATCGAGTAAGTAAATGGCCTCGTTATCAGCATTATTCAAAACCACATATTGATCTGTTTGACCAATTAAATAATCACGCCAACCTAAACGTTTACTCCACATTCGTTCGCCCGTCTGACTATTAACAGAAATCACTTGGAACAATGAGTTACTGGTGCTAATGCCATTCGTTCGTCCATTTGGAATAATCATTCGCTCGATTGAAGTTAAGCCTTTCGTTTTTTCAGAATAAAACGTCGCACTTTTCTCTTCAATCGTTACTGAACGAAACATTCCGAAAAATATCAAACCAGCAAAATGTACCACTGCAAGATAAACCAATAAAATTAACGCATAGGGAACCAGTCTCCTTGTACTCCGCCTTCTTATTAAGGAAATAACCAAAATACCACTAATTACTATAAAAATAATTGCTACAATGATGACAAAAATATCATGATAGAGCCAACCAGATAATTGCCAACTTCTATAAAGTGTGTCCATTACGCCATCCTTTCCAATTGTTATTTGCTTATTATAAAAAGGATACTATTTTTTTTTGAAAAATAACAACAAAAAACGACGAACAGCAATAAGCCCATTCAAGTTGACTAACTAGGTCAACTTGAATGGGCGTGGAGAAATGTGCCTTGTTATTCAGTTATTCCGCTTCTTCAATTGCAGACAAAGCTTTTGCAATATCAATTTCTTTATTCCGATAATCAGCATCATGAACTGGAAAATGCTGCCGCAATTCTGCTATTTCCATCCACGAAACAGTCCCTTGTTTAATGCCAAAATCAAGAATGTGCCCACCAAATTGGTGATCCTCACTGATAAAGTGCAAATGAAACCCTGCGGCAGAGGCACCATGAAATAATTTAGGTGTAAAGAACCCTACAACTGTTCCCTGAATATTCTCCGCTGTAAATTCAGGTTGATTGCGTGCGGCTTCTACAAATGGTGGATACGGTTTTTCTTGTTTAGGTGCCACACGGACATGCATCTTCGCAAAAAGACCGCTAATTTTAATTGCCGCAAAAAAATTAGGACTAATTTTTTCTAAAATTTGTGCTTTAATATTTTCATCGGTTTCCGTTGATACAGGGAATGCGCCATCTTCTTGAAAACGAGTAACTGCGGCATATGGCGTTAATTCTTCGCCTTCTAGAATAGTAATTTCGCCAGTTTGATTTGCATGATATAATGTACCGTCCAATAAAATAATTTCGCCATTTGAGCCTTCTAATGTCCCAATTCCAAAATCACCTTGCGTGAGTAACGTACCAATTTCTGCCGTTCCTGCCATCAAACTTTCCATTAAACCGCCTAGCGTACCATGTTGATAAACATATTGTTCGCTCATTTTTCCATCTCCTAATAAAGTTGATCTGGTAACAATGTTTTACCTAATTCTTGATTATCTGAATAATCCACAGGAACATCAATAATCACTGGGCCTTCTGTTTGCATTCCTTCTTCTAAAGCTGCGGCAAATTCTGCTTGTGAATGCACTCGAACCCCTTTGGCTCCAAAAGCTTCAGCATATTTCACAAAATCAACTGGACCAAAATCTACGCCAGAGGATCGATTATATTTCATTTCTTCTTGGAATTTAACCATATCATAACTACCATCATTCCAAATAATATGCACGATATTTTGCTTTAAACGAACCGCGGTTTCTAATTCTTGCGCTGAAAATAGGAAACCGCCGTCCCCAGAAACAGAGATAATTTGTGTATTCGGACGAACCAGCGCAGCCGAGATTGCCCAAGGCAAAGCGACACCTAATGTTTGCATACCGTTACTAAATAATAAATGACGCGGTTCATAACTTCTAAAGTGGCGAGCCATCCAAATATAGTGACTCCCTACATCAACAGTAACTGTCATTTCATTCGTGGTTTTTTCTTGAAGCGTTTGAACAATTTCTAATGGATGTAATCGATTTTCAATTGTACTTGCTTTTACTTCTTTAATCGTTAATTTTTCTTGAAGCGTTTCTAAATAATCTTGCGCATCTTCTGTTAGTATTGGTTCACTAAATGCTTCTGATAATTTCAAAATATTTTTAGACATATCACCAATTAGCTCTTCTTCCGGTTGCATATATTGGTCAATTTCCATTTGAACTTCATCAATAACAATAACGCGCGCATCTTTTTCTGCGTTCCAATTACGTGCTTCATATTCAATGGGGTCATAACCAATCGCAATCACTAAATCACTTCTTTTTAACAAACGATCCCCAGGTTGGTTTCGAAATAAACCAACACGCCCAAAGAAATGTTCTTCTAATTCTTTTGAAATAATTCCTGCTCCTTGGAACGTTTCCACGACTGGCAAACCAGTTATAGCAACCAATTCACGAATGGCTGCGGTAACTTTTCGTGCAGAGGCCCGCATTCCTAAAAGTAAAACAGGTAACTTCGCTTGCTTGATTCGTTCAGCTAAAGCTGCGATTGTTTCTGCTGATGCATGGCCCAGTTTCGGAGCCGACAAAGGCTTAATTGCTTCGCCTGTCACCGGACTATCTGTGACATCTTGTGGGATCGATAAGAATGTTGCACCTTTTTTCGCTGTTTTGGCGATACGGTAAGCATTGGCAATATTTTCAGATAATGTTTCTGGATCTTGAATTTCTGTACTGAATTTTGTTATTGGGCTAAATAATGCAGCATTATTCATGCTTTGGTGAGTTAATTTTGACAAATCGGACCGTTTCACCTGTCCAGCCAATGCTAAAACAGGATCCCCTTCTGCAGTCGCAGTTACTAACCCAGTGGCTAAATTGCTGGCACCAGGTCCACTAGTTGCAATAACTAAGCCAGGCTCTCCCGTCAAACGACCAATCCCTTGTGCCATAAAGGCAGCGTTTTGTTCATGTCGAGCTAAAATTAATTCTGGACCTTTGTCAACTAATGCATCAAAAACCCCATCAATTTTTGCACCGGGAATCCCAAAAATATAGGGCACTTCGTGATTGATTAAACTTTCTACTATGATATCTGATCCTTTTTTACTCACTGTTATACCTCCAATTAAAATCTGTACTAATTACAAATACAAAAATACCACTAAAATTCTAATTAATCAACAATGAAACACCTTGAAAACGTGTAATATACTAATTCGCATATTTTAATAGAATTGAGATATTTCAAAAGATTAAGCAAAAATAATGCAAAATACCTTAAAGTTTTATAGTCTTTCAACAATTATTATATACTTCTTCACTAAAAATTAGTAAGATTAACCTATAAGAAAAAAATCACAACCTGTGATAAATTATTGGAGGAAAAATATGTCAAAAGGGAAGAAAATTTTTGCCATTATCTTTGGAATTATCTTGGTTCTATTTCTTGCAGTTGTTGGAATGGGAGCAAAACTTTATTGGGATGTTTCTAAATCAATGGATAAAACCTATGAAACAGTAGAACGATCTAAAAAAAGTCAGGTCAATTTAAACAATAAGGAGCCTTTTTCTGTTTTATTATTAGGGATTGATACAGGCGATGATGGGCGTGTCGAGCAAGGTCGTTCGGATACAACAATTGTTGCAACAGTTAATCCTCGTGACAAGCAAACAACCTTAGTCAGTCTTGCTCGCGATACCTATGTTGATATTCCAGGTCAAGGAAAACAAGATAAATTGAATCACGCCTATGCTTTTGGTGGGGCATCTTTAGCAATGGATACAGTTGAAAACTATTTAAACATACCTATTAATCATTATGTTTCAATTAATATGGCTGGTTTAAAAGAATTAGTCAACGCGGTTGGCGGAATCGAAGTGAACAATAATCTGACTTTTTCACAAGACGGATATGATTTTACGATTGGTAAAATTTCATTGGATGGTGAACAAGCACTCTCCTATTCAAGAATGCGTTACGAAGATCCTAATGGTGACTACGGCCGCCAAGAACGTCAAAGAAAAGTGATTGAAGGCATCGTCCAAAAAGTCTTAAGTCTTAATAGCGTGAGCAACTATCAAGAAATTTTAACAGCTGTTTCTGATAATATGAAGACAGATTTAAGTTTTGATGACATGAAAAAAATTGCCTTAGATTATCGTAGTGCCTTTGGTAAAGTGAAACAAGACCAACTTCAAGGTACTGGTTTTATGCAAGATGGAGTTTCCTACCAACGTGTGGATGAACAAGAATTAAATCGTGTCCAACAAGAGTTGAAAAATCAATTGAATACAAAATAAAAATAAAACCCACGAGTACTATAAATACTCATGGGTTTTATTTTCTCTTCTATTAACGTTCTTGTTTCACCGCTTCTAAAGCCGCTGTATTAATAATGTTCCAAGGTTTGTCAAACGCTGGTTGGAAGAAGAAGTCCGCATAGGCTAAGTCTTCAATCGTCATTTTGGCTTGAATCGCTAATGAAATAGCATTAATGTTTGCAGTTAAATCTGCTTTCGACATTAATTGAGCGCCTAAAATTTGTGTTGTTTCAGGATCATACACTAATTTAAACCAAGCTTTTTGTTTGTCTGGATTGAAGTCCATCAAGTAGTCTTCTACTACTGTCACCGCTTTTGTTTCTTTTCCTAATTTTTGAGCCATGACTTCATTAATCCCTGTTGAAGCAAATTTATAATCAAAGACAGCCAAGCCAGAAGATCCTTGAACACCAGGGAAAGGTTTAACTGGTTCTTCTAGGTTTTTCACAGCAAAGCGACCTTGTTTACGAGCATTCGTTGCTAAGGCAATATTTACTTCTGTGTCTGCAGGATTGTATTTAATTAACGTAGCATCCCCTACTGCAAATACATCAGGCTCACTTGTCCGCATGTATTCATCCGTCTTGATTAGGCCATTCGGATGTAATTCCAAGGTACCTTTTAACCAAGCAGTGTTTGGACGGACACCAACCGCTACAACGACCAAATCAGCATCGTACGCATTTTTATCTGTAACGACTTTTTGCACACGACCGTCGCCTTTATAACGTTCAACTGTTTCACCAGTTGCAATGGTAATGTTATTGGCTTCCATCTCTTCTGTTAAAACATCTGTAAATTCTTTATCTAGATATACCCCTAATGGACGATCTAAAATGTCAATAACAGTAACCTTTTTGCCGGCTTTTGCAAATGCTTCGGCAGCTTCAATCCCAATATAACCACTACCAATCACAACCACATTATTGACTTCTGGATCTACTGTTTTTTGTTTTAATTTAATGGCCCATTGACGACCACGCATCAAGTAAATATTATCCAAATCTTTACCTGGAATATCTAATTCAAATGGGACAGCTCCGGGACTGATGATTAATTTATCATAATTTTCAACACGTTCTTCACCTGACACTAAATCTTTCACTGTCACTTGATGTTCTTTTGGTTGAATCGCTGTAATTTCAGTATTAGAAAAGACATTTACACCACGGCTCTCCATTTTTTCGCCAGTCATATAGCGAACAGAATTAACATCTTTCACTTTTCCTTCTAGGTACAACTGCATGCCACAAGACAAGAATGAGATAAAATCACCTTTCTCATACCATTGAATTTCTGCATCAGGATGAAGATTTAGTAATTCCTCTACCGCTTCATAACCTCCATGTGATGATCCTAAAACAATAACTTTCATCGCTCGTTCCTCCCATATAATATTATTTCTTACATAATAAAGAATATCATATATTCTCAAAAAATAACAAATAATATCCTCTTTTCCATTCTCAATTAAGTTCTTTAAATGAGAATAAAAAGGAGTATCCTCTGTATTTCACCACTTTTCAATTACTTTTTAATTTACTAAAAAATAAAAAATACTAAATTCTCCGATACGATTGATAGGGACGCCCCACTTTTAAATAGCTATTTTTACTTTCTAAAAGGTTATTTTTTTCTAGAAACAACACATATTTACGAACAGAAACATGTGAAAGCTGACTCGCTTCTGATAATTCTTGAATCGTAAAATAGTCGGTAAATTCGTCTATTTTTTTTAACAATAATTGTAATGTTGCTTGTGTTAGTCCTTTTTCTAAGGACAGGTTTTGAAGAACTTGTTCATTTTTACGTGCGTTCGTCTGTGAAGAATGAAACAATTGGTCCACTTTTGTTTGCGAAAGCTCCTTCGTTTCCAGCGTGAATTGAGCAGCTTTTTTCTGATAGTTTTCGATACTTTGTTGAAATCGTTCAAAAGAGAAGGGTTTAACTAAATAGTCTAAAACGCCTAAATGTAAGCTTCGTTTAACGTTTTCCAACTCGTTGGCAGCCGTAATCAGGATGACTTCTGTGTCAATTTTTTCATCTCTAATTGTTGCCAGATAGGTCAAGCCGTTGCCATCTTTCAAATGAACGTCTAATAAAACAAGTGCTGGTTGTTTTTCTTCCGTTAGTTGTAGACCTTCAGCAATTGTTGCCGCCGTAAAAATAGTCGGTTGGTGAATTAATTTTTCAAGATATTTTTGATGTATATATGCAACCATAGGATCGTCTTCAATAATCAATAGGTTCATTTTCCTCTGCTCCTTCGTAATGAACATTTATGCGAATGACAAGCCAATTGTTTTGTTGGTTTTCCCAAGTCAATGTCGCTTCCGCATTCTCTAATAATCTTGCCAAATAAGAAGTGAAAAACTCTTGCTCAAAGCGTTCCAGTTGTTCTTTTGGATAAGCAAACGAATAAGTCGTCGTCAAACTTCCTGGCTGATAATCAATGGTTTCAATGATCTCTTCTGGCAACGTTTGCTCCATCAGGAAACGATGAATATAACGGTAGATAGCAATCAAATTTTGCGTATCTTCATCTCGTTTATTTGGTGGAATTTCTGGATAAATTTCAATAGCTAATTGTGTTTTAATTTCTGCAAACTTGATTCTTTCCCCACTTAAAAAACCTGCTAAAATAGGATTCCTAACCAAAATAGCTAAGCGCTGTGCAAATTCCTTTTCTGGTTTCAATAAATCGGCCAGATAATGTTTTAGCGCCTCATAATCTTCTAAATCGACTAACCCATAAATAACATGCATCTTATTCATAAATTCATGTGATTGACTTTGTAATGCCGAAGCATATGTCGTTGTGCTGACAAGCTGTTCTGCGACAATAAACGTTTCCGTCGCATTTTTCAGAAAGATAACATGCCCAATTGTTTTTTTACGGACATTAATCGGGGCGATTGAGACGAAATAATCCTGGCCATTTTGACGATAGAATTGCTCTGTTTTTGAATGTACGACTAATTTTTCAGGAGATAAAACCAATGCTGAAAGTTTCTTTCCTAGTAAATTTTCTTCACTATTTGTTATATTATGATACATTTTAGTTGCTTCAATATTTGCTAATAAAATATTTTGATCGGTATCAATCACAAGGATTGCGTCTTTCGTTTCCTCAAGCATGGCGTTTCGCTCTTCTAATAGACGAGCAATTTCTCTTGGCTCTAAATCGTGAAGTTGTTTTTTTAAATAATAAGAAACCACGATGGCTAATATAAAGCCAAAACCAACACTTAAAAGGACACTCACTGTGTAATCATTTTTTGTTCGTTCAATCAATTGTGAAAGCGAGGTCATTTTAATGCCCATTGCCACAACCCCAATTTGTTTTCCTTGATCATAGACTGGGACAAAACCTCGTAATGATTCTCCTAAACTCCCTTGACTAACAGACAAATGTTCCTCCCCTTTTAATGCTCGCACTTCATCGCCACCTTCAAAATGCTTACCTATTTTTTGGCGATCAGGATGTGTTAAACGAATCCCCTGCATATTCATAATCACGATAAAATCCAACTGATGGATTTCACCTAAACGAACCGTATACGCTTCCAATTCATCTGAATAGTGATCATTCTTTAAGGCTTCAATAACATTCGGTTCAATAGCCAACTGTTCCCCGACGGCTAAAAGTGCTTGCTCTTGGTTTTTACGAACTTCTTTAATTGTTTGAACCGTCGTTACTCCGTAAAAGAAAGTAATCATAATAATTAATGTTGCAATAAAAATCACTGATAAGAAGCACCATAATTTCCCGCCACGCTTCATTCCATCCCTCTTTTCTCTTCAAATAAAGTATAGCATAGGAAGATTTGGTTAAAAAACTTTTCTTTAGTTAAATTAATTAAATAATCTACTCCAGAGAAAACGTTTACATTATGATGAATATAGATTAAAGTTATAGGAGGAAATAGCATGGAAAAGAAATTGCACGCAACAGCTGCTAATGAAACAGATTGGCGCAACAAATTAACCAAAACGAGGATTGGTTCGGTTACGTTACCTGTTTATCTTGTAACAGCTAGCATTATTCTTGTTACAGCTCTATTAGAACAACTACCAGTCAATATGTTAGGTGGTTTTGCCGTAATTTTAACAATGGGTTGGTTACTTGGAACAATTGGTGGAAATATTCCTATTTTGAAACATTTTGGCGGTCCCGCAATTTTATCTTTATTAGTACCATCAATTATGGTCTTTTTCAATTTACTCAACCAAAATGTCTTAGACTCAACAGATATTTTAATGAAACAAGCAAACTTTCTCTATTTCTATATTGCATGTTTGGTCTGTGGAAGTATCCTTGGAATGAACCGCAAAATTTTAGTCCAAGGTTTAATGCGCATGATTGTCCCGATGGCATTAGGAATGATTTTAGCAATGGGGGTTGGGACCCTTGTTGGAACGCTGTTAGGTCTCGGTTGGAAACATAGCCTTTTCTATATTGTCACTCCTGTTTTAGCTGGTGGAATCGGTGAAGGCATTCTTCCTTTATCCCTTGGTTATAGTGCCATTACTGGATTGCCAAGTGAACAATTAGTGGGGCAATTAATTCCCGCAACCATTATTGGTAATTTTTTTGCTATTATGTGTTCTGGTTTACTTAGTCGTTTAGGAGAAAAACGCCCTGAACTTTCTGGACAAGGTCAGTTGATCAAAATTACCAATTCAGATGATTTAAGTGATGCTTTAGAAGAAGACAAAGCACCAATTGATGTAAAATTAATGGGCGCTGGTGTTTTAATTGCGTGTACCTTATTTATTACAGGCGGTTTATTGCAACACTTAACAGGCTTTCCTGGTCCTGTTTTGATGATTGTTGTCGCAGCCTTTTTAAAATACTTAAATGTAGTACCGAAAGAAACCCAACGCGGATCAAAACAGCTTTATAAATTTATCTCTGGCAATTTTACGTTCCCGTTAATGGTCGGCTTAGGTATGTTATATATCCCTTTAAAAGATGTCGTAGGAATGCTTAGCTGGCAATATTTTGTTGTGGTAATTAGTGTCGTTTTCACTGTTATTGCTACAGGATTTTTCGTTTCACGCTTCATGAATATGAATCCCGTCGAGGCTGCCATTGTCTCCGCTTGTCAGAGTGGTATGGGTGGGACTGGCGATGTGGCTATTTTAAGTACAGCCAATCGAATGAACTTAATGCCGTTTGCACAAGTTGCGACACGTTTAGGCGGTGCCATTACAGTAATAACAATGACTGCTATTTTTAGAATGCTTTTTTAACTATAAGTGAATTATTTAGGAGGAAAATGATATGTCAACAAAAGATGTAAAAGAATTAGCGATTGAGCAAGCAAAAAAATTTGGGGGGAAATTAGAAGTCTGCCCTAAAGTTCCGATTGAAACAAAAGCAGATTTAGGAATTGCCTACACACCAGGTGTTGCGGCTGTTTCTTCTGCCATACATGAAAAAAAAGAACGCGCTTACGAATTAACGACAAAGAAAAACACCGTCGCCGTTATCAGTGATGGTTCAGCAGTTTTAGGTTTAGGTAACATTGGTCCTGAAGCAGCGATGCCTGTCATGGAAGGAAAAGCTGCATTGTTTAAACGCTTTGCTGGTGTGGATTCGATTCCCCTTGTTTTAGATACACAAGATACCGAAGAAATTATTCAAACAGTGAAGTTTTTGGCTCCAACCTTTGGGGGAATTAACTTGGAAGATATCAGCGCTCCTCGTTGTTTTGAAATTGAACAGCGTTTAATCGATGAACTAGATATTCCCGTTTTCCATGATGATCAACACGGGACAGCGATTGTTGTTCTAGCGGCTTTGTACAACAGCTTAAAATTAATCAAAAAGAAAATAGAGGACATTCATGTGGTAATCAACGGCGGTGGCTCCGCTGGTCTTTCGATCACAAGAAAATTTTTAGCTGCTGGTGTAAAACATATTATCATTGTTGACCGTGCAGGGATTCTGAACGAAACAGATACAGCTCTGCCACCACACCACGCAGAAATTGCGAAGCTAACCAATCGGGAACACCGTACCGGTGATTTAGCTACTGCTCTTGAAGGCGCTGATGTCTTTGTTGGTGTTTCAGCACCAGATGTTTTAAAACCCCAGTGGATTCAACAGATGAATGAGCAGCCAGTTATTTTTGCAATGGCTAACCCAATTCCTGAAATTTTTCCTGATGAAGCTTTAGCGGCAGGCGCTTATATTGTCGGAACTGGTCGTAGTGACTTTCCGAATCAAATTAATAATGTGTTGGCCTTCCCTGGTATCTTCCGCGGTGCCTTAGATGCTCGGGCGAAAAAGATTACGATTGAAATGCAAATTGCCGCTGCCAAAGGTATTGCAAAATTGATTCCCGATAATGAACTCACGCCGACCAATATTATTCCCGATCCATTCCAAGAAGGAGTCGCAAAAGTCGTCGCCGAAAGCGTCCGTAACGCTGTCAAAGAAACAAATTAAAAAGAGAAAAAGAACAACCTAACTCCTCTTGAGTTAGGTTGTTCCTTTTTAAAATCTGAAAGGATAATCTATTATTTAAAACTGATGTTAAACTCTTGCATATCTTTTTCAATATAAGCAAGTAATTTTTTATTTTCAAAGAAACGTGTAAAGTAGTACGCAATACGATAATCTTCAACAGCATCTAGTCCTAGCATTTGTTTATTAAACGCTTTTTCGTATAATAAGCAATCTAAAGAGTAAATAGAACTGTGTGTCCGATTAATTTCGATTCCTTTATCACTTAATTCAATGCTCTTTGCATAGTCTTTAATTAATGAATAGAATTTTGCGGTATTATAATAAATACGGCATTGCTCTAATGGATAATCTAATTTGAATTCGCTTAGCAATTGTAAAGATTTATCGTAATAAACTTTTGCTTTTTCAATATCATCTTCTAATTCATATAAAATACCGATCGCATTCATACTCAAAATATTATAAATATTAATATCACGACTAATTTCAGAACCACGATGTAAATAGAACAATGCTTCGCTATTATTTTTCTTACCTAATAAACTCGTAATTCCTTTATAATAGAAAAATTTTGTTTCTAAAATTCTGTTTGAACTTTCGATATCATCTGGATAGTCTTTCAACAAATCATAAGCTTCATCGTGCTTAAAGTAAAAGCATAATTCTTCTACTTTATTTAATAAGCTTTCGAGTTTTTTCTCACTAGAACCTTCGATACATTCTTCCACTTGTAAGTCTAAACGTAGACATACAGATGAGAAAATGTCTAAACTGTCACACACATTTTTGTTTTCAATGTTACTAATTGTTGCTTGTGTACAAATTCCTTTTGCCAATTCAGCTTGCGATAATTTTTTCTTTTTACGCGCTGTTTTGATTTTTTCTCCCGCTACTCTCACAGTCAAAACTCCAATCTTTCTATTTTTTTTGTATTAAACATACCATCATTTTACAGATAATGTTATAATGAAGCTATCATAATAAAGGAGGTGAAATATATGTTTGATTTACTTGCTTTATTAACTGGAATTTCAGTTCGTGGCAATGCACCACACCAATAATTACGTGTTTGTTTAACTGAATTTCTGACGGCTCTACCTATGCCAGTAGGTGGAGCCATTTTTTTATTTAATATTATAAAATTAACAGTATTTCTAAAACCTCACACTTAGTATAACACAAATTATAAATTATGCTAGATAGTTACCAAATTAACGTCATTACAAGGATGTTACGTTTTTACAACATCTTGTAAAACTAGATAATGCTGTCCTTCTTTATCCACCACACTCAATGATAGCGATAGTATCTTATGATAGAAACAACATGTACATTATAACAATTATTATTAAGAAAGCTACTTCTCAATAGGAGAAGTAGCGCTTCTCTCGTTACAGTTTTACTCTTCTTCTTCAGCCATGAATGTATTGAAAACTTCTTCAATCATATCCCATTCAGCGTCTGTTTCGATTTGCTGTAAATCGCCTTCTGTACCTTCTGCGTTTTCCACATATGAGTAAGCTTGCAATTCAACATCTTCATCCTCAGGAATTCCTGCTGGATATAATAAAACATAATTTTTACCGAATTCTTCTTGACCGTCAACAGTTAGTAAGATCTCGTATAATGTTTCATTTCCTTGTTCGTCTACTAAAGTAATGTGTTCATGTCCTTCGTGATCATGATCGTGGTTGTGTTCTGTCATTCTTCTTCTCTCCCTTGATGTATTCAAAGCTCGATAATTATCGGCTATGTGCATCTAAATAATTTTGTAGAATCATTACTGCCGCTAGTTTATCAATGACTTTTTTTCTTTTGGCTCTGGAAGCATCTGCTTGCTCCACCAAGAAACGCTCTGCTTGGACAGTTGTTAATCGTTCATCTTGATAGTCAACAGGTAATTGAAATAATTCTTGAATCTTATCACCATATGCCATAGATGCTTCAGCTCTAGGACCGATGGAATTATTCATGTTTTTCGGTAAACCTACGACAAATTTCGTGACTTCGTATTCTTTCACCAATTCACCTAATCGCTCAAAGCCGAAGTTCTCTTCCTCTTCGTTGATGCGAATAATTTCGATGCCTTGCGCTGTCCAACCTAATAAATCACTAACAGCCACACCGACTGTCCGTGAACCTACATCTAGCCCCATGATCCTCATTTGATATCGATTCCGTGGTTCGCTAAGTAATATTTGGTTAATTCTTCCATGATTTCATCACGTTCATGACGACGAATTAAGTTTCGAGCATCTTGATAACGAGGAATGTAAGCCGGGTCCCCAGAAAGTAAATACCCTACTATTTGGTTAATAGGATTGTATCCCTTTTCTTCTAATGCCCGATATACGGTTTCTAACGTTTCACTGATTGCTTTTTTTCGATTATCATCAAAATCAAAGCGTACTGTTTCGTCTGTAAAACCCATTTTACTACACCTCACTTCTACTTTTATACAATTTCATTTTACTAGAAAAGAACCGAAACTACAAACAAAATTTCTTCTCCTTCTCTCTTTTTTGTTATTTCTTAGTCTTTTATTAATAAAGGCTTCGTAAAAAAATGACAGCCATCGATAATTTTAAAATTATAAAAACAAATACACAACTTTATAAAACAAGAATAAAGCTCTGCTAAATCGCCAGAATATCACCTTTCCCTTCAATTCATTTTGCGAAAAAATCGACGTTTCTCTTTTGAAAACTTTTAAATATCTATGATTAAATAATATCAGCCTTTTAATGTTACAATTCGCTAACAATCTGTTTACGATGTAAATTTTCGATTGCAGCTGTTATTTATTTCCTCTTTTTGGTTCGTTTGTAGTACACTAGAAGAAAATACATAAAGTGAGGCTTGCTCAATGACTCCTGCTCATTTGGATTTACTTTTAGAAACCTGTTTGTTAGCTGGTAAAATTATGATAGAAAGCGATGCAGAAATGTACCGTGTTGAAGATACAATGAGCCGAATTGCGCTTGCTTCTGGCAACTATCGAATGGTTAGCTATGTGACACAAACCGGGTTATTTGTTGGCATAGATGGAACCTCCACGATTCGTATGGTTCAAGTAATGAAACGTGGCATTGATTTAGAAAAAATCTCTCGTGTGAATCAGCTGTCTCGTGCTTATGTGGCTGGTGATTTTTCTTTAGAGGAATTACTGAATAAACTAAAAGTGATTGATAGTGAACACCGACATTTTCCAATTAGCGCACGCATTGTTAGTGCGGCCGTTGTCAGCGCTACAATTATGATTCTTTTTGGTGGCGTCTGGTCCGATTTATTCTTGACTTTTCTGATTGGTGGTTGCGGCTATAGTCTTTATTATTTTAGTTTAAAGTTTCTCAAGATTAAATTTTTATCTGAATTTTTAGCTTCGCTGTTCATTGGTGCAGCCGCTATTCTTTCAGTCAAATTGGGACTCGGACAATCACAAGATTTAATCATCATTGGTTGTGTCATGCCTTTAGTGCCTGGTGTGCAAATTACCAATGCTCTTCGCGATTTGCTAGCTGGACACTACTTATCGGGTGTTTCTCGTGGGACTGAAGCATTAATGACTTCAGGAATGATTGGTTTTGGCATTGCTTTTGTCTTTCAACTTTTCTATTAAAAGGAGTGACTTACTTGCTAGGAATCGTTTTGGTACAATTTATCTTTAGTTTTTTAGCTTCTGCGGCGTTTGCAATTATTATTAATGTTCCCCGACGATCACTGGTGGCTTGTGGTCTAACTGGTAGTGTAAGCTGGATGCTTTATTGGGTAATCGTTGAAGTTTTTAGTGGAAATGCAGCATTAGGTTCCCTCATCGGTGCTGTCGGTGTTGCGGCAGTAAGCTACCTATTCTCAAAAATATTGAAAATGCCTGTCACGATTTTTAATATTCCTGGTATTGTTCCATTGGTACCTGGTGGCTTAGCTTATCAAGCTGTTCGGAATATCGTAATTGGCAATTATGAAAAAGGCGCCTATTTTACCGTGCAAGCTGTAATGATTGCTGGGGCAATTGCGTTAGGCTTAGTCGCTTCTGAGGTTTTCAATCAAAATATCCGCAGCTTTCGGGAAAAAAGAGAATCTTTGGGTTTTATTCGTCGTAAGCGCAACAAAATTAAAAAATAGACAGCAAAAAAGTTGGTTGCTTCCATTTGATAAGGAAGCAACCAACTTTTTTTAAAAGGAACGATAGACATATTGATTTTTTGGTGCTTGATCTGCTTTGACTTTCTCCACTTGCACAGTTGGTATTTGTCGTTTAAATGGTGGATAATAGGACAACTCAACGGTTCCGGTAATCGTTACCCAATCATTGTTTTGAAATTGCGTATGTTCAGGAAAATGAACCAACAAGCCAAAAACGCCAGAATCAGCGACACAATGAATAATTCCAAAACGGAAGACAAACTGGTCAACACTTTCTTCTCGTTTTGAATTATAGACAAAGCCTTTATAAGAAATCCTTTTCCCTGCAAATTGACTTGGATAATTATAGATTAGTTCCATAATTTCCAAATAGTTTTCATCCGTAATTGAAATCACAGATTGGCCATCATATTGTTTCATGGCTTTTGCCATCTGCTTGTCATAATCCGTCTTATTGAAATACATACTTGTATCAGGTTTCAAATATTGCGTTTGCATATCAGGATCCCCTACTGATTCTTTACTTACTGGAAAGTTAAATCCTTTTGCTTCAACAATTGTTGTGTCTAAACTAACTGTCGGAAATAATAAGCCAACAATCAATGGTAAAGAAAGTAGTAAATAGGCAAGCCCTCTTTGGCTGGGTTTTTCCAAATTATGCTGATGGCCATGATGTTCATGTCCCCCATGTTGGTGCATGTCTTCATG
The DNA here is from genome assembly GCF_040719405.1 of Enterococcus sp. AN402. Classification (NCBI taxonomy): domain Bacteria; kingdom Bacillati; phylum Bacillota; class Bacilli; order Lactobacillales; family Enterococcaceae; genus Enterococcus; species Enterococcus sp. AN402. Next base: position 901,071 of record NZ_JBFDTM010000004.1, on the reverse strand, counting down.
TTTTTTTTGCATTGATGGATCTGCTTGGTTCCACAAAATCAATTGGACAATCGCCATAATAAAAGCTAAAACCATTGATAAAACAGCTAAGTAATTATAATGAATATTGATATATTGGTTCAGTTCACCTGAAATTTGAAGATACATCATCAACCCCATATATCCAATTAAAATAATAAATCGTATCATCGATTGTAGGCCTCCTTTCTAAACTACTGCCGCATAAATAGTTACGACAAGCGCCACTATCAAAACAAATTGTACAATGAATGACATTTTAAAATAACGTTTCATCATCAATAAATTTTTAATATCTACCATTGGACCAAAAACTAAGAAGGCGACAATTGGTCCTGTGCCAAATAAACTCAAAAGAGAAGAACCAATAAATGCATCTGCTTCTGAACAAAGTGATAGAGTGGCAGCGATGACTAGCATGACTAGAATCGCTAAAATCTTTGAATGGCCCAATTGCATAAGCGCACCAGTTGGGATATAGGTTTGCATGATTGCTGCTAACAAAGAACCAAAAATTAAATAACGACCCGTATCAAAAAATTCATCAATACTATGGGTTAACGCTGACCAGCCGTTTTTCCAAAATGAACGAGATTCATCAACGTGTTCATGCGTATGAGCAACCTGCTCTTCTTTAATCTGCGCCAACTCTTTTTCTGTTAAAATTGATTCTTTTCGAAAATAAGCTAACCAAATGCCGATAACCCACGCGACAATCATACTGCCTAAAACTCGCCAAATCACAAATTTTGTTGCGCCACTAAAGGCTACGTATGTTGAGAATAGCACAATTGGATTAATGATTGGCGCCGTTAACATAAAAGCAAAAGCGGTATATGTTGGTACATCTTTTTTAACAAATTGATGCACAATGGGTACGATCCCACATTCACAAGAAGGGAAGAAAAACCCTAGGAAACTCCCTACACAAATTGATAAAAATTTATTTTTAGGTAACACTTTTTTTACTCGTTCTGGTGTTAAAAAAACATGTAAAGCGCCTGAAATCAAGCAACCTAACATGACAAAAGGCAATGCTTCGATAATAATCGAAAGAAAAATAGTGCTCATCTGTAAAACAGAGTTTGGTAAAAATTGAAACATTATAGACCTCCCACTAGTAAAAATCTAGTTAACTATACTCCTAACACCAGACAAACACAAGTATTTGTCAAAAAATTAACTAAGAGTTTAAAAGTATTATCACCGATGTATCAGTCAAACCAACTAGATAAAAGAACAAAAAATGAGCATGGGACAAAAATCACTTTGGATTTTTGCTCCACGCTCAAAAACTGATAAACCACCATTATTCTAAATTTGAAATAACTCTGAGGCTGAATCGGGGTCTGTATCATATACCTTAAATGCTTCACCGACGCCTAAATCCTTTTGCTTCAAAGTAGACTCCATGGCCATTCGCGCATGAAGTTTCGTATTATTTTCTTTACTAAGATGACCTAAATAAATGCGTTTTGTTTTATCACCTAGCACATCCGCCATCACAAGAGCACCATCGTCATTGGATAAATGGCCTTTATCTCCTAAAATCCGTTGTTTAAGACTCCATGGATAAGGTCCTGCTCGCAAAATTTCAATTTCATGATTGCTTTCGACTAAATAAGCATCTGCATTTTCAATCGTACCACGAATATGATCGCTACAATAACCTGTATCCGTTAGAACAACAAAGGAACGATTATTGCGATGAAAACGATAAAATTGAGGCGCAATCGCATCATGTGAGACACCAAAACTTTCAATGTCCATATCTCCCAAGGTCAAAACTTTGCCCATTTCAAAAATATGTTTTTGAGCGACATCGACTTTGCCAATCATGGGATCCATCGCTTGCCACGTTTTTTCATTGGCATAGACATCTAACTTATATTTTCGCGCTAACACGCCAACGCCATGAATGTGATCCCGATGTTCATGTGTAACTAAAATCGCATCTAAATCTTCTGGTTTGCGATTGACTTCTGCTAACAGTGAAGTGATTTTTTTGCCACTTAAACCCGCATCTACTAATACTTTCTTTTGGTTGGTTTCAATAAAAAGGGAATTGCCTGTACTGCCACTGGCAAGAACACTGATATTAAAAGCAAACTCTGAATCCATTTAAAACTCTTCCCTTCTACATTACAACATTAACGTGTTTCATTATACAACGGACCTTAATGTTTTTCCACCTTTGGCACAGTATTATTTGTGATGATGGTATTACTTACGGCATTCACCTGTTCAATTTCAACTGAATCTTCACCAGTAGAAATTCCTACAAACCAGACTGGAACGTATACATTTTTCTCACGAATTTTATAAATTCTTGAATAGGCCAATTTAATGAATGTTATTTTGGAATTACTAGGAATCCGGTTATTCATATAGAGCGTGTCTATCGCATCACGATTGGAATATAAATCCGTTTTGTCTCGTAACTCTTCAATATTTTCAATGTGCGTTTGCGAATATTTACTAATTTTCCATAATTCACCTGACGTATCTGCTAAAATACTTAATTTTGCCGTGTCGTCTCTAAAAGGAATTCCTTTATACGATTGTGCAGCCACAATTTCTGCCGTCGGCTCTTTTAAATGAGAAAATTCTGGTAAGTATTGATATTCGTCTCCGAATAATAAAGCATTTTTTTCATTTAAAAAGGTACTTAAATCTTTATCAATTTTCTTAGGATCAATAAAATAGTTTTTACTAGGTACACTCGTTAAAGTATTATCCGCAATTTGCAGCCCATTTCTCAAAAAATTTTTATTCTTTTCACGTTGGATTTTTAAAGCAGCAGAAAAATTGGTTTGTTCGCCACTTAAATAATAGCCTTCCAATCGTTCTGAAGAAAGTGTCCCTTTATACGAGATGTTATCTTTTTCCAACCGACTTTCAATCGATTCTGTTTGGCTGGAAGAAGAGACGTTGCTCTCCTCTTGTTGACCTTCCCGATAAATTCCAAATAAAAAGATATTTAATCCTAAAAACGCTAAGAAGAAAATCCACTCAATTCGTTTAAAATCCATTAGCCCACCTCCAAGCTTGGTAATTGTTTTACCAAGTCCGTTGCAGTGTACCAATTGTTGTTATAAAGGACATACCATTCCGGACTTAAATCAACGACTTGTTTGACTTCTTCAATTGTCTGCCACGTATAACCGATAACAGCCGATTGGATTTTTTCCTTTTTAGCACCAGCCGTTTCTAAACGCTTAATTAATTTTTCCGTGCTTTCCAGCGTCACTTCTTCTTCTGAAGGAATCGGTACTTGGATTGTATTCACACTTGTGTTAATGGTTACGCTTGGCGCAGCACCATCATTGTTCGTGATGCGAATATCCACTTGGCCTTTTAAATCATTACTGAACACTGGGAAACCTTCCACAAAAGTCCGATAATTGACACTATCTTTCGTTCGATCAAAGTAACGTAAATTCCCCATATTGGTTCCTAAACGTTTTACATAAGAAAAGCTTTGATTATAGATTGAATCCCGTTTATTCTCTTCTGGCAAGGTCCCTTTAAAATCGATTTTCCCCAGTTTTTCTTCTGCAAACAATCGTTCTTCTTTACTCGTGTAGGTTAAGTCTTGACTGTCTTCATTGGTTTGGATATCTTCCGTTTCATTGAAAAAAGCATTCCTAAAACGAGTAACTGGTTGCGAAGCTAAAATATAACTGTACTTTTTCAACTTCATATCATTGGTTAAATAACATTGCCCTTGTTTGGTTAGCGTATTTTCGGAAACGTCTTGATATTGCAATCCCTCTTTATTGATAATTTCCATTAAGCGCGCCTTATTGACAGTCATGGGTGCTTCATAGACGTTGGCTTGGTCATAATCTAAAAAACGTATCTTATTTTCGTTAAAATCCAATTGAATTTTCGTAAAATACTGGTCCGTCAACTCATTAAAGTTAGTAAAATTAATGGATAGATTATAAATCGAAGCATAGTCCGAGATTAAAAAGGGACCTTGATAAAGAAGTTCAATGCCTTGTTCCATTTGGTTGTAGCGCTTAAGTTGCTCTGCATTTTTTGTCACAACTTGTGTCAATTTACCAAACGTAGCCATTTTAATATCATTTTGAACATTACTAATTAATGTTTCACGATTACTTTGCATCGCTTTTCCATCAGTTATTCGAATCAATTGCAAAGGTAAATAGACATCGCCAATGGCTTTTTCATTGACAGCTGTTGTGACTTGGCTTCCCGACTTCATTTCTGGTATTTTTTTGGCAGAATTCAGCCAGATATTGACTGAAAAATATATACTTAAAATGACCATTAAAATCAAGCCAATTCTTGTAATCCATTCTGATAATTTCATCATTCCCACCAATCCTCTTCATAAGGTTCATATGGTAGTGAAATATAGAAAGTCGATCCTTCACCTTCTGTACTTTCCACCCAAATACTCCCGTTATGGGCCCGAATTACTTCTTTAGAAATTGCTAAACCTAAACCAGTCCCACCTTGTGCTCGTGCACGTGCTTTATCCACACGATAAAAACGCTCGAAGACTTTCCCGAGATCTTTTTTAGGGATGCCCAAACCTTGGTCCGAGATACTAAAGACGACATTATTATGTGTTTCAACTAGTCGGCAGGTAATGACGCCGCCATCTGGCGAATACTTAATCGCATTGTTCAAGATGTTGTCTAAAACCTGAATTACTTTGTCTGTATCTAACTCTACCCATAAATCGCGTTTAGTAAATTCACGGCGAATTTTGTAATTTTTTTGCTCATTTTCAATCATCATATCAAAGCGATCCAAGACAAAATTAATCAATTCGTTAAAATTCACATACTCTAATTGAAGATGTGTATTCCCAGAGTCCATCCGAGATAAATTTAACAAATCATTAATCATACGAATCATCCGGTCGGTTTCTTCTAACGTGACTTTTAAGAAGTTCGGCGCAATCTCAGGGTTTTCCCAAGCTCCTTCACTCAAAGCCTCTATATAACTACGCATACTTGTCAAAGGCGTTCGCAACTCATGAGAAACGTTGGAAACAAATTCCCGTCTTTCCCGTTCGTTTTTTTCCTGTTCTGTGACGTCATGAAGTACGCAAACTAAGCCAGTAATAAATCCTGATTCCCGACGAATCATCGTAAAGTCTACCCGGATAATCATTTGGTCTTCTTCACGATCAGACGTTGAGCGATCAATCAGCAGTTCATCTGGCTCTTCTAACAGCTTCCGCAATGTGTAGTCTTCTTCAATATCTAACAACTCTAATAACGAGGTCCCAATCACATTTTCATTTTTTACATTTAATAATGAAAGGGCCATCTCATTAATTGTAATCACCTTTCCGCGGCGATCCGTCGCAATGACACCATCTGTCATATGCGTTAAGACACTATCTAAACGATTTCTTTCTGCTTCCATTGTTTCTTGTGCTTCTTCAATCCGTTCTGATAATTGATTAAATGTTTCTGCTAATTGGCCTAATTCATCTTTTCCATGGACTTCTACTTTTCCAGCGTAATCACCACGAGCGATTCGAATGGCTTGCTCGCGCATTTCCCCAATCGGCTTCGTGATTGATCGTGCAATCAGTAAGGTCACAATAATCGAGATTGCTGCGGCAATAATAGAAGCAGTGAAAAAGATACTTGCTGTGTTGGTAATTTCTTGGTATTTATTTTCTAAATTACTTTTCACATAAAGGACACCAATCACTGTTTCTCCAGTAGGCGATTGAATCGGCTGAACATTCACATACACGCGTTTATCATTATCTAAAGCTTGATATTTTTTACTCGTAAAGTCATTTAAATCACGATAATCATTCTTTTTCCCAATAATATTTTGTTGATTTAAATCATTGGTTGCCCGAATAATCCCTTTATCATCGACAATTCTCGCTTCAGAAATGTCTGCATTTGAAAAATCAGATAATGCTTTTTTTAAATTTGCATCAACGTCACTACGTTCGAGATCTTTGTTGCTCATCTGCGTACTTAACGTATTTGACAATTGGACAACCTGGGAATCCATATTTTTCTTAAAATCGGAAATTGTAGTGGCTTCCAGTTCACGAATAAAATAGCCACCAATGATTTGAATCGCAATCAGTAACAGCAGAATAAATGATAAAGCAATCTTAAAATTAACAGATTGAAAAAAGTGAACTTTTTTCTTCATACCTGATTACTCCTGTTCAGGATTTCTTAGATAATAACCAACCCCACGACGAGTAACTAAATACGTTGGATGACTTGGACTATCTTCAATTTTTTCTCTTAAACGACGCACGGTTACGTCCACTGTCCGCACATCCCCAAAATAATCATAACCCCAAACGGTTTGTAATAAATGTTCACGAGTCATCACTTGTCCGATATGTTTTGCTAAGTAATAAAGTAACTCAAATTCACGGTGGGTTAATTCAATTTTTTCACCCCGTTTTGAGACCATGTATGCATCAGGATGAATGGTTAAATCACCAATCGTTAATTCAGATTGTGTTGTCACCTCGGCTTCTTTCGCATTGGTTGCACCTCGCCGTAAATTGGCTTTGACACGAGCAACTAATTCACGATTTGAAAATGGTTTCGTTACATAGTCATCGGCTCCTAATTCTAATCCTAAAACCTTATCAATTTCAGAATCTTTGGCAGTCACCATAATGATTGGCATATCATGTGTTTTGCGCACTTCTCGCGCGACTTCTAAGCCATCCATTTTAGGGAGCATTAAGTCTAAAATAATTAAGTCTGGTTCCACTTCTTCCACTTTTTCAAGTGCTTCTTCTCCATCATAAGCAGTAAATACTTCATATCCTTCTTTAACCAAATTATATTTAACGATCTCTGAAATTGGCTTCTCGTCATCAACTACTAAAATTTTCTTCACAAAGAGACACCTCTTTTTCCTTCTAATCTTATTTGATACTTTCCTATTATACCTTATTTTGATGATGTTTTCATCTTTGGTTAAAAATGCGCCTTTAGGTTCTCCTAGTATAACAAAAAAAGAATCTCTGACAACAATTGACGCTTGTTATCAAAGATTCTTCTTTCGCTAATCTATTCTTCCGTATCTAAGACGAATTTTGCTACAAGAGCGGCTAATAATCCACCAATTAATGGCGCAACGATAAAAATCCACAACTCAGATAACGCTGAACCACCCGCAAAAACGGCTGGCGCGATGCTACGAGCTGGGTTGACAGAAGTTCCTGTCAAAGGAATGCCGACTAAGTGAATCATTGTTAGTGTTAACCCAATTACGATTCCTGCTAATGAAGCATTGCCTTTCTTAGCACTTGTAACTGTCATGACAACTAAAACAAAAATAAATGTTAAAATAATTTCGACTGTCAATGCACCAGCAACACTTAATTCCCCCACGCCATTTTGACCTAAGTTCTCAATACTTTTACCAGCACCTTTTAGAATGCTTAATAATGCAAATGAGGCAATCAAGCCACCAACAATTTGTCCCACTACATAGTAGATTAGTTCCATTGTTGTCATTCGTTTATTAAGCCACATTCCTATAGAAACAGCTGGGTTTAGATGTGCACCTGAAATTGTGCCAATACTATAGGCAGCAGCAACGATTGTTAACCCAAATGCTAAGGCAATCCCCGTTGTTCCAATCCCTTCCATACCATTTCCTAGAACGGCTGTTCCTGTCCCAAAAAAGACAAGAATAAATGTTCCTAAACATTCTGCTATTGCTTTTTTCACAAAAAATTCCCCCTTTGTAGACAAATTGTAACACATTTGTGAAATTTTCAATATAATTTTCGTTGTTTTTCCAGCAAAATGATATTTCTATGAAAAAGAGAAATCTTAAATGAAAAATCCCCTCAAAAAAATTTGAGGAGATTTTTCATTTAATTAATCATTTAATAACTGTATACCAACACCTAAAAGTCCTGGTCCTGTATGAACAACTAATGCCGGACTAATCGTTCCAAAGTAAATTTCTTCTGCTTGTGGAAAAGCTGCTTTCAAGCGTTCCATCATTGCTTTTGCTTCTTCCTCTGCCGCACCGTGAGCGACTGCCAAACGAAAACGGGGTGCCTCACCTATAAAGTTCGTCACCAACTCAAACGTTTTATCAAGACTTTTTTTACGGCCGCGAGACTTAGCCACCGTATAGTAAATGCCTTCTTCATTACAAGAAATAATGGGGTTTAATTTTAGCGCATTGCCTAAAATAGAAGTGACTAAACCAATTCGTCCACCTTTTTGTAAATATTCTAAAGTGGCTACATTAAAAAATACTTTTGCGTTGGCTACTTCTTCTGTTAATTTTTGTTGTAATTCTTGCCATCCTAATCCTGTTTCAATTAATTCTGCTGCTCGTATCGCCTGAATGCCAGCCCCGATACCAATGTTCTTTGTATCTAAAACAAATACATCTAGTCCTTCGGTTTGTTCTCCAAGCAAGCGAACCACATTATACGTTCCACTTAAGCCACTAGAAATGGTCACCGCTAAGACTTTTTCGTAACCCGCTTCTTTAATTTTGTCAAAAATAGCTTGAATTGTTGCACCATCAGGTAATGAAGTACTAGGGATTTCTTTCTCTAAACGTTGATACACTTCTTCTGGTGTAATATCTACCTTATCTGTATAGGTTTTTTCAGGATAAATAATCTGTAAGGGCAAGACATACATGCCGTATTGTTTGACTAATGCCTCTGGAACATCTGTCCCAGAATCAACTAGTAGTGCGATTTTTTCTTTATTCATGTGTCATCTCATCCATTTCTTTTAAGTATTCTTGTTCCAATTCAATCACTTTTTCACTAAACATTTTAGTAGCAAAAGACATTGTCGCTGCTTTTACAGCCAAATATTCAATCCCCATAGGTTCTTGTGATTTGGTCTGAACTTCTTTTTCTTGCGCTTGAGCAGCAATCACATAAATCGCTCGTTCCTGTTCTTGACAAAATAAATTGTACGCTTCACGAATACCAACCGTAGCTCCTTGGAATAAAATGCCTTGCTTAATTTCTGGCAATGTTAACACTTGTTTCAACAACGTAATCGCAATTAAAAACGCTAAATGCTTTTGATTGTAGCGCTTTTTCACTGGGGCCGGGATTAACCCGTGTTTGACATAATTATTAACCATTGAGGACGTTAACAAAGTATGTTTTTCCAGTGTAATCAATGGGGATAAGTATTTTTCTATCAGAGTAATCACTTGATCCATATATAATTCAATATCTGGTAACTCATGCCATCTTGGCAAATGAACGTTTTCCAATTGTTGGCCCCAATTTTGTAGTGATTTTTCTATCTCGTCCATAAAAACCCTCCTAACCATTTCTAAAAAAGAATATCATACTTTTGACAATTATTCAATCTAGTTTCTAAAACTAGATTGAATAAAAAAGAAAAGCGAGCAATTTTGGAATTGTTCACTTTTCTCTCTTTATTTTTTTAAAGAACGTTTTCCGATTAAAATACCTATCAAAAACAGGCCTTCTAATAAAACAAAAAACAAGATAAAACAATGCATAAAGTAGGCTTCAGGTAAGGCATTGATAATCGGATCAGTCAGCGGATTAAATAACCAAGCATCGTTGTTAAAAAATAATCCATGAAACGCAATAAAAAATTGATCAAAGCCAATCAGCATGAAAAAGCCAAAAAGCACAGGCAAAAACATTCCCCACTGAAATGGCCGTATCAATGTCCATAAACGCTGATTTTTTACCAAATATTTTAAATAAAGGACACTAGGCAACAACGTAACTAATAATACGCCGTAGCACAATAAAAACAATTTTTTCACTTCATAAAAATGAAAAGCCGCGCTATCAGACATTGGGAAATCAGGAAATACTAATGTTTTTTCAAAAGGATTGTTTAAGTACATCATTAAATGATCGTAATTTTTAATCAAGGTCACACGATCAACCTCTACGTCTTTTAAAATATTTAAGTGTTGGATATCAAAAAGATACAATGGACGAAAATTAATCGTGATCGTGATACTTAAAGCCACAATCGTTAAAAACAAACAAATGAGTCCAAGTGTTTCCCTTAAACGCAATTTCGACCTCATCATACTCAAAAAGTCCATTCATCTAAGGAATCAACAACATAGGTTGGTGGCGTTGGCAAAGTTGGAACAGCTGACTTAGGGGTAAAACCTGATGTAACTAACAAGCTATCAATACCATTTTGAATCCCTGATTGAATATCGGTTTCATAATTATCTCCAACCATAATTACTTGCTCTTTTTCCACGCCTAAATGCGCAATCGCTCGTTCCATGATAATCGCTTTTGGTTTGCCAATATAAACTGGTTTTGTTTGAGTAGCTGTCTCCACAAACGTCACAACTGAACCTGCACCAGGTAATAAGCCTCTTTCTGTCGGAATGTTCTTATCTGGATTGGTCCCAATAAACAACGCCCCTTTTTGAATGGCTAAGGTAGCTAAAACCACTTTTTCGTAAGATAATTCTGTATCAAGTCCCACGACAACATAATCAGGATTTGTTTCATCCCATTCAAAACCTGCTTCTAAAATTAAGTCAATTAAACCAGCCTCGCCGATGACAAAGACTTTCTTGCCTCGATTGGTTTCTTTCATGTAATCAATCGTCGCTAAAGTCGCTGTATAAACAAGGGATGCTGGGACATGAATATCAAATTCATTTGCTAAACGTTGTGCCACTGTTTCAGGAGATTTAGTGGTATTATTCGTTACAAATAAAAAAGGCAAATCTTTTTCCTGTAACTGCTCGACAAAACGTTTTCCGGCTGGAATTGGTTCTTTTCCTAAATAAATCGTTCCATCTAAATCAATTAAATATCCTTGATAGTCTTTTTTCACTCTGTTTACTCCTCACGTTGACGAATCGTAAAGCCTTTGCCAGATTTTTTGGGACTAGGCTGTTTGGGTGTAGTCGTTTTTTTATTTTCTTCTTTTCGCGTACGAATCACTGGCTTGCTATTTTTATTAGCGGGCGCACTCTTTTCCTCGACAAACGCGTTAGAACGATTATTCTTTTTATGGCGACGACGACGATGCGTTGTTTTTTCTTTACGTTCCCCTGTACGTTCAATTACAAAATAGGCACAGCCAAAATTACAATATTCATACAAATAGTCTTCTAGTGTATCAATGCGTTGATCCGGCGCTGCCCGACGATTAGAAGTATCAAAAAAGCCACGCAAGCGTAACTGTTCATAGCCCCAGTCTCCTACGATATAATCATAACGCGCTAATACTTCACTAAACCGTTCACCTAAGCGTTCAGGATCAAAGGCATCACGATGATTTTTAACAATTCGGTACTCTCTTTCACCAATTTGAATATCTGTTTCATTCACAATGGTGACAATTTCCCCTTTTTTCTTTTCTTTTACAGGTTCTTCTTTTATTTCTTCAAGAACTGCTGTTAGTTCTTCTGTAAAGGTTGCAGCAGTTTCTGTTTCTTTTTTTTCGGTTGTCTTTTTGTCTGTCATTTTTTCACCACCTAGTTTTTATTATACCTTGTTTTTATTTGATTGGATAGTGGACATGCAGATAGTTCGCCACGACAGTTCTTAAAACGTCTGGAAATAAAAATTCGACTTCTCCAACTAACTCAATCGTTGGGAAAAACGGAACAAATTGAAAGTGATCCACTGTTGTCAGCGTATATTTCTGCTCTGGCTGAATAGGTTTCCCTTGCCAAAAAACGGTCTGGCTATTTCGCTCAAAACGAATCCCATCATAACATAATTCGCCAAAAATTTTCCCGCGGAAGCCCATCCCGCGAATCGGAAATTTCCGCAGAAATTGACGACTTTTTTCCATTTCACGAATCAAACGGCTCATGTCTGACCCTTTCAAGGTAACCTTGATTAAATGCATTGGATGAGGCAAGGCCTCATGTAATTGGTCTGCATTGATTATTCCTTCTGGTAAATCTGCTAAAAATAACCCGTTGTTTAACACAGCCGCTTCGGTCTGCCCAGCTTCTTTTAACGCCTTCAAGGCAACAGTTATAAAGGCATGCGGTTGCCGTAAGTCCGTTGACAAGGTTTCAGGGATTTGTGCAATTTGCTGCGCTTGCAATAGTCGATGACCTTCCGTTAAGTAACCCGCAATTTCCTTGGCATCAGTTGCTTGCTCTTCTAAACTTGCTGTTTCAATCGTTTTTGCATAACTTGTGACTTGCTTCGTGTCGGCATCCACAAACAGATGCACTTCACCAATATACTGTCCATATTTGCCAGCAGCTGCTAGTTGCACATGATTAATTTTTTCACCATCTTTAAATAAATGATGTGTATGGGAACCTAAAATCACTTGAATTTCAGGATAATTCGCCGCAATCATAAAATCAGTATCTATCCCCAAGTGACTAAGCAAAATGAGAACATCACATTGAGGCGCAACTTCTGTAATCAGTTGAGGAAGGACTGCTTCCACTTGTTTGATTGTCCAGCCATTGGGATTATACGTTAAAGTAAATGGTGCGGTTAAGCCAATAAACCCTAACTTTGTGCCTTCTTTAGTTGTCATAATTTTATATGCTTGACAAAAATCTGGTAACGTTTGGGTTTTTGGATCTTCTAAATTAGCTAAGACCACTTCAAATGTTGCCTGATCATATAAATGCTCTAATTGTTTCTTTGAATTGCCGATTCCTTCGTTATTTCCAATTGTAACCAGATCATACGCTAATGTATTCATTATAGCTACATTTGCTCGACCATCTGTTGCTTCGGTCAAAGGATGACACCGATCTGAAAAGTCACCTAAATCAATGGTTACGACTGTTTTGCCCTCTTTTTGGTACAGCGAACGTTTGGCTTTAACCAGACGCCGTATTTTGGGCCAATTTTCAAAGTGAGAATGAAGATCATTGGTATGGAACAACACAATCTCTTCCACTAAAATCGCCTCCTTTATTCAGCGCTCTGATTAATAGTACCATATTTATAGAAGAAAGTTACAAAAAAGAACAGATGACTTTAGAAGAATTTCTCCTAAAATCACCTGCTTTTATCAGGACGAACTATGCGTTATTTTTGGGACGCTTGCGTTGCGTCGCTTCCATGATAACTGGTAAGATCACAGGACGACGTTTGGTTTGTTCAAATAAATAACGGCTTAAGTTTTCGCGGATTTCTTGTTTCAGTTTGCTCCATTCAAAATCGTCACTTTCTAAATGTTTTTCAACAATTTCTGTAACAATATTGCTACTTTCTTTCATTAGGTCTTTACTTGTTTTAACGTAAACAAAACCTCTAGAAGTAATTTTAGCTGGTGAAACAATTCGTTTTTCTCGGCGATTAATTGTCACAACAGCCACAAAAATACCATCTTCGGAAAGAATACGACGATCCCGTAAAACGATATTACCAATATCACCGACACCAATCCCGTCAATCATAATATTTTCGGCCGTTGTGCTGCCAGCTACCGACATTCTACCTTTTGTATACTCTAGAATGTCCCCACGACCTGTAATAAAGATATCTTTATAAGGCATGCCAATTTCGTGTGCTAAGTCCGCATGCGCAGCTAACTGGCGGTATTCACCTTGGACAGGAATGAAATATTTTGGTTTCATTAAGTTCAGCATCAATTGCAAGTCATTCGGATTAGCGTGACCAGACACACGTAAATTGTCGGAAATTTGCTTCACCGTAGCACCGGCCCGATAGACAATATCCTCTGTTTTGGCAACCGTTGTTTCCATGGCCGTTGTCGGCGTTGTCGTAATATAAACTAAATCGCCTTCTTCAATTCGAACGACACCATGTGTATTATTAGCCATTTTTTGAAGTGACTTAATCGGTTCTCCCATCCGGCCTGTTTCTAAAATTAATAACTGTTCGGGTGCATATTTTTTCATTTCTTTTGGTTTCACTAATAGATCTTCGCTTGGCAATTGTAATTTTTCCAATTTCATCGCCGTCCGAATAATCCGTTCAAAATCTTGGCCTGTCAAAACGACTTTACGACCAGAACGATCCGCTGCATTCAATACTTGTTGGACCCGTTGCAAATTACTTGCCACACATGCCACGATGATTCGTCCTTCCCAATAGCGAATCGTGTCGAACACCTCATCAGCGATTTGGGCTTCCGATGCAACTTGGGCTGGGTTTTCAGCATTTGATGAATCACTAAGTAGCGCCAAGACGCCTTCTTTCCCAATTTCAGCCAAGCGGCCATAATCGGTTTGATACATCTCAATCGCACTTTGATCAAATTTAAAATCACCAGTATAAACAATGTTGCCTTCTTTTGTTTTGATGCTAACACCAATCGAATCTGGAATGGTGTGCGTTGTTTTAAAGAAGCTCACCGTTGCTTGACCAAAATCAATTTCTGTATGCGGGTCAATCACATGGAAATCTTTAAATTTCTTCGTTTCCGCATGACTGTTGACACTTAGTTTTGCTAATTCAATCGTTAATTCTGTCCCAAAAACAGGCACTTGAATTTTTGAAAGCAAATACGGTAAGGCCCCAATTGCATCTGCATGGCCATGTGTTAAAAAGACCCCTGCAATTCGTTCACTATTTTCTTCTAAATACGTAAAATCCGGAATGACAACGTCAATTCCTAAAAGTTCGTTCTCTGGATATTGTAATCCACAATCCAGTACAAAAATTTCATCTTCCACTTCAGCAACGTACATATTTTTTCCATTTTCACGAACGCCGCCTAATGGAACGATTTTTATTGTACTCACTCTTTTCACCTCTCTATGATTACACGTTCTTTAAATCTCTAACGTGCGAATAATTCTTTGCTCTTCTTCTGGTGTACAAGCAACTAGAGGTAAACGTAAATTTCCAACAGGAATACCTAAATGATTTAAGGCCGCTTTCACGGGTGCCGGCGAAGGCACTGAAAACAAGGCGTTCATTTTTGGTAATAACTGTCGTTGAATTTTAGCCGCTTCCGGCAAGTTCCCCTGCTCCAGCGCTTGATACATCTCATACATTGACGAACCGAAGACATGACTGGCTACCGAAATAACCCCTTGTCCGCCAAGTGCCTTGGTGGCAAAAGCCAACCCGTCTTCTCCAGTATACACTAGAAAGTCTTTTGGCGCTCTTTCAATCAACTCAGTAATTGCATCTAACCCTGCACATTCTTTAATTGCCACAATTTTTTCCAATTGTGCTAAGCGCAAAGTAGTTTTCACTTCTAGACATGCAGCCGTTCTACCAGGAACATTGTACAAAATAATTGGTAGTTCACTTGCTTCTGCGATGGTTTTAAAATGTTGATACATACCTTCTTGATTTGGTTTATTATAATAAGGAACAACCGCCAAAACAGCATCGATACCAGCGATTGTCGCTAACTCTTTCACAAAAGCGACTGAGTCACGTGTATCATTCGTACCTACACCACAAATAATCGGAATACGTCCATCGATCAGTTCAATAATTCGCTGGAATAATTGTAATTCTTCTTCATGAGTTAACGTGGGTGATTCACCAGTTGTTCCTGCTAAAATAACGCCTTCTGTATGATTGGCCAATAAATAGTCTACCAATTGCGGTAGTTTATCAAAATCTATTTCTCCCGATTCTTGAAACGGCGTAACCATTGCCGTAATAATTGTTGCATTCGTTAAATCCATCCTATTCCCTCCCGAGTATACAATACAAACCTTCTAGTCGTTTTCAGGTACACGAAGCAAATTCATTTCGTGTAGCGTTTCAGCAATTTGGACCGAGTTCCAAGCAGCTCCTTTTAATAGGTTGTCTGACACAATCCATAAATGGAAACCGTTCTTCACGTCAACGTCTTGACGAATACGGCCGACAAATGTTTCTTTCTGGTTGACGCTATTTAGCGCTTGTGGATATAGTTGTTCACTTGGCTCATCTTGCAAAATTACACCTGGAGCTTGCGCCATTAATTCTTGGATGGCTGAGACCGATGCATCTGCTTGTTTCACTTCTATATAAACAGACTCAGAATGTCCTGAAATTACCGGAATACGGACACAGGTGGCAACGACTTTTAGCTTGTTGTCTCCCATGATTTTTTTTGTTTCATTCATCATTTTCCATTCTTCGTAGGTATACCCTGCTTCTGAAAAAACATCAATTTGAGGCAACGCATTAAAAGCAATTGGATAATGTTTTTTATCACTGCCAGCTGGTAAAATTTCAGCTGACCATTCGCTGACAGGTTTTCCCTCTAAAAAATCTTCAGCTTGTTCTTTTAGCTCATTAATTGCACGGATACCTGCGCCACTCACAGCTTGATACGTTGAAACGATGATTCGTTCTAAGCCAAACGCTTGCCGAATTGGTTCTAAGGCCACCATCATTTGAATCGTAGAACAATTGGGATTTGCGATGATTCCCTGATGATTTTTCAAGGCTTCCGGGTTCACTTCTGGAACAACTAAAGGAACATCTTTTGCCATTCTAAAATGGCTAGTGTTATCAACAACAACAGCTCCGCGCTTAACTGCTTCTGGTGCAAACTTTTCGGAAATACTCCCACCAGCACTAAATAATGCTAAATCGATTCCTTCAAATGATTCCGGGACTAATTCTTCCACGATAAGAGGTTGTCCTTTAAACTGAATCTCTTGTCCAGCAGAACGCTTAGACGCCAATAACCTCACACTGGCAATTGGCAAACTTGTTTCTGCTAACAATTCAATCATTCTTGTCCCGACAGCACCTGTTGCTCCTACCACGGCAACATGATATTCTTTTCCCATATTTTCATACTCCCCTCTTACCTTCTTGTAAAAGCTACTTGTCCTATTTTACCATAGTATTGAAAAAACCTACATAGTCAAAAAAATGATTTTTTTATTTTCCCATGATATTTTAAAACTATTACCCATCAAAGGACTATCCATTGACTTTTGACTTAAATTTGTTATAGTTAAAACGAATTTAATTATAAAGGGAGCGAAATTTCATGGCACGCGTAGAAAGTTTTGAATTAGATCACAACACAGTAAAAGCACCATATGTTCGCCTTGCTGGCACAGAACAAAATGGTGATGCGTTAGTCGAAAAATATGACTTACGTTTCTTACAACCAAACAAAGATGCCCTACCAACAGGCGCATTACACACGTTGGAACATTTATTAGCAGTTAACATGCGTGATGAATTAAAAGGAATCATTGACATTTCGCCAATGGGTTGCCGCACTGGTTTTTATATGATTATGTGGGATCAACATTCACCACAAGAAATCCGTGATGCATTAGTCAACGTTTTAAACAAAGTAATCAATACAGAAGTTGTTCCAGCAGTCTCTGCAAAAGAGTGTGGAAACTACAAAGATCATTCTTTATTTGCAGCGAAAGAATACGCAAAAATCGTCTTAGACCAAGGAATTAGTTTAGATCCATTTGAACGTATTCTGTAATCTTTAGCAATTAACGACAGAGAAACCCACTATTAAGCTGTGGGTTTTTCTGTTCTCTTTCTTAATTTAAACGGAGGTTTTTTATGAATCAAACAATCGAACAATTACTAAGTCACCGTTCCGTTCGTCATTTTAAAAAGCAAGCGTTAACGGACAAGCAGAAACAACAGTTAATTACTGCAGCTCAAGCAGGATCAAGCTCCAATTTTTTACAAGCTTATACAATTATAGAAATCAAAGATCCTGAGCTACGCAGAGAATTGGGACGTTTAGCGAATTGTGAAGACTATGTCGTTAACACTGGTGTGTTCTATGTTTTTGTTGCTGATTTGTATCGTCATGCAACGATTTTGTCAAAAGAGGGGCAATCATTAGAACCCTTAAAGACACCAGAATCATTATTAGTAGCTGCCGTTGATACAACGATTGCTGCGCAAAACATGGCCATTGCGGCTGAATCTATGGATTTAGGGATTTGTTATATTGGCGGCATTCGAAATGACTTAGACACAGTAGCCAAACGCTTATCTTTGCCTGAATTAACTGTACCACTTTTCGGATTAACAATCGGTGTACCAGAAACGTTAAATGGTGTAAAACCACGGATGCCTTTTGAAAATATTTTAAGCGAAAATCACTACCAATCAGACAAATTGACAGATATGCACACATATGATGAATTATTAAAAGATTATTATGCCAGCCGCTCAAGTAACGCCCAAACAGCGGATTGGTCACAGAAATCTTTGTCCTATTTTTCTTATAATCGTCGCCCAGAAGTAAAAATTTTCTTGCAAAAACAAGGATTTGATGTCTAAACAAAAGAGCGTGGGCTTACGTTGAAATAACGTAAGCCCACGCTCTTTTGTTAATTTTTATTTATCTTTACTAAATTTGTCTTTTAAGTCTTCAAAGCCTTCTTTAACTTTATCAGTTAATTTTTCAGCGCCTTCTTTAAGGTCGTCGCCGGCATCACGTGCTTTGTCTTTTACGTCAGCAAAGGTTGATTGAGCTTTTCCTTCAAGTTCTTTGCCTTTATCATCCGTAACTTTGCCTTGCGCTTCTTTTGCAGTACCTTCTACTTTATCTTTTGCATCGTCAAAACGTCCTTTTAAATCTGCCATGCTAATCCCTCCTAAATAATTAATTACATAATAAGAGTATCATTCTTAGCCATTTCCTTCAAATATAATGCATGAACTGCGAATAAATGGTTATTTTTGAGTCATTAAAGCTTTTTTTGCCAAGGCAAAGCAACCAATTGTTCCTGGATTATCTTCTAAAAGAGGCGTCACCAAGTATTTTTCTAAAGGCGGTGTTTCCACATATCCATTGACTAATTCAGCAAATTTTTCACGAACTTTCGGCATCAAATGGCGTTGTTTCATGACGCCGCCACCTAAAATGATCACTTCTGGCGCTAATAATAAAGTAGTATTGTACGCTGCTTGTGCTAAATAATAAGCTTCTAGTTCCCAAGTTTTATGATCCTCTTCCAATAAATGACCTTTTTTACCAGAACGACCTTCAACTGCTGGTCCTGCTGCAATCCCTTCTAAACAATCTCCATGATAAGGACAATTTCCTGCATACGTATCTTCAGGATGACGACGGACTAACGCATGCCCCATTTCTGGGTGGCTAAAGCCTTCAATAAACTCACCGTTTTGAATCGCTCCAGCGCCAACACCAGTTCCAATTGTATAATATACACAACTAGATGTATGTTGCCCATTTCCAGCAACATACTCACCATATGCCGCAGCATTCACATCCGTTGTCCAAGCCATTGGCACATCAAAATGTTGTTTCATAGTTCCTAACAAGTCAAAGTTACGCCAAGCTAATTTTGGTGTAGAAGTGATATAACCATACGTAGGAGAATCAACGTGAATATCAATCGGACCAAACGAACCAATCCCAATCGCTTTTAAAGGATATTGTTGGAAAAATTCTATTACTTTTTTCATTGTTTCTTCTGGGGTTGTTGTGGGAAAACTGACACGTTCCACAATGGTCAAATCATCTGTCCCAACGCCACATACAAATTTTGTGCCACCGGCTTCGATACTTCCTAAAAGTTTTTCTGTCATTGCAATATGCTCCTTCGTTTCCATTTTATAAGTAAGCGGATACATTACTTTTGAT
The DNA here is from genome assembly GCF_040719405.1 of Enterococcus sp. AN402. Classification (NCBI taxonomy): domain Bacteria; kingdom Bacillati; phylum Bacillota; class Bacilli; order Lactobacillales; family Enterococcaceae; genus Enterococcus; species Enterococcus sp. AN402. The sequence goes on along the minus strand of NZ_JBFDTM010000004.1, from coordinate 881,539 downwards.
TAAATAACTAACATACACGTTTAGTTTACCACTTTTTTGTCGTTTCGACAGAACAATTTAACAATTTCAGTCAGGTTGCCCAATGAAATCTGGCAAGTTGCTAAAGAGCATTTTCCTAAAACAAAAAAACGAGCATTCACGGTTATCTAACATTGAATGCTCGTTTTTTGTTTATTGATTCTTTAGCGAAAAATATAACAATAGTCCTATTGTAATCCACCCACCACTAAGTAAAAGCATTAACCAACTTAAAAGCGTTTCTTTTAGAATACTTCTGGGTTCTTTTGCATGCTGAATAAAACTCATACTAGTCAACAAAGAAAAGAGGAAAAACATAAAACAAATGACCGCTAAACCGCCAGACAACCAAAACCAACTAGCCATTATTCTCACTCTCCTTTTCGCTTGTTTTTTGATAATTATTGCGCCAAATGACACTATAAATTGCCCCAATTGTGATTACTAACAACGTGTAGAAAGTCGGTAACCACCATGTAGGTAGGACCCATTTGACCGTAGCTTCTTGATTCAATTTTTTTGCTTCACGAGTGTTAATCGTAAATTCTTGTTGAAAAGGCCAAGACTGTTGTTCATCTTGTTGTAAAATAGCACGTCCTGTAAATATATAAGTCCCAGCATCTAGCGGTTGTTTGCCCAAATCAAGATGAAAATTCATGGAACTATTTGGGGCAAAGCGAACATTTTTTAGTGTCCGTTGTGCAATTTTTTTAGAGGATCCTTTTTTTATCACTTGACCTTCTAAACGAACTTCTGGAAAAATAGCAGCATACGGATTTTGAATGACCGCCTTTAGCGATTTGGCCCCTAAAGCAATTGTAGGTGTTACTTTCGCTAATTTCAGTTGGTTCACCTCTGTTAAAGGAGCATTCTCAGCACTCCTCATGGCAATCGCAACATTAAACCCGTAGCGACTGGTTAATCCCGTTGTTTGGTTCTCTTCCTCTGTTTTTTCATCTTTGAGATGCGCATAAACCCCGCCTAACACAACTCCTTTGATAGGCTGATCAAGTCCCTTCACCTTCATCTTTGCTGATACTGTTTGATGAGGCGGCACACTCACTTCCTCATTTTCTAAAGTAACCAAGTCTGTCAGCGGAACCTTTAACGATGAATCAAGTGATTTATCAAAATCATTGTACACAATCAACCCATTATCATTTGTTGATGCATTTGCTAGAGTCAATACAATGGACAATTTTTCGTCTGTCTTATTTTTTATGTCTAAGACAATAGTGGAAGATTGCTTTGGTGCCAGAATTAAATCATAATAACTAGATGTTCCTGACACTTGATTTTCTGGTAAAACAGGCGTTACTGTAAATTTAGTCTTCATTTCTTCTGTAGCTTCTACTTTTGGAACAATAATAAAAAATGTGAAAAACAGAAATAGACAGAAAACACCGACTTTTTTTCTACTCATTTCTTCAAGATCTCCTTTATAAAGCTGAATGTACTTACTAGTCTAACAAATCAGCGAAACAATGCTGATCAATCTTTGACTTTTGGGAAGGATAATCTTGAAAAGAAAGAAGAAAAGATTGGTAAGTTGCTTTATTTCTTTTCTCTGAATTAAAACTACATATTTAACGCAAAAATAGAGGTTTCCCACCACAGTGGAAAACCTCTATAAACCTTGTCATAACAATGTTTTGAAAGACTATGCGTCTGGATTTGCGTTTTCGTCTTTGAGACCGTATTTTTTGTTGAAACGGTCCACACGTCCGTCGGCTTGTGTGAATTTTTGACGACCAGTGTAGAATGGGTGTGAGTCTGAAGTAACCTCAACACGTAATAATGGATAAGTGTTGCCATCTTCCCATTCAACAGTTTCTGAAGATCCTTTAGTTGAACCTGAAAGGAATTTGAAACCTGTTGTTGAATCCATGAATACTACTGGTTGGTAATTTGGATGGATATCTTGTTTCATACGTTTTTTTCGCTCCTTTGCCCTGATCCATTTGCTGTATCAGAGTTATTTTGTCGGTATACAACAATGCTATCTTACCATGTTTTCAGTTGGTATGCAATTATCTTTTTGGATTTCTTTTAATTTGTTTGCCAAACGAAACATCATGGAAAACTTCAAATAATTGTTGATTATTTTGGGTTCGTTTTAACATTTTTATGAATTGATCCGTATATTCCAGCGAGTCTCCTGACATATTATTTCTCAATTTCCACGTTTCTTCTAGTTGTTCTGGTGTCATTAACAACTCTTCTTTTCGCGTACTTGATTTTTTAATATCAATTGCTGGGAAAATACGGCGCTCTGCTAATTCACGAGATAAATGGAGCTCCATGTTGCCTGTGCCTTTAAATTCTTCATAGATGACATCATCCATTCGGCTACCTGTATCCACCAATGCCGTGGCTAAAATAGTCAGACTGCCCCCTTCTTCGATATTTCTGGCAGCACCAAAAAATCGTTTAGGTTTGAAAAACGCAGCCGGATCTATTCCGCCACTTAAGGTTCGACCACTAGGCGGGACCACTAAATTATAGGCCCTTGCTAAACGAGTGATGCTGTCCATTAAAATAACTACGTCCCGTTTGTCTTCAACTAAGCGCATTGCTCGATCCAGAACCAATTCAGCAACTCGCGTATGATTTTGTGGTTGTTGATCAAAAGTTGAAGAAACCACATCTCCTTTAACGCTTCGCTCTAAATCAGTCACTTCTTCAGGACGCTCGTCAATTAACAACAGAATCAATTCCACATCAGGATGATTTTCTGTAATCCCATTAGCAATTTCCTTTAAAACACTTGTTTTTCCCGCTTTTGGCGGCGCTACAATTAAACCACGTTGCCCAAAACCAATTGGTGCAAATACATCAATCATTCGTGTTGATAATCTGCCAGCCGTTGTTTCTAACGTTAATTGTTTTTCAGGATACAACGGCGTTAGCGCTGGAAAATGTGGCCGCTCTTTCGCTTCTTCAGGATCTTTCCCATTGACACTTTCAACATGCATGAGTCCATAGTAACGTTCTGATTCCTTTGGCGGACGCGCCTTGCCAGCTACTTTGTCCCCATTTCTCAATCCGAAACGACGAATTTGAGAAGAAGAAATATAAATGTCTTCTGCACTTGGTCCATAATTAATTGGCCGCAAAAAGCCATAACCATCCTGAGAAACAATATCTAAAATTCCTTCCATGAAGAAAAACCCTTGCTTCTCAGCTTGTGCACGAATCACAGCTAAAGACAATTCTTTTTTGTTCATTTGGCTATAATAAGGAATTTTAAACTCTTTCGCGTACGCATAAATATCTTTTAACGTACTGTTTTCCAATTCAGCCATTGTTAAATAGTCGCTCATTGATCCACCTCAAACGGACCTTCTTGTTCTTCGGTTTCTAGCATTTGAATATCAGCGCCTAAAGCAGTTAACTTTTCGATAATGTGGTCGTACCCACGTAAAATATATTCTACATTATAAATTGTGGTCGTACCTTCAGCCATCAAGCCGGCAGTGACTAAGCAAGCGCCTGCCCGTAAATCAGAGGCGACTACTTCTGCACCGTGCAATTGATTTGGGCCATTTAAGATAATCATATTGCCTTCAACCGAAGCATCGGCCCCCATCCTCACCAACTCAGGGATATGCTTATTTCGTTGAGCATAAATCGTATCAATAATTTCACCAGTTCCTTGCGCTTTTAAAAGTAATGGCGTTAACGGTTGTTGCAAGTCTGTGGCAAACCCAGGATACGGATAGGTTTTCACCGTCGTCATTTTCAGATCATGTGACGGATGAACTTCAATCATGTCTTCTTCAATTGTCATCTTAACGCCCATTTCTTGTAATTTCGCAATGAAGCTTTCTAAATGCTCATAAATAACATTTCGAACCTTGATTCCTTCACCCATAGCTGCTGCCATAGCTAAATAAGTCCCAGCTTCAATTCGATCTGGAATAATCGAGTGACGACAACCATGTAATTCTTCGACACCTTCAATCCGAATAACGTCCGTTCCAGCTCCTCGGACTTTTGCACCCATGTTATTTAATAATGTAGCAATATCAATAATTTCTGGCTCACGCGCAGCATTTTCAATAATCGTTTTGCCTTTGGCTTTAACTGCGGCTAACATGACATTGATTGTAGCGCCAATAGATACCATATCCATAAAAATTCGGGTTCCTTGTAAGCCAGCTTCGTCTGTTCTCAAGTACATCGCCCCATGTTCGTTGGTTACATGAGCGCCTAATGCTTCAAATCCTTTGATATGTAAATCAATTGGACGAGGTCCTAAGTAACAACCGCCAGGTAAGCCGACAACGCCTTCCCCAAATCGACCAAGAAGTGAGCCCATAAAATAATAGGACGCACGTAAGCTATTGATTTTTCCTTTTGGCATTGGCACAGAAACAACTTCTGTTGGATCAATAATTAATGTATTATTTTCAAAAGTAATTTTAGCACCCATAATTTCTAAAATTTCAATTAATGAGTGAACATCCTGAATATCAGGAACGCCATCTAAAGTCACGGGCGAATCTGCTAAAATAGCAGCTGGAATTAAAGCGACCACACTATTTTTAGCGCCGCTAATGGTTACTTCGCCCTTTAATGGACGATTCCCATTGATTACGATTTTTTTCATTTATATTCTCACCTATCTGTAATATACGTTTTCTAAATAAACTACCCAATCATTCTATCATAATCAAGCTTAAGAAAAAAGAAAACTTCTCAGGTATTTTAATAGAATGAAAAAATAACAAAAAATAAAAAAGACAGCCACGTGCTGTGGCTGTCTTTAACGTAACTAGTTGATTAAGCTTTGTTAGCTGAACCGAACCAATCAATGTGTTCTTCTGCATCTTTGATGATTGCAGCTTTACCTGGTGCTAATAATTTACGAGGGTCAAATCCTTTACCTTCTAAATCTTTACCAGCTTCAATATATTCGCGCGTTGCTTTAGCGAATGATAATTGGAATTCTGTATTTACGTTAACTTTTGAGATACCCATTGAAATTGCTTTTTCAATTTGTTCTTGAGGAATACCAGAACCTCCGTGTAATACTAGAGGTACATCAGAACCGACAGCTTCAGCAATCGCTTGTAAGTGATCAAATGCTAAACCTTTCCAGTTTTCTGGATATTGACCATGGATGTTACCGATACCACATGCTAAGTAGTCAATACCTGTAGCAACCATTTGTTTACATTCTTCGATATCAGCTAATTCGCCAGTACCGATGATTCCGTCTTCTTCACCACCGATTGAACCAACTTCACATTCGACAGAAATACCTTTAGCGTGCGCTTTTTCAACTACATCTTTCGCTAATTTTAAGTTTTCTTCGAATGGTAAGTGAGAACCATCAAACATGATTGAAGTATAGCCAACTTCGATACATTCTAAAGCAGCTTCGTAGTCACCGTGGTCTAAGTGAATTGCTACTGGAACTGTGATATTCATTGAGTCTACTAAATTAGTAATCATGTCTTTAGCTACTTTGTAGCCGCCCATGTATTTAGCAGCGCCCATTGATGTTTGGATTAGAACTGGTGCTTTTTTAGCTTCTGCTGCTTCTAAAATCGCTTGTGTCCATTCTAAGTTATTTGTGTTATAGCCACCTACTGCATAGCCGCCTTTACGTGCTGCTTTTAAGAATTCTGCTCCTGATACTACTGGCATAAAAAATTCCTCCTAAGTTTTTAAAAACTTTATTTGTTAGGTGTTCCCTAACCAACGGTTCTATTTTAGCAGAATTCCTGACACTTTTCTAGTAAAATTCCCTTTTTCAGAAAATTTTTGTCTATTCTTTCACATAACCTTCATTTTTATAAAAAAACCTCCAGTTTTCCCGTTAAGACTTTGGGACCTGAAGGCCGACTTGCTATTTTAATTTTTTCTTTGGCGGATAACGTTTCACCTTGTAAGATTGAAGCTCAGGAAATGTTCCTGTACTATGAAAAATCCGTTGTTCATCTTCATTGGCAAAACGCCCTAAAACCGATTGTGTTGGTAAAATATTTACAAAGGCATTCTCATCGATACTGTAAACTGCTTGTTCTAAATCATAGAGTTCGTAGCGAGTAATGACCATCATAATCATCCGACCTTCTGCACCTGAATAGCCGCCGATTGAAGGCAACAAGGTCATGCCACGAGCGATTTGTTGAGAAACTTCTAAGGCAACGGCTTCTGGTCTCGTGGTGACAATCATTGCTGTGACTTTTTGGTGACTGGTATGAATCATGTCGACCACCTGACTCAAACAGTAAATGGAAATAATAGTATACAACGCACTTTCCCAGTTAAATACAAAACCAGCCAACAGCACAATAATACCATTTAATAAGAACATAAAATTACCAACGGTTTTCCCTGTTGTTTTTGAAAGAATCAGTGAAATAATATCCATGCCGCCAGTGTTAAAGCCCATTTTCAATGAAAGCCCTGCGCCAACGCCGACTAAGACACCACCCATAATTGCGTTCATCAAAGGATTCGTTGTGACTGTTACGATTGGCACAAACATAGTGACAACGGAAATACCAATAACATTGATGAAACTAAGAATCGTTGATTGTTTCCCTAATTTTACAAACCCTAGAATGAAGACGGGAATGTTTAAAAATAAAATGAAGATCCCTGTATTAATATGGATTCCTAAATTTGTATATAATAATGTAGCAATGATTTGCGCAATTCCGTTCATCCCTGCCGAAAAAACTTTTGCCGGAATCAAAAAGAAATTCAAACCGACCGCAGAAGTCAAAGCGGTTATCGCCATCACTGCTATTTTTTTTATCGATTCATTCCTTTGGTAAGTACTAACCAATCGACTCATTTTTCTTCGCTCCTTCGCTATTCTTCTGACTTAGAATAACAGGTTCTATCCTAAAAGAAAAGGGGCTAAAAGCGAACATTAAAATTTTTTTTGCAACGTTTCCATGAAAGAATGCGAGAAGATATCCCTAAAAATTGATCTTCTTATTTCTCTATTCAAAATGATTCTAGCCTAACCTTTTTTACTATTTCATGATATGATGAAGCAAAGAATATTTTAGGAGGTTTTTACATGGCTGCAAAAGAAGCAAGTTTTGATGTAGTTTCAGAGGTCAATATGGAGGAAGTCAAAAACGCAATTCAAATTGCCTTGAAAGAATTGAAAAATCGTTTTGACTTTAAAGGGTCAATTGCTGATATTAAATTGGAAAACGATAAACTAGTAGTCGTAGCTGAAGATGATTATAAAGTCGAGCAAGTGAAGGATATTTTATTTGGAAAATTAGTCAAACGCAATGTTCCGATTAAAAATATTCATTTCTCAGAAAGTGAAAAAGCCTTAGGCGGTACTGCTCGCCAATATGGTGATTTAATCAGTGGTATTGATAAAGAAAATGCGAAAAAAATCAACACAGCTATCAAAAACTCTGGGATTAAAGTTAAGTCACAAATCCAAGAAGACAAAATTCGGGTAACTGGAAAAAGTCGGGATGATTTACAAAAAGTCATGGCTCTTTTACGAGAATTAGACTTACCAATGGCTCTTGAGTTTAACAATTATCGCTAAAAAAATCCTTCAACTGTTAATGAATAGTTGAAGGATTTTTTTGTTTTGGTACTGGCCATTCTTGATTATTCAATAAAACGATTGGTCGGCGTTGGATTTTTTCTGAAAAAGCGGCAATTGCTTTGAAGACCTTTGGCATAAAATAAAACGCATTTAATTCTTCTAAATCCAGTTCTTCTTCTGCCGTAAATGAGACACAAACCTCTTGTTCTGAAAGCATAATTTCAATTTTCTTTAAAAATTGAAATTGCCGCATTCCCGGTACAAAATAACCAGCCTTTGCAACACGAGAGGTTGTAATATCTAATTTATCACTAATGATTAGCGCTAGCGTCATTAACTCTTCCGAATCAAAGCCGTTACTATGATTTTCTATAGAAGATAAAATTTCTTCTTGATAAGGCAAACAAATCTTTTGCTTACGAAAATATGCTTCTGCAAATTGTTTCCCACGAAGTGCATGTCCTGCTTTTCCTTGTAGCGCACCCACATCATGGAGCAGTGCCGCAATTTTTGCCGCTTCTAAATACTCCTCTGAAACAGCAAGTTGTTTCAAAATCATTTCCGTCATGGCTACGACATTGTTTACATGAAGCCAATTATGGTATGCCCACCTAGCTTCTTCATCTTCCATTTGACCAATTGCATCATAAATTTGTCGAATTTCAGTATCTTGATGAATGCGTTCAAACAGCTTCATTTATTTTCTCCTTAAAATTAGTTACTGTTCCAAAAATTCTTTTAACTCTGCAGGATTTTTTTCGCTGTTTAAACCAACAATTAAACGAATCCGCGCTTTCGGTCCGTTTAAACCACGGGCAAAAACGACCCCCATTTTTTTCAAGCCAACGCCACCACCAGCATAATCATAGATATCTTCAGCAATGCCATTGGAACAACGAGAAACTAAAACGACTGGAATCCCGTTGTCTAGCATTTTTTGTAATGCTGGGAGCGTTTCTGGCGGTAAATTGCCCGCACCTAACGCTTCAATTACTAACCCATCCGTTTCTGGGGTGTTTAATAATTCAAACATCCGTTCACCCATCCCCGCATAGGCCTTCACTACGTGAACATTTCCTTTCACAGAAGAAACATCGCAAACTTCTTGCGGTAAGACCTCTTTCGCAAAAAAAGCACGTTCTTTCGCAATGGTTCCAATTGGTCCAAAAGTTGGCGTCCGAAACGTCGCTACGTTCGTTGTATGTGTTTTTGTCACATAACGCGCCGTATGAATTTCATCATTCATCACGACTAAAACACCTTTATCGTACGATTCGTCTGAACAAGCAGTCCAAATAGCACTGATGAAATTATACAAGCCATCACTACCGATTTCGTTACTTGACCGCATTGCTCCTGTTAAAACAATGGGGATTTTTTTCTCTAAGGTTATATCTAAAAAATAAGCAGTTTCTTCTAATGTATCTGTTCCATGCGTAATAACCACGCCATCAATTGGTTCAGAATAAGCTTCTTGAATCCGTTCTTTTAATTGAAACATCCGTTCTAAGGTCATGTGTGGTGAGGGAATATTAAAAATATCTTCGACAACTAAATGAACCTTGCCAGAAAATAATGCTTCTTGTTCCATCAACGGATTTTTTTCATTCGGGGCAACACTTCCTCCTGCTACTTTCGACATGGAAATGGTCCCACCTGTATGAAGGACTAAAATGGTCTTCATTTGTTTCCTCCTTTGTTTTCTTTATTTTTTAACCAAAATTGTTTCACTTGTTGAATGAGTTGTTCATTGGTGTTTGCCTTTCGATGCGCCAACCAATGCGGCGGAAAGAAACGCTGGACACTTGGTAATTCAAATCGTTCGTCTAATAACAACACAAAGCCTTTATCTCGCGCATCTCGAATGACACGTCCAGCCGCTTGCAAGACTTTATTCATACCAGGAATTTGATACGCAAATTGAAACCCTTGCCCTCGCTCTTCTTGATAAAACGTGCGAATCAGTTCTTGCTCCGGATTCATTTGTGGTAGCCCGACACTAACAATTATCGTACCAATCAATCGGGTACCTTTCAAGTCAATTCCTTCTGAAAATATACCACCTAAAACACAAAAACCGATGAAAGTTTCTTGAGGATTCTCTTTAAATTCAGCTAAAAATGCTTCTCGCTCTTTTTCGTTTAAGTCCGTTCCCTGAATTTGAGTTTTTACTTGCGGGTAGCGTTGGCTAAATACTTGATAGACATCATCCATATAGGCATAAGAAGGGAAGAAAATTAAATAATTACCTGTTTTTGTTTCACTTAACTTCCCTAAAAGTTCACTAATCTGTGGATAACTTTTTTCACGGTTTTTATAGGTTGTTTGAAGATGACTACCGATCATCAACAATTGATTTTCTTCTGGAAAAGGATACGGAATCCGATAACGTAGGCTTTCTTCACCTCCACCAAGCACTTCTTGATAATAATTCAGAGGTGTTAAACTTGCCGAAAATAAGATACTCGCTTTCCCTTTATCTAATCGTTGTGACAATAAATAAGCCGGATCGACACAAAATTGTTTCACAACGCAGTCATAGTTTCGCAAAGAAATAGACGTATAAAAGCCGTTGTCGTAGTACTCGCTGATTCGAAGATAACTTAAACAATCAAAATAAAAACTGAGAATCGACGCCAATTCCTCAATGTGTTGATTTTCTGGCAACCATTCTGCAATTACTTCTGTTAATCGATGTATCTGTTTAACTAATGAATCAATTGGCGCACGTTGGGCAAAAAAATCCGTGTCTTTTTCTTCACAGATTGCTTCAATATCATCAAACGTAGTTAAGACTTTTTGACAAGCTCTTTTTAATTGAACAGATTCTTTTTGCAATCTTTTTTGAATTTGCAAAACCGCATTCCTAGAAATAGCGGCCGAATACATCTCCCGTGAACGATTAACCAAATTATGGGTTTCATCCACTAAAAAAATATTCTCTTCTGCACTTTGGGGTTCTTCAAAGAAGCGCCGTAAATAAACCGTTGGATCAAATAGATAATTGTAATCGCCAATAATTAAATCACACCAAAGACTTGCATCTAGCGACAACTCGAATGGACACAATTGGTGCTTTTGTGCATACCGTTCAATAACCTCTCTCGTTAAATGATTTTCATGTTGCAATAAATCCCACAGTCCCTCATTTAAACGATCATAATAGCCGTCAGCAAACGGGCAATATTCTGGTGTACAATTTCGTTCAGTTAAAAAACAAATTTTATCTTTTGCTGTTAACGTAATACTCTTAGTTTGCGCTTGTTTTTCGGACAGCGCTTTGACGGCATCTTCAGCCACTTGACGCGTAATTGTCTTAGCTGTTAAATAAAAAATCCGTTCACCTTCTTCTTCACCAATTGCTTTCATCGCTGGAAAAAGAGTGGACATTGTCTTGCCTGTTCCAGTTGGTGCTTCCACGAAGAGCCGCTGTTTACTAAGAATTGTTTTATAGACGGCTACCGCCAATTCTCGTTGCCCTTTGCGATACTCCCCGTAAGGAAAACTAAGATTTTTTAATGATTTATTTCTCAAAATACGCCACTCTTCTTTAAAAATTACCCACTGTTCATAGCGCTTCATCAAATCAGTAAAAAACTCCGCTAATGCAGCTTCTGTAAAATGGCGTTCTTGTCGTGTGATTTGTTTTGTGGTGGTCTGATAATAAGTGAGTTGCAGCGTTATTTCAGAAAGTTGTTCTTGTTGGCAATACATGTGACCATAACACATCGCTTGATACCAAAACAATTCGACCTTTTCTGGCGGCAATTCTTCAAACGCTGGCTCGGATGTTTTAATTTCATCAATGACCACTTGCCCAGTTTCTTTCACAAAAATGCCGTCTGCACGACCTTCTACACAATAATTATGTCCATTTAAAGGCACCTCAATTTTTAAAGATACTTCCTTTTGATAAAGGCTCCCCGCTTCCTTTTGCAGCATTCGATGAAGGCGACTACCTTCTTGTGGTGTATGTTCACTTACATGGCGAGAATCAATACTTCCCCGCCTTAAAATAAATTCGACCACTTGACGAACCGCAATTTTTCTCGTTGATTTCACGTAATCCCACCTATCTGCCTCCCTATTATAGAACATACATTCGCTAAACAAAAGCAAAAAATCCAAAACGAACACAATCATGCGTTCATTCTGGATTTCTCTTTAGATCATCAACAATTAAAAACAACTCGTTTCTTCTAACTGTTTGGTTTCTTTTCCATTTGCTTTTGCCACGACCAATTGCGCCATTTGTTTAAACGAATTATTTAAACCAATGCCGCCCTTTTTGGGCATCTTCACAATCGGTACTTGCTGATAATAGTGACTAACTGCTGGATTTTCTTCTGCCATCGCTGCAATTGCAGGAATGCTCGCAGCATTAAACTTACAAGCTAGATGAGCGGCCATTTCTCCAAAATTAGGATAATGCATGGCAGGTCCGCAAAGAACCGCATCGGCATGAAACTTTTTTGCAAAGCCAATAAATTTCTTTGCTACCTCTTCCTCGTTTTCCAAATAATATTGGTCACCACAATAAAGTGTCGCAACAATTTCCGCTCCTTGCTTCTGTAAAAATGGTAGCAATGTTACCCCTGGACCTAAGGGAGCTTTTTTACCACTTGGTTTCAGCTGAGCTTGTTCATCACTGCCAAATCCTGCTAAACTGTGGTTTAAGACTAAAAGGATTTTTTTCATGCCTATTTCCTCCTTATTTATAAATCATCGAAGTCAAAGGAATCAAAATCAATTTCTTCACTCTCTTCTTCTTGTGCTTTCCATTCTTCACGTAAATATTGGTCATCCATAACTCGAATAAAAGGATAATAAATGAACATTCCTAGTACCAATAACAGAGCTTGCAGAATTGATCCTTGCCAACCGCTGACTAAAAATCCTGAGATAATTGGCGGAGTCGTCCACGGCAATTGAATACCGTTCGTCAATGGAACTAAGCCCCAATCCATAGCAAAATAGGCAATAATAATATTAATCGCAGGTACTAAGACAAATGGAATTAAAAGGATTGGATTTAAAACAATTGGTAACCCAAAAATGATTGGTTCGTTAATCCCAAAAACACCAGGAATTAGTGAAAGTTGCGAAAGCTTTTTAATTCGTTGACTTTTACAGAATAAGACCATCACAATGATTAATGAGAGTGTGGAACCGGCGCCACCAAATGTTGCAAACATATCTTGAAATTGTCCAGTGATGATGTTGGGAATTTCATGACCGTCTTTAAATGCTTGTAAATTTTCAACAGACAATGCCCGCAAAACAGGATTAAAGACTGCGCCAACCACACTACCTCCGTTAATGCCAAAGAACCAAAAGAAGTGTAAAAATAAATAAGCAATGCTCATTGCACCTAAGGTATTACCAAGACTCAATAAGGGCGTTTGTAGAAATTCAAAAATAACATCTTGTAAATTACCATAAGGAGTTAAAGCAGCCAGCCAATTGACTAAAAACATGAGAGTAACAACTAAAAAGCTCGGAATCAAGGCCTCAAAAGACTTAACCACTGTTGGTGGCACTCCTTCTGGCATTTTTATTGTCCACCCTTTACGAACAATGGCCACAAATAAACGAGTCGCAATTAATGCGACAATCATTCCTAAAAACAAGCCACTGGAACCCATCCATTTTAAAGGTAAACTAGTAACTTCATAGACCTTTGAACTATTTTCCGGTGTAAATAATGTTTGATAAGGCGTTACAATAAAAAATGAAACCAATGCGATAATTCCTGCTTGCATTGCATCCACATTGAATTGTTTCCCTAAACTATAGGCAATACCGACAACGGCCAGAATAGTCATTACATCAAAACTAGCACTAGCTGGAACAGACATCATTGTCGCCCAGTCTTTACCAAGCAAATGAGACATCCAAGTATCCCATTGCGGCAAAGGAAAATTAGCAATTAATAAGAAGACCGAACCAACAATCAACAAGGGCGTTGATAAAAGGAAGCCATCACGAATCGCTACTAAATACTTATTTTCTCCTATCACTTTTGCCAAAGGGGTCAATACGCGCTCTAACCAATCCAAAAATTTTTGCACGGTCGTCACTCCTATCTATTATTTTTTATTTTGCTTAATTAACCGTAGCGCTTCTTTCAATGCTTTTTCGCCATCCATCATGCCATAAATTTCTGGCGCAATTGCAGCGACAGGAATCCCTTGAGGAGCAAATTGTTCTTTTGTTTTTTCTAATAAAAAACGGACTTGTGGTCCTAATAAAATAGCAACAGGCTTCTCTGCTTCAACCACTTCTTGTGCTCTTGCAATAGGAAAAGCAGTAATCATTAAAGGCATTTGATGTTTTTCCACCACTTCCATCATTTTATTCACCATAATACTTGTAGACATCCCTGCATCACAAAAAAGATAAATTTGTTTTTTACTCATGTTCCTTCACTCTCCTCATTTATTCAATTGGTGCTTTGATTCTTTTTTCATAGGCCGCTAACCATTCTTGTGAAATCGGCTGAATCTCTGTGGTATGATTCTTGCCTGGATTTGCAATATAGATTTCTGGTTGCTGCATATCAGTACCAACCGTAAAAGTAAATTCCACATTCGTAGCTACGCCCCAGTCTCCCTGTTTGTTCATGGCCACTAGTGAAAAAGCTCCTGCTTTCCCATAACGTTGGGTCAATTTTTCGTGAAAAGCATAGACGGCTTGATCACATGCTTGTTGTGGCGAGCACCCTTCCCCCATTAAACGGACGATTTCATAAGAAAGACAGCCTTTCATTAAATCTTCACCTAATCCTGTAGCCGCAGCACCACCAATTTCGCTATCAACATAAAAACCAGAACCTGACAGTGGTGAATCACCAACACGTCCTGCTTTTTTCATGAAGAGTCCCGAACTGGAAGTGCCAGCTGCCATTGATCCTGTTTGGTCTAACGTAATAGCGCCGACAGTATCATGCCCATCATAGGGGTTCAACTGATTTTCCTGAATTTCTTTTAAACGCTTTTGCCACCATTGATTAGCGCGTTCTGTCAACATATTCTTTCTTTCAAAACCGTGCAACATTGAATATTTCGTTGCACCTGCGCCAACACGAAAACTATTAAACTTCTCTTTACTTAATGCTTTAGCCACTGAAATCGGATTTTTAACATCTGTAATTCCTGCCACAGCACCAATTGCAAATGTGTCTCCATCCATATAGGCAGCATCCATTTCTAAAATCCCTTCCTCATTAGGTAAACCGCCGTAGCCCACTGACTTATAAAAAGGATAGTCTTCTACTTCTTTAATTAATTGTTCCACGGCCGTGCCTGCAGCACCTCCTTGTTGTAATTCTTCTGTAGCTTTTAGTAACCCATCATGTGCCATCCGCCATGTCGCAATTGCACCCCAAGTCATTTTCCATCCGCCCTTTCGTTAACGCTTACATTTCTCCACCATTATAAACTAGTATATACTGTTTTGTATATACTGAAAATGAAATTTTATACAGAAAAATAGAAGATACACGTATGCGACCTCTACGAAACACATTGGCTTCTTCTCATACGTGTATCTTCTATTGGTTTTATGCTTCTGTTAATGCAATCATCGCTTGCATATAGATTTCCAGATTAAGCAGTAAATCTTTTTCATCCATATATTCATCTTGGTTATGCGCAATGCCTTTTTGACCAGGAAATGATGGACCAAAAGCAACGATATTCGGCATAAAGCGAGCATACGTAGCACCTGTAGTTGTGACTGGCGTCCCATCTAAGCCAGTAATTTGTTCATAAACCTTGGTTAATTTTTGAACATTGCGCTCATCTTTTGGAAACAGCGTACTAGGGAGGCGGCGGATGACGGTCACTTCACTTTCTGGAAATAGTGCCTTCGTTAGCTGCGTGGTTACTTCGTTTTCTGTAATAGAAACAGGATAACGCACGGCCAATGATAACACCAATTGCTGTCCTCGTTTTTCCAACGCATAGGGCGTTAAAATCAATTGCCCACTATCCTGATCCTTAAAGTCCAGAGCTACTCCTTCGCCATAGTGCTTTTCGTGAAAACTAGCGGTTAACCAGTCGAAATACTGTAATAAATTTCCTTTGACTAACTGTTCCTCGCTAATTTTCTGTGCCAATAAAGTAATCGCGTTCTTGCCTAGTTCTGGCGCATTGGAAGGAGCACGTTTTCCCGTGATTGCTGTTGTTTTTCCCGCAATCACCACACTTAATTGATCAGGTACGTGGTCTTTTGCTTGATCACCCATAATCTGACCAATTTGTTCACTTGAATCATCTGGGATGGTCGTTGTGATTTCATAATTAACAATCCCTCGCTCCCCATAAACTACTGGATATTTACAATCTGGAGTAAATCCAAAAACGGGTGCGTTTTCCTTCTCTAAATATAAGGGGATATCTCCACTCCCACTTTCTTCATCCGTGCCAAACATTAAGCGAATGGTTTTCTTTGGTTGGTAACCAAGTTCTTTCAGTAATTTCATTCCATACAGGCAAGCCAAGATAGGACCTTTATTATCTAGAATTCCTCTACCATACAAACGTTGATTTTTTTTCGTTAATTGAAAGGGCGGCACTGACCAGCCAGAACCTTCTGGTACTACATCTAAATGACCAATAATTCCCAGATATTCTTCCGCTGTTCCCCATTGCGCATAGCCAACTGCGTCATTGACAATCCCAGTTTGAAAACCATAACGCTCTGCCAGTTTCAGCGTTTCTTCCAAGGCTCTTTTCGGTCCTTCGCCAAAAGGTGCCTCTTTTTTAGGCGACCCTTTCACACTTCGAATCGCCATAATTTTGTTTAAGTCTTCATAAAATAAATCTTTTTGAGCGGCTATTTCTTCTTTGATCTTCATTCGTTCCAAGAACCTCCTAGCTCCACTTGGTTGTTTTCAGACGGGCTATAGCGGGTCAGTGTGTTTTTAAACGTGTACCGATCTGCTCGATATAAAGAGACATCATATAAAATAGGGGTTGCATCAAGCGCATAGGTGATAGAGTGGACTTGTAAAAGTGGCTGGCCCACAGGAACATTCAATAATTCGGAAATTTCCGCTTCAACTAAGATTGCTTCAATTTCTTGATGCGAATAAGCAATCTCGACGTTCTTCTCGATTAAGCAGAAAAGAGAGCCCTCGAAGTCTTGCTTCGTATGGCCTTGTACGTATGCCTGTGGCAAATAAATTTTTTCAACTGTCATTGGCTCGCCATCTAACATTCGGCGGCGAATCAGTTCATAAATCGCCTCATTTTTTCCTACTTGGAGCGCCTCCCGAATTTTCTCAGCGGGATGTACTACTTCTTCAAAGGAAATGACTTCTGTCTGGCTTTTTTTCCCGTAAGCTTTGGCTGCCTCAGTAAAACCTTGTAAGCCAGCGCGGCCACTTTGAATTTTCGCTTGCGACATCACATAACTACCTTTACCATGTCGTTTTACCAAAATATTTTTGCGAATCAAATCATCAATCGCTTTACGGATGGTCAAGCGACTGCAGTTATATTCTTTAGCTAAATCATATTCTGAAGGTAATTTTTGTGCACTTACATACAGACCGTCTCGAATCTTCTTTTCAATTTCTGCAGAAATTTGCTTAAATTTGGGTGCATTTTCTGTCATTTCATCGCCTATCTTTCTTCAAAAAAATAAATTTTCTAGTATATACCACACTGTCTATACTAAATCAATTTTTAAGAAACCGCAATCATTTGTTGCGTTTCTTAAAAATCAAAAAAAGAAAGCGAGCCACAAGTCGGTTGGACTTGTGGCTCGCTTTCTTAGGAAAAAATGTGTTATTTCCCTTTCATCCGTTCTTTGCCTTCTTGACACATATAGAGTAGCGGACAGGCTTCACATTTAGGCGCTCTTGCTAGGCAGTGATAACGCCCAAAGAAAATCATGGTATGGTGCGTTTTCACCCAGAGTTCTTTCGGAACTTTACGCATTAAGGTCTGCTCAACTTCAGTAACATTCGCATTTAGCTTACAAATTCTAAGGCGCTTGGACACTCGTTCCACATGTGTATCTACTGCAAAAGCCGGTTCGCCGAAAGCATCTCCCATTACTACATTGGCTGTTTTTCTCCCCACGCCAGGTAAACTGACCAGTTCATCTCTGGTTTGCGGAACTTCTCCATTGAAACGTTCTAAAAGTTGTTGTGCGCACGCTTTAATATTTTTTGCTTTATTGCGATATAAGCCAATGGTTTTTATTTTAGCAATAATCTCCTCCACCGGCGCAGCTGCTAAAGCTTCTGGTGTTGGAAAAGCTGCGAATAAACCAGGAGTCGCTTTATTTACCGATACATCGGTTGCTTGCGCACTTAAAATCACAGCAATTAATAATTCAAAAGGATTCTTATGTTTTAATTCACATTCTGCATTTGGAAACATCTCATACATAATTTCAATAGCTTCCATCGTTTTCTCTTTTGATAGCATGGCCCACCTCCTTTTTATTCACTGTCTTCTGGATTTAACCAATTGTGTAATGTAACCTTTGGTAGCGCTTCTTGTGTCTGACCTTGTTGTTCAATCTCATTTTGAATCATAGAATCTTTTCGTTTTTTCTGATCAGCAGCCACTTGTTCTTTGGTGGTAATATTTTTACGCTCCCACGCAAGTAAAATACGATCAATATATTTCAAACTATAAGCCTGATTTAAAACGGCTTCTCGCAACGCTAACCGGATTAATTCAGGGGAATAATGGTCCGTGTTCAACCACTGACCAATCATTTCTAATTCAATTGGTGAAAGTGGACGTCCGAATTCTTTTTCAAAGCCTTGGTAAAGCTGTTTAATTTCATCTTCGTGGTTTGCGACAACTTGTTTTTCTTTGCTCGTTTGTAAAAATAATTGAATCTTTTGAAAAACAGGCAGTAAATCATACGTATCCATCATTTGACCTTTTTGGTTTTGTTGTGTTTCAATTCGAATAAAACCGCGAGAAACCAATTGATTTAATAACTTATAAATCGTATCTGGCGTTTTACCCATCGTCTCTGCAATCGCCATTAAGTCTGGAAATAAATCGCCTGCATTTTGCGAACGAAAAAGTTGCAGTAAAAAGAGAAATTCATCATCTTTCAAACCAATTTTTTGGTAATGATCAAATAGTAAGTTTGAGATTGTTGTTTCACCAGCTTCTAAATATTCACGAATTGATAACATTGTTGTTGTCCACTTCCCCTTGCTTGTTTCACTTATTGCACTTGATAAACATCAAAATAAATAGCTTTCATATAATCAATTAAATAACTAGGATTCAATTCTTCCCCCGTTGCATCATAAATTAATTGATTTGGTTTACGTGAAGCGCCGTACTGATGAATATGTTGTGTTAACCATTTACGGATATCAGAATAATCCTCCGAAGCTAAAATTTCATCAACAGATAATTCTTGTTTCATTGCGTGAAATAGTTGCGCGGCGTACATATAACCCAAGGCATAAGATGGGAAATAACCAAAGCTACCTCCAGACCAATGAACATCTTGAAGGACACCTTCTAAATCATTTTCAGGTGATACGCCTAAGTACTCTTGGTATTTTTCGTTCCACACTTTTGGCAAATCAGCGACTTCCAAAGAACCATTAAACAACATTTTTTCAATTTCATAACGAATAATGATATGCAAAGGATAGGTGAGACTATCGGAATCAATCCGAATCAAACTTGCTTTCGTTTCTTTTAAAGAAGCATAGAAATCTTCAAAAGCAATATCATCAAAAGTACCTTCTGCGCATTCTTGGAAAAACGGGTATTGTTTTTGCCAAAAAGCCCGGTTGCTACCAATGATAATTTCATTAAAGAGCGATTGTGATTCGTGAATCCCCATAGAGGCACCTTCGCTTAGCGGCGTAAAGTCAAATTTAGGATCAAAATTTTGTTCGTACATCCCATGACCCGCTTCATGAATCACACCAAATGTTGCCATTGAGAAATTATTTTCTTCCCAGCGCGTAGTAATCCGCGCATCATTTCGATTTAGAGCTGTCATAAATGGATGAACTGTATCATCTAATCGGCCTTTTGAAAAATCATAGCCTAATTGCTCAACCACACCAATCACAAAACGGCGTTGTTGTTCTTTGGTCATTTTTCTAGATAAAAAGTCAGTTCTAGGCGGCGTACCTTTTTCTGCTAAAACGGTCCGAATCTCTTGAATCCCTTGTTTTACTTGGTCGAATACTTGGTCTAGCTTCTCAACCGTCATCCCTGGTTCAAATTGATTTAATAACACATCGTACGGTGTTTTTTCTTCTTTTTGCCAATAAGGAATGAACTCTTTTTGGAACGCAACGACCTTCGTTAAGGTTTCTTCTAACAAGCCGAAATCTTGTGCAGCGCGTGCTTTTAGCCAATCTGTATGTGCTTGGTTTAATATTTTAACATACTCTTGCATACGTTCAGCTGGAACATTTTTATTCAAAGCATATTCTTCTTTTACTTTTTCAAAAACCAGTTTCCCTAATTCAGATAATTCTTCAGGGCGTGTCTCAAAATAGGCCAATGCTTCTTGAATAACTGGGCCAATACTTCGTTCAAAATATAATCCGGTTAAATACCCTTCTACTTCTCCTCGAAAAGGACTACTTTTTTCTGGCATCCCAGTTGATGAATCCCAGTCTAATAATGTCAAGGCATTTTTTAGTAATTGAATTTCTTTCACTTCTTGTAAAAATACAGCTTCCTTCATTTTTTTACACCAGCTTTCTTAGTCTTCCCGTGGTTTTCTTGGTGGACGTGTTCCCCAGTATTGGAATAAATCTGTTCGTAAGGCTCCGTTGTAAAGCTTCCGTTTTTTAGTAGCTTTGGCACCATAATATTCTTCAAAAGCAAGATCACTCGTCAGTATATACTTGCTCCAAGTAGTTAACGGACGGAAAACATGGCCCATTTCTTTATACAAACGACGAACACTTTCCTCTTCTCCTAAACGCTCACCATAAGGCGGGTTAGCTACCATTACACCATATTCCTTCTCGGTTGTAAAATCTTTTAATGCCAATTGTTTAAAAGTAATTGAATCACCTAAACCAACTTCCTCAGCATTCGCTCGTGCGACTTCAATCATTCGCCCATCAACATCTGAGCCACAGATATCTAATTCAACATCGTAGTCTGCCTTTGCCTCGGCTTCGTTACGTACTTTTTCAAAAATTGCTGGATCAACCCAATCCCATGTTTCACAAGTGAAACTACGATTAAAGCCAGGGGCAATGTTATGGCCAATTAATGCTGCTTCAATACAAATTGTTCCAGAACCACAAACTGGATCATAAAAAGGACGATCTTTGCGCCAATTGGTCAACATCACTAAAGCAGCTGCCATGTTTTCCTTAAGAGGTGCGCCCCCCTTTTCAATGCGATAGCCTCGTTTAAATAAACTTGGTCCAGTCGTGTCCAACGTCAACGTCACTTTATCTTTTAGAAGAGCCACTTCTAATTTAAACAAAGCTCCTGTTTCGGTTAAAGGCACCGTCGCTGGACGATGGTAAACTTCTCTTAAACGGTTAACAATGGCTTTTTTGGTGATGGCTTGGCAATCAGGAACACTATACAATTTTGACTTAATTGATTTACCTGCAACTGGAAATTCTGCATCTAAAGGCAAATAATCTTCCCAAGGAAGTGCTTTAACTTTTTCAAATAATTCATCAAAACTATAGGCGTTAAATTCGCCAACGACGATTTTAATCCGATCTGCTGTTCGTAGCCATAAATTGGCAGTAGCAATTGTTTCAACTGTTCCTTCAAAGACGGCCCGGCCATTTTCTACTTCACAGGGAATCCCTAAATCACGCAATTCTTTTCCAACTAATGCTTCTAAGCCACTAGCAGCCGTTGCAACAAGTTTGAATGTTTTTTCTTTCGTCATAAAAACTCCTTCTTGACTCTTTTTTATTGTCTGGAGCTAACAGTCCTGCCGACTACTGCTCCGCTTGTTTTTTATAATTGTCCGCTTTCTCTGAACTAAACGGTCCTGTCTCGGCCTCTTTAGAACAGACAGCTTACTACTTTTATCTCAGTTTCTTTATTTTAACATTTTTTTATTCTTTTCGTAAAAAAAGCCTTCACAACTACGTTGGAAGGTCTTCCTGAATTACTTGTAATTTTCTATAAGCCATGTTCTGTATCACCAATTCTTCAGGAAAAATTGGTGACGGTCATCATCTATCTGCAGAGTAAACTCTGCCTCTTCTACTCGTTCATTTCCTTTAGAAGAGCGCCCCTACCATTGTTTGGGTTGCTCGCTCGAGGGGTTTACCGCGTTCCACCGATGGAGTTTCCCACATCGCTTCGTCACTGTGGCACTTTCAAGGATACTTTGACATAGTCGAAACCTTAGTCATTTTTCCTGCCGTTACTCTAAAAGAGTACCTTAGCTTATGATTTCGCTAAGCACGAACACTACAAGCATCTCAGCTTGTGCGAGCATGGACTTTCCTCAGCTTGCAAAAGCAAACCGCGATCACCCGAAAATTACAAATCTGTTTAGACGAACAGCAAAAATTTACACACTACAACAAGTGTCCGCTATTCTAACAAATGCTTTTTGTTCCTCGTGAAAACTTGACTTAAATTGTCTTGTTAAAATTGACGTGTTTGTGCATTATCAACATCATGGTTCGCTGGTTCTGCAGTCATTGACGGTGCAGAAGGCGTTACAGGTGTTGAAGGTGTTTCATCTAACTTTTTACCAAAAACTTCACGCTCTAAGTTTGATAAACGTTTTAAAATATCAAAGTTGGTCACTGCTGCACTTTTTGGTACTTCTTGAGCAACACGAGGCGTTGGTTGGGCTTTTGATAATTGGTCTAATTTTGCCATTAAGCGGCTGTTTTCTTCTTGCAAGCTTAATAATTCTTTATTATAAGCTTCGTAGTCTTTAATAACATTGTCTAAAAATTCGTCTACTTCAATTGGGTCATACCCGTTCATCATTTTCGTTTTAAATTCTTTTTGTAAAATGTCTTTAGGACTATATACTAAATTTGCCATGTTTACACCTCATTTGTTTATTTACGATAGAAAATTTCATAGTTCCACAAATACTATTGTAACGAAAAATAGCTAGAAAATCAAACAGATTCTCTAATCAATCACCGAGTTTTGTAAATCATCCATTGTAATTAAGCGAATATCATAGGGTTCTCGTTCCGAAAAATGTTGTGCGTCCTTTAAAAAATACTCCGTTTTGCCAGGGTACTCTTTGTCATAAATAAGTAAGCTGCCCCCAGAATGTTCCAAAAGAAATTTTGTATGCATTTTTAATTGTGCTGGCGATTGATAGGGCTGGTGACTTACTGAGTTGATATAATCAGCCAAACTTTCCGCTTTCGTTAACAGTTCTCCATTTTGTTCATTCCAATTATTGCCAAAGTCTTTAAATGGATAAAGCAAACCTAGCTGGACTTCTGGATATTCCGTTTTTAATTCCCCAACTACTTCAGCTGTCCAAAGTTCAACACCTAAATTGCCAGAAATCAAAATCCATTCTACTCCCGCTTCAATATAACTGGCTAACTCTTTTTTTAAGACATTTTTAATAACTGTGATTTTCGGGTCTTTTCCTTGAAATATCCCCAATTCAAAGCTGCGATAACCGGTGACATAGAGGGTTTTTATCATTTCCATAAGTCATCCCTTTTCTTTCAGGTCTTTTTTTTGGTATAATACAGGCTAGGAGTGTGATAAACGTGACGTTCCATTATCCTAACGGAATACCTTATAATCATCATGAAGCACAATCACCAAAAAAACAAGTAAAAAAGAAACGCCCCGTTGAATTTGGTAATCGTGGGATGGATTTCGAAGAAGCGATCAATCAAAGCAATCAATATTATCTATTGAATAAGCAAGCAGTCGTTCATAAGAAACCCACTCCTGTTCAAATTGTTAAAGTAGATTATCCCAAACGAAGTGCGGCTGTTATTAAGGAGGCCTACTTTAGACAAGCTTCAACGACTGATTATAACGGTGTATATCAAGGCCGTTACATAGATTTTGAAGCGAAAGAAACGAAAAATACCACGTCCTTTCCCTTTAAAAATTTTCATCAACATCAAATTGATCATATGGAACAATGTATAGCACAACAAGGGATTTGTTTTGTGCTATTATGGTTTTCAAGCTTAAAACGCTGCTTCTTTTTTAGTGGTGAAAATCTAATAACGCATTGGAAAAACCAAGCAGTTACTGGAAAAAAATCTATGCCGCTTGCACTCATCGAGAAAGAAGGAATTGAATTATCTTTTGGAATCGCACCGCGAATCCCTTATCTCGACGCAGTGGAACAATATATTCAGACACACTAGATTCATAAAGTTTTGAAAGTATAACAAAGGAGTTGCTATTTATGCCAACCGCAAATTCAGGCTCGCGAGCTGCTAGACATGCATCCAACACCTCATCGAAGTCGAGTTACAAGAAAAAGACACAACCGCCGAAAAAGAAAAAACGGCTTGTTTTAAAAATCTTTCTTGGCTTACTTATCGCTGGGATGGTCGCTTTTTTAGCAGGCGTTGGTCTTTTTTGGTTCTATGCACGACAAGCCCCAAAATTAGAAGATGACAAACTGAATGCGACAGTTTCATCGAAGCTTTACGATATTAATAATGAAATTTTTGAGGATTT
The DNA here is from genome assembly GCF_040719405.1 of Enterococcus sp. AN402. NCBI lineage: Bacteria > Bacillati > Bacillota > Bacilli > Lactobacillales > Enterococcaceae > Enterococcus > Enterococcus sp. AN402. Next base: position 857,335 of record NZ_JBFDTM010000004.1, on the reverse strand, counting down.
AGGCGCAGAAAAGCGTGAATTAATTCAACCAAATGATGTGCCTCAATTATTAAAAGATGCCATTGTTTCTGTCGAAGACCGTCGTTTCTATAAACACATTGGTGTGGATCCGATTCGGATTATCGGTTCTGCCCTTTCAAATGTCAAAAATGGTGGATTACAAGGCGGAAGTACCTTAACCCAACAATTAATTAAATTGTCCTACTTCTCTACAAAAGAATCTGACCAAACCTTGAAACGGAAAGCACAAGAAGCATGGATGGCTGTTCGTTTAGAACGTGAAAAATCAAAAGAAGAAATTTTAACTTACTACATTAACAAAGTCTACATGGCGAATGGTTTTTATGGAATGGAAACAGCGGCTGAAAATTATTATGGTAAACATTTATCTGAACTTGATTTACCACAAACGGCCCTACTGGCAGGAATGCCACAAGCGCCAAACTCATACGATCCCTATACAAAACCAGATACTGCTAAAGAACGCCGGGATGTTGTACTCTACACAATGTACGACAATAAAAAAATCTCGAAAGCAGAGTACGAAAAAGCCAAAGCTACCCCAATCGATGAAGGCTTAGTGCCATTAAAAGCCAGTGATGACAATCGAAAAGTCGTAGATAATTACGTCAAAGAAGTAATCAATGAAGTGAAAGCAAAAACTGGTAAAAATGTTTACACAGACGGACTAGATATCTACACAAACTTAGATATGAATGCCCAAAAACAACTTTACGATATTGTCAACAGTGATCAATACGTTGCGTTTCCAGATGATAAAATGCAAGTGGCTTCAACCGTTATTGATGTTGCCTCTGGACAAGTCCGAGCACAAATTGGTGGTCGTCACATTCCTGATGATGTGCAATTAGGAAACAATTTAGCTGTTAACACCCAACGTGATGTTGGTTCAACCGTGAAACCAATCATGGATTATGGTCCCGCAATTGAGAATTTAAATTATTCGACAGGTCGCCTCATGGTGGATAAACCAACGAAATATCCTGGTACCGACATTGATGTCTTCAACTCTGATTTAACATATCAAGGCGTCATTACTATGCGCCGTGCGATTATGGGTTCTCGTAACACAACCGCGGTCCAGACGTTTGATGAAGTTGGTAAAGAAAACATCATGCCTTTCATTAAAGGACTAGGAATTGACTATAAAAACTTAGAAGCGTCAAATGCCATTTCAAGTAACACAAGCGATGTAGATGGCGATAAATACGGGATTTCCTCATTGAAATTAGCAGCAGCTTATGCGGCTTTCGCCAATAACGGGATTTACAACAAACCGTATTACGTAAACAAAGTCGTTTTCAATGATGGAACTAGCGTTGATTATCAACCTGATGGTAAACGTGCGATGAAAGACTCTACCGCCTATATGATGACGGATATGTTAAAAGATGTTTTAAACGGCGGAACAGGATTTAACGGCGCCATTCCAGGCTTAATCCAAGCGGCCAAAACAGGGACTTCTAACTATACTGATGAAGATTTAGCGCGAATGGGCACAACAGAAAAAGGAATTGCCCCGGATAGTACCTTTGTTGGTTATACAACACACTATGCCGTTTCTGTTTGGACTGGATACAATGATCGAAATACACCAATCTATCAAGAATACTATGGAATTGCCTCGGATGTTTATCGTGAAATAATGAGTTACTTGTCTCAAAATGTTTCAAACGATGACTGGGTGCAGCCAGACAGTGTTGTGCGGGTAGGTAATGAACTCTACGTGAAAGATGCCTATGAGGTACCAAATGTACAAGTTTTACCAAGTACTACCTCTTCAGCACCACAGCCGGAATCTAGCAGTACGGTGGAATCCTCTTCCACAAAAGAAGCGGAAAGTTCATCAAGTTCTAGTTCAGAAAGTGCGCCTTCTTCCTCTGAAGCGCCACCATCTACCGAACAACCGGCAAGCTCTTCCTCAGCAGAGCAACCGGCAACATCGGAACAACCACCTGAACCATCAAGTTCTAGTTCACAAGAACCGCCGCAACCACCTGAAAGTAGTTCTAAACCAGATGAAAATAAAGCAGCATAAAAAGTACGGGGCTCATGATGAGCCCCGTACTTTTTTAGATTAAAAATGGACGAAGTGAACTGAATCACTTCGTCCATTTTTGCTTATTTACTTTCTTTATTTGCCAAAGCTGCACCAACAAATCCTTTGATTAAGCGTTGTGGGCGATTTGGACGAGAAATTAATTCTGGGTGGAATTGACAAGCCACAAAGAATTGTTTTTCAGGAATTTCAACAATCTCAACTAAACGATTATCTGGTGAAACTCCAGAGAAAACTAAGCCATTTTCTTCAAATAATTGACGATATTTATTGTTAAATTCATAACGATGACGGTGACGTTCTTGGACAACATCTTCATTTCCGTATGCTGCCGCAGTTTTCGTTCCTTTTTTCAATTTACATGGATATAAACCTAAACGTAGTGTGCCACCTAAATTCTCGATATTTTCTTGATCTGCCATTAAATCAATAATGTTATTTGTCACGTCAGGATTAGTTTCTGCAGAACCAGCATCTTCTAAGCCCACAACGTTACGACCAAATTCTACACAGGCCATTTGCATACCTAAACAAATACCAAGGAATGGTACGTCATTTTCTCGAGCAAAACGAATCGCTTCAATTTTTCCTTCAATTCCACGATCACCAAAACCACCAGGAACCAAAATACCATTTGCTGAGCCAATTCTTTCAGCGACATTTTCAGCAGTTAATTCTTGTGAATCAACCCAATCAATTTCGATATCTGAATCAAAATCAAACCCAGCATGTTTTAATGCTTCTACAACAGAAATATAGGCATCTGGTAATTCAACATATTTACCAACCAGCGCAATTTTTGTTTTCTTTTTCAAGTTAAGAACTTTTTCTTCTAATGCACGCCACTCAGTCATGTCTGCAGCCGGTGCATCCAATTTTAAATGATCACAAACAATTTGATCCATGTTTTGTGCTTGAAGTGCTAATGGAATGGAGTACAATGTTTCAACATCACGAGATTCAATTACCGCTTCTGGATTAACATCACAGAATTGTGCTAATTTGTTTTTAGTGTTTTGAGAAACAGGTAATTCCGTACGGACCACTAAAATATTTGGTTGAATCCCTAAACTTCTTAATTCTTTGACACTATGTTGTGTTGGTTTAGTTTTCATTTCGCCAGCCGCTTTTAAGTAAGGAATCAAGGTTGTATGGATGTACATTACGTTGTCACTACCCATATCAGCTTTCATTTGACGCAATGCTTCTAGGAAAGGTAATGATTCGATGTCGCCGACAGTACCACCTACTTCTGTGATAATCACATCGGCATCCGTCATTTTCGCTGCACGCATGATTTTTTCTTTGATTTCATTGGTAATGTGTGGAATAACTTGCACTGTTGCACCTAAGTATTCCCCTTTACGTTCTTTACGTAAGACTTCTGAATAAATTTTTCCAGTGGTTACGTTTGAGTATTTATTTAAGTTAATATCAATAAAACGTTCATAGTGACCTAAGTCCAAATCTGTTTCGGCACCATCATCTGTGACAAAAACCTCTCCATGTTGGTAAGGACTCATTGTCCCCGGATCCACATTAATATATGGATCGAATTTTTGAATAGTTACTTTTAATCCACGATTTTTTAATAATCGTCCTAAAGATGCTGCGACAATCCCTTTTCCGATAGAAGAAACCACGCCACCTGTAACAAAGATGTATTTTGTCATAATAGTTAAAAACCCTTTCTTTGATAATATTTTGTAGAGAGAAGTAAAACAACTTTGAGACTCTTACGTTTCTCCAAATAAAAAAGAAACAAAAATAGAAAAGCTCCCTATCCATTACGAATAGGGAGCTTGTAAGTTCGTTCAAACTTCTGACCTTCTTAAAGGTGCCCAAGTAGTATAATACAAGCAAACGGACATCAGGTCAAGTACTTCTATTCAAGAAAATAATTTTTTCTATTTTCTCATTTTTCTTGGGCATTCAACTAAAAAGCTTGACTCCTTCTTAGGAATCAAGCTTTTTGGTTTCTTACTCTTCAGAATATTCGTCATCAAAATCGTCTTCATCTTCAACATCATCGTCATCAATGATTGTTAAATCTTCTTCGATTTGCGGAATGTCTTCTTCATCATCGTCTGAATCTGCACCAATCTCTTGTAAGTCAGAGTTGTATGCTTTGATTTCTTCATCTTCATCTTCTTCATCATCGTACAAGATGTCTTCTTCATCATCATTTGTTAATTCAGCATCTTCTGGATCGTCATCGTTATAGTCAATTACATCTTCATCGTTTGGATTAGTGATGAAGGCATTTACTTTTTTACGTTTTCTACGACGTGGTGCATCTTCTTCGTCTTCTTCCAAGCCATGTGTAACTTCTTCATCGATTGAATCGATTGGATACCATGAACGTAAGCCCCAACGATTGTCTCCCAATGAGATAAAGCTACCGTCGATGTTTAAATCTGTATAAAATTGTGCTAATTGGTCACGAATTTCACTATCAGACTTGCCAAGATAATTTTGGATTTGGTTAACTAAATCAGAAAAATCCATCACATCTGCATGTTGTTCTAAAATAGCGTGTGCTACTTCAATCATGGATAATTCTTTTTTGTTTAACCCTTCAAATACATTAATTTCCAAGAGGTACACGTCCTTTCACAGTCTACTCCTTATCATACAAAAACATTGAAAAAAAATCAATTCTATTCTGCAATATTTATGCAGTAAATTCTAATTCTAAATGATATTCTCCGATTCGCTCTGTTTGAGAGTATAAATCATAATCAACTAAAATCTTACCAGACATTGGTTGGTCTTTTAAACTAACACGCAAATTATGTGTAAACGTACTAATCTGTAGCAAGCCATAAGGAGTTCGATAACTTGTATCTAATTTTTCCTGATAGCCAAATCTTAAACGCATCCGTAATTCGCCAGCACGAATCAGCTGAACATGCCCGTCTGGTTCAATTTTAATGGTTACGGGGGTTGGTTCTGTATCCTCTAATAATTCTTCTTTGTAACGAATGTATAATGTATCACCCATTTTTACTAATTGACCTTCTAAGTCAAAGAAAAAATCTTTTTGTTCGTTGCCTTGTTGGACAATCGTTTTTAGTTGAATCGATACAGGAACGCCTGTTGATAAATCCATAATGGTCACTCCTTTTCCAAAATATAACTTTCTTATTGTTGACTTTTTCAATGTATTTGTCAACTAAAGTCAATTTTTCCTTGCTTATGTACCTTTTCTTATTGTATAAGCTCTTTTCACGGGTTGCAAGCATTTGTTTCATCTATTTAATAAGAAAACCGTTTACTATTTTAGAGAATTCCTTCAGAATTCGTTTATATAACATGCTTTTTTGCGTTTTTTGTATATAATATAAGAGAGAGTAAGAAAATAAACGTATTAAATGACGTAATTATAAATAGACAGGACGTTTTTTATGAGCACAACTTTTCCCCTTCACACCGAATCATTTATGCTCCTTGATTCAGGTTGTTTAACAAACAGTGACTATTTTTTACCTTTTGCCTTGACCGATGTTTTAACCACTTTTTCAGGAATGCAGCACCAACCAATCATTCATTTCTGGCAATTGGATCAAGCAATGATTCTTGGCATGAAAGATACCCGTGTACCACATCTAAAAGAAGGCATCACTTCTCTGCAAGAAAACGATTATTCTGTAGTCGTTCGCAATGCCGGCGGTTTAGGGGTGATTGCCGATTCGGGTATTTTAAATGTTTCACTTATTTTACCAAATAATTCTGAACACAAATTAAGTATCGATGCGGCTTATGAATTAATGTGGGCTTGGCTCCGTCAGAGTTTTCCAGAGAAAGAGATTGACGCCTTTGAAATTACTACATCCTATTGTCCTGGTACTTATGATTTAAGTATTGGCGGTCAAAAGTTTGCTGGGATTGCCCAACGACGCGTCAAAGACGGTATTTCTGTCATGATTTACATCAGCGTTAACGGCAATCAACTTGCTCGTGGAGAAGTGGTTCGAGACTTTTACCTTGCTGGCTTACAAGAACAATTTGGTGAAAATGGTTATCCACCCGTTGATCCAGCAGTGATGGCAAATTTAGAAACCCTGATTGAGACTCCATTAACAATAGACGCCGTAAAAACCCGTTTAATCGAAGCATTACCTCAACAATTTGAAAAATCTATTGATCCAAACTTAACCGAACCAATTATAACCTCAGAATGGTTCCAAACAAATTTAACTGTCCAGCTGGAAAAAATGGCGCAACGAAACGCCTTAATTAAAGGAGAGATCGTATGACGATTCCGTATAAAGAGCAACGATTACCAATCGAAAAAGTTTTTCGTGATCCCGTCCATAATTATATTCATGTCCAACATCAAGTGATTTTAGACCTTATTAATTCTGCTGAAGTGCAACGATTACGTCGCATTAAGCAACTAGGCACTTCTTCTTTTACGTTTCACGGTGCCGAACATAGTCGTTTTTCCCATTCTTTGGGTGTTTACGAAATTACACGTCGGATTTGTGAGATTTTCCAACGTAACTACTCTGTGGAACGATTAGGTGAAAACGGCTGGAATGACGACGAGCGCCTGATTACACTTTGCGCAGCTTTATTACATGATGTCGGTCATGGTCCTTATTCACATACATTCGAGCATATTTTTGATACAAACCATGAAGCAATCACGGTCCAAATCATCACCTCACCAGAAACGGAAGTCTATCAAATTTTAAACCGTGTTTCGGCAGATTTTCCTGAAAAAGTCGCCAGCGTTATTACTAAACAATACCCAAATCCTCAAGTGGTGCAAATGATTTCTAGTCAAATTGATGCCGATCGCATGGACTATCTGTTACGTGATGCTTACTTTACAGGGACGGAATACGGAACCTTCGATTTAACTAGAATCTTACGTGTGATTCGACCCTACAAAGGAGGCATTGCCTTTGCTATGAATGGGATGCATGCGGTGGAAGACTATATCGTTAGTCGTTACCAAATGTATGTCCAAGTCTATTTCCACCCTGTTTCTCGAGGGATGGAAGTGATTCTTGATCATTTATTGCATCGGGCGAAAGAATTATTTGAAAACCCTGAATTTGACTATGATTTACAAGCCCCTCTGCTTGTACCATTCTTTAAAGGGGACTTCACCTTACAAGAATATTTAAAATTAGATGATGGCGTCCTCTCTACGTACTTTACACAATGGATGGATGTGCCTGATTCAATTCTAGGTGATTTAGCCAAACGTTTCCTTATGCGTAAGCCTCTGAAGTCAGCCACCTTTACGAACGAAAAAGAGAGCGCAGCAACGATTGCTTATTTAAGGGAATTGATTGAAAAAGTTGGTTTCAACCCTAAATATTATACTGCCATTAATTCAAGCTATGATTTACCTTACGATTTTTATCGTCCAAATAAAGACCGTCATCGTACACAAATTGAATTAATGCAAAAAGATGGCTCATTAGTGGAATTGGCAACGGTTAGTCCCCTAGTTGCAGCACTTGCTGGTCAAAGTCAAGGAGATGAACGTTTCTATTTCCCTAAAGAAATGCTTGACCAAGGAAATAAAAAACATTACGATTTATTTGATGAGACGTATCGTGAGTTTTCAAGTTACATTCATAATGGTGCGTTAGTTTTAAAAAAATAGGTTTTCTAGGAGGATTCTATGTCAATTAAGTTAGTTGCTATTGATATCGACGGAACATTGCTAAATTCACAACACAAGATTACCCCACGGGTCAAAGAAGCGCTCCAAAAAGCAAATGAGCAAGGCGTTCGTATTGTTTTATGTACAGGCCGTCCTTTGCCAGGCGTGAAAGAACAATTGGATGAATTAGCCTTATATGGTGAAAATGATTTCGTGATTACCTACAACGGTTCGCTTGTCCAAGCAACCAAAGATAATACGATTATTTCACGCTATACCTTGAGTTATGAGGATTTTTTAGAAATTGAAATGTATTCTCGTAAAGTCGGCGCTCACTTGCACACAATTGATGATTCCGCTATTTACACTGCCAATCGCAATATTGGTAAATATACGATTCACGAAGCATCTTTAGTGAACATGCCTTTGAAATATCGTACGGTGGATGAAATGACACCAGAGATGAACATTATTAAAATGATGATGATTGATGAGCCGGAAGTTTTAGATCCTGCCATTGCAAAATTACCATTACATTTTACCGAAAAATATACGACTGTTAAAAGTACGCCTTTTTACTATGAAATCATGAATAAAAATGCTAGCAAAGGCAATGCTCTAGCAAAATTGGCAGACCATTTAGGCTTAAATAAAGACGAAGTGATGGCCATTGGTGACAATGAAAATGACTTATCCATGATTGATTACGCTGGGATTGGTGTTGCGATGGGCAATGCGACAGAAAATGTTAAAACAATTGCCGATGTGCATACCACTAGTAATGACGAAGATGGTGTCGCTCAAATTATTGAAAAAATGGTTTTAATTTAAACATTCTTTTCAATAACAATAACCCTCAATCTAATCAACATAGATTGAGGGTTATTCGTTATTTTATGATGATGCCGCTAGCCATTTTTCAACGGCCCAGCGGTGGCTTCCTCTTTTTAATAAACGGACTGCTTCTTCTGGTGCAACCCAATGTAAAGTATTGGTCCTTTCTAAGGGTTCGCTAAGTTGCCGCCAAGTATTCGCTACATAAAAATAGCCAGGATTATAATAGGCAGTTTGGCGATGGTTCGAATAAAAATATTCATCAGCTTCCCCTAAATAACGGCCAATTTCTACACTAATTCCTAATTCTTCTAGCACTTCTCGGTGGATCGCTTCTTCTTTCGTTTCGGTGCCTTCAATTTCGCCTCCTGGTAAAAAATAAGCTCCATTTGGCGCTTGTACCAGAACCATTGTGTTATTTTCTGGCTTTGAAACAATAATGTATGCAGCATATCTTGTTTGATAGGTCAATGTCTCTTCTCTTTTTCCAAACGTTGGCGTTTTCATTGGCGCACCTCTTCTCTTTTCATCTATTTTACCTGAGAAATTCCTTTAGAACAAGTCAGAAACCAAGCGTTTTTCTCTACATTTCACGTTTATCTATGCTACTATTAACGTTGGAAATATAATTAAGTTTGAAAGGGAGTTTTTAACTATGAAAATGGCTCATACATGTGTGCGTGTAAAAGATTTAGAGGCATCATTAGATTTCTATCAAAAAGCCTTCAATTTTGAAGAAAGTCGCCGTCGTGATTTTCCAGAAAATAAATTTACTTTGGTTTATTTAACTTTACCAGGAGACGACTACGAACTAGAACTAACTTATAATTATGATCATGAAGCATACGATTTAGGAAACGGTTATGGTCATATCGCCATCAGTACAGATGATTTAGAAGGATTACACGAAAAACATCAAGCGGCTGGCTTTACTGTCACTGACTTAAAAGGCTTACCTGGAACTGCACCATCTTATTACTTTGTTGTCGACCCAGATGGTTATAAAATCGAAGTCATTCGTGAACGTTAAAAAGTTTCACTTGTTCACTTACTGAGCTTTTTGTGTTTGAGAGCTGTCCGAGACAAAACTTGTCTCGACTTCTTCTCAAACACTTTTTTCAAAAAAAGTGCTACAATAGAACGTATGAATTTATTGAGGATGTGATGTTATTATGACAAAAAAAATTATTGGAATCGCTGGCAATCAACTTTTGCAGGCAGCTGAAGTGTTTCACGGTAACCAAGTGACTTACACCCCACAAGGTTTTGTCAGCGCTGTTCAAGCTGCAGGTGGCGTTCCTCTCGTTTTGCCAATTGGCCCCAAAGAATTAGCCGCTACGTATATACAACAAATTGATAAACTACTTTTAGCAGGCGGTCAAGATGTTGCCCCTGAATTTTACGGACAAGAACCCCATATAAAATTAGAAGAAACGAATCGTGATCGTGACGAGTTTGAGTTAGCCCTAATTGAAGAAGCCTTAAAACAAAACAAACCTATTTTTGCGGTTTGCCGTGGAATGCAATTAGTCAATGTTGCTTTAGGTGGCACATTATATCAAGATTTATCGATGTATCCTCAATGGTCAGTTAAGCACGGACAACAACCCACTCAACCAATCTTTGCGACGCATCGTATTGATGTTGAACCAGACAGTCAATTATCAAACATATATGGTACAACTGGTCAAGTCAACTCGTACCATCACCAAGCACTACATACTTTAGGAAAAGATTTACGCGTTACTGCTTGGTCCTCTGATGGCCTTGCAGAAGCAGTGGAATCAACAAATGAACAGCAGCCTTTATTAGCTGTTCAATGGCATCCTGAACTAATGTACGCACGTGATGCCAAATCCCAAGCACTCTTTAACTACTTTGTTCAAAAATTATAGTAAAAACGGAGGGACGTCTTTCGCCCCTCCGTTTTTACTTGCTATCATACTTAAAAATCAAAATTATCTGGATCTGCACCAAAACGATGATCCTTATTTAACTGATTAATTGCGGTTATTTCTTCTGGTGTTAATTCAAAATCAAAGACAGCAAAATTTTCCTGAATTCTTTTTTCGTGAACAGATTTAGGAATCACGATAATATCATTTTGTAAGTGCCAACGAATAATCACTTGGGCTGCTGATTTGCCATATTTTTCACCAATTTTCACTAGTACTGGCTCAGATAATAAATTACCTTGTCCTAGAGGAGACCAAGCCTCCACGGCAATCTTATTTTCGGCTAAATATTTTCGTAGCGGTTCTTGTGTTAACGTAGGATGTAATTCAATTTGATCCACCATTGGCACAACATTTGCTTCTGTTAATAAATCTTCCAAATGATGTTGATGAAAATTGGAAACACCAATTGCTTTGGCACGACCACTTGCGTAAATTTCTTCTAATGCTTTCCATGATTCTTTATATTTATCAGCAACAGGCCAGTGAATTAAATATAAATCAATATAGTCTAACCCTAATTTTTCTAAGCTTTTATCAAACGCTTTAATCGCATTTTCATAGCCTTGATCTTCATTCCATAATTTCGTCGTCACGAAAATTTCTTCGCGGGGAATACCCGATTGACGAATGCCTTCGCCCACCCCTGCTTCGTTTTTATAAACGGCTGCCGTATCAATCAAGCGATAACCCGCTTCTAAAGCCCATTTTACTGAATTTGTTGCTTCTGAGCCATCTTCTACACGCCAAACACCTAAACCTAGGCGTGGCATTTCATTGCCGTTTGCTAATTTTTTTGTTTTATCCAAAGTCATGTGTTTCTTCAGTCCCTTCATTTTCATTACTTTTAGTATACTACGCATTCTTCTTTCACGAAACAATCACGACTCGTCATGTCATTTTCTTTATTTTTAATAAATAACGACGCCAATAGGTCAGCACTCCGATTAGTGCCACAACTACAATTGTTCGACCGCTAACGCTTCCAATCCACAGTTTAACTGCAAGTAACCAGATACAAAAGAGATAAACACAGGACCAATTAAAGGAAACTTTCAATGTACATGATTCCGCAATTTCGATTATCTGACTACTAAAAAAACGACTCCCTAATCGTAAAGCGACTGGATTATGGAAGATGAATGTTCGTCGCTTGTCAGCCGTCAAGCGAGTAGCACATCGTTCATCAATAAAAATTGTTACAGGTAATTTAGAAAGTAAATCATTTTTTGCCCATTCAATTGAAACTTTCACGCAGCACTCACAACCTTTAACAAAATTATAAAATATATTATTTATTTACAAAATTATAACATTCCTAAAAAAACATGTTAAGTCTTTAAAAAAACTTTCTATTTTCTTCCCCTTTCGCCGAGAGATTTAGTATACTAAAAGAAGAAATTTTAGAGAAAGTTGGATTTTTATGTTGATACTTGGGTTAGCCAGTACTGAAACAGTCGATTCTTCTGCTCCTGATTTAGCAGAAGCGACCGTAAAAAAAGTGAGCGCGCTACAACGCTTTTGGAACAATATTAATTGGGATGCCATTGTCGCTACCTTAATTGAAAAAAGTTTATCAATTTTATTTTTAATTTTTCTATTTTTTATTATTCAGCGAATCGGGAAATATTTAATTGATCGCACCTATGCAAATTATAGTAAAAAGCAACATTTTAGTGAAAGCCGTTTAAAAACGTTACACACTTTAATTATTAATGCATTTCAATATACGCTGTTCTTTTTCTTCATCTATTCTCTTTTGACCATTGTCGGTGTGCCTGTTGGCTCATTATTAGCCGGAGCGGGAATTGCCGGTGTTGCCATTGGTTTAGGGGCTCAAGGATTCATGAATGACTTAATTACCGGATTTTTCATTATTTTAGAACAACAAATGGATGTAGGCGATTATATTCGCTTATTGGCGTTAAATATTGAAGGAACAGTTACTTCTGTCGGATTACGAACCACTCAAATTAAAGCGGTTGATGGAACTGTACATTTTATTCCAAACCGAAACATCACCACAATCAGTAACCTGTCTCGTGCCAATATGCAAGTGTTAATTGATGTCCGCATCAATCCTGAAGAAGGTTATGAAAAAATTTGTGAAGTGATTACAGAAGTCAATGAAACATTAAAAGAAAAGTATATCGAAAGTATTCAAACTGGGCCAGATATTTTTGGTATGGTCGATTTAGGCAATGGCAACTTTGCGGTGCGAACGACCATGTATGTACTAAACGGCAAACAATTTGCGGTCAAAGAAGAATTTCTAGCTCAATATATCAAAGCATTAACAGAGGCCGGCTTTACGATTCCCAATACGCCCATTATTGCAAAATAAAAAACAGCCACCAGATATTTATTAGTTATCTGGTGGCTGTTTTTCTAATTGTCCAATGATTTTAAAAACCCACTAACTGCCTCCACTCCAAACAATAACGCCTCTTCGTTCGGTTCAAACTTGGCAGAATGAAGGCTATAAGGACTTGCCACGCCTAACCAAAACATCGTGCCTGGGACTTTAGACAATAGATAGCCAAAATCTTCACCTGTCATTGCAACCGGTGCTTGTTGAAATTGAACTGTTGCTTGTTTGCTCATGTATTCAATCAAATTCGTGGTACATGCGGGCTCATTCACTACAGGTAAATACCCTTTCTGATCAAGATGAACAGTTACTTCACATTGAAAAGATTGCGCAATACCTTCACTAATTTCGCGAATTCTTCGCTGCGTTTGTTCATTCGTTTCTGCTGTCAATGTGCGAATTGTACCAGATAAAGTTGCTTCTTCGGCAATCACATTGCAGGCAGTCCCTGCATGAAAAGTCCCAAAAGTAACGACTGCCCCAACCACAGGATCAACATTTCGACTAACGATCGTTTGCGCTTGCTGAATTAAATTTGTGGCCGCCAAGACCATATCATTTGCTTGATGCGGAAAAGCCGCATGTCCACCTTTTCCTTTTAAGGTAATGTTCACTTCACAAGTGGCAGCAAACAATGTCCCTACTCTGGTACTAATAGTTCCGACTGGCAAATCAGGATTAACATGAAGCGCATAAAATTCATCAGGTAACCACTCACCAAACGCGTGGTCTTCATACATCAACATCCCCCCTGCTTCATTTTCTTCAGCAGGTTGAAATAAAAATAAAAAGTTATTGTCTGGTTGCTGTTGACTTAATTCTTTCAAAACCCCTAAACCGATTGTCATGTGAAAATCGTGCCCACAGGCATGCATAAACCCTGGTCGTTTTGATTGAAAAGCAGAAACCACTTCCTCTTGAATAGGTAAACCATCAATATCAGCACGCCAGCCGATGGTTTTCTGAGGATTTTTGCCTTCTATGAAGACTAAAATCCCCGTTTGCCATGTTCGAACTTGCAGATAAGGTTGCTTCATTTTATCAATTTCATTAAGTAAAAAGGCTTGTGTTTCCTTTTCTTCTAGACCGATTTCAGGTATTTGATGTAGTTGCCGTCTAATCGCAATTAATTCTTCTTGCTCCACAAAAGCCACTCCTTCATTTTTGGGGTAATCGAAAGCCGCCATGAAGAAGTTTCTTCATCGCGACTGACTAATTTATTTTTAGAGTTTACGTAATTCTTCTAAAATCTCTGTTTTACTCTTGGTTTTATCATCAATTTGTTTAATTACTTTTGCTGGCACGCCTGCAACAACGGTATGCGCTGGAACGTCTTCCACAACTACCGCCCCAGCAGCCACAACGGCACCTTCACCAACACGAACCCCTTCTAGTACGACCGCATTCGCTCCAATGACAACCTCGTTTTCAATAACCACAGGTGCGGCACTTGGTGGTTCAATGACACCAGCTAAAACCGTTCCTGCGCCAATATGACAATGCTTCCCTACAGTTGCACGACCGCCTAAAACAGCGCCCATATCAATCATAGTCCCTGCACCAACGACGGCGCCAATATTTAGAATAGCCCCCATCATAATCACCGCTTGATCGCCAATTTCAACTTTTTCGCGAATCAAAGCACCTGGTTCAATCCGAGCATTAATGTCTTTCAGATCAAGAAAAGGAATTGCTGAGTTACGTGCATCGTTTTCTACAACATAATCCTCAATTTTTTCTTTGTTTGCTTCTAAAAAAGGTTTTACGTCAGCCCAATCGCCAAACAATGTCCCAGTTTTACAATTATTAAAGACCTTAATTGTTTCCGGAAACGTGACTTCTTTTAATTGCCCTTTCAGTGTTACTTTAACAGGCGTTTGCTTTTTGGCATCGCCAATATACTGAATAATCTCATATGCGTCCACTCACAGCACTCCTTTACTTCGTGTTATCATACAGAATAACGCATTTATGAGAAAAAAGTAAAGAGTTTCTTGCGTTTTATTTAAATTACTTTCATTTCTTCTTCTGATTTAGGCAGAACAAGATGATGTTTTTCTAATTCATGCGCCATATGATTGACCGCTTTTAAAATTTCTTTGCGTGTAATGATACCTTTAAAGCGTTGATTATCATCAACCACTGGTAAAAAAGAAGCATCTACTAATAAATGTAACACTTCTTCTAAATCCCACGATTCACCAATTACAGGAACATTGACTTCCATTACATCGGCCACAGTAAATTCATTCAATTTTTCAAAATCCACTGAAGTCAAATCAAACATTTTATCTACAACGTCTGTCAAGCCGATTAAGCCAACAAAGCGATCTCCCTTATCTAACACAGGAATCTTGGAATAGCGAACTTGCGATAAGACTAATGCCGCATGACTTAACGGATTTAAACACATTACATTGGCGACATTTTCGGCGGGTACTAAAAACGTTTCTTGTTTTTCTAATAATAATTCTTTTACAGCAGTCCCTATCATGATTGGGTTGCCTCCATTTCTAATTCTTTAACACGTAACTTATTGTACCTAATTCTGCGGAAAAAGTCTTGGAATTCGCAAATTCTTCATAACTTAACAAACGAAAATTAACGTTTTGTTCTATCCTCCCCAAAAAAAGAGAACGCTTTCTTAAAAAAATAAAAACTTAGTTGTCCCATAACAGACAACTAAGTTTTTATAAAAGACCAATTAATCAGTCAATTATCCTTCTTTTTCACACGTTTCATCACAGCCATCACTGACCATAATAAGCGGAAATCCCATGTTTTCTAAAATAGTGTTTATCCAATAAAAAATGATCAATTGGTTCAACAGCTGGATTAATTATTTCCGTCAAACGGGCCATTGAACAGATTTCATCTAAAATCAAGCTATTTTCAACTGCTTTTTCCGGAGTCATTCCCCAAGTAAATGGGCCATGTCCATAAACTAACACTCCTGGAACTGCTAAAGGATCTAGTTCTTGTTCATGAAATGTTTCAACAATGACTTTGCCAGTCTCTTCTTCATAGTTTTCTTTAATTTCACTTTCAGAGAGCGCTCTTGTGCAAGGTACAGCGCCATAAAAAGCATCCGCATGGGTGGTACCGTAAGGAGGTAAGGCTCGCCCTGCTTGAGCCCATATAACACTATTCAGGGAGTGCGTGTGCGCAATCGCTCCAATTTCTGGCATTTTTTGATAAAGATAAAGATGTGTGGGTAAATCAGAAGACGGCTTTAATGCATTGGTTTCCAATAGTTGTCCGTTTAAATCAGTCACTACCATCTGTTCCTTGGTCATTTCTTGATACTTGACGCCGCTTGGTTTAATTACGATAATCCCTAATGACCGATTGATTTCACTAACATTGCCCCACGTTAATTTGACTAAGCCCAGTTTTGGCAAAGCCAGATTCGCTTCATAAACACGTTGTTTCATTGCTTGGATGATCGCTTTATTGTTCATAATAACCCACCTCTGCTAATTTGGGATAGAGATACTGCTGCGCGGCTTGAATTTTTTCTTGAAAATTCAAATCCGTTTCATTCCACATTTCAATTAAAAAAGGACCACTATAGTTTAACCGCTTGAGTGTTTTCAATAAGCCTGTAAAATCAACACAGCCTTCTCCAAAAGTAACTTCCCGAAACTTCCCTTCAAATGTGTCTGTTACAGCGAAGGTATCTTTTAAGTGAATAGCAGCGATTTCAGCAATTCCCTTTTCAAGCTCAACCGCCGGATTATTTTCCGGCCAAGCAGACAAATTACCTAAATCAGGATAAACATGCAAAAAAGGAGACGGAATTTGTTCCTTAATTTCTAGAAATTTTTGTATGCTATTCATAAAAGGGTCATCCATAATCTCAACAGCCAGAATGACACCGTATTGTGCAGCTTCCTCAACGCCCTTTTTCAGACCTTGAAGAAAAAATTCCCTTGTTTCGGCAGTTTTTTCTTCGTAAAAGACATCATAGCCAGCTATTTGAATTACCCGTATGTTTAATTGATGAGCCAAACGAATCGCTTGAGATAAAATTTTCCGCCCTTTTTCACGTGTTTCTTTATTTAAAGAGCCTAAAGGAAACCGCCGATGACCACTTAAACACAAAGAATGGATAAAAAAATCTTCTTTCACCATTAATTGAGAAAGTTCTTGTAACTGGCTTGGTGTCCAAGCCAATCGTGCTAAACGTTCATCGGATTCATCAATTGACATTTCTAAAAAATCAAACCCTAACTTTTTGGCCCATGTGAATCGTTCTGCCCAAGTTAAATTTTGCGGGAGTGCTTTTTCATACAGTCCAATTCGTGCCATTTTATCACTTCCAAATCTGATCGATTTTTTTTTGAAAATCTTTGGCTGCTTGTTCAGGATTTTTTGATTCAGTAATCCCACGGCCCGCAATAAATGTTGCAACTGCCATTGCTTGAAACAATTCAAGCGTTTCGACAGTTAAACCACCTGTGACGGACACTTCAAAGCCTAAGTCAATTAGTTCTTGAACTTTATTCAAATCTTTCTCTCCCCAGCTGCCGCCAGCTAAAAGAGCATCTCTACTTTGATGATAAATCACCTGATTAATCCCTAATTCTCGCCATTGTCGAGCTTGTTGCATTGTCCAATTTCCATATAGTTCTACTTGTAATTCTCGGACTTCTTTTTGAGCTGCAGCCATCGTTGGCAAGGTGGCGCAACAAATGACCGTCATGAAATCAGCGCCTGCTTGTGCGACATTACGAGCAACTGTACCGCCCGCATCAGCACATTTTGTATCAGCAACAATCGTTTTATTAGGAAACATGCGTTTTAAACAACGAATTGCTTTTTGGCCTTCTTGTAAACACAAAATAGTGCCAACTTCGATAATATCGACAATTTCTCCGACTTTCATACAATCTGCTAAAGCGTCTTCTAATCTATTATGATCTAAAGCGATTTGTAAGTTTGGTCTTTTCATCTTTCCCATCCTTTTATTCAGATTTTTGATAACGATCTGAAGCCATATATTTTTCTTGAATTTCTTTTGCAGACATTACATTTTTAATGCCAATCACTGTGACTCCACGTTTTTCTGCTTGCTGAAACATTTGTAAAAAATTGACTGGAGTAAAAACAACGTCGTATTGGCTAGCAGAGCTTTTCCCTTCTGAAATGGCGCAATGATGAATTTTTGTAATCGGTACACCTAGTTCTTTCATTGCTTTTTCAACACTCCGCATCATCATTAGACTCGTGCCAGAACCATTGGCACAGGAAACAAGTATTCTCATTTTAAATTCCTCCTTTAATTCTCTTGAAATTTTTTAGCATATTGTTCATAATCATTGACAATCATAAAGTAACCTTCTGGATTTCTCCGATACTGAAGTTGCGGAATTATTAGTAACCCAATCACCACCACTGCTACGCCAACATAGCCTAGAACTTTCATAATGATTGTAAATAACGGCCAAGCTGTTGCCCAATCGAACATACCCAAATAACCGCCATATTGAGATAATCCAATCCATGTAGCAAATAAAGCTGAGCCACCTACTTGGATTAAACCTGAAAGGAATGGGAATAAACAAGCAGCTTTTACTCCGCCACGATTATTTGCATAAACAGCTATGACAGCGTTATCAAAAAACAATGGGATAAAACCCGCAATAACGATTGTCGGAGACTTTAATAGAATCAGTAAGCCAATCATTAAAAACTGGCCTAATGCGCCAAAGAGAAACCCAATTGTTACTGCGTTGGGCGAGCCAAATCCGAAAGTCGCTGCTACGTCAATCCCAGGAACAGCGCCTGGTAAAATGGTATTTGAAATCCCTTGGAATGACTGCGTCAACTCGTCGACAAAGGTTCTAACGCCTAATTGTAAGATAGCTAAATAGACAGCAAAATTTAATGAAGTGGTCATGATATAAAAGAAGAAACTCTGCCCTTCTTGCATAAATTTAGCTTGAATTAAATAATCTTGTCCCAAAACAAGCAAGATAATGCCAAAGAAAAAGAGCATCAAAATGGACGTAGCAACCATATTTTCATTAAAAATGGATAGAAATCCTGGTAATTCGATATCTTCCAATTTTTTATCGACCTTCTCTGAACGATGTTTCTTTTGATCACGTTTTTTCAACCATTCTGCTAATTTTGCAAAAATAAATATGCCAAACATTTGTTGATGGGCTACCGCAAAACCAGCACCTTCTGTTAATTCCTGCGTAATCCCTACCGTTAAATTTGAAGCAACTGCCCAATAACACCCAAGAATTAAGCCCATAAAAATTAGTACTTCGATTCTACCTAAGTTAGGAAAACAAAAGAGTAAAATCCAGAAAGCGGTAGCTGCTTGTTGAATCTGAACATTCCCTGTTGTAAAAACGGCTCTCAATTTTGTATATTTTTGAAAACGAACCAACAAAATATTCATAATAAATGCGATCAATAACAAAATCATCACATCACCAAAGGTTCGTCCAAAGGTTTTCATCAAGCCTGCATCGACTGCATTTTGCCCGAAATATGGATCGGTAACCATTGCCTGTAAATTAAATCGCTCTTTCAAGCCTACTAGAATAGGGCGAAAATTATTAACCAAACCACCAGAACCAACACTCAAAATAAAATAACCAACTGTCGCTTTCAGAAAACCTGCTAAACATTCATAAAAGGGCCTCCGTAACAAGAGATAACCTAATAACACAATGAAACCAATCAAATATGCTGGTTGTGTTAAAACGTTCGTAGCAAAATAAGTCCAACTATTTAACAAGAACTCCCCCATTGATTTTTCCCCCTATAATTGATATTTCTCCATAACTTCTTTAAAATCCATTGGCGTGTTTGTTTCTAACAAGTCAGCAATCACGCCATCCGTCATCAATAAATCCATCAATTGCTGAATATTTTCAAGATGTTCGGCGGGATTTTGGGCTGCCAATGTAAAAAATAAGGTTGCTGTTTTTGCTTCTTGATCGCCAGTAAAAGTGACTGCTTGCTTAAATTTTGTAAAAGAAATGGCCGTTCCAAAAACGCCTGCGCTTTCCTCTGATGAATGTGGCATGGCTACTTCAGGAGCAATGATGATATAAGGTCCAAACGTTTCGACACACTGGATAATCTCATCGACGTAACTCTGATCGATGATGTGTTTTTGGAGTAAAATCAAACAACTTTCCTGAATCGCCTCTTGCCAACTAACCGGTTCTTTATCAGGGTAATGAATAAGCTCTTGCTCCCAAAAATAAGTTAACATTGTACATCCAGCCTTTCTTACAAGAATGAAGGAAATGGTGTATCATTTTCTTTAACAAAAACATCATCAAAGCCACGATCAAAGTTAAATTCTAAGTTGTCTTTGTCATCTGGATAAACAAATTTGCCACCCACTTGCCAAATATATGGTTTAAATTGATAATGTAAACGATCTTTTTTAAATTTCCAAATTTCCATGATTTCTTTTGGATCCGCCATAAAATTAGACCAAATATCATAATGAACGGGAATGACTACTTTCGCATTTAAAGATTCTGCCATTCTCAACATATCAACAGAAGTTATTTTATCTGTGATACCGCGAGGATTTTCGCCATATGCTCCTAAGCAAACATCAATTGCATATTGATTACCATGTTTCGCAAACAAGTTAGAATAATGAGAGTCTCCGGCGTGATATACCGTACCACCTGAGGTTTCAAATAGATAATTGACAGCTAGTTCATTCATGTCCTGAGGCATTTTACCTTTAAATGTATTTTCAGAATCATCAGAAGTAATTAGCGCGGTTCGATCAAAAGCTTCCAAGGCCACTACATTCACATCATTCACTTTTATTTCTTGACCAGGCTCTATAACCCGTGTTTTTTCTGCCGGAACACCCCAACGCTGCCATGTTTTCACTACTTCTTTTGGACCAATAAATAGAGCCTTAGGACAATTTTGCTGAACAGCAGCAGCTGTGTGAATATCCAAATGGTCTGAATGAATATGTGTGACAACTAAAGCATCTACCTCTTTTATTTCAAAAGGATCAATCACAAAAGGTTGTGTTCTTAAATTAGGTTGCATTTTTTGGCAACCACTCATGCGCATCATTTGATGGCCATTTTTCATTAAGCCGTTCCCGTGCGTTTGTTTTCCTGTTCCACACCATAAATCACATAAAATATTCGTGTTCTCATGCGTTTTCAGCCAAATGCCTGTACAACCAAGCCACCAGAGTGCAACCGTTCCTTGAAGCACATTTGTCTGATTAATTTCTTCGTTTAAATAAGTGCCCCATTCTGGAAATGTCGCCTTCAACCAACTTTCTTTTGTAATTTCATGAATCGATTTGCTCATGCTACCACTCCTCTTCTCAAATGATTGTGTTATGCTTTATAAGAAAATCATAGCCGCAAAAAATCACAATGAAAACCCTTTTATATGATTGTTTGCACTTTTAATGATTCTTTTACGTGTTTTGTTTTCCTATGAGTTATACTATTTCATGGGGGACCGTGTCCAAAGAAATAACTAAAGGAGGTTGTATTACTTGAAAAGTTCATTAGAAACCATTGAAAAAAGGCAACAAAATATTCTCGCGCTGCTGCAAAAAAACAAACAAATGACTACCTATAAATTAGCAGATGCTTTAAATGTTTCCTTAAGCACAATTCGTCGTGATTTAAATGTCTTAGAAACTAAGAATGACATCATTCGAAAATATGGGTATTGTATTTACAACGACCAAAATCAGAAAGACTTTGATCAATCAGGACCGGAGTTATTAAAACAAGCCATTGCTCGTGTTGCTTGTAGCTATCTAAGTGATTATGATACCGTTTTCATTAATTCGAGTTCCACTGCTTTGAATATTCTCCATTATTTAAAGGCCGACCATCTGACCATCGTAACGAATAATTTAAAAATTGCCACCAAGCCTCATGTTTCTCAATACAATTATATTTTGACCGGAGGCGAATTACGTTTTCCCAAAGAAGTTCTGGTAGGAGATATTGCCATTAACACAATCACCGCAACGCATGCCGATGTTTGCGTAATTGGCTGTAGCGGGGTCAGTTTAGAACATGGCGTCACTACAAAAATTTTCAATGAAGCAAAAATTAATGAGCTTATGATAAAACAAACAACAAAAGTAAAAATTCTGGTCGCGGACCATCGAAAAATCGGCTTGACTTCTAAATTTAAAATTGCTGATATTACCGCTTTTGATTGTTTGATTACAGACAAACATTGCTCATCAACTTTAATTACAGAACTTCGTAAGACCGGCTTAAAGGTTATCCAAGTCGACTAAAAAAAGAGCGTAGGACAAAAATCTCTTTTGGATTTTTGTCCTACGCTCAAAATCTGATAAATAAAAAAGTAGCACTTATTTCTTAACATTCACTTACTTCGTAAACGTTGCCTTTAATCGTTCCAACGGTTGGTGCTCTTTGTTATAATACTGAACGAGATATTGTTCAGGTGTACTTTCAATTATGGCATATGTTTTCTCTTGAACTGGTCCACGAGGTAAACGAATACTTCCCGGATTAACAAAGAGAATGTTATTGTGTCGCTCTGCACCGAGTACATGAGTGTGACCAAATAAGGCAATTGTCGCTCCTGCTTCTTCCGCTTGTAAAGCAAGTGTCGTGAGACCCATTCTAACATTGGCCAAATGACCATGTGTCATATAAATAACTTGATCCCCCACTTTTTTAGTCACAGTTTTGGGAAATTCATCATAAAAATCACAATTTCCTTGCACTACAATGAATTTTTGCCAAAGTTCATCTGTCGGTTCTAATTCAGAATCACCACAGTGAAAGAGTGCATCGACTTGTCCTTCATAATGATTCACTAAGTCAACCAAACAGTCGCGATCGCCATGGTTATCGCTTACTACCAAGATTTTCATACGTTTCAACTCCTATTTTTTTAGCCATTCTTCCCATTGTTCTTTTAATTTTGCCACTGCTTGTCCACGATGACTGACTTTATTTTTCTCTTCTCCAGACAATTCAGCTGCCGTCTTACCAAGCTCTGGAACATAGAAAAGTGAATCGTACCCAAAGCCTCCTTCACCACGAGGAATCGTACCGACTTCTCCTGGCCATTCAGCTTCGACCACCAGACTTTCTTTCTTTGGTTCAGCAAAAACCAATGTACAATGGAAACGCGCTTGTCTTTTTTCTTTTGGCACGCCCGTTAACTCGTGCAATAGTTTCGCATTATTTGAAGCATCGTTAGTTGGTTCACCAGCAAAACGAGCAGAATAGATTCCTGGCATTCCCCCTAACGCATCAACAATTAATCCTGAATCATCTGCTAATACTGGTTTCTGTAAAATTTCTGCAATTGTTTCAGCTTTTAGACGAGCATTTTCTTCAAATGTTTGACCAGTTTCTTCTACATCTGGCAAATTCGGATAATCTAATAACGTCTTAACTGTATATCCTTTTTCACCAAAAATTGAACTAAACTCTTTCGCTTTACCAGGATTTCTAGTTGCAATGACAATCACTTTCTCTTCTGAATCTTGCGAAGGGACTTCTTCAGAGGCTAAAGCATAAAGCGCTTCTTTCTGATACGCAATTAATTCCTCAATCCCTGTTTTTCCATAAAAGAGCATAGCATTTAACTCATCTCCTGAGAAGGTAGCTTCTTCACCCGTTCCTTGAATTTCCACAAATTCACCAGACTCGGTCATCACGATGTTCATATCCACTGCAGCATTCGAGTCCTCTGCGTAATCTAAGTCCAGCACACAATAACCATCGGGTAAAATGCCCACGCTGACAGCTGCTAAATGCTCTTTAATCGGGTCTTCCGCTAGCGCACCAGTCATCAATAAATGATTGACTGCTAAGCGTAGAGCAACAAAAGCGCCTGTAATACTAGCTGTACGGGTTCCCCCATCTGCTTGAATCACATCACAATCGACAACAATGCTCCGTTCCCCTAACTTTTCTAAGTCAACAACAGCTCGCAATGACCGCCCAATCAAACGTTGAATCTCCATTGTTCGCCCTGTTAATTTTCCTTTCGCACTTTCCCGAATATTTCTTGTGTTCGTCGCTCGAGGGAGCATGCTATATTCAGCTGCTACCCAACCTGTTCCCGCGCCTCTTAAAAATGGGGGAACCTTTTCTTCGACAGTGGCTGAGCAAATTACTTTTGTATCACCAAACGAAATAACCACCGAACCTTCTGGATGTTTAAAAACATTGGTTTCAATAGTGATCTTTCGCAATTCTTTTGGTGCACGACTATCATGTCTAATCATTTTCGTTTCCTCCTAAGTGAATCTGTTGTGCTTTTAAGTTCTCTATACCAAGCCAACTGCTTGCAATCTCTTCAAACATTTTTGCAGAACCAGTTGTATAAAATTCATGGGGCTGTGTAGGCGCTTCAGGCGTATGGGCAATGTCAAAATAATCGAGAAGCATGCTAACTTCGCCAACTGTTTCGGCTCCTGAGTCAATTAATGTCACATGACTCCCCATCACATTTTGAATCACCGGACGTAACAACGGGTAATGGGTACAACCTAAAATCAACGTATCAAGTCCTTTTAATTGTAATGCTTGAAGTGTTTCTGCCACAATTTTTTTTGCTACGGAAGAACGATATTGATTACTTTCAACAATGGGGACAAATTTAGGGCAAGCTAAACTAGTCACCTCAATTGCTGGTGCCTTACTTTTAATGGCGATTTCATAGGAAGCACTTTTGATTGTCCCTAAGGTACCTATGACACCAATTTTGTTATTTTTTGTGACTTTAACGGCTGCTCGTGCGCCAGGTAAAATAACACCGACAACTGGAATTGGCAAGGCAGCTTTAATTTCTTCTAATGCGACAGCCGTCGCGGTATTACACGCGATTACTAGCATTTTTATTCGTTTTTTCAATAAAAAATCGGCCATTTCCCAAGTAAACTGAACGACTTGTTCGGCTGGTCGTGGACCATATGGGCAACGGGCTGTATCTCCTAAATAAATTAATCGTTCATTTGGTAATTGTTTTAGCGCTTCCTTTAAAACAGTTAATCCACCAACGCCAGAATCAATTAATCCAATGGCTTCTTGATTGCTCATTCTCATCCTACCTTTGCCTTTTATTCACTGCCTTTATTTTCTACTTTTTAAGGACTATTGTCAATTTTTCCTGTTTTGCTCTCATTTATTTCTTTTTTTGAAGGAAATCTTTTTCGATTAAAAAACTAGTAATTCATTTTTTTGTATGTTATAATTCCTAACATTGAGAATACAATTAGAAATACATTTGGTTAATTTAATTTAAATAACACGTTTCTCACCGAATCCTCTGTTATCTTTTCTACCAAATGATTGCAAAGGAGACTGCCTATGATTTCTTTAGAACATGTAAATAAGTATTTTGGGGAGCATCACGTTTTAAAAGATATTACTTTGAATGTAGAACAAGGAGAAAAAATTGTCATTATCGGACCCTCTGGCTCTGGCAAAAGTACATTAATTCGGTGTATGAACCAATTGGAAAAAGTCAATGATGGTTCCGTCGTAATTGATAACATTGACATCACCAAACCGAAAGCACCGATTCAAAAGGTTCGCCAGAAAGTTGCCATGGTCTTTCAAAATTTTAACTTATATGCTCACAAAACGATTATTGATAATTTAACGTTAGCACCGATTAAAGTGATGGGCGTTTCCAAAGAAGAAGCGGTTCGTACTGGCATGGAGTATTTAGAACGAGTCGGTTTGGCTGATAAAGCTTCTGCTTATCCTTCGCAGCTTTCTGGCGGGCAGCAACAACGGGTCGCTATTGCTCGTGCCTTAAATATGCATCCTGAGATTATCCTTTTTGATGAACCGACTTCGGCACTTGATCCAGAAATGATTCAAGAAGTTTTAGATGTAATGGTCGATCTTTCCAAACAAAATATTACCATGGTTTGTGTCACACATGAGATGGGCTTTGCTCGTCAAGTGGCTGACCGTGTAATCTTCATGGACCAAGGACAGATTATTGAACAAGGAACGCCTGAACATTTCTTTACAAGCACTGAAAACCCTCGTGCAAAAGAATTTCTAAGTAAAATTATTCATAACGGGTAATGAATAAAAAACAAAAAATTGGAGGAATGAAGGAATGAAAAAACAAAATAAATGGCTGGCTGGACTCTCCCTACTTGTATTAGCAGGCATCATTGTGGGCTGTGGTAGCGGCAACAATGACTCAACTTCCAAAAGTGCTTCATCAAACAAAACGGTCACAGTAGAACAATTAAAAAAAGCAGGGAAAATTAAAGTAGGTGTCAAAGAAGACATTCCTAATTTTGGCTATATGAATCCTGATACAAACAAAAATGAAGGAATGGAACCAGATATTGCACGCTTGATTGCGAAAGAAATTACCGACAGTGAAGAGAATGTGGAATTTGTGGGCGTGACAGCGAAAACGCGCGGTCCCCTTTTAGACAATGGTGAACTAGATATGGTAATTGCTACATTTACAATTACTGATGAACGTAAAAAGACTTATAATTTTACAACTCCTTATTATACAGATGAGATTGGTTTCCTTGTGCGCAAAGAGGATAACTTCTCCAGCATGAAAGATTTAGACGGAAAAACAATTGGCGTTGCACAATCTGCTACGACAAAAGAAAACTTAGAGAAAAAAGCGCAAGAGGAAGGAATCAAATTTACTTATCAAGAATTAGGTTCCTATCCAGAATTAAAAACAGCGTTAACTTCTAAACGAATTGATGCATTTTCAGTGGATAAATCAATCCTATCTGGCTATGTGGATGGCAAGACAGAAATTTTAAAAGATGGTTTTTCGCCACAAGAATATGGAATTACCACAAAGAAAGCAAATACTGAATTAAATGATTATCTAAATGGTTTAATTGAAAAATGGGAAAAAGATGGCACACTAGAAAAAATTTATCAAGACTGGGGCTTAAAAAATTAATCATTCCTAAGACTTGAAGAATCAAAAATTTTAGGAGGGATTTTTATGTTTTTGTTAGCCAATATTTCCTGGCTGGAAGAAGGGCCATTTGCCTTATATCGTTGGGAAGCTTTATTTCAAGATTGGCGAATTTTTGGTCAGGCATTTCTCTATACTATTCTGCTTTCTTTAGGAGCGATCTTAGTTGCCTTTGCTTTAGGCATTTTCTTTGGCAGTTTATCAGCGACCAAAAGTAAACTTTTACACGCAATTAGTCGTGTCTATGTAGAATTTTTTCAAAACACACCTTTGTTGATTCAATTTATCGTAGTCTATTATGGTTTTCCTCTGCTAAGCCCGCTGCTTTCATTTTCTATTACTACGATTGCCATTCTGTGTGTAGGCCTCTATCATGGCGCCTACATTTCTGAAGTGGTTCGCTCAGGAATCGGAGCTGTCCCAAGAGGGCAATTTGAAGCGGCTTACTCCCAAGGATTAACGTATGGTCAAACGATGCGGTATGTGATTTTACCACAAGCATGGCGGATTATGTTACCGCCTTTAACCAATCAAGTAGTGAACCTAATTAAAAATACGTCAACAGTTGCCATTATTTCTGGCGCTGACGTAATGTTTGCTGCCAATAGTTGGTCGTCTGTCAACTTGAACTACATTCCCGCCTTTGCGCTTGCTGGTTTCTTATATTTCATTCTTTGCTTCCCATTAGCGAATTTGGCTAGAAAAATGGAAGAAAAAAATAAGAAAGCATATAGTAGATAGGAGGAAAACAGATGCCTTTTTCAGAAGAAATGCGTCAATTACTGACAGCAAATAATTTTCAATTTCTATTTAACGGCTTAAAATTGACGCTCTATATTTCCTTCGTCTCAATTATTTTGAGTACGATTTTTGGCACCATTCTAGCCGTTTTGCGAAATCAAACCAATGGACCACTGAAGTTACTTGCCAGTATTTATGTAGAAGTAGTGCGTAATATTCCAAACTTATTGTGGATTTATGTTATTTTTTTAATTTTCAAAATCAAATCCACACCTGCTGGAATTGTGAGTTTTACTGTGTTTACCACCGCTGCTTTAGCGGAAATTATTCGTGGTGGTTTAAATGGTGTTGATAAAGGACAAATTGAAGCGGCACGTTCTCAAGGGTTTTCAAATTGGCAAATTCTTTATCATATTGTTTTGCCTCAAGCCATTCGCAATGTTTTACCAGCGATCGTTTCTCAGTTTGTTACTGTCATCAAGGATACAAGTTTCTTGTATTCCGTGATTGCTTTGCAAGAACTCTTTGGCAAATCTTATATCTTAATGGGGCGCTACGCACAAACAGGACAAGTATTCACTATTTACGGAATCGTCGCCCTAATTTATTTCATTATTAACTTTAGTATCTCACAATTTTCACGTTGGCTTTCACGAAATTGGGCGAAAAGTTATTAATGTAGTTAAAAACAGGAGGCTGAGACAAAAGTGTTTAGCTCCAAGAAATAAGAAGGAATTTCCGAAAATTGTTCTTTAATTTTTGGAGAATTTCGGCTTATTTCCGAAGGAGCTGCTTTTGTTCAGCTGATTATCTTAAGATTTAGAAAGTGGGGCATAAGTCATTTCGACTTATGCCCCACTTTCCTGTTTTTATTTTATCTTACTTCTACTTGATGTTTTTCAATTAGCGCTTTTTCAACTTTTTCCATTGAACGGTTAATTTCTTCATCCACTAATGTCGCTTCTGCATTAACGAAAGTTAAACTATACGCCATTGATTTTTTGCCAGCGCCTAGTTTTTCACCTTGATATACATCAAATAAATGAATCTCTTTCAAATATTTACCTGCGTTATCTGAAATAGTTTTAACTAGTTCTTGATTGGTAACTGTTTCATCGACTAATAAAGCAATATCTCGAGAAACTGCTGGGAATTTAGAAACTGCTTCATAAGTAACCCCGCCTGCTTCTGTGGCTACTAATTGTTGCAAGTTTAATTCAGCAACATATGTTTCAGGAATATCGTACGCTTTCGCTGTCGTTGGGTGAACTTGTCCGACAAAACCAACCACTTCATCTTCTAAATAAATCCATGCTGTCCGGCCTGGATGCATTTCTGGAATCGCCGTTGTCGCTTGATAACTGATTTTTTCTGTTAATCCTAAAACAGCTACAATACTTTCCACTAAGCCTTTTACTGTATAAAAATCAACGGCTGTTGCTTTTGTTTGCCAATCTTTAACCATTGTATTACCAGTTAAAGCAAGTGCTAAGTGATTTTCTTCTGTAGGTAAATTTTTTGTTGGATCTTCTGTTTGGTAGAAAACGCGTCCTACTTCGTAGAAGGCGATATTATTATTTTTACGTGCCACATTGTATGCGACATCATCTAATAAACCAGAAATTAAGTTCATACGTAACACAGAACGCTCTTCACTCATTGGCCATTGCAACCGTGTTGTTTGACTTTCTTTCATCATAAATTGACGGGATTTTTCTTCTGTTGTCAACGCATAGCTGATGGCTTCACTCGTACCATGACCTTCCAGTAAGCTCTTTAATTGGCGCGTAACATGTTGTGCTTTGGTTAGACTTCCAGCAACTGTTTCTCCACTTGGCAATGTTGAAGGTAAATGATCATATCCATAAATGCGCGCCACTTCTTCAATAATATCTGCTTCAATCGCAATATCCCAACGTCTTGGTGGAATCGTAATTTCATAGGCGCCTTGATTTACTTCATAAGCAAAACCGAGTGCTTCAAAAATTTCATTCACCGTTGCTTCATCTAATGCAGTGCCTAAATATTGGTTGATTCGTTCTAAAGTCACAGCTACCTGCGCTTCTTTAACGGCCACTTCAGAACCAATTGCAGTGCCTGAGACTACTGTTCCGTCGGCTAACTCTGCAATCATCGCGGCTGCCACATCACAAGCTAGCCCAACTGTCGCTTGGTTGATGCCTTTTTCAAATCTACTTGAAGATTCACTCCGTAAATTGAATTGTTTAGACGTTTTGCGAATAGACAATGGATTGAACAATGCCGCTTCTAAAGCCACAGTTGTTGTTTCTTGACTGATTTCAGAATTAGCCCCACCCATTACACCGGCTAAGCCGACAGGCGTTTTTCCATTCGTAATGACGATATTTTCTTCTGTTAATTGACGTGTTTCACCATCTAATGTAATTAGTTCTTCTGCTGCTGTTGCTCGACGAACCAAGATTTCTTTACTATCTAATTTTTGATAATCAAATGCATGCAATGGTTGACCAAATAATAATAAAATATAATTTGTCACGTCCACCACATTGTTAATCGGACGGATTCCTTCATTCATCAATCGGTTTTGCAACCACTGAGGACTTTCTGCAATCGTCACATCTTTAATGACACGAATTTGATACGCTGGTGCATCTTGTGAATCTTCAACAGTCACTGTTACGTAATTTTCCACGTTATCTGAAGCATCTTCTTTGAGTTTGGGATCATTAAACTGAGGCGTTTGACGATAAATTGCGCCAACTTCATAGGCTACCCCTCTCATACTTAATGCATCTGCACGGTTTGGTGTAATTGATAATTCAATAATCGCATCATCCATGTCTAAATAAGGGAAAACAGGTGTCCCATTCACTGCTTCTTGAGGTAAATAATAAATCCCTTCAGCGTAGGCTTTTGGTACGACATTATCTGAATATCCTAGCTCTTCTAACGAACAAATCATTCCGTTAGAGACTTCGCCACGCATTTTACCTTTTTTAATTTTTTGATTTCCTGCAATTCTTGAACCAGGTAACGCCACGATGACTTTAATTCCGGCTTTCACATTTGGTGCTCCACAAACAATTTGTGACAACTCTTCTTCACCGATGTCTACTTGGCAAATTGATAAGTGGTCAGAGTTTGGATGAGGAACACATTCTTTTACTTCACCGACAACAATTTTCTTTAATCCTTCTTCAGGTACAGCAACGCCCTCAACTTCGATACCTGTCACAGACATTTTGTCCGCTAATTCTTGCGGAGTAACGTTTGAAAGATTAACATATTCATTTAACCATTTATAAGAAACTAACATTTTTCAACTACTCCTTTACCTTGAATTGATTTAAGAAACGTAAATCATTTTGATAAAAATTACGGATATCATTTACACCATAACGTAACATAGCAACGCGATCTGGTCCTAAGCCAAAGGCAAAGCCTGAGTACTCTGTTGGATCAATCCCTGACATTTGTAACACATCTGGATGAACCATCCCCGCACCTAAAATTTCAATCCAACCTGTATGTTTGCAGACGTTACAACCTGCGCCGCCACATTTAAAACAGCTAACATCTACTTCGACTGAAGGTTCTGTAAAAGGGAAATAGCTAGGACGTAAACGAATTTTACGATCTTCACCAAACATTTTTTTCATCATGACTTCTAACGTCCCTTTTAAATCACCCATTGTGACATTTTTATCGACAACAAGGCCTTCAATCTGATGGAATTGGTGACTATGTGTCGCATCATCTGTATCACGACGGAATACTTTCCCAGGAGAAATCATTCGTAATGCACCTTTTGAAAAATCGTGTTTTTCCATTGTTCGAGCTTGAACTGGTGAAGTATGCGTACGAATTAACATCTCATCTGAAATATAAAACGTATCTTGCATGTCGCGTGCTGGATGATCTTTTGGTAGATTCATGCGTTCGAAATTATAGTGATCCGATTCTACTTCGTATCCTTCCACTACTTGATAACCCATGCCTAAGAAAATATCTTCAATCTCTTCCATAACTTGTGTCAAAATATGACGTGTGCCTTGAGGCATTTGTTTTCCAGGTAAAGTTACATCTAAACTTTCTTCTTTTAGTGCCGCATTTAACGCTTCGTTTTCTAAAACAACTTTGCGCGCTTCAATTGCTTCTGTTAATAAATCACGAATTTCATTTGCAAAGCCCCCCACCACTGGTCGTTCTTCTGGTGAAAGGTTTTTCATGCCTCTTAATACTTCGGTGATTGGCCCTTTTTTCCCTAATGTTTCTACGCGAATTTGGTTTAATTCTTTTAAAGTAGCAACTTGTGCGATTTCTTTGAGCGTATTGTCTCTAAGAGCTTCTAATTGCGCTTGTAATGTCATTATGCGTTCCCCTCTATCTTTTATTTAAACTAAAAAAAACGATAACCCATTCCTTTCAAAGGAACGAGCTATCGTGTTACCATCCTAATTCATAACAAATTGTTGTCATGCACTCATTTCATTTAACGGCAATTACCGGTTTGCTTTCTTCTTGAAAACAAACAAACTCAGGAAGTGAATTTCGCTTGGTGACTGTGTAAATCAGCTTCCAGTCTCTGGCTGACTCTCCCTAAAACACGTCAATTCAAACTACTTGTTTCCATCACTGTTTTTTTAGTTATTTAATTACGTTTAGTTTACAAGAAGTTTTGCTTGCGGTCAACTGCATTCTTCGTCTTTTACCCATTTTTCTGCCCAATGTTGAATTTGTTCCATTGCTAATTGCAAGTCTTCGCCTTTTTCGGTTAGGAAATATTCTAAGCGATTTCCTTCACCGCAACGAACAGCTTTGGTGATAATTCCTTCAGCTTCTAGTTCCTTCAATCGCTCTACTAAGACACGATCACTTAACATTGGAATTTTTTCTTTTAATTCGCCAAAACGTTGAGGACCTCGTTCTAATAAAACATCAATAATTAAACCATTCCATTTTTTACCAAGTATTGAAAATGATTTTTCAAATTTGGGACAAAGTACAAACGATTCTGTTTTTACTTTTTCCATCTTCCTCACCTCTTCAATGAGTATAGCACATTCCTTACAAAATGTAAGTGTTTCTGCTTCTAATTTTTTCTACTTTATAAAATCTACAACATTTCCTGTCTGCATGTCAATAATTACTCCTCCATTTAATAAAATTAAATAGACGTGCGACACCTCTTTATGCGTTGCCTCTTGTAGCGCTCTACGATAAAGATTCATCTGTCCGCGATACCGTTCGACAATTTCAGAAATCGCTTGGGGAGAGGTGCTTTTTACATGATCGGTTTTATAGTCATACAAAATGCATTGATTGTCTAATTCGATATAGCCATCAATAATCCCATGAATTAATAAATCATCTTGTGTCGTTTCTGGATAATTTTGAATGAGCTCTTCTGCTTCAATCAGCATAGAAAAAGGTTGTTCCCTTCTAACGGTTTGATGGTGTTGAATCAATTGTTTTCCTAAGGCGGTGTCAAAGAAGGCCACGATTTGTTCCAGATTCATTTTTTCAGCAATTGCTGGTAAAATCAATTTATTTTCCACTAAGCGTTCTTGAACAGCTCGCACTTCCTCGTAAGAAGGTTGCTTACTTAAATCAATTAGTTGTAATAAATAATGGGTTGCTGTCCCAATTTCAGCTGCTGAGGGCGCTTGAACCGTATCTAAAAATTTAGGCTTACTTAAATCTCCTTCAATCATTCGATTGACAATCAACGGTTGCGCTTGAATAGTATTGTCTTCTCGAACCTCAATTTTACCAATTTCTTTGTTATCGGGGTCATCAAATACTCGCTTGATTTCAGAAACAGACTGATAACTGGTGGTCCGAGTAGCCACTTCAAACGGATAATTGAAACTTAACCGTGCAAGGCCACGATTGATTTTGTCAGCAGATAATTGCGATTTTTCGGCTAAATCCTCTGCTTGTCTTTCTGGCAATTGTAATTGCTGAATGGCTGCTCGTAGTTGTTCTTCGTTGAACCACTGAATATGAAAGTTAGCTGGGTGCTTTTTGACTTGGGGAACGTTACTTACTACTACTTCTTGCTGATATTCATCGGCTTTTTGATGGCGTACCAATGTCATCCCAACCCAATTCATTAAACTACTTTTACTTTGCAAGCGATTTTCAGCTGGTAGCACCAGTGTTTCTACATCGCCAACTTTCAGCCACTCTTTCCACATCGCCGCTTGGTCTTTATAGGAGCCTACCAGAAAAAGTTTCTGTTCTGCACGTGTCAACGCCACATATAACTTCCGCATTTCTTCGGATAGTAATTTTCTTAATCGTACTTGTTTAATCGCCAAAAATGGTAAAGTATCGTACATAACTCGTTCTTCAGGTTGTAAATAACGAATGCCTACCCCTAAATTTTCTTCAAAGATATAGCGTTCATTCAAATCACTGACATTAAATTCTTTGGTCATATCTAAAACGAATACCACCGGAAATTCTAACCCTTTACTAGCGTGAATCGTCATGACGCGTACGGCATTCTCTTCACTTAAAACGACTGGTTCCGCTAAATCTTTGTCTTTTTCTTGCATTTTTTCGATGAAGCGAACAAATTGAAATAATCCTCGGAAGGTTGTTTTTTCATACGCCGCGGCCCGATCGACCAACGCATATAAATTGGCTTGGCGTTGTTTGCCAACAGGCAACCCGCCAACATAATCAAGATAGGCCGTTTCCCGATAAATCGTCCACAGCAAGGTGCTAAGCTGGTTGCGTCGAGCCTGTTCCCGCCATTTTTCTAATGATTCAGCAAAACGTATAGTTTTTTCCTGAACAACTGCTTCCTCCATGGTTGGTTCCATTTTTTGATTAAACGTTAAAAATGCTTCGTAGTAACTGGTTTCCTTATTAGCCAAACGAATAAGCACTAATTCATTTTCTTTTAATCCAACAATTGGTGAACGTAACACAGCTGCCAAAGGAATGTCTTGATAGGGATTATCAATCAATTGAAGCAAGGCAATCATTGTACGAATTTCCGTTGCTTGGAAATAATTTTGAGCATCATTGACTTGAACTGGAATTTCTAATGATTTAAAAACATCTAAAATAGTTAAATTATTTTTCTTCGTAGGCGTTAATAAGACAATATCTTGATAAGTAATCGGTCGATCCGTTTTCAGCTTTTTATCATAAATCAAGAAATTTTGGTCAATTAATTCACGAATTTTCAAAGCAGTAACGTAAAGTTCCCCTTCTGTCTTATCTTCAATCAACAACTCAGGGGATTGTAATTCTGGAAATTCAACTGATTCTGTTGCTTTTTTTTCATAAATTAGCAATTCAGTTGAATAATCAGCCGCCTCCGAAAATTGATCAAAGCCATGAACCAAAGCGGCTGACTCATCGTAAGCAATTTGGCCCACTCGCTCATCCATTAATTGACTAAATACTAAATTCGTAAAGTCTAAAACGTCTTTGCGGGAACGAAAATTTTCAGCTAGGATAATTCGTTTACCCTCTTCGCCTTGCCCATACTGATTGTATTTTTCAATAAACAATGTAGGATCTGCCAAGCGGAAAGAATAAATAGACTGTTTCACATCCCCTACCATAAAAAGGTTTCCTTCTGTGCTAAGCGGACGGCGCAACCAATACAAAATAGATTCTTGTAATTGATTGATATCTTGGTATTCATCGACTAACACTTCATCAAATTTTTCGCGATAGTAAAGAGAGGCTTCTGATGCTTGCCAGCCATCTGCCTGATTTTTCGCTAAAATAGCTAACGTATAATGTTCTAAATCGTTAAAATCCACTAAATTTTTAAGCCGTTTTTCTGCGCCATAGGCCTCCATAAATTGTTTCCCCACGTGAGCCATTTCTTGAACAATGGGTGTGGCCTCTTTCAAGACTTGTTTCATGGCATCTGGAGAAAGTGTAAACAGTTGCTTTTTCAAATCATTTAACGCTTTTTTATTTTGTTCTCGTAACTGTTTGGCTTGTTCCGCGGTTGGTTTCAACTCTTCGGCACGAACCGTTGGGTAGCGGTCAAAGCTCAACAATTCAGTCAAATTATAGGCGCTTTCTAAATCATTTCTCTCTAAAAATTGTAAAAATTGTTTTGTTTGTTCCTTTTCATTTTGAGCTAAATACCAAATCTTTTGAAGTTTCTCTTCGCCCTCTGTTAAGGTCACCATTTCTTCGTAACGCTGAAGAGTTCGTTGTAACGTCTCAACGGCTAGCGGTTTTAAATACGTCTGAAATAACGTTGATTCGCCTAGCTGATCCCCTACTTCGTAGGCTTGTGTTAAGCCATTAATCCACGCTTCTGGATCAGGATTGGCTTTGGCAAATTCATAAAAAGAAAAAATTAAGTTAGTGAGTCCGTCATCACTACGATCATTGGAAAAATTCGCTGTTAATTGGTAAAATTCTTCTTGATTTTCCGCATAAAATTGTTCACGTAATGCATCCCAAACATCTTCTTTTAATAACAATGTTTCTGTTTCATCTGTTAACATCCGAAAAACTGGATCTATGTCAATTAAATAATAAAAACGACGAATAACAGTTAAACAAAAGGCATGTAACGTGCTGATATTGGCTGTTGGCAAAAGAGCAATTTGACGAGAAAAATGCCGTCTTCTTTCTGGATCTTGTTCTTCATTCATTGCCTTTTGTAAAGCCACTTGGATACGTTCTTTCATCTCACGGGCGGCGGCTTCAGTGTACGTCACAATCAAGAGACGATCGATATCGACGCCGCTTTTGACTTTTTCAATGACACGGCGGACTAAAACAGTGGTTTTTCCTGAGCCAGCCGAAGCAGAAACTAAGATATTTTCATCGCCATCAAACACCGCTTGCCATTGACTGTCGGTGAATTGCTCATTGGCTGGACGTAGTGGAATTGTTTTACTCATCTTCGGTTGCTCCTTCCTCATCTTTGTTTAACAAGCGCGCCATAATTTCCTCTTTGGATAAATTCTCAATACGATGATAATTATTTTCTTTTAACATCACATCAAAATCACAGACACTTCGAAACGGACAATAGCGACAAGCAATCCGTTCCTTGCCTTGATAAGCGGGATTAAGTTGAACTTCGCCGCCAATAATTTGATTCCCCGCTTCAATAAATTTATTTCGGTTATGGGAAAGCAACGCGCCTAGTTCTGGTTCTGTCACAAATTTATCTTCTTGGCGACGACCAGGTTTAATTTGTTCTTTGGCGGATTCTTCAATCGGAAACAGCAACGAACTTTGTTTAGCTTGCAGACTCGTATCTAAATGATCCAATAAATCTGGGTCTTTCATCAAAAGACCATCAAACTGATATTTTTTAAGCATTTGTTGTTCAATGTCGTCTTTGCCTTCATAAGATAATGTAGGATTGTGTACATGCAGATAAAGTGAGCCAGCAGGTTTAGCTTCTTGACCAACTAATTGCACAGCATCCATTAAAGCCACATCCAAGTACGTCAGCATTTGCATGGCTAAGCCGTAATACGCTTCTGTCATATTAAATTTACGGTGACTCGATTTATAATCAATCACACCTAAATAGGTTGATTCGGGTGTAACCAATTGATCAATCCGGTCGATTTTCCCCCGAACATGAATTTTCCCTTGATTTTTTAATGGTAATTCCAAACCAGAAATTCCTTTTTTAGCGGCAATTTGGCCAAATAACACTTCCGTTTGAACAGTCGTCATGCCACTTCGTTGGCTTTGGCGTTTCAGCGCCCAACTGACTTTTTTAATTGTTTGACTCAATTGATAGCGAATATAGTTCATGCGACTAGAGGTCGTTAATACAGAAAAACGTGCATCCCCTAAAATACTATTTAGTACTTCCTCCGCCAATAAATTGACTTCCTGATCGGTTAATTCAGATAAGTTCCGTTGATTCATAATCAATAATTTAAAGAACTGATCCAATGCTTCATGGAAAAATTCCCCTGTAGCTGCTGGTGAAAGCCCAAAGACATCTCTTTCTTTCAAACGTAAGCCATAGCGAGAAAAGTATTGATATTGACACCGATAAAAACTCTCCATCCGAGAAACGGATGTATAAATATCTTTACCATATAAAGGTTCTGCTAAGACCTCATCAATCTTTTCAGGAATATTTTGATGCGTTAAACTTTCGAAAACTTGCTTGGCTAGCGGCGCAATTGATTGGTTCATTAGCGCTTTTTCCATATTTAACCAGAAAGGCAACAATCCTTCTTGTGTTTCTTTCCGTTGTCTTTTCAAACGCGTTAATTCACCGATTAACGTCCGATACGTACTAATATGGGCTAAACTGGTCGTTTCATCATCGAAAATGGTTGTTTCATTTTTTTCAAAAACGGGCAAGTTTAAATCTTTTTGGATATTTTTAAAATAAGGAGACGGTTTGACTTCTTGAGCGGTATCTTTAACACTTGGATAGGTTAAATATAACCGTTCTCGCGCTGAAGAAAAGACAAGATACGCAACATAAGGTTCTTGCGCAATTTTGCGTCCGGTTGTCCCACGTAAATATTGGTTTTCCGTTAACGTATCATTGATTGTCTGACGTTCTTCATCAGACAATAGTGTTTTATTTTCAATCTTTTGTGGAAAAATTTCTTCCGTCATCCCAATAGCAAAAGTAACCTTGGCAGCGCCAGGTCGAGTTAAATCCATTGCGCGAACTTGTACTTGGTCAATCGCTGTCGGCACTTTACTATAGTGCAAACCTTCCAAGCCACTAACAAATATTTCTTGAAACGTTGTAAAATCAAACGAACTTTCTCCGTAAACAGTGACGTATTCATCTAGTAACGACATCAATGCATCCCAAGTCTGTTCATGGTTACGAGCTGTTTCTAGTTGACCTGCTTCG
This sequence comes from Enterococcus sp. AN402, assembly GCF_040719405.1. NCBI lineage: Bacteria > Bacillati > Bacillota > Bacilli > Lactobacillales > Enterococcaceae > Enterococcus > Enterococcus sp. AN402. The sequence continues at coordinate 818,947 of NZ_JBFDTM010000004.1, read as the reverse complement.
ATAGCTTGTAAGCGCCACATTTTTAATTGTGTTGCCACACCACTTTGCAGTAAAAAGTGATAGAAGACGGTCGCTGCTTCCAAACCAGTTTTGGCACTTATCATTGCTTGAAAGTAACTAGGTAACAGCCGTTGAAGCGATTGACGAATCGCATTTGACTCTTCTTCCATCGTAGCGACATCTTCTTGCTCTTCCGCTTCAAAATCATACCGAATAAATTCCCAATCTTTTTCTTGCGACCAATAATAACCTTCATAGCCGTATGCCAGGACTACATTTTCGGTAATATCAACTTTTCTGCGCCAAGCGTTCCGTTGGTTTAACCAATCAGTCAAGCTTTCTTCAGAAGTAGCGTGTTGATTCATTGGCATAAATAATTCCGTTCTCAAAAAACGGAGCACATCGCGATAACGATAATTGTACGAATGAATAGCAAATAAAGATTCAATCCATTCGACTAAAGGATGCCGATCCATAGCCATATCTCGGTCGACATAAACAGGAATCTCGTGTTCCGCAAAAATCGGTTCTAATAAATTTTCATAACAATCTAAATCACGAGTCAACACCTGAATTTCTTTGTACCGATACCCTTCTTCCACCACTAAACGGCGAATTTCGGTTGCAACATGTGTTAATTCTTCTTTAACGTTTTCAGCACGCCACAGAAATAAGCCATCGCCACTCCAGTCAGTTGTGCTTAATGGAGGCAGGTGTTCTTGCGATTGAATCCAATAATCATTTAATCCTTGCAAGTCTGGGTTTGTAATTAATACCTCTTTCTTTTCCACATAATCTGAAAGAATCGGGATTTGCTTCTGTCTTGCTAGTTGATAAAGCTGATGATAGGTTTGTCCCGCTTCATAAAATAACGACCGCGGATCAGGTAAGTCATGCGGATATTGTTTGTCCAATACGAGGGCTACTTTCACAGAACCTGCTTGCGCCATTAGCACTTCAATCAACTTTAATTCTCTGGCAGTAAACTGCTGATAGCCTGAAATAACGAATTGGACATTCGACAAATCAACCGTTTGTAAATACTCGCTTAAATGTTGAATAATCTCCGCTGATTCATAGCCATACTGACTCATTTGTAATTGGAATCGTGTAAAAATTAACGTTAAATCTTGAAACTTAAGTTGTAAATCTTGTCCTTTAGGGTTCTCCGTTTGTTTTTCTAAAAATGGATAAAGCTCCGCAATCTCAATATTGCCTTCGCGCATTTCTTGATAAAGCTGAAATAGTTGCTGAATAAAGCCAGGCTTGTTAATTTCACCTCTAAAAATTTGTAACTCTTCTTCTGCTTCTACTAAAATTTTGCGGAAAATCATCGCAGCGCCTGCATCAGATAAAACATCTGCCGAGTAAAAAGGTGTATGTTGTAAATAGTACCAAGCCAAACGGTAAAAACTAAAAACCTGCAGACGGGTACTGGTTATTGAATCAGACGTAGTTGTCTGTAATTGACGTAACTTTTGCAAGACTTGAATTTCTTGCTCAAACTTAATATGGTTCGGGACTAAATAGAATACTTCATGCTGTGCGTCTTCCTCTAGCCATTGTTTTGTCGCCTGTATAAGTGGCGCTTCTAAATCTGCCACGGCGGTTCCTCTAATAAACTGCACACTCATGGTTTCACATCCTTTTCCTTTGCACTGCCTTTATTTTACCACAAAAGAAGGACGGAAACATGTGTTTGTTTTTACACATTTCCGTCCTTCTCTTTTACTCATTGTATCTTTTATTGTTTTGACACTTCTGGTATTGGACCAAACCGTGAGAATGGCCACATCACAAATTTCACTTCACCCAAAATATCTTTTTTATGAATAAAACCAATGACACGACCGTCTTTTGAATTCCGTCGATTATCACCTAAAACAAAGTAGCTATCTGCTGGTACTTTTTCTTTTAGTGAAAAATCGCCTGTCAAAGGTTGACCATCTGTTAAGGCTTTTTTAAATTCATCTAAATAGGGTTCGTCAACTTCTTTTCCATTGATGTACAACGTATCATCCTTGTACGCAATTGTATCTCCAGGTAAACCAATCACACGTTTAATATAATTTTTATCTGGTTCATCTGGCGCTGGAAAAGTAATAATATCGAAACGATTAATTTCTGTGTTTTTTAATGTAATTACCCGTTCACCATCTGCTAACGTTGGATCCATTGAATGACCTCTCACTACGACAGGCGTAAATACAAATTGTCTCAGTAAAAACAGACCCAAAGCTAAGCAGGCAAAAAAGACTACTGTTTTAATTAATTCTTTTGATTTCAAACTCATTCCTCCAAAAACCTTATTATCTTATGTCTCATATTCTACCACAAAGTAAATCAATCCTATAGTGCTTAACACTCAATTAATTTTTATGTACGCTTTTTTTACAAAATGGTCAGAAAAAAAACGTATTTCTTTCAAATTTGATTCTTACTTTTTTGATCCTGCTCATAAAAAAAGCATAATCAATTCTAAAAAGGGCTGAATTGATTATGCTTCTAGCGTTTTAGCGATCCATCACAACCACGTAACAAACTTCTAAAGGACCATGCAACCCGACAACCAGTTGCATTTCAATATCTCCTGAATTAGAAGGCCCTGAAATAAAGTGAATCGCTGAGCCGATTTTTTCGCCTTTTTCTATTTTATCTGTATAAAAAGCTGCTGGCTGAGTCGAACGTGGAACGAGTTTACTAAACGGTATAATTGAAATATAATGCTTCGGTAAAAAATGTAAGGCTCTGCCTTGTCCCGCATTGGACTCCACCACAATCGTTCCTGATTCAGCTAGTAAAAACTCAGCAAAGGCAATCGCAATATTTGCCTGAGCAGCTGTTTGAATATTCGCTTCTCGTTGCTCACTTCCAGGTTGCCATTGCTTAACAGAAACAGCCTCTAATGACTTAGCTAAATCAGCTAATCCATAGGCTTCAAAACGTGCATCTGTTGGCAATAAAAGATTGCCCCCACCAAACTCAGCAACAATTTGCTGAATCGTCGTCAGTAAATTTTCTTGTGTGGTTTCCACTAAGTTCGTGTGAATCGTTTCCACACGTTCTTTCACAATCGTTAATAGCTCTGCTGGTGTTTTATCTGCCAACTGTTCTTCTGGTAAATGATTAACTGGCTCAAATGGATGGGCCGAAACAGGCTGTTTTTCTACGCCTAATTTTTCTCGTAGATTTTGTAAAAAAGGTTCTCGATTTTGAATCGCTTCGTTAGTCATTTTTTTCACCTTCTTGATGTTTTTTGAACCAACTTCTGAAGTTTTCTGAAGATTTTGGTGGTCTTGGCAAATCACGAACATCGGTCCAACCTTTTACTAACCCTGGTCCTTTATCAAGGTAGCCCCCATGATTATACATGTTTTCAACAGTAATTTCTTTTTGTTTACTTAAAATGCCCGCTGCAGCATGATCGACTTTCATGGCTGCTTTAAACATTGCTGGTGAACCAGTGGCTTTACCTACCATACGCATTTGGAAATCTTCAAATCCATGTTTCATTTTCAGATCATCGGTCATCACTTTACGATGTTCAATTAATAGTTCGTGCAATGGAATTTTCACAGGACACGTTTCCGTACATGCCCCACAAAGACTAGACGCATAAGGCAATTCCCCAAACTGTTTATATCCACCTAAAATTGGAGAAAGTACAGCACCAATTGGTCCTGGATAAATAGAGCCATAACCGTGCCCTCCAATATGGCGATAGACCGGACAAACGTTCAGACAAGACCCACAACGAATACACTGTAAGACTGGCTGAAAGGCTGTTCCTAAAGCTTTTGAACGCCCGTTATCCAAAATGACTACGTGAAATTCTTCTGGACCATCGGATTCATCCGCATTTTTTTGCCCGGCAAACGTCACATACGTTGTTAAATTTTGACCAACAGCACTTCTGGCTAAAAGGTTATCTAAAACCTCTGCTTCACGCATTGTTGGTACGATTCTTTCCATCCCCATTAACACGATTTGTGTCTTAGGAATACTGATGGTCAAATCAGCATTTCCTTCATTTGTATTTAAGTTAATTAAGCCACTATCCGCAATAGCGAAATTACAACCTGTAATGCCAATCTCCGCTTCCAAAAAGAATTTGCGCATCACTTCTCGTGCACAGCGTGCCAAATTTACTGGGTCATTATCCCCTTGATACCCTAATTTTTTCGCAAAAACCTGACGAATCTGTTCGCGATTTTTATGAATACTTGGGAAAACAATATGTGACGGCTCATCCCAGTCATCCATTTGTAAAATGAATTCCGCCAAATCTGTTTCCATCACACTAACATCGTCTAATCCCAATAACATTGGATCTATATCGACTTCGGTCGTCACCATTGATTTAGATTTCACAATTTTTTTCGCCTTTTTTTCTAGAACCACTTGTTTCACATATTCATTGGCCTCTTCGGCGGTTTGAGCAAAAAAGACTTTGCCACCTCGTTTGGCGACGTTATCACTGAACTCTTCTAAATAGTCAGGCAGATACTGAATTGTATGTTGGCGAATTTGTTCTCCCAGTTCACGCCATTGTGGCCAATTGCCTAAAGCTTCCCGCGCACCTTCTCGTTTCTCCCATTGGGCATCTTGTGCTTTGGCGACAGCCTTTTGCATAAACACATCTTTTTTACTTTCTTCAATTCGTTCACTTAACGGCTTATTGCTCGTTGATAATCCCACAGTTCTTCCCCCTTACCCTACCGATATGATTTGCGGTTGGTCCATGCGTGCTTCATCCACTTCGTGATTAAGGACTTCTGCAATATGCATAATCTTAATCTTTTTCCCATCACGATTGAATTTACCCCCGATATTCATCAGGCAACCCATATCCGCACTAATTAAAATTTCTGCGCCTGTATCAATCACATCGTTCATTTTTTCCGTCACCATTTGTTCAGAAATAGCTGGCATTTTCACTGAAAACGTTCCGCCAAATCCGCAACAATTTTCAAGATGTCCTAAAGGAATCATTTCTAATCCTTTCACATGATCCAACAAAACAAAGGGTGATTCTCGTTCATTTAAAATTCGCGTCATATGACAAGAACGATGATAAGTGGCTTTCCCATATAGCGTTGCGCCAACATCTTTGACCCCTAAGACACGATAAAGAAACTGACTAAACTCATAAGTTCGCTCAGCTAAACGTTGTGCTTTTGGTCCATAAATAGGATCATCTGCTAAAAATTTGTGGTATTCTTTCATCATGCCGACACAAGACCCCGCAGGTCCCACCACATAATCGGCACCGTCAAAACTATCAATTTGATTCTTAAGCGTTGTCGTGCTCTCTGTCACATAGCCACTATTGTACGTTGGCTGACCACAACACGTTTGGCTTGTTGGTAAAACCGTTTCACAGCCATAACGTTCCAAAACCTCTACCATTGCTTGCCCTACATTTGGAAAAAGTAAATCCACCACGCATGTCGAAAATATACTCACTTTCACGCAAAATAACCTCCTCGTTTTCTACGAAAAGGCTCCATGAAATTAATTGGGCGGCTGTCATTAAAAGTCACTTGGCTGTCGTCTCTAACTACTTCACAGTGCCTTTTCAACAAATACGTTATTTGTAACAAAAATCGTTTTTTAAAATGATTCTTATACAATAATTATTTTACCAGTATCTGGTTTTAACAGCAAACGATTCCAGAAATTTTGTGCATTTTCACACAAAAAAGGAGGCTTTTTTATAAAAGTTTCTTTTACCCCCTTCGAAATTCGTTTTTTCTGAAGAAAAGAGTGACGAAATTTTGAAATTTTGGTAAACTAAGAAAAAACGAGAAACGAGGGCCATGCATGTTCATTTCATTTAACATGTTTATTCTATTAATTGTTGCAACGATCCTAATGATTTTTCTGATTATCTATTTGACAGTCACTGGAAATGATAAAAATAATAAAAAGAAACAAAAGAAAGAAACAAAAAGAACTACGCCAACTTTAAACAAAAAAACAACTGTTCCCCCTTCCCAGAAGCCAAATGTTGTGACTGATGTTGCAAAAAAGAGCGAGCCGGAAAAGCAAGCCGTACAACGAACACAGCAACCAACCACTAGAGAGGACGAGACTTCTCAATTTACACGAAGCCAACGTCATAAATGAAAATGGGACATAAGTCGAGATGACTTATGTCCCATTTTCTAATTCTTAAGATAATCAGCTGAACAAAAAATCCGCTAGTTGTTTCACTTTTTCTTTTAATTAATGATAGTTTATTCTTCTTTTCAGGTGTATACTAAATGATTGAAAAGAGACTTTAACTAATTAGGAAGAGGTGATTTTTTGTCTGCAAAGCGGTTTATTCAATTATTCATTTGTTATGCTATTTCAATGATTGTCGCAATACTTTTAACGGACTTATTTAATTTCTCAAGTTCTATAGCTTATTTAGTAGTGGCTAGTATCATCGGCTATGTAGTCATTACTGTTCCATTAACAATTATGACTCTATTAAAAAATAAAAATTAATAAAAAAATTGAGCGATTTTAATCACTTAAATTGCTCGATTTTTTTATTTTCATAATATTTTTCACTTATTTTTTCATTTTCATTGACAGAATAGTTGTAATTGTCAGAAAATTGTATATAATAAAGAAAGTTATTTTCATATTATTTTTTTCAATTAAAGGAGAATCCTATGAGTGAAACACAACAAACAACCTTAAAAAAACAATTAAGCTCGCGCCACATTACGATGTTAGCCTTAGGGGGAGCGATTGGCGCAGGTCTTTTTAAAGGAAGTGGCGAAGCAATTGGTATTGCTGGTCCTTCTGTTTTAATCGCCTTTCTAATTGGCGGTGCTGTTCTCTTCATCGTCATGAGTGGTTTAGGAAAACTTGTTTTAGATGGCGGAGACACACATCATGGTTTGTCTGGCTTAGTTCGACCATTTTTAGGTGCACATTCTGCTGATTTTATTGATTGGGTTTATTATTCCATGTGGACAATTAATATTATCGCAGAAGCGGTTGCCGCAGCTTCCTTTTTACAACTTTGGTTTCCTAATATTCCTGCTTGGTTTTTTGTTTTCATTTTAGCTATTTTAACGACGCTCATTAATCTTTACTCGGTTCGTTTATTTGCAGAAACAGAATATTGGTTGGCGTTTGCTAAAATTAGTGTCATCATTTTGTTAATTATTTTTGGTGTTTATCTGGTGGGACAACAAATGCTAGGCAGTGGTGTCTTCCCTACTTTACAAAGTATCACCGATCATGGTGGCTTCGCCCCACATGGCATGAAAGGTATTGTTAATTCTTTATTAGTAGTTATTTATTCTTATGGCGGTTCAGAATTAATCGCGATTACTGTCAGTGAAGCAGATGATCCTAAAAAAGCCATTCCTAAAGCGATTCGTGGTGTGATGGGACGGATTATTTCCTTCTATATCATTCCATTATTCTTACTTTTGATTATTTTCCCTTGGAATACCTTAGCAGGCACAACGGTGAGTCCATTTGTTATGGTTTTTGAAAAAATGAATATTCCTTTTGCTGCTGACATCGTAAATTTTGTGATTATTTTAGCCTTGTTTTCTTCTATTAATTCTGGGGTATACGCCTCTTCTCGCCTTTTATATTTTCGCTTAAAAGATAAAAAAGGACCCATGAGTAAACTTGCGGTTTTAAACAAGCACCAAGTACCTCAACGTTCAGTTTTCTTCTGCGCCAGTGTTTTATATCTGGGCGTTATTCTTTCTTATTTTGTTGGCGATGAATTATTTGGTTACTTAGCCGGTTCTCTCTCTTACACTGTCTTGCTAATTTGGATTTTAATTAGCGCTGCGGCGTTTGTTCTGTCTTTAAAACGAGGGTCTCTCTTTGAAAAAAGTATTAATCTCCTTGCTTTAATCATTTTAGGCCTCATCTTTATTGGCATCTTATTTACAAATTCGTTAGGCGTCACTCTTTTAACAGGCCTACTGTACTTTGTTATTTTCTTTAGTTATCGTAAGAAAAATGATTCCTTTCTACTCTCTGATGAAAGCTAAATAGACAAAAAAACGAACAGTTTTGTAAGACAACTGTTCGTTTTTTCGATGTTCCATCTCCTTCTTCTTTTGCTATGCTATTTTTGTAAATTGTTAGGAGGACAAAAAATGAAAAAAATCGGCGCTATTTTATTTATTGGCTTATTTATTGTTGGTGGTTATACAGGCTATCGTTATTATGCAGATACATATAAGGGTGAAAAAGCCTATGCACAAGTTCCTCTAGAAATTCCTGAACGAAAACAAACAGTAGATGACAATCAAAAAAGCATAGATGGCCAATATTCTTTACACTATCGACTAACTTTTGTTAAATGTAATGGAAAAACGCAAGTTATGGACTACGAACGGACAGACAAAAATCCGCAACCTTTGGAACCAAATGCTTACATAGAAGCAACCATTAGTAAAAAAAGAATCATCCAATCTCCTGCCAAAATTGATAAAAAAGAGATTCCAGAAAAAGCTTTCGCACAATTAAATAACCGAAAAACAACCAGCGATAATTAGTAATCGCTAGTTGTTTTTTTACATGGAATAACAATTAATTCATAAATAATGGTACGCTGATTTTGCTTAATTTCATGAGAACCAAAAATTTCTTGTACGCGTTGTTCTAAAATTGGAACTGACCATTGTTCTTCAAAATAGCTGCGGAAAAAGTCTTTTGAAATAGTTTCTGATGCTTCAAAGAAAAATTTTTTTGTGAAAAAAGGTCGCTGTTCTTTTTTTAGAAATGCTTTGTATTTTGCCATCCAATTTAACTGCGGGTTGCTCTCTTGCTCAAAAGGAGAAAATAACGAATCTTGCTCTTCCACTAGCCGAAATATAAGACACCATTTCTCACTTAATTGGCACAATGCATTAACTTTTTCCGGCGTATCCAAAGCAGGGTTCATCGCTGAAAAAACGACTTGAAATTTTTTCCCAGTCTCAATCAGTCTTTCTTGGCTTTGGTGAAGAAAAACAACGTTGCTTTGTGCTTTTGCTTCCGCAATCTCCAACATTCTCTGAGAAATATCGGCTAGCGTGTACTCCGTGACTTGCTCTTGAAAAAAAGGCAAATATCGTCCCGTCCCACCTGCGATATCCAGAAATGTCTGACACGGAAAAATGCCTTCTTGGACCAAGAAATCACGTAATTCTTGGGCAATTGGAAATGGCGATTCTTGTTGAATTTCTTCATATTCTTCTGCAAATTCATCCCAAAATTCCGCTAATTCTTGCTCATTATTATTCATCAACAGTTGCCCCTTTCTCTCAATTCTTATAAAAAGTGTAGCAAAAGAAGCGCCAAAGAGCTAACAAGTTCACTCATTTAAATCAATAATTTCATCTACAAATCGCAGGGTTTTAGGTCGATGAGTAACCAAAATAGTCAACTTATTGTGGGTAAATTTTTGTACTTCTTGTAACACTTTTTCTTCGGTCTTTTCGTCCAATGCAGAAGTCGCCTCATCTAAAATAAGGATCTCTGCTTGTGTAAATGCTAAGCGTGTGAAAGCAATCCGTTGTTTCTCGCCACCAGAAAAATTCATTCCTTTTTCACTCACAATAGTGTTTAAACCTTCCGGCAACCGTTCATAAAGTTCCCCCAACTGAAAACGATACATAGCTTCAATTACTTGTTCATCAGAAATTTCTTGATTCAATACAATATTTTCTTTCAACGTTCCTTGAAATATTGGCACATCTTGAGATAAATAAAAAACTTTTTCATAATAATCTTCCAAATTGAATTGTGTTAGAGGAAATTGATTCACATAAACTGTCCCCTCTGTCGGTTTCAATAATCCTAAAATCAATTTAATCAGGGTAGATTTGCCTGTCCCACTTTTTCCAATCAAGCCATAGGTTTTGTTCATTGAAAATTGTCGATTTTGTTGGGACATAATCGTTTGACTATCTACGCTAAAACACACATCTTTTAATGAAATTGTTTGAATTTCAGGTAACGCTTTTCCTGGAACCGCTAAGTCAGGATCATCTTCTTTTTTATAAAAATCTTCCAAGCGCTGATAGGCTACTTTATCCAAATTATATTGAACAAATAAAACATTAAATATGGCTATCGGCGTATAAATTCGATCGATATACATCACTATCGCTACAAGTCCACCTAAACTCAATGTCACAACGTTAGTAAAACTAAGTACGACAATGCTTACTTTGATAAGTGCGACTAACAAGGCAAAAAAGCCAAAGAAAAATTCATGGATCATAGTCATTTTTGTTATATTTTGACTATTTTCCTCTGCCATTAACGCGTAATTTTCAATCTCTTTTTTATATTTTCGATTAATTCTAAAAGTCACTAGTTCTGTCATCCCTCGTATCAAAGTAGCATTCATTGCTTCTTCAGAAATAAGTGTTTTTTCTTTCATTTTTTGTAGCGTTTTCAAAAGTATTTTGGTTAAAATAAATACAATCACATAACCAATTAGAATTGCTGGTAGTAATTTTTTATCAATCAATGCTATGAAAAACAAATTAAATAACGTCTCTGGAATTAGCTCTCGAAATAAGCGTCCATAAAAATTCAAGTGGATATTTCTCCCAGCTGCTGCACCAACTTCTACTTTTTGTAGTAAAGCTCCCGCTCCCAGTTTTAGATATTCTTCATAGGAAATCTTGCTCATTTTTATTAAACTTAATTTCTTCAAATAGAAATAGATGCCATTAGTTAAGTAAGCTTTCGGTTTCTGTTCACAGTAAGACAATAGCGGAATTAAAATAATTGTCGTTCCATACGCTACTAACAACCCTAGTTGGAAACTTTTTTGATAATGATCTAACAACTGTTGAAAAAAATAAATTGCTAAAGCACTACATAATGAAACAATCACGCCAATCAAAATGTACCAAGTGAAGCTTTTCTGAAAGTGCGACCATATTTTTTAGTCATTTACTCCCTCCTTTTCGAGCATTATATACCTTACTGTAGCATAGTTTTTGATTGGCGCCTATCAGCAATTTATCTCCAGATAATAGAAAAGCCCCCCAGCGAAAGCTGGATGGCTTTTCTATTGTTAATTCTTTCTGATTTGTAGATAACTTACACCTAAAACGGCAAATGTACTTGCCAGTATTCCTGCTATTAACATAAACGGTGTTTTTGTTGTGCCTGTTTTGGGAAGTTCTCGTTGCCCGTTTGCTTCATTTAATTTTTGAATTGGTTCACTAAGCAGTTGGGGAGCCAACTGTGGGCTTCCTTCATTTTTCAATGTATTTAATGGAGCGTTTAGTATTTGTGGTTGATTTTTTGATGTAACATTTTTATTTGTCTCCACAGTTGTTTCTGTGGATGGCTGTTTTTTCTCAGTTGTAGTAATTTCTTTTGTTGGTGAGACATGGACTTCTGGTTGACTGCTTTCTGCAGTCTCTGTTGTGCCGTTCTCTTCAGTTGTCACACTTGGTTTTTCAGGTATGATTGGCTCAATCGTGCCTAGTGTTTCACTTTCATCTGGATTTTCTTCTTCTGTTGGCGACACATGAACTTCTGGTTGACTGCTTTCTGCCGTTTCTGTTGCGCCATTCTCTTCAGTTGTTACGCTTGGTTTTTCAGGTATGATTGGTGCAATTGTACCTAACGTTTCACTTTCATCTGGATTTTCTTCTTCTGTTGGCGACACATGAACTTCTGGTTGGCTGCTTTCTGCCGTTTCTGTTGCGCCATTCTCTTCAGTTGTTACGCTTGGTTTTTCAGGTATGATTGACTCAATCGTGCCTAGTGTTTCACTTTCATCTGGATTTTCTTCTTCTGTTGGCGACACATGAACTTCTGGTTGGCTGCTTTCTGCCGTTTCTGTTGCGCCATTCTCTTCAGTTGTCACACTTGGTTTTTCAGGTATGATTGGTTCAATTGTACCTAACGTTTCACTTTCATCTGGATTTTCTTCTTCTGTTGGTGAGACATGAACTTCTGGTTGGCTGCTTTCTGCGGTTTCTGTTGTGTCTGTCTTTTCACTTGTTTCTATTGCCTGTTCCGAAGTAGGTGTCTTTGGTTCCCATTCTTCTATTGTCTCTAAAGGAATGTCTAGACTTTCTTCTGTTGGCATTTCCACATTTTGATTGCCGCTTGCCTCGCCTTCTACAAAAACATTTTTAACCTGTGATGTATTTTTTTCATTCATTGCGTCTTGATTGTTTAGTTGATAATTGATGTCATAACTATTTTCAAATGTTGCTTGATGTTGGCCTGCTTCTGTGATTGTCGAAGTGTAACGGACGATAAAGGAAGTAAAGCGTGCTTTATCCCGATAAAAACGTAAATTAAAGTCATTATCTGTCACGAAGTCAATTTTGCCATAACCTTGTTGCTCAAACTCGGCAAGTGAAATATATTTAGTTTCTTTGTCATTCACAATATCAAATGTAAAACTCTCTTTATTTAATTGTTGACCACTTCCTTGTCGATCCGCAATTGAAATATCTTCTGTGACATCGGATTTATTGAGGTTCACATTTAAAAACCAGCGTACTTGATTTGACTCTCCAGCCAAATCGCCTACTTTATAAAAAAACGGATAGTCTCGCTCAATTTGGCCAGTCTCTGTGTTAGTCACTCCTTCAATCGTCAAACGTTGAGTCGCCGTTGCTGTTCCGAAATCCGTTTCTATCACATTCGGTTGCGAACTATTGGTGATAAGCGTTTTAATCCCGAAAGAAAAATGCCCATTCACATTATGTAAAGATTCAACTTTTTCGTTAAATGTTGCTACAACATGATCTTTATAGATAAAAACTTCCCCTAAACCATTTAAATTGATTTTTCGTGGTGAGCCATCGTTCTCGGTCATTCCAACTAATGCATTTGGTAAAGTTAAAGTAATAGTATCGCCAGGTTTTATTTTCTGATTCTCTTTGTCACTAAAAGATACTTTAATGGAGGTCATCTCTCCTTGATATAAAGTAGTGTGATCTAATTCTACTTTGTCAACGATTGAACTTTTGCTCAATTCGGCGCCAAACGAAATTGGACCAATCAATAACGCCCCCGCAATTGGTAGAATCATTACCAACAGTAACACTAAAAATTTTACACTTTTTGTCATAAAAAATTATTCACCTTTCTTTTCTCTTATTTTTTCCACTTAGTGGTCTTTTTCAGAAGTTGACAATAGCAAAAAGATATGTCTCGTACAATATTAATGCTCATTTAAGTAGCCTTTTTTTTAAATTTCTAATTCACTTCCTAAGGAAAACGTTTTATTATGGTAGTTACATTAGATAACATTTGTTACAAAATATCTAATGTTGCCAAGTTTGAGTTGCATAAATAACATATTTCACATCAATAATGAATAAAAATACTTATTTCATCCTCATTTTGTTTCCCAGGCCATTTATTCTTGTTATAATAAAGTTTATGAGATAAGGAGGAAAAGAATGAAAAATTCATATTTTGACGGTGGTTTAGCAACGTATATCGGGACTTCAATTTTAGCAACCTTGATTACTGTCTTTACATTAGGCATTTGCGCACCTTGGGGAATTTGTATGATGTACAACTGGAAAATCAAGCATACCGTTATTGATGGTAAACGCCTTTATTTTGACGGTACAGCTATGCAATTATTCGGTCATTGGATTAAATGGCTTTTATTAACTATAATTACTTTAGGAATTTATGGTTTTTGGTTGAATATCCGTTTGCAACAATGGATTACAAAACATACCCACACACTTTCATAAAAAGAGGAAGGATGAACTGAATTACGGTCCATCCTTCCTCTTTTTATGAATATCTAACAGAGTGTTATCCTACTCTTTGAAAAAACAAGGAATTTATGCTATACTTTGATAAGTATCAAGGGATACTTATGTTATTTCGGGGGCGTTACGGATTCGACAGGCATAGTTGAGCTTGAATTGCGTTTCGTAGGTTACGGCTACGTTAAAACGTTACAGTTAAATATAACTGCTAAAAACGAAAACAATTCTTTCGCTTTAGCTGCCTAAAAACCAGCTAGCGAAGATCCTCCCGGCATCGCCCATGTGCTCGGGTCAGGGTCCTAATCGAAGTGGGATACGCTAAATTTTTCCGTCTGTAAAATTTAGAGGAGCTTACCAGACTAGCAATACAGAATGCCTGTCACTCGGCACGCTGTAAAGCGAACCTTTAAATGAGTGTCTATGAACGTAGAGATTTAAGTGGCAATATGTTTGGACGCGGGTTCGACTCCCGCCGTCTCCATTAAAAAGGAACTTGCTAAACGTTGTTAAATCAACGATTTAGTAAGTTCCTTATTTTCTTGGGAGTTGGACTGAACTCGGACTTTTGAGAAAAATCATAAAGAAAATAGAAAAAGGTATCAACTAATAATCAAAATTTGGTGAATACTTTCAAGAAAACATTATTAAAAAGGTAATCTTTTACATAACGAACCAATTTTCTGCTGAATAATTTCAATTTATTTAAATTATACTTGATTCGATTAGCTTCACATGGATATCCACTTTTTCTAAAATGAATCTCCATTGTAATTATTTCATATTTATGAATAGATATTCTAATGGATAAACCTGTAGAAATTTCGATTTATATTACCTTATAGAATCCAGATAACAAATTTGTATAATAAAAATAGATTCAATATTTTTGTATTTTATGTGGTAAAATTAATTAAATAATGTCAAAGGAGATTCTCAAAATGGGTTACGTAAATTTCACTATAAAAAATTTAATTAAGAAAATAGATAACAATGAATATGTACTACCTGCGCTTCAAAGAGAATTTGTATGGAAACCAGAACAAATTGAAAGATTATTCGATTCCATTATGAAAGGATATCCCATCGGCTCGTTCTTATTTTGGAACGTCCAAAATGAAAATATAAATAAATATGAATTTTATAACATATTAAAAGAATACCATCAAAGAGATGCTAGACATAATACAAAAATCAATATTTCACATAAAGATAGTGTTACAGCAATACTAGATGGGCAACAAAGAATAACATCTATCTATATAGCTTTGAAAGGTACCTACAGCTACAAAATAAAAGGAGCATGGAAAAATAATGACAATGCTTATCCTTCGAGACAGCTTTATTTAAATATCGTTTCTCCAAATTTAGATACCAACAAAGATGTTCAATTTGATTTTAGATTTTTAACTAATGAGGAAGCAGAAGATTTTACCGAAGATACTCTTTGGTACCCTGTCTCCGATATTTTGCAATTTGAAGTAGGTGAAATGTTTACTGTGATTGCTAGATATCAAGAGCTTTATCGGAAAAATTTTCCTAATGAATCCGTTGAAAAAACAAGTTATATTATGAATTCTTTAGGAACTTTACATCAAATGATGGAAAAAGATATATTGGCATATTATGAAGAAAACTCACAAGAAATTGATAAGGTTTTAGATATCTTTATCAGAATGAATAGCGGTGGTACTACGCTAACTTATTCTGACCTTTTGCTTTCTTTAGCGACTGCTAAATGGCAAAATCTGAATGCTCGAGAAGAAATTTATTCATTAGTTGATGAACTAAATATGATAGGAAACGGTTTCAATTTTAACAAAGATAATATTTTAAAGGCTGCTTTAGTGTTAACTGATAAAAAGAATATTAAATTTAGAGCTTCCAATTTTGACAAACAAACCACAAACCTAATCGAAACTAACTGGGAAAAGACAAAAAAAGCAATATCTTTAGCAGTGAATTTACTTTCAAATTTTGGGTTTAATGGAGATACTTTAATTGCTAATAGTGTAATCATCCCTGTTGTTTATTACCTATACAAAATTGATTGCCCAAATAACTATTTAGAAGCTGATAGATACTTAAATGATAGGAATAAAATAAAATATTTTGTTCAGATTTCTTTGTTAAAAAGAATCTTTGGAGGAACTCCAGACTCAATATTACTTAAAATGAGAGAAAATATGCAGGATTTATCCGAAGGGTTCCCATTGTCAAAACTTCTTAAAGTTAGAGATACAAACAAATCTTTAATCCTAACGGATGAAGACATTGATTATTTACTAGATACAAAAATTGGAAAGTACTCTTTCACACTTTTATCGGTAATTTTTCCAGCCATAGATTTAAAAAATAAGTTTCACCAAGATCATATATTCCCTTCAAGCAAATATAAAAATAAAAAGAATTTAAGAGAAATAGGTTATTCAGAAGAAGAAATAACATTTATTGTTGAACACATCGATACAATTGTAAATTTACAATTACTAGAAGGCATTCCTAATACAGAAAAAAATAATAAGTATTTCGATGATTGGGTATTAAAAAGATATAATTCTAACGAGGAACTGGATTATTATCTAAATAGGAATTTACTAAATAAAGTTTATAAAAAGAATGAATTCATCCAAATGTATACAGATAGGAAGGAAGAATTAAGAAAAAGACTGCTACAAAACTTATCTTTTTAGCCATCTTTTCAATTACTAATAACTATGTTTTATATCAAAGCTAGATAGTATAGAAATAAACTAACCTTATTATTCTTGCTAGCATTCCCTTCTCTATAGAATAATTCTAGCAAGAATAACCTGAATAATAAAAATTATGTATTATTAACTATCGTGTTAGTCGGTTTAGTACTGACACTTTTTACTGTAATTAATTGGATTACTTACTCAGTGATCTTGTTAATTGTAGGCATATTAAGCAAAAGAAAGTAGTTGATTAAATGACTTACACTGAAAAAATCGAAAAATTAATAGACCTAGATTTAACGAGCTATCGTATTGCAAAAGAAACTGGAATCAGCACGCAATACATTGACAAAATCAGAAGTGGAAAAACAGCTATTGAAAATATTGGACTTGGAAAAGCGGAAATATTAGTAAAGTATTTTGATGATTTAGAAAAAAACATATCTTGATATGATGTAGTTTTTAGCTTCTATATTTCTAATATCAATATTTTTTCCAACATCTTTCTTGATTCACAAAAAAAGACCCCCAAAAATTCTGTAGAATTAAAGTTACTGAACCCATTCTAAGTAGGAATCAAGCTATGCTAAGCTTATCAAAGAAACATTGAATAGTTTAAACCTGAATGTTATATAGGATACTTATATTTCCACCTTAAGTGTAATGAAATTTCTATGGCTTTTTTTATAAGTATTACCTCCTAAACTGTTAATGTGGTTGTCGTGAACCAAACTTCATTTTAACGGTTTGGTAGGCTTTTTAGCTATCTTGAACCATCTACATAGCAAGTCAATAAAAAAATAAAGAGAAGGCTCGTTACCTCCTCTTACACTTCCTATCACATTATCTTTCTAAAACCACTTCATTTTCTTTTTCTATTGGTGATTTTGGGTATTGCATAGAACATGGCTAAAAATATTATTGTTATCAAAAGAGTCTTTAAGATTTCAATTTCTCCTGAATCTATCCAAGTATATACAAAAGCGATGATAAAAGTAATTACTATTTCCGTAACATGATCTTTTAAATTCATTAGCTTAACCCACATTGAACTGCCCATAAAGCTAGTTGTCCAGCTACAATAATAGCATTCGTCTTTAACCCATTGGCTTTAGCGAAGCGTAATACAGTCACTGCTAATTCTTTCCAGGCTTTCTTTTGTGCAGCTTTTACAATTGCGCTGATACTAATCATTGCAAAAAACTCATCTTTGATTTTGTTAGCAACGCAACTTCCTAATGCATTCCAATTAAAACGTGCTTGAACTACTGTTGAAGCATCAGAAATATTTACATTTAACTCTTCCTCAACTGAAGAAATCTCTTGCTGAGCAAAATTATTTTTGACATAGTTTTTAAAGTTATCTTCCGTCACTCCATTCGCATACATTTCTTCCAGTCCTTTTGCTACAGCCTCAACTTCTGAATCCTCTAGCTGGTCAGATGCATAAACACTTGTACCAGCGCTGATAAAAATACCTAATGTCATTAGTAATGCCATCGCCAAACAAAAAAATTTAGCCTTTTTTGTCACCTGTAATTCCATACATAAATCCCTACTTTCTTTTCCTTGTTATAATCATAACAAGGAAAAAGATAATTTATCATCAAAACCCCTATTTGATGCTTATATTTTCCTATATATCCTAGAGCTGATTTTTCTCACTAGTGATCACATCAATTTGAACTAATGATTCAAAAAAAGACACAGGTTATTTGAGGTACATTCGAGGTAATGCTAGGTTCTATTTTGAAAACAACGCTGCTCTCTTGAAATATTTTTTGAGCTTGTCTAAACCTTCTGAAACGAATATAGAAAATAAAAAAAGAGTCCCCTTTCTCAAGGAAACTCTCAATTACTAAGTTAAAATAACTTCCCGTTATCTAAATCTTTTAAATCAATCCTATGGTTCGCGGAACAAAGGAGCTAAAAACTTAATAGAATAAATCGCACAAATTCCGACAATAATATAGATAATTTTTGCTAATGGTGTGGTTGCACCGCCACTAATTGTTGCAACTAAATCAAAATTAAATGCACCGACTAATAACCAGTTTAAACCTCCGACAATCAATAAAATTAAAGCAATAATATCCAGATATTTCATTTTTAACACTCCTTCCAAATTTGATAAGCCAAGAGTAACACGTTTATTCTTTATTTACGAAAATAATGATTCAGGAAAAAAACTTTTTTCAATTATTTTCTCGAATAATTTTTTCATTATTAAGAATTTTATGATATAACTAAAGAGTAGACAAAAACAGATTCATTATCTCTGATAAGAAATGGTGGTTTATTATGCGTGCTAAGTTATTTTTAATTTTGCGGTATCGAGTGTTATCCCGTGTTGTCTTTGTCATTCTATTTTTACATGTGTTTTTTAACACAAATGATTTCACGGTGTTGCTGCTCCTCTTACTATTAAATTATTTACTCACGCTTGAAGATAGCGCGAAAAAAAACAGAAAAATCCAAACTTGGCAAGAATTTAAACAGTCGATTGATTGGCCCTTTGTCGCTTTTTATTCAGGGCTTGCTCTTTTAGTTATTTCGTTAATACTTCTGTTTCTCTGGTTCAATTATGCACGATAAGGAGGATTAAAAATTGAAAAGCTATTTTTTTACTCTTTTTTTTAGTATGTTTAGCCTTTTCGTCATACTACTTTGGTTTTCTGGATATGATAGTAAGGGATTTCTATTGGCCCTTACAGATTTTCTAGGTTTTTCTATTATTCACCAAACGCCTGTGCTGGATACTTATTATTCCCAGCAGCCTTTAACAACCAGAATGTTGATTTCTTCTGAGCTTCATTTTTGTACTTATTTTTGCTTAGGTTTGGTCATTGATTTACTACGTAAAGGGTTTAAAAAAATAAAAACATAGTCACTTTTATTATACGAATCGTTAATTTCCATGCTTTCTGGTCGTCTTTTTCCGTCGCTTGTACCAGATAATGAAGCCGCTAATAATTAACGCACAGGCAATTAAAAGTAATGTCCATAATAGTAAATTTTGTTGTTGTGTCACTTTTTTCATTCCTGCTGCTGCTTTTTCTGGTTGATATGGGATACGATGTCCTCGAACTAATAACCGATGACTGTTTATCATATACGGTGTGCAAGTTAATAAAGTGACGAGATCTTGGCCAGACTCAATGTGTAAATCTTTTGTATCAGTTGGTTCAACGGTTTTTATTTGATCCACTTGATAAGCGAGCGTCTTCCCATTGACTTCGATATAAAATTCATCGCCTTTTTTTAATTCTGGCAAATCTGTAAATAATTTGGCTTGAGGGAGACCACGATGTCCTGAAATGACCGCATGTGTATTCGCACCACCTGTAGGATAGGAGGTTCCTTCTAACAAGGAGCTTCCTTTTTCCAATAGTAATGCATTCGTTTTATCAAAAATTGGTAAACGGACATTTATTTTTGGGATGGTTAAAACACCAATCGTATGACTTTCAAAATAGGATTTGTCTGGTTTTTTCGTTGTTTTTTGCGTTTCGGAAAAAGGATCTAATCCAGGATTGCTGCCTTTTTTCGCTAATTCTTGGTTTTTCTTTTCCATTTTTTCTTGAAGTTCAGCCATTTCTTTGGTGTTTTCTTGGCTTGCTTTTGCTTGATAATGAGCGATAATTTGTTGATCCAGATAGTTATTTAATGCATCGCTAACAAAAGGATACGCAAATGCACCTATTCCAATAATCAGTAAAAGAATCATAAAACCATCAATGATACGACGTTTCTTTTTTGACTTCATTGCTTCCTCCTTAAAAATAAAGCATGAGAGCCTGGGACAGTGATTTGCCCAGGCTCTTTGTTTTTCTAAAAATTTCTTCGGTGATGCTAGAAATTAAGCATTTTCTTTTCTACGTCTAGCAAAGTAGACTACTGCAATAAGTAGCAAGACTGCGCCACTTCCTAAGTAAACGTAGATTCCTTTGCCACCTGTTGAAGGTAAGGTACCTTTGTGTTTGTTTGGTACTTTTTCTGGTGAAACTAGGTTTTCTGTTGTGCCATATGATTGTTCATTGACCACAAATTCAATCCGATTTGTTAACAAGACATAATCATCAGGAGCTACAGTTTCTTCTAAATAATAGGTGCCGTATTTAAGCCCTGTGATATCAACTAATCCATCAGCCGTTGTTGTAAAAGTAGTTGCTTCGGCTTTTGTTTTCACCCAAGTTGCTGCTTTCGTTGTTTCATCGATTTTCAAATAATTTGCTGTGTCACTGTTTTGATCACGAACGACAAAGGAAGCTCCCGCCAAGGCTTGTGTCGCTGTCACATCGCCATCGACTTTAATGAAACGTTTCCCACCTGTCACAACTTCAACAGTTGGTGGTGTTTGATCGTCGGTATGGCCATTATCAACATTCGCCTCATTTTTAAAGCCTTTCGTAGGATCTGCTTTTTCATTTAAATGCATAAAGTAAACGAATTTTAGTGTGCCGCCTGGTGTTAACGTAGGAATATACGCTGGATTAACGGCGACAGTGAAGCCATTTGCTTGTTCAGTCACTTGATAATTTTCAGGAGCAATCACTGTATCCCCATCATATAACGCATAGGCATACTCTCCAGAAGTCACGTTATCAAAAGTTAAGGCTGCATCATGTTTATCAACTAAATTGAATTTGACGTATTTATTAGCGTCGCCTTCTTTGTCTGCAATCCCCAATGGAATATTTACAGAAATTTGATATTTAATTTTTTCGCCAATTGCCACATCTTTACCATCCAAGTTTGGTGTTGTTTTATCAACTTTAGAGGTATCATTTTTGACTGTTTTTTCAACAGGTGTTTGATTGTTTGCTTCAATTGTAAATGGTGTTTTTGTTTGATTTTCAATTAATTCTGCATTATTTGGAGCTTTTACTTCTTCTAAAATATACGAACCAACCTCAAGATTTTTAACTGTTAATTCTCCCGTTCCATTCTCTGCTTCTGTAAAATCATTTTCGCCAATTTCATAACTTTTCCCAGTAATAAAGCGTTTTGCTTGTTCTTTATCCGTTGTCCATGTATATAATCCATCTTTGACTCCTTGGATATATTTTACTGTGCCTGGTGAGCCTTCGCTTTTGGAAATAACAAATTCTGCGCCATTTAATCCTTCATTTTCAGCAGTTCCTACTTTTTTCACATGTAAACTACCATCATTGGCTACCACATTTTTAGGATAAATATGAACAATCGCTAATTCTTCTGTTCCATATTTATAGGAACCATCTGCTTGCTTGATCATTTCGTAAACTGGGAACGCCACCACCATATTCGTAGCAGCAACTACACCCTCTTTTGGTTCTTCTTTAATGGTATACACTGCATCTTTACCATTTTGTTTTTTAGGTAACTGAACAGTGACATTCCCATTTGCATCGGTGGTTCCTTGAGCAACAGGTTTCCCAGGAGTTAAACTTTGGACAGCTTGTTTAGCTGCATCAACGCTTGCGCCTGCCGCTCGTTGCTCGTAAAATTCGCTCGTCACGTTATAAATACTAAACGTCACATCTGCCAGTCCTTGATATTTATCAAACTCGCTCATTTCTTTCCCGCTATTTTGAATAAGCGGATCTGGTAAATCCGTCATTTTCTTTTTGTGAATCACGAGCTGTGCGCTCTCCCCATTTTCTTCTGCAAATGCAGTTGTTGTCCCTAATACACTCGTGAAAAGTGGCAAAATTAGTAACAAGGTACTAACGGTGTACCAAACTTTTTTTAATTGCTTCATTTTCTCTCTCCTCTTTTTTGTTTTTGATAAAATAGCCAAATGACTACCATCCCAATGATTAGCAGGCCTGCAATCGTCAACCAAATAGAACGTTCTTCATTTGTTTTTGGTAAGAAGCCTGACTCTTTTACTTTTTTATTGATTACATGTAACGGTGCTGTTCGTTGTCCGTTCGTTGCATAAGAATTTTTTTCCACCGTAAAAGGAATTTCTGTTTGATTCAGAAGATAACCTTTTGGTGCAGAGATTTCTTCCAAGAAGTACTGGCCATCTTTTAAACCTTTAACTGAAAATTCACCGGCTTGATTAGACGTGATTTTTTTAGCTAATGCTTTTTCTTTTTGCCAACGATACCCGTTTGCTGTTTCATTGAGGTATTCCCCCGCTTGATTTTTGACGATAAAAACAGCCTCTGGCAAGGTGATTTTCGCATTTTCACTATCAACTTTGACAAAAGACTTGCCGCCTGTACGAACTGCGGCTCTTTTAGTCAAGGTATGCTTGTCCGTGACTAATTGTCCTTCGTTGTTAATCGCAGTGTCTGGTTCAGCGGTCTTTTCTAAACGCATTTGATACGACACAGTCATTGTTTGATTTGCAAAGTTTTGTAAGTCTTTAATTGAAAAATCAAGCGTAAATCCATGCTTTTGCGTCGTCAGTGTGTAACCTGTAGTAACTGTTTTTCCAGCCACTTTTACCTCAATTGATTCTGGTAAAAGTGTCAACGTTGTATCCGCCTTATCTGACAAACGGAATTCCTGATATCCTAAAATATTCGCTGGAATCTGAGTCGTTAACTGATAGTTAATGTGCTCTCCTTGATTAAAGCCTTGTTGCTTATCGAGTACCGTTTTTTCAAGTGGTGGTAAGTCATAGGCATTTTCTTCATTTTTTGGATATAAATGAACATGCGTTAACGATTGCCCTTGTGGATCTTGAACAGGCAAAATCACTACTAGGTTGCTAGCTTTTTCCTTTACCACTTCTGGTGCTTCCGCTTCAACAAATAAATAGGCTTTATCTCGTTGCTGCGAATCTTTGCTAGCTAATGAAAAAGAAACCACTCCATCTTCTCCATTTATTGTCTGTGTTTTATCTTCTGCGATTGGTTTTCTATTCATTGCACCGGTTTCTGCTAATTGACGCTGTGCTTCTTGGACCGTTTTTCCTTCAGAACGAAGCTGATAAAACGGATCCGTCACATCATAGACTTGATAAGTGACGTCATTTAAGCCCCGATAATTTTGAAGCAGCGTTCCCTCTTCCCCTGTGTTTTGCTGCTGTTCTGGTAATTGACCATCAGGGAACAATAATTTGTGCAACGTAACTTGAACGCTTGCTTGCGATGCTTCTGCTAATGCTTGCTGTGAAAACCCGAAAAGAGCGAGTAGCATGACGCAAATACTTAACCAACGTGCGTTTTTCATTGATTACACACTCCCTTCTGGTCGTCTAATAAAGAGATAAACACCCGCTATCACGAATGTACTAATCGCTATCAAGTAAAACCACAAGCGTCCTATGCCACCAGTTTCAGGTAAAGGAACCTTTGCTTGGTTCGTAACATCTAAAGTGATTTGATTATTCTTCTCTCCAGAAATTAAAACATCTGCTACTTTTTCCCCATCTATCGTGACTGAACCATCTTCGCGAATTATTAATTCGATTGGTTCTTTTAACCCCTGATATCCTTCTGGCGTAAAGGTTTCTGTTAGGACATATTTCCCTGGTTTTAAGTTTTCAAAAACAAAAGTATCCGTTTCTTTGCCATCTTTTGGTAATTCAATATCCGTATCTGGTCCTGTTAAACGGAATTTCGCTCCTTTAAGTGGCGTCTGATTATCGGCTTTTTTATGAACCGTTAAGTCAAAAGGTTTCAAATGATTTTGATGTGTCAGTGTCCATTCTGGCGCATTTTCTTCAATATTTTTGCCTGCATAGTGAATTTCCCCATATTTATCAACAGTAAATTCATAATTTCCAGCAAGAGTGTCGTATCCTAATGGTCCTGATTGTTCCACCATTCGATACTCACCAGGTTCACTAATTTTAAAATAGCTCAATCCTGCAGTATCTGTTTTTTGAGTTGCCACAGTTTGGTAACTTCCTTGAGCATTTTTTCTTTGCAACGCAAAAGTCGCCTCTGCTAAGTTCACTTGTTTGCCATTTTGCATGGTGTATTTTCTAATTCTGATTGGCAAAGAAGAAAATTTATTTTCAATTTCCAATGGAATAACTTGATTTGTGGTGGTCACTTCTTGTCCATCGATGCTTACTTTGCCTTGCTCACTCACCTCAATTTGCCAAGTCGTTTTCTTGCCTAACTCATGTCCTGCAGGTGCTTTTACTTCAGTTAATGTATAGCGTTCCCCTTTTTGTAGGCGCACATCTTTTGGCAAGGAATAGCTACCATCTTTATTGTCCACTAATGTTGTTTGAACATTTTTACCACTCAATTCAAAAACGGCTCCCACTAAGTTTTTCTCACCTGAGGAAGAATTTTTGATTACTTTTAAATCTAATGGCTTGAACTGCTTCGTGTTTTTCCAAGTAGTATCGTCGATTTTTTCTTGACTATAACCAGGAACTGCTAATTCACGGGTTGTTTGGTAATTGAAAGCTTGTCCTTGATTATTGTATTGGGGAAGTCCAAGAACTTCTTGATAGCTTTCATCCGCGGTTTTGGAAAGTTGGGTTACATTTTTGCGCTCCCAACTATTGCTGGTATCATTTTCTGGTTTTGATAATTTAATATACCCAGTTTGCCAGTTGGCTGTGTCAGTTACTTGCTTTCTACTAATTTCATAAATCACATTATCTGGCCGACTTGTTGGGTCTTGATCATACTCTTCCCAGATTTTTTTCACGTTTAACTTCACGCCAGGTGCTTTTCCCGAAGGAACCCCAAAATCAACTTTTTCAGGGGCCGTGGCTAATGGCTGAAACGTTGTCCGACCATTCATTTGATACCAAAAATCAGGTTTGAAGTTTTCTGACTCTGTTTGAATACGTACTTGATAATGAATTTGAATTTCTTGCCCTTTACCCAAATAAATCTCATTACTATTAATTGTAGCGCCTGTTAGCGACACTTCTGGTAATGTTTGAACCTGAACAGGACCCACACTTTTCATTGATAATGTATTTGGCTCGTATTTAAAAGGTTCAGCAATTGGATCAACTACTTTTCCGTTTACAACCGTTCCTGAAATCTGAACGGCTTTTTTCGCTAAATAATCAGAAATGTCTGGTGCATAATCCGCGGATTCATAATAAAGGTCTCCATTTTCATCGGCTGACACCATCTCACGCATTTTATCTTCAACTTGTTGTTTAGATAAATTAGCTCGTGGATCGCTTTGCAATTGAATACCCAATCCATGTATTTCAATCCCGCGTTGTTTTAAGGCCATTGCCTCACCTATCGTGGCGATAAACGTACTGTTAATTCGTTTATTGATATTGTTTTGATCTGGCGCATTATAGCTACCAGAGATATAAGAAGTGCTACCTGGTTGATCTTGTCGATTCGTAAATTGTGTCCCGTAAAAGCGACCATCCGCCTCTGTTTGAACTCGACTCACTTTATAAGAGAAGGTTGGGACGCCATCCGTTAAAAGTACAATAACTTTCTTATGTCCATTTGGCGTTGCTAACATATCACCAGCATCTCTTAATGCTTTTTGAGTGAAAGTTCCTCCTCTAGTGCTACTTGGCGTAATATTTTTAATTGGATTTTTGACTGTATCAAACGGCCCCATTTGAATGGCATTGTTATTATAACCGTCACTTGAGTAGCCAACATAGCCCATGTTGATGTTATTGGTAATACCGCTATCTGCCAATGTATCAACAAAACGGTTCACTCCTTTTTGAACTTCACCAATCCGATTGTTTTCATTCATACTACCGGACCAGTCAACGACTAAGACCAAATCCAATGGCGTGATTTCTTTCTGAACATTCCCACGCACATTAAGATATACATCAAAAAGCCCTGGTGTTGTTGTTTCTCTAGCATATTTTCGGATGGCATAATCGGCTTGGTCTCCTGTACCGCCATACTCAATATAAGAATTTGTGCGATTAGTAGGGTCCCCATTCCAACTCGTTTGGCCATCCCATTGGGCACCACCATCTTTATTCCCTTGATGGTTTAACACATTTTGATTGCCTGTGGGCCGCCAATTAGCTGTCGGATAAGTCCCAGAATTATCCGTCGTGTATTGTGGTGCAATTAAAGGCAGTGCCAGATTCGCTCTCAAAGTAGCTGGCGCCATTCTTGCTTCTGCAAATGGATTGGTTACCTCTTCTGTTGCGGTCGGCTGTTCTGTTTTTTCTGGAGCCGAATCATTTTTGTTAGTTTCTTTCGTATTTTCTGGTACAGTTATTTTTTCTGGTTCAGTTGATTCTTTAGCAGAATCCTCTACTGTTATTTTTTCAGAAGTAACTGAAACATCATATTCGTTGTTTTCATACAATAACTTAGGTGGCTGAGCTGTTTGAAGCGAACTTTGCTCAACAGCTAACGAAAGCTGTACCGGCTTTTTTACTTGTGCGTCCAAAGTCAGATAAAGCGTACCATTAGTCACTTGGTAAGAATATCCGTCTTTTTCAATTACAGCAGTATCCATGAACTGTGCATTTTTCAATTGAATTTCTCGTTGTAATGGCTGCTCTGTTTGGTTGAGAAGATTTAACTCGATATTAATATTCGTTTTATCATTCTCATCTGTTATCATTTGAGCGGATGTAATTTCAACTTCTTTGGCTGTTTCTGCATAGCCAATGAGCGGTATGAAATAGGATGAGACAAGTAAAAAGACTACGCCGAAAACCCCAAATTTCTTTAGTAATTTAATGTCTGTTCTCTCCTTTCTTTTATGAATTAACAGTTAAATTAGAATTGCCTAGCACGTAAAATTTCATTATTCTAATCTGATAATTATTATACAGAGAAGGAGCTCATTAAATCACACCAGCTTTCATACCAAGCGGTTTCATTTCTGAAATTGCGTTATTGTTTCGATGATTGTTTCATTAAAGTAAAGGACTTGGGAGGAAACAATATGATTAGGTTTTTAGAAAAAAATTATCGGAAAATGGAAGAAATCATTCGTGTCTTATCCATTTCTGATAAATGGATGACTAAAAAAGAACTTGCAAAATATATTGGTAGTTCTGAGTCTACTTTTATTCGTTATATTGAGGAGATTAAACAGCGTTGGGGCGAAAGTTTAACCATTAAAACATCGCATAAATTAGGCTATCGTTTAGAAAACTTTAATGTGTCCTTATATTTAAACGTGCTGACGGATATGGAAAAAACGTCAACGACCACCCAATTGCTCCATGAGTTTATCCAAAATCCTGGCAAAACCATCGAATATTATTGCGATACCATCAATATTAGTCGCTCTTCTTTTGCTCGAAAATTGAAGCAGTGTAATCAGGTCTTGGAAACTTACTCTCTTCGCGTTATCGTTGATCAAGGCTATCAATTAACTAGCCAAACAGAAGAATTGCCTTTACGTATTTTTACAACCTTTTTCTTTTTAATGTATTATGGTCATTATGAATTGCCTTATCAATTAGATAAGCAAGAAATCAAACAATTAATGCGTCGTAATCAATGTCAATTAAATATTATTAGTATGGATAACAGTTATGAACACGATTTCTTTATTATGTATTTTATTGTTGATTTATTAAGAGAG
This sequence comes from Enterococcus sp. AN402, assembly GCF_040719405.1. Taxonomy (NCBI): domain Bacteria; kingdom Bacillati; phylum Bacillota; class Bacilli; order Lactobacillales; family Enterococcaceae; genus Enterococcus; species Enterococcus sp. AN402. Next base: position 791,058 of record NZ_JBFDTM010000004.1, on the reverse strand, counting down.
CATCAAGGCTTTCAGCAACGTTTCCAGAAAAAAACAGATAAAAAGAGTCCAATCAAAATGGAAGATTATCTTTTACTCAGTCGTCATTTTACTGGGCTCAGCCGTGAAACCTATCGGGAAGTTCTCCGGTATTTTCAAAGAGGCGCTTTTCAGCAATACTACTCCGAAGACCAAGAAGTCATCAGTCAAAGAATACGTGAAAATTTAAAATTTAATGCTTTTTCACAGATTGAACAATTAACAGAAGAAGTCGTCGACTTCGCTGTTCACTTGTTAACCTGTCTTTATTTGTTTTCTCAATTAGTGCCTTTTGACACCTCCGAATTGACACAAAGGGCCACCTTTTTCACTCGACAAATTCATTTTACTCAGCTTCACTTATATGCACGATTAAAAGCAGAATTGCATTTCTTTTCCGCTCTTTTAGAAACAAATCTATTAAACTATTCATCTTCTTATATTTTTTGGTTGCTTAATACTTTTCCAGAAATTAACCAGAGTTTCGACTCAAAAAAGATTTTGATTATTAGCGACATGGGCCTGAATCATAGTCAATATATTGGAAACTATGTCCACGATATTTTAGCTTTGCATCGGATTCGTTCAAATACGTTAGCAATTACGGAAGAACAATTAGGTGAACATCAACTTGAAGAATTTGATTTGATTATTACCAATCAACCAATTATTGAAACCAGTGTTCCAAGTATTTTAATTAATGATGCTATCTTATTTTCTAACAAAAGAGAATTGCTCGATTTATTAAACTTTTAACGTCTTAATGGTTTTCCCTATCTACCAAAAAGATAGCCCTTTTATCAAGAACCACGTAATGTGAGGTGCCATCATACAGAAGATATTTTTATTTTTCTGAAATCAAAAAGAAAATAGGACATAAGTCATTTCGACTTATGTCCTATTTTCACTCTTAAGATAATCAGCTAAACGAAACCAGCAAATTAAATTTCTGATTGATTCACTGGCCATCTTGTGTGACTTTTACTTGGCAAAATTAATGTAATGAAGATCACTAAAGTACCGATAAAAGGAAGTAAATAGAATAAAATCCACCAGTTACTGTGGTCGCGATCATGCAATCTTCTTGCTCGAACAGTAAAGTTTGCCAACCAAATTAAAGCAGTCAGCAAGAAAAAGATAATGGTCACGGTATTCCATTCTTTAATGATTGTTCCATCATTGGGTGTTACTTCAATATATCTGTAAACGCCCGTAATTGCTGAATAAATCCCTAACACCAAATAATTAATTAATTGTGGCCACCAATATTGTGCTCGTGTTGCTGACGCATTCATTGTTGTAATATTATTCCAGTATTCTCTATACGCGTTAAACATATTATCACCCCCGCATTAACTATTACAGAAGTCTTTCGTTTTGTCAAAGAATAACGTTATTTTATGCCGCTTAATGACACGTCCATGTGCCTTCCTTAAACTCACACGAAGCTGACTTTTCAGAAGAAGGAGTTAATGAAACTAACGGTTGCTGTTGTTTTTCTTCTGCGAGAATTTTTTGAATAGTTTGGCTGATTTGTTGTTTCGGTACTGCACCATTAATTAAATATTTTTGATTAATGATTAGTGCGGGAACTCCTTGTAAACCATAAGCAGAAGCTAGCGCAAAATCTTCTTGAACCGCCGTCCAAACAGCCTCGGAAGCAACAGCTTCTTTCCATAAAGCAAAATCAATCGTTGTCTCTTTTACTAGCTCCTCAATTACTTCTGGCTCTTCAATATTTAAACTTCTCATAAATAAACCTTCTTGTAACTTATCAAACAGTACCCAATAAGTGTCTTGGTTGCCAATGTATCCAGCTGCTTTTGCTGCTAATAATGCATTCTTTGATGTTGGAAAATCAAATCGTTGCTTCCTCATCCCTTCAATATTAAAACGATGCTTTGAATCGTTTTGATTGGCATGCACCCAATGCGTCAAAACTTCTTCTTTTACTGCTGCTCGTGAGCCAAACATTGTTTCAAAATCGTTTGCGGACCACCCCAACGCAAACGACCGATGAATCAATTCAATTTCAGGAAATTCTTGTTGAATCTCATGCATGCGGTCAGACATTGGAAAACAAAAACTACAAATAACATCATGGAAAAATTCTATTTTCATCCTTACCCTCCAGTAACTCTTTTTTCAAAACAGATTGAACTAAATTTACCATTTTACTTACTAAAAGTAAACAAATGAAGCCAATTAAAAGAAAAAGATGAAACAAAATGCGCTATGGCTTTTGTCTCACCTGTTCTATCTACTTATTCTGATGTGTCCATTCCATTACCCGCTCACCATTCGTATCTAATTCACCATTAAATACAAAACCAAGTTGTTGATACAACCGAATTGCTGAGCTGTTCGTATCATAAACACTCAAGTATAGCTTGTTTGTTTGGTATTTTTCTATTAGCATTAACATTAAAAGTCGACAGGCTGCTTTCCCATAACCTTGTCCTTGGAACCGTTGATCAATTAAAAAGCGGTCTAACCAAACGCGCCCATCTTGCCAACGTCCATACATGGCATAGCCGATTAATTGATTGCCGTCATAAATACCTGCCGATTCCCATTCTGGAAATTGGTCCGATTCTTTTAGATTTTCTGCCATTGATTCAATGAAGGTTTGTTGTTCAGCGAAAACTTGTAGGTTTTCCACTGCTTTACGATTATCGTTTGTTACTTTTTCAAAATGTATTTCCATTGTTTTCACCTAATTAGTTGTTATTTTCTGCATACTTGTATTCTTTCTTGCTTCTTATTTTAACATACTTATTTCCCTTTGCTTTCTCTAACTCTCTGTGATTATACGTTTCTCTTTTTTATGGGAAATCTTCCCTATAAATGGAGACTCTTTTCAAGAGATTTCTTTTTACACTACCCGTTTCAAATGATATAAATGATATATAGAGTGTTTTAACTATGTGCAACATGATTAAAAGTTAACTGTTGGGGAGCAGTTAACTTTTGCTTTTTAACCACAAAAGAGAGGATCCGCTGTGAGAAATAACTGCAGTGGATGCTCCCTTTTGTATATTATTTATTTACTAGCCGATAGTTGAAAGTTTTCCCGTTACTCAGTAGTATCGATTTTGTCTTCTTGACTATCTAAAGAACGGTCAACTTTTTCGTCGTAACTTTCCATGGAATTTTCATTTTTATGTTTCTGCTTATCGACCGTTTTATCGACTTTTTCTTTCTGTCGATCAATTGTTTTTTCCATCTCTTCGCCAGCCGAGGTACAACCACTCAGTAAAAGGAAACTTGTGAATAAAAACGCTGACAAGATAACTGTTTTTCCGATTTTTGTTTTCATAAACTCACCTCTCGTTTAATTTAAAAAAACGTCCCGATAAAACATTGTTCCCTTGATTATTTACTCACAATTAGCGAACGACTAAGACATTGCACAAAGCATGGTTAACCACATAATCTGTAGTAGAACCAATCAAGGTTCGTTGAATAGCACCTCTTCCCGTGGCACCTAGCACAATTAAATCTATGGCATAATTTTCAGAAATCGTGTTGGCAAGATAACGTTTTGGGCTCCCAAGCTCAACAATTTTTTTGACTGTTTTTACACCAATTTCACTCGCTTGTTTTGCCTTTTCAGTGAGCATCTCTTCTGACTTGTGTTTTTCTAAATCATACAATTCTTCAAAAGAAAATGGACTCGTCGTAAATTCAGCATCATTAATAATTGTAGCTAAATAAAGAGTGGCTTGTTCCTCTTTGGCAATCCTGACAGCTTCATGAAAAGCTTTTTCAGATTGATCTGAGCCATCAAGAGCAACCAAAATATGTTGATATACTGACATTTTATCCGCCTCCTTAACCAAATTAAGAATCAAAACTAACACAACAGCTGTGTTACATTTTAGTGGCTATCTGTTGTAATTTTTCCACGGTTAATGCTTGATAATTTGTTTCTTCAAGTAGTCCCGTTTGAATTTCAACAGAAACATCTTCCGTACATGTTTCTAAAAACATTGTGGCATAATCAAACTGTTGCTCTAAGAATGTTTCATACTCCAGTCGACAACGTAAAAATTCTTTCGCGGTATCTGAAACATGTAAACACATGCGGCGCTTATTCGCTTTCTTGGTTATCACAAAATAGGTTCCTTCTAAAATCGTGGTAATCTCTTCAATAATATACGCTGCATCTTTTACCATTCCGTCAATCCAGTCCTTTATTTGTTTTCAGTGTCGTTGCCTTTTTCTTTGTCGTCACTTAACAGCTCTTTAATTTTTTCACGATTGTCGTATAACTTTTTTCCTACGCCCACTAAGGCGCCGCCTGCCAATAACTTTGTTAAAAAGCCGCCATTTGCGTTTGTTTTTTTGCCATGGTGTCCTTTTAAATGATGTCCCATCCTAGCCACCTCCATAATTTTTATTTCTATTACCTATGAACATTATCTCATATGTTTTCACAAAACGCACGTATAACAATAGTTTTTTAATCAAGGCTCGACCACTTTGTAAACTCATGACTTTTAATATGACGAATCTCTTCAAATAAAATATGTGTATGTCCAACTTTTGCATACTCCATTGAACTCATCCCTTCAAAAACACCAACAATTGGTGGTTGAACACGGCCAAAATCATCCAAAGTATTCAATTGGATTTCTAAAACTTGGTTATTTTTTAAAGACTGCTCTAAGTATTCTTCAATTTCTTCTGTTGTCTGTTGCGGTAAGCGTTCAAACGCTCTCTTAGAATATTCGTCAGAAGCTTCGATTCCTTCTTGTAACTCCCCCAATGCAAAAGCGGTCGCCCATTTCAGTTCAAAGGGCCGATCATGGTACTCATTATAAGGTGTAAATTCTTTTTTTGTTCGTTTCATGATGTTATCCTCCTAAACCGACATTTCCTCCAGCATGTCCACCGACTAATCCCGAACGATGAATTGCCGTCGCGCCTTCCAACAAAGAAGAGGCGTGGATTAAAGCTTGAAAGCCAAATTTTTGTCGGATTTTATCAATCAGATAGTTTAACTCCATTTCACTAATTTGCTCTTCTGGTTCCGAAAATAAATCTAATTGTAAAGATTCATTCCAAACTAATTTCCCATAAGAAAGCCCTAATTGCCGGACATCAGTTCCCGCTAGATAATGTTCTCTAAAAAGGGCTAATACATAGGTAATCAAAACTTTTGTATTGTTTGTTGCAGGAATCGTTTGTTGTTTTCGCCAACCAGTTCGTCCTTCACGGTCAATTTGACCTTTGGAATAACCAACGTAGACTGTGATACATTCCGTTTGACAATGCGCTTTTCTTAAACGAGCAGCCACTTGTTCTGTCAGTTCCTTTAAGACTAGTTCAATCTGATCTCTTCGCGCATAATCTCTCGGTAAAATCTGACTATTCCCAAATGATTTTTCAGCTTTATGTGGTGCTTTTTTCCCTAAAAAGGTACGATCAATCCCCCATGAATGAGCATACAATTGAAGCCCCATCACGCCAAATGTTTCTTGTAAAAGATGCGGATTCGCTTGCGCTAACTCATATACAGAATCAATTCCTAAACGATTCAGTCGTTTAGCCATTCTGCGACCAATCCCACAAAAATCTGTCAAAGAAGGCAACTGCCAGACAGTATCTGGTACACGATCATACCGCCATTCTGCAATAAAGTCTGGCGAATGTTTGGCGCCATTGTCCAACGCCAATTTAGCCAGTAACGGATTGTCCCCTATCCCAACGGTCACATAAATACCCACATGATTATAAACGACTTTTTGGATAATCCGAGCCATCTTATAGGCGGTTTCACAATGAAAATAACTTAAAGAAGCCGTTACATCAAGAAATGATTCATCTACACTAAACACAGAGTGATCTTCATCTGCGACAAACTTTTTATATAAATTATTGATTTCTTGATTTTTTTTCATGTACAAATTCATTCGTGGCGGAACCACATATAAATCAGGATGAGCGGGCACTTGATTTTTACGCGTAACATTTGAAACACCTAAAACTTTTTTTGCCATTGGCGATGCTGATAAAACTAATCCCCCCGCATTTTCGGCATTACTCATCACTACTAACATCGTTTTCAACGGATCTAACCCACGTTCTGCGCATTCTACACTAGCGTAAAAACTTTTGCAATCAATACAAAGAATATCGCGACTAGGTTCTTTTTCATAATCAAATTTCATAAACATCACCTCACTTGCAAAATCATTATACGAACAAACGTTCGATTAATCAAGCGAACACTGTTTATTTTTTTGTTTTTTTCAAGAACGGTTGGTGATCAAAAAAAAAATAAGTATTCGGAATTTTTATATTCCAAATACTTATTTTTTCTTTTACATCTTATTTCGATTTAAAAATAACGATAAAAAGCCCGTTCCTAACAGAATTACTGCTGAAACATAATAAGGGAAAAAGTGATTGATATCAAATAAAGCTCCTGCTGCCATTGGTCCTAAAATATTACCAAAACTTGTAAATGTCGAATTTAGTCCGTTGATGGTTCCTTGTTGATCTCCAGCATGTTTGGATAAATAAGTAGTTACTGCTGGTCTAAACAAGTCAAACGCTAAAAAGACAATAAACGTTGAAAATACAACAACTAAATTATTTTTTGTAAAGGCAATCACGGCAATAAAAATGGCACTTGCAAAAAAGGTTAATTGGATTAAACCCATTTCACCTATTTTTTGGACGATTGCATCAAAGAAAAACAACTGACAAATCAACGCTAAAATACCACTAACCGTAATCACGATTGCTATTTCACTTGTGGTAAAGCCAAAATTAATAGTCGCCATAATACTATAAATAGATTCGAACGCTTGCAGGCCAAAAGAGGAAATTAAGATAATCACAAATAATGAGGTAAACATTGGATTTCTTAAAATATCCATAAATGAACCTTTTTTCGCTTCAACAGCGGCTAAAATTCGTTTCTCCGGCTCCTTCAAAACAGTTAATGTCAAAATAAAACCAATAAATGCTAAAAATGCGGCCGCAAAAAATGGAGCGCGAATACCTAAATAAGCAATAAAACCACCAACTCCTGGTCCGATAATAAAACCACCACTAATTGCGGCTGACACAAGCCCCATCGCTTTCGGACGTTCAGAAATCGTGGTCATATCTGCCACAAAGGCTGTCACTGACGGCATTAATAAAGCGGCGGCAATCCCGCCTAAACCACGAGAAATATAAAAACCGCTTTTCGCTTGGGCTAAACCAAATAATAACTCAGAAATTGAAAAAACCAACATGCCCGTCGCAATCATTTTTTTCCGACCAATTTTATCCGAAAGGACACCTGCGATTGGCGATGTGATTAATTGGGCAATCGCAAAAATAGAAATCATCATTCCCATTGTGGTACCAGAAAAATGCATTTCTTCTTTTAATTGGGGAATTACGGGAATGACTAGGCCTACGCCTAGAAAAACAAGAAATAAGTTAGAAATTGCTAAGTACATCATACTATTTTTTTTTCGTCATAATTTGCCTCCTCCATAAAAAAACAGCCATCAAAAATGGCTATTTCTGTTTCTTTGTATGTACTTTCTTTGACAGTGTTTCGACTGAAACACTCGTTGAGTCATTGAGATACATTTTACACTAATTCGCTGAAAATTTCACTAGTTTTTACTTATTTTTTTAAAGGAAATTGTTATTTTTTAAAGACATAACTTAAGTATCCAAGTATTTAATGAATCGCTTTTGTTTTTTATCAGAAATATAGCCAATGTGTTCATAAAATTGATGTGCTGCTGTACGCTGTTCCCCTGAATTTAAGCGAATCGCAGACAAGTTACACTTTTTAGCTTCCGTTTCTAGTTTCGTCATTAATTGTTTGCCAATTCCACGGCCTTCTGCTTCTTTTGCCACTGCTAATCCCAGAACGTTCAATAACGTTTGGGAATAAATTGTTTCATACAGTTGCGCATGCACATAGCCTAAAATCTTGCCTGTCTTCGTTTCTTCATAAACATATAAAAACTCTCTGTCACTGGCTAGTAGTAATTTCTCAATCTGTTTACAGGTCACGTCAACGGGAACTTCATAGCCCAATTGTTCTTTATTAATGATAGTTAACGCCGCTGCATCTGTTGGCTTCATTTTTCTAATCAAGGGTAACAACCTCCTAAATGATATTTATAGAGTATTACTTTGGCTACTCTATAGTTTTTTCGATAAATAAAGAACTAACTCATCATCATTAACACACCGTTCGTTTGGTTTCAGCTGCTTATTTTGAAACCAAACTCCTGAACCATCTGGCACATATCCTTGTTTGATATATAATCTTTGCGCTGCACCATAACCAGGATGCAGGCCTACTCCCAAGGAAACAGTATCTGCATAACTTTTGGCAACATTTTCTGCACGATTTAATAATAACCGCCCCACTCCTTGTTTTTGAAATGGCAAGAATACATTGAAATCAGCTATTTCAGGATATAAATTTTTAAAAGGTCCTTCCTTAGCTAATGGCAGTAACGTCACATAACCTAACAGCGTTGCCTTTTTCTCCGCTACAAAAACCGTTCGTTGCTTGACTAATTGTTCTTCTAAATAGTTCATTAAAATCTCTTGGCGACTTGGCCAACCTTGTTGGACAAATTGAGTATCCAGCGCTAAGATATCTTTCTCTTGCATTTCTCTAATAACCACTAGCTCAGACATCAGCATTTCCTCCAAAAAAAAGTTTTCATTTTATACAACGAAGCGAATAATTCTTCGCTCCCTTATTCATTTTCAAAAACCATCGAGTTGATGATATTTGGGCAAAACAGCAACACATGTTTCTTCTGAATTAACAGCAATAACGAACCCTTGCCATAAGGACCACGTCACCGCTTCACCTAATTTCTCTTTCACTCGTTGAATCATTTCAGCTTGCGTTAAGTCTCGAGCAGGGAAATGTTGAACTTTATCGTTACTGATTAAAAAAATAAATGATTCTGAAAAAGCTGTCATGACTTCAGGTGGTAAATTTTTTAATCGTTCTTGGTAATCCATTGAAACCACTCCTTCTTTTTTATCATACCACAACATCCATTTCTCTAAAAAGCGCAGCACTCACTACTGAATATCTGCTAAAATTTGCCTGATAATCTGCTTTTCAGACAGTTGTTCAGATAACCGCTTTTCTCCCGGAAGCTCTAAATAATCTTCTGGTAGCCACCAACGTTTCATTTCCACGACACCAAATTCTTGATTCTTGTTTCTCTGGCTATGTCTTTTCAGCGTTTCTTCAAAAGAAATATCAAAATAATAAACCTGAACGTTACCTTCAAAGAGATGGATTATTTCCTGAAAAAAGGAATGATAAATGGCTTTTTGAAAAATCCCTTCAACAATCACATACTGGCATTCTTGATACCCAAAAGCCAGAGGTCGGGACAGGAGTGTTTAGCTTCAAGAAATAAGAAGGAATTTCCGAAAGATGCTTTTCGTCTTTCGAGGAATTTCAGCTTATTTCCGAAGAAGCTGCTCCTCTCCCGCCGTTTATCTTAAGATTCAAGTCTAAGAAGGTAAGTCGTTTCGACTTACCTCCAAAAGACTGTTTCATCTTTAACACGAAGCATTTCTCTGCGCACCACATCTTGAGAAATCAATAACGATTGTTCTTTAAGACACTGATGAAGCGCTTTAGCTATCGTTGTTTTACCACTACCAGAATTACCACGTAAAATAATTAATTTCGGTTGCATCTGTTTCCCTCCATTTTCTTGATTGTTGAAAACAAGCAGAAAAGAGCAAAAAACTTGGAAAAAACTCTCCAAGTTTTGCTGTTATTTTGATGAATGTTTCGTTGAATCTCGCTGAATGAATTCCGTTCCGACAATAATTTTTCTAGGAACTGGTGGGGTATTCAAGCATAACTCTTTCATTGTCTCAACGGCTAGCTCACCCATCCATTCAGTATGAACTTTAACTGTTGTTAATGTGGGTGAAACATATTTTGCGACACTAATATCATTAAAACCAATGATAGAAATATCTTCTGGCACACGAATGGCTGCTTCTTGTAACGCCCGCATTGCACCAATCGCCAATGTATCACTTGCAGCGAAAAAAGCGGTTGGACGAGTGTCCGCTTTTTCAATAAAGTCTTTCATCGCTTGATAGCCTTCTTCAACAGAAAAAGCTGCTTCGACAACCCATTCTTGATGATAAAGGTCCAGATCTTTTAAGGTTTCTTTAAAAGCGACAAAACGTGGATCAACCAATGCCACGTGGGACTCTTTCGTATATTCTTGCCCAGAAAGTATACCAATTTTCTGATGCCCTTGCGCCAAAAATTCTTGCACAATTGTTTTAACACTTCCAGCAAAATCAACAACAATGGAGTTTTGGCCAAAAGCCATTGCATCAAAGTCTACAAATAGAAGAGGTGCGCCTAAGGCGGCTAAGGCCGCCACTTGCTTTTCATCAAATTTTCCTAGGGCAATTGTCCCATCAAATCTTTTTTGAGACAGGTTTGTCAGAGATTCTTTGACTAAAAGAAAACCCAATTCCTCTGCCCGCTTTTCAACACCTAAACGAATCGATAAATAGTAAATATCATCCAGTTCTTCTGGATCGCTGAACCATTGGACAAACCGAATTTTCTTTTTGCCTGCTTGTTTTTTTCTGGCTCGCTTTTTATAATTTAACGTTTCTGCTGTTTCAAATATTTTTTTCTTCGTTTCATCACTAACTGATAATGTTTCATCATAGTTCAAAACTCTCGAAACTGTCGCTGAAGAAACACCGACTTGCTCTGCTATATCTTTAATGGTTACGATGTTCCTCACCTCAAATTAATCATTTTCAATACATTGAATAAATCGTTCAAAAGCACGACGGCCTTCTTCGTCACGTTTAAAGACACCGGCATCTGTTAAAATTTGAACAAAAATTGTCCCAATTCCTTGTTGGATCACTTCTTTGACATTGGCTTCAGTGATGGTTTGCTGACTGAGTTCATCCGCCCAAGCTCGATGACTTTCAGCAATTTGATTGGGTTGCTTTAATAAATACTTTTCGACTTCTCTTAATTCTTGTGCTAGCCTTGGTGGCAAAATAGCTAGTCCCATTACTTCAATTAAGCCAATATTTTCTTGCTTAATATGTTGTACTTCTGGATGTGGATGAAAAATGCCATCTGGAAATTCCTCCGAAACATTATTATCTCGTAAAACTAAATCCAATTCAAATAATGACCCTTTGCGTCGAGCAATTGGCGTAATCGTATGATGCGGTGTGCCATCTTCTGAATAGGCCCGAACTGAGACTCGTTCATCAGAATAATTGCGCCATTTGGTCAAAATTAATTCGGCCGCCTCAACTAGTTCCTCTTGACGATCACTTTGAAGACGAATCACAGACATCGGCCATTTTAAAATACCCGCAGTTATCTCAGGATATTTTTTCAAAGAAAATCTTTTTTCCATTGGTGCTAAATCCATTGGAAATGTATGACGTCCTGCTTGGTAATGATCATGAGATAAAATAGAACCACCAACAATTGGCAAATCTGCATTAGAGCCCACAAAATATTCAGGGAATAACTCCGTAATTTTAAGGAGCCGCTGGAACGTTTTTTTCTCGATTTTCATTTCTCGATGTTGTTGGTCCAAGAAAATCGCATGCTCATTATAGTAAGCATATGGCGAATATTGAAAGCCCCAAGCTTCGTCCTCTAAATTTAGTCGGATAATCCGATGGTTTGTACGTGCTGGATAATTTACACGGCCATAATAGCCTTCATTCTCCATACATAACATACACGCTGGATATTTTTTTTGACTCATTTTCTTTTCAGCCAAAATTTTTCGAGCATCCTTTTCTGGCTTCGATAAGTTAATGGTAATTTCTAGTTTACCATAGGGTGAGTCCATTGGGAAAATAATATTTTTGGCGATTGCTTTCGTTTTAATGTAGTTATTCGTTTTACATAACTGATAAAAATAATCCGTTGCTTTTCGTGGAGACTCTTGATAATAGTCCATAAACTTCTGATTAATAGTGGTTGGGGTCGGCGTAATAAAATCCATTAACTCCGCTTCTAGTTGTTCTGCTTCCGTAATTGAGTCATCGATTTGGTGATTGGCTTGTGCAATGTTTAAAAGATGTTCCACCACACGCAACGGTTCTTGCTCACAAGCAACCGCTTCTGGTTGTTCAAAAAAATCACAGCCAACTAGTTTGGCAATCCGATTCGTCAAATAATAACGGTCTGTTTCCGTCCAATCGCCATTTTCTATGATTATCTCTACAAATGCAGCAATCCATTTACTACTTTCTTTCATCATCTGATGTTCTCCTATTCATTATAGCCTTGAGGATGTTTCACATGCCATTGCCAAGCGGTGGCGATAATGTCCTTGACCTCAGTTACTTCTGGTTGCCAGCCTAAAACTCGTTTGGCTTTTTCACTAGAAGCAATTAACGTACTAGGATCCCCTGCTCGGCGTGGCGCGATTCTCGCAGGGATTTCTTGACCTGTCACTTCGCGAGCAGCATCTAACATTTCTTTAACAGAATAGCCGTTGTTGCTTCCCAGGTTAAAGACGTCACTTTCGCCGCCATTTTTCAAATATTCTAAAGCCAAAATATGTGCTGCAATCAAGTCTTCAATATAAACATAATCTCGAATGCACGTGCCATCTGGTGTATCATAATCATCCCCAAAAATACTTAGCTCTGCTCGTTGGCCTAATGCCACTTGTAAAATAATTGGCACAATATGCGTTTCTGGCGTGTGATCCTCACCAATTGAGGCATCTTTTTTTGCTCCTGCAACATTAAAATAACGCAAAGCAACATATTTCATTCCATAAGCGTTGTCGCACCATTTCATGATTTTTTCCATCATTAATTTACTTTCCCCATACGGATTTTTAGGATTCGTTGGGGTTTCTTCTGTAATAGGCATTGCTTTTGGTTCGCCATAAGTGGCCGCTGTGGAAGAAAAAACAATGTGTTTCACTCCGAATTCTTGCATAACTTCCAAGGCAATTTGAGTGCCGTGAACATTGTTATTGAAATACATTAACGGTTTCTCCACGGATTCTCCTACTAAAGAATTGGCCGCAAAGTGCAACACCCCTTCAATTGATTCCTTTTCAAAGACACTACGTAAAAAAGTTTTATCACGAATATCGCCTTCATAGAAAGTCGCTTGTTCATGAACTGCTGAACGATGTCCCGTTAATAAATTATCAACAACAACAACGGCATATCCTTTTGAAATTAATTGATCGACGGCATGTGAGCCAATGTAGCCTGCGCCGCCTAATACTAAAATAGACATTTAAAGCCTTCCTTTCTAAAATAACTTTCTGGCACCATCATCAATTGATGCAGGATAAAAATCAGCAGCATAGCCAATTTTATCTTGATAACTCTGGCCAACAGCTTCAATAAATGCATCTATATTTTGCTTTGGTACCAAAGCAATACTACAACCGCCAAACCCTGCACCAGTCATCCGTGCGCCCAAAACGCCTGGTTGTTCTTGCGCACAAGCCACTAAGGTATCTAACTCAATGCCAGTTACTTCGTAATCTTCTTTTAGCGAACGATGTGAGGCATTTAATAATAAGCCAAATTCTTCCAAATCCCCTTCAGTTAGCGCTTGTTTTGCCAATAAAGTTCGTTCATTTTCTGTGACGGCATGACGCGCTCGTTTAATCAACGTTGGATCTCCAATCAATACTTGATATTGTTCAAATGTCTCGCTGTCTAATTCACCTAAAAATTCAATAGATAACTCTTTTTGAAGCAAACGAACGGCTTCTTCGCATTCTGCACGGCGTTCATTATATTTTGAATCTGCTAATTCACGACGTTTGTTAGTATTCATAATGACAATCGTATACTCACCTAATTTGGCGGGAACCATTTCATAGTGCATATTATTGGTATCTAGTAGAATAGCTTGATCTTTTTCTCCCATCCCTACGGCAAATTGGTCCATAATTCCTGAATTAACGCCAATAAATTCATTCTCCACTTTTTTACCGATTTGCACCAATTCAAGCATTGGACAGTGTAAAGCATATAAATCATTACAGATCGTCCCCATTAAAAGTTCAATAGAAGCAGAAGAAGACAAGCCAGCACCATTAGGAATCGTACCGTAGAAGAGCACATCTAAGCCAGAATCAATATTGTGTCCGCTTTCAATCAAGTAATTTAAAACGCCTTTCGGATAATTTGCCCAATCATCTGAATCTGAATAGTTTAAATCTTCTAATGAAAATTCGATGAGACCAACCTCTTTAAAATTATCAGAAAACATCCGAATTTTTTGGTCGTCTCTTTTTCTTGCCACACCAAATGTCCCTAACGTAATAGCCGCTGGGAAAACATGACCGCCATTGTAATCTGTATGTTCACCAATCAAATTAATTCTTCCAGGGGCAAAATAACAGGCTGTCCCTTTCTCACCAAATATTTCTACAAATCGATTCATTAACAGTTCTTCCATCACTAATCGCTCCTTTCACTAGTAAACAAATTGTATAATATTTACTAAACTTTTGCAAATATTTACTTAATATTTCCTTAATTGTCATTTCGGTTGAAAACGTGTACAATACAATTAAATAAAGATTTATTTTCTTAGTGTTTCTTTTCGACTATTTAAATAATCTAAAAAACAAAATTAAATTTACTAAATATTTACTTAAAGGAAGGATTGATTATTTTGACTATTTCAACTGAATCATTTGGACAAGGAATGCTTCTTTACACACTGACGAATAAAAATGGTGTGACTTTAAAAGCAACAGATTTTGGTGCGCGAATTGTTGCGCTCGACGTTCCTCTTACAAAAAATGAATCCCGATCACTCGTGCTAGGCTTTCCCTCAGCAGATGAATATTTGTCTAAAGACTTATATTTTGGTGCAACAATTGGTCGAACAGCTGGTCGAATTGCCGATGGCTCCTTTGAACTAGCGGGTAAAACGTATCAAACGATGATTAATACTCCTACTCAAACAACACTTCACGGCGGCACACCTGGGTTTGAAAGTAAAAAATGGCACAGCGAAATCCAAGAGGCACAAGCGAATCCTTCTGTGAAATTTTGGCTAGAGAGTCCTGCTGGTGAAAATGGTTTTCCTGGAAATCTCACTGTTTCAGTCACGTATACATTGACTGAAGAAAATGAATGGCAAATTGAGTATCAGGCAATTACAGATGAACAAACACTTTTTAATCCAACCAATCATGTCTACTTTAATTTAACTGGAAATCCTGCAATTCCCATTGATGCGCATGAGTTACAAATAAATGCCCAAAAGTTTGTCCCGCTTGATGAAAGAGTTTTACCGCTTGGAGAATTAGCTTCCGTCGACCAGACAGCTTTTGATTTACAAAAACCTAAAAAATTAGCTGAGGTTTTTTCAAGTAACGATGAACAAATCCAAAAGATGAACGGCTTCGATCACCCTTTCATCTTAACCAATCATGATTTAATTAACCCGGATGTTATCTTAAAAAGTCCTACTAAAGATATCACCTTAGAGATGTTCACTGATCAACCTTCAGTTGTTATTTTTTCAGCAAATTTTGCTGATAACGGTCCCGATATTCAAGGGCAAAAATTAGTCAATCACGGAGCGCTCACATTTGAAACCCAAGTCTGTCCTGGTGCTGAAAGATTTCCGTTGTTCGGTTCTATCACCCTCTCACCTGAACAGGAATTTCACTCAACGACCCGTTTCAAACTAATTTATTAAGTGAAATGATGCTCTTAACCAAGCTTATCTTCGAACTAAAAAAGATAAGAATGGTTAAGAGCACTTCTATTATTTGACATTTTTAATCGCTCCATTTACACTATTTTCAATTAGAAAGGTGGTGATGTCTATGTATGCAATCAAATTTTTTCATGGCTATTTAACTGCAGATGGTAAACGTACGCGAGATAAATCAGGTTGTTTAGTTTACCACTCTGAAAAAGAAGCACAAAAATTAGCAGATAAAATTGGCGGGAGAGTTAAAAAAATTGGATAACCTTAGGTAAAGGATAGATAAGCAAGGCTATTTTGCTATCTATCCTTTTTTATTTTACATATTCCTCGACTTATTGTATTGATTTGATACAATAGAGAAAAAGCCTAAAGGAGCGCTTACATGAAACAAAATGACTTTGATTATATGCAAATGTTAAAAGGTGAATTATATTACGCCCCCACCATTTTACCCGAAAATAAATCAACAAAAGGCAAGGTGTTAGCTCAAAAAATCAATCAACTTCCTATCGATAATGTGAAAGAAATTGTGGCCCTAGAAAAAGAATTATTAGGAAAAACTGGCAATGAGTTATATATCACCCCACCCCTCTATGTAGATTACGGTCGCCATATTGAGGTAGGAGAAAATTTTTATGCAAATATGGATTGCATTTTTTTAGATGTAAACAAAATCATCTTCGGTGATAATGTCATGGTTGGCCCTCGTGCTAGTTTTTATACTGCCGGCCATCCAATTGATCCAACGATTCGAACTGCAGAATTAGAATTCGGGACGCCAATTATTGTTGAAGATAACGTGTGGATTGGCGGAAGTGCCACCATTTTACCTGGCGTTACAATTGGAAAAAATGCTATTGTCGCTGCTGGTGCTGTGGTTACAAAAGACGTTCCTGCCAACACGATTGTTGGGGGCAATCCAGCAAAAGTCATTCGCAAAATTGATGAAAACGATCAGCAATTTTGGACAGAAAAGCAACGGCAGTATCAAATCGCTAAGAAGCAATTCTTTCATGAATAAAAAATCCCCAATCCAATGAAAATAACGGATTGGGGATTTTTTATTTTAATCTTCTTCATAATAATTAAACATCCAATGGATGCCAAACTGATCTTTTAGGGAACCATACTTTTTGGACCAAAAAGTTTCAGATAATGGCATTGTAACAGTGCCACCTTCAGATAATCGTTTAAATAAGCGATCAATTTTTTCATCATCATCTGTGCTAACCACGAGCGAAAGGTTATTTCCTTCCGTAACTTCAAAACCAAACATATCAGGAACATCTGAAATCATTACATAGGTTCCTTCAATAATGATACTTGCGTTCATCACTAAATCCTTTATCTCGTCGTTTATAGGATGCTCAGGATCTTCAGGTGCTTCGCCAAAAGTCATTAAATTTTGACATTTTGTATCAAAAACATCTTCATAGAACGCGATTGCTTCTTTTGCTTCACCTTTAAAATTTATATATAGCTCTAACAAATGACTCACCTTCTTTCATGATCAAATTTTATACTTTATTTTCTCATGATTTGTCAGAAAGCAAAAATAGTCTGCTTAAAAATCTGATTTTTCTAGCAATAAGGTAACAAATTTTTCCAAATACAGTTGGTCAACCGCATCATAGCTATTTGTTACACCACTATCAATATCTAAAACACCGACCAATTGATGATTTTTTACCATCGGTACAACGATTTCAGACATCGCAGCTGAGTCGCAAGAAATATAATTGGCGTGTGTCTTCACGTTATCAACAATCAATGTAGCTTGTTTTTCCGCGGACTCACCACAGACACCTTTGCCCATTTTAATTCTGGTACAAGAGACTTTCCCTTGAAAAGGCCCCAAAACTAATTCTTCATCTTTATATAAATAATACCCAGCAAAAACGGTATCTGGTAATGTTTGTGCAAGTAACGCGGATGAGTTTGCTAAATTTGCAATAGCATCCGTTTCTATTTCTAACAAACCGCTCAATTGTTGTAAGCACAATTCGTAGGCTGCTTTTTTGTTTTCTCTCGTTTGTTCAGTCATGCTTGGTTCATCTCCTTCATTTTGTCTTATTATAAAGGAAGATACGCAAAAGTGCTATGTTAAAGTGAGTCAAACAAACTTGAAAAGCTGATACACGTTGTGAGCAGAAGTACTTTATAAGGATTAAACTGTGACGAGTAACCGCAGGACTGACACTATGCGTTGCTCAGAGCTGAACCCTGTTTCCTCTGTTTGGCTTTTTAGCATTCTATTTCTACCTAATTTTAAAGCAAGTTAAACCCATTGTCCTTTCAACATAATCTGGCGTTTCTGTGGTTTTCTAGCAATCACTTCTGCTGTAGAAGCTGCTTCTGTAAAAATAAAGTTTGCTTCGTCGCCTTCTGTAAACCAAAGGCGTTCTTCTTCAAATGAAAAAGGTGCTTCTTTGCCGCAGCCATGGACGTAAGCTTGAGTAAGTTGCTCTTCTGTAATCTTTCCTGTCATTTCACAAAAATTACGTAATTTTTCAAATAAATCACCTGAAACATTAGAACTCCAAGAGTCAAAAAAGCCATCACTACCTAAATGAACCGATACACCAGCTTGACGTAACACATCAATTGGTGGCAATAAATAACGAGGATCATAAGGAATTGTAGACATAATCGCCGTTTGATGCGTTGCCAAGCGTTGGTATAGTTTTTCTTTTTCTGCTGGTCGTACATCTAGCAGCGCAAAGGCGTGACTGATAGCGGTTGGCTGAGTAAATTTTCGTTCTTCTAAAATGTCTAAAAATTTATCAATTGTATAAACGCCAACTTCCCCCGTATCATGCAAGTGGATATCGATTCCTACTTGAAATTTTTCTGCCAGATCGAAAATGGTTTCTAAAGATTCTTCAATTGCATAATCAATGCCTGCAGGATCTAAACCGCCAACCATTGTTCCACCATTTTTTAGGGCTTCTCTCATGAGTAAAACCGTGTGGGGATTTTTTAATAATCCATGCTGTGGAAAGACAACAATATCATAATCAATCACATGCGCATATTTTTCTAAGGCTCTTTTGACGCCCCAAAAGTTTTCTAGTTCTACATAAGGATCAATGTTGACATGTGTCCGAATATAAGAGGCTCCATAACCAATCAATTTTTCAATCATGGCCGTCGCTCGTTGTTCTGTTGACGGCGCTAACAATTTAAGTTCACTGGCTTCGTCTGCTAAACGCTCTTTTAAATTCTTAACAGGTTGGCTAGCACGCCAGCCTAATGAAAGGTAGGTTTTATCTAAGTGATTATGGCTCTCTTGAAAAGTGGGAATAGCCAGTTGTCCGTTTAAATCAGTGCCTTGTTGCTTTTCAGTGACTTGATTTTGCGGAATAATCGCTTGGATTTTCCCTTCTTGAATCGCTAAAGTATAGCGTGCGGTTTTAGTATACGTTAATTCGTGGTGGTCTTTAGCAAAACCAGTTTCTAAACGAACATTATTCAAATAAACAATGGATGCTGTCATTCTCTTTCCCCCTTTTGAACGGCTTCAACCAGTTGTCCTTTTAGTATCAGTTGTTGGATTGGCTGTTGGCGTGCAATCACGTGAGCAGTGCTCTCAGCATTAAATAGTAGGAAATCTGCAGAATCGCCGACGTTAGGCCAAACTCGCTGCCCGTTAGGATCAAGAGGCGTTACAAAATTACTCGCTAAGCCCCATAAACGATTCAAGCGATACTCATCGCTAATTTTAAATCTTTGAGCGGCTGTATTTAATTTTTCTATTGTATTGCCACTGCCAAAAGGCGACCAATGATCCGTCAAACTGTCATGAGCCACGGAGATCTTAACACCTTGTTCAACCAAGGTTGGAATCGGCATGGTGGGCATTCCAATTGGTACAGTCGAAGTCAAATCAATACCTGTTTCGATGAATTTTTGCGCAATGTCTCTAATTGCTGCTTCTTCTAAGCTCCCTAAGGCTAAAGCATGACTTAAAGTGACTTTGCCAAACATCTTTGCTTGTTCTGTATAATCAACAAATTTATTAAATTCATAAAGTCCCAAAGTATCACGGGCGTGTAAATGAACATCAATTTTTTTATTAAATGTGGTAGCTAATTCAAATATTTTTGCGATTGAATGATCCACATGACGATCCACAAGGGCTGGATCAACGCCGCCGACATGAGTTGCCCCCATGCGTAAGGCTTCGCGCATCAAAGGTTCGACTTGTGAGCGGAGTAATCCGTGTTGAGGAAAAGCCACAATTTCATGAGTAATGTATTGTTCATATCGACTAAATGCTTCTTTAGTGATTTCAATATGTTTCGTTCCAATAGATGGATCTACATTACAATGACTGCGAATATGATAATGGCCTTGTTGAATATACTGCTCAATAACTTGGCAAGCACGTTCTAAACTAGTTGGTAATTGTTCAGGTAACAGCCAAGTTTCTTCTTCAATACGTGTTAAAATTCCTTTCGTTAGTGGACGACAGGCCTTCCAAGGTCCCCCAAAATACGTTTTATCAATATGAATATGCATTTCTCTTAGAGCAGGTAAAACGAGTTGCTGATTCACATCGATAACTGTTTCGTTCTCTAAAGGCCTTAACTGCGGTGCGACCGCAGTACAGACCTCGTTTTCAATTCGAATATCATAGCTAGCTGTTTCTGTCGCAACAATTCGCTGATTCACAGTAGAAAATCCTGTTTCTAATTTACAGTTTTTTAAAAGCATGACAAACCCCTTCCTACCTTCATTCAATTAGTTAACATAAGCCCATTTTAAACTGTACGTAGGTCCAAATGAATGCCAATACAGATCCTTGATTTTTTGATTAGCTAATACAGAAATGCTTCGATTGTAGATTGGTGCTAAAACCGTTTCCTGATTCACCAAAATATCTTGTGCTTGAGCAAAGTCATTTAAACGAGCCTCTTGATTAGCCGCATGTGTTGTTCTAGTCTCTTGGATTAATTGATCATACGTATCACTCTTGAACGTTACGCCGCCCAAGGTACTATCCGAAGTAAAGATGCGCATAACTGTTAATGGATCACGATAATCGGTTCCCCAACCAGATAATTCTAAATCGTAGTCTCTCGTTTGATCACGATCAACACGAATAGTAAAAGGAACTTGAGTAACATTCACTTCTAATCCGTCTAGATTTTCTTCCAATTGAAATTGGAAAAACTCAGCAGCTTTTTTGGCGCTGTCTGTATCATCTGTTAAAAATTCTAATTTGATTTTATCCAGCCCAATTTCTTTTTTCCCTTTTTCCCAGAATTCTTTTGCTTTCGCTGTATCGTAGGTTAAATAGTTATTTTTCTTAGCAGCTAGTTTTGTGAAATCTGTTCCATCTGGCGCAATCGTTTGTCCCGGCGGAATTACTTGATCTGTAGCCGTTGATTGATCTTGCAAGACTTCTTTTACAAAACTTTCTTTATCAAAAGCTTGTGCCAACGCTTTACGAATATTGTTGTTCGCTAAAGCCGGATTTTCTTTTCCATCACGAACGCTGTTCATTTTTAAAAAGTATGTGACGAATTGAGGAATTGAAAGAAAGGCTGGATTATCAACATAACCAGGAATAAATTCACCACTTAGCTTATTCACTACATCCAATTCATTCGAGTCAAACAAATTCACCGCTGTCGTTGGGCTCTTAATTACTGAAACTTTTGCTTCTGTTAATTTAACTTTTTCAGCATCCCAATACGTATCATTTTTTTCGTAGGTCCAGTCATCGGAAGAGGCATTATCCCATTCTTTCAATTTAAAAGGACCATTATAAATCAAATGTTCTGCATCAGTGGCATATTTATCCCCTTGTTCTTTGATATATTTTTCATTTTGTGGAAACAAAACAGGAAACGAAAGTAATGATTTCAAATAAGGGGTAGGCCGCTCTAAAGTTATTTCTAACGTTTTATCATCTAGCGCCTTAACCCCAAGAGTATTCACATCTGCGCCTTCTAAGGCAATTTCCTTAGCATTTTTAATGACATCAAAAAATAAAGCTTGATGAATCGATCCTGATTTAGGGGAAGCAACTTGTTGCCATGCATAAACAAAGTCATTTGCTGTTACTGGATCATCATTCGACCATTTGGCATCTTCTCTAATCTTAAATGTATAAACGGTTTCATCTTCAGAAATCGCTGGTTCTTCGGCAGCGACCCCCAACTCTAATTCATCTTCTTTACCTAAAACATAGAGTCCTTCATAAACTTGATTCATGACTAAAGTCGAGGTCGTATCCCCCGCTGTGTGTGGTTCCATTGTCGAAATAGCCGCTTCAGAACTAATTGCAATTTTTTGTTCCGCTGCTTTGTTACTATCAGCCGAGTTTCCCGTTCCCGCCTGACAAGCCGTTAAAGCTAAAAGCAAACCGACGCATCCTAACATTTTTAATTTCTTCATACCGATCCCTCCATTTTACAAACTATAACCTTCAAATTTACCAGAATTTTCTGATAAAATATAGAAAAAGAAGCATATCTGATAAGAGTCTCAAAAAACTTACAGATTATAGAAATACTTGAGAAATTTAAAGTAGCTGAAACAATAGTAAAAGCATTAAAAATTAAGTATACTATTGCTATATCTTTAAACGATGCGTTTCTATAGGTTGTAAGCGCTGATTGTTCTTATTTGGTCACTTGTGACTACCAATCACGTGATGACTTGGAACTTTTTTCTATTAGTATAAGGATACCTTATTTTCCCTAAAATAGTTTTGTAACATCTTACAATAAATACACTTAATTTTTAGATAATTCATACAAAAGGAGGCTTTGCTAATGATGACGGTCAATGATCTACTCCATGCAGAAGAACTACCTGGTTTAACCTTATTGACGCACGAAACCAATTTAGATGCGCCAATTCTACAAGCAAATATTTTAGAAAATCCTGATGCTTTTGACTGGTTAACGCCAGGAGAAATTTTATTAACTACCGGCTATATTTTCAAAGATCAGCCTTGCTTGCAAAAACGTCTTATTCAAGAACTAGCAAATATGAACTGCGCTGCTCTAGGCTTTAAAGTCCAACGCTATTTCAATGAAGTTCCACAAGAGATGATCCAATTAGCGAATGACGTCGGCTTACCAATTCTCTCAATCCCTTATAATTACAACTTTTCTCAAATTATTTCATTGGTCAATCGCCGAGTCAATCAACCTGACGAAACGATTAGCCAACATTCTGTTCATATGCATAATAAATTTTATACAATTATCAAAGCTGGCGGAAAAAGTACCCAATTACTGGAAGTATTAAGTGCCGCGATTCAAGCGCCTGTAATGCTTTTAGATGAGCGTTTTCAGATTATGAATCATTTTGATTTACCTGATGCGCCAACAAGAATCACCAGTATTTTAAACAACGCGACTCTCAAAAAACAGTTTGAGACAGCTTTAAAAGCCCAGAACAATGAGCTACTATTATTTTATAAAGAACCATTGACTGTTGAATTTTCCTTAGCGAACCATCAGTTATCTTTGCGAATTTTACCCATCAAAAAGAAAAATCTCAGCTTATCTTACTTAGTGATTTGGCAAACTACCAAAAAATTACAGACGATTGATTTATTATCTGTGGAGGTCTGTGCTCACTACCTTTTACCACAACTTCAATTAGAATCTTCGGAAAATTTAACAACGAGGCAAAAGATCGGGGCGCTGTTTCAAGACCTTATCCAAGAAAAAAATACCAATCCTCAAGCTTGGCAAGAATTTAGTAATTATCTGCAATTAAATGAAAAAGATACATTTAGTCTCTTGCTTGTAGCCATTGAACAATTGGAACAACTGTTTAATCCGACTATTCAAATGAATAGCATTGGCCATCAATTGAATCATATTTTAGAAGGATATCGACAAAAAATTACTGCCTTTCCTACACAAACTGGCTTTATTTTATTACTAGAAAATCCAGCACAAGAGGAAGCCACCTACCTTGCACAAACCACTCATCTTGCCAAGAATTTACTAGAGCAACTAATGAAACTGAATCCAAAATTATCATTTAAATTAGCGATTGGTCCAACTGTCAAAAAAATCACCAATCTGTGTGATTCTTATAAATTAGCACAAGAAACATTCCACTTAGCACAAGCAAGTCAAGAATTACAACAACGAACTATTTTGAATTATGATGACCTCTTTTTTTATCGTTTAATGATCGAAACCCTGACCAAACAAGCCAAACAAAAAATATATCAACGATTGATTGAACCATTAGAAAAAGAAGATCAAAAACATGAAAGTTCCCTACTAGAAACCATCAATACCTACTTTCAATCGAATAAAAATATTTCGTTGACTGCCACAAATATGTATGTACATCGTAATACAATTATTTACCGCTTAAAAAAAATAGAAGAGATTCTTCACTTAACTTTAGAATTTCCTGATAGTTCGCTACAACTAAGTTTGGCTGTTTATTTATATAAACAAAAATTACTATAAAAAGGCCACCACGAATAGTAAATCGTGGCGGCTTTTTTAACTGTTTCAATTTTGTTAGCGAATAATCATTACAGAAATTGGGGCATATCGAGCCATATAAGCTGCTTGGCTACCAAAAAAGCTTTTTAATTTGCTAGTTGACTTGGAGCCAATAATTAACAAATCTGGTTTATTCAAAGGAATAAGCTTATTAATAATTAATTCCCCTGGGTTTCCTTCATTGACAATTACACTTACTTTATCGATGCCATTCGCTAACGCTTCTTGTTGATATTTTTCCGTTTGTTTCTCTAATTTCGCCAACTGTTCTTGCCAATAATTTTTATCTAACGATTGATAAACATTAATCTCTTTCTCTTCTAAAATCGAAACAATAACCAATTCAGCTTGTTCTTCTTTTGCTTTTTGGATAGCATAATGAAATGCTTTTAACGCATCTGGCGACTCTTCAACACCAACCATAATTTTTGAAAATTTCATTATTTAACCTCCTCTACTTGTTGCTCCATAGCTGCAAGCTGCTGTGCGTATCGTTTATCGCCTTTATATAATTCTACAACCGTCCAAACTAACAAGAGGATGACGAGTGCTATGATGACATAAGCAATATTATCGGCTAACGTAATTTGACTCGCTGTCGGATTATCACCGAAGAATCCTTCAATTTGATCAGGTAAGCCTTTCATATTGAGGTAAATTAAGCCAATGACAGAAACCCAGCCTAATAATTTAATTAACCACGAGTTTTTAAAATGTTCACCCATTTCAACACGGCTATCTGTAAACATCAGTAAAGGCAACATCGAAAATGGCAAAGCAAATGCTAGAAAAACTTGTGAATTGTTCATTAAATTATTAATCGCAATATGCTCTTCCACTGTACTTTTCCCGCTGGTCATTAAAACACAGATTAAGACAGGAATAACAGATAACAAACGTGTGACCATCCGACGTAACCAAATTGGCACGCGCATATGAATAAAGCCTTCCATAATGATTTGACCAGTTAACGTTCCTGTAATTGTTGAATTTTGTCCTGATGCCAATAAGGCTACCGCAAATAAAATCGATAAAATTCCAGAACCTGCAATATGCGCTAAAATAGAATTACTCATAACCGCTGGATTTGATAAAGCATCAAACAAACCAAAGAATGAAGGATCTTTGACACTACCGGATTTAAAAACGGCCACACCCATAATCAATAACAAAGAGTTAACAAAAAATGCCATCGTTAATTGAATATTAGAATCCCAAGTTGAAAAGCGTAAAGCGCGTTGAATATCGGTTTTATCTTTACGATCAATTTTACGACTTTGTACAACAGAAGAATGTAAATACAAATTATGAGGCATCACTGTTGCACCAATAATCCCCAATGCACCTGTCAGTGGCGTTTGCCCATTCACCGCATGTGATGTAGAAAAAGCTTCTGCGCTAGGAACCAGCCCTTTAATTACATCTCCCCATACTGGATTTGACAATGCCACTTGATAAGCAAAAATCACAAAAATAACAACAATTAAAGCAACAACAATAGCTTCAATTTTTCTAAAACCAATTTTTGTCAATAACAACAAAAGTAAAACATCAAATACCGTAATGAAGACAGCCAGCCCTAAAGGAATATGAAATAATAAATATAAGGCAATTGCGCCCCCGATAACTTCAGCGATATCTGTAGCCATAATTGCTAACTCTGTTAAAATCCATAATACAATACCTAACGTCTTACTAGTTCTAGCACGAATCGCTTGTGCTAAATCCATCTGTGAAACAATACCTAATTTAGCAGCCATATATTGGAGCAACATTGCAATCAAACTGGAAATTAAAATAATCGACATCAATAAATATTGAAAATTTTGTCCCCCAGTAATTGAAGTAGACCAGTTTCCTGGATCCATATACCCCACTGCTACCAATGCTCCTGGACCTGAGTAAGCAAATAACGTTTTCCAAAAACTCATATTTTTAGGCACGTCAATGGTGCCATTAATTTCTTCAAGCGAAGGACCATTTGCATATTCAATCAAATGATGTCTTTGCTTTGGTTCATGTTCTTCTGAATTTTTCAATTCAATTCCTTCTTTCGTTTTGCAATAATTTTAAAAGGCCCCTCTATCAGAAGGTTAACCTCTAATATATTTTAGGTACACCTAAAATATACTGCTAAAAATAACAAAATGCAAGACTTGAAAGAAAATTTTGACAGTGTAAAAATAGATTGTCGTAAATGTGTAGTCTTAAAGTTTGAAGAAATTAGGGTAGCTGGTAGTTGATTATCTTAAGAAGTAGAAAATAAAGGACCTAAGTCATTTCAACTTAGGTCCCTTATTTTGCTTTTATTCGGTTACTCTATTAAGAATGGTTGCTACAATTTCTATCGTGTCAGCTGAATGATTTCTAAGAATCTCGGTAAACTGAATCTGACGAAAACCTTCAAGTACTTCGGGCAACTTATTTTTCCCCCATTCAAAAGTTCCATCATTTCTTTTCAATAATCTTTGTAAAATTTCTTCTTTCTCGACCGCTAACAAAAAATGGTAAACGTCAATGCCTGCTCGTCTCAGATATCCAATCAGCTCTTCTTCATATTCCTTTTTATAAAGGGTCATTGGAACAATAATCGGCCGTCCAGACTCTTTGGACATTCGTTTTAATAAATGAGCATTCCAGCAACGCCATTCCTGATACTCTTGAAAATCATTTTCTTTCATTTCTTCGGGAACTAACTCCATCAATGCACTACCAATAATTTCTGGATCATAAATGATTGCATTAGGAAGTTTTTGTTGTAACTCATGTGCGATGGTCGTTTTTCCGGCTCCAAACGCACCGTTTAACCAAATAATCATCATAATTTCCTTTCTTCTGAACAAATTTCTTTGTTGTTTCATATAGGTGCTAGATTACTTTTAATTTTTTTATCTTTTTTATTTGTTCATCTACGCTATGTGTGCCATCTAAAAGATAGTCTGAACTTGCTGATACATTTTTTTCATGTTCTATAAATATTGGTCTAACATTATTTGAATAGTTATGGGCCCACTTAATAATACTTTCTCCTTGAGAATAAGAATAATCTCTAATCACTTGGCGAGCAAAACAAACATCTAATGGCGTTTTCAGGTAGATCACAATATCAATAAAAGGCTTCAAATCATCGTGTAAATAGCCAAATGGAAAGTCTATAAAAATATAGTTAAATTTGCCTTGAGCATTCACAGAAAAAAAGTCTTTCATTAACTGGGTAATATCGAATAAATTGACTGCAACGTTGAAATTTTTTAATAAAAAAGCATGGGATGGTGCCGATGGCAAAGCATCAATACTATAATCATCGAATGAAAGTACATAAGCATTTTCAACAGTATCAGATAAAGCATTAATGAGTGTCGTTTTTCCACTTGCTGTCACACCGCTAATTACTATCACTTTTGTTTTCAATACACTACCTCCCAAAATTTTATCCATGCACGTATAGTTACTACTTACATCTTTAACAGTAAACGAGACAAACTAAAAATACAACATCCTATGCTATTCACCTTGGGTTACATAACATACTCATCTGATAATTTCCCCCTAAAAAAACAGAATGTGGGCAATCTTTTTAAGAATGATTGAATAGAATAACAACAAACAGTCATTCAGGTATAACCAGCTAGAAATTGTTTTATTTTTAGTCACGAGTATGATAAGCATGTAAATCAAATAGAATCATATTAGGTGAGGTTACTCTGAAGAACACAGGTTATCGCTCGGAAATGTCGAGAGACAGTAACGAGTAAAGCAGGGATTGTCGAATTAAGGCTTTCCTAAGATAACTAGAATTTTTTTCTTACGTCTCAGAAAGCCAAAGCTCAATTATTGTGATTACCCTATAATCTTCTTCTTTTATTCGGCGACCTCTTTAATATGATTAATTGGAGGTTTTTAAATTGAAAGCTGTCACTGCATCATCTAAGAAAAATACCCTACTTGCTAAAAGTATCGGGAATCTCACCTTGCTCATCATTTTAGGCATTTTCATTTTTATCATCGTCTTCTCTTGGCTAAAAATGAATCGCCCTCTTCACACCCTGCCCTCAGAAGAATTCCTCGCAACACCAAGTAAAACAGATGATTTCTTATCTCCATCAAATCTTTTTTACTTTTCAATTCGAACCATGTTTCGAATGATTGTAGGCATGGCTTGGTCCTTCCTGTTTTCCTTTATTTTTGGCATTTTAGCCGTAAAATATAAAACGGCACGAAGAGTCATTTTACCATTAGTTAATTTCCTTGAATCTGTTCCATTACTAGGCTTTTTGACCTTTACAACTGCTTGGTTACTTGGTTTATTTCCAGGAAATGTGATGGGCGCAGAAGCGGTTGCTATTTTTGCCATCTTCACAGGTCAAGCTTGGAACATCATGTTGACCCTTTATCAAATAATGGAAGTTATTCCTTCAGATCTAGTCAATGTGACCGATCAGTTCAAGTACAATGCTTGGGAAAAATTTTGGCGTCTTGAATTTGTTTACTCAATTCCTGGCTTACTTTGGAACGTTATTATTTCTCAAACTGCGGCTTGGTTTGCCTTGGTGGCTAGTGAGCAAGCTTCTGTTGCCTTCCCTAAAGAAACCAACCTTTATTTACCAGGAATTGGTTCTTATATCCAAGTAGCATTAAATCGAGCCGACTTTAAATCCTGTTTATGGGCTGTTTTTGCCTTATTAATCAATGTGGTGATTTTAAACTTTTTAGTTTTTCAACCTTTAGTTCGAGCCACTTATTATTTTAAATATGAAACAGATGTCGAAAGTACGACGCCACCTAAATCCATCATTTATCATTTATTAAAAAAAGCAACTTTAACGAAATACTTTTCAAAAGCTTTTGTGAAATTCAGTCATTTTTGGATTTACGATTTACCAAAAGTTTGGTACTTTTTCAAGCTAGACTATCTCTATCGATTACTAGCAAAATTACGCCATTTCTTCAAAACATTATGGTATGTCAGCTTAACCATTATTGGGGTTTATTGTTCTATTAAGCTCTATCATTTCTTGCCCCATCAAGATTTCAGCATGATTCCTAGATTAACACTTTATACTACGCTACGGGTTACCTTGGCTATGGTCGTTGCTGGCATTATCTTTACTCCCTTAGCAATCTGGGTTGCGAATGATAATCGGCGCTTAAGTATCGTTCAACCGATTGGACAAATTTTAGGCTCCATTCCGTCAAATGTTTATACTCCATTCATTGTGTTGATTATTAGTATGGGCTTCAACAAATTAGAATGGTGGATTTTACCACTCATCATGGTTGGTTGCCAATGGTATTTTTTCTTTAATGTAATTGCTGGCTACTTAGCCATCCCTGATGATATTCGTGACGTGACCAAACTTTTTAAATTATCTAAATGGCAATGGTGGACAAAATTTTTGATCCCTTCTATTTTACCTTACCTCATTACAGCAATTATTAACGCTGCTGGTGCTGCTTGGAACGCTGATATCGCAGCAGAAAGCATTCAATGGGGCAAAAAATCAATAGATGTTACTGGCCTAGGACAATATATTGCGGCAAACGATGGCGTAAAAGATAAATCTGCCTTAGGAACCTTAGCGATGTGTTTCGTTGTTGGTTTATGTATCGCCTTTGTTTGGCAACCTTTATATCGAGCAGCAAAACAAAAATTTCACTATTAATAGCTGGACGACTCAACTCGACTAAATTTTTAAGATAAACTAGAGAGGAGAACGATAGGTGATTTACCTTGACCTATCTAATAAGACGATGGAAAATAAAGAATTATTAAGCATAAAATCAGTATATAAAGAATTTGAAATTGAAGGACATTCAGAACATTTAAAAGTCCTTGAAAATATTGATTTAACAGTTAAAACGAATGAATTTTTAAGTATTATCGGACAATCAGGAACAGGAAAATCAACGTTGCTCAGAAGTATCGCTGGACTTCTTCGTACAACTAGAGGTGAAATTACTTTTGAAGATAAAATCATTAATGAGCCTGATGCCAATATCGGCATGGTTTTTCAACATTTTGCCCTTTTTCCTTGGTTGACAGTTGAAAAAAATATCAGCTTTGGCTTAGAAAACCGTAAAGAAATTTCTCGCGAACAAATAAATAAAAGAGTCAGTAATCTCATTGAAATGATTGGTTTAACTGGTTTTGAAAAAGCTTATCCCAGAGAGTTATCTGGTGGAATGAAACAGCGTGTAGGCTTTGCTCGTGCTTTAGCCATCGAACCTAGCTTATTGCTCTTAGACGAACCTTTTTCAGCTTTAGATATCATTACAGCCAGCCAATTATCCAACGATTTATTAGAAATTTGGCTAAACAATCAAATTGCGACTAAATCAATTGTGATGATCACGCATGATGTCCAACAAGCAGTTCAACTTTCTGATCGGGTTGTATTAATGGATGCAAATCCTGGTCGTATTGCCAAAATTTACTCAATCGATATCCCCAGAAATCAACGTTCGCCAAAAACAACCATTGATATTGTAGAACAAATAACAGAAGAAATGGTTCGTCGCATTCATTTGTAAATAGAACTGTTTTGACTTCTGCTTATGTCTTGACAAAGAGTTACTTAAAAGACTATTATTTCTTTGTAATAAGTTAGGTGAGGCTCCTATACAAACATAGGCTATTGCTCAGAAATGTCGAGAGACACCAATGAGTAGAACAAGACTGGTCGAGGAAAAGGCTTTTCTCAAAATAGCTAAGAGTGATCTTTACGTTGTATAGTGCTAAAGCTCAACGTTCATGTTGATGTATCTTTTTAGTCTCTAGTCAATCAGTTAAGTACTTTTATTTA